>JACJWV010000001.1 GCA_020636915.1 Nocardioides sp.
GGGTGACCGCCTCGCCGCCGCCGTCGAAGGCCACATACTTGACCGCCCGCGCGTCCTCGATGCCGGCCGCGTCGGCGGCGATCAGCACTTTCAGGTGATCCCAGCCACCGACGGCGGAGCCTCCTGCGAACGACACGCTCGCGGGGTCGGACTTCGCCTGCTCCATGAGTTCCGGCAGCGTGTTGATCGGGCTGTCGGCGGCGACCGCGATGATTCCGTAATCGGTGCCCACCGAGCCGAGCCAGCGCACATCGTCCATCGAATTGCCGGGATAGGCGCCCTGGGCGAGGCGCGTCGCCGTCGAGGTCGAGGCGGCGACGATCAGATCATTGTCCTCGGCGCGCTTGTTGACCACCTCCGCATAGGCCACGCCGCCGCCGCCGCCGGCAATGTTGGTGACCTGCATCGTGCCGGGCACGAGGCCGAGATCCTGCATGGTCTTCCCGACCTGCCGGCAGGTGAAGTCCCAGCCGCCGCCCGGGTTGGCGGGCGCGATGCATTCGGTCTGTTCCGGCGCGAATTCCTGGGCCTGCGCACCGAAAGCCAGCGCGGTGAGGGCGGTGCCCGCCAGGGCGATCCGAAGAATCTTCGATTTCAGCAATGGAATCCTCCGCATGCTCTTGTTGTTCCGCAGCGCACGCCGCCCCGGACCGTAGATGCCTAGCCGACCAAGCTGTCATCAACCTGTCGCCTCGACAGGCAAGCTCGGTCGGGCGTATGGTGGAGGAACATGGGCCGAGCGGGACAGCTCGGGGGTCGGGTAGGATGCGCCTTCTCCTCGTCGAGGACACCGAGGATGTTGCGGAAGCGATCGTCGCGAGCTTTGCGCGGCGCGGTGACGCCGTCGATCACGTGAGCACCGTCGACGCGGCGGCCGAGACGATCTGCGTGCAGGAATACGACGTCGTGATCCTCGACATCATGCTGCCGGACGGCAGCGGCACAGACGTGCTGAAGGCGCTCCGGTCGGCGCGCAAGCAGACGCCCGTGCTGGTGCTGACGGCGCGCGCCGATGTCGGCGACCGGGTTGCCGCACTCGACGGCGGCGCCGACGACTACGTCGTGAAGCCCTTCGATCTCAGGGAGATCCACGCCCGTGTCCGCGCGCTCGCGCGGCGCGCGGGGTCGGAGCGCGCCGGGGTCGTCGAGTTTGGCGACCTCGTCTTCGACCCGGCAGGCCGCTCCCTCGACATCGGCGGGTCGCCGGTGTCACTGACCCGGCGTGAATTCAGCCTGCTCGAGATCATGCTGGCGAACCGCGGCCGCGTGATCCCCAAGGAACGGATCTTCGATCGCATGTTCTCCTTCAACGAGGAGGAGGTCGGGATCAACACGGTGGAGATCCACGTGGCGCGGCTGCGGCGCAAGCTGGAAGGTAGCCGGGTGCAGATCCGCACGCTCCGCGGGCTTGGATACCAGCTCGTTGCGGAACACTGAGCCGGCGGCGGCCCGGACGACGTCGCTCGCGACACGCCTGGGGGTCGCGCTCGTCCTGCTGCTGGCGCTGGGCGGTG
>JACJWV010000010.1 GCA_020636915.1 Nocardioides sp.
CCGCTCCCTTGATCGGGAAGAACCGCGTCGTGTAGGGCCCGTCGGTGAAGTGGATGCCCTTGCTGGGCGCCGGCTTGCCGTAGGTCATCGCCAGGTGCTGCTGCACGTACTTGTCGTAGCTCTCCTTCCGGCCACGCATGATGTACATGTCGTTCCAGCCGAGCTTGGCCCCACCGCGGTTGATGTTCGAGGAGCTGACCATCACGACGTCGTGCGCTCCCCCGGTCTGGGAGAAGAGGTAGATCTTCATGTGCATGTTGCCCTGGCCGGACCGGCAGCTGGGGGTGCACCGCTTGACGTAGCTGCCGTCCTTGCCCCAGGTGATCGAGTCGCCCAGCCGGGCGTCGACGCTGCGGGCCGTCTGCCGCTTGGTCATGAGCACGTTGCCGGGCGCGGTCCGGTGGCCGCCGCCGCCGTGGTGGCGCAACGGGGTGTTGCACGGCCCGCGCTTGGCCTTGCGGTCGGGCTTCCCGTCGTGGTTGTGGTCCCGGACGTTGTCGCCGTTCAGGGCGGAGATCAGCCGGCGCGAGTTGTGGTTGTTGATGTCCTGGTCGATGATCACGCGGACGGCCACCCCGCGGTGACAGGCCTTGATCAGGTCCGTGACCGAACGCGTGTGGTCCATGAGGAACGTGGTGATGTGGATGACCGGCTGCGGCTTCTTGCTCGTCCGCTTGTGCTTCGGCACCCCGTTGATGGCGCGGTCGACCCGACTCACGATGGCGAAGTTGCCGGCGTAGGTCTTGGAGAACGGCCGGGGAGTGTTGAACACCGCCGTCCCCGCCACCGGCGGGGCCGCGGGCGCCCTGCTCGAGGCAACGCTCGACACCGCGCCCGGGGCTGCGGAGGAGGTCGTGCTCGAGGCCGCCACGGCGACCAGCATCAGGGACAGGGTGAACACCGCGAACGCGGACAGCTTGCGCATGAGACCTCGTGGACGACGGGGTTGGTGGCAGTCCCCAGGGTACCTGTCACCTCCTCTCTCCCCCGCTTCGGCGAGACCGGACGGCGGGTCGCGCCAGCCGTGCCGCAACCGCCCGCCGGGTGGTACGGCCCCAGGCGTAGGGATGGCGGGGCCTGGGTATCCTTGCCGCACTCGTCGAAACCCTGCCGCGGTCGATCGGAGCCCGCGCGAGCAGTGCCTTGGAGGTGGCCCCGGCCATGAGTCAGCACCGGCTGCCCGGCCGGCGGCGTCTCCAGCGCCGCCGCGGCCTCCCGTGGCGGCCGGTCGGCGCCCTCGCCGTGGCGCTTCTGCTGACCGGCGGCGTCGCCGTGGCCGCCGCCCAGGGGTGGGTCGAGACGGGCACGGCGCCCGCGGCGCTCGACCGGGCGCCCGCCGTCCAGGACATCGTCGCCGCACCTCCGGCGCTCCACCGCGATCCCGACACGTCGGAGAAGCACCCGCACCCGGGGCTCACCGCACTGGCCGAGGAGGCCGAGCAGAAGGCCAAGCGCGAGCGGCAGCGGAAGAAGAGGCAGGAGCTCGCCCCCACGACCACCTTCCGGGTGGCCTCCATCAACGCCCTGGGTGACTCGCACACCCGGCCCGGCGGCAACAAGCCGCGCTTCGCGCCGAGCGCCACACGCACGCGCGGGCTGGTCAGCATCCTGGCCGGCCAGCAGGTGGACGTGGTCGGTCTCCAGGAGTTCGAGGTCCCCCAGCGGGCCTATTTCCAGCGGATCGCCCCCGCGTGGGACGTGTTCACGGGCAGCGAGCGCGGCCACGACTCGATCGCCTACCGCACCGACGTCTGGGAGTACGTCGCGGGCGGGACCGGCACCATCCCCTACTTCCATGGTAACCCGGCGCCGATGCCGTGGGTCACGCTCCGGCACCGCGAGACCGGTCGCGAGATCTCCTTCATCAGCATCCACAACCCGACCAGCAACGCGCGGCGCGGCAACAACGCCGCCTCGCGGGCCGAGGCGACGCGGCGCGAGATCGCCGCGGTGCGGTCGCTCGCGGACAACGGGAACCCGGTCCTGCTGCTCGGTGACTTCAACGAGCGCGGCGAGGCCTTCTGCATGGTGACCGGCGGTGGTGACATCGGCGCCGCCAACGGCGGGAGCGTGGGCGGCGCCTGCTCGCCCCCGCCCGGCGCGGGCATCGACTGGATCTTCGGCACGACCGACATCGAGTTCTCGGACTACGTCCGCTACCAGGACGGCCTGGTCCAGCGGACCACCGACCACCCCGCTGTCGTGGCTCGCGCCACGATCACCGAGCCGCTGCCGTGACGGCCCCGGGCTCGAGGGCCCGGGTCCGCCGGCCCGGCTAGAGCCCGCTGTCGAGGCTGGAGTCGTCCTCGAAGTACGGCCGGAGCTTGTTCTCGAACATGGAGAGCGCCGACCCGATGGCCATGTGCATGTCGAGGTACTGGTAGGTCCCGAGTCGACCGCCGAAGAGCACCATCGGCTCCTTCTTCGCCAGCTCGCGGTAGCGCAGCAGCTTCTCGCGGTCCTCGGCGGTGTTGACCGGGTAGTACGGCTCGTCGTCGTCCTCGGCGAACCGGGAGTACTCGTGGACGATGACGGTCTTGCCCGGCAGGTGCGTGCGCTCGGGGTGGAAGTGCTGGAACTCGATGATGCGGGTGAACGGCACGTCCTGGTCGTTGTAGTTCACGACCCCGGTCCCCTGGAAGTCGTCGACGTCCTCGACCGACGCCTCGAGGTCGACGGTCCGCCACGACAGCCGGCCTTCGGAGTTGCCGAAGTACTCGTCGACCGGACCGGTGTAGACGATCGGGACCTTGCCCTTGAACTCGTCGACGACGTCGAAGAAGTCGGTCTCGAGCCGCACCTCGATGTTCGGGTGGTCGGCCATCCGCTCCAGCCAGGCGGTGTAGCCGTCGGTGGGCAGGCCCTCGTGGGTGTCGTTGAACCAGCGGTTGTCGAACGTGTAGCGGACCGGCAGCCGGGTGATGATGTCCGCGCTCAGTTGCGTCGGGTCGGTCTGCCACTGCTTGGCGGTGTAGCCCTTGATGAAGGCCTCGTAGAGGGGGCGACCGATCAGGCTGATCGCCTTCTCCTCGAGGTTCGTGGCGTCCTCGGTCCGGATCTCGCTCGCCTGCTCGGCGATCAGGGCGCGCGCCTCGTCGGGAGTGTGGCTCTTGCCGAAGAACTGGTTGATCAACCCCAGGTTCATGGGCAGCGAGTAGACCTGGCCCTGGTACTTGCCGAAGACACGGTGCTTGTAGTCGGTGAACGACGTGAAGCGGTTGACGTACTCCCAGACCTTCTCGTTGGAGGTGTGGAACAGGTGGGCGCCGTACTTGTGCACCTCGATGCCGGTCTCGGGCTCGCGCTCGGAGTAGGCGTTCCCACCGAGGTGGTGCCGGCGCTCGAGCACCAGCACCCGGAGGCCGAGCTCGTTGGCGCAGCGCTCGGCGATCGTGAGGCCGAAGAAGCCGGAGCCGACGACGACCAGCTGGACAGGACCGGGGGACGGGGTGGACAAGCGGTAGCTCCTCGGGGTTGGCGCGGTGGGTCAGTCTACGGATCGGGCGGGGCCGGCCCGCATCCCCCGCGCGTCACGCATGGCACGGATCACGTTGCGGGCCTCGGCGAGGCCACCGCGCACCGGGCTGAGGGCCACCACCATCGCGGTGATCAGCCAGGGCTTCGCCCGGACCAGCGCGTTCTCGCCGTAGCGCAGGTGCACCACGAAGAGGTTGCGGTACATGTAGTAGCCCTTCCAACCGCCCAGGTCGTGCTGCTGGTCGAAGTCGAGCTGGCGGACCAGGACGGCGTCCCGCACCGCCCAGATCCGGTAGCCGGCGCGCCGGGCACGCAGCGCGTAGTCGACGTCGTCGTAGAAGATGAAGAACGACGGGTCGGGCAGTCCGATCGCGTCGACCACCTCGCGCCGCACCATGAAGCCCTCGAACGCCACGTTGTGCAGCTCGACGCGGTGCGGCATCCGATGACGGTGACCGAACTCCGTCTCCACCATGGCCGTCTTGGGCCGGATCGCCAGCGGGTTCCGCAGGTCGAACCGGACGGCCGCCTTCTCGACCAGGGCGCCGGTGGTGTCCTCGCGCACGGCCATCAGGCAGGCCTCGTCCTGGGCCATCAGCACCGTGAGGCAGTCGGGAGCCGGGACGACGTCGTCGTCCATCAACCAGATCCGGTCGAAGCCGCGCTCGTGGGCGGTCCTCACCCCCAGGTGGAAGCCGCCCGCGCCACCGAGGTTCTCCGCGGGACGGAGGACGTGCAGGCCCGGGTTCGTCGCCTCGGCCAGCACGCGGGGCGTGTCGTCGGTGCTGGCGTTGTCGACGACGAGCACGGCGTCGGGCCGCCGCTCCAGCGCCGCGAGCCCCACCAGCATCCGCTCGAGCAGCTCGGCCCGGTTGAAGGTCACCACGACCACCGCGACGGTCTCGGCGCTCACGGCTTCTCCATGGACGGGGTGACCGAGAGGTACCTCCGGTGTCCGGTGAAGTCGCCACGCAGCCCGTCGGCCATCGCCCGCAGGCTCATGGCGAGCCGGTGCGCGCTCGGCCGCGTGAACCCATAGAACCAGAGCGTCTTCGCGACGAACGCCAGCGCGTGCGGCCACCCCTTGTACTCGCGCAGGTTGAGCAGGTTGTTGCGCGCCATGCAGTAGTGCTTCAGGTCGCTGGGGCTGTGGTTGTACGTCGTGCGGCCGAACATCATCGGGGTGCCGAGGCTGCCGACCGCCGGATGCCGGACCTGTGCGGTCGCGACGGTGGCGATCCGGGCGCCGGCGGCCTCCGCACGCAGTCGGTACTCGTGGTCGTCGCCCCAGATGAAGTACTCGGACCGCGGGAGCCCGATGCGCTCGACGAGCTCGCGGGTGACCAGCACGCCGTTGAACGGGATCACGATGCCCTCGATCCGGTCCCCGACAGCGGCGGCGCGCACCTCGGACAGCCGGTGGACGACGCGGGTTCCACCCGGCAGCCGGATCGGGAAGACCAGGCGCTCGGGGTCCGCCTCGTCGACCACCAGCGGTCCCCAGAAGTCCAGGTCCGGCTCGGCCAGCAGCCGCCGCAGGCAGTCGGGCTCCGGCAGGCCGTCGTCGTCCATCAGCCAGACCAGGTCCGCGCCGCGCTCGACCGCCCAGGACAGACCGTCGTGGAAGCCCTGCGCCCCGCCGCCGTTGGTGGCGAGGGTCCGGCCGAGCACCGGCACGGTCGCCCGGTCCCCCGCCGGGTCACGGTCCGCCAGGCCCGCGAGCCACTCCCCCGTGCCGTCGGTCGACGCGTTGTCGACGACCAGCACCTCGGTCAGCCCGGGGACCGACTCGAGGCGCTCGAGGAGCCCACGGAGCAGGTCCAGCCGGTTGAAGGTGACGACCACCGCGGTCACCCGCGCGCCGGCGTACGGCGAGACGGGCTGGTCGGTCACGGCGACCACCCTAGGGGGACGTCGCTCAGCAGGCCGTGTCGAGGTCGTCCGACTCGTTGGCGGCGTACCCGGTGCCAAGCGAGCCGAGCGAGCCGCCGGTGACCGTGGCGTTCTTGTGCTTCTTGGCCTTGGCCGGCGGGGGCGCGGTGCCCTCGGCGCGGTCGATCGCCTGGGCCACCTTGGCGTGGATCAGGGCGATGTCGGGATGGGCGGTGTCGATCATCGGCGGCACCAGCGAGAGCGTCGAGACCTGCTGGCTCTTCGCCTTGAGGGCGAGCTGGGCGAACACGTCGAACTCACCCGCCGGGATGTCGGTCGACACCATCGCGGAGCCGGCCGAGGCGATCTTGGCGAAGTTGGTGACCGCCGTCTGCGGGCTGATCTGGTGCAGCATCGCGTTCATCACGCACTTCTGGCGTGCCATCCGGGAGTAGTCGTCGGAGTCGTCGCGTGCCCGGGCGAACCACAGCGTCTCGAAGCCGCTGAGCTTGCGGACGCCGGGCTGGATGTAGCCCGTGACGTCGTCGCCCAGGCCGCCCACCGGGATCGGCTGCCGCACGTTGAGGGTCACCCCACCGACCGCGTCGACGAGGTCCTTGAACCCCTCGAGGTTGACCATCGCCCAGTAGTTGATGTCGAGCCCGGTGATCCCCTCGATCGCCTCGGCCGTCGCCTCGACACCCGGGTTGTCGGAGTCCGGGAAGAGCTCAGTGTTGTCGCCGGCCCAGGTGCTCACGCCGTTGAGGTAGTCGGCGTCGAAGCCGTCCGGGAACTGCTCGGCCATCACCGAGCCCTTCGCGAACGGGAAGTTCTGCATGTTGCGCGGCAGCGAGATCAGCACCGTGCGGCCGGTCTCGGCGTCGATGCTCGCGACCGTCATCGAGTCCGGTCGTAGGCCCCAGCGGCCGGCGCCGGAGTCGCCGCCGAGCAGCAGCACGTTGTAGCGACCGTCGTGGGCGCCCGACACCCCGCCGTCACCGGACATGGCGAGCACGAGGGACCGCTGGGCCCCGACGAGGTGAGCGCCGAAGAGCAGGCTCGCAGCGATCGAGAGGCACAGCACCCCGTTGACCCCCACGGCCGCGCGCCGGTGACCCATGGTGAGGGTGAGCGGCTGACCCAGGCGCCAGGCGTCCATGAAGAGGTAGGCCCAGCCGATCGCGAGCGCGATGAGGAGCAGCCGCAGCCAGAGCAGGGCAGCCGGGTCGAAGGTCAGCCAGAAGAGGAAGCCGTGCGCGAAGAACCCGATGACCACCGACAGCACCGCACCGACCACCAGGGCCGCCCAGATCCGCAGCGCCACCCGACCGACCCGCTTGTTGCCGTAGAGCAGCTGCGCCGAGCCGGGCAGGAGCAAGGTCATCAGCATGAGGGACATGGCCCGGCGGAAGCGCACGCGCGCGGCGCGCTCACCGGCGGCGGAGCGCTGCGCTGGGCTGTCGAGCGACCCGGGGGAAGAGACGGGCGGCATCGAGTGCCTCTCTCTGGGAGGTGGAACGGGGAAGGGTGATGCTGCTCGCCAGTATCACCAGTCACACCCGTCACAGGCCGTCGCGACGCGCCGGGCGCCGCCGGTCAGCGCGACGGCTCGACGGCCGACGCGGGTCCGCACGGTACCGTCGGGGCCATGACCGACCGTCCTCGGCAGGATGGTGCGTCCGGGGACGACGCTCCAGACTTCACCTGGCTCTACGGCAAGAAGCCGGCCTCCGGCGCGGAGCCGCGCCCCGACGAGACCCGGGTGATGCCCACGGTGTCGCGACCCGGGGGTGCCCCGGTCCCGCCGCCTGCCGGGCGACCCCAGCAGGCCGGAGGGCCGCCGGCCGGTCGCCCCACGCCGCCCGGCCCACCGCCGACCGCCCCGCCGCCGAGGATCCCCGACCGGGTCCCGACGACGCGGCGGCGCGGCCCCAGGTTCTGGATCAGCCTGGTGCTGGTCCTGCTGCTGCTCTGGGTCGTCTACCTCGTCGCCGTCCCGATCTACGCGTGGACGAAGGTGGACAAGGTCGCCTTCGAGCCCAACGGCAAGCGCCCGGACGACCAGCCCGGGACGACGTACCTCATGGTCGGCAGCGACTCGCGTGCAGGGCTCACCCCGGAGCAGCGCAAGCAGCTCGGCACCGGCAACGCCGCGGGCCAGCGCACCGACACGATCATGCTGCTCCACACCGGGAGCGGCCCCAACCTGCTGATGTCGATCCCGCGCGACTCGCTGGTCGACATCCCGGGGCACGGCACCACCAAGATCAACGCCGCCTACGCCTACGGGTACGCCGACGGCGGCGCCGACGGCGGCGCGAAGCTGCTGGTGCGGACGATCGAGCAGAACACCGGGATCAGGATCGACGACTACGTCGAGATCGGGCTCGGCGGGCTGGCCGGGGTGGTCGACGCCGTCGGCGGCATCGAGATCTGCCCGACCACCGCCATGAAGGACAAGCTGGCCAACCTCGACATCGAGAAGGGCTGCCAGGAGGTCGACGGCACCACGGCGCTCGGCTACGCCCGGTCCCGGCACACGTCGGGGATCGGCGACATCGACCGGGTCAAGCACCAGCGGGAGGTGGTGGCGGCGGTCGGCGACAAGGTCATGTCGCCGTGGACGTTCGTCAACCCGGTGCGCTACTGGCGCCTGAACATGGCGGTGCCGGACTTCTTCGCCTTCGGCGAGGGGACCGGGCCGTTCCAGGCGGCGAAGTGGGCGATGGCCATGACCCGCGTCGGCCTCAGCTGCGTGGTGCCGATCTCCGACCTCGCCGTGCACTGGGACCCGGACCGCTCCCAGCAGATGTTCGACTACATCAAGCAGGACAAGACCGACGACATCCCGAAGGCGCTCTGCACGCCGACGGGACTGCCGAAGAGCACCACCGGATGACGGCCGGCAGCACCGGCTGGGAGACCCTCGACTGGCGGGTCGACGGCGACGGCGTCGCCACGCTCACGCTGAACCGGCCCGACCAGCTCAACGCGTTCGACCTCACGATGGCCGGCGAGCTGGAGCAGGTGTTCCGTGAGGACGCGTGGAGCGACGAGGTCCGCGCGGTCGTCGTCACGGGCGCCGGCCGCGCCTTCTGCGCCGGCATGGACCTGTCCGCGGACGGCAACGTGTTCGGGCTCGACGAGACCCTCCGCCCCACGCCGCAGCAGTTCCGGGCGGCGTACGACCGGGCGCCGTACCACGACGGCGTGCGCGACACCGGCGGCAAGGTCACCCTGGCGATCCACGCCCTGCCGAAGCCGGTGATCGCCGCGATCAACGGCCCAGCCGTCGGGATCGGCGCGACGATGACGCTGGCCATGGACCTGCGGCTCGCGTCCACGAGGGCGCGGATCGGGTTCGTGTTCGGCCGCCTCGGCATCGTGCCGGAGGCCGCGTCGAGCTGGTTCCTTCCTCGCATCGTGGGCATCCAGCAGGCGCTGGAGTGGGTCTACTCCGCCGAGATCCTCGATGCCGACGCAGCGCTGGCCGGGCGGCTGATCCGCAGCGTCCACGAGCCCGCGGACCTGCTGACCGCCGCCCAGGACCTGGCCCGGTCGTTCGTGGTCGACCGCTCCCCCGTCGCGCTGGGGCTCGCCAAGCGGCTGCTCTACCGCAACAGCGCGGCCGCCGACCCGCTCGAGGCGCACCTGTCGGACTCGCTGGCGATGTACTGGACCTCGATCGCGGACGGCAAGGAGGGGGTCGCAGCGTTCCGCGAGAAGCGCGCGCCCCGGTTCACCGGCTCAGCGGCGGACCTGCCCGAGATCTCCTGACCGTTGAGTCGAGACTTTCGTCGCTCGAGTCGAGACTTCTGACCACTGCGACGGCGAGAACTCTCGACTCAACTGACGGAACTCTCGATTCAACTGACGGAACTCTCGATTCGACGTCAGCCACGACGGAGGTCGGAGATCCGCTTCGCCTTGCCCAGTGAGCGCTCGAGTGCGTACGGCGGCACCACCTCGACCGCGGCGGTGACGCCGATCCGCTGCTTGATGCGCTCGGCCAGCCGCTCGCCCAGGGGGCCGGCGAGCGCGGCGTCGTAGGTCTCGCTCGCGGCCTCGACCTGCACGGTGAGCTCATCGAGGCTGCCCGGCCGGGTGAGCACGCACAGGTAGTGCGGCGCGAGCCCGTCCACGGCGAGGATCTGCTCCTCGACCTGGCTCGGGAAGACGTTGACGCCGCGCACGATCATCATGTCGTCGGTGCGGCCAGTGACCTTCTCCATCCGCCGGAAGGCCGGGAACGCCGTCCCGGGGAGCAGCCGGGTCAGGTCGCGGGTGCGGTAGCGGACGACCGGCATCGCCTGCTTGGTCAGCGAGGTGAACACCAGCTCACCGCGTTCGCCGTCTGGCACCGGCTCGAGCGTCACCGGGTCGACGACCTCGGGCAGGAAGTGGTCCTCCCACACGTGCAGCCCGTCCTGGGTCTCCCCGGACTCCTGCGACACACCCGGCCCCATCACCTCCGAGAGGCCGTAGATGTCGACCGCCCGGAGGCCCGAGCGGGCCTCCACGGCGCGCCTCATCTCGTCGGTCCACGGCTCGGCACCGAAGATGCCGACCTCGAGCGCGGTCGAGCGGGGGTCGACCCCCTGGCGGTCCATCTCGTCGAGGATCGCGAGGAAGTACGACGGCGTCACCATGATGACCCGCGGCCCGAAGTCGACGATCAGCTGGACCTGGCGCTCGGTCATGCCGCCGCTGACCGGCACCACCGTGCAGCCGAGCCGCTCGGCGCCGTAGTGCGCGCCGAGCCCGCCGGTGAACAGGCCGTAGCCGTAGGCGACGTGCACGACGTCCCCCGGGCGGCCGCCGGCCGCGCGGATCGACCGTGCCATCAGCTCCGACCAGGTGTCGAGGTCGGCCTGCGTGTAGCCGACGACCGTCGGGCGACCGGTGGTGCCGCTGCTCGCATGCACCCGGGCCACCCGCTCCCGGGGCACCGCGAACATCCCGTAGGGGTAGTTCTCCCGCAGGTCGGCCTTGGTGGTGAAGGGGAACCGTGCGAGGTCCTGGAGCGTGGACAGCTGGTCGGGATGGACACCCGCCGCGTCGAAGGCGTGCCGGTAGTGGGGCACCGACTCGTACGCCGTCCGCAGCGTGTCGCGCAGGCGCTCGACCTGGAGCGCCTCGAGCTCCTCCCGGGTGATCCCCGGGACGCTGCCCGGGTCCGTGCCGCTCACCAGAACGCACCGCCGATCTCGCGGCTCCGGCCGACGAAGACGGCGACCACCTCGTCTCCCGAGGTGACCGTGACGTCGTACGTGCCGTCGCGGCCGTCGCGGTCGCGCTCGACCGCGGTGGCGACCAGGAGGTCGCCGGCGCGGGTGGGCCTGCGGAACCGGATCTCGGCACCGGCCGCCACCGTGCGCCGGTTGTAGGAGTTGCACGCGAAGGCGAACGCCGAGTCGGCCAGGGTGAAGGTCAGCCCGCCGTGGCCGATGTCGTGGCCATTGACCATGTCGTCGCGGACCGTCATGCGCAGGGTGGCGGTGCCGGGGCCGACCGCCTCGAGCGACATCCCCAGCGCCCGGCTGGCGCGGTCGTCCGACCACATCGCCGCCGCGCTCCCGGCGGCGACCTCCTCCGGCGTCACGCCGACAGGCTAGGCCCCGGATCCGACATCCGGGAGCGCAGGCGCGCCAGGATCCGGTTCAGCAACCGGGACACCTGCATCTGGGTGACCCCGATGTCGGCGCCGATCTCGGCCTGGGTGTAGCCGCCGAAGAAGCGCAGCTCGAGGATCCGGCGCTCGCGGGGGGTCAGGCCGCGCATCACCGCAGCCAGCGTGACCCGCGCGTCGGCGTCCTCGAAGGCGCCGTCGATCGCGCCGAGCCGGTCCCCGATCGCCTCCTCGCCCTCGGGCGTGGGGGCGTCGAGCGAGGCCGGGCTGAAGCAACCGCTGGCAGCCAGGGCGTCGAGCACCTGCTCGAGGTCGACGCCGAGGTGCCGCGCGAGGTCGGTGGGCCGGGGCGAGCGGCCGAGCTCCTGGGACAGCTCGCCCTCGACGGCCAGGATCTGGGTCTGGAGCTCCTGGATGGAGCGGGGCGGGCGCAGGGCCCAGCCCTGGTCGCGGAAGTGTCGGCGCAGCTCGCCGCGGATGGTCGGTACGGCGAAGGACAAGAAGTCGTGCCCGCGAGCGGGGTCGAAGCCGCGGACCGCCTTCACCAGCCCGAGGTAGGCGACCTGGTCGAGGTCGTCGGTGGACACCCCGCGGCCGCGGTAGCGCCGGGCGCAGTCGGTGGCGACGGTCATGTTGATCTCGACGATGCGGCACTCGATCTCGCGCCGTTCGCCGTTGACGGTCCCCCGTGCCTGCTCGAAGAGGAGCCGGGTGGTCTCGCGTCGGTCCTCCATCCCCACCTCCTCACGACCGTCGGGGCGAGGGTGGTTCACTCACCTGTCTTTCGATGGTGGCAGCGCGGTCTAGACCGGCGCACCACCCGTAAGGGGGTGTGAGATCCCCTGTGAGCCGGAGCGTGCGAGGCCTCTCAGCGACCCACGGCTTCCTCGAGCTGGGCCTTGGTCATCGAGGAGCGGCCCTTGATGTTCTGGCGCTTGGCCTCCTCGTAGAGCTGGTCGCGGGTGCGGCCACCGGCGCCGCGGTGCGACCGGAGTCCTCCGCGCCGCGAGGAGGAGATGTCGTCGGTCGAGGTGCGGCTGCGCTGCTCGGCCTCGCCGCTCCGGGCCCGCTCCTTGTTGACGGTCCGGGCCGCGATCTCCTCGGCCACGTCCTCATCCCGGCCCCGTTCCTCGAGGCCCTCCTTGATGTGCTCGTACTGCCGCTCGCGCTTCTTGCTCCACTGCTGCTGAGGCATGCCGGCCAGGTACCCCGCCCGTCGTCCTCGCATGTGCCGGGTCGGCGTCGGGTCACAGGGTGCGCGCGAGCAGTCCTCGGAGCACGGCGAAGTGCCGCTCGGCGGCGGCCTCGTCGTACATCGAGGTGTCCGCCATCGTGTAGCCGTGGGGCGCGCCCTCGTAGACCTCGTTGAGGTAGCGCCGCCGGGTCTGCCGCAGCGCCTCCTCCAGGGCCTCGACCTGCTCCAGCGGCATCGAGCGGTCCCGGTCGGCGTGGCCGAAGGCGTGCTCGGCCGTCGAGGACGCGATCGCCAGGTGCGGGCTGTCGGGGTCCTCGGTCACCAGCCGGCCGCCGTGGAAGCCGCCCACCGCCGCGACCGTGCCCGGGAACCGCCCGCCGGTGCGGACGGCGAGCCGCGCGCCCATGCAGTAGCCGGTCACGCCGATGGGCCCGGCGCCGGCGTGCTCCTCCAACGCCCGCACCCACGCGTCGGAGTCCGGGCCCGACCGGTCCGGGGTGAGCGCGGCGACCCGGTCGGCGACGCCGGATGCGAAGAACTCCTCGCGAGCGCCGGGCTCACGCAGGTCGACCGTCGGGGCGAGGTCCGCGGCGCGGCCGTCGCGGTAGAACACGTGCGGCGCGAGGACGACGTACCCCCAGGACGCGATCCGGTCGGCCATCTCCTCGATCCGGGGTCGCAGGCCGATCGCGTCGACGAAGAGCAGGACGCCCGGTCGCTCGGCCGCCCCGGTCAGGTAGGCCTCCGCGACGCCCTCGGCGGCCTCGACCTCGATCGTCTCGCCCATGCCCGCGACGATAGGCGCACCGGTCAACCGATCGAGGTCCGGTCCTCCGCACCCGGCGCTGCCGCCCCGTCCGGCTGCTCGTTCACCCGGTCGTCCCGCGCCAGGCCCGCGTAGTAGATCAGCCCGACCATCAGCGAGGTGAACGGTGCCAGCAGGGCCTGCACGACCCCGGGGATCAGGTTGACGACCACGAACGGCGCCTGGGCGACCAGGATCACGATGCTGCCGAGGAGGCCGCCCACCAGGGCGATCAGGGTGGCGGCGAGCAGCAGGACGAGCACGGTCTTGACGACCTGGTGGCGGAGCAGGTGTGCGCTGCGGCGCAGCGCGCCGAGCCCCCGCGCGCCCTCGATCTGCACCGCGGGCACGTAGCGGACGAAGGCGACGAACGCGACCAGGCTGAGCGGGGCGAGCACGACGACGACCAGCGGGAGCAGGACCGCGGCGAGCCACAGGAGCCCGGCGCCGAGCAGCGGCCAGGTACGCCGCAGGGCGAGCCGGTAGGCGCGGAGGGGTCCGACCCGGCGTCCGGCGTCGAGCTCGGCCAAGGAGGCGACCGTGGCGGCCTGCGAGTACACCGTCATCAGCAGCACCGCGACCAGGGGGAGGCGGCCCAGGGCGATGTCTGGGTGGCGGCGTGGCCGCCGGTCGTCCCCGGAGGGGGCGGCGGCGAGCTGGGCGGCGAGGCTGGCCCCGGCGCTGATGAGCGCCACCCTGCCGCCGATGCCGAGGAAGGGCAGCGGGTGCCTGCGGTAGAGGTCCCAGGCATCGGCGAGGGTGTGCCCGGTGGTCCGCCACTGCCGGGCCGGCAGTGGCTCGGAGGAGCCCCACGCGGTCCGGCGCACGAGGCCGACCACGACCAGGGCTCGCCGGAGCCGCACTCCTGGGGGTGGGCGACCGGACGTACGACGGGTGCGTAGCGCTCGGCGAGCTGCTGCTCGGCCGCGCCCGCGTCGGCGGGGTCCGCGTGCGCTGTGCCCGCCAGCGCCAGCAGCGAGGCCACGAGGCAGGCGACCACGACGGCGCGCACGGCGCGCTCCATCCCGCCAGGCTCGGGCAGGGCGACGTCCACCGGGCAGGGCCGGACTACCCACGGTGCGGAACCTTCGGCCCGGTCAGCCCCCGGTGACCGCGATGCCGACGACGAGCAGCGCCCACGCCAGCCAGATCGCCCACCCCAGGAGCCACTCCGAGCGCTTCAGGAGCGTCCCCACGCCGCCGACCAGGCCGACCGCGACGTCGCGTGCGGCCACCGTCCACCGGAGGGCACGGAGCCCGCCCGCGACCCGGAAGCGGTCGCCGAAGACCGACCATCGGCTCCTGCCCTCCGGCGTCACCTCGACGTGGCACGGCCCGAGCAGGGCGGCACCGAGCGCGGCGAGATAGGCGACCGGCACGACGGCCAGGCGGAGCAGGACGGCGATCGCCAGGAGCCAGAGTGGTGAGAGAAGCGACTGCAACCAGCCGGACACGGTGTCGAACTGCGTGCTCAGCCGGTCCTCCGAGATGCCCGAGGCGAGCGCGACCCCGACCCCCACCGGCAGGAGGACCAGGGCCGCGCGCCGGACGACACGCAGGCCGAGGACGACCAGCGCGTCGCGCGGGCCGAGCACGAGGGCCTCGGCCGGCAGCACGAGACCGACCCCTCGTCGCTCCGGGTCCGTCACCGGGTCCGCCATCGGGCGACCGTACAGCCGACCGAGGCGACTCCGGACCGGCCGAAGGTCCCGTCCCAGCGGTCGGTGGAGAGGTCAGAGCTGGGACTGGATGCCGGCGAGGAGCTGGCGGGCGATCACGATCCGCTGGACCTGGTTGGTGCCCTCGTAGATCTGGGTGATCTTGGCGTCGCGCATCATCCGCTCGACCGGGTAGTCCCGGGTGTAGCCGTAGCCACCCAGCACCTGGACCGCGTCGGTGGTGACCTCCATGGCCACATCCGAGGCGAAGCACTTCGCCGCCGCACCGAAGAACGTCAGATCAGCATCACCGCGCTCGGACTTCCCCGCCGCGGCGTAGGTCATCTGCCGGGCCGCCTCGACCCGCATCCCCATGTCGGCCAGCAGGAACTGCAGCCCCTGGAAGTCGCTGATCGGCGTCCCGAACTGCTTGCGCTCCGCGGCGTAACCCAGTGCGTAGTCCAGCGCCCCTTGCGCGATCCCGACCGCCTGCGCGGCGATCGTGACCCGGGTGTGGTCCAGGGTCCGCATCGCGGTCTCGAACCCGGTGCCCTCTGCACCGATCATCCGGTCCGCCGGGATCCGCACGTCGTCCAGGTACACCTCACGGGTCGGGGACCCCTTGATGCCCAGCTTCTTCTCCGGCGCCCCGAACGACACGCCCTCGTCGCCCTTCTCCACCACGAACGCCGAGATGCCCTTGGACCGCTTGTCGGGGTCGGTGACGGCCATGACCGTGTAGAACTCCGAGACGCCCGCATTGGTGATCCACCGCTTGACGCCGTTGAGCACGTAGGTGTCGCCGTCGCGGACCGCGCGGGTCTTCATCCCCACCGCGTCCGACCCCGCGTCGGGCTCGGACAGGCAGTAGGAGAACCCGCCCTCACCTCGAGCCAGCGCACCGAGGTACTTCTTCTTGAGGTCCTCCGACCCGGCCAGCTGCACCGGCAGCGACCCCAGCTTGTTCACCGCCGGGATCAACGACGACGACGCGCAGGCGCGGGCGACCTCCTCGATGACGATCACCGTCGCCAGCGCGTCGGCGCCGGCACCGCCGTACTCCTCCGGCACGTGCGGGGCGTGGAAGTCCGCCGCCAGCAACGCCGCCGCCGCCTCCTCGGGGTAACGGGCGTGCTCGTCCACGTCCGCAGCGAACGGCGCCACCTTCGCATCACACAGGTCACGCACCGCCTCACGGACCGCGCGGTGCTCCTCGGACAGGGCGAACATCGGGAAGTCGGCACTCATGGACCCGGATTCTACTTGCCGGTAACCCGGCGCTCCCGGCGGCATGCGAACGCCCGGCCGGAGCAGAACCCGGCCGGGCGTTCGAGGTGGTACGACGACCTAGAAGGTCACTTCTTGACGGTGAGCTTGGTCGTGGCGGAGCTGGCCTTCATGCTCGGCGTGCCGGCGTAGCTGAACTTGATGGTGTGCTTGCCGAGCTTCAGCTTCTTGCCGAGGTTGAGCGTGACGTTGCCCTGCTTGTCGGTCTTGCCGGAGGTGAGCTTCTTGCTGCCCTCCTTGGCGACGATCGTCGCGCCCTTGAGCGAGTTGCCCATCGAGGTGCTCTTGAGGTTGACCGTGACCTTGGCCGGCTTGCCCAGCTTGGCGACGGCCGTCTTCGGCGCGGTCATGGCCGACGACTGCTGCAGCAGCGTGAAGCCCGAGGTGATCGCCCCGGGGTCGGTGCCCTCCTTCAGGACGCAGTCGAGCGGGATCGACGGGTTGGCGCCCTGCATCAGCGTCATCGTGAAGGCGGCCGGCATCAGCGCGTCGTAGGTGCCCGGCTGGGGGGTGACGAAGGCGAGGTTGGAGCCCGCCGCGGACCAGCTCGTGCCTGCGTCACCGGAGGTGAAGTCGCCGGACACGGGGACCGGGACCTCCACGCCACCCAGGTCGAAGGCGAAGTCGTCCGACTTCGCGCCGGTCACGCCGGCGCCGGCGAGGAGAGCGGCCGTCTCCGCGTCGACCGGGGCCGAGGCGGTGACGTTCAGCAGGCCGCCGGGCACGGCAGCGCCGGCCCAGTACTGCGGCACCGGGATCGCACCGTCGACGGTGAGGTCGAAGTCCTTGGTGATGCCGACGGCGGCGTTGCTGCAGGTGTAGGTGTTGACGACCGTCTCGGCGTTGGCCGCGACGCCCGTGGCGGCGACCAGGCCGCCCGCGGCGATCGCGGTCGAGACGCCGGCGACGGCGACGCGGGTGGAGATACGGCGGAGATTCATGAAGTGTGCTCCCTCCCGAGCAAACTCGAACGGTGCTACCAGGAGGTAGCAACAACATCGAGCACGCTATCTCCTCGGTTCGCGGCCCGAAGTCGAACCCCGGAAGATTGAGGAAAACCTCAGCCTCTCAGCACCGTCCTAGGCTGGAGGCGTGGCGGACTGGCAGGACCCGGATTGGGTGCGGATGATGCTCGACGACTGCGACACCTGGGCAGTGGTCGGGCTGTCGGGCAACCCCGGCCGCACGGCGTACTCCATCGCGTCCCTGCTGCAGTCGCGCGGCAAGCGGATCGTCCCGGTCCATCCGTCGGCGCCGACGGTGCTCGGCGAGCAGGGCTACGCCACGCTCGCCGACGTCCCGTTCCCGATCGACGTGGTCGACGTCTTCCGGCGCTCGGAGGCCGCCGGCGAGTTCGCCGACCAGGCGGTGGCCGTCGGCGCTCGCGCGGTCTGGTTCCAGCTGGGCGTGGTCGACGAGGCCGCCTTCGCCCGGACCGTGGCCGCGGGAGTCCCCATGGTGATGGACACCTGCCCCGCCATCGAGTGGCGGCGGCGGTGAGCCGCGACCTCGTCGTCCCGCCCGGTCCGGGGCTGCCCGACGGCCTGGTGGTCCCGGCCGCCGAGCTCGTCGAGCGCTTCACCCGCTCGCCCGGCCCCGGCGGTCAGTCGGTGAACACCACCGACAGCCGCGTCGAGCTCGAGTACGACGTCGCGGCGTCGGCCGCCCTCAGCGACGCCCAACGGGCGCGCCTGCTGGCCCGCCTCCCCACCGCGCGGATCCGGGTAGTCGCGAGCGAGCACCGCTCCCAGACCCGCAACCGCGCTGCCGCGCGCGAACGGCTGGCCGCGCAGCTGCGCGAGGGGCTCGCGCCCCCGCCGCCGCCGCGCCGGCCGACCCGGCCCACGCGCGGCTCCCAGCAGCGCCGCCTCGACGCGAAGAAGCAGCGGGGCCAGACCAAGGCCCTGCGCGGTCGGGTCAGCGACGGGTGACCCGGGCGCGCACCACGTGCGCGTCGCCCTCGGACCCACCGGGTGGCAGCCCGAGGTAGCGAGCCCGGATCTCCCGGCGCCCGATGTCCTCGATCTCGTCGAAGCCGGCGTCCCTCAGCAGGGCGTGCACGTGCTCCTGGTCCCGGCCGGGCACGAGCGGTTCGCCCGCCTGCGCGACGTGCGCCTCCAGCGTCGCCCGGTCCGACCGGGCCGCGGCAGGCGCGTCCTCGACCGCCTTCATGTAGTCGAGCACGACCTCCCCGTCAGGAACCGCCGCGACCACGGCCAGCGTGGCCCGGACCGCGTCATCGGACAGGTAGGGCACCACCCCGAGCCAGAGGAAGAACGCCGGCCGGGCGGCGTCGAACCCCGCCTCGACGAGACGCTCGGCCAGCGAGTCCCGCTCGAAGTCGACCGCGACGAACCGGACCTCGTCCGGCACCTCGATGCCGACCTCGACCAGCTGCTCGCGCTTCCACGCGCCGGTGGCCGGGTGGTCGACCTCGAAGACCCGCGTCCCTGGGAAGGGGTTGCGATAGGCGAAGGTGTCCAGGCCGGCGCCGAGCACCACCACCTGGCGGGTGCCGCGCGCCACCGCTGCCGCGAGTGAGTCCTCGGCGAAGCGGTGCCGCACGGCGATGAAGAGCCGCAGGCGCGGCTGGTTCCACGCCCGGTCGGGCAGCCGGTCCTCGCCGAG
Source organism: Nocardioides sp. (assembly GCA_020636915.1). Taxonomy (GTDB): domain Bacteria; phylum Actinomycetota; class Actinomycetes; order Propionibacteriales; family Nocardioidaceae; genus Nocardioides. Next base: position 18,552 of record JACJWV010000010.1, read on the forward strand.
GATCTGCCGGGCGAGCGGATCGGTGAAGATGCGGGGCTCGTCGACCTCCTGGTGCACCGCGCGCAGCGCGGCCGCCCCGAACGCCGTCCGGCTCGGCTCACCCTCCCGCACGGGCGCTCACTCTGCCAGCCGCGCGAGCTCCTCGTCGACCACGGACGGGTCGAGCTTGGTGAAGATCGGCGTCGGCTTGCCGACCGGCGTGCCCGGCACGATCTGCCGGCGCTCCCACCCGGGGACACCGGAGTACTCACCGGTGATGATCGGGTACGGCGCCCCGCCGTCGAGGTCGTCGACCTCCTCGATGCGAGGCATCGGCGCGACCTCGCCGGCGCCGCCGAGCGCCTTGTCGACCTCGTTGGCGGCGAACGGCAGGAACGGGCTCAGCACCAGGTTGAGGTCGGCCACGCACTGGGCGACGACGTGCAGGATCGTCCCGAGCCGCTCCGGGTCTTCCTTGATCTTCCAGGGCTCGGTGTCCGAGACGTACTTGTTGACGTCGGCCACGGCGCGCATCGCCTCGCCGATCGCCTGCTTCTGACGGTGGCGGGCGATCAGGTCGCCCACCGTGTCGAAGGTCGACCCGACCCGGTCGAGCAGCGCCTGGTCGTCGGCCGTCAGCTCGCCGGCCTTCGGGATCTCGCCGAAGTTCTTCGCGATCAGGTTCGCGGTGCGGTTGACCAGGTTGCCCCACCCGGCGACCAGCTCGTCGTTGGTGCGCCGGACGAACTCCGACCAGGTGAAGTCGGCGTCCTGGCTCTCGGGGCCGGCCGCGGCCACGAAGTAGCGGAACGCGTCGGGCTGGTAGCGGCTGAGGAGGTCACGCACGTAGATCACGACCCGCTTGGACGAGGAGAACTTCTTGCCCTCCATCGTCAGGAACTCCGAGCTGACGACCTCGGTGGGCAGGTTGAGCTCGCCGAGCTCGCGGGGGGTGCCGCCCCTCGCGCCCTTGCCTCCGTAGGCCAGCAGCTCGGCCGGCCAGATCTGGCTGTGGAAGGTGATGTTGTCCTTGCCCATGAAGTAGTAGGACAGGGCGTCAGGATCGTTCCACCACTCGCGCCAGCGCTCCGAGTCGCCGATCCGGCGGGCCCACTCGATGCTCGCCGAGAGGTAGCCGATGACCGCGTCGAACCACACGTAGAGCTTCTTGGTCGGGTTCTCCCGCCACCCGTCGAGAGGGACGGCGATGCCCCAGTCGATGTCGCGCGTCATCGCCCGTGGCCGGATCTCCTCGAGGATGTTCTGGCTGAAGCGGATCACGTTCGGCCGCCACAGACCGGTCGCCGCCCGCTCGTCGAGCCACTCCCCCAACGCGTCGGCGAGGGCGGGCAGGTCGAGGAAGAAGTGCTGGGTCTCGATGAACTCCGGCGTCTCCCCGTTGATCTTCGAGCGCGGCTCGATGAGGTCGTGCGGATCGAGCTGGTTGCCGCAGTTGTCGCACTGGTCGCCCCGCGCGCCGTCGTACCCGCAGATCGGGCAGGTGCCCTCGATGTAGCGGTCGGGCAGCGTGCGGCCGGTCGACGGCGAGATGGCGCCGTACGTCGTCTGCTCGACGAAGTAGCCGTTCTCGTAGACACCCAGGAACAGCTCCTGCACCACGGCGTGGTGGTTGCGGGTCGTGGTGCGGGTGTACAGGTCGTAGGTCAGGCCCAGGCTCGCCAGGTCCTCGGCGATGATCCGGTGGTTGCGGTCGGCGAGCTCCTGGGGCGTCAGGCCCTCCTCCGCGGCCGCGATGAGGATGGGCGTGCCGTGCTCGTCGGAGCCGGAGACCATCAGCACGTCGTGGCCCGCCATCCGCATGTACCGGCTGAAGACGTCGGAGGGCACGCCGAAACCGGCCACGTGGCCGATGTGACGCGGGCCGTTGGCGTACGGCCAGGCGACGGCGCTGAGCACCTTGGACGGGGGGACCTTGCTCACCCGCCAATCCTAGGGACTCGACGCCACCGGGTTTCGGCCGGTGCTCGAGGCGCGGGCCTCGGCCTCCAGGCTCAGACGGATCGGCCGGCGAACGCCGCGAGGCGCTCATAGGGGCCGGCGCCGTCGGGCGCGGGCTGCTCCTCGCCGAAGACCGGCCCGCGGCGCTCCGGGGTGAGGTTGGCCTGGAGGAAGGCCAGGGCCCGTTCCGCGACCGCCGGGTCGAGCTGCGCGACCGGGTAGCCGATGGTGCGGGCCACGTCCCAGGTGTGCAGCGCGAGCTCGGCCGTCTGCATGTCGACGGGCACCGGGGCGTCCCCCGCCGCGTCGTCCGAGCCGTGCTCGTGCCAGGCGTGGACGAGGTCGTCGCCCGCGACGCGGAACGTCGGACCCCACTCCTCGGCGACGTGCGGTGGGGCCGCGGCCCAGTCGACCTCCTCGCCGCGCATCATGGCCACGAACTGCCGGGGCGACTGGCACAGGTGGTCGGCGAGTGCCGCCAGGTCCCAGTCCTCGCACGGGGTGCTCGACCCCAGGGCGTCGCGGTGCACGTGGTCGAGCACGTCACCGGCCTGGTCCACCGCCCGGGACAGCACCCGGACCTCCTCACCCCACCTGTCGCGCGTCATGAGGCCAAGTTATTGCGGCCCCCGGGGCAAGTCGAGCGGATCAGGTGAAGTCGAGGGGCTCGGTCCGGCTGCGCTTGAGCTCGTAGAAGTGCGGGTAGTCCGACAGCGTCACGCAGGCGTCCCAGAGGCGGCCGGCGTCCTCGCCGCGCGGCGCCTTCGAGATGACCGGACCGAAGAAGGCACGCCCGTTGAACGCGATGGTCGGCGTGCCGACCTCGTTGCCCACCTGGTTCATCCCGCGCTCGTGGGAGGCCGCGATCGCCTCGTCGTACGACGGGTCGTCCATCGCGTCGGCCAGGGCGGCGTCGAGCCCGGCCTCCTCGAGGGCGGCCTCGATCATCGCGCGGTCCTTCTCCTGCTTCTCCAGGTGGATGCGGTTGCCCATCGCCGTGTAGAGCGGGAGCAGGACCTCCTTGCCGTACTTCTGCTCGGCGGCCATCAGCACCCGGACCGGCTGCCACGCCGTGGACAGGAACCGCCGGTAGTCGTCGGAGATGTCCTTGTCCTGGTTGAGGTACGCCAGGCTCATGATGTGCCAGGTGACCTGGATGTCACGCACCTGCTCGACCTCGAGCATCCAGCGCGAGGTGATCCAGGCGAACGGGCAGGCCGGGTCGAACCAGAAGTCAGCATCGCTCATGTCGGGGGAACGATCCGGACCACGGTCCGCATTCCCCGTCAGGTCACCAGGGCCAGTCCCAGGCCGGCGAGCCCGCAGACCCCGAGGGTGCGCAGGACCGGCCAGCGCAGGCCGAAGACGAGGACCGCGCCGAGGGCCCCGAGCGCGGCCGGTTGCCACTGGAACGACGACCACACCGGCACCAGCAGCCCGAGGTGCTCCCAGCCGATCCGTTCGGCCTCGGCGAAGAGCGTGTGCACCGTGAAGTAGAGCGCGAGGTTGGCGATCACCCCGACCACCGCGGCGCTCACCCCGGTCAGCGCGGCGGCGAGCGTCTCGTTCCCGCGCAGCCGCTCGACGTAGGGCGCGCCGAGGAAGACGAAGAGGAAGCACGGCACGAACGTCACCCACACGACCAGCACCGACGCGAGCACCGCCGCCGCCCACGGGTCCAGGCTCCCGGGATCGCGGAAGGCGCCGAGGAAGGCGACGAACTGCACGACCATGATCAGCGGCCCGGGCGTGGTCTCGGCGAGCGCGAGCCCGCGCACCATCTCCTGGGCGGTGAGCCAGCCGTAGTGCTCGACCGCCGCCTGCGCGACGTACGACAGCACGGCGTAGGCGCCACCGAAGGTCACCAACGCCATCCCGCCGAAGAAGAGGCCCTGCTCGGTGAAGACCGTGCGCTGCCCGCCGGCGAGGGCGTACGCCGCGGCGACCGGCGCCGCCCAGAGGACCAGGCCGACCGCGAGGTAGCCGAGCGAGCGTCGCGCGGAGCGCGGGGTCGTGTGCAGCGCGTCGTCGGGGATGAGGGGCGGCCGCCCGTCGGCCGGCTCCGCCGGCTCCGGGAGGCGGGTGAGGCCCGGGCGCCAGCGGCCCAGCAGCCAGCCGGCGACGCCGGACGCCAGCACCACGACGGGGAAGGGCACGCCGAGCACGGCGAGCGCGAGGAACGCCCCGAGCGCCAGCACCAGCAGCACCCGGTTGAGCACGGCGCGGCGACCCAGGCGCAGGACGGCCTGCACCACGATCGGGATGACTGCGGCGGCCAGGCCGAGGAGCACCCCGGTCACCAGCGTCGAGTCGCCGTGGGCGACGTACACCCACGACAGCGCCAGGATCGTGATGAAGCCGGGGAGCACGAAGAGCACCCCGGCGACCAGGCCGCCGACCCAGCCGTTGAGCAGCCAGCCGCTGTAGACGGCCAGCTGCTGGGCCTCGGGACCCGGCAGGAGCATGCAGTAGCTCATCGCGTGGAGGAACCGGCGCTCACCGATCCAGCGGCGCTCCTCGACCAGCTCGCGGTGCATCACCGCGATCTGGCCGGCCGGCCCGCCGAAGGTCTGCCACGAGATGAGGAACCACGTCCGCACGGCCGTGCGGAGGGGGACGACGTTCCTGCCTTCGTCGGTCACCGGCACATCCTCCTGGACGAATCGGCTTTCGGTGCGCGACCCCCTGGGTGGCAGGATGCACGGCATGCCTGGAACCAACCTCACCCGGGACGAGGCCGCCACCCGCGCCTCCCTCCTGGACGTCACGTCGTACGCCATCGACCTGGACCTCACGACGGGCGCTCTGTCCGATTCCCCGGGAACCTTCGGATCGACCACGACGATCCGCTTCACCTGCACCGAGCCCGGCGCCGAGACGTTCGCGGACCTCGTGGACGCGACCGTCCACGAGATCACGCTCAACGGTCGCTCGATCGACCCGGCGACGGCGTACGCCGACAGCCGGATCGCGCTGACCGACCTGGCCGCCGACAACGAGCTGGTGGTGCGCGCGGACTGCACGTACTCCCGCACGGGCGAGGGCCTGCACCGGTTCGTCGACCCCGCCGACGACCGGGTCTACACCTACTCGCAGTTCGAGGTGCCGGACGCCCGCCGCGTCTACACGACCTTCGAGCAGCCCGACCTCAAGGCGCCCTTCACCTTCACGGTCACCGCCCCGGAGGGCTGGAAGGTCGTGTCGAACTCCCCGTCGCCCGAGCCCGAGCCCGCCGGCGACGGCAAGGCCGTGTGGCGCTTCGCCCCGACCAAGCCGCTGTCGACCTACGTGACCGCCATCGTCGCCGGTGAGTACCACGAGGTGCAGCACGTCTACCACGGCAAGCACGGCGACATCCCGCTGGGCCACTACTGCCGCCAGTCGCTCGTCGAGCACCTCGACGTCGACGAGCTCGTGAAGGTCACCGAGCAGGGCTTCGGCTACTTCGAGGACGCGTTCGACTACCCCTACCCCTTCGGCAAGTACGACCAGCTCTACGTGCCGGAGTACAACATGGGCGCGATGGAGAACGCCGGCTGCGTCACGCTCCGCGACGAGTACCTCCCGCGCAGCCGCCAGGACCGCGCGTTCTACGAGTTCCGGGTCGAGGTCATCCTCCACGAGATGGCGCACATGTGGTTCGGCGACCTGGTGACGATGAAGTGGTGGGACGATCTCTGGCTCAACGAGTCGTTCGCCGAGTGGGCCTGCTACCACGCGGCCGTCGAGGCCACCGAGTTCACCGAGGTGTGGACCGGGTTCACCAACGCCCGCAAGAACTGGGCCTACCGCCAGGACCAGCTCCCCAGCACGCACCCGATCGCGGCTGACAACGTCGACCTGCGCGCGGTCGAGGTCAACTTCGACGGGATCACCTACGCCAAGGGCGCCTCGGTGCTCAAGCAGCTGGTGGCCTGGGTCGGGCTCGAGAACTTCCTCGTCGGCGTGCGCGACTACTTCAAAGCGCACGAGTTCGGCAACACCGAGTTCTCGGACCTGCTCGCCGCGCTGGAGAAGTCCTCGGGCCGCGACCTGGACTCGTGGGCGCAGGAGTGGCTCCAGACCTCGGGCGTGAACACGCTGGCCGCAGAGTTCGAGCTCGCCGAGGACGGCACGTACTCGTCCTTCGCCGTGCGGCAGTCCGCCCACCCCGACTTCCCGACGCTGCGCCGGCACCGGCTCGGCATCGGCCTCTACGACGCCGTGGACGGCCGCCTGGTCCGGCGTACGTCGCTGGAGACCGACGTCAGCGGCGAGCTGACCGAGGTCGCCGAGCTGGTCGGGCAGCAGCAGCCCGACCTGCTGCTGCTCAACGAGGGCGACCTCGCCTACGCCAAGATCCGCCTCGACGAGCGCTCGCTCGCCACCGTCGTCGGCGGCCTGGCGACCCTGGACGACTCGCTGGCGCGGGCGCTGTGCTGGGGCGCGGCCTGGGACATGACCCGCGACGCCGAGATGAGCGCGACCGACTTCGTCGCGCTGGTGCTCAGCAGCATCGGCAGCGAGACCGACGCGTTCGGCGTCTCCCGGATCCCCGGGTACGCCGCGCTCGCCAGCACCCTCTACACCGCCCCGGCCCACCGCGACGCGGTGCGCGCCACCTGGGAGCAGGGGCTGCGCACGCTGCTCGAGGCCGCCGAGGCCGGCAGCGACCACCAGCTGTCCTTCGCCCGGGCCTACGCCGGCGCCGCCCACAGCGAGGGCGCGCTCGCCGACCTCGAGGGCCTGCTCGACGGCTCGGTCTCGTTCGACGGCCTGGCGGTGGACGCCGACCTGCGCTGGACGCTGCTGAAGGCCCTGGCCCGCAACGGCCGCGCCGACGCGGACCGGATCGCGGCCGAGCTCGAGCGCGACAACACGATCTCCGGCCAGGAGCAGGCAGCGGCCGCCCGGGCGATGCGTCCCACCGCCGAGGCCAAGGCCGAGGCCTGGGAGATCGCGATGGTGCGCGACGACGTGCCCAACGAGACCCAGCGCAGCGTCGTGCTGGCCTTCCAGCAGTACGGACAGGACGAGGTGCTGGCGCCGTACGTCGAGAAGTACCTCGCGGCCGCCGACACGATGTGGGAGGACAAGGGCACGCAGCGCGCCTCGACCGCGCTGGAGTTCATCTTCCCCAAGCAGCTCGCGAGCCAGGAGCTGCTCGACCGGGTCGATGCGTGGCTGGAGTCGTCCGAGGCGAACCCGGCCGCCAAGCGCTACGTCCGTGAGGGCCGGGCCGACGTCGCCCGCGCGCTGGCGGCGCAGGAGCGGGACGCGCACGGCTGAGCACGAGTCGGGGACGGGTTCGTGGGGGTCGGCGTGAGCTGGTGGTGACTCACGCCGACCCGCTGCGCTCGGGGCTGTTCTGCTGCCGATGCATGGCTGCTGGTCGGGCGAGGGCTCCGCCCGCGCGCGGTAGCCGACCGTCTGGAGTCCCAGCGGTCACACCAGCCACGGGAGCTCCAAGCTGTCGGGCGAAGCCCGCACGACACGCCGCGCCGGCGCGGCGTGTCGTGCGGGTTTGCCCGGGCAGGTCCAGGCGTCACCCGAAGGCCGGGAGCCGGCGACGACCCCCGCGGACCATCCCCGTCCTCGGCGCCCGTCGGTCGCAACCCCCTGCAGACCCGCAGCCCGCGGTCACCCGCCCCGACCAGCCACCCACACCTGCGCCAGAGGAGCCCCGCTCGTCAGGGCGTGTCGACGTGGAGCGTCTCGGGGCCGACCGCGTGCTCGGCGAGCATCTGGATCCCGCGGCGCAGGCCACCGACGAGGTCACCCGCGGCGAACAGGGTCTCCATCTGGAGGGCGACCAGCTCGACCTCGCGGTCGCTGAGGGTACGCCGGACCTCGCCCCCGGTGACGATCTCGAGCACCCGGGCCGCCGGGTCCAGCAGGATCAGGACGCTGCGGGGCGGCGCGACCAGCTTGTTGTGGAGCTGGGTCGCGAACGCGCGCGGCTCGCCGTCGACGCGACCGACGAAGACGCTGAACTCGAAGCGCGAGACCAGCTCGGCGCGCCGGATCGCCTCGTCGACCTGGTAGCGCTCGTTGCTGTTGAACTCACCAACGCCCACTTGCGCCTCCGGCCTGGGAGTCGTCGCTGTCGGGGGCGGGGAGCGCGGCGGTCCCCGAGCTCGGGCCGCCGAACCACTGGTCGGCCGTGGCCTGGCCGCCCGGGGTGAACCGCTCGCCCTTGACGACGCCGGGGATGATCACGATCGCCGTGATCACGACGAAGAGCAGCAGCGGGATGCCCACCAGCAGCCAGACCGCGTGCCAGGGGTCCACCGGCTCGGACTGGGAGCCGCCCCAGAACTCCGGGACGTCGGCGCCGGCGGGACCGCCGGCAGCGACGAGGAGGCCTCCGGCGAGGAGGACGACACTGGCGCGACGGGCGAGGTGCACGAGCTTGGAGGTCACGGGGCACAGCGTATCGACACCGTGGCCGTTCTCACCGCCGGGAGGGTCGAGATGGACTTGTCCCGTGCGGTAGACATGGGGCCCATGTTCGGGTTCGACGACACCACCTGTGACGCGGGACACGACATCTGCCAGTGGACCTACGACGCGACCGGCAACAAGACCGCCGCGAACGCCGCTGACGTGTTGATCGGTCGGCCGTTGACCATCCTCGGCCTCCTCCTCCTCTTCGTCGTCCTCCGGTGGATCCTGCACCGGCTCATCGACCGGTTGGTCGCGCGCGCCGAGGACGGCGTGCTGCCCGACCAGCTGAGCCGCTTCGGGGTCCGCGGCAAGTCGACGCAGGCGGCCTCGGCGCGCGACCTGGCCAGCCAGACCCGGCGGGTGCAGCGTGCCAAGACGATGGGCGACCTGCTCAAGAGCGTCGTGACCGGGCTGCTCATCGCCGTCTTCGGGACGATGGTCCTCAGCGAGCTCGGCGTCGACATCGCGCCGATCATCGCCAGCGCCGGCATCATCGGCATCGCGCTCGGCTTCGGGGCGCAGTCCCTGGTCCGGGACTTCCTCTCCGGCATCTTCATGATCTTCGAGGACCAGTACGGCGTCGGGGACGTCGTCGACGTCGGTGAGGCCAGCGGCACGATCGAGGCCGTCAGCCTGCGGGTGACCCGGCTCCGCGACCTCAACGGGACCGTCTGGTACGTGCCGAACGGCAACATCGTCCGGGTCGGGAACATGAGCCAGAACTGGTCGCGAGCAGTGGTCGACGTCAACGTCGCCTACCACGAGGACCTGGTCCGGGTGCAGCAGGTGCTCCACGAGGTGGCGCACGACCTGTGGGACGACGAGGACTTCAAGGACGTCATCATCGAGCAGCCGGAGGTCACCGGCGTCGAGGTGTTCGGTCCGGAGGCGGTCACCCTGCGGGTCCTGCTCAAGACCGCCCCGATGGAGCAGTGGGGCGTGGCCCGGGCGCTGCGCCAGCGGATCAAGGCCCGCTTCGACCACGAGGGCATCGAGATCCCGCTCCCCCAGCGGGTCGTGTGGCACCGCGAGGAGCAGCAGACAGGCTCCTCACCGCGTGGCGAGGAGCCTGTCGAGAGCTGATCCGGCCGGAGGCCGGGTCAGGAGGCCAGCGAGGCCTCCAGGGTGATCGTGGTCCCGGAGAGCGCCTGGCTCACCGGGCAGTTGGCCTTGGCGTCCTCGGCCGCGGCGACGAAGTCCGCCTCGCTGATGCCCTCGACGACGCCGGTGACCGTCAGCGTGATGCCGGTGATGCCGGTCCCGGGCGTGAACTCGACGGCCGCCTGGGTGTCCAGCGAGGTCGGCGGGGTCCCGGCCTTGGCCAGCCCGTTCGACAGTGCCATCGAGAAGCAGGACGAGTGCGCGGCGGCGATCAGCTCCTCGGGGCTGGTCTTGCCGTTGGCCTCCTCGGCGCGCGAGGGCCACGACACGTCGTACGTGCCGATCCCGGACGACTCCAGGGTGACCGATCCTGCGCCCTCGAACAGGCTGCCCTCCCAGCGGGTGCTGGCGAAGCGGGTCGTTGCCATGAGCAGTTCACTCCTCGTGGTGGGGTGGTGGGTGTGGTGCGGGGAACTCGAACGCCTGCGAGTCTTGCATGCCGGTGCGCGACGTCCTCGGGCCGCTCGTCACAATGGAGGGGTGACGACGTTCTACGAGGAGATCGGTGGCTACGACACCTTCCGCAGGATCGTCGCGAGGTTCTACGCAGGAGTGGCCGAGGACCCGGTGCTGCGCCCGCTCTACCCCGAGGAGGACCTCGGCCCGGCCGAGGAGCGGTTCCTGCTGTTCCTCGTCCAGTACTGGGGTGGCCCCACGACGTACTCGGACAACCGCGGGCACCCCCGGCTGCGGATGCGGCACGCGCCGTTCGCGGTGACGCCGGAGGCGAAGGAGCACTGGCTCGCCTGCTTCCGCGCCGGCCTCGACGAGGTGCAGCTGACCCCGGAGCAGGACGCCCAGTTCTGGGACTACGTCACGCACGCCGCCCAGTTCATGGTGAACAGCCTCGAGTGACTTCGCAGACGCTGTAACGCGGGCCGGTGCTCGCGACAGGTGAGGGGTGACCGGGCGGGATCCCCGCCGTTCCCCCGCACCAGGAGGCCCTCCATGCGCAGGACCACCACGACCGTCGCCGCGACGGCGGCACTCGGTGTTGCCCTGACGTTCGGCACCGCCTACGCCCACCAGGCAGCCACCGACGCCGACCCCGGCACGCCGGTGGTGAACAAGAACGGGCACGAGGTGGACGCGCACGCGGCAGCCGGCCAGGCCCGCGCGGCCCAGGCGCGCGCCCAGCACACCGCCGACGACGGCGACGAGACCGAGGCTCCCGAGACCGAGGCTCCCGAGACCGAGGCTCCCGAGACCGAGGCGCCCGAGACCGAGGCTCCCGAGACCGAGGCTCCCGAGACCGACGCCCCCGTGACGGAGACCCCGGACACCGAGGCGCCGGACACCGAGGCGCCGGCCACCCACGACCCGAACGAGCACGCCGGGACCCACCCCGACACCCACGCGCTCCCCGGCGGCACCGACCACGGGCAGGACGGGGCCGAGCACGGCCACCACGCCGGCGGTCCGCACCAGGGCCACGGTCCCGACGAGCACGCCGGGGACCACCCGAACGCCCACGCCTCGGGCGCACCCACGGAGGGCTGACCCCTTCCGTCCCTGGACCGGGTGGTCCCGATGCATGGCCGTCCCCCGTGAAGCATCGGGACCACCCACCCGGGGTAGGAGACCCACGATGAACGAGCACCCCTTCCGCGCCGACCTCCGGGCCGTCGTGCCGACCCTCGAGCCCGACGAGGCGTTCCTCGTCGAGCTGAGCAGCCGGGCCGCCGCGTCGACCCGCGGCCCCGGCGCGTGGCAGGTCGTCCTCGCCCCGGTCGCCGTCGCCGCCGTGCTGGTCGGCATCGCCTGGCTCACCGGGTTGCGACCGGCGGGGCTCCCCGACCCCTCGCCCGCACCGGCGCCGGCCGGTACGCCGTCGTCGGGACCGTCCACACCGGGCGCGACGTCCGCCGCCGCACCGCACGCCGGGCCTGCGTCGCAGCCCACGGGTCCTGGCACCTCCGCGGGGACCCCAGGCGCCGGGGCGGGCCTGGACCACGGTCCACCGACGCCCAGGACGGCTCGGACGCCGACACCGGCACCGGCACCGGCTCGACGGCCGAGCCGTCCGGCACGCCGGGCAGCGCGGCGTCGACAACTCCCCCGCCGTCGAGCGCAGCGTCCCCGGGACGCGGTCACGCCTACGGCCACACCAAGCACCCCGAGAAGGGCCCCGACAAGAACTCCCAGACGAACCCGGGGAAGCAGCACCAGCACGCCCATGGTCCCGACGACCATGCCGGGGACCATCCAGCACCGGCGTCACGGAGAGCGCCGCACGGACGGTGAGCCACGCACGGTGAGCACGGACGACGAGGTGGTGGCGGGCGCCAAGCGCGGCGACCCGGAGGCGTGGCGCGCCCTCTACCGCGACCACGCCGGCCGTCTGCTCGTCTGGCTCGGGACCCGGCCGACCGACGACGCCGCCGTCGCCGCCGAGGACCTCGCCGCCGAGGCCTGGCTGACGGCGTCGGACCGCATCGGGACGTTCCACGGCTCGTCGTCGGAGTTCGCGGGCTGGCTGTTCGGGATCGCCCGCAAGCTCGGCGCGAACACGCACCGCCGCAGCCAGCGTCGGCGGACCAGCCCCACTGACGTGCACGCGCTCCCGGAGCCGCCGCTGGTGGCGGGGCCGGAGTCGGCGTACGCCGACTCGGACTGGGTCGGCCGCCTGCTCGCGACCCTCCCGGCGCGCGAGCGCGAGGTCATCGCCTGCCGCGAGGTCGTCGGCCTCGACGTCGCGACCACCGCCGCCGCGCTGGGCATCTCGTCGGTCGCGGTGCGCGTCGCGCACCACCGCGGGTTGCGCCGGCTGGCGGCTCAGCTCGACAGCGAGCGCAGCGCCTCCAGGTAGGGCTCTGCCGGCGCGACCGACCGCTCGGTGCGGGGGTCGAAGAACACGATCGTCACCCGCGCGCGGGCCAGCGCGTCGTCCCCGTCCGAGATGACCGAGTCGATGCTCGCCGAGCGGGTCCCGACGCGCGAGACCCAGGACCACGCGTCGTACGGCTCGGGCCGGAACAGGATCGGGCGCACGTAGTCGACGTCGGTCTGGGCGACGACCAGGGAGACGGGGTCGAGGTGGCCCCACATCCGCGCCGTCATCGCGATGCGCGACTCCTGCAGGTACTCGAAGTACTTCACGTTGTTGACGTGCCCGTAGACGTCGACGTCGGAGAACCGCACCCGGACCGGGTAGTGGGTCGCCACGTCGGGCCGTGCGCGGGGCAGGCGGTGCCGCGGCCCGGGCTCGGCCGGCTCGAGGAAGGCGGCGAGCGTCTCGCGCTCGACCGCGGTGAGCCGACGGGGTCGCTCGTCGGCGAACACGTACGGCGTGAGCACCGTCGTGGCTCGCGCGTAGACGTGGCGCGCGCCGTCGCGCTCGTGGAAGATCTCGTAGGCCATCGTGAAGGTGGCCGCCCGGATCTCGGTGACCCAGGACTCGATCGTCACCGGCTCGAACCCGAAGCTCAGCGGCGCCAGGTAGCTGACCTCGTGGCGCACGACGACGACGCCCTCAGCGAGCTCCCCGGTGCGCGCGGCGGGGCCGTGCGTGCGGAGCATGTCGACCCGTGCCTCTTGCAGGTAGTCGACGTAGACGACGTTGTTGACGTGCCCGAGCAGGTCCAGGTCGGCCCATCGCATCGGACACCGGTAGGTGTGCCGCACCTGCCCGATGCTGCCAGACGGCCGGACCGCCGCCGGACCGGCCCGGGTGAGGGGCCGGCCCGGTCCGCGATCAGTGGCTGGAGACCAGCTCGCGGTAGTACGTGCCGATCGACTCGTGCCGCGCCAGGCGCTCGCGCCGGGTCTCGGCCAGGACGGTCGCCGCCACGACGATCGAGGTGATCGACGCGATGACGGCCACCACGAGCAGGGTGATGGCGTAAGGGACCAGATCGGTGTTGATCACGGCTCCCTCCTCTCGACGAATGTGTCTCTACATTTGTAGAATGTACTCCTCTCCGCGGCCATTCCACGACCGCGGGGTAGTGTCCCGGCTCACATCCACGGCTCGAGAGGTCCGCATGACCCAGACTCCGCGCCGCCGCCAGCTCCTCGACGCGGCCCAGGCGGTGATCGCCGACGAAGGCCTCAAGGGCCTGACCCACCGGGCCGTGGACCGGCGCGCCGGGCTGCCGGAGGGCAGCTGCTCGGCGTACCTGCGCACCCGACAGGCGCTCCAGGCGGCGCTGGCCGCGCACGTCGCCGAGCAGCTCGTCGCCGACGTCGACCGGCTCGCCGACCAGCTGCGCGACCTCGGCGAGACCGACGGCGTGGATGCCACGCTCGACCTCTTCTCGCGCTGGCTCGAGCAACGCGACCTGCTGGTCGCCCGGCTGGAGCTGACCATGGCCGCGACCCGGGACCCCGGGCTCGCGCACGTGCTGGCCCACCACCGCGCCCGGCTGCTGGAGATCGTCGAGGGGATCATGACGGCCACCGGCAAGGAGCACGGTGCAGCCCGGGCCGAGACGCTGGTGGCGTCGTACGACGGCATCCTGCTGTCCGCGCTCCTGCGCCCCGACCCCGAGCGCCGCGACTTCCTGGCCCGGTCGTTGGAGCTCCTCGGAGCGGGACTGGCCGGTCCCCCGGCAACGTGACGTACGCCTCGTACCGGCCGGTAGGACACGGTCTAGGGTGGGCGGGGCAGCCGCGCCCCCGCGCAGTGCCCACCCGCGCAGAGCCCACCTGGAAGGGAAGTCCCCCATGCCCGAGGCAGTCATCGTCAGTGCCGCTCGTACCCCGATCGGTCGGGCCAACAAGGGCTCGATGACCGAGTTCCGGCCCGACGACCTCGCGGCGTTCATCGTCCGGACGGCGCTGGACAAGATCCCGGCCCTGGACCCGTCGACGATCGACGACCACTACCTCGGCTGCGGCCTGCCCGGCGGGGAGTCCGGCAACAACATGGCCCGCGTCGTCAACGTCCTCAACGGGCACGACGACGTGCCGGGCGCGACCATCACCCGCTACTGCTCGTCCTCGGTGCAGACCACCCGGATGGCCTTCCACGCGATCAAGGCCGGCGAGGGCGACGTCTTCATCTCCTCGGGCGTGGAGACGGTCTCGCGGTTCATGAAGGGCACCTCCGACCACTGGCCCGACACCAAGAACCCCGTCTTCGCCGACGCCGAGGCCCGGACCGCCACCACCGCCGAGGGCGGTGTCGACTGGCACGACCCCCGCGAGGACGGGCAGGTCCCCGACGTCTACATCGCCATGGGCCAGACCGCGGAGAACGTCGCGAGGCTGCGCGGCCTCCGCCGCCAGGAGCTCGACGAGTTCGGCGTCCGGTCGCAGAACCTGGCCGAGAAGGCGATCGCCGACGGCTTCTGGCAGCGCGAGATCACCCCGGTGACCACGCCCAGCGGCACCGTCGTGTCCGCCGACGACGGTCCCCGCGCCGGCGTCACCTACGACGGCATCAAGGACCTCAAGCCGGTCTTCCGCCCCGACGGGGTCGTCACCGCCGGCAACTGCTGCGCCCTCAACGACGGCGCCGCCGCGGTGATCATCATGTCCGACACCAAGGCCGCCGAGCTCGGCCTGGAGCCGCTGGCCCGGATCGTCTCCACCGGCGTCTCCGGCCTGTCCCCGGAGATCATGGGCCTGGGCCCGGTCGAGGCCACCAAGCGCGCGCTGGCCCACGCCGGCATGAGCATCGGCGACATCGACCTGGTCGAGATCAACGAGGCCTTCGCGGCCCAGGTGGTCCCCTCCTACCAGGACCTCGGGATCGACCTCGACCGCCTCAACGTCAACGGCGGCGCCATCGCGGTCGGCCACCCCTTCGGCATGACCGGCGCCCGGCTGCAGAACACGATGCTCAACTCCCTGGACTGGCACGACAAGACCACCGGCCTGATCACCATGTGCGTCGGCGGCGGCCAGGGCATGGCGCTCATCCTCGAACGGCTCTGACGGGGCCGAAGCGACCTAGACTGCCGGGGTGACGGACGACGGGGGCACGACGATCTGGCTGGACGAGGACGAGCAGGTCTCCTGGCGTGCCCTGATGGTGGGCATGACCCTGCTCCTCGACCGGCTCGACGACGACCTGCACCGCGCGTGCAACCTGTCCCTGGTCGAGTACGAGATCCTGGTGCGGCTCTCCGAGCGGGAGGGCCGGCAGATGCGCATGGCGCAGCTGGCGGACGCGCTCGCGCACAGCCGGAGCCGGGTCACGCACACGATCACCCGGATGGAGCGCGCCGGCCTGGTGACGCGCTCCTCCTCGCCCGAGGACGGGCGCGGGGTGGTCGCCTCGATGACCGACCGGGGCTGGGAGCTGCTGGAGCGGGTGGCCCCGCTCCACGTGGCCGGCGTCCGGGACAACCTCGTGGACCTGGTCAGCGCCGAGGACTTCCGGGCGGTCGGCCGCGTGATGAACGCCGTGGCCGACCACCTGATCGCCGGGCACCCCGAGATGGAGATCAGGCGCGTCACCCGCTGACCCCGACGCCGTACCGCCGGGGCCCGCGGAGACCGCAGCGACCGCTCAGTCGCGCGTGAGGCGCCGGTGGGTGACCCGGTGCGGGCGGGCCGCCTCGAGGCCGAGGCGCTCGATCTTGTTCTCCTCGTAGGAGGCGAAGTTGCCCTCGAACCAGAACCACTTCGCCTCGTCCTCGTCGTCGCCCTCCCACGCGAGGATGTGGGTGGCGACCCGGTCGAGGAACCACCGGTCGTGCGAGGTCACCACGGCGCAGCCCGGGAAGTCGAGGATCGCGTCCTCGAGCGAGGACAGCGTCTCCACGTCGAGGTCGTTGGTCGGCTCGTCGAGCAGCAGGACGTTGCCGCCCATCTTCAACGTGAGCGCCAGGTTGAGGCGGTTGCGCTCGCCACCGGAGAGCACGCCCGCCTTCTTCTGCTGGTCGGGGCCCTTGAACCCGAACGACGCGACGTAGGCGCGCGAGTTCATCTCGAAGTTCGCGACCTTGATGAAGTCCAGGCCGTCGGACACGACCTCCCAGACGTTCTTGTTGGGGTCGATGCCGCCGCGGCTCTGGTCGACGTAGGACAGCTTCACCGTCGTGCCGACCTTGAGCTCGCCCGCGTCGGGAGCCTCGCTGCCCGTGATCATCCGGAACAGCGTGGTCTTCCCGACGCCGTTGGGTCCGATGACACCGACGATGCCGGCGCGCGGCAGCGTGAACGACAGGTCGTGCATGAGGGTCCGGCCCTCGAAGCCCTTGGTGAGCCCCTTGGCCTCGAGCACGATGTCACCGAGTCGCGGGCCCGCCGGGATGTTGATCTCGGAGGTGTCGATCTTGCGCATCCGGTCGGCCTCGGCCGCCATCTCCTCGTAGCGCGCGAGACGGGAGCGGCTCTTGGTCTGGCGGGCCTTGGCGTTGGAGCGGACCCACTCCAGCTCCTTCTCGAGCATCTTGGCGCGCTTGGCGTCCTTCTGCCCCTCGATCTTCAGGCGCTCCTTCTTGGTCTCCAGGTAGGTGGAGTAGTTGCCCTCGTAGGGGTGGGTCTGACCGCGGTCGAGCTCGAGGATCCACTCGGCGACGTTGTCGAGGAAGTACCGGTCGTGGGTGATCGCGAGGACGGCGCCCGGGTAGCTCTTCAGGTGCCCCTCGAGCCACTGGACCGACTCGGCGTCGAGGTGGTTGGTGGGCTCGTCGAGGAGCAGCAGGTCCGGCTGCTGGAGGAGCAGCTTGCAGAGTGCGACCCGACGCCGCTCGCCCCCGGAGAGGTTGTCGACGATCGCGTCCGGCGGCGGGCAGCGCAGCGCGTCCATGGCCTGGTCGAGCCGGCTGTCGAGGTCCCACGCGCTGGCGTGGTCGAGCTCGGTCTGGAGGTTCCCCGCCTCCTCGTTGAGCTTGTCGAGGTCGGCGTCCGGATCACCCATCGACATGTACAGCTCGTCGAGCCGCGCCATCTTGGCCTTCAGCTCGCTGACCGCCTCCTCGACGTTCTCCTGGACCGTCTTGCCCTCGGTGAGCGGCGGCTCCTGCTGGAGCATGCCGACCGTGGCCTCCGGGTCGAGGATCGCATCGCCGTTGTTGGGGTGGTCGAGCCCGGCCATGATCTTCAGCAGCGAGGACTTGCCGGTGCCGTTCGGGCCGACGACGCCGATCTTCGCGCCGTGCAGGAACGACAGCGTCACGTTGTCGAGGACGACCTTGTCGCCATGGGCCTTGCGCACGTTGCGCAGGGTGAACACATACTCCGCCATGGTCGACAACCCTAGTTACCGCACCCTGATGAGACCTCATCGGGGCGCACCCGGCCGACGGGGAGGCGGCCCCCACCCGGGAGGCACGGCGCGACGGACGGCAGCCCCCGGGTGCGGCGGAGCGGGACCGCTCCGAGTGAGGTTCATGCCGCCGGCGCCTGCTCGGTGCCGGCCGTCACCGGCTCCTGCCGCGGGGACCGGGTGAACTGGCTGGTGCCGCGCGCCAGGTCGTGACCCACAGCGGTGGCGTCGATCTCCAGGGCCTCGACCTCGACGTCCTGGCTGTTGACGTACTTGCGCATCTCGAGCCGGCCCTGCACGACGACCGGGTCGCCGCGACGCAGGGACCGCGCGACGTTGTCGGCCAGGCTGCGCCAGCAGGTCACGGTGTACCACTGGGTCGCGCCGTCGCTCCAGGTCTCGGTGCGCCGGTTGAAGCGCCGCGGCGTGCAGGCGAGCCGGAAGCTCGCGACCGGCACGTCGCCGGCCCTCCGCAGGTCGACGTCGCCGCCGAGCCAGCCGCGCACGGTGATGGTGCAGTCGAACATGTCAGTCTCCTCGCCTCGATGGGTGCTCCGAGGTTCGGCGACGTCGCCGACAACGCCGGGGCGCCTCGGCGGCGCCTGGGGAGGAGGCGTGCGGAGGCCACGCTTGTGGACGGCAGGTGGCGCGTCAGCAGGAGGCGGCCGCGGCCCGACCCGGCCCTGAGCGGCGCCGCGGTCGGACGGTCAGGCGAGCGCGCGGTCGAGCCCCGCGCGGGCGGTCGTGTACGCCGTCAGCTCGGCGTCGACCGGAGCGACCACCAGCTCGCGCGACACCTCGGAGACGGCGTCGCGCAGGCGGCGGTCGGCCTGCTCGGCACGGTGGCGCGCGGTCCGGGCGACCAGCATCCGGGCGACCAGCCCGAGCAGGACGCCGAGGGCCAGCCCGCCGACGAGCAGGACCAGCGGGAGCGCGACGCCCGCGACCTGCGGCGTGTCGGGGTCGGACAGGGCGCCCGTGCCGAGCAGCACCCCGGTCCACACCAGGCCCCCCAGGCAGGCGAGGAGCAGCACCCACTGCGCCGCCATCACCAGCCATGCCCACGCGGGTGTCCGAGCGCCACCGATCTCGGCCGCCGACAGTGCCCCGTCGAGCCGGTCGCCGAGCTCGTCGAGCCGGGACTCCGAGGCGCGGTGGATCGCATCGACCCAGGGTCGCGCCATCCCGGCCGACACCTCGTCGGCCAGGGCGCGCACGTCGGTGTCGACCCGGGCGCGTTGGACCTGGGCGGCCTTCGGCACGGAGCGGTCCCGCCCACTGAGCTCACGGCCCTCGGTCCCGAGGTCGAGCTGGAGCCGTCGTACCGGGTCGGAGCGCACGCCGGCGACCCAGGCGCTGACCGGCCAGCCCGTGGCGCGACCGACGGCGACCCGGGCCGACCGCTCGACGCCCTCGACGACCACCGGCACGCCGGCGGCCTCGGCGAACGCGTCCTCCAGGGCGGCGGCGCGGTCGGTCGTGAGGGCACGGGTCGGCGCGTCCCCGACCTCTCGTGCCAACCGACCGGCCGCCTCGCGCACGTCGGCGTCGATCCGGGCGCGGGTGGACTGCTTCTCCGCGGCCCGGCGGGCGATCTCGGTCCGCAGCTCGTCGATGCCGGTGCCGAGGCGGGCGCTCACCGCCAGGACCGGGACCCGGTCGAGCCCGTCGGCATCGAGGAGCCGGCGCACGTCGGCCAGCATCGTCTCGCGCCGGTCATCGGGGACGGTGTCGATGTGGTTGAGGACGACGAGCATGACGTCCTGGTGGGCGACCGCCGGGGCGAGGTAGCGGTCGTGGATCGCCGCGTCGGCGTACTTCTGCGGGTCGAGCACCCACACGAGCAGGTCGGCCAGGGCGACGAGACGGTCCACCTCGAGGTGGTGGGAGAGCTCGGTCGAGTCGTGGTCGGGCAGGTCGAGCAGCACCACCCCGTCCAGCTCGGACTGGGTGCTGCGACTCCCGGAGTCGAGCATCGAGTCACGGGTCGTCTGGTGCCGGGGCGGGATGCCCAGCCACTCCAGCAGCTCACCCGCGCCGTCCCGTCCCCACACGCACGCGGAGGCCCACGACGTGGTGGGGCGCCGGACACCGACCGCGGAGAGCTCCAGGCCGGTGAGGGCGTTGAACGTCGAGGACTTCCCCGAACCGGTGGCCCCGGCGATCGCGACGACGGTGTGCGTGGCCGAGAGTCGGAGGCGTCCGGTGGCCCGGTCGACGACCTCCTGGGCCGCGTCGACCAGCTCGTCGTCGAGGCGACCGCGCGCCGCGCGAGCGGCCGCATCGAGACCCTCGATGCGCGCGCCGAGGTCGGTACCACGGGTGACCAGCTGCCTGGCCCCCTCGAGCGTGGACGTCATGTTCTCCCTCGACGCGGACGACGCGGACGGATGCTGTGGTCAGCCTAGTGGTAGCCACTCGCGGCTCGTCGGGGGTGGCCCGAGCTCCCGGTGCACCGCGACGTGCGGCACGACGACCTCGGGCACCGCCTCCCGCACGCAGTCTCCCCCGACGCCGCCGGCCCGTGGTCCGGAGGCCCGGCCGCGATGGGATCGATCCGGATCCCCACCCAGCGGGTCGGACGTCATCCGACGTGGTCACCCCACCAGCCGACCCGTCTGACGTCCCGCAAGACGTCATGCGACGTGGTCACCCCAGCAGCAGGTCACCCCAGCAGCCAGACCGCATGACCTCCCGGCCCGCCCGAACGGACGTCATCGACGACCACCGGGATCAGGCGTCCGGCCCCGCCTCGTCCGCCTCGTCCGCCTCGTCAGTCGCCCCGCGCGCCTGCTCGAAGCGCCGGTCGTCGACCCGGCGGGACGCGGCACGCAGGTGCTCGGCGGCGTCGTCGTCCAGCGCCAGCTCACTCAGGACCGCGCCGAACCTGCGCCGGTCGTCGTCCAGCAGTCCGTCCAGGCGGCGGTCCAGCGAGCTGCCGGCGCGCTCCACGAGGTCGTCGACCGCCTCCTTGCCGAGCACCGCCTCGAGCAGGGTCCGGCCCGGGTGGGCGGCCGCGGCATCGGCGGCCGTGCGGGTGAGCACCTGGACCATGAGGGAGACCGCGAGTCCCTGGGGACCGTAGGCGAGCAGGTCGGCGTTCATCCGCCACTCGGCGACGGCCGCCCGGACCAGCTCGACGACCTCCTGCTGCCACGCCCGCACCTCGGCCTCGGCCCGTCGCCGCACCTCCGGCGTCGCCCGGCCCAGCGGTTCGTGGTCGGCCAGCAGGGCCGCACCGCCCGCGAGCGCGGACCAGGCCGCCACGGTGTGCTCGGCGGCGGCCTCGGCCTGGTCGAGCACGAGGGACTCGGCGCCCGCCTCGATCGCGAGCGCGACCCGGTCGGCAGCCTGCGGGGTCCCCTTGACCCGGTTCACCAGGCGATCGCGCAGGCGCCCGACCCGCTGGTCGAGCCCGCGCAGCAGCTCGCCGGTCCCAATCAGGTCCTGCCAACGCGCGAGCACCTCGCCGGTCAGCAGCGTGCCGTCACCGGCGCGCTCGACCAGCTGTCTCGTCGCCTCGTCGTACGACGACGCCGCCGCCTCCTGCAGCGCAGCGGCGGCCGCCAGCTGCTCGGTGACGGCGTCGGCGACGGCGTGCGAGCGCCGGGCCAGGGTCCGGACCGATCCGTCGAGCGTCTGCCGCACGACGAGCTGACGGGCGTCGGGATCGGCAGCCAGCGACACCAGCCAGCCGCGGATGTCGGCGACCAGCTCGGGCGCGAGCAGCCCGCCCTCGGAGACGTCCGCCTCCTGGACCGTGAACAGCGGCGAGTCCTTCAGCCCGCGGCTCGCCAGCATCCGGGCCAGGTGCGCCGAGACCGTCGGGACGGCGTCCGCGGCGGTGCGGTCGAGGACGACGGCGACCGCTGTCGAGCGCTCCGCCGCCTGCCGCAGGTGCTCCCAGGGGACCTGGTCGGAGTAGCGCGCCGCCGAGGTCACGAACAGCCACAGGTCCGCGGAGGCGAGCAGCTGCGCGGCGATCTCCCGGTTGTGCTGCTCGACGGAGTCCACGTCCGGGGCGTCGAGGATCGCCAGTCCCGCCGGGACGTGCTCGGACGGCACCAGCTGCAGCGCGTGCGGGTCGTCGGTGCTGTGGTCCACGCGGACCAGGTCGGGCAGCAGGCGGTCCTGGCCGAACCACTGCGCCTCGTCGGGGTGGTGCACGAGCACCGGGGAGCGGGTGGTCGGCCGCAGCATGCCGGGGGCGGTGACCCGGGCCCCGACCAGGGAGTTGACCAGGGTGGACTTGCCGGCCCCCGTCGAGCCGCCGACGACGACGAGCAACGGCGCGTCCACGCTCATCTGGCGCGGGATCGCGTAGTCCTCGAGCTGGTCGATCATCTGCTGCCGGGACGAACGCAGCTCATCGACGCCCGGCAGCTCGAGCGGTAGCCGGGCGGCCTGCAGAGCACCGCGGAGCCGCACGAGTGCGGTGAGCATCCGGGTGTTCTGGTCGCGGGACACGCTCATCTGGTCGGAACCACCTGTCCGGGGAAGGCGATCGACGGACGGAGCGCGTCGATGCGCTGGAGGAACTGCTGGCCGCGCGCGGCGTAGTCGGGCGGCGGGGTGCCGCGCAGCAGACGGTAGTGGAGGAAGCCGAGCTCGATGGCGGCTTGCTGGTAGTCACGCATCGCGCGCTCCCCCGGCCGGCCGCCGACGCTGCGGGCGTAGGCGCGGGCCTGACGACGCGCCCGGAGGTCGACCACCCACCCGATGTCGGTCGCGGGGATCAGGCCCCGGCCGGCGGCGTCGGACAGGGCGGAGGCGAGCATCCGGCGCTCCGAGCTGCGTGACCAGATCGCGAGGCCGAGGACCCCGAGGAACGCCGGCGCCATCAGCACGACGTAGAGGACAGCGAAGTTGTCGAACCCGTAGACCGTCGACGTGTTCCACAGTGCGTGCGCCGCCACGGCGCAGGCGTAGCCCGCGAGCGGCCACAGGACCCGTGCCGACCTGCTGCGCGCGTTGACCGCGAGGCCGACGCCGATGCCGGTGAACGTCGTGAAGAGCGGGTGCGCGAACGGACTGATCACGCAGCGCACCACGAACGTCGCGGTGAGCGCGTCCGTGCCGCCCGGGCCGGTGCCGTCGGTGCCGTTGTAGGCCGCGGCCAGGTAGAGGATGTTCTCGGTGAAGGCGAAGCCGATGCCGACCATCCCCGCGTAGACGATGCCGTCCAGGACACCGTCCAGCTCGCCGCGGCGCCAGAAGAGCAGCAGGAAGAGGAAGAGCCCCTTGCAGGCCTCCTCGGACACCGGCGCGACGAGCTCGAGGCCCTGCCGGTCGGTGAAGGTGACGACGAACCCACCGAGCCCCTGGATCAGCAGCGCCAGCGCCGTCGCCACGAAGCAGCCCCACAGCAGACCCGCGGCGAGGAGGGTGCGCGGCTCGGGCTCGTAGCGGTCCAGCCACAGGTAGCAGCCGACGAGCGGACCCACCGGCAGCGCGGCCAGGACGGTCGCGAGGAACAGCGTCCGCGGCGCCCCCGAGAAGGCGAGGATCGCCAGGATCACCAGCGCGCCGAGGGTCACCAGCACCGTCACGACGACCGTGAAGACCACCGACGAACCAGCGCGCTGGCGACGGGGTCCGGGCATGCCCGTCAGCCTATCGGGGCGGTCGGGCGGGCCTGGGGCCCGGCGTAGCATGGCCGCCGTGACCGACCAGACCGCACCCGAGCAGCCGGCCGAGAGCCCCGAGCCCAAGACGGAGTCGCACGACCCCGCCGTCCCCGCCGCCTACGCGGCGTTCATGCGCGAGGGCTGGGGCGACCGCGAGCTCGACCTCCCCACCCAGCCGGTGGCCGGGCGAGCCGCGGAGCGGCGCGCGCGCCTGGCCGAGGCGTTCCCGGGCGAGCGGCTCGTGCTGCCGGCGGGCGCCTTCAAGGTCCGTGCCTACGACACCGACTACCGGTTCCGTCCCGACACCGCCCACACCTACTTCTCCGGCAACCAGACCAGCGACGCCGTCCTCGTCATCGACGACGGCGAGTCGGTGCTCTACGCGCGCCCGCGCTCCTCGCGCGAGACCGACGAGTTCTTCCGCGACCGCCAGTACGGCGAGCTCTGGGTCGGCCGCCGTCCGTCGCTGAAGGAGATCTCGGACTCCCTCGGTATCGAGGTGCGGCACATCGAGGACCTGCCGTCGTTCGACGACGACCGCAAGACCCGCGACGTCACCACGGACGACGACCTGGGGCGGGTCGCCTCCGAGCTGCGCCTGGTCAAGGACGCCTGGGAGGTCGAGCAGCTGCAGGAGGCGTGCGACATCACCACCCTCGGTTTCGAGGACTCCGTCCGCGAGTGGGAGGAGGTGCTTCGGTACGGCGAGCGCTGGATCGAGGGCACCTTCTTCCGTCGCGCCCGCGCGATGGGCAACGACATCGGCTACGACTCGATCGTGGGTGGCGGGTCACACGCCACCACGTTGCACTGGATCGACAACACCGGCCCGATCACGCCCGGCACGCTGGTGCTCCTCGACATGGGCGTCGAGAACCGGTCGCTCTACACCGCCGACGTGACCCGGACCCTCCCGGTCGACGGGCGCTTCACCGACCTGCAGCGCGAGCTCTACGACACCGTGCTGCGGGCGCAGCAGGCCGGGATCGACGCGGTCCGTCCCGGCGTCCCGTTCCGCGCCGCCCACAACGCCGCGATGGAGGTCCTGGCCCACGCCCTGGCCGACCTCGGCCTGCTCCCGGTCTCGGCCGAGGAGGCGCTCGACCCCGAGAGCCGGGTCTACGCGCGCTGGACGCTGCACGGCACCAGCCACATGCTGGGGATGGACGTCCACGACTGCGGCCAGGCCGCGCCGGCGTCGTACGCCGAGGGCACCCTGGCCGAGGGCATGGTCCTCACTGTCGAGCCCGGCCTCTACTTCCAGGAGGACGACCTGCTGGTCCCCGCGGAGCTGCGCGGGATCGGCATCCGGATCGAGGACGACATCCTCGTGACCGCCGACGGCCACCGGAACCTCTCCGGCGCGCTGCCACGGACGTCGACCGACGTCGAGGCCTGGATGGACGCGCACCGCCGCTGACCGCGACCGCCGCGACCGACCACACCGACCACCAGACCGCCGACACTCGGGACGAGGACGACCGATCATCGACACCACCCGGACGCGAACGCGACGCCAGCCCGGACGGTGGGCGCTGGCCCTGGCCCTCTGCGCCTGCCTGGCCGCCGCCGGCTGCTTCGCCACGAACACGTTCACGCCGGCCGGCGACGGAGCCACCACCGACGGCGCGACGACGGGCGTGCGCCACCCGTGGACCCCGCCGCCCGGCACGGACCAGACCCCCGACTACCGGTTCGTCGCGGCGCCCGACTTCCTCAACCAGGACGTCGGCGACCTGCGCCGCCTGCCCACCTGGCACCGCGGCGACCCCAACTCGTGGACCCCGCAGCTGCAGCGCTACATCCGTGCCTTCCTCGACGAGATCGCGGCGACCGACCCGGGGTCGGTGCTGGTGCCGGGCGACCTGGTCGAGGGACGCTGGGGGCGCGACGACACCGGGAGCGGCATCTTCGGGCCGGTGCGGACCGAGGCGCAACGGGTCGCGGCGGTGCGTCGGGCGGCGCGGTTCTACTACTCCACCTACGTCCAGCGCTTCGCCGAGCGCGGGCTGACCCTGCACGCCGCCCTCGGCGACCACGACATCGGCGACAACAACTGGAACGACGAGAACCCGTGGTCGACGTTCAAGCGGCGCCACCTCTCCGTCTTCAAGCACGCCTACGCGCAGCACCTCACGCAGAAGCCGTCCGGGAAGCCACGGTACGCCGACCGCCCGGTGCACACCCCGTTCGCGGAGACGTCCTACGCGGTCAAGCTCTCCCCCGACGTCCTGCTGATCACCCTCGACGAGTTCAACCGGCGCGACGGCGACGTCCACCTCGAGGTCACCGGCGGCCAGCTCGCCTGGCTGCGCACGACGCTGCAGCGCGCGCAGGCGCAGCAGGTCCCGTGGGTCGTCGTCCAGGGCCACAACCCGGTGCTGTGGCCGGTGCGCGAGGTGTCATCGTCCGGCGGTCACATCGAGGGCGGTGAGGACTCGCCCCTGTGGCGGACGATGGCGCGGTACGGCGTCGACCTCTACCTCGACGGCGAGGTGCACGACACGACCATGCGGCAGGCCGACGGCGTCACCCAGGTCGCGACCGGCGGGCTGCTCTACCGCGGCGACGCGACCTACCTCGTCGCGACGGCGTACGACGACCGTCTCGACCTCGAGGTCCGGCAGCTGCCCGGCGACCAGGCGGGCCCCAAGCTGTGGCAGACCACCGGGCTGCGGACCCGCTCGGGGACCCACCTCGTGGGGTCGGGAAGCGTCCTGCTCGGCTCGATGACGCTGTTGCCCGACCACGCGGCCGTCAACCAGACCGGCCTCCTGCAGGAGTACACCGCCCCGCTCGAGTGATGGCCGCAGGTGGGTCGGCTCAGTGCAGCCCGACCTTGAGCAGCACCACCAGCAGGCCGAGCGCCAGCCCGGCCAGCGCGCTCAGGATCCGACCACCCGTGTCGAGGCCACCACGCACGCCCGCGATGTAGCTGTAGACCCCCAGCAGGCCCACGGTCGCGGTCAGCGCGACCCAGGCCGCGGTGCGCAGCTCGGCGCCGAGCAGCTCGGCGACGAGCAGGACGGCGAGCGGCACCACCGACGCGCCCGCGATGGGCCAGGTCTCCCCCAGCGCGTGGCGGAACGCGGCGAGGGGGTGGTGCCCCCTCGTCATCGCGCTGCCCAGCGTCACCGCGTGCAGGTGCGCGACCCAGTAGACGAGGACGGTGCCCAAGATGATGCCCGAGAGCTCCCAGCTGGAGTCGACGTGCCCGGCGGCGTACGCGATGGCGGCCGCGCACACGACCGTCCCGGTGATCGTCCCCTCGCCACCCTCGCGGAGCCCGAGGAGGTCGCGGTGGCGAAGGTCAGGCACCGCCGAAGGTCTCCAGCAACGTCTCCCGCTCGGCCTCGGTCAGGTTGGTGCTGATCAGCTTCGCGTCGCGCCCGTGGAAGCGCTCGCCGAGCCGGTCCAGGTCTCCCTCGTCGGTCACGAGGAAGAGCGCGGATGTGCCCTCGGTGATCTCCGTCCGGATCCGTTCGAGGTCGTCCTTGGTGATGCCCGTCCCGGACGTCGCCTTGGCCAGGGCGCCGATGCCCGCGCCGAGCGCCAGGCCCGCCACCGGGATCATGAACAGCGCACCGCCCAGGACGCCCCACAGCGCCCCCCACGCCGCGCCGCGCTTGCCGCTGTCGTGCTTGTGGTGGAGCTCGGGCTTCTCCGCGCCCTGCGGCCACGACATCACCGCGTGGTCGATGATCTTCACCAGACCCTCGGACGCCGCCGCCGTGAGCTGACCCTCCGCGTGCGCCGCTCCCTCGGGGGTCTCGAACTTCCACACCGTGAACGTCGTCATCTGCCCTCTCCTCTCGCCCGTCCCGCTCCAGCCGGACTCCGACCATGCTCCCGGCCCGGGTGGTGGGGCTCCACCCCACCGGGGGTGGGCCCCAAGCCACCCGAATCGTGTGAGGCGAGGGGCCAGCCCGGGTGAAAGCGTCGACCCCGGACCGGCACCCGCCCGGTTCTCACGAGGGAGAGAACATGACCGAGACCAGCCCGGACGTCGGGCCCATCGACTACCTCGTCGTCGAGTTCCCCGGTGCGAACTTCACCGGTGAGGCGCTGTCGGCGCTCGTCGACCTCGTCGACCGCGGCATCGTCCGCATCCTCGACCTGCAGGTCGCCATGGTGGCCGAGAACGGGGACTTCACCGCGATCGAGCTCGCCGACTTCGACGGCGACGGTGACCTCGACCTGGCCGTCTTCGAGGGCGTCCAGTCCGGGCTGCTGGACGAGGACGACCTCGCCGAGAGCGCAGCACTCGTGGGCCCGGGCGACGCGGTCGCCGTGCTGCTGTACGAGAACACCTGGGCGGGACCGTTCGTCTCCGCCCTGCGCCGCCAGGGCGCCGATGTCATCGCCAGCGGGCGCATCCCCGCCGACGAGGTCATCGAGGCCCTCGAATCGATGGAGGTCTGACCCACATGCCCGGACTGATCCGTGGCGTCGCCCGTACTGCCGTGGTGGCAGGTACGGCGACCGCCGTCTCGAACCGTGTCTCCCGGCGCCAGGCCGGCCGCTGGCAGGAGCAGGAGCAACAGCAGTACCAGCAGCAGCAGCAGTACCAGCAGCCGCCGCCCCAGCAGTACGCCCCGCCGCCCCCTCCGGCGCCGGCCGAGGACGACATGATCGCCAAGCTCGAGCAGCTCGGCGCGCTGCACGACAAGGGCATCCTCACCGACGAGGAGTTCGCGGCCCAGAAGGCCAAGATCCTCGGCGGGTGATCGCGGCACCATGACCGACTCGCTCGAGGCGCCCGCGCTCGTGCAGCGCGGGCGCCTCGGCACGCCCGTCGCCACGTCGAAGCTGCGGGTGCCGGCCGTCCCGGCCCGCGCCGTACGCCGGACGCGGCTGCTCGCCCTCCTCGACGACCTCGCGGCCTACCCGGTGGTCGCGGTCGCCGCACCCGCCGGCGCGGGCAAGTCCACCCTCGCCGCGGACTGGGTCCGGCACCGCGCCGGACCGACGGCCTGGGTCTGCCTCGACGACGCCGACCGGGACCCGGCCCAGCTGGGTGCCTCTCTCGTGGCGGCGCTCGACCGGCTCGTCCCGGGTGTCGGTGACCGCGCCACGGCGCTCGTCGCGGACCCCGACGGACCGCAGGAGGCGCTCCGCGCCCTGGCGGACGACCTCGACCTCGCCGAGCCGTCCGGGGGCGTGCTGGTCGTCGACGACCTCCACCGCATCGACGACAGCCCGGCCGCCGAGGCCTTCGCGGCCTTCGTGGAGCACCGGCCCGCCTGGCTGCACCTGCTGCTGCTCGGCCGCCGCCGCCCCCCGCTCGCCGTCGACCGCCTGCGCGCGAGCGGGGCGCTGGCCGACCTGTCCTTCGACGCCCTGCGGTTCTCCGACGCCGAGGCGGTCGCGATGCTGGCCGGGCTGTGCCCCGAGGTGCCGGCCGACGCCCTCTCGGCGATCGCCACCTGGTCCGGTGGATGGGCGGCTGCCCTCCAGCTCGCGGCGCTGTCCGTCCGCTCGGGCCGCGGCACGCTGCCCGCCCAGGACCGGCTCGTCGACAGCTATGTGTGGCACGAGGTGCTGCGCACCGAGCGGCCCGAGCTGGTCGGGCTACTGGTGTCGACCGCCGTCGTCGACCGCATGAGCTTCGGTCTGGCCGAGGCGCTGACCGGTCGGCCCGATGCCGGCGACCTGCTCCTCGAGGCCGAGGAGCGGGGCCTGTTCGTCACGAGCCTGGACGCCGGCGGCTGGTTCGAGGTGCACGGCCTGGTCCGCGAGATGCTGCTCGCCGAGCTCGCCCGGCGCTGGCCGGAGCGGTTGCGCGAGCAGCACGCGCGAGCAGCCCGGTGGCACGAGGACTCCGGGGACGGTCTCGCCGCCCTCGAGCACTGGCTGGCGGCGGAACGGCCGGAGGAGGCGTTGCGGCTGCTGGCCGCGCTCGCGGTGCCGCTCGGCGACGCCGGTCGCGGCACCGTGGTCGACCGCGTGCTCGCCCGCGTCCCTCCCGAGGTGGCGGTCGCCGACCCGGAGCTGCTGGCGTGGTGCCGGATGCCGGTCGACCGCGCCGGGTTCTCCGATGCCCTGCACCTGCTGGGCGACTCCCCCGGCAGCACCCGCGCAGCCGTGCTGCACGCGGCCGCGGCCGACCTCCGGGGGGACTGGCGCGAGTGCCTGAGACGCACCCGCGCTGCCCTCGGTGACGCACCCGGACGGGTCGACCCCGTGACCGGTCACGGCTGGCGGCTGCTGGCCCGCGCCGTGGCGCTCCAGGAGGCGTGGACCGAGTCCGAGGCGGTCCTCGCCGAGGCTCGCGCCGCGGTCAGCGCCGACGGTGGGCGCCGCCTCGCCCACGAGACCGCGCGAGCGGTCGGGCTCGCCCTCGCGGGGCAGCCCGTGGACGCCGTACGCGTCGCCGGAGGCGTGCGGACCGCCGTCGAGACCGCCGGGCTGGCCGCCCTGTCCCTCGAGCTCGACCTCGCGGAGGCCGTAGCGGCCCGCGAGCTCGGCGACCGCGAGGCGGCCGAACGCTCGCTCGAGGCGCTGACCGGACACGCTCACCACCCCCACACCTGGGTGTCCTTCCTCGCCGGGCTCGAGCTGGCCGAGGCCCGGCTCGACGTCGGTGACCTGCCGGGGGCGGTCGGACGGCTCCGGGAGGCCACCGAGGTCGCCGAGCGCGAGCTGCCCGGGGCGGACGCCCGCGCCCGGGCGGCCCGCACCGGCGTGCTGGTGGCGCTGGCGTCCGACGACCTGCCGGCCGCCGAGACGTGGGTACGCCGGTGCGACGACCCGTTCTGGGGACCGGTCTCCCAGGCGCGGGTCCACCTCCGTGCGGGCCGTCGTGACGAGGCTGCCGAGGCCGTCCAGCGTGCTGAGCCGCGGTGCGTGCGCCACCAGGTCGTCCGCGACCTGGTGCTCGCCCGAGCGACCGTCGACACCGACCGGCCGGTCGCGCTCAAGGCGGTCGACGGCGCGGTCGATCTCGCCGCGGGCAGCGGACTGCTGCAGACCGTGGCCGCCGAGGGCCCTGTCGTGGTCGAGCTCGTCGAGCTCGCCGCCTGGCGGGCGCCGGAGGCCTGGCTGGGTCGGCTGCGACGCGCGCTCGCCCCGGAGCCCGTCGTGGCCCGGCCGGCCGCGCTCGTGGACGACCTCACCGAGCGCGAGCGCGACGTCCTGAGGCTGCTGCCCAGCCGGCTGACGCTGCGCGAGATCGCCGGCGAGCTCTACGTCTCCCAGAACACGCTGAAGTTCCACCTGCGGGTGATCTACCGCAAGCTCGGCGTGAACTCGCGCGCCGAGGCGGTCGAGGCCGCGCGGGCCCTGCAGCTCCTGCGGCGGTAGGTGGCCCCTCCGTCAGGCGCGCGCCCCGCGGTGGACCTTGAGCTGCTCGCGCTCGAGCTCCTCCGGGGAGAGCAGCCCGCGGTCGACCAGGCGGATGAGGGCGCGCAGCTCGTCGAGGCGTCGTACGGCGGCGCCGGACTCGGGTGTCACGGCCGCGGGGTCGAGGCGCGGCCGGCGCCGGAGCACGCCGACGTGGCGGCGACGCGACGTGGCCACCCGCTTCACGCGGCACCCCCGCGGGCGCGGTCGGCCTGCTCGAGCCGGTAGCGCGGGATCCGCTCGCCGCCGACGATCCGGCCGCCGACCTCGCGGGCGGCGCCGGCCAGCAGCTGTGCCCACCGGTCCTCGACGACCACGATCAGCGCCGACGTGCCGGGCGCCAGCGCGCTGCTGGCCAGGGCCAGGTCGTCCTCGCTCAGCAGCCCGCCGACCTCGCCCTGCACGTCCCCCAGCTCCGCGAGGCCGGGCAGCTGCTCCGGCTCCACCGCGGTCGCCCGACCGTCGGGCCCGACCACCACCCCGACCAGGTCGAGGATCCGGATCCGGGCCGACTCCACGAGCTCGCGGAGGGCGGCGGCCACGCCGACCGTGGAGGACAGCTCGGGCACGGCGACCACGACGTACTCGACGAGGTCGAGGTCCGGCGTCGCGCCGTCGTCATGAGGCTGCATGTCACCTCCCGGTCGGCGTGGCGTGCGTGGTCAGGACAGGAGCTTGGCCTTGGCCGCGTCGAACTCCTCCTGCGAGATCGCGCCCTTCTGCTGCAGGTCGTGCAGGCGGGCGATCTCGTCCGCGGCGCTCGTCGAGCCGCTGGTGCCGGCGACGCTCTGCACGTAATCGCGCATCTGCTGCTCCTGGCGAGCTGCGTCACGCGCGGCGTGCTCGTGCATCTTGCTGCCGCGGGCGATCAGGTAGACCAGGACGCCGAGGTAGGGCAGCACGATCACGAAGATCGTCCAGAAGGCCTTGGCCCAGCCCCCCATGTCGTCGCTGCGGAAGATGTCGGCGAACACCGTGATCAGCAGCCAGATCCAGATGAAGAAGAGGAAGAACCAGAGCATCGTCAGGAATGCCTCGCCGACGGTGTACTCCCACAGGGTTGTCACGATGAACCTCCACTCGAACGGGTGATGTCCCGATCCTCGTGAGGTTGCGGGTAGGGCCGCCCCACCCCGGGCGGGGTAGACCTCGGCGCGTCAGCCGGCGAGGGTCAGCGACTCGCGGGCCGTGCGCCGCCGACGGCGCAGCGGCCGGGTGACGGCGTACGCCCCGATGCTGAGGCCGCCCAGGAAGACCGCGTGGGCGCCGGCGGCCTCCGCGACGCCGATCGACGCGAACGCCGAGGGCGCGGCCATCGCCCAGCCGCGCACCTGCCGGCTGCGCGAGGCGCCGGTCGAGGCCCAGGTCGCGAGATGCTCGC
The DNA here is from genome assembly GCA_020636915.1 of Nocardioides sp. Lineage (GTDB taxonomy): Bacteria > Actinomycetota > Actinomycetes > Propionibacteriales > Nocardioidaceae > Nocardioides. The sequence goes on from JACJWV010000010.1 coordinate 50,587, forward strand.
AGTTGTTGCGGACCAGGTGGTAGTCCTCCCACCCGAGCCGGGACTCGGCGTTCGCGACGATCTCCTCGACCGGCAGCCGCTCCCGGTAGGGCCGCACCTGCACCAGCGAGCCGTCGGCGAAGTCTGTCACCGACGTGCGCTCGACGCGCCGGACCGCTCCGCGCGCACGCACGAAGTGGATGACGGTGCCGTCCCCGCAGTCGATCCCGTGGTGGGTGTAGCGCCGACCGCGGCGGACGAAGACGTGGTCCCCCCGGGCCATCGGCCCTCCTCTCCCCTGTACGGCCCCATCCTGCCGCACTTCTGCCGCGCTCGGGGCGTCAGGCCTCGACGGGGACCAGCTCATCGAACACGTAGCGCCGGAACACCCAGAAGCGCGCAACAGTGCCGAGCCCCAGGCCGATGACGTTCGCCGACACGTTGTCCGCCACCGGCCCGCTCAGACCGAGCACGTAGCGGCTCACCCACAGGCACAGCACCGGCACGAGCATGGTCAGTGCGCCGAGCGCGAAGAACCGGACCAGCCCGGTCGACGGGTCGCTCACCCGACGGTCGCGGAACGCCCAGAGCCGCATGCCGACGTACGCGAGCACGCCTGCGACGGTGTTGGCGAGCACGAACGCCAGCACCGGCTGGTCAGCCAGCGGCGCCCGGCCCAGCACCAGCCCGTGCACGAGCGCGTTGAAGCCGACGAAGGACACGACCGTGGCGAGACCGCCGACGGTCAGGAAGCGGACCACCTCGCCGAGGACGCGCCGCACCCGGGCGCCCGGTGCCGAGATCCCCCTCATGGGTCCAACGCTACCCGTGACACCTTTGCCGCTGGCACGGCGGTCGCGTGCGCGAGAGGGGGCGACAGACCGTCCTCGTAGACCAACGGGCACAACCTCCTCGGCGCACGGTCGCTCAGGCGTGGGCGCAGCCCGGCGGACCGGGTTCTGCCCGTCGGTCTACGACGCAGGGACGCCACACCGACCCGGGGCGCGCGCCTCCCGGAGTGGGACGCAGCACGCCTGCGGCATACTGACGGCGGATCGGCAGGCGCCGTCGAGCCGCACCGGGCTCCCACCCGGGTCTGTTCCCGGCTGCCCGTCCGACCCGATGCCTCCGTAGCTCAGCTGGATAGAGCAGCGGCCTTCTAATCCGCCGGTCGCAGGTTCGAGTCCTGCCGGGGGCGCTCGACGGGCGAGGACGTCATGCGTCCTGAGCACGGGGATGCTCAGGACGCATGACGTCCCGCGGTCGTCCCGCCAGCCGACGGGTCAGGTCCGGTCCTCGGTGGGCAGCTCGGTCTCGGGGTCGTCGAACGGGCGTCGCTCGGCGGGGTCGAAGTCGGGCTGGTCGGGCCGACTGACGTGGTCCTCGGGATCCATGTCGACGTCCTGGACGTCGGGGGCGGTCTGCTCGAGGTTCTCCTCGGCCGGCACCGCCGGCGCCTCGGTCGGGCGAGTCTCCTCGACCGGCTGCTGGGTGTGTTCGCGCTCTGCCATGCCCTGCGCGGTACCCGGACCCCCCGGCGCCGACACGTCGGACGCGGGTGCTACGACGGCTGGGTCGGCGAGGTGTCGATGCTGCGCATGCGGTCCGGCTCGAAGCCGTGCCGCATCCCCCAGCCGACGGCCTGGGAACGCCGGGCGACGCCGATCTTCCGGTACGCCGTGCGGATGTAGGTCTTGACCGAGTTGATCGACAGGTAGGTGCGCTCGGCGATCTCCTGGTTGCTCAGGCCCTGGGTGATGAGCGCGAGGACCTCGGACTCCCGTGCGGTGAGGCCGGCGGCCCGGCCGGGCCACTCCCCCGCCCCGCGGTCGGCGTCTTCCGCCTCGGGAGGTGGCGTGACGGTCTCGCCCCGGTGGACCGCCTCGAGCCGGTCGACGATCTCGCCTGCAGACAGGCCCTTGGAGAGATAGCCCGAAGCGCCGCGGTCGATCGCCCGCTGCACCAGCTGGGGCTGCAGGTTCCAGCTGAAGATGACGACGTGGGCGTCGGACCCGTGCACGAGGTCCTCGAGGTCCACGCCGTCTCCCTGGACCTGCCCGAAGGTGTCGTAGAGGATGACGTCGACGTTGCTGATCACCGGCAGGCCGGAGTCGAGCTCGACGACGTTCACCCGGTCGTGATGGGGGGCGAGCATGGACGCGACCCCCGCGACCACGATCTCGTAGTCGTTGACGATCGCCACCCGGATCGGACCGCTGGACATGCCGTCACCCTAGATCGGACTTCCGATCCGCGTCGTGTGATCGGGTCGACACGCCCCTCAATACCGGGTTTGCGCCTCGGTTCGGGTTAGAAAGGTGTCGCCCCGCTTGGTATGAGCTCGCGGGGCTCAACTCATTTCAGGGCCCTGGTGACCCGGATCCGCCTCGTAGGCGTCGATCTCGGCCAGCAGCCGCTGTTTGAGGTCGTCCTCGGCGAACGACGCCCGGACACCGGCCCGGGCGAGCTCCGCCACCCCGGCCTCGTCGAGCTCCAGGAGCTCGGCGGCGATCTCGTACTCCCGGTTCAGCGTGGTGTTGAACATCGGCGGGTCGTCGGAGTTGACGGTGATCGTGACCCCGGCGTCGCGGAAGGCCCGGATCGGGTGCTCCTCGAGCGAGCCGACCGCCCGGGTGGCGACGTTCGACGACGGGCAGACCTCCAGGGGTACGCCGGTCTCGGCGAGGTGCGCGAGCAGGGCCGGGTCCTGCGCGGAGGACGTGCCGTGCCCGATCCGCTCGGCGCCCAGCAGCCGCAGTGCATGCCACACCGTCTCCGGGCCGGTGGTCTCACCCGCGTGCGGGACGCTGCGCAGCCCGGCCGCCCGAGCAGCGTCGAAGTGCGGCTGGAACTGCGGGCGCGGCACGCCGAGCTCCGGTCCGCCGAGGCCGAACCCGACCAGGCCCTCGGGCCGGTGGTCGAGCGCGTAGCCCAGGGTCGCGTCCGCGGAGGGCACCCCGGACTCGCCCGGGATGTCGTAGATCCAGCGCAGCACGAGGCCGAAGTCTCGCTCGGCGGCCAGCCGGGCGTCCTCGATGGCCTCGGTGTACGCCTCGATCGGCATGCCACGCCCCTCGTCGTGCGGCAGCACCGAGGTGTACGGCGTGCAGGTGAGCTCGGCGTACCGCAGCCCCTGTCCCGTGGCCATCTCCCGACCGATCTCGTGGGTCAGGTAGCGGATGTCGTCGGGGGTGCGCACCAGGTCCACGACCGCGAGGTAGACCTCGACGAAGTGCGCGAAGTCGCGGAACTCGAAGAACCGGCGCAGCTCGTCGGGGTCGCTGGGGACGGTCCCGGGATGCCGCTCGGCCAGCTCGGAGACCATCCGGGGCGACGCCGACCCCACGTGGTGGACGTGGAGCTCGGCCTTCGGCAGGCGCGCGATGAAGTCGGACAGGCTCATCCGACGGAGTCTGGCAGGGGTCCCGCCGGATCGCCCACTCGGCGACCCGGCGGCGCGAGGACCGGGCTCAGCTGACCTGGTCGACCAGGTTCTGGCCGAGCTCGTCCATCGTGCGGCCGTCCTGGAAGACCTTCCCGTCGAGCACCACCGTCGGCGTGCCCCGCACGCCGGCGTCGAGCGCGGCCTGGGTCGCGTCGGCCACCCACTGCTTGCCGTCGAGGTTCTCGATCGCCGACTTCACGTCGGCCTCGTCGGCACCCGCCTCCACCGCGAGTGCGACCAGCTTGGCGTCGTCGAGGAAGGGACCCTGCTCCGGCGGCTGGTTGTCGTAGAGCAGGTCGTGGTACTTCTTGGCGACCTCCGGTCCGGACTTCTCCAGCACGACGGAGAACGCTGCCGCGGACCGCTCGGAGTAGTCACCTGCCTGGCTGAGCAGGTTGAAGGGGCGGTACTCGACCCGCACCTTCCCCTCGTTCGCCAGCTTCGTCAGGTCCTCGCGGGTCGCCCGCTCGAGCTCACCGCAGTAGGGGCACAGGAAGTCCTCGTAGACGACGACCGTGTGCGGGGCGTCCTTCGGCCCGATCGTGACGCCGTAGTCGCTGCCCGCCGCCGGTGCCGCCACGTCGTTGCTCGTGTCGAGGGCCCGGGAAAGGAGGTAGCCGCCCACCACGATCACGAGGATCGCCACGACGACACCGCCGACCATGAGGTTGCGGCGACGGCGCTCCTGGGCCTGCTGCTCGGCCATCGCGGCAGCGGCACGGGAGGCGCGGTCGTTCCCTCGGTTCTTCTTCGACATCAGGATCCTTCGAGCTCGGGGGTACGACGGAACAGCAGCGAGTCCAGCGAGAGTCTCGTGGACGGCAGCCAGACGAGGAACAGGGACAGGAGGAGCAGCACGGCGTCGCGGGCGATCTCCCAGGGGTACTTCGAGGTCGCGTCGGGGTCGTAGCCGCCCCCACCGAAGCAGCCGCAGTCGATGGAGAGCCCGCGGGCCCACACCGACGCGATGCCGATGATGAAGGCGACGAACAGCAGGCTCGACACGACGGCGGCACCCCGGGTCAGCAGTCCGAGCACCAGCATGGCGCCGACGACGACCTCCACCACCGGGAGCAGCTGTCCGACCGGCTGGGCCATGGAACCGGGGAGGATCTGGTAGGCGCGGACCGCGTCGACGCTCTGGGCGGGGTCGAGGACCTTCGCGGCGCCGGCCCAGATCCACACGGTGCCCACCACGAGGCGCGCCACCAGGCCGAGCCACTCCTTCACGGTCCCGACCCTAGGGCCTGATGCTGAGTCGCGACTGAGACGGAGGTCCTCAGCCCGCGGGACTAAGGTGTGGGCGTGAACGACCGCCTCGTCTGGATCGACTGCGAGATGACCGGGCTCGACCTCGGCGCCGATGCGCTGATCGAGGTCGCCGCCCTCGTCACCGACTTCGACCTCAACGTCCTCGGCCACGGTGTCGACCTCATCATCAAGCCGTCCGCCGAGGCGCTGGACCAGATGAACGACTTCGTGCGCGAGATGCACGAGACCTCGGGGCTGCTGCGCGAGCTGGACTTCGGGATCACGCTCGACGAGGCCGAGGAGCGGGTCCTGTCCTACATCCGCGAGCACTGCCCCGAGGGCAGCCGGCCCCCGCTCGCCGGCAACACGGTCGCCACGGACCGGGCGTTCCTCGCGCGCGACATGCCCACGCTCGAGGCGTTCCTCCACTACCGGATCGTCGACGTCTCCTCGATCAAGGAGCTCTCGCGCCGCTGGTTCCCCCGCGCCTACTTCCAGGCGCCGCCGAAGCGCGGCAACCACCGTGCACTCGCGGACATCCAGGAGAGCATCGAGGAGCTGCGCTACTACCGCGAGGCCGTGTTCGTGCCTTCGCCGGGCCCGGAGAGCGACGCCGCCCGGGTGATCGCGCTGCGACACGGCGGCGCGTTGACCGGCCTGACGGGTGACCCGGCGCCGACGACCGCCGCCGAGCCTGCGAGTCCGTCCGCGGGCGAGGCCGATTCAGCGGAAGCGGACTGAGTCCCCTACACTTTGCGTCGGCCCCGACCCCGGTCGAGGCCCGCCATGGTGGGTGTAGCTCAGCTGGTAGAGCACCTGGTTGTGGTCCAGGTGGCCGCGGGTTCAAGTCCCGTCACTCACCCCACTGCCCGCGAGGGCGACGATGGCCCCCGACCTGCGGAGACGCAGGTCGGGGGCCATCGTCGTTCCTCACCGGGCGCACCCGACGACGGTGCGGCCGGCGCCTCCCCCCAGAGGGCGCCGGCCGCAGCCGTTCGTGGTGCTCGGTCGTCTGGGTCGTGGGTCAGCGGACCCGGACGGTGAGCGTGCCGGTGGTGTCACCGGTGGTGGTGTCGGTGCCGGCCACGGCCAGGCGGTACTTGAAGGTGCCCTTCTTGGTCAGCTTGGGGAAGGTCACCCGCGCCGAGCCGTCCGCGGTGGTGGACACGGTCCGGACCGTGGACCAGTGCCCCGCACTCGCAGCACCCGCGGCACCGGCAGCGGTGCGGGAGGCGTCGGGGGTCCAGACCTGGAGCTGGAGGTCCTGGTCGTCGTTGCCGTCGACCACGACGGAGTCGCTGCCCGGCGCCGAGCCCCGGTTGATGGTGGTGGTGCCGGTGCGGAACCCCTCGACCTCGGTCTCGGTCAGCGGGGTGTCCGCGGTGGACGGGTCACCGTCGGTCACGCAGGCCAGGTCGCCCTGCCAGTGGTAGTTGGTGCCACCGACCTGGACCCAGGTGATGTGGTACGACGCGGTGGCGGGGTCCCACTGGGCGTGGTCGGCCAGGTCGAAGGCGTGGGTGCCGCTCCAGGTGCCCTGGTTGTTGTGGAAGTTCAGGGTCTTCGTGCCGGCCGGGGTCTGGACCCGGATGTTGACGTCGTTGGCCTGACCGTCCGGGATGTTCGCGGGGTAGTCCACGCTCACCCCCGCACAGGTCGGGTCGTCGTAGGTCCAGTCCCAGCTGAACGGCGTACCCGGGTCGGTCGGCGTGCCCGGGTCGGTCGGGTCGGTCGGGTCGGTCGGCGTGCCCGGGTCGGTCGGGTCGGTCGGCGTGCCCGGGTCGGTCGGGTCGGTCGGCGTGCCCGGGTCGGTCGGGTCGGTCGGCGTGCCCGGGTCGGTCGGGTCCGTCGGCGTGCCCGGGTCGGTCGGGTCGGTCACGTCGCCGCACGTGACCCAGAAGACCTTGGACTTCTTGTTGCCGCCCGTGCCCTCGGTGTCGGTCGACAGCTTGACGTGGTAGCCCTGGTTGGCCTGCGGAGCCTCCCCGCGGAAGGCCAGGGTGTAGGTGCGGACCGTGTTGAGCTGGCTGCCCGTGGCCGGCGCGCCGAGGTTCACGGTCTTGGGTCCGGTGACCGTGATCTCGGCGTCCTTGGTCGGGGCCTGGCTCTCGAACTCGACCGCCGACTTCGCCCCCCGCTGGTAGCCGTACCACTGGACGTCGAAGGAGCAACCCACGTGCGGGTCGTTGCTCTCGTCCGGTGCGCCGCCGACCTCGGCGATCTTGACGGTGCCGCTGCCGGCCGGCGCTGCCGAGGCGGCCGGGGCGCCGACGAGGCCGAGCGCGGGCACCAGCGCCGCAGCGGCGACGGTCGCGGCGGCGACGGTAGGAACGAGACGGGCTCGCATGGTGGCTCCTGGGTTCGGAATCAGTGGATATGAGAACCGTTCCACACGGAATCCACCTCAAGTAGGGGCGTGGGCGAACCTTGTGCGCACCGTGGAGCAACCTTGCGGACGCCTTGAGGAACGGGCCCCTGGCCTGTCGGTCCCGGGCCCGAGGTCCCAGGCTCAAGGTTGCCGCAAGAGTGCCGACCGCCCCGTCCGGGCGCCCAGCGGCGCGCTACCGTTGGAGACGACCCCGGTGGTGACCCGAGACGCCACCGGGGTCACCACCGTCCGGGCCCGCGACTCAGCGGTCCGCCGGACGACCCGGCTCGTGAGGCTCGGGCGCCTGCTGCGGCTGCGCGACCGACCTGCGCAGGCCCAGCCCGAGCTCGGAGCGTCGCGCCGCGTGCCCGAACGCCTCTGATGCGGTGCGCCACTCCTGGCCTGCCATGAGCGAGCCCAGGACCTCCGCCAGCAGCTGCTGCGCCGCCTCGCGTGCCTCCCCGGGGGTGGTGTGGGCGCGGATGGTCCGGTAGGCCTCGAAGGCGCCGATGTGCACGGTGCCGACGAAGCCCCAGCTGTCCGAGGCCTCGTCGGAGTCGACGGTGATGAGCACACCCGATTTGCTCACGGGGTAGAGCCTCCTGACCGGACGCCCACGCAAGCGTTGCCCCGCACCCGAGAGGTCCCCGCCCGGGCTGCTCGAGCGGGAAGTGGTCGCCGTCCAGTATGGCGCGCGGCGGGCTCATTTCCGATGGGTCGCGGCGGGAAAGATCCGGCCGACGGCCGCGCTCGGGTCGAGCTGGTCGGTGGTGCCGGCCTCAGCCAGGTGCACGGTGCCGCGCACCACGAGGAACGCCCCGAGCGCGACCAGCAGCACGACGATCACCTGACGGCCGTGCCGGGAGACGAGGTCGTTGACGGCGACGAGGACGCGGCCGGCGCTCCCCGGGAGCAGGGTGACCAGCACGGGGAGCCACGCCGGAGCACTGGCCAGGACGACCAGCAGCGCCAGCGCCGGCGCCCGGTCCAGGACCGGGTCGCCGCTCGCGGTGACCTCCTTGACCGCCACGACCACGATCGCCAGCGTGGTGACGTTGGTGGCCATGGAGACAACCCCGAAGCCGAGGGCCACGGGCGGCGTCATCGCCCGATGCGGGCGCTCGTCCCGCGGCCCGCGCGCGCGGTGCCGGTGGACCAGCCAGGCCACGCCGAGCAGGGCCACGCCGAGGACGATGTCGGCACCCGCGTCCAGGTGCGGCGCCGTGGGCAGGCGGAGCGTGCGACCCACCACCGACACGACGACCACCACGACGACGAGCACGGACACCGCTCCCACCGCGTAGAGGGTGCCGAGGCGGCGGCCGCGAGGTCCGCCGACGACCACGACCTGCTCGCTCAGCATCACCGGGCTGACCGCTGCCGACAGCCCGAGCGGGGCGACGACGGCCAGGAGCGCGAGCACTGACGGAGGCTAGCAACGCAGGCGCCGCGCAAGAGCCCAGGCCTTTGGTCACCGGTCCCGCGTGCGTCGGCCCCTGTCGCGCGGCTCCTTCCCGACGCATGGTGGCAGGAGCACCAGCGCCGACCTGGCGACCCGGGTCGTCGTCGGTTCGTATACCCCCCGGGGTATCTGTTACCGTGATCGGGACCCCTCCCCGGGGGCACGGACGAAGGAGGACCATGTCGACCTCGGAGCACGGCGGCACCACCGCCCACGGCAAGGAGCACGCGAACGGCAAGACCGTCCTGCGCGAGCTCTCGCCCCTGCACCGCGAGCTGCGCCGGGCGATCCCGGACGTCTACCAGGGCTTCGGCGAGCTGCACCGGGCCGCGTTCGCCGAGGGAGCGCTCGACCCGCGCACCAAGGAGCTGATCGCGCTCGCGATCGGCGTGGTCGAGGGCTGCGACGGCTGCATCGCCTCCCACGCCCAGGCCGCGGTCCGCGCCGGCGCCTCGCGCCAGGAGGCGGCCGAGGCGATCGGCGTCACCTTCTTGATGAAGGGCGGCCCCGCCACGATCTACGGTCCCCGGGCGTACGACGCGTTCTGCGAGTTCGCCGACGCGCTGGACGCCGGCGACGCGAAGGCCTGAGGGGACGACCGTGTGCCGACCCGTCCCCTGCCGCACCTGCGAGAAGATCACCTGGTCCGGCTGCGGCCAGCACGTCGCCCAGGTCCGCGCCGTCGTCCCGGCCGAGTCCTGGTGCCCCGGCCACGCCCACGAGAACGGCTCAGGGCCGGCCTCGCGCTTCTTCCGCCGCTGAGCCCGTGCCCAGCGCTCGGGGTCAGTCGGCGGTGAGATCCACGATTTCGGCGCCGGCGATCACCGAGCGCACCAGCTCGATCGCGTCGAGCGCGGCGCTCTTCCAGATGTAGCCCTGGCTCTGCGCGACGAGCTCGCCCTGGGCGTCGCGCAGCCGCCAGCGGTACTCACCGCCGGCCTCGACGACCTCGAACGTGCCCCACATCGCACTCGGGGAGTACCCGTTCACGCGGCTCCTCACGCGCTGGACTGGACCGTCTCGCCCACCGGGCGGCTCGGCAGCAGCCGGGTGAAGAAGATCGCCACCAGCGTGATCAGGCCGAGCACCGACAGGCTGATCCGCAACCCGTCGATCCGGGCGGCCGTGTTCTCGTCGACCACCGCCTGCGCCGTCGTCGGGTCCACCCCGGCGTCCGTCAGAGCCTGGTCCAGCAACTCGTCGGAGAGGAACGGGATCCCGCCCGCGAGGTCGACCGACGCCTGCTGCACGACGGCGTCCGGCACGTCGGGGTTGGTCGCGATGCCCGCCAGGAACGAGGCCGTCAGGGCACTGATCAGGACCGAGCCGGCCAGGGCCGTGCCCAAGGAGGCGCCGAGGTTGGTCGCGGTGTTCTGCAACCCGCCGACCTCGCCGCTCATCTCGTCGGGCATCGCCGACACCGTCACCGCGCCGAGCTGCGAGGCGAGCGCACCGACACCGAGCCCGGCGAAGAGCAGCGGAACCGTGACGATCGCGGCACCGGCGCCGACCTCGAGCGCGGCGACCAGGGAGATGATCCCCGCGAGCAGGGCGGCCAGGCCCCAGGTCACGACCCGTCGCGGCGAGGCGCGCGGCCACAGCCGGGGTACGCCGGTGGCCGCGAGCAGCAGCGTCACGGACAGCGGCAGCAGCCGCACGCCCGTCTCCAGGGCGCTGAGCCCGAGCGCGACCGACAAGAAGAGCGGGATCGTGAAGAAGAGCCCGGCCTGGATGAGGAACTGGAAGAAGAACATCGTCAGTCCGCCGGCGAGCTGCCGGTCCCCGAGCATCGACGTCTGCACCAGCGGCTCGCGCCCGGTCGCGACCCGGTGCTCCTCCCACCAGAAGAAGATCCGGACGACGACGAGACCGGCCAGCACCAGCCACACCGTCACGGACAGGCCTGCCACGTCCGGGGCCCCGGGCTTCGGCAGCACCCAGCCCCACTCGCCGGACCGCAGCACGCCGTACACCGCCATGCCGAGCCCAGCGGCCGACAGCAGGATCCCGACCACGTCCAGCGGCTTGCGCTCCTCCGGCGGCACGTCGGTGATCTTGCGCGCGGCCGCGAGGATCGCGACGACGATCACGACCTCGCCGGCGAACACCAGTCGCCACGTCCACCACGTCGTGACCGCGCCGCCGATCAGCGGCCCTGCCGCGACGGCGATGGCACCGGCCGCCGCCACCAGTCCGTAGGCACGCGGCCGCTCGGCCGCCGGGAAGTTGCTGGCGACCAGCGCGACGATCGCCGGCATGATCAGCGCCGCACCGAGGCCCTCGAGGACCGACCAGCCGACGACGAGGACCGCGAGGTTGGGGGCGAGCGCGGTCGTGAACGACCCGGCCCCGTAGATCACGCAGCCGATCGAGAACGCCCGCCGGCGGCCGATCATCGTGCCGATCTTGCCGCCGGTGATCATCATCGTGGCCATCACCAGCGTGTAGAGGGTGATCGCGGTCTGCACGCCCGTCACCGTCGTGCCGACGTCCGCGGCGACCTGGGCGATCGAGACGTTCATGACCGAGCTGTCCAGCGTCATGAGGAACTGCGAGGAGGCGAGGGTGAGCAGCACCAGCCCGGCGCCGGTCCTGGTCGCGGCGGACGTGTTCACCACGGCATCGTGATGGGCAGGCGGGTGGCCCGGCACCACCCGGGCCGGGGTGGTGGCGACGGGTCGACCTCGGACCATTCTCTGACTATGGTCAGAGGATGTCGGACCGCACCGAGACCGCGACGCTGCGGGAGTTCAACCGGACGTGGACCCAGCGGGTCGGGGTCCTGGAGGAGTCCTTCCTCGGCACCGGCAGGCCGCTGAACGTGGCGCGCCTGCTGTTCGAGATCGGGCCCGACGGGGCGGGGGTGCGCGAGCTGCGCGACCGTCTCGACCTCGACTCGGGCTACCTGACCCGCCTGCTGCGCCGGCTCACCGACGACGGGCTGGTGGAGCTTCGGCCCGACCCCGCGGACCGGCGGCGGCGCCTGGCCACGCTCACCCCCGCCGGCCGCGCGTCCTGGCGCGAGCTCGACGAGCGCAGCGAGGAGCTCGCCGCGCGTCTGGTGGCCCCGCTGACCCCGCGTCAGCGCGGACGGCTCATCGAGGCGCTGGCGACGGCGAACCTGCTGGTGCGGGCGGCGACGACCGCGCTGCGCGAGGTCGGCCCCGACGACCCGGTCGCGCGCGAGGCGGCCGGACGCTACTTCGCCGAGCTCGACCGGAGGTTCCCCGGCGGCTTCGACCCCGGGGTCCCCGACCACGAGGGCCGCTTCCTGGTGGCGACCAGCGCCGGCCGGCCGGTGGCGTACGGCGGCGTGCGTCCGCTCCCCGACGGGTCGGCCGAGATCAAGCGGATGTGGGTGGACGACGCGTGGCGTGGCGCCGGGCTCGGGTCGCGGATGCTGCGCGAGCTCGAGGCGCTCGCCGTACGTCGCGGGCACGGCCGGGTCGTGCTCGACACCAACCGCACGCTGGTCGAGGCGATCGCGATGTACGAGCGGGCGGGATACTCCCCCGTCGAGCGCTACAACGACAATCCGTACGCCCAGGCGTGGTTCGCCAAGGTGCTCACCTGAGCCGGCGCCCACCGGGCAGCGACACGAGCTCGACCGCCGTCCAGTGCGGCAGCTGGTCGACCCGGTGGTCCCCGTGGTCGGCGGCGCCGAACGGCACCACCCACCCACCGGCGTCCCGGTCGGCCAGGTCCCACACGTAGCGCGCGACCGAGGCCCGTGCGCACGCGTCGGTCACGCCCGGCACCGACGACGTGCAGCGCACGCAGTCGATGTCGCCGCCGAGCGGGAACGGCGGCACCGGGTCGCCCTCGGGCCGGACGACGTGCGTCTCGCCCCACGTCGCCGGGTGGCCCGCGGCGTCGGCGAGCGCCTCGGTCGCGAGCGTGGGCAGGTCGATCCCGCAGGGCCGACCTGCCCGGACCAGGGACTCGAGCGCGAGCGCCACGCGGCCCGCGAGCGTCAGCCAGGGCGCGAGGACCGGCCCGGTCTGCGGGTCGGTGACGATCGGCTCGTCCAGGGGCGCCAGCACCGGCTGGGCCGCGACCCGCCGCGCGAGCGCCCCGCGCCAGGCGGCGAACGCGGCCGCTCCGGAGGAGTCGACGTCCATGCGCCCGTCCCAGGCGAGGATCGCGTCGCGCACCCCGGCCGGATCGGGCGGGACCGACCGCAGGAGGTCCTGGAACACCGGCGCCTGCAGCAGCAAGGTGTCGGCGTGGATCGCGGCGAAGTCGGCGGCCGTGAGGTCGGTGCGCCCGTCGAGCAGCGCCCGGACCCGCTCGGCCCGGTGGGGCGGCGCGAAGTCGGTCCCGATGGCGTCGCTCTCCGGCCCGCGCCGCTCGTTGGCCGTGACGACCTGGCCGTCGGGCGGCACCTCGTGCGCGGGCAACCGCTCCAGCCAGCCGTCCCAGGCGGCAGCCGGGTCCGTCGCCGGTACGACGCCACGCCGGTTGGCGTCGGCACGCCGCGGGACCCGGCCGGCCACGCGGTAGCGCACGTCGCCGCCGCGGTCGGCGGCCACGACGTTGTTGACCGGCTCCACCCAGCCGTCGAGCGCCGACAGGACGTCGACCGCCGTGCGTGACCGCATCAGCGGCAGGAACGAGTCGAAGCCGAGGTCCTCCAGCACGGCGCTCGGCGTCCGCAGGCTCAGGCCGCGGCCCTCCGCGACGGATCCCGCGAACACCGGTCCCCGTCGGGTCCGGAGCCAGCCATCTCCCTCCTCGGCCGGCTCCCAACCGTCCGGGCCGAGCGCCTCCACCCCGCCGGCGGTGCGACGCAGTGTCTCGGCGTAGACGTCCTCGTAGTCCGCCATCGCGTTGGTGATCGCCCAGGCGACGTCGCCGGCGTGCCCGAAGTGCTGCACGCCGGGAACCCCCGCGAAGGCGAACCCCGTGACGTCCAGCTCGTCGCAGGTCAGCCGCACCTGCAGGTAGATGCTGGGCGACTCGAGCGTCCGGTGGGGGTCACCGCCGACGAGCGGGAGCCCCGAGGCGGTCCGGGCGCCGCCGACCGCCCAGGCGTTGCTGCCGCTGGTGAGCGGCCCCTCGCGCGCCAGCAGGCGGGCGTCGTCCCCGAGGACCTGCCGGGCGCGGGTGGCCCACAGCTTGCTCGTCAGGTTCCCGAACAGCAGGTGGTGCGCGCGGTGCACCGCGAGCGGCAGCCACGGCTCCCACGGGTCGTCGAGGACGGCGTTCACCCCGTCGACGTACGCCGACACGAACGCGGCCGTCTCGGGTCGCAGGCGGGCGAAGGCGCGGCGCGCCAGGTCGGCCGTGCCGGTGCGCCGCGCGAGCGGCCCCTGCAGCACGCGGTGGCGGAGCAGGCCGAGCTGCGTTGGACGGTCGGCCGCGATGGCGCGGCCCTGACCGTGAGCGAGGTCGAGCACCGTGGCGGCCCGGACGTGCGGTACGCCGTACGCGTCGCGGTGGATGGTCGCCATCGCAGCGTCAGGAGGCGGTGAGCAGCGGGAGCCGGACCCGGAACACGGTGCCCCGGCCGGGCTCCGACTCGACCGCCATGGCGCCGCCGTGCTTCTCGACGATCGCGTGTGCGATCGAGAGGCCGAGGCCGCTGCCGGGGATGGCCTGCTGCTGGGCGAGCGAGGACCGGAAGAAGCGGCTGAACAGGCGCTCCTGCTCGTCGGCGGGGATCCCGATGCCGGTGTCGCTCACGGCGATCTCGGCGGTGTGGTCATCACAGGTGAGCGCCACCTCGACCCGGCCACCCTCGGGCGTGAACTTGACCGCGTTGCCCACCAGGTTGATGACGACGCGCTCGAGCATGTCGCGATCGCCCAGGAAGGGCAGCGGCTCCTCGGGGATGTCGACGTCGAGCCGGAGGTCGCGCTGCTCGAGCGTCGGCGCAACGACAGCGACACCGGCGGCCACGATCTTGCGCAGGTCGACGATGCGGTCGGCGAAGCCGATGCCGTCCTCCTGGACCCGCGAGAGGGTCAGCAGGTCGTCGATGAGGGAGAGCAACCGGGCGCTGTTCGCCGACAGGCGGCGGACCGCGTCGAGCTGCTCGTCGTTGAGCCGGCCGTAGACGCCGTCCTCGAGCATCTCGGTATAGCCGAGGATGCTCGTGATCGGCGTGCGCAGCTCGTGGCTGACGCTGGAGACGAACGCGTCCTTGACCTGGTCGACCTCCCGGAGCCGCTCGACCGCCTCGCGCTCGGTCGCGAGCGCCTCGACCAGCCGGCCCTCGGCCTCCTTGCGCTCGGTGATGTCCTCGGAGGTGCTCACGTAGCCGGTGACCTGGCCCCGGTCGTCCTCGATGGGGTCCAGCGACATCGAGTGGCTGCGCTCGACTCCGTCCTTGCGCACGAACTTCATGTCGGTCGCGCCGGCACCGAGCAGCCGGCGCGCCACGGTGGCGAACTCGGGCTCGACCCCGAGCTCGGCCGCCTTCTCGGCGATCGCGGCGTCGGAGTGGAGGTGGCGGTGGTCCGGCCGAGCATCCGTCGGCGCGGTAGCCCAGCAGCCGCTTCCTGCTGCGGGTTGAAGAGCGACGAGATCTCTCGTTCGTCGGTGCCGATGATCGCGACGCGGCGGGCAAGCCGTTGACGATGTTCTATTGTCGCGCCCGCGGCGACCTGGCGGCGCAGGTTCTCCAGCCTGCTCGCCCACGATGAGCACGAACGGCACCACGACGAGCGCGCAGTCGACGATGAACAGCGAGAGCAGGATGCCCGGACGTCGGCCGGCAGGTCGGAACCGGCTGTCGACTCCGCGAACGGGCCATGTGCCCCGGGTCGGCGATGGCGATCCTGAGGACGACGAAGAGCTGCGCGATGGCCTCGTAGCGCCACTGCGCAGGCGCCCCAGGCGAGCAGCGGATCAGCGCGAAGACCAGCTGGGGAAGTCGTCGAGCATGAACACCGCGGGCGTGATCGTCAGAATCAGCCCACTGCGCGACGCGCGCTCGACCGGGGGCGCCACCCGGGGTGACAGCGCAGAAGAACGCATGCGTTACGGCGAGGTTGAGGCCAGGGTCGAGGAGGCGATCGACAGGCCGGAGCAGCAGCGGCTGGCCCCAGCCCGTGAGGAGGCTGAGCCGACCTCGAGGCGCCGACGGTGGCGCTGGCGGCGCCACTGATGGTGCCAGCCCGCTGGGCGTTGGTCTGGGAGCCTGCCGCTCGCGAACGCCGCCGGCAGGAGTCGCTGAAGATCCAGCACTGCACCGTAGATGCCGACGGCGATCCCCAGCGCGACCGACGGGTCGCTGGTGGCGATGGTCCCGGCGGCGATCACGAAGACGAGCAGGAGCACGACGGGCGTCGGCGGCTTGTGGCAGGAGCAGTCCTGTGGCCAGTGCCGTGGCCAGATCCTGATGGCGTAGCCGGTCGCGCGCTGTACACCCTGCCAGCCTGAAGCTGACCGTGGCGACGAGGGGCCGGCGAACAGCAACCACGACCTCGGTAGCACTCCCACCCCGAGCCGTCTGTCGTCCGTGGCGCGCTGGGCTCATCCTCCGGTGCGGACGCCGCCACGACCAGCCAAAACGGCTGAACGCGGCCCGGCGAGTCCTGTCGACGGTCGGGCCCTGAGGGTGCCCCAGGTCGGGCGGGTGATGACGCAGCGAAACAGCTAGCATGACGTCGTGGTCGTCGGGGCGGCCACAACGGACTGACTGCCGCGGTTTACCTCGCGCGCGCCGGGCTCTCGGTCGCCGTCCTCGAACGGCTCGACCACACCGGCGGCGCAGCGGTCTCGACACAGGCGTTCAGCGGCCACCCGGCCCGGCTGTCGCGCTACTCCTACCTGGTCTCCCTGATGCCGCAGCAGCTGGTCACCGACCTCGGTCTCGACCTGCGCCTCGCCTCGCGGTCGGTGGCGTCGTACACGCCGTGGATCCGCGACGGCCGGGCCGGCGGGCTGCTCGTCGAGCGCCCCGAGCGCGGCGAGACCGGAGACTCCTTCCGCGCCCTGACCGGGGGCGACGAGGAGTACGACGCGTGGCAGCGGTTCTACGCCGACGTGGCGGGACTGGCGGAGGTCGTGGCGCCGACCCTGCTGGACCCGCTCCCCACGGAGCGGACCCTGCGTGACGCCGTGGACCCGCAGGTCTGGCGGGACCTGGTGACCCGGCCCATCGGGGAGACCATCGAGGAGCGCTTCTCCGACGACACCGTGCGCGGCGTGGTCGCCACCGACGCCCTCATCGGCACCTTCGCGTCGCTCCGCGACCCCTCGCTCGTGCAGAACCGCTGCTTCCTCTACCACCTGATCGGCAACGGGACCGGAGAGTGGCGGGTCCCGGTCGGCGGCATGGGCGCGGTCACCGACGCGCTCGCGCGGGCGGCCGTGTCCGCCGGCGCGGAGATCGTCACGGGTGCGGGGGTCAGCGGGATCCGGGCGAGCGACGACGGCGCGGAGGTGAACTGGCACGACGGCGGGCAGGACCACGTCGTCACCGCTCGTCACGTGCTCTCCAACGTCGCCCCGTGGGTGCTGCGCATCCTGCTCGGCGAGACCGAGGAGCCCGACAGCAAGCCCCAGGGTTCGCAGCTGAAGATCAACCTGCTGCTCGACCGGCTCCCCCGGCTGAAGTCCGGGGTCGAGCCCGAGCTCGCCTTCGCCGGGACGCTGCACCTGGCCGAGGACTACAGCCAGCTCGAGGCGGCGTACGCCGACGCGGCGGCCGGCCGGGTGCCGTCGGTCATGCCCGGCGAGATCTACTGCCACACCCTCACCGACCACTCGATCCTCGGCGAGGCACCGCCGGACATGCACACGCTGACCTACTTCGGGGTGCACACCCCGGCCGCGCTCTTCGAGCGCGACCCCGAGGGGGCCAAGCAGCTGGCGGTCGAGCGTGCGCTCGCGGCGCTGGACGAGCACCTCGTCGACCCGATCGCGAGCTGCCTGGCCACCGACGCGGCCGGCCGGCCGTGCCTGGAGGCCAAGATCCCCCAGGACATCGAGCGGGACCTGGCGATGCCAGGCGGCCACATCTTCCACGGCGACCTCGAGTGGCCCTGGGCCCCCAACCGCGCCCGGCTCGACACCCCGGCCCAGCAGTGGGGGGTGCAGACCGACGTCGCGTCGGTGCTCGTCTGCGGCTCCGGCGCCCGCCGCGGCGGCGCCGTCTCGGGCCTCGGCGGCCACAACGCCGCGCAGGCCGTGCTGGCCTCCCGATGAGCGCTCCCTCGATTTCTCGTCGCGCGGGCCCGCTGGTATCGTTCATGACGCTTCAGAGCACGCGCCATTAGCTCAATTGGCAGAGCAGCTGACTCTTAATCAGCGGGTTCGGGGTTCGAGTCCCTGATGGCGTACCACCACCGTCGAGGCCCTTCCGGAGATGTTCCGGGAGGGCCTTCGTCATGTCCGGGGCGACCTCGAGATGCGAGGTGCGCGGGCGACGCCGGTGACCATCGCCGGTTCCGCGGTCCGGCCGGTTGTGCTCTACCGTCCCGTTGTGAGTGCTCAAGCCCCGTCCGCCGTCATCCTGGTCCGCGCCGAGAGGTTCGTGCCCAACCACGCGACCGCTGCCGACAACGCCTTCCAGCGCGACCTGCCGGCCGGGCAGTCCGACGAGGCCACGTCGCTGCGGGCACTGGCCGAGATGGACGCCGTCGCGGACGCGCTGCGCGCCGCCGGCGTACGCGTCCACGTCTTCGAGGACGCCGACCACACGCGGCCCGACAGCGTCTTCCCCAACAACTGGCTCTCGACGCACGCGGGCGGCTACGTCGCGGTCTACCCGATGTACGCGTCCAACCGCCGTCACGAGCGCCGGGCCGACGTGCTGGAGATGCTGAAGTCGGACTACCGCTGCCAGACCATCGTCGACTACTCCGGCCTCGAGCCCGACGGCATCTTCCTCGAGGGCACCGGCGCGATGGTCCTCGACCACGTCTCGCGGGTCGCCTACATGGCCGTCAGCCACCGCGCCGACACCCACGTGCTCGAGCGGTTCTGCAGCGACTTCAACTACGAGCCGATGGCCTTCGAGGCGGTCGACGCCGACGGCGTGCCGGTCTACCACACCAACGTCATGGGGTGCGTCGGCACCGACGTGGCGATGTTCGCCCTCGACATGATCCCCGACAAGCAGCGCCGCGAGCAGGTGCGCGAGCGGCTCTCGGTCAACGGGCGCACGGTGCTGCCCCTGACCGAGGAGCAGGTGCGGGAGTTCGCCGGGAACGCCGTCGAGCTCTGCGGTCGCACCCCCGAGGGCAGGCGCCGCTACCTGATGGCGATGTCGGGCCGCGCCCGGCGCAGCCTGCGTCCGGACCAGGTCGCCGTCATCGAGGAGTCCTGCGAGATCGTCGCCGTCGACATCCCCACCATCGAGCTCGCCGGCGGGTCCGTGCGCTGCATGATCGCCGGGATCCACCTCGACCGGCGCCCGCCCGCCACGATGCCCGACCTCACCGAGGCGGTCGAGGCGATCAACGAGGAGGACCCCACCACGGCCGACGGCCAGGACGTCGCCATGGCCGACGTCGACGCCTGAGCGCACCGTCCCTCCCGGGGCCGCAGACGTCTGCGGCCCGTCCGCGGGGTGCAGGTTTCCCCGGCCGGCCGCCTCTCCTGCTGCATCCGTGGGTGTCGTGACCCGGGCCGGCGACCGTGGTCTGGGGATGCCACGGGGTTGCGACCGACAGGCCGGCGAGGCGGGGACGGCCCGCGGGTGTCGGCGCGGTCTTCCGGCCTGGGGGTTGTTCGGTGGTCCTGTTGTCGACACCTGCCCGGAGAAACCCGCACGACACGCCGGGGCGGGGCGGCGTGTCGTGCGGGTTTCCCCCGACCGGTTCGACCTGGCGTGGCTGGTGTGACCGCTGAGACTTCGGGGACCCATGGTGGTGGCGCGGGCGGCCGGGTAGCGGCGGCGCGGGCGGAGCCCGGGCCGACCAACTGCGCCCCTCGAGCCGGTCGGCCACCGCGCGGCCGCCGACCAGCGACCCACGGATGCGTCACAAGGGCCGCAATTTGAACGGGAACGCGTAGGGGCCGCCACAGCCTCGCCGCCCCGCAGGGCGCGTGGGTCGGCATCACCACCCAGGGCACGTTCGGGGCCTGGGGCCTCGGCCCGACCCACAGCGTCGTCCACGACGAGACCGGCCCGATCGGCACCAGCAGCCCGACCCTCACGGTCCGCCCCGCCTGAGCGCTGCGGACCCGGCGGCCGGCTGCGAGTGGTCGAGTTTTGTCGGGCGGCCGACGAAATCCGATCCGGGACGACGAAGCTTTGTCGTCCCGGATCGGATTCCGTCGTCCCGCCCTCCCGTGCCTCTGGTCCGCCAAGCCACCCACACCATGGCCAGAAACGCCGGCTGGCCGTGAAGCGACGCCCACCAAGTCCAGGCTTTGTCCACGAAGCCACCGCGCCGCGCCGCGTGGACACCGGCCGCGCGCCGGAAAATCACCCCTTTGGGCGTACTGCCGCGGCGCGCCGTCCACGCCTCTGGCGACAAGGATGGGAACATGTCCGGCCGTCCGACCCGCGTGGGGATCATGAGCCCCCAGGAGGTGTGCACCAAAGGACTGGCCGCCATGCTCTCCGAGCACCCGCACCGGTCGCAGGTCACCGACGTCGAGGACGCCGAGGTCGTGCTGTACGACGTGCTCGGGGTGCACCGCACCAACGGCTCGGACCTCGAGGCGATCGTCGGGGAGGACGGTCCCGTCGTGGTGGCCGTCAGCCGCGACCTGCGTCCCGACCTGCGGGCCCGCGCACTGGCCGCCGGTGCGCACGGGTGGATCTCGATGAGCGTCGACTCCCACCAGCTGATCGACGCCGTCGAGGCGGCCGCCCAGGGTCAGGACCTCCCCGGGCGCACCGACCGGCTCGGGAGCGAGGTGGGCCTGACACCGCGCGAGGTCGAGGTCCTCTCGCTGATCGCGCAGGGCATGAGCAACCTCGAGATCGCCGAGGGGCTCTACCTCTCGATCAACTCGGTCAAGACCTACATCCGCTCGGCGTACGCCAAGATCGGCGCGACGTCGCGCAGCCGCGCTGTCGCGTGGTGCCTCCAGCACGGCTTCTCCCCGCCGGCCGAGCGGGAGGCCGGCGAGTGACTGGCGCCGAGTGACCGCCCGCTGACAGCGGACCGTACGCGGCCAGCATGACCGGGAGCCCCGGCGGGCACCCACGGGGTATGGCGACCCGGCACGCAGACCCTGGCACCAGCCCCGACGAGGGCGAGGTCGACTCCCCCACCCAGCTCACCGCACGCTCCTGGCGCTACGTCCTGCGCAAGACCGTGCGAGAGTTCTCCGACGACGAGTGCACCGACCTCGCGGCCGCGCTCACCTACTACGCCGTGCTGGCGGTCTTCCCGGCCGCGATCGCGCTCACCTCGCTCCTCGGCCTCGTGGGCGAGGGGACGAGCAGTGTGCGCACGGTGCTCGACATCGTCTCCCAGCTCGGCGGCGGCTCGGTCGTCGACAGCGTCCGCGACCCGTTGCTCGAGGTCAGCCGGTCGCAGGGAGCCGGCGCGGCGTTCGTGATCGGGCTCCTCGGTGCGCTCTGGTCGGCGAGCGGCTACGTCGGGGCGTTCGGCCGGGCGATGAACCGGGTCTACGAGGTCGGCGAGGGGCGCCCGGTCTGGAAGCTGCGGCCCGTCATGCTGCTCCTCACCCTGGTCCTGGTGGTGCTGACCGCCGCCGTCCTCCTGGCCCTGGTCGTCACCGGCCCGGTCACCGCCGCGATCGGAGACCAGATCGGCGTGGGTTCGTCCCTCCAGCTGGCGTGGAACATCGCCAAGTGGCCGGTGATGTTCCTGGTCGTCGTGCTCATCGTCGCGCTGCTCTACTACGCGACCCCCAACGTGCGGCAGCCCAAGTTCCGCTGGGTCAGCGTCGGCGCGCTCGTCGCGATCGTGACGTGGGGCGTGGTGTCGGCCGCGTTCGGCTTCTACGTCGCCAACTTCTCCTCCTACGACAAGACCTACGGAGCGCTCGCCGGCGTCATCGCCTTCCTGCTGTGGCTCTGGCTGACCAACCTCGCCCTGCTCTTCGGCGCCGAGCTGGACGCCGAGCTCGAGCGCGGCCGCGAGCTGGAGTCCGGCATCCCGGCCGAGCGCGAGCTCCAGCTGCCGCCGCGCGACGACCGCAACATCGAGAAGTCGCGGGTCAAGGAGGAGGAGGACGAACGCCGTGGGCGCGCCATCCGCCTCCGCGCCCGCCCCCAGCCCCGCCGGAAGGACTGACTGACCCATGTCACTCACCTCGCTCTGGAACGACCGCCGACCCCACGTCGACCCGGTCCCGCCCGCCGTCGCCGGCGAGTGGGACGTCGTGGTGGTCGGTGGCGGCCTCACCGGCCTGACCACCGCCGGCCTGCTCGCGCGCGCCGGCAAGTCCGTCCTCGTCATCGAGGCCCGGCACGTCGGGGCCGGCACCACCGGCGGCAGCACCGCCAAGGTCAGCCTCCTGCAGGGCACCCACTACTCGCGGATCGCGCGGCGCCACCCGGCCCCGGTGCTGCGCAGGTACGCCGACGCGAACGCCGAGGGGCTCGCGTGGATCGCCCGCTTCTGCACCGAGCACGGCGTGGACCACCAGCGCCGCCCGGCGTACACCTATGCCCACGGCGAGAAGGGCGCCCGGTCGGTCCGCTCCGAGCTCGACGCGCTCCACCGCGCGGGGGTGGAGGAGGCGACCTGGGTCGACGAGGTCCCGCTGCCCTTCGCCACCGCCGGGGCGGTCCGCCTCGACGATCAGCTCCAGCTCGACCCGGTGGAGCTGGTCGACGCGCTGGCCGCGGACGCCCGTGCGCACGGCGTGGTGATCGCCGAGGGGGCTCGCGTGGAGCGGGTGCACGGCCGCCGGCCGCACCGGGTCGTCACGGAGGCCGGCGACGCGGACGCCGACACGGTCGTGATCGCCACCAACATGCCGATTCTCGACCGCGGCGGCTTCTTCGCCCGGGCCAAGCCGGCCCGTTCCTACAGCCTCGCGTTCCGGACCGCCGAGCCCGCCGTCGACGGGATGTTCCTCTCGGCGGACCAGCCGTCCCGGTCCCTGCGCGACGCGCCGGACGCCGACGGACCGCTGCTCCTGGTGGGCGGCG
The DNA here is from genome assembly GCA_020636915.1 of Nocardioides sp. GTDB lineage: Bacteria > Actinomycetota > Actinomycetes > Propionibacteriales > Nocardioidaceae > Nocardioides. Next base: position 73,127 of record JACJWV010000010.1, read on the forward strand.
AGGGCCACAAGGTCGGGGCGAGCACCTCCGAGCGCGAGCACCTCGACCGGATCCGCGCCTGGACCGCCGAGCACTTCCCCGGCGCCTCGGAGACCCACGCCTGGTCCGCCCAGGACTACCTGCCCCACCACGCGCTCCCGTACGCCGGCCCCCTCCTCCCGGGCGCGGAGGGCATCTTGGTCGCGGGCGGCTACTCCAAGTGGGGCCTGACCAACGGCGTCGCCGCCGCGCTCGCCCTCTCGGGGCGGATCCTCGGCGGCCACCTTCCGTGGGCGTCGGCGTACGAGCCGTGGAGCACGCGCGAGCTCAGCGGGCTGCCCGACGGGCTCCGGATCAACGCCGGCGTCGCGGTCGAGATGACGACGGGGTGGTTCCACAAGCTGACGGGCGCGATCGGGGGCGGCGAGGAGCGGCCGGTCTGCACCCACCTCGGCGGCGTGCTGCGCTGGAACGACGCCGAGGAGAGCTGGGACTGCCCACTGCACGGGTCCCGGTTCGCCCCCGACGGCAGCGTCCTGGAGGGGCCGGCCACCTGTCCACTCCAGCTGCGCCCCGCGGAACAGGACCAGCCCGCCGGGCGCTGAGGGGGCATGGACCTCGACCAGGCGCTCGGCGCCGTCCGCGACAACCACCAGGCCGTGCTCACGACCATCCGCAGCGACGGGCGCCCGCAGCTCTCCAACGTGCTGCAGGCCCTCGGCGACGACGGCGTCGTCCGGGTCTCGACGACGGCCGACCGCGCCAAGTACGCCAACCTCAGGCGCACGCCGTGGGCCGCGCTGCACGTCGACGGCGGGAGCTTCTGGAGCTATGCCGTGGTCGAGGGCGACGTGACGCTCTCCGCGGTCGCGGCCGACCCGCACGACGCGACGGTCGACGAGCTCGTGGAGCTCTACCGGGCGTTCTCGGGCGAGCACGACGACTGGGAGGACTACCGGGCCGCGATGGTGCGCGACCGGCGGGTCGTCGTACGGCTGACGCCGACCCGGGCGTACGGCGCGCTGCGCTGAGCCACCGGCGCCGCGTAACCAGCGGCGCGCACGGCTCGTTCGACCTGTATGCGTGCCGCCACCGTCGTCGCCAGTGCCGCCCTCGCCGCCGCCGTCTCGCTCGTCGGCCCGGGAGCCGACGCCGGCGGGCGTTGGGCGCCGGCAGCCACCGCCACGATCCACCCCGGCACGATGATGTACACCGAGGGCTCGCAGTGCACGGCCAACTTCGTCTACACCGACTCGGCGAACCGCGTGTACGTCGGCTATGCCGCGCACTGCGCCGGCACCGGTTCCTCGACCGACACCGACGGCTGCAGCACGAAGTCGCTGCCGCTGGGGACCAAGGTGACCTTCCGCGAGGGGGGCAACCCGGCGGACGAGGGCACGAAGGTGGGCTCGGGGCGACTCGTCTACTCCTCCTGGCTCACGATGCAGCGGCTGCACACCCGCGGCGCGAACACGTGCGCCTACAACGACCTCGCGCTCGTGCGTGTCGCCGCGCGCGACGTCTCGCAGGTGAACCCGTCGGTCCCGTTCTGGGGCGGCCCGACCGGCATCGACACCGACGGCACCGCCGCCGGCGACCAGGTCTTCACCTACGGCAACTCCAGCCTGCGGGGTGGCGCGGAGCCGCTGGCACCGCACACCGGGGTCAGCCTCGGCGACCAGGCTGCCGACGGCGGCTGGTCGCACCCGCTCTACACCGTCACCCCGGGCATCCCCGGGGACTCCGGGTCGGGCTTCCTGAGTGCGGACGGCAAGGCCATCGGGGTGCTGTCCACCCTCGGCCTGGCCCCGTTGCCGGCGTCGAACAACATCGGCGACCTCGCCCACGAGCTGGCCTGGGCGCGGCAGCACTCGGGCCTGAAGGGGCTGCGGCTGGTGCCCGGCACCGAGCCGTTCTCCGGCCTGGGCTGAGCGCCCGGACACCCGCTCCCGAGCCGGTTGGGGGAGTTTCCTCAAGGCGTCCGCAAGGTTGCTCCACGGTGCGTACAAGGTTCGCCCACGCCTCTACTTGAGGTGGATTCCGTGTGGAACGGTTCTCATATCCGCGGAACGTCCGCTGAAACCGAACGCAGGAGCCACCCATGCGAGCCCGTCTCGTCTCCGCCGTCGCCGCCGTCGCCACCGCGACGCTGGTGCCCGTGCTCGGCCTCGTCGGCGCCCAGGCCGCGTACGCCGGTGGCGGCAACAGCGGGCACCTCGAGGTCTCCGAGGTCGGCGGGCCTGCCGACTCGAGCAACGACCCGCACGTGGGCTGCAGCTTCGACCTCCAGTGGTACGGCTACCAGCGCTCCGACGCCACGGTGAGGTTCGAGAGCCAGGCACCCACCGCCGGCGCCGTCATCACCAAGACCCAGGGCCCGGACAAGGTCTCCCTCGGCTCCGCGGCCTCCGGCAGCGTCATGAACGCGGCCCGCACCTACACGCTTAAGTTCACCGGCGCCGACCCGCAGGCCAACCAGGGCTACCACGTCAAGGTCAGCACCGACGCGGCCGGCGCGAAGGGTGCCAGCGGCAAGTACAAGGTCTTCTGGGTCGAGTGCGACCGGGCCGACGCGCCGACACCGACCGACCCGACCGAGCCGGGCGACAACGGGGACGACCACGGCGATGACCACGGCGACAACGGCGGCGGCGACAACGGCGGCGGCGACAACGGCGGCGGCGACAACGGCGGCGGCGACAACGGCGGCGGCGACAACGGCGGCGGCGACAACGGCGGCGGCGACAACGGCGGCGGCGACAACGACCCGGGTACGCCGTCCAGCTGGGACTGGACCTACGACGACCCGACCTGTGCGGGGGTGAGCGTGGACTACCCCGCGAACATCCCGGACGGTCAGGCCAACGACGTCAACATCCGGGTCCAGACCCCGGCCGGCACGAAGACCCTGAACTTCCACAACAACCAGGGCACCTGGAGCGGCACCCACGCCTTCGACCTGGCCGACCACGCCCAGTGGGACCCCGCCACCGCGTCGTACCACATCACCTGGGTCCAGGTCGGTGGCACCAACTACCACTGGCAGGGCGACCTGGCCTGCGTGACCGACGGTGACCCGTCCACCGCGGACACCCCGCTGGTCGAGACCGAGGTCGAGGGGTTCCGCACCGGCACCACCACCATCAACCGGGGCTCGGCGCCGGGCAGCGACTCCGTCGTGGTCGACGGCAACGACGACCAGGACCTCCAGCTCCAGGTCTGGACCCCCGACGCCTCCCGCACCGCTGCCGGTGCTGCGGGTGCTGCGGGTGCGGGGCACTGGTCCACGGTCCGGACCGTGTCCACCACCGCGGACGGCTCGGCGCGGGTGACCTTCCCCAAGCTGACCAAGAAGGGCACCTTCAAGTACCGCCTGGCCGTGGCCGGCACCGACACCACCACCGGTGACACCACCGGCACGCTCACCGTCCGGGTCCGCTGACCCACGACCCAGACGACCGAGCACCACGAACGGCTGCGGCCGGCGCCACGGGGGGAGGCGCCGGCCGCAGCACCACGTCAGGACGTCAGACGAGCCGGTCGCCCCGACCGCCACCTCGTATGACCTCCCCCGGGACGTCAGACGAGCCGGTCGCCCCGACCGCCACCTCGTATGACCTCCCCCGGGCGCCCGCTGCAGCGTCAGACGAGCCGGTCGCCCCGACCGCCACCTCGTATGACCTCCCCCAGGACGTCGGAGGAGCTGGTCGCCTGACCTCCCCGTGCCCGCGGGACGTCAGACGAGCTGGTGATCAGCCGGTGACGGTGAACCTGCGGACCAGGTCGTGGGCGATCTGCGCGTCTGTCCAGGCGAACCGGACCCACCGCTCCTGCGAGAACATCCGCGTCTGGTCGGACGACCACGGCGACCGCGGGTTCTCGGACTGGCTGTAGGTGAGGATCGTCCGGGCGTCGACCCGGCCCTCGGGCAGGAACGAGACGGCCTGGATGTGGGAGGACCCGTAGGTGATCGGCCGGTAGTGGTCCTTGTTGTCCCGTGCCCAGCGTGAGGCCAGCGCGTTGGCGTTCCCGGCCGCGTCACCGGTGCCGCCGCCCAGCGGGATCGGCGGTGCGCCGCGGTCGCCGGCGACCTGCAGCGAGCCCCACGGCGCGTCGAAGGCGATCCCGCGGTCGCGCAGCGAGGCGATCGCGTCCGCCATCGCCGAGATCACCTGCGGGTTCGCGGTGTTGAGGTCACGCGGGGTGTTGAGCGGGTCGCTCGGGTCGAACGGCGTCAGCCACACCGGGTCGACCGCGTCGACCGGGAGCGTCGGCAACCGGTCGACGAACTCCTCGAAGATCACGGTGCCGACGGAGTCGGCGTCCGACCGGCCGTCCCAGTGGTGGAGCACCTGGCAGGCCTCGACCTCCCCCGTCGCCTGGCAGACCTGGTCGAGCGCACCTCCCTCCCGCATCACCTCGGCGGCCATCACGCGGTTCTCGTGCTCATGACCGCGCAGGCTGCGCGGCGACTCCTGGCGACCCGACGCGAGGCGGTCCATCACGTAGTGGGAGACCATCCTGGTGCGCATGGTGCGGACGCAGCGCTCGCAGCCGATGATCCCCGCGTAGCCCTCGAGGGGCTGCTCCGGGTTCGGCAACCAGTAGGAGTCGTTGGCGTTCATGACCCAGTCGCGCCGCACCTCCATCGGCAGGTTCGCCGGCCCGAAGATACCGGGACGCTCGGCGTCGGCGTCGGTGCGCCAGGCACACGTCGAGCCCGCGAACGTGCCGTTGAGTCCCGGCAGCCCGGCCACCTGCTGGAGGACGGCGCCCGTGGGTGTCAGGCACTGCTGCACGAGGTCGTCCGGCACGTTCGGCACGACCGAGTGGTCGGCGTAAAGGACGTCGCCACGCCGGTCGGCGGCGGTGGTGTTGACCCAAGGCATGCCGCCGGCGCGGTCCTGACGGCGGAGCAGGTCGCGGACGCTCGTCGCCTTGCCCATGTCGAGGAACGTGTCGATGGTGCGCAGGTGCTCCGCGTTCGCGTCGCGGATCGCCCACAGGCTCGCGGGGCCCCAGGGCATCAGGGTGGCGGGCGAGTCGACGACGTACCCCTCCGGCGTGCGGTAGAGGTCCTCGGTCGCGGTCCCCAGGGAGCCGTCGGCCCGCTTGACCCGCACCTCCACGGTGTCGTGCACGAGCTCCTGCGGGCCGGCGTCGGTGAGGTAGGTCGTGCCGGGGCCGGGCGTCGGGTACTCGTACGGCGTGAAGCGGTACGCCGTGGAGACGGTGTGGCTCCAGGCGACGTCCTTGTTCCAGCCGATGTTGACCGCCGGCGAGCCGATCAGCGAGGCGCCGGCGACGTCGTACTGCCCCGGGATCGTCAGGTGCTGCTGGGTGAAGTGGTAGCGCCCGCGCCACGGGAAGTGCGGGTTGCCGAGCAGCATGCCCTTGCCGGTCGTCGACGCGGCCCCACCGACAGCGGTGGCGTTGGAACCGAACGGCGACTCCGGGTCGCGGCCGAGCGCCTTCAGCAGCCGGTCGCGGTCGACCTGCGAGGCCCTCACCGGCAGCTCCGGGAGGCCCGGGTCGTCCGGGCTGGGTGGCGCGGCGTCGACGATCTCCTTGACGAAGACGCCGGTCGAGGCGAGCAGGTTGGCGAGGTACACGCCGTACCAGAGGTCGATCGGCCGCACGTCGGGCTTCAGGTAGCCCGCACCCCGGCACGCCGGGTCGGTGACGGTGTTGCTGCGCAACCACTCGTTGGCGCCGGCGACGTACCCGCGCACCATCGCGCGGGCCTGGGCGCCGGGGCCGCGGACCGGGTCGCGCAGGAGCTTCTCCACGACGTGCCGCTGGTGGAGGTCGGTGACGAGCGCGTCGACCTGCAGGTTGGACGCCTCGAGGGTGACCTGGTCGTTGTAGCGCGCGTCGGGGCCGAACCACCGGGACCGCTGGCCACGCGCGGTCACCAGGGTGTCGGCCAGGGTGCAGACGGCGTCCTCCGCGGCGGCGTACCCGCTCCCGAAGCCGAGCGACCCGAAGTCGTCGGCGGTGACGTGCGGGATGCCGTGCTTCGTGATCGCGATGGTGGCCTGGTAGCGGTCGCGGTGGTCGCGGTGCGGTGCGGCCTCGGCGCCGCCGGACGGGACGGCGACCGCCGTCAGCGGGACGAGGGCGCTGGCCGCGAGCGCGGCGGTGAGGCGTCGGAGCATGCCCGCATCAACGGGCGAGGCTCCCGGTTGGTTACCGGCCGGTCGGTGCCGGGCGGGCGGTCAGAGGTAGAGACCGGTGGCCTGGTCCCCGACGCGGTCGGCGGCGACGGCGTGGATGTCGCGCTCGCGCATCACGACGTAGAGCTCGCCGGCGACCTCGACCTCGGCCTTGTCCTCGGGCTCGAAGAGCACCTTGTCGCCGACCTCGACCGAGCGGGCGTGGGGGCCGATCGCGACCACGCGCGACCAGGCCAGCCGACGGGCGCCCAGCGCGGCGGTCGCCGGGATCACGATGCCGCCCGAGGAGCGGCGCTCGCCGGACTCCCGGTCGACCTCGACCAGGATCCGGTCGTGCAGCATCTTGATCGGGGTCTTGTCACCCACGTCAGCGGACGACCCTCCGCACGACGACGAAGAAGCCCACCACCGCCACGACGACGCCCGCGGCCTTGAGGATGTTGTCGGTCCGGGGCTGCCCGGTCTGCGGGTCCACGAAGTGCGCCTTGATGCTGCCGATCTCGCGCCCCACGATCGTCTTGGGGTTCGCGCGGTAGATGAGCTGGTCGATCGTGGTCGCCAGCCGCTCGCGGGTCTCCTCGATCTCCTGCTCCAGAGCGGACAGCTCCTGGTCCTGGCCCACGGTTGCTCCTCGCGTGTTCGACGTCGGTTGAGGCTATCAACGCCCCGGTGGGAGCGCCGTGCGCGGGTCGAACCCGAACGGGAGCTCGAGCCGGTGCTCCTCCATGAGGACCTCGTCGGTGAGCACGTCGTACGTCGCGCCGTCCGCGACGACGGTGCCGCCGCTGAGCACCACCGAGCGCGGGCACAGCTCGAGCGCGTACGGCAGGTCGTGGGTCACCATCAGCACCGTGACGTCGAGCGAGCGCAGGATGTCGGCGAGCTCGCGTCGCGAGGCGGGGTCGAGGTTGGACGACGGCTCGTCGAGGACCAGGATCTCGGGCTCCATCGCGAGCACGGTCGCGACGGCGACCCGCCGGCGCTGGCCGTAGGAGAGGTGGTGGGGCGGGCGGTCGACGTACTCGGCCATGCCGACCTGGTCCAGCGCCGCCATCACCCGCCGGTCGAGCTCGGCGCCGGCCAGACCGAGGTTGGCGGGGCCGAAGGCCACGTCGGCACGCACGGTCCCCATGAAGAGCTGGTCGTCAGGGTCCTGGAACACGACACCGACGCGACGGCGGATCTCGCGCAGGTTGGCCTTCTCGACCGGGAGGCCGCTGACCGCCACGCTGCCCGCTCCCGCCTGGAGGATGCCGTTCAGGTGCAGCACCAGGGTCGTTTTGCCGGCGCCGTTGGGCCCCAGGAGGGCGACCCGCTCGCCACGGTGGACGTGCAGGTCGACCCCGAACAGGGCCTGGTGGCCGTCGGGGTAGGCGTAGGCGAGGCCCCGCACGTCGAGGACGGGGACGCTCACCGCGGCATCCTCCCGGTGTACCCCCGCGACAGCATCGCGAGGTGGACCCGCTCCCCGCGTTCGTAGGAGCGGATGAAGAGCGCGCCCGCCGAGCGGGCGAGCACGGGCCAGTGCCGGGGGTTGCGGGCGTCGAAGCCGCGCGCCTCTCGGGCGATCCTCATCCGGTGCATCTCGCCGGTCACGACATCGAGGTAGCGGACCATGAACGCCATGATCTGCACCAGCTGGACGGGCAGCCGGAGCCGTTCGAGGCCGGCGAGGAGATCCTGCGGCTCGGTGGTGGCTGCCAGGGTCAGGCTGGCGAGCACGCCGAGGGTGCCCTTCACGAGGAGCGCGATGCCCGCCTCCAGGCCGTGCTGGCTGACCGAGACGCCCAGGACCTCGGTCTGCGGGCCCGTTGCGACGAACGGCAGGAGGAGCGCGAAGAAGACGAACGGCAGCTCCACCACCGACCGCTTCAACAGGTAGGTGAGCGGGACCCGCGAGATCGCGATCACCACGACGAGAGCCAGGAGGTAGAGGGCGAACGCGGCGTACCACGTGCGTGGGGTCGCCACGACCACGATCATGAAGCCGAGCAGCGCCAGCACCTTCAGGTGCGCCGGGGCCCGGTGGATCGCCGAGTGGCCGTGGAAGTGCAGCTTGTGGCCGTGCCCGGCGCCCATCAGCGACTCATCACTCGGTCGGGTCGGAGTGCCGACGGCGTACGACGTAGGTGACGCCGGCGGCCAGGGCCAGCACCACGACCACGCCGACGATGCCGGTGACCGGACCGTAGCCGCCGACGACGCTGTCGTGGGTGCGTCCGGTGTGGTCGAAGCCGTGGTCCTGCGACACCTTGGTCAGGCCGTCGGGCGCGGACGAGGCGAAGATGCTCACCACGCCGGCGAGCAGCAGCGCGACGGCGACGCCGGTCAGCACGACCCAGCGCGTCCTCATGCGACGACCCGCGGCTTGATCTCCAGCTCCCGGCGGGCGAGCACGCGGCGGGCGCCGTACACCAGGTCGGGCCGGACGGCGACGATCGCCCCGACGGCCAGGAAGGTGATCACGCCCTCGCCGACACCGATGAGGAGGTGCACGCCGACCATCGCCGTGGCCAGGCTGTCGATCGGGATGTCGGCCGTCCCGCCCACCGCGTAGAGCAGCACGAACGCGAGCGCGGCCACCGGCACCGAGACGAAGGCGGCGAGGCCGGCGGCTGCCGGCACCACCGACAGCCTCTTGGGCAGGGCCAGCTGGAGCGCGCGGAAGACGAGCCAGCCGACTGCGACCGTCGTGACCCCCATGAGCATGATGTTGGTGCCGAGGGCCGTGATGCCGCCGTCCGCGAAGAGCAGGCACTGGACGATGAAGACGGTGCTCATGCACAGCACCGCTGTCCACGGCCCGACCAGGACCGCAGCGAGGGCGCCACCGAGCAGGTGCCCGCTCGTCCCGCTCGCGACCGGGAAGTTCAGCATCTGCACCGCGAAGATGAACGCCGCGACCAGGCCGGCCATCGGAGCGGTCTTGTCGTCGAGCTCGCGACGGGCCTTGACCAGCGAGATCCCGACGCACGCGACCGCGGCCGCACCGGTGGCCATCGACGTCGGCGCGTCGAGGAAGCCGTCGGGGACGTGCATCGTGCCTCCTGGGCAGCGCTAGGTTGGCTCGTGGTGGCGTTCGCTGCCCACCCTACGTTATTGCGAATCGTTTGCGAGAAGGAGTCCGCGTGAGCCAGCCCGACCGCCTCTCCCCCGGCGACACCGCCCCGGAGTTCACCCTCACCGACGATGCCGGGAACGAGGTGGCACTCAGCGACTTCCTCGGCCGGAAGGTGATCGTCTACTTCTACCCCGCGGCGATGACCCCCGGCTGCACCAAGCAGGCGTGCGACTTCACCGACTCCCTCGACTCGCTGCGCGCCGAGGGCTACGAGGTGCTCGGGATCTCGCCGGACAAGCCGGCGAAGCTCGCGAAGTTCCGCGAGCGCGACCACCTCACGATCACGCTGCTCTCCGACCCCGATCGCACGGTGATGCGGGAGTACGGCGCGTTCGGCGAGAAGAAGCTCTACGGCAAGCTCGTCGAGGGCGTGATCCGCTCGACCGTCGTCGTCGACGAGGACGGCAAGGTCTTCCTCGCGCAGTACAACGTCAAGGCCACCGGACACGTCGCCAAGCTCCGCAAGGACCTCAAGCTCAACCTCGCCGACGAGCAGCCCGGCAACGGCGCCTGAGGTTCCGGCCGGGCGGGACGACGAAGTCCGACGCGGGACGACGAAGTTTTGTCGTCCCGCGTCGGATTTCGTCGGCCGGCCGACGAAACTCGCACGCGGTCCCGGCAGCCGGGGCCCCGTGCCGTCACGGGAACCTGAGAGACTGACCGCCGCGCGCCCGTAGCCCAATTGGCAGAGGCCCCAGGTTTAGGTCCTGGACAGTGAGAGTTCGAGTCTCTCCGGGCGCACCGCGGAGCAGCCGTCAGGCGTCGCCGAGGTCGGCGTACAGGTCCGGCAGTCGTACGGCGAGGTGGTTCATCTCCTGGGCGCAGTGCACGAGCAGCGCCCGCGCCTCCAGCTCGGTGCGCCGGGTGAACGGGCGCAGCAGGGTGGTCGACGCCCGGCGTGCCCGGGCACCGGTGCCACGCAGGACCGCGAGGCTCCCGCCGAGCCGGAAGCGCGACCACATCTCGCTGCCGCCCTCGACCGCGCGGACGTCGTGCACGAACCAGCCGATGTCCACCGGCACCTGCGAGGAGCCGAGCACGGCACAGACGCGCGTTCCCGAGTCGGGGTGCGGTTCGACCAACCCGAGGTCGCCCGGCGGCACGAAGGAGATCGCGCCGTGGACCAGGGTCGACCCGAGGTACTCCACGACGTGCGAGGTGCGACCGAGGTAGCGCTCCCGTCCGCGGCGCGGGTCCGCGTCCGCCGCGTCACCGTTGATCCCGTCCGCCCACTGCGCGCTCACGTGGGCGCGGGGGTGCCAGAGCCGGTAGCGGCTGTCGCGGCTCCCGTGCCACCCGAACCACCAGTCCCACATCGACGGCGTCACGCCGGGCATCAGGGTGCGGACGGCCACCTCGATGCTCCGGTCGGGGTGCACGGCGTACCCGTCGGGGAGCGACCCGATCGCCGTCGGCGCCACCGGCCCGTGCTGGAGCGCCACGACCACGTGGTCCGGCAGCGCCGCCATCTCGAGGTCGAGGTAACGGCTCCACGGCTCGCTCACGACGCTCGCCCCATCCAGGAGTGGAACCGCCCCTCGGGGTCGTAGGCCGCGCGGATCCGGTCCAGGCGGGCCATCGCGTCGTCCGAGGCGAACCGGGCCGGGCGAGCGCCGAGGTTCTCGTCGGCGAGCTGGACACCGGTCGCGAGATCGGCCATCGCGGCCATGTGCGAGCGGGACCAGTCGGCGTACGCCCCGTCGTCCTCCTCGTCCTGCCACGCGCCGTAGAGCGCCAGGTAGACCTCGTCCTCCAGGCTGTAGGCCATGTCCTGCCGCGCCGGCGACGGACCCCAGGTCAGCCACAGGAAGTGGGCAGGATGCGGCGGCAGGTCCGCGATCACGTCGAGCAGTCGCGGCACGAGGTCGGCCGCCGGCGCGTGGGTCCACATGTTGTCGGTGGCGTAGCGGTGCCCGCTCGGGTAGTTCGACATCACCGCGTCGTACCACTCCGGCATGGTCGTGACCGCGAACGGCACCGCCACGAGCGCGCAGTCGCGGACCGGGCACGTCTCCAGCACCGCCAGGGCCTCCAGCGCCTCGGCCTCGGAGTCGGCGAAGACCGGCGAGGCGATCACCAGTGCCGGCTCGGCGAGACCCAGCGCGGGGATGCCACGCGAGCACACGATCTGCATCTCCACGCGACGATCGACGTCGGCGGCGATCTCGCGAGCCCAGGTGTAGACCTCCGCCGCGCAGTCGACAGGGTAGACGTACACGCTCGATCCGCACACCGCCGGACGCGGGTGCAGGCGGAGGTGGAAGGCGACCACCACGGCGAAGAAGCCGGGCCCCGAGCCCCGGGCCGCCCAGTAGAGGTCGGGGTGCTCGTCGGCGGAGCAGTGCACCAGCGTGCCGTCGGCCAGGACGACGTCGAGGCCGATCACGCTCTCACAGGCCGGGCCGAGCACCCGGCTGTTCCAGCCGTAGCCGCCCTGGAGGAGGTACCCACCCACCGCCACCCCGCGGCAGTGGCCCGCGGGGAAGAAGAGGTCGTGGGCCTCGAGCTCGGCGGCCAGCTCGCTGCCCCGGCACCCCGGACCGACCACGGCGGTCCTCGCCGCCACGTCGACGGCGGTCGAGTCGAGCCGCGACACGTCCAGGAGGAGTCCGCCGTCGCGCACGTGGTTGGCCGACCAGCTGTGACCCCCGGACCGGATCCCCACCCGCAGGCCTCTGTCGGCGGCGTACCGAACCGCCGCCACCACGTCGTCGACCGTGGCCGCCCGGACCACCAGGTCCGGGAACCGGTCCGGCAGCCGAGCGTTCCAGACCGTGGCCCGTCGGGCGTCCTCGTAGCCGTCGTCACCGCGCTCGAACCAGCTCATGGCGGGCGACCCTACGGTTTTAGATGTCAGTTGACAACAAATGGTCTAGGCTACGTCCGTGACCGGTCCAGGACGTCCCCGCCAGGTCGACGACGAGACGATCTTCGTCGTCGCCCTCGAGGCGTTCGCGTCGCAGGGGTACGACGCGGTGTCGCTGCGCGACCTCAACCGGACGCTCGGGGTCAGCCACGGGATGCTCGCTCGCCGGTTCGGCGACAAGGACCGGCTGTGGGAGGCCACCGTCCGGTGGGCCTTCCGGCGGCACCACGAACGCCTGCTGGCCGCGCTGGCCGGGGGCGGGGAGGACGACCTGGACCTGCTCCGTCGCGTGCTGCGCGAGTTCGTCGCCACCGCGGCCGACCTCCCCGACCTGCACCGGCTCGTGACGCAGGAGGCCTGCCGGGAGTCGCCCCGGGTGGACACCCTCTTCGAGGTCGCCGTGGCGCCGCTGTTCGACCACGGGCTGCGGGACCTGCTCGACCGCCTCGAGCGGGACGAGCGGATCCGTCATGTCACCGGTCGCGACGCGTTCTTCCTCGTGGCGAACGGTGCCGCAGCGGTGTTCGCACTGGCCCCGCTGAGCCGCCGGTTCGACGCGGTGGACGGGCCGGTCGTGCCGGATTCCTACGCCACGCACGTGACGGACCTGCTCCTGGCCGCCGTGACCCTCCCGTGACCCTCCCGTGACCTGGCCCGGGCCGGGTCAGCCGGCCTGGGCGTCCTCCTCGCGCAGGCGCGGGACGGTGATGAGCTCGGGCTTGAAGCCCCGCTTGTCGGCGAAGAACTCGCGGATCCGATCCATGTCGGCGACGACGTCACCGGTGAGCTCGAAGGTCGGCCCCCAGCCGACCGTGCGCGAGGGGCCGTCGAGGAAGGCGAGTGTGATCGGCAGGCCGGTCTGCTGGGAGATCCGGTAGAAGCCGGACTTCCAGTACTCCCCCTTGCTCCGCGTGCCCTCGGCCGCGATCCCGAGCAGGAACGACTCGTCCGTCTCCGCGTCCGCGAGCAGGGCGCGGATCGTCGCGCCGGGGTTGGCGCGGTCGAGCTCGACGGCGCCGGAGGCGCGCAGGATCCACCCGAGCGGGCCCTTGAAGAGCGAGTCCTTGACCAGCAGCCGGATCTTGACCCCGCTGTGCCAGGCGAGCAGCTGGGTCAGGACCCAGTCCCAGTTGGAGGTGTGCGGGGCTCCGACGAGGATGCCCTTGCGCGGCACCTCGCCGACCACCTGCCACCGGATGAGGCGGAGCACCGCCACCGCGAGGGCGCGGCGGAAGCGGAAGCCCGCGCTCACCGCAGCACCCGCGCGACGATCGGCGCCATCCGGCGCAGCGCCCAGCCGCGGTGCGAGATCGCGTCCTTGTCCTCCCGGGTGAGCTCGGCGGTGGTCACCCCACGCCGGTCGTCGGCCTCGAAGAGCACGTCGTAGCCGAAGCCACCGGTCCCGCGGGTCTCCCGGATCACCCGGCCCGGCATCACACCGCTGGTCAGCTCCTCGCAGGTGGGGTGGACGAAGGCGACGGCGCACTGGAAGTGGGCGGTACGCCGCTCGTCGGGCACGTCCGCGAGCTGGTCCAGCAGCAGCCGGTTGTTGCGATCATCGTCCTTCGGCTGCCCCGACCACCGCGCGGACAGCACGCCGGGCATCCCGTTCAGCGCGTCGACGCACAGCCCACTGTCGTCGGCAAGCGACGGCAGCCCGGTGGCGGCCAGGCCGGCCCGGGCCTTGAGGAGCGCGTTGCCCTCGAACGTCGGCTGGTCCTCGACGGGCTCGTCGTAGGGCTCGACGTCGTCGAGACCCAGCACCTCGATCCCGGGGAGGTGCTCGCGCAGGATGCGCTCCATCTCCTCGATCTTCTTGGCGTTGCGCGAGGCGAGGAACACCCTCACAGCGCCAGCGCCTCCTGCTGGAGCCGCGTCAGGTCCGCGCACCCCTTCTCGGCGAGCGCGAGCAGCGCGTCGAGCTCGGCGCGGTCGAAGGCCACGCCCTCGGCGGTGCCCTGGACCTCGACGAACTTGCCGTCACCGGTCATCACGACGTTCATGTCGGTCTCGGCACGCACGTCCTCGACGTACGGCAGGTCCAGGCGGGGTACGCCGTCGATGATCCCCACGCTGACCGCCGCGACCGAGCCGGTGAGCGGCTCGCCCTTCAGCGCGCCGGTGGACCGCAGGTGGGCGACGGCGTCGGCGAGCGCGACGTACGCGCCGGTGATCGCGGCGGTGCGGGTGCCGCCGTCGGCCTGCAGGACGTCGCAGTCGAGCTGGATCGTGTTCTCACCGAGCGCCTGGTAGTCGATGACGGCGCGCAGCGAGCGGCCGATCAGGCGGCTGATCTCGTGGGTGCGGCCGCCGATACGCCCCTTGACCGACTCCCGGTCCGACCGCGTGTTGGTGGACGCCGGGAGCATCGCGTACTCCGCGGTGACCCAGCCCAGGCCCGAGCCCTTGCGCCAGCGCGGCACGCCCTCCGAGGCCGAGGCCGCGCAGAGCACCCGGGTGCGGCCGAACTCGACGAGGACCGATCCTGCAGCGTGGTCGAGCCAGCCGCGGGTGATCTTCACGGGGCGGAGCTCGTCGTCGGCCCTGCCGTCCTCTCGGGGAGTCGTCATGCACCGACCCTAGAGGTGCGTCACTTCACCTCGGCCCGCAGGACCCGCCAGATGCCGATCAGCAGGGGTACCACGAGCCAGATCACGCCGGAGACGAACAGCTGCGCCCACTGCTCCCCCGTCAGCGGGAAGTCGTAGAGCTCGCCCTGCGCGCTCTGGAAGTCGATCCACGGAGCGAGCGACCCGAACCACCCGATCAGCGCGGTGCCGAGCGCGAGGAGGCCGGGCAGCACCCAGCGGTAGACGAAGAAGACCACGATGGCCGCAGGGGTGTTGAGCAGCAGCGTGGCGAGCGCGAAGCCGCCGAGCATGGCGAACGTCTGGGTGACCAGGAAGGCGGTGAACCCGGTCCACCCGAAGTGCCACACCGGGCTCTCCCCCTGCAGCGCCGCGTAGAGCAGGACCGTCACCAGGCCCACGACCAGCGCCACCACGATGGTCGCCAGCGTCAGCAGCAGGCCGACCATCGCCTTGGCCGCGATGACGTGCGGCCGGCGCGGCTCCAGCGCGAAGGTCACCATCGCGGTCCGCTGGCTCCATTCGGAGGTGACCACCATGATCCCCAGCACCGGCAGGAGGACCGAGGTGACGAAGGCCGCGACCGCGGTCGTGTCGCCGTAGGAGAGCGGCTCGTCCTGGACGACCGTGACGATCAGGACGATCGCCTCGGCCGCCACCACCAGGAGACCGATCACCATGAGCAGCCAGAAGCCCGCGCGGGTGTCGTAGGACTTGCGCAGCTCGACGGACACCAGCCGGTGGAACGGGATCGGCCGGGCGTCCCCGAGGTCGAGCGTCGCCGCGGTCACCTCGTGCTCACCTCACTTCACCTCGGCGCGCAGCACGCGCCACACGCCGATCGCCAGCGGCAGCACCAGCCAGATGAACCCTGACACCGCGAAGTGGGCCCAATCCTCGGGCGTCATGGTCGCATCGACCAGGGGACCCTGGGCGAAGTTGAAGTCGATCCACGGCCGCACCGAGTCGAACCAGTCCATCAGCGCCGCGCCGATGCCGAAGAGGCCGGGCAGCACGAACGTGTAGACCATGTAGAACACGATCGCCGCGGGCGAGTTGAGCAGCAGGGCGGCGAAGGCGAAGCCGGTCAGCATCCCGATCAGCTGCAGCAGCAGGAAGCCACCGAGGCGCGCAGCCTCGAGGTTCCAGACCACGGGGTCGCTGGAGACCACGCCGTAGATCACGTTGCAGAGCGCGGCGAGCACCAGGGCGATCACCACCGCGGCCACCGCCAGCAGCACCCCGACCGTCAGCTTCGCGAGGATCACGTGCGGGCGGCGCGGCTCGAGGGAGAACGACACCATCGCGGTGCGCTGGCTCCACTCGCTGGTCAGCAGCAGGATGCCGATCACCGGCAGCAGGATCGCGATCGAGAAGTTCGTCGACGTCAGGAAGCTGTTGTAGGTGAGGGACACGTCCTCCTGCGTCGCGCCGACGGCGAGCTGGATGACCATGACCACCGCGGTCAGCGCGGCCGTCGAGATCAGCAGCCAGAGCCCGGAGCGGGTGTCGTAGGCCTTGCGCACCTCGACCCGCACCAGGCGGGCGAACGGCGTCGGCGTGGTGCCCGAGATGTCGAGGGAGTGTCCGAGGCCGGGGGCGGCCATGCTGTTCATGCTCATGCGGTGTGCTCCCTCTGGGTCTCGGCGGTCAGCTCGAGGAAGAGGTCCTCGAGCCCGCCCTCGGCGGCGCGCAGGTCGGTGAGGACCACGGACGCCTCCAGCGCGGTGCGGCCGACCTCGACGGGCTCGACCTCGACCCGCAGCCCCTCGCCGGCACTGGCGACGGTGAAGCCCTTGGCGGTCAGCGCGTCGGCGAGCGCGGTGTTGTCGAGCGCGGTGACCAGCGTCGACGCCTTGCCACCGTCGGCCCCGGCCAGCAACGACTTCTTGTCGCCCTGGGCGACGATCCGGCCGTTGCCGATCAGGATCATCTCGTCGGCGATCTGCTCGACCTCGTGCAGCAGGTGGCTGGAGAGCAGCACGGTCCCGCCGCGCTCGGCGTACCCCTTGAGCAGGCCGCGCATCCAGCGGATGCCGGCCGGGTCGAGGCCGTTCGCGGGCTCGTCCAGGATCAGCACGGACGGGTCGCCGAGCAGCGCGTGGGCGATGCCGAGCCGCTGCTTCATGCCGAGGGAGTAGTTGCGCAGCCGGCGCTTGGCCTCCTGCGGGGTCAGCGACACCAGCTCGATCATCTCGTCGACGCGGGTGGCCGGCAGGCCCATGGTGCGAGCGCCGATCTCGAGGATCTCGCGTCCGGTGCGGCCCGCGTGCTGGGCCGAGGCGTCGAGCAGCACGCCGACGTGGCGGCCCGGGTTCGGGATGTCCTTGTAGAGGTGCCCGCCGATCGTGACCCGGCCCGCGGTGGGCGGGGTCAGCCCGACCATCACCCGCATCGTCGTGGTCTTGCCGGCGCCGTTGGGACCGAGGAACCCGGTCACCCGACCGGGCTGGCACACGAAGCTGACGTCGTCCACGGCGGTGAACGAGCCGTACTTCCTGGTGAGGCCTTCGACTTGGATCATGGCTCCACCCTGCCCGACCGGGACCGGTCCGCGCACGGGACCCGCGCACGGTTCGGGGCTGACCAAAGTAGGGGTCTGCCCTGGACCCCGGGCGACTGCGCCGCGACCCGGGTCGGCCTAGCCTGGCGCCGTGGACCGACCCGACCCGTGGGAGTACCAGCCGCGGCTGCGCTGGTGGAGCCACCTGTGGCGGATCGCGGTCATGCTGCTCATCAGCGCGATGGTCTGGCTGCCGGTCTGGCAGGACGAGGCCGACGTCGCGCACCTGTGGTGGATCGCCGACCTGCTGCTCGGCGCCGGGTGCTACGCCCTGGTGTTCCTCCGGCGACGCTGGCCGGTGCCGGTGGCCGTGGCCGTCGCACTGGCGGGGTGCGTCTCCGGGGTCGCGGCCGGGCCGGCCGTGCTCGCCGCCGCGTCGGTCGCGACCCGTCGCCGCTGGCGGGAGATCGCCGTGGTCGGCGTGGTCAACTTCGCGGCCGGGCAGACCTTCAGCTCGCTGACCGACGCCGACACCGACCCGTGGTGGGTGACGACCCTGGCCAACGTGCTGGCGACCGCCGCGATCCTCGGGTGGGGCATGTACATCGGCTCCCGGCGCGAGCTGATCTGGACGCTGCGCAACCGGGCCGAGCGTGCGGAGTCCGAGCAGGAGCTCCGGGTCGCCCAGGCGCGCGGCCAGGAGCAGGCGCGGATCGCGCGGGAGATGCACGACGTCCTCGCCCACCGGATCTCCCAGATCTCGATGCACGCCGGGGCCCTGGCCTACCGCGAGGGGCTGTCCGACGAGGACGTGCGGACCAGCGCCGAGGTGATCCGCGACAAGGCGCACGAGGCGCTCGACGACCTGCGCGGCGTGCTCGGCGTCCTGCGCGACGGGCGGACCGGCGAGCGGCTCCTGACGCCGCAGCCGACGTACGCCGACGTGCCGGGCCTGGTCGGGGAGGCCCAGGGCTCGGGCGTGCGGGTCGAGTTCGAGGACCTCGTCGGCGAGCTGGTCCCGGACGCGGCCGGACGGACGGTCTACCGGATCGTGCAGGAGGGCATCACCAACGCCCGCAAGCACGCGCCCGGGGCGCTGCTGATCGTCCGGGTCAGCGGGTCGCCCGACACCGGGATCGACGTCGTCCTGCAGAACCCGGTCGGCTTCGGCCCGACGCGGACCCCCGGGGCCGGCCTGGGGCTGGTCGGGCTCACCGAGCGCGCCGAGCTGCGCGGCGGCCGGCTCGAGCACCGCCGCGACGACGACCGGTTCGTGCTGCACGGCTGGATACCGTGGCGCGCATGACCTCGCACCCGTCGCACCAGGGCATCGGCGTGCTGCTCGTCGACGACGACCCCCTGGTCCGGTCGGCGCTGGCGCTGATGCTCGGCGGCGAGGGGGACATCGAGGTGGTCGGCGAGGCCGCCGACGGCGGGGAGGGCGTGCGGCTGGCGACCGACCTGCGGCCCGACGTGGTGCTCATGGACATCCGGATGCCGCGGGTCGACGGCCTCGAGGCGACGCGGGAGCTCCACCGGCGGCCCGATCCGCCGCGCGTGATCGTGCTGACGACCTTCGACGCCGACGAGCACGTCGTCGACGCGCTCGCCTCGGGCGCGGACGGCTTCCTCCTCAAGGACACCCCTCCCCCGTTGATCGTCGACGCGATCCGCAAGGTGGTCGACGACGAGCCGATGCTCTCCCCCTCGGTCACCCGCACCCTGATCCGGCGGCTGCGCGACGAGCCCGACGAGGGCTCCGCCGCGGCCGCCGTCCGGGCTGCGGAGGCCCAGGACCGCCTGGCGCTGCTCACCGACCGCGAGCGCGACGTCGCGCTGGCCGTCGGGCGCGGGCTCAGCAACGCCGAGATCGCCCGCGACCTCTACCTCTCGGTGCCGACGGTCAAGGCGCACGTGTCGCGGCTCTTCGACAAGCTGGGCGCCACCAACCGCGTCCAGATCGCCATCTGCGTCCACGACGCCGGCCTGGGCTAGGGCCGCGACGGTCGGCCCGAGCCCGGCCGAGCGGTGTAGACGGCCCGTTCGGGCCATGGACCACCGGAAGGCCCGGTCCTAGCGTCGACCGATGAGGTCCTCCCGGCTGCCCCTGCTCTCCCTCGCCGTCGGCGTGCTGCTGGCCTCGACCCTCTCCTCCCCGCCTGTCCTGGCCGCACCGGGGCGGGGACCGCATCCTCCGCACTTCCCGGTCTCGATCCAGACGACC
Organism: Nocardioides sp.; assembly: GCA_020636915.1. Classification (GTDB taxonomy): domain Bacteria; phylum Actinomycetota; class Actinomycetes; order Propionibacteriales; family Nocardioidaceae; genus Nocardioides. The sequence continues at coordinate 92,584 of JACJWV010000010.1, forward strand.
GTGCCGGCCGGCGGCAGCTCGATGATCACCACACCCACGCTCGGGAATGACGTGGACACGCTGAAGGTCACCATCAAGCCGGCGGGCAACCCGACCGCGGAGGAGAACGCGATCTACGACCAGTTCCTGAACACCATCGGGAACCTGTCGAAGGGCAAGCGGCTGCTCGTGTGCGTGATGATGTACCAATCGGTCCAAGCGCCGCAGGACCCCTACACCGAGGAGTTCCAGGTCGACGCCCTGACCGCCACGGTTGCCGGCACCGTGCTGCTCGCGTGCCTGCAGATGGCCGGCCTCCTCCAGAGCGGCACCCCGGCGCCGCGCCTGCCCGCCGCGCAGGGTGTCGCCCCCCGTCCGGCTCTGGTCGGAAGGGGCTGCGGCCAGGCCCGACCGAGCGTGCCGGCCGCGCTCGAGAAGACCGACGACGGCTACGCGCTGCACGCCGAGGGGACCACGAGGAAGGCCGGGAAGCAGAAGTACCGCGTGAGCTGCCGAGCGAAGGGGAACACGCTCAGCTACACGATCCGGCCGACCAAGAAGGGCGTGCCGCTCCGACGGGTGCTGGGCAAGCAGATCTCGGTCGGGATCAAGAGCCCTCCCGGCGCCAGCACCAGCGTGCCGGTGAAGGTGAGCTTCGCGACGCCCTGAGCAACGGAGATCAGATCTCGTAGACGGCGCCGGGACGAGCCAGCTCGGTCGGCCCGTCGAAGACGGCGACCGCCTCGGCGAGCGCCTCCTCCGGATCGTGCCACGGCGGCACGTGGGTGAGGACCAGGCGGCCGACGTCGGCCCGCTTCGCCACCCCGCCGCTGTCGGCGCCGGTGAGGTGCAGGTCGGGCGGGTTGTCGTCGACCGACCGGAACGACGCCTCGGCCAGCAGGAGGTCGGCGTCGCGGGCCAGGTCGTCCAGGGCGTCGGTGGGGCCGGTGTCACCGGTGTAGGCCAGCGTCGCCCCGCCGACGGCGACCCGCAAGCCGTACGCCGGCACCGGGTGCGCCACGGGTACCGGCGTCACCGTGAACGGCCCGACGTCGACCGGACCGTCCCAGACCCGGAAGTCGAACTCGTGGTGCATGCCGGGGTCGGTGGGCAGGTCATAGGCTCGCGCCATCCGGTCCGCGGTCGTGGCCGGTCCCCAGACCGGGATCCGGGGCTGGGGACCGCGCGGGTGGTACTTGCGGAGCACGTAGTAGCCGCACAGGTCGAGGCAGTGGTCGGCGTGCAGGTGGCTGAGCAGGACCGCGTCGACGGCGAGCGGGTCGGCGTACCGGTGCAGCGCGCCCAGCGCACCGTTGCCGAGGTCCAGCAGGACCCGCCACGTCCGGCCGCCGGCGTCGTCGGCCTCGAGCAGGTAGCAGCTGGCCGGCGCCTCCGGACCGGGATAGGAGCCGGAGCAGCCCACGATCGTCAGCCTCATCGCGGCCTCACACCAGCCCGCCGACGAACTGCGACGCGCCGATCAGCTCCGGACCCAGGAACCGGTGGCCGATCTGCTCGAACTCCTCGGGCGACCCCGTCGTCAGGAAGGAGTACGACGGCACGCCGCCGGGCCGCATCAGGTCGGTCTGCACCAGCATCTTGTAGACGTCCTTGGCGCACTCCTCCGCGCTGCTGACCAGCGTGACGTTGTCGCCCATGACGTAGGAGATGACGCCGGTGAGCAACGGGTAGTGGGTGCAGCCGAGGATGACCGTGTCGACGCCCTGCGTCGTCAGCGGGTCGAGGTACTCGTGCGCCACGCGGATCAGCTCCTCGCCGCCGGTCACCCCGGCCTCGACGAAGTCCACGAAGCGCGGGCACGCCTGGGTCGAGAGCAGGACGTGGGGCGCCGCGGCGAACGCGTCGTCGTAGGCCAGCGACTCCGCGGTCGCCCGGGTGCAGATGACACCGATCCGGCCGGTCCGGCTCGCGGCGACCGCCCGTCGGGTCGCCGGGAGGATCACCTCGACCACCGGGACGTCGTAGCGCTCCCGCGCGTCGCGGAGCATCGCCGCACTCGCGGAGTTGCAGGCGATGACCAACGCCTTGACCCCCAGGGCGACGAGGTGGTCGAGGCACTCCAGGGCGTACTCGCGGACCTCGCCGATCGGCTTGGACCCGTAGGGCTGCCGCGCGGTGTCGCCGACGTAGACGATCGACTCGTGCGGGAGCTGGTCGATCACCGAGCGGGCGACGGTCAGGCCGCCGAAGCCGGAGTCGAAGATGCCGATGGGGGCATCACGCTGCTCGGCGGTCGTCGGTGTGCGCACAGGACAAGAGGCTAGGAGATCCCGCCCCCCGACGCATGGCCACGCGACACAGGTCACCCGAGATCACCGTCACGCTCGGGGCGCCGACGCGCCGCTGACCGTCGACCAGTAGCACGATCGGCCTCGGGGGGTGACAATCTCCGGCATGGACGCCGAGGACGAGCTCGCCCAGCTGCGCCAGCGCATGGACAACGCGCAGCAGCTGGCGAACATGGGCGACTACGACTGGCACATCCCCACCGACACCAACCGGTGGTCCGACCAGCTCTACCGCATCTACGGCTACGAGCCGCAGTCCTTCAACGCGTCCTACGAGCGCTTCCTGTCCATGATCCATCCCGACGACCGGGAGCGGATCCAGGCGCTGCACCAGCACTCCTACGCCACCGGCGAGCCCTACGAGATGATCGAGCGGATCGTGCGGCCCGACGGCGAGACCCGCTACCTGCACTCGAACGGGCAGGTGGTGATGGGCGCCGACGGGACGCCGGAGCGGATGCGGGGCACCTGCATCGACGTCACCGAGCAGGTCCTCGCCGAGCGCGAGCGAGAGGCCGCGGCGCTCCACCTCAACGAGGTGCGGCTGCGGCGCCGCCAGGCGGTCGAGATCAACGACAACATCGTCCAGGGCCTCACCGCGGCGGTCTACGCCCTCGAGCTCGGCGAGGCCGAGAGCTGCCGCACCTACATCGAGGCCACGCTGGCCGCGGCCCGCGCGATGATGGGCGACACCCTCGAGGAGATCGCCGGCGGCGAGCTCGCCGAGGGCGACCTGGTCCGTGCCGAGGCCGCGAACCTGGATCCCACTGGCGGGGTCTAGACCGGCGTCACGCCCAGAGCTGGCCCTCGAGGCGGTCCTCGGCCTCGTCGACGGTGCCCTCGTAGGCGCCCGTGGAGAGGTACTTCCAGCCGCCGTCGCAGACGACGAACGCGATGTCGGCGCTCACCCCGGCCTTGACGGCCTTCGCGGCCTGGCCGAGCGCCGCGTGGAGGATCGCGCCGGTCGAGATGCCGGCGAAGATGCCTTCCATCTCGAGCAGCTCGCGCACCCGGCGCACGGCGTCGCGCGGGCCGACCGAGAACCGCGAGTCGATGAGCGTGGCGTCGTACAGCTCGGGGACGAAGCCCTCGTCGAGGTTGCGCAGCCCGTAGACCAGCTCGCCGTACCGCGGCTCGGCCGCGACGATCCGGACGTCAGGCTTGTGGGCGCGGAAGAACCGGCTCACACCCATGAGCGTCCCGGTGGTGCCCAGGCCGGCGACGAAGTGCGTGATGGAGGGCAGGTCGGCGAGCAGCTCGGGACCGGTGCCCTCCTCGTGGGCGAGCGCGTTGGCCGCGTTGCCGTACTGGTAGAGCATCACCCAGTCGGGGTGCTCGGCCGCGACCTGCTTGGCCACGCGGACGGCCTCGTTGGACCCCCCGGCGGCGGGCGAGGACACGATCTCGGCGCCCCACATCCGCAGCAGCTGGCGCCGCTCCTCGGAGGTGTTCTCCGGCATCACGCAGACGATCCGGTAGCCCTTGAGCTTGGCCGCCATCGCCAGCGAGATGCCGGTGTTGCCCGAGGTGGGCTCGAGGATCGTGCAGCCGGGACGGAGGCTGCCGTCCTTCTCGGCCTCCTCGATCATCCGCAGCGCCGGGCGGTCCTTGATGGAGCCGGTCGGGTTGCGGTCCTCGAGCTTGGCCCAGAGGCGCACGTCCGCGGACGGGGACAGCCTCGGGAGCCCGACCAGCGGCGTGCCGCCGACCGAGGCGAGGAGGTTGTCGAAGCGGGTCACCGGATCAGCGCGAACCGCCGGCGACCGCCGGCAGGACGACGACCTCGTCGCCGTCGCTCAGCTCGGCCTCGAGGCCACCGATGAACCGGACGTCCTCGTCGTTGATGTAGACGTTGACGAACCGGCGCAGGTCGCCCTCCTCGACGAGGCGGTCCTTCAGCCCGGGGTGGTTGGCCTCCAGGTCGTCGATGAGCGCACTGAGGCTGGCACCCTCCCCCGTCACGGCCTTCTCGCCGCCGGTGTAGGTGCGCAGGATGGTGGGGATCCGGACCTCGATGGCCATGGGGGTGTGACTCCTCGGAGAAGGCGGGTCAGTTGCGTGCGGGCAGCTCGTCGACCACGGTGACCTCTTCCTCGGTCACCTCGCCGTCGACGATCCTGTACGACCTGAACTCCACGGGGCCCTCGTTATTCCCTCCACGGGACTCAGCCCAGTGGCGCGTGCTGACCAGCACGTAGTGGGCGTTCGGCTCCATGGCCAGACCGATGTCGGTGCGGCTCGGGTAGGCCTCGGTGGCCGTGTGCGAGTGGTAGACGACGACCGGCTCCTCGTCGTTCCTGTCCATCTCCTTGTAGAGCTGGAGCAGGTCCGTGGAGTCGAACTCGTAGAAGGTCGGCGAGCCGGCGGCGTTGACCATCTCGACGAGCCGCTCGGGACGATCGGTCCCCTCCGGTCCGGCGACGACCCCGCACGCCTCGTCGGGGTGGTCGCGCTTCGCGTGCGCGACGATGGCGTCGTACGTCGCGCGGTCGATGGTCAGCACGGCTCCAGCCTAGGAGGGCCCACGACGGAACCGCGCGGCCGTCTCACCTGCGAGGACGTCGTCGATCCGCTCCCGCAGCCAATCCGACATCGGCGGCAGCGCGTCGGCCGGCCACCAGCGCACGTCGACGTTCTCGTCGTCGTTCACGCGGGCCTCGCCGCTCACCCAGGAGCAGTCGAAGGTCAGGTCGAGGTAGATCCCGAGGTCACCGTTGCCGTGCACCACCTGGGGGCTGGAGCTCACCGAGGCCAGCCGGTCGACCGAGACCACGACGCCGGTCTCCTCCAGCGCCTCGCGAGCCGCACCGACCGCCGGCTCCTCGCCCGGGTCGAGGATCCCGGTGACCGGGGCCCACTCGCCGTTGTCGGCGCGGAGTGTGAGCAGGATCTCGGTGCCGCCGGCGCCGTCGGGCGCCTCGCGGCGCACTACGGCGGTCACCGCGGGCAGCCACAGCTCGAGCGTGCCGACCAGCGCGCGGAGCTCGGCGACGAACGGCGGGATCGGCATCAGCCGTGCTCCCTCGCAGGTTCAGCCACGTGCCCGGTCACTTGCTCAGCGCTCCCACCAGGGTCTCCTGCAGGTAGCCGACCCACTCGTAGATGTCGTGGGCCTGGGCGCGCGGGTCGTCGTCGGGCAGCGAGTGCCAGTACGCCTCGTCGCCCTCCTCGACCTCCAACCGGGTCGCGAGGGCCAGGCGCAGGTCGGTGAAGGAGCGCAGCCAGGCCTCCGCGGTCGCCTCGTCCAGCTCGACGTCGATGACGAGCCCGTCCTCGGTCAGCTCCGGCGGCAGCCCGGCCTCCTCGAGGCCGTCGATGATCGCGATCGCGGCGGCCGCCTTGCCGTCACGCAGCGTGCCCTCGGTGAACCGCCGGAACTCGGCCGCCGCCTCCTCGTCCTCCGGATAGGCCGTCGGGAACAGCCGGGCGAGCACCGGGTCCTCCGGCGCCTGGGTCGGGCCGGAGAAGTCGAGCATCGCCTCGAACGGGTCGACGTCGTCGCGCGGCACCGCCGCCTCGTTGCGGAGCAGCTCGACCAGCTGGCCGGCGAGCGAGCGCAGCAGGTCGGCCTCGAAGCCGGTGAAGTTCGCGATGATCAGCTTGCTCCGCCGGTGCCGGTGGAAGGCACTCACCCTCGGTCACTCACGTGCGAGCTCACTCCTGCTTGTCCATGGTCGCCCAGAGGCCGTACTCGTGCATCGCCTGCACGTCGCGCTCCATCTCCTCCCGGCTGCCCGAGCTCACGACGGACTTGCCGTCCTCGTGCACCTCCAGCATCAGCTTCTCCGCCTTCTTCTTCGAGTAGCCGAAGTACTTCTGGAACACGTAGGTCACGTAGGACATCAGGTTGACCGGGTCGTTCCACACGATCGTCACCCACGGCTTGGCCGTCTGGGTGATCTCGTCGGGCGTGGTGGTGGGCTCCACCTCGACGGGCGCGGTCACAGGCCCATGGTGGCACAGCGGTGTGGGCACACTGGGCACGTGCCTGCCTCGACAGCCCTCCTCACGGACCACTACGAGCTCACCATGCTCCAGGCCGCGCTCCGCTCCGGGACGGCCCATCGCCGCTCGGTGTTCGAGCTCTTCCCGCGGCGCCTTCCCGAGGGCCGGCGGTACGGCGTCGTGGCCGGTGTCGGTCGCGCCCTCGACGCGCTCGAGGCGTTCCGCTTCGACGACCCGACCCTCACCGCGCTGGAGGGCGTCGTCGACGACGCGACGCGGGAGTGGCTGTCGACGTACCGCTTCGGCGGCGACGTGTGGGGCTACGCCGAGGGTGAGGCGTACCTGCCCTACTCACCGCTGCTCGTGGTCGAGGCCACGTTCGCGGAGGCCGTCTTGCTGGAGACCCTGCTGCTCTCGATCTACAACCACGACTCCGCGATCGCGTCGGCCGCGTCCCGGATGACCCTGGTCGCCGGCGATCGGCCGTGCATCGAGATGGGCTCCCGGCGGACGCACGAGGAGGCGGCGGTCGCGGCCGCGCGGGCGGCGTACGTCGCCGGCTTCGCCACGAGCTCCAACCTCGCCGCGGGGCAGCGGTACGGCGTCCCGACGGCCGGCACCAGCGCGCACTCCTTCACGCTGCTGCACGACAGCGAGGCGGACGCGTTCCGAGCCCAGGTCACCTCCCTCGGGACCGGCACGACGCTGCTGGTCGACACCTACGACGTGGCGGAGGCCGTGCGGACCGGCATCGAGGTCGCCGGCACCTCGCTGGGCGCGGTCCGGCTCGACTCGGGCGACCTCGCTGTGCAGGCGGTCGAGGTGCGCGCGCAGCTGGACTCGCTGGGGGCGACCTCGACGCGGATCATCGTGACCAGCGACCTCGACGAGTTCGCGATCGCCGCGCTGGCGGCGGCCCCGGTGGACGGGTACGGCGTCGGCACCCAGCTGGTGACCGGCAGCGGCCACCCCACCTGCGGGTTCGTCTACAAGCTCGTCGCGCGCGAGGGCGCTGCGGGCGAGATGGAGTCGGTGGCCAAGCGCAGCGTCGACAAGGCCTCGGTCGGCGGGCGCAAGTACGCGCTGCGTCGTCGCTCCGCGGACGGCGTCGCCGAGGCCGAGGTGATCGGGATCGGCGACCCGCCGGTCGACGACGGGGACGATCGTCCGCTGCTCGTGCCGCTCGTGTCCGGCGGCGAGGTCGTCGGGCGCGAGTCCCTCGACCGGGCCCGGTCGCGGCACCTCGCCGCGCGGGCGGAGCTGCCGGTCGCCATCCAGCAGATGTCGCGGGGCGAGCCGGTCATCCCCACGCTCCACGTGTGAGCCGCCCGCTACTGTCGCGGCATGACGCGCGCGTTGATCGTGACCGACGTGCAGAACGACTTCTGCGAGGGCGGCTCGCTGCCGGTCGTCGGCGGTGCCCGGGTGGCCGCGGACATCGGTGCGCTGCTGCGGTCCTGGGTGGCGCGGGGACCCGACGCGCCGGCGTACTCCCACGTGGTGGCGACCAAGGACCACCACGTCGCCCCGGGGGACCACTGGTCGCCCGAGCCGGACTTCCTGGACTCGTGGCCGGTGCACTGCGAGGTCGGTACGGCAGGCGAGGCGTTCCACCCCGACCTCGATCCCCGGCCCTTCGACGCGATCTTCCTCAAGGGCCAGCACGCGGCGGCGTACTCCGGCTTCGAGGGGCGCTCGGTCGACGGCGCGCCGCTCGCCGACTGGCTGCGCGCCCGGGAGGTCACCGAGGTGGACGTGTGCGGCATCGCGACCGACCACTGCGTCCGGGCCACGGCGCTGGACGCGGTCGCGGCCGGCTTCCCGACCCGGCTGCTGGCCGGGTTGTGCGCAGGGGTGGCGCCGGAGACCACCCGGGCCGCGCTCGAGGCCATGCTCGCGGCAGGGGTGACCGTTGCCTGACCTGCTCTCGTCGGAGGCCGACGGCGTCCTGACCCTCACCTTCAACCGGCCCGCGTCGTTCAACGCGATGACCGACGAGATGTCGGACGGGTTCGCCTCGGCGATGGAGTCGTGTGCCGGTCGCGACGACGTCCGCGTGGTCGTGGTCACCGGCGCAGGCGACGCCTTCAACGCAGGCGCCGACATCTCCGGCGCGGACGCGCACGAGCGCTTCGACGTCCGCGCGCTCGACCGCGCCAACCGGATGGTGCGGGCGGTCGTCTCCTGCCCGGTGCCGGTCGTCGCCGCGGTCAACGGGATCGCAGCGGGCGTGGGCTGCTCGATCGCACTGGCCGCAGACCTGACGGTCGCGTCGTCGTCCGCGTCGTTCCTGCTGGCCTTCGCCCGCGTGGGGCTGATGCCCGACGGCGGCGCCACCGCGCTCGTGGCCGCATCGGTCGGGCGCGCCCGCGCCATGCGGATGGCCCTGCTCGCCGAGCCGCTCTCGGCCGCCGACGCGCTCGCGGCGGGGCTCGTCGCCGACGTCGTCGAGCCCGACTCCTTCGACGCCTCGGTCGAGCGCCTCGCCCGGCGCCTCGCGTCCGGCCCGCCACTGGCCTTCGCGGCCACGAAGAAGGCGATCAACGCCGCGACGCTGCTTCCCCTCGAGGACGCCCTCGAGCGCGAGCGCACCGGCCAGACCGTCCTGCTCCGCACCGCCGACGTCGCCGAGGGCATGCGCGCCTTCTCCGAGCGCCGCCGGCCCGTCTTCCGCGGCGAGTGAACGGTCGAATCGAGACTTCCGCGCGTTGAGTCGAGAGTTCCGCGCGTTGAGTCGAGAGTTCTGGCGAGCCAGCCCGCCCGAAACTCTCGATTCAACCGACGGAAGTCTCGATTCGACGTTGCCGAGGTCCCTCAGCTGGTGATCGTCACCGGCTGGTCGCCGGAGACCAGCTGCCAGTCGACCGAGGCGAACTGGGCGGGGTCGATGGTGCCGTGGGCGGTGACCCAGTCGATGAGCAGCTGGCGGATCTCGTTCTGGCGGTTGTAGACGACCGGGGCGGTGGAGACGGCCGGGAAGCCGCCGCCGCCGGACTGGCGGTAGTTGTTGACCGCCATCACGAACTGCTGTCCGTCCGTGACCGGCGCGCCGTCGTACGCGAGGTTCTTGATCCGGGACCCCGGGTCGGCCGCGATGTCGATGTCGTAGGTCAGCGGCGCGTCGAGTCCGGCGACGGAGTCGAAGTTGTAGTCCGGGGTGCCGTTGGGAGCGGTCGGCGTCACCGCGTTCGTCACCTGCGCCATCGTGAACGGGCCGGTGCCCGACACCTTCTTGAAGTAGCGCGCCGAGTACTCCAGGTAGGCCCGCACGTCCGCGCCCGACACCTGCACGCCGAGCAGCGTGTTGTCGTAGATGTAGAGGCCCGCGACGTCGCGGACCGTCACCTGCCCGGACGGGAACGACGCCTGGCGGTTGAACGGCGCCGCGATCGAGAGCACCGGCAGCGTCGCCGCCTCGCCGGAGAGGCCGGCCTTGACGGCGTCGGCCTGGACGTAGTTGACGAAGTCGATGATCGGGACGTCCTCGACGACCGCCCGGGCCGCCGACATCGCCTCGGTCGAGGTGCCGACCGGCGAGTTCACGTAGTCGACGACCGTGTCGTGCTGCTCCTGCACCGCCGCGGCGACCTTCGGGTCGGGGTCGACGGTGTTGGAGTTGAGCACCTGCGACCCGGAGCCGACCAGCACCCACTTCAGGTCGCCGTGCCGGGTCCACATCGCCTGGACGACCAGGTCCATCAGCGCGACGCGCATGCCCCAGTAGGCGGGCTCGCAGAGCAGCACCTGCTGGCCGGTGCGCTTGTTGCGGACGAACATCTGGGGGACCTCGAGGTGCGCGTGGCCGACCAGGATCGCGTCGACGTGCGGCACCTGCTCGGCCACGAGGGACGAGGCGTTCTCCGGGTAGGGCAGCGCGTCGCCGTACGACGAGGAGGTGTTGGGTCCGGAATGGGCCGAGACGATGATGAGGTCGCAGCCCTTCTTCTTCATCTCCGGCACGAACTTCTTGGCCTGCTCGACGAGCCCGGGGAACTCCATCCTCCCCTCGACGTTGGCCTTGTCCCAGATCGCGATGCCCGGGTTGGTCAGGCCGAGCACGCCGACCTTGAGCCGGCGACCGTGGGCGACCGGGAACGTGCGGATGATGTAGGGCTTGAACGCCGGGCGCTTGGTCGCCGGGTCGACGGCGTTCGCCCCGAGGAGCGGGAAGTCGAGCTGGTCCTCGAAGGTGCGCAGGATCGGGATGCCGTAGTTGAACTCGTGGTTGCCGAGCGCCGCGGCGTCGTACCCGACCAGGTTCATCGCGCGCGCCATCGGGTGCACGGTGTCGCGGTCGATCGGGTCGATCTTCGCGTAGTAGTAGGCCAGCGGCGTGCCCTGGATGGTGTCCCCGGCGTCGAGGGTCAGGATCGGCTCGCCCTTGCGCTCCTTGCGCATCGCCTTGATCAGCGTGGCGGCGCGGGCGAGCCCGATGGCGTCGGACACGGGCTTGGTGCCCGAATGGTTGTCGAACTCCTGGTTCTTGTAGTAGTCCCAGTTGTAGACGTTGCCGTGCAGGTCGGTGGTGCCCAGCACGGTCAGGCGCACCCGGTTGCCCGGGCGGCGGGGGTCGAACTCCACACCGTAGGACGGCGTGGTGAAACCGGCGGCCGCGAGCGCGGCCCCTCCGGTGAGACCTCCGGCGATGACAGCACGGCGCGACGGCATGGCGTGGGACACGGCGGTTCCTCCCGAGAACGGACGACGAGGAGGCTGTTCTACCACCTCCGGGGCCGTCGGTGGCTCACCCCGCGGCCCACCGCCTCGCCAGCTCCTCGATGACGGTCAGGTTGCGGTTGGTCGCCACGCCGAGGTGCTTCTCGATCGCGGCGTTCGTCAGCTTCGCCTCGTGGTAGTTCGCGCCCAGCAGCAGGTGCACGGCCCGGCCGCCGACCCTCGCCACCTCCCCCGCCGACCCGGCTGCCTCGACGGCCGCGATCTGCTCGGCGGTCGGCTCCTCCTTGAGCAGCGAGACGTAGTGTCGCCCGTCGTGGCCGTCGGCGAAGCGCTCGGCGTCGGCGGCGACGTCGCGCAGCTCCTGCTGGCTGAGCACGATGGTCGGTACGTCGAAGCCCCGGTCGGCCGCGAAGGCCGCCTCGAGCGCGGCCTCGATCCGCGCGCGCGACCGCATCGTCGTGTCGAAGCGGATGTTGCCGGTGTTGATGTACGTCTCGACGTCGCGGAACCCCGCGCCCTCGGCGGCCGCCACGATCGCGTCCTTCGGGAACTTCCGCGTCGCGCCGAGGTTGATCGCCCGCAGGAACCCGATGTACGTGGCCACGGCCACATCCTGCCTCAGTCACCCGGCCTGGGAATTACATAGGTTTCCGATGCATTATGTCTCTCGTGATGTCCTCGTGACGACCGAAGAGCTCGGCAGCGACCTGGTGATGCACGCCGCACGGCTGGTCCGTGCGGTGCGCCGTGACCTCGAGCTGCCCGCCGGCACCCGGCTGCTCTCGCTCCTCGACGAGCACGGCCCGCTCGGGATCACCCAGCTCGCCGAGCTCGACCGCTCCTCGCAGCCGACCATGTCGGGCGCCGTCGCCCAGCTCGTCGAGCAGGGCTGGGTCACCAAGGCGCCCGACCCGGCCGATGCCCGGGCCTCGCGGGTCACGCTCACCGTCAGCGGCCGCGCCGAGCTGGTGCGCATCCGCGGACGGATCGGCGAGCACGTCGCTGCGCTCGTCGCCGACCACACCCACCTCACCACCGAGGACCTCGCCACCGCGGTCGCCGTGCTGCACGCGGTCCTGGAAGAGAAAGGCACTTCGTGAGCTCGTTCCTCAAGCAGCCTCGGGCAGTCTGGGCCGTCGCCTTCGCGTGCGTCATCGCGTTCATGGGCATCGGTCTCGTGGATCCGATCCTCAAGGAGATCGCCGTCAAGCTCGACGCGACCCCGAGCCAGGTCTCGCTGCTGTTCACCAGCTACATGGCCATCATGGGCATCTCGATGCTCGTCACCGGGGTCGTCTCGAGCCGGATCGGCCCCAAGCGCACGCTGCTGGCCGGCCTGGTGCTCATCATCGTCTTCGCCGGTCTGGCCGGCCTGTCCGGCAGCGTCGGCGCCGTCATCGGCTTCCGCGCCGGCTGGGGCCTGGGCAACGCCCTCTTCGTCGCCACCGCGCTGTCGACCATCGTCAGCTCCTCACGGGGCTCGGTGGCGCAGGCGATCATCCTCTTCGAGGCGGCCCTGGGACTGGGCATCGCGTCGGGTCCGCTCATCGGCGGCCTGCTCGGCGAGCAGTCCTGGCGCGGGCCGTTCTTCGGCGTCTCGGCGCTGATGACGATCGCGCTGGTCGCGACCGCGTTGTTCCTCCCGGCGACGCCGCCCCAGGGGCGCCGTACCTCGCTGGCGGACCCGTTCCGCGCCCTGCGCCACCCGGCGCTGCTGCTGCTCGCGCTGGTCGCGATCTTCTACAACCTGGGCTTCTTCACGCTCCTGGCGGCCGGGCCCTTCGCACTGCCGACCTACGGCATCATGCAGATCGGCTGGACGTTCTTCGGCTGGGGAGTGCTGCTCGCGCTCACCTCGGTGTGGGTGGCGCCGCTCCTCCAGCGGTGGTTCGGGACGCTGCCGACGCTCACCGTGGTGCTCGGTCTCTTCGCGCTCGACCTGGCCGCGATGGCGGTCTACGCCGAGCACGAGCCGGTCGTGACCGCCGGCATCGTCGTCGCGGGCGCCTTCATCGGGATCACCAACACGCTCGTGACCGAGGCCGTGATGGGCGCGGCCCCCGTGGAGCGGCCGGTCGCGTCCGCGGCGTACTCCTTCGTCCGGTTCACCGGCGGTGCCCTGGGCCCCTTCGTCGCGCTGAAGCTCGCCGAGCACGTCGGCCTGCACGCGCCGTTCTGGTTCGGCGCCGTCGCCGTCGCGATCGGCGTCGTGATCGTGGCGCTCGGCACACCGACCATCCGTCGCGCGCTCCACGACGCGATGCCCGCGCACGGCAGCGAGGCCGAGGCCGAGGCGGAGCTGGTGGGCGACCTGGCCTGAGGGTCCGACGGCCCCCCGAAAACCCGTCGCACCACTGGCCCCTGACGCGTACCGTCGGGGTCGGTCGGGTTCAGCAGCCGGCCCGGTGTGCCGGGTCCGGTCCTGCGCGTCGTACCCCGACCGGCGGCATACGCGCCTGTCAAGCGCGGGGGTTCGACTCCCCCTCCTCATCGGGGGCGGGCGGAGCGGGCGCACCGACGACCCGGCGCCAGCGGCCCGGCCGGTCAGCACGACGGCCGACGCCCCGTGCCGAGTCGTGTGCCCGCCCGTCCGCTCCCACCCGTCAACCCTCCAGGCCCCGAGGAAAGGAGGCCAGCACCATGTCCATCCGGAAGTTCCTGTTCCCCACGACCCTCACCGTCCACACCGGCGAGCGGGCGCTCGAGTACGTCGACGGCACCTGCCGCCGGGTCCTCGAGCCCGGTCGGCACCGGCTGGCCCGGCGCGCGCAGGTGCGTCGCGTCCTCGTCCTCGACCGGGTCGAGACCACCGCGCCGCAGGACGTCCTGACCGCCGACGGCGTGACCGTCCGCGTCACCGTGGCGATCCGCTGGGCCGTCTCCGACGCCCAGCGGTACGTCGAGAGCGCGGCCGAGCCGCTGACGTTCGTCTACCTCGCGGTGCAGGTGGCGCTGCGCGACGCGCTCCTCGACCTGACCGCCGAGGAGGTGGCCCGCCGGGCCCGCCGCACCCTGGGCGCGACGATCACCGACGCGGCCCGGGCGGCCGGCGAGCCGCTCGGTGTCGCCGTGCGCAGCACGCTGGTCAAGGACGTCGTCCTGCCCCACGAGCTGCGCGCGGCGTACGCCGAGCTGGTCACCGCGAAGGCTCGCGGCCAGGCGCAGCTCGAGGTCGCGCGGGCCGAGACGGCCGCGCTGCGCTCGCTCGCGAACGGCGCCAAGCTGCTCGACGACCACCCGGGCCTGGCCCGGCTGCGCCTCGTGCAGGCGCTGCCGCCCGGCTCGCGGGTCGAGCTGGTCACGCCCGAGGCGTGACCGCAGGCGCATCAACGCCCCGGCTGCCAGAGGCGGCCGGGGCGTTGCTCCCTCCCAGAAGGGAGATCGTGGGGCTCGGGCCTACAAGTTCCCCCGCGCCTCCTGCTCGCGCTCGATCGCCTCGAAGAGTGCCTTGAAGTTGCCCTTGCCGAAGCCCAGCGAGCCGTGTCGCTCGATGAACTCGTAGAACACAGTAGGCCGATCCCCCATCGGCTTGGTGAAGATCTGCAGAAGGTAGCCGTCCTCGTCGCGGTCGACCAGGATCCCGCGCTTCTTCAGCTCCTCGATCGGGACCCGCACCTCGCCGATCCGGGCACGCAGCTCGGGGTCGTCGTAGTAGGAGTCCGGAGTGTCGAGGAACTCGATGCCGTTGTCGCGCAGGATGTCGACGCTGCGCAGGATGTCGTTCGTCGCGAGCGCGATGTGCTGGCAGCCGGCGCCGTCGTAGAACTCGAGGTACTCGTCGATCTGCGACTTCTTCTTCGCGATCGCCGGCTCGTTGAGCGGGAACTTCACCCGGTGGTTGCCGCTCGCCACGACCTTGGACATCAACGCCGAGTAGTCGGTTGCGATGTCGTCGCCGATGAACTCGGCCATGTTCGTGAAGCCGAGCACCTTGTTGTAGAACTCCACCCACTCGTCCATCCGGCCGAGCTCGACGTTGCCGACGCAGTGGTCGACGGCCTGGAAGAGCCGCTTGGGGTGCCCCTCGCGCCGGGTCACCCTCGTACTGGCGGCGACGTAGCCGGGCAGGTAGGGGCCCGTGTAGCGGGAGCGGTCGACCAGCGTGTGACGGGTCTCGCCGTACGTCGCGATCGCGGCGAGCCGCACGGTGCCGTGCTCGTCGGACTCGTCGTGCGGCTCGACCAGGATGGTCGCGCCCATCCGTCGAGCGTGCTCGATGCACTTGTCGACGTCGGGGACCTCCATCGCGAGGTCGACCACGCCGTCGCCGTGCTTGCGGTGGTGGTCGAGCACGGGGCTGTCCGGGGTGACGCCTCCCGTGAAGACGAAGCGGGCGCTGCCGGAGCGGAGCACGTAGGACTTGGAGTCGCGGCAGCCGTTCTCGGGGCCGCGGTAGGCCTCGAGGTCCATGCCGAGGGCGAGCTGGTAGAACGCCGCGGTCTGCGTCGCGTTGCCGACGACGAAGCAGACCGCGTCCTGCGCGGTCACCGGGAACGGGTCGTTGGCGGCGTCGTACTCCACCAGTCCGACCAGCTCCTTGAGCTGCTCGAGGGTCAGGTCGGCCTTGAGCTCATCGGGTGTGAGAGTCATGGCGCGCAGCGTGCCGTCACCGAGCAGGTTGTGCAACAGTACGCCGACACCCTGTGCAACTTGTCCAATCAAAGGTGGGGACGTGGACGACCTGGACGGCAGGTTGATCGAGCTGTTCGCCGACGAGCCGCGCATCGGCGTCCTGGAGGCCTCGCGCCGCCTCGGCGTTGCGCGCGGGACCGTGCAGGCGCGCCTGGACCGGCTCACCGCGACCGGTGTGATCACCGGCTGGGGGCCCGATCTCTCGCCCGAGGCGCTGGGCTTCCCGGTGACCGCCTTCTTGAGCCTGGAGATCCGCCAGGAGACGAGCCAGGGCGGCCACGACCTGGTCGGCGCCCACCTGGCCGCGATCCCCGAGGTGCTGGAGGTGCACACGATCACCGGCGCCGGCGACATGTGGGCGCGGGTCGTCGCGCGCTCGAACGCCGACCTGCAGCGCGTCATCGACGCCGTGCTCGAGCACCCGGCGATCGTGCGGTGCTCCACCGTGATCGCCCTCGCGACCCAGGTGCCCTACCGGGTGCGGCCGCTCGCGCGTGCCGTCACACCTGGTCGATGATCGCGGCCCGCCGCCGGTCGTGCTCGTCGGCGGTGATGACGCCCTCGTCGCGCAGCGCGGCCAGCTCCGAGAGTCGCTCGGCCACCGACCGCGTGCGGACGGGCTCCGGGTCCGGCGCGGGAGTGGCCGGGGCGGTCGCCGGCGGCGGGCGGAGGCTGGCGGCGAGGTACGTCGCGTCCAGCCCGTCGTCGCTGAAGAGCGCCATCTGGGTGGCGACGTCGGGGTCGAGACCGCTCTGTCGCGCGAGCTTCTGCGCCGTGCTCACCCGCCACGCGATGGTCGCGCCGGCGACGAGCAGGCCGATGACCAGGAAGGCCACGAAGATGCCCTCGAAGCCGCTGCCGGACGAGGGGTCGTCCGGCCAGTTCGCGACCCACTTCCCGTTGATCTTCGTGCAGGTGGGCGGCACGCCGCCGTGGGCGGCGGCGCGGTCGATGCACTGCTGGAGGCCGTCAGCGCGGGCCGGGGCGGCAAGGAACAGCGTGGTGAGGAGCAGCGTGGTGAGGGCGGCAGGAGGAACCGTCAGGACGGCCAGCCGTCCCCCGAGACGAGACATGGCGCCACGGTAGCCCAGGGCGGCGCCCCGCGCCGGTGATCGCCGACGTGCCCGCCCGCGCCGCCAGGCGGCGTCGCTGGCGCCCGCGACGGCCCGCCCGGGACGACGAATCCCGCGCCGGGACGACGAACCTTTGTCGTCCCGCCCCGCAATTCGTCGGCCGGCCGACAAAACCCGGCCCGCCCGCCGCCTGACGACCCCTCAGCGGAGGCGGGCAGCGACCTCGGCGGCGGCGCGGAGCACCCGGGGCGCGACCAGGTCGGCGTCGATGTCCCCGATGGTGACGATGCCGATGCTCGCCTCGAGCCCCTCGACGCCCAGGACGGGGGTCGCCAGCCCGCGGGCGCCGGGCTGGAGCTCGCCCTCGGTCACGGCGATGGGCCGGGCCCCCGCCGCACCCGGCCGGCGGCCGAGCAGGATCGCCCGGCCCGCTGCACCCCGGTCCAGCGGGTGTCGCGAGCCGACCCGGTAGCTCACGTGGAAGTCCGTCCACGACGGCTCGACCACGGCGAGCGCCAGCGCCTCCTCGCCGTCGGCCACGGTGAGGTGGGCGGTGCACCCGAGCGACTCGGCGAGGTCGCGCAGCACGGGGACCGCGAGGTCGCGCAGCACGGGTTGGACCGCCGAGGCCAGGTGGAGCACGCCGAGCCCCAGGTGCAGCCTCCCGCGGGCACCACGACGCACCAGCGCGTGCTGCTCGAGGGTGCTCACCAGCCGGTGGACGACGGTGCGGTTGACGTCGAGGCGTGCGGCCAGCTCGGTCACCGTCAGGCCGTCGCCCGCGCCCGCGAGCACCTCGAGGACGCGCAGCCCGCGATCGAGGGTCTGGGAGGTCTCGGCCGGCACGCTCGCGAGCGTAGCGACGTCAGGACGACCGCCGCACCGCCCACTCGCGGATCCGGTCGATCCGCTCGTGCAGCTGCTCGGCCGTGGCCACGGCCGCGGCGGGCCCGCCGCACTCCTTGCGCAGCGCGGCGTGGGTGATGCCGTGCGCCTGTCCGGTGCGGTGGTGCCACGCGGCGACCAGCCCGTTGAGCTCCCGGCGCAGGATGGCCAGCTGCTCGTGCGTCGAGACCTCGGCGACCGTGTCGGGCTCCGGCGCCGCAGCCGCCTTCTGCTTCCTGGCCCGCTCGCTCTGCCGGTGGTGGAGCAGCTCGCGCATCTGGTCGGGCTCGAGCAGCCCCGGGATGCCGAGGAAGTCCATCTCCTCCTCCGACCCCACGTGCACCTCGCCGGAGTGCCCGAACTCGCCCCCGTCGTAGAGGACGCGGTCGAAGCGGGCCTCCGAGCCGAGCGCCTCGAAGGAGAGCTCGAGCTCCGCCGACGCCGCCTCGGTGGCGTTCGCCTGGGCGAGCAGGTCGTTCTCCGCGGCGAAGATGTCGCCCTCGTCGTTGATCCGGCGGCCGAGCACGTGGTCGCGCTGCACCTCCATCTCGGAGGCGAAGCCGAGCAGCGAGGGCACCGACGGCAGGAAGACCGACGCGGTCTCGCCGCGCGTCCGGGCACGCACGAAGCGGCCGACGGCCTGGGCGAAGAACAGCGGCGTCGAGGTCGTGGTCGCGTAGACGCCGACCGCGAGGCGCGGGACGTCGACCCCCTCGGACACCATCCGGACGGCGACCATCCAGCGCTTGTCGTTCGCGCTGAACTCGCTGATGCGCTTGGAGGCCAGCTTCTCGTCGGAGAGCACGACGGTCGCGGCCTCGCCGCTGATCTGCTTGAGCAGCTTGGCGTAGGCCCGCGCGGAGTCCTGGTCGGTCGCGATCACCAGCCCACCCGCGTCGGGCACGTGGCGCCGCACCTCGGAGAGCCGGCGGTCCGCGGCCTCGAGCACCGACGGCATCCACGAGCCCTGCGGGTCCAGGGCCGTGCGCAGCGCCTGGTTCGTGAGGTCCTTGGTCAGCGGCTCACCGAGCCGGGCCGCGATCTCGTCGCCGGCCCGGGTGCGCCACTGCATCTCGCCGGAGTAGGCCAGGAACAGCACCGGCCGGACGACGTGGTCGGCGAGGGCGTGCGCGTAGCCGTAGGTGAAGTCCGCGACCGAGCGCGGGACGCCGTCGTCACCGGGCGCGTAGCTCACGAACGGGATCGGGTTCACGTCGGAGCGGAACGGTGTGCCGGTCAGCGCCAACCGGCGGGTGGCGGGCTCGAACGCCTCGCGGATGCCCTCCCCCCACGAGAGCGCGTCCCCGGCGTGGTGCACCTCGTCGAGGATGACCAGGGTCTTGAACCGCTCGGTGCGGATCCGCATCGCGAGCGGGTTGACCGCGACGCCGGCGTAGGTCACCGCGATGCCGACGTACTCCTGCGACGTCTTCCCCTTGCCGGCGGCGTACGTCGGGTCGATCGGCATGCCGGCGCGGGCCGCCGCCTCGGCCCACTGCAGCTTGAGGTGCTCGGTCGGCGCCACGATCGTGACCCGGTCGACGATCCGCCTCCCGAGCAGCTCGGCGGCCACCGTGAGGGCGAACGTGGTCTTGCCGGCGCCCGGGGTCGCGACGGTCAGGAAGTCGCGCGGATGGGCGTCGACGTACTGCCGCATCGCCGCTGTCTGCCACGCGCGCAGCGAGGTCGCCGTCCCCCAGGCAGCGCGCTCCGGCCAAGCCGGGGTGAGCGCGTGCGGGCGGGGGTCGGCCGAGGGCCGATCCGTCACTCGCCGGACCCTGACCCGCCGCTGCCCTTGCCGGCGTCGTCCTGGAGCGACTCCCAGACTTCCTTGCACTCGGGGCACACCGGGAACTTCTCCGGCGCCCGGCTGGGGACCCAGACCTTCCCGCACAGGGCGACGACGGGGGTGCCCATCACCATCGCCTCGGTCAGCTTGTCCTTCTCCACGTAGTGGGAGAACCGCTCGTGGTCACCCTCGTCGGTCGGGACGGTACGTCGGTCCTCGCGGACCTCGGTGTCTGTCGAGAAGCCGATGGTGGTCACGGGCCCCAGGGTACGGCACCGAAACCGCTCGACACCCCGGTCCCGGTCGGGTTCACTCCTGCCGTGTTCCCCGACGTCGCTCCCGCCCACCGACCTCCACGCCTGCTGGTCGCGGTCGCCCATCCCGACGACGAGACCTTCGGCTGCGGCTCGGTCCTCGCGCACGCCGCGAGCCTGGGCTGGGAGACCACGGTGCTGTGCGCGACCCGCGGCGAGGCCGGTGAGCCCGCGCCGCGGTTCGACCTCGGTGGCCGGCCGCTGGCCGAGCACCGCGAGCGCGAGCTGCTCGAGGCCGCGCAGCTGCTCGGGGTCGCCCGGGTGGTGCTGCTCGACCTCGTCGACTCGGGCATGGACGGCGAGCCGCCGCCCGGGTCGCTGTGCGCGGTCGACCCCGCCGCGGTCACCGACGCGGTGCGGACGGTGACCGCGGACGTCGACCCCGACGTCGTGGTCAGCCTCGACGCCGCTGACGGCCACCGTGACCACCGCCGGATGCGCGACGCCGCGGTCGCGGTCGCGGCCGAGCGCGGCGTCCCGGCGTACCTCCAGGCGCTGCCACGCAGCCTGATGGACCGGTGGGTCGCCCACATGACGCAGGCCCGGCCGGACATGGCGCACCTGCAGTACGCCGAGCTGGGCACCCCCGACGACCAGGTCTCGCTCACCCTGGACAGCGCTGCCCACCTCGCCGTCCGCGAGCAGGCGATCGCGCTGCACGCCTCCCAGACCTCGCCGTTCGAGGGGCTCCCCGCCGACCTGCGGCGCGACTTCCTCGCCGTCGACCACCTGGTGCGCGCCTGAGCAGCCCGGGATCGGGCCGCGGTGGGTCAGTTGAGGTCGGGGTCGATCGGGCGGGTGGAGTGCCAGGCGAGCTCGCCGGGCTGGCGGCGCATCACGTCGCGCCAGAGGTCGGTCGGGTCGAGCCGGAAGACGTCGGCGACCTGGGAGGGAACGACGTACCAGCTGCCCTCCTCGATCTCGCCGACCAGCTGCTCGGCGCCCCAGCCGGCGTATCCCGCGAAGATCCGCAGACCCTCCAGGCTGCCCTCGAGCAGCTCGAGCGGGGTGTCGAGATCGACCAGGCCGAGCCTGCCCTCGACCGCCCGGAAGCCGACGGGGACGTCGTCCTCGGCTCGCAGCGTCGCGACCGCGAGTGCGCCCTGGGTGCTCACCGGGCCACCCTGGAAGAAGACCTCGGGCTCGGCCACCAGCTCGTCCCAGCCCTCGAGGATCTCGGCCACCGGCACCCCCGAGGGACGGTTGAGCACGACCCCGAGCGCGCCCTGGTCGTCGACGTCGAGGAGGAGCACCACGGTGTCGGCGAAGTTGGGGTCGAGCAGGGCAGGCGTCGCCACCAGGAGCATGCCCGCCCGCGCCTGGGTCATGGCTCCATCATGGCCCATCGCCGGGCACTCGTGGGGTGGTACGCGGGGTGGTACGCGGGGTGGTGCGCGGACGTACGACGGCCCCGGAGCCGGTGCGGTGGAAGCGGTGGGAGGACCGCTGGGAGGGAGGGTGCACCGACCCCGGGGCCGTGCGTCGGGGCGCGACCGGTCAGGCGGCCGCGAGCGCCGCCTTGAGGCGGTCGAGCAGCCCGCTCTGCGGGCTGCGGCGCGAGGTCGGCACGCGCACCGGGCGGTAGGTCGCCCGGGCACGGCTCTCGATGGCGGCGCCGACCCGCACGGCGGAGGCGTCGGGGGCGCTGGCCCGGCCGGCCATCATGGCCAGCAGGATCCGCTCCTTGGCGACGGACTTCTCCATCGCGTCCGCCATCGCGGCGTCGGCGGGCTGGGCCCGGTGGTGGTCGACGATCGCCAGGACGCCCGGCAGCTCGTCGGCGGCCGCGTGCCAGGCGGCCACGACGGCGTCCTCGAGGTCCATCGGCTGGCGCATCAGCTCGCGCTCGATGCGGCCGGCCAGGCGGGTGTGCCAGCGCAGCTGCAGGGCGCCGAGCAGCGCGAGGTCGTCGCCGAAGGTCTCGGCGACGCCGTCGACGTCCGTCGGCAGCAGGCCGTCGCGGCGCTGGTCCGCCACGGCGATCACGTCGCGGAGGATCTCTCCGCGGGAGTGGAACGACGTCCAGGTCATGGGTGTGCTCCTTCGGGGGAACTTACATACCGTAAGTACGTACCCACGGTACGGAGACGTACTCCCGGTATGCAAACGCTTCCCTCGTGATCCGGATCACGCCGTACCGACGGTCGGTACTAGGCTCCCGGGACTATGGGCAAGTCCTCGGTCAGCAAGCTCGTCCCGAAGGTCCCGGGCGTCCCGGGCGCCAGCCGGCGCCAGCAGTACTCCGCCTCCACCAAGCGGGCGCTGGTCGACGTCGCCGAGGAGCTCTTCACCCAGGCGGGCTACGCCGCGACGTCCCTCGACGCGATCGTGGCGGGCGCGCGGGTGACCAAGGGGGCGCTCTACCACCACTTCAGCGGCAAGCAGGCCCTCTTCGAGGCGGTCTTCGAGCGCGTCGAGGACGACGCGTCGCGCGCGATCCAGCGGGCGCTCAAGGGCCACCGCGACCCGTGGGAGAAGGCGACCGCCGGCCTGCGGGCCTTTCTCGAGGTGGTGCAGGAGCCGCGCTACCGGCGGATCGTCATCCAGGAGGGCCCCTCGGTCCTGGGCTACGAACGGTTCCGCGAGCAGGAGGAGCGCTCCACCTTCGCCAACGTCCTGGAGATCGTGCGGTCGGTCCTCGCGGCCGGGAAGTGGGAGCTCGACGAGGACCTGCAGCAGACCTTCGCCCGCATCTTCTTCGGCGCGATGTCCTCGGCCGGCGAGTCGGTCTCCGGGGCCGAGGACCCCGAGGTCGCGGCCGCGAACGTCGAGACCGCGATCGGCTTCATCCTCGCCGGCTTCCAGGCGCTCGCCGAGACGGGCGTGCAGCTGCCCTCCGGCGAGGTGGTCTCGACGACGGCCGGGACTACTTCTGGAACGTGACGTCGCCGTTCGCGGCGGGCACCAGCTCGATCCAGGTGTGGCCGGCCGGCACGGTCAGCTTGCCGGCCTTGGTCGAGAGCGTGATCGGCGAACCGAGGTCCCTCTTCTCCCAGGTCCCGCGGACCAGGCGGCCGTCGTGGAAGACCATCGCCTCGCCCTTGCCGGCGAACTTCGTCTCGGGCACCGGGTTGCCCGCCGGGTCGAGGTAGCCGGCGTCGCCCACCTGCACCCGCAGCACGAGCACCGTGTCGGCCGGGAAGGTGTCGCCCTGCTCGGCGAAGGTGTTCTGGTTGACGTAGCCCTTGCCGTCGTAGGACCAGTTGGTCGTGTGGCCCGCGCCGAAGCTGGCCGCGATCGTCTTCGCCGGCTGCCCGGCCGGGAAGTCGTCCTCGCTCCCCCACGGCAGGTAGTTCTCCGGGCGGGTGGCCTCGTCGAGCTGGGCCTCGGACCCGACGTCCTGCAGGTTCGCGAAGAGGTTGTACGGCGCGCTGCGCGAGCTGTCGCGGGCGAAGCCCTCCGACCCCTCGGTGTAGAAGGGGATCCCGGCCTTCTTGATCAGCCCGATCGTGACACCCGCGCCTCCACTGGTCGCGATGGTCGCGTCGACCGGCGAGACGATGCCGATGTCGCTCGCGCGCATCGAACGGACCGGCCCGACCCGTTCGGGCAGGTCGGAGTAGTAGAACACCGCCAGCCGGGTCAGGCCGCCCTCCACGAGCTCCTCGACCACCAGGTCGGCCGAGCCGAGCCCGATCTGCGGGGCGCTGGCCTCGGTGTTGTCCATCTTGGCGACGATGACGGGGTGGTCCTGCGCCGCCTCCTCGTCGCCGGTCACCGGCAGGCCCGTCATCGGCCAGGTCGACGCGAGCTCGTCGCCGCCCGCGACCTGCTGCGCGGCCGGCGTCTCGTCCCCCGAGTCGTCGCTGCCGCCTCCGCAGCCGACGAGCGCCAGGCTCGCGGTGAGGAGGAGGGCGGTGGTCAGGGAGGCACGGCGCACGGTTCGCTCCGATTCGTGAAACTTGTGTATTCCGGTCGACTTCCGAGTGTGCAGGCGCGGGCGCTTCCCGCGGGGGAGGCGCGCCCACACCGTGCGAACGGCGCGAGACGCGCTATCCCAGCTTGGCGCCGCCGTCGACGTAGAGGGTCTGGCCGGTGATGTACGACGCCTCGTCGCTGCACAGGAACGCCGCCGCGGCGGCGATGTCGGCGGGGTAGCCGACGCGCTTGACCGGGTTCGCCTCGGCGCTCATCTGCTGCAGCTGCTCGGGCTCGAGCTTGAGCCGGCGCGCGGTCGCGTCGGTCATCTCGGTCACGATGAACCCGGGTGCGATCGCGTTGGCGTTGATGCCGAAGGGGCCGAGCTCGATGCCGAGGGTCCGGGTCAGGCCCTGCACGCCCATCTTCGCGGCGGAGTAGTTGGCCTGGCCGCGGTTGCCCAGCGCGGAGACGCTGGAGAGGTTGAGGATCTTGCCGTACTTCTGCGCGACGAAGTGCTTCTGCGCCGCGCGGGTCATGAGGAACGCACCGCGCAGGTGGACGTTCATGACCAGGTCCCAGTCGTCCTCGGTCATCTTGAACAGCAGGTTGTCGCGCGTGATGCCGGCGTTGTTGACGAGCACGTGGATGCCCCCGAGCTCGGAGACGACCCGCTCGACCGCGGCCTCGGCGGACTCGGCGGAGCTGACGTCGCAGCCGATCCCGACGGACTTCGCGCCCTCGGTCAGCGGCAGCTTCGCGGCCGCCTCCGCGGCGCTCGCCTCGTCGAGGTCGAGGATGGCGACCGACGCGCCCTCCTCGGCGAACCGCGTCGCGGTCCCGAAGCCGATGCCGCGTGCGGCTCCGGTGACGACAACGACCCGTCCGTCATAACGACCCATGGATGTGGCTCCTCGTGGCTCCGGCGAGCCCGAGGGTCGGACCCGTCGGAACCTCAGCCTAGGCGACCCCGGAACCGGCTCGTCACCGGGTCGACCGCGACTCAGGGGCCAGGCGTCGCCGCACGGAGGCGGGCGGCGTACACGGCGGCCTCGCCGTCGGCGTACCTGGTCCTGGGCCAGAAGAACCCGCGCAGCCCGTCGCCCTTGGTGCGGGGCACGACGTGCAGGTGGAGGTGCGGGACGGACTGGCTCACGACGTTGTTCATGGCGACGAAGCTGCCCTGGGCGCCCAGCTCGTCGACCATCGCCGCGGCGAGCCGTTGCCCGGCGCCGAGGAAGGGGTCGCGGAGCGCGGGCGGCAGCTCCAGCAGGGTGGGGACGTGGTCGCGCGGCACCAGCAGCGTGTGGCCCTTGAAGAGGGGCCGCCGGTCCAGGAAGGCCAGCAGGTCGGGCTCGTCGAGCACGACGTCGGCCGGGACGTCACCGGCGACGATGGCGCAGAACACGCAGTCCGGGTCGCTGCTCACGGTGCCGAATCTAACCTCGGTCCCGGACGCGCGACCCCGCTCAGTCACAGTACCGGTCGCAGGGCCGCGGGGGGACCAGGGCCCGGGCGCGGCTGCCGACGTGGTCGAAGTGCTGGGTGTCGCCGAGGCCGTAGGTCCAGCGGAACCCGTGCCGCGCCATCAGCCGCACGACCGCGTGCGAGCGCGCCCGCCAGGCAACCCGTGGGTGCGAGTGCCCCTGCCACCAGGCGTTCGGCACGATCCCCCGCGCCGAGCGGTAGGGGTTCTCCCAGGTGTTGAGGTCCAGCGCCCGCCCCCAGCTGTGCGGAGACCGCACGCCCGGACGACCGGTGACGTCACGGCAGTTGAAGGCCGAGGTGTTGCCGGCCGCCATCGAGGCGTAGTCGTCACCGCCGCGCGATCGCGCCCCCCAGCCGAAGCGGTCGACGCGGTACATCGCCCGGATCGGCAGCTCGTGGTCGAACAGGTCGGCCAGCGCGGCGCCCATCGCCCGGGCGTGGCGGACGACGCGGCGCACGACCGGTAGTCCGTGACCCACCAGCCGCGGAGGCGTCCGGCGCCGGCCGGTGATGCCGGTCATCTGGGCCCAGGTGCGGCGCGGGACCGGCATCACGACCAGGTGAGGTCCGTCGGTCGCACCCCGCGCCTGGGGCGGGAGCGAACGACGGGGCCGGGGCGCGGCGCGCAGGGCACCGCTCGGCGGCGGTTTCGACCGGTGGACGTCGCTCCACCCGCCGCGACCCAGTCCGCCGAGCGGGCGCGTCCCCGCTGGGCCGCGGGTCAGCTGCGGCGCGGCGCGTCGACGACTACGCGACGACCCGGTTGAAGAGCGTGGTCACCGAGGCGAGGTCGGCGACGCCACCCGGTGCCGGACCGGCGAGGTCGAAGAGCACGGGGGCGGCCTCCGCGGCGCCCACCTCCTGGGCGGTGCGGGCGCACACCCGGGCGGCGTCGCGCACCGCCACCGGGTCGACCGTCCACACGCTCTCGAAGAGCCGGTCCCCGTCGCGGACGTCGTCCTGACCGGGCAGCTCCCAGGCGCTCAGCGCGGCCGGCAGCTCGGTGGAGTCGCACACCACGACCCACTCCCGGCGCATCGGCGACCCGGCGCCAGGGCCACCTCGGTGAGCCCGTCGCCGCCACCTCCCCGGGCTCGTCGACCAGGACGAACGCCGACCGCGCGACGCGCGCGAGCTCGCGCCACCGCGACCGGGCAGGCCGCCAGAACTCCGCGCGCTGGAAGGCGCCGAACAGGTGCGGCCGGGTCGCGCGGGCGCAGAACTCGTCCTCGATCGCCCACGACAGCGCCTTGAGCGTGTCCTTGCGCAGCCGGTGCGCCTGCAGCGCGGGGTGCCGGCGCCGGAGCTCGGCGTAGACCGACGCGGCCGCCGGCTCCGCCTCGGCCCGGACCTGCGCGACCGCGCGGTCGATCGCGACGTCGAGGCGAGTGCCGTCCTCGCGGCGCCGCAGGACGTCGGAGACCACCGGCACGTCGGTCTCCCGGTAGCGCCGGTGGCCGCTCGGCAGCCGCTCCGGCACCGGGAACCCGTGGCGCTGCTCCCACATGCGCAGCGTCGCCGGGGCCACCCCGGTGCGCTCGGCGAGGTCGCCGATGGTGAGCAGCCCTTGCGCAAACTTGAACGAGTCGTTCATATTGTTCAGAGTAAACCTCAACACGACGTTCGCAAAGGAGGCGCGCGATGACGGCACCCGTGGCAGCCCCGCGGACGACCCAGCAGTTCTACGACGAGACCGCTCCGGTCGCGTGGCGGCTCGCCCGGTGTCTCCACGCCTCGCTCCCCGACGCGGAGGAGGCGCTCGTGCACGCCTACCGCGAGCTCCTCGCCGACCCGTCGGCGCTCTCGCACCCCCGGGCCCGCACCCGCCTCCTCGCCCTCCTCACCGAGCACGCCCGCGCACCCCTCCCTCTCCGCGCGGGCTGAACGGACGCCGCCGGGCCGCTCGACCTCCCCGGCCCGGCGGACGTCCGTCGAGTCCGTCGTGACGGGCTCACAGGAAACCGACAGGAACGACCCAGCGTCCGCCCAAGGGGCCTCGGCATCGTGAGAGTCACCATCATCACGAGGAGACCCCGGTGCCCGAGAACACCAGCCCCGACCAGCCCGTCCAGCCCGACCCCGACGGCCCGCACTCCGAGACCGCGCCCCTGGGGGCGTCCAGCGGGAACCGGTGGGAGCCGTCCACCCCGGTGCCTCCGGTCGTCCTGCCGGCCGCCGCTGCGCCTGTCAGCCCGCCTGTCGGCCCGCCGGCGCGCCGGCGGCGGAGCACGGCGCGCCCGGACGCACGGCACTGACCGCCAGTGTCGCCGCGGCCGCCCTGGTCCTGGTCGGCGCGGGCGCCTTCGCGGTCGGACGCGCGAGCCTCGACGACCACCGCTCGGGCTTCCAGGTCGACCAGGCCTGGCACGGCGACGGCCAGGGCACCCTTCCCGGGGCGCCCGGCGCTTTCCCCGGTGACGACGACGGCCCGGGCGACCACGACGGTGACTTCGGCGACCACGACGAGGACTGACGTGACCACGATGACGCCCGCTCGCGCAGTGCTCCCGCTGCAGCACCGCGTGAGCGGGACCAGGGCCCGCCTCGACAGCACGATCCGGCTCGTCGCCGGCGCGACGCTGTGGCTCTCGCTGCTCCTGGTGACCTACTGGTGGGCAGCCGGCGGCGGCATCACGGACCTCGCGACCACCGTCGGCGCCCTCACCTCCGTGGGCCGGCTGACCGGTCTGGTGGCGTCGGTCCTGCTGCTCGCCCAGGTCGTCCTCATGGCCCGGGTGCCCGCCCTGGAGCGGGCCTTCGGGCAGGACCGCCTGGCGCGGATGCACCGGGTCGTCGGCTTCACCGGCTTCAACCTGATGCTCGCCCACATCGTGCTCATCACCTGGGGGTACGCCGTCGGCTCGCTCGGCGCGGTGCCCGGGACCTTCTGGACGCTGATGTGGCAGGACCCGGGCATGCTGCTCGCGGTCGCCGGGACGGTCTGCCTCTTCCTCGTGGTCGGCACCAGCATCCGTGCCGCGCGCCGACGGATCCGGTACGAGTCCTGGCACCTGCTCCACCTCTACGCCTACCTCGGCGTCGGTCTGGCGCTGCCCCACCAGCTGTGGACCGGCCACGAGTTCCTCGCCTCCCCCGCGCGCACCGTCTTCTGGTGGACCGCGTGGGCCGTGGCGGCCGGCTCCGTCCTCATCTGGCGGGTCGCGCTGCCGCTCTGGCGATCGGCGCGGCACCAGCTCAAGGTCACCTCCGTCGTCGCCGAGGCGCCCGGCATCGCGTCGGTCTACATGAGCGGAC
The DNA here is from genome assembly GCA_020636915.1 of Nocardioides sp. Classification (GTDB taxonomy): domain Bacteria; phylum Actinomycetota; class Actinomycetes; order Propionibacteriales; family Nocardioidaceae; genus Nocardioides. The sequence goes on from JACJWV010000010.1 coordinate 120,788, forward strand.
GCGCCCTGCACCGGATGCCGGTGGAGGCGGGCCAGTTCTTCACCTGGCGCTTCCTGGGCAGGCCCGGGTGGTCCCGCGCCAACCCGTTCTCCCTGTCGGCCGCCCCCGACGGACGCAGCCTGCGCATCACCGTCCAGGACGTCGGCGACGGCAGCCGAGACGTGCACCGGCTCACCCCGGGCACCCGCGTCGTGGTCGAGGGCCCCTACGGGCGGATGAGCGCCCGCGCCCGGACCCAGCGCCGCGTCGCGTTCATCGGCGCCGGCGTCGGCATGGCGCCGCTCCGCGCGCTGGCCGAGGAGATGTCGTACGCCCCCGGCGACGCCATCTACGTGGAGCGGTACGGCGACACGCCCCTGTTCGCGCGCGAGGTCGACCAGCTCTGCCACGAACGTGGCCTGCAGGTGCTGCGTCTACCGGGTCACCGACGTGCCGACTGGTCGTGGCTGCCGCACGGTGTCGCCCCGTTCTCCGACCTCGACGCCCTGCGGGGCTGGGTCCCCGACATCGCCCACCGCGACGTCTATGTCTGCGGGCCCGCGGTGTGGGCCGACCTGGTCACCCGTGACCTGCTCGCCTCCGGGCTGCCGCCCGAGCAGCTCCACGTCGAGACCTTCGCGTGGTGACCGACATGAGACGCACCGTCCTGTGGATCCTCAGCACCGTGTCCGTGCTGGTCCTGCTGTTCGGCTACCACACCTCGACGTCCGGACCGCTCGCGTCCGCGAACCCCGCCGCGGTCATCTCGGGCGCCGGGCGGTCCGGCGCCGCGGGTGGCCAGTCCGGGCCCGGCGACTCGGGGAGCCAGTCCTCGGGCGGCTCCGGCGGCTCGTCGGGCGGCTCGTCGGGCGGCTCGTCGAGCACCAGGCCGACGACGTCGACCGTCACCGGTGACGTCGCCCAGACCCAGTGGGGTCCGGTCCAGGTCCAGCTCGCGATCGCGGACGGGAAGATCACCGACGTCGCGGTGCCGCAGTACCCGAACGGCAACAGCCAGGACGTCGAGATCGCTCGCTACGCCCTGCCGATCCTGATCCAGGAGACCATCGACCAGCAGAGCGCGAACATCGACATGGTCAGCGGCGCCACCTACACCAGCGCCGGCTACATCCAGTCCCTCCAGAGCGCGCTCGACCAGGCGGGGCTGTGACGCCGACGCCGGTGCCACCCGCCACGACGCCGACGCCGGTCCACCGCCGGGTCGAGATGGTGATGGGCCTGCCGATCAGCCTGGCGCTGCGCGGCCCGCACGCGACCGGTGTCCGCGCCGACGCCGCCTGGGCCGAGGTGCTGGCGGTGCTGCGCGAGGTGGACCGGGTCTTCAGCCGCTACCGGCCCGACACCTTCATCTCCCGCCTGGGCCGCGGCGAGATCGGCGTCGACGACTGCCCACGCGAGGTCGCGGAGGTGCTGGCGCTCGGCGAGGAGGCGCGGCGGGCGTCCGGCGGCGCCTTCGACGTACGGCGTCCCGGCGTGCCGCTCGACACCGACGGCGTCGTCAAGGGCTGGGCCGTGCAGCGCGCGGCGCACGCGCTCGACGACCTGGCCGGCACCGACTACTGCCTCTCGGGCGGCGGCGACATGGTCTGCGAGGTGCGCGACCCCGACGCAGAGCCCTGGCGGATCGGCATCGAGGACCCGCGGGACCCCAGCCGGGTGCTCGCCGTCGTACCGGTGCGCCACGGCGCCGTCGCCACCTCGGGCGGCGCCCACCGCGGCGCGCACGTCGTGCACGCCGGGACCGGGCACCCACCCCAGGGCGTGGCATCGGTGACCGTGGTGGCCGCCGACCTCACCTGGGCCGACATCGACGCCACCGCGGCGTACGCGATGGGCCACGACGCGCTCGCGTGGTTGCGCACCCGGCCCGGGCGCAGCGGGCTGGTCGTCTGGGCCGACGGCCGCACCGACACCTTCGCGGTGCCCGGCTGACGGAGCTCCCGACTCGACGGGCGGCGGCTCCAGGAGTGAGCCCGCCCGTCCGGGGGAACGAGGACGTCGTGGAGCGTACGACGAGAGGGAGGCTCGGCGCTGCGGCGACCGTGCTGGTGGCCTGGACGATCATCCTCGCGGTGGTCCTCGGGGTCGGCTGGCTGATCACGCACGCCCTGGCCTCGAGCGTGGACCCCTGGGACAACGACACCGCGCGCTGGTTCGCCGACGAGCGCACGCCGGAGCTCGACCGGGCGGCCGACGTCGGCACCTTCCTGGGCGAGACCCCGGTGGGGATGGGCGTCGCCGCCGTCGTCGCGGCGGTGGTCTCGCTGGTCAAGCGGTCGATCCGGCCGGCGGCGTTCTTCGCGCTGCTCGTCGCCGGGATCGGCGGGTTCTACTGGGTGACGACCACCCTGATCACCCGGCAGCGCCCGCCGGTGCGCATCCTCGACCCGGGCCTGGTGCCCGACCACAGCTATCCCTCGGGCCACGTCGCCACCGCCATCGCCGTGTACTGCGGCACCGCGCTGCTCTGCTGGTGGCTGGCGCCGCGCACCCGGCCGTGGGTGTGGGTGCTGGTGCTGGTGCCGGTCTTCGTCGCGCTCTCCCGGCTCTACCAGGGCGCCCACCACGTCACCGACGTGCTCACCAGCCTCTGCTACACGACGGCCTGGCTGGCCGTCGTCGCCGGCGTCCTGGGCCTGCGCTCCTCGGCCGGCTCCCGCTCCGCGGGGTCCCGCTCAGCGGTCGTCGGCGCCCCGGGCGACGGCGCGGCTGAGCAGGACGACCCCGACCGCCATGAGCACGACGGCCAGGCACCCGGCGAGCACCGGCACGACCCATCCGGCTCCGTGGGTCGTCTCTAGCGAGATGTAGACCGTCGACACCCCGTAGACGAGCGTCACCAGCGCGCCGGCGGTCGCGACCGCCGCGGCGGCGAGGCTGCGCCGACGGCTCCCGTGGAGCACGGGCTTCATGCGGTTCCTCCTCCAACACCCCCGTCGGCGGACGCCCGGCACCGTAGTCGCCGGACCTGTGCGCCCGCCGCGGGCCGACTGCATGGTGGACGTGCCCGATCCATCCTGGAGCCATTCGGGACCATTCGGGACCGGCGAGGACCAAAGACCCGGCCAAACCCGTCCGTTCGGTCCTGTGGGGAGCGGCCGCGGACGCGAGAGATTGATGCCGTGCCCGGGCGTCGACGCGGATCTGGGTGTGGTACCGCGTCCGCCCGGGCTACTGCATTCCCGGGTCGGTGCCGAGGTCCACGCCGAGGTCCACGCCGAGATCCACGAGGTCCTCGGCGGCCAGCCACCCCTCGGCCAGCGGCTGTCCGCCGGCGCCCCGGATCGCGCCGACCAGCGGCTCGGCCCACACGTGCTCCAGCAGCGCCACCGCCGCCATCGTCCCGGGTGGGATGGCGTCGGCGAGCGACCAAGTGCCGTCCTCGCCGGCCACCCCGGGGTCCGCGGTCCCCTCGGCGTCCCCCGCAGGCACACCCAGCAGATCGGCGGCGAGCCGACCCAGGTCGGGGTCGAAGCCCGCCGGCGGCGGGAGGGTGTCGAAGCTGCCGTCCTCGTCACGGTGCACGAGCAGCACGTCGACCAGGCGCACCACACCGGCCTCGCGAAGCCGCCCCAGCTCCTCGAGCACCGCGCCCGAGAAGACCGGCTGCTCGAAGCCCACGACGAGCAGCTGCACCGGACCGCTCACGACCGCTCCCCCACCCGGGCCAGCAGGTCGTCGTACTCCTCCTGGGTGAGCACGCCGGAGGCGAGCAGCCGGTCGAGCGCCTCGACCGGGTCCTCGCGCGGCGCCGCCGCCGGCGGGGCGGCGGGGCAGGCGGCGCGGGCCGCCGGTGCGAGGCGGCGTAGGCCTGGGCCGGCGTCATCCGCCCGCCGTAGTAGGGGACGTCACCGGTCATGCCGGTCATCCGCAGCTGGCGCGGGACCAGGAACACCATGGCCGCAAGCATCCCGCAGATGGCGCCGCCGCGCACGGCCCCGTCAGGAGTCGATGGCCTCCATCACGGCGGCCTCGCTGACGTCCTTGGTCGCGAAGAACCAGTCGACCGCCCGGACCGACGGGTCCTCGACCCGCTCCTTCGCCGTGCCGCACGACCCCGGCGGCGGAACGATGACCGGCTCGCCCGGGACCCAGTCGGCCGGCGTCGCGATCTCGAGCGCGTCCGCCGCCTGCAGGGCGATGACCAGGCGCCGGAGCTCCTGGAAGTTGCGACCGGTGCTCAGCGGGTAGTAGATGATCGCGCGGATGATGCCGGCCGGGTCGATCACGAACACTGCGCGGACGGCCTTGGTGGAGTCCTCGCCGGGCATGATCATCCCGTACTTCCGGGCGACGGCCATCCCGACGTCGTCGATCAGCGGGAACGTGACCTCGACGTCCGCCATGCCGCGGAAGGTGATGCGCTCCTTGATCGTCCGCAGCCAGGCGATGTGGCTGTAGAGACCGTCCACGGACAGACCCACCAACGCCGTGTTCAGGCGTTCGAACTCGTCCTGCATCGACGCGAAGGTCATGAACTCGGTCGTGCACACGGGCGTGAAGTCGGCGGGGTGGCTGAAGAGGATCACCCACCGGCCGGCGAAGTCGGCCGGGAACGTGATCGCGCCCTGCGTGGTGGTGGCCGTGAAGGCGGGTGCCTGGTCACCGATCCGCGGCATCGGCACCGCGACGAAGCTCTCGGTGGGCACGCCGGTCGGCGCTTCGGTCATGGTCATGACAGTTCCTCTCGTGTCGGTCGAGCACATCTCGGGGGGCGGGCGGTGCTCAGCACCGGCACCTCGGACCCAGGGCGACGGGGACCTCGACGCCGTCCTCGTGCGCGCACAGCTGTGTGCCGCGGGCGTAGACGACGTCCGCGCGTCGCCCCAGGAGCGCGAGCGTCACGGCCGCGGCGGTGAGGGACGGGACGTCGCGGACCTCGCCGATCGCGAACAGGGAGCGCGTCTCCGCGATCACGTCGTCCTCGCCGGCGCGCACGACCACCGGGGTCGCGGGAGCGACGGCTCGGGCGGTGATGGCGACCTCGACGTTGTCGAGGTCGCGCGAGCCCATCGCGGCCAGGGCCCTGGCCCGGGCGAGGTTCGCCCGGACCATCACGGCCGGCTCGTTCGCCGGCCCGACGAGCACCGGAATCCTCGCTGCCTTCGCCATCGCCAGGTTGGCCGGGATCGGTTCCCGCTCGACCACCAGCGTGGGTACGTCGAGCGACCTCAGCGTCGCTGCCAGTCGCAGGCCGACCTGGCCCAGGCCGACCACGACCACGTGGTCCTCGAGTGGCAGCGTCCGACGTCCGACCAGGGCGATCGTCCGCCGCGAGAGGAGCCGGTTCACGACGCCGGCGGTGAAGACCGCCGCCAGGGCGATCGCCGCCAGCATGAGCAGGCTGGAGACCACCAGGTACCACTGCGGCGAGCCCTCCTCGTCCGCACCCGGGCCGACCGTCGCGACGACGCGGCTGGCGCCGTAGAGCGAACCGACGACGGTCTCGTGCAGGAACAGGATCCCCAGGAGCCAGTCGGCCACCAGGATCACGGCGAGCCCGAGCAGACCGCCGAGCAGGATCCGTGACGCATCGTCCTGGGGCCGGAGCTGCGACCGTGCGCTCAGGGCGAACCGGCGGAGCGACCGCGGCTGCGGCGGACGCTCCACGACGACGGGCCCCTCCGCGGTGTCACGGACCGCCCTCGCCGCACCCGCGTGGCCGTACACGGCCAGCTCCTCCTGGCCCAGGCAGGCACCGATGACGGCGGGCACGGCGATGTCCGCCGGTGACGTGACCGTGCAGGTCGGCACCGCCCGTTGCAGCTCCTCGCCCAGCGTCCGGTCGAACATCGTCACCATCAGGCGGACACCGGGCCGCAGGTGCGCGACCAGCAGCGCGTACCGGAGCGCACTCACGTCGCCGCGGACCACGATCGCCACCGCGTCGACCCCGGCGGCGAGCGCCGCGCGGAGCTCGCCGTCGGACGGTCGCAGCAGGTGCTGGGTCCGGGCGCCGTGCCGTCCGAGCGCCGTGCAGGTCAATCGGGCCGCCTCGATGTCGCCGACGACGAGGGCGGCCGGAGCGCGGGAGGCTGCTGCCACCTCGGCCCTGCTAGTGCGTGTGCGAGCGGCGGATCATCTTCGCCATCCGCATGTTGACCCGGGCGAACCGGTACAGCTGGTAGGGCACGTTGGTCCGCATCCGCACGGTGCCCGGCGTCGGTGCCGGCGCGATCGAGTCGCCCAGCTCCCCAGGGTAGGCGACGGGCTCGGCGGGCGTGGCGGGCGCGGCGGCGCGATTCGACTCGTTCTGGGACATCGGGGCCCTCACTCCGGGATCAGCGACCAGCCCGGCAGGGCCTTGGCCTTGTAGATGAACATGTAGTGCAGGAAGTGCTTGACCCAGTGCCCCGCCAGGCCGATCTCCCCGGTCGTGTCCTGGAGGCTGCGCCCGTGCTCGGGGTAGGACTCCCGGTCGGGGACGACCGGGAACATCGTCATCGAGGCCGCAGTGCCCTTGAAGACCCCGGCGCCCGCGGAGGCGACGCAGGCGGCGCCCATCGAGCTCATCGACGCCGTGCGGGTCGGAGCGGTGGCACCGGCCTGGATCATGTCGACGATGCTGAGGGCGACCTGGCGACCCATGAGCCCCGACGGCATGCCGGTCCGCGGCGGCGCCGGCGTGATGACGGTGCCGCCCGCGGTCTTGCGCGGACGCGAGATCTGGTGCGGTGGCGCGAAGGCGATCCCGACGCCGAAGACGTTGCCGTAGGTGGGGTTGGCGTACGTGCTCGGCCAGTCCGACGCCCTCCAGTCCTCGTACGGTTTCGGCGTGTAGTCGGCGTCGACCTTGAGGAACCCGTTCGGTGCGAACAGGACGTCGGTGATGTCCTGGCCCGATCGGTCGAACGCGTGGAGGTCCTGACCCTTGAACGGCGGCAGCAGCATCGCGAAGTCGAACTCGAGCACACCCTCCTCGCCCTGGAGGGTCTCGTAGAAGATCTTGCCCTCCTCGACCCGCTGGACGTGCGCACCGACGATCGCCGTGACGTCGCGCTCGCGGAACAGCGACTCGGTCCAGAGCTGGCTGTTGGTGACGAAGCCGTTCTGCTCGAAGGTCATCCCGCCCACCCCGAAGTCGCCGAGCTCGTGCTCGTTCGTCAGGTAGATGACCTCGGCCCGATCGCGCAGACCGCGGGTGCGCAGCTCGTGCTCGACGTTGAAGGCGTACTCGAAGGCGGCGCCCTCACAGGTGCACATCCCGTGGCCGACCCCGATCACCAGGCGTTGGCGCTCGCCGGCCTCGAGCTTGGCGATGACCTCCGCGAACCGAACGGCGGTCTCCGCGGCATGGTCGGCCGTGCACACGGACAGCGAGTGGCCACCGTCGGGACCGAGCCCCGGCGTGGCCGCGAAGTTCAGCTTCGGCCCGGTGGCGTTGATCAGGTAGTCGTACTCCACCTGCTCCAGCTCGCCCGCACGTCCGGGGAGCGTGTACTCGATCTCGACGGTGGGCCGACCGCTGCTGCCGGTGCCTTCCGGTCGGATCGAGACCGCCCGGGCCTGGCGGAAGTCGATCTTCTTGCGCCGGTAGACCGGCGCGAGCGGGAACGTCACCTGCTGCGACGTCATCCGGCCGACCCCGACCCAGATATTCGACGGGATCCAGTTGTAGTCGGCGTTCGGGGACACCACGACCACCTCGTGCTCGCGTCGCAGCTTGCGCCGGAGGTGGAGTGCGGCGGTGTGGCCTGAGATCCCGGCACCGAGGACGACGACACGAGCCATGCGCGGATTCCTTCTTCATCAGAGAGTGAGCGAGGTCCGGCTTGATACCCCAGGGGGTATCATAGACATACCCATGGGGGTATGGAAGGGATTCGCGAGAAGATGGCCCTGACGCCGTCCCTCCGTCGAGTCGAGAGTTCCGTCGGTCGAGTCGAGAGTTCCGTCGGTCGAGTCGAGAGTTCCGGGCACGGCCTCGACAGTCTCGAGTTGACGCAGCGGCCGGTTTCCGTGGCTTGCCTAGGGTGCAGGCATGCGTCGGGGGTGGTTCGTCACGGTGCTCGTCCTCCTGACGCTCGGCGCCGGCGTGGTCGTCGGCTGGTCGATGTGGCGCGACGGCGGGGAGTACGGCCACGACCTCGAGCAGTACGACGACCGCACGGGTGAGCCGAGCGTCTACGTGAACCTGCCCGACGGTGACGCCCAGCTCGCCCTGGGCTCCCCCGACGGTCACCGGCTGGTCGTGCAGTGGCGCGACCCGGACGGGCACGGCTGGACGTCGCCGGAGACCGTCTGGGACGACCCGGACATGCGGGCGATCGAGAACACCGTGCGGTACGGCGGCGGGACGGTCGCCATCGTCGAGACCTACACCGACGACGTCCACGACGACAGCGACATCGGCAACCTCCAGGTGGCGGTGGTCTGCCGCGACCGGACCTGCGACGCGCACGCGGGGTCGAGCACCGAGGCCCAGGTCACGCCGGACGGCGCCACGGCCTATCTCGGCCAGTCCCGCAAGGGTGTGCTCCTGTGGTCGACCGGTCGGGGTTTCGGGACGGAGCCGTGGCGCGGCCACCCGGGCTTCGACCTGCACCGGACCTCCCCGTCGGAGCCGGTGCTCGCGCCGAACGGGTCACTGCGGATCGTCAGCTCGACGCCCTCGCGAGACAGCTGCACCTTCGCCCTGCTCACCAGCGCTCCCGGGTCCGCCGACCTGACCATGCGCGCGCGGCACACCGAACCGATCCGCGGCCGGTCGCTCTCGGACTGCCGCACCTACCTCGCGACGTGGGGCGACAGCTGGGTCCAGGTGAACGCCGAGGACCACCGGGCGACGACCTTCTGGTTCGTCGGCGACAGCTCGGGGCCCTGGCGCGCGACGGCTCGCGACGCGAGCGGGCTCGCGCCGATCGACGTCGACCGCGGGTGCTGCGACACGTCGATCGCGGGCTTCGTGCACTGGAACGACATCGCGTTCGGGTCGCCCGACGGTCGGCGGATCCAGGTCCAGAGCCACCTGCTCGGACAGGAGCACTGGAGCGATCCCACGGTGCTCGACGTCGCACCTGCTCGGAGCGGGTGCCGGTGGATGGACGGCACCGAGGTCGGGCCGGACGGTTACGCCGTGCTGATGGGCTGCCGCGACGGTCTCGCGGTGGCCGTCTCGGCCGACCTCGAGAGCTGGGAGTCGGCGTACCTCCGCGGCGTGGAGGGAGAGCCGATCGGCGACGACGACGGGCTCCGCGTCGGCGACCGCCTCGTGTGGACGCCGGCGCGCGGGTTCGCGGCGTAGCGGGGGCCTCCGTCGCGATGAGTAGCGTTCCGTCCGTGCCGCACACCCACGACATCGAGATGGCCGGGGACGTGGTGCGCAAGGTCTACGTGTCGTGGTCGGAGGGGGAGCCGGAGCGGGAGTGGGCCGCGATCGTGCCTCCGCCCAGGCACGCGCGGGCCTGGCGCCGCGACCGATCTCGCGAGGTGTGCTGGGCGGGCGACCGACGTGACCATGTCCCGGGTGGGTCATCGTTGAGCAGGCCGGTCTCGCGCCCTCAGGCAGTCGCACTCGCGACGGCAGCGCAGCGGCTGTTCGCCGCGCCGTTGCCGGTGGACGGGCGCGTGCGGTGCTGGAGCCAGTGTCGTTCCGGCGTTTTCAGGCCGTGGCTGTCCGAAGCGTGCAAAGTGGGGGCAGTGCGCCGGACCCAGGCTCGTGCGTCTGTGCCGTCGACGTCGCACGAGCCTGGCTCGACCAGCACCCGCAGGAGGACTGGTTGATCGACCCTGTCATCGCCGTGGGCGACGGCAACCTCTGACAACGTCCTCCTGGGACGGCGAGACCTGCCGCCTGAGCTGGGAGAGTTCGGAGCGTGGACTGGCGTACAGGTGGCCGACATCACTGGGCACGCCTCGTCACGACTCGGTCGCTGCCTCGACGTGCCAGCGCTATCGCGACCTCGAGCTGACCGGTGCTCAACGTACGCAGGTGGTCAGCACCGGCGCCGGTTCGCCTCTTCACCGTATATGCTGCTTCCCGGGAACAGCGGTTGGCGCCGGAACCCGCCCGGTTCCTGCGAGGACCAGGCCCGGCACCTGCTCGACCTCCTTCAGCCGTGAGCGCAGCGGCCTGACGACCCGCGCGCCTCGTCAGGCGGCGAGGATCCAGCGGCCGGGTTCGATCTGGATCCAGTCGGCGCGTGCTCGGGTGGAGTCGGGGGCGCGGGAGTGGTGGGTGTGTCCGGTGGGGGTGGTGATCTGCACGTGGTGGGGCTCCAGCGGGCCGGAGGTCACGGTGTGGCGCCAGCCGGGGGTCTCCTTGGTCAGGTTGCAGTCCTCGCACAGGCCCTGCCCGTTGGCGGCGCTGGTGGGGCCGCCCTCGGCGGCGGCGGTGACGTGGTCGGTGGTGCCGGATCCGGGCGTTGCGCAGGCGGTGCAGCAGATCTGGTCGCGCAAATTGATAAGTCCTTGAGACCACGTCGAAGGAGTTCCGCGACACGCTGTCCATCGCGACAGGGTGGTCGGTGTCCTCGAGCGGAACAGGCGCCGGACCCGGGTGGCCTGCTCAGGTGAGCGTGCACCAGGCCGCGGGCGACCGAGGCAGGCACCGGGCCGTGGACTGCAGGGCAGGAAATTGAGTCGGCAGGCTCGTCGTCACCGCCGAGAGCGGTCTGGCGAGACCTGTTTCAGGTCGACCGCGACCGAAGTGCGTGCGGCGGTGACCTTGCCTGTCCGGTCAGGCGGGCCGCAAGTAGTCGGCGACCAGCTGGGCGACCGACCGGTCGTCACGCCCATCGCGCAGTCGGTCGCCGCGGCGGTGTGCGAGTCATCACCGCCGCTCGCAGTGCACGTCACCCACGGCCATTGTGTCGGTCCATCCCCAGCCAGCGGCTGGTGACCCGGCGACGGTCCTGGGCGGCCTCGCGGCACCAGGTCGCCCATCGAGTCGATGCGCATACCGCCCGGGCGACCGCCAGCGCGACCTCTTGGTCCCCATCGTGGGCAGCCGGTCGGCCAGGTCGGGCGTCGTTAACCCGGTCTGCCGCAGTGAAGGTCACCGACCCCGTCGGCGACCAGCTGGGCGCGGTGCTCGATGATACCCGCGCTCCAACACTTGGCCAGGGTGTGTGCAGGAGTCATCGACCAGCGCCACCGCCAGCCCAGTCGGCCGCCAGCCCCGGTGCGGGCTCTCGTGGCGGGCCAACCCGACCTGCGCCCCCACCGACCGGGACGGCTCACCGGCGTCCACGACCGCCGAGGTGATCCGTGCCTGCGCCGCACACGCCGCGGACTTCAACCGCTCCAACGCCTCGAGCCGGTCGATCCGCGCCGCCGGGTCCACGGGCACCGGCCCGGACCCCAGCAGCGCGGTGATCACCTGCAGATCCACCTCATCGAGGTGAACCAGCTGATCGGGACCGTCCGCCGAGTCGAACATGTGTTCGAGTATATGGCAGATACGCCGGCGTGTCCAGAGCGCGTCCATGTTTGATCTGGTTGCGCCCCATTCCGATTGATCCTGGGCGCAGCGGTCTTCCGGATCTGCCGAGTTCCGTGCCGTGCGACGAGGACCTGGCCGCCTATCTCGTCGACGTCATAGCCTAAGGTCGTGAACTTCAACCTGTCGCGGACATCGACCGTGGTTGTCCTACTCCTCGGCATCCTCGCGATGGTTGCGCTGTTGTACGGGCTGGCTCAGGTGTGGGACGCTTACACCGGCGCTGAGCGGTCGGCGGACCTACCGGATCTGCCGCGTTCCGCGCCTCATGCCAGTGAGCGGGCTGTATGCGTTCTCGTCGCTTAGGGTTTGGCTGAGCGGCGATCGTCGCGAGTAACTGCGCTCGAGGTTGCACGCGAAACTCTGGTACGTGGTCGCGTTGAATCTCGCGGCGCTTATTGATATGATCCTCGACGTATCTCAGCCGAGCCCCGTAAGCCGCTGTGGGTTCCTGTTGTGGCCCTGGTGTCGAGCTCGGCGACAGGTACCATCTTCATCCTGAGCGACCCATCCGTTCGGCATCGGCTGCCTCAGCAGCACTGCGCTATCAACCTCAGTATTCCTGGTGCTCTTCCTCATCTTCTTCGTGACCTACTTTGCTCGTCCTGGTGGTCGGGCATCCTGATGTCGAGCAGGTGGGGCTCATCGCGCACCGATCTGACGCGACGAAGGTGCGCGAACGTGTCGATGGCCGGGCGCTGATCGCCGCGCGAGCGTTCCTCTCAAAGGCGGTTGAGTGTCAGACAGTAGGGGACATAATGAAGCGATCTCGGAGGCGTCGACACCGGACGTCGTCGTTGCGAGGCGGAAGCGACGCTGGATGGCGCTCGCCGCCTGCCGTCCTTGCGTTCGCGAACGTACAGGACTGTTTCTCAACATCCTGTGGGTTGTCGCTTGGTATCAGGACCACGGTCCACGAACCTGTGCCCCAAGACATCTGGGCCCATTCGTAATCGTGGCTTGGGCTCAAGCGGTCGTAGACAGGCTGGTGCTTCTCGGTGTGAAGCGCACTCGCGTCGCTGAATGTTCCTCCTGGGCGCAGCCGTAGCGACCGTCGTGTTCTTCGCGGCTCATGTTCTTCGTCGCCCGTACATCGAATGACGCCCAGGCCGAGTCGACGACGCTCAACCGGATCTGCCGCGAGTCGCTCGCTCATGCCGCAGTGGTGCGCAGCTATCGCCCGCACATCCCGTCGTAGACCGACGGGCGAAATCACGCCGGCACTGGGTGCTTGGGCGTGCCGGACCGATGGGGTCCGGTTCCTGCTGCCAAATCGGTCTACGTGATCTCGCACGATGACCAGTCCCCATCGGACATGCCGCTTTGTCCGTGCGCGCTCCTGCCGATGTCCGTGCCGGGCGTCTGCGTCCCCAGCCAGGCCCTACTGACCCGACAATTAAGTTCGTCCCCGGGTCAGGTCGTCTCGGGCACCGTACTCGATGAGGAAGTCTGACCCGAGCGCTGCCTGGACCTTCTTGCTCAAGGCGTGACCCTAGCTGGTCGTGCTCGTACAGGTCGTTAGGTGTCCAGTTGGCGTTTGCCCGCCGATGGTCTGTGTATTGGTCGACCCAGTGGCGGACCTCAGCGCGTAGGTCGTCCGGTAGAAGCGGTTCTTCCTCGTCGTACGTGGTACGTCTGATCCCACAGGCCGATGCGAGATGTCATCAGTCATCATCCGCACGCGCAACGCTCCGCGATATAGGACTCTGGTCATCAGCTCATCATGTCTCCAACTGTCCGCACATGCCGCGACCGGAGCGATCGTCGGTCGCCGCCGCGCCAGTAAGGCTCGACCTGAGCTCGGCGCACCGACCACCCGAACTGGTCGTCAGACGCACGTCACCAGTCGGCCGGGGAGCCAGGACCGCAGACAAGAACTTCGGTCCCGGATGGCAGGTCATTACCGCGCCCTCGCTGAGCTGGCGGGACCACCCCATCAAAGAGTCGAAGTCAGGATGGCGGGTCCCACCGACTCCGTTGACCCTGAGACCACCTCGACGTCACCGCAGACCCGAAACAGCACGACCAGCCCCTCGACAGAGTCATATTGTTAGCGTCGTCAACGGCCTCGAGCAGGTCTCCGAGCCGAAGTCACAACGGCGTCACCCAGCCGCAGTCAGGCACTTGGTCAGGGTCCACGACCCATCACCAGCAGCAAGAACGAAGAGATTGGCGCGACCCGGCCTCACCAGCGACAACGGCACCACGCCCAGGACCGACACGAGGACACGCGACAGCTGAAGAGCGGATCCGGGCTATCCGTCCAGCATCCCCGACAGCGGCGGACCCCGACGCCAGCGCGACGACCGCGCGCGCGCCAGCTCGTCGACCAGCACATCCAGCCACACCCGAGCCCTTGGCTGTGAGCAGCGATCAATCGCGAGTAACTGCGCTCGGGGTTGCACCGAAACTCTGGTACGTGGTCGCGTTGAATCTCGCGGCGCTGTTGATAGCGGTCCTCGCGACGTATCTCAGCCGAGCCCCGTGGCCGCTGTGGGTTCCTGTTGTGGCCCTGGTGTCGAGCTCGGCGACAGGTGCCATCTTCGTGTTCCACAAGGCGACCCGTCCGTTCGGCATCGGCTGCCTCAGCGGCACTGCGCTGTCAGCCTCGGTGTTCCTGGTGCTCTTCCTCATCTTCTTCGTGACCTACTTTGTCGTCCCTGGTGGTCACGAACTGTCCTGATGTCGAGCGGGTGGGGCTCATCGCACCGATCTGACGCGACGAGTGCGCGAACGTGTCGATGGCCGGGCGCTGGTCGCCGCGCGAGCCGTTCCTCTCAAGGCGGTTGAGTGTCAGACAATGGGGGACATGACGATCTCGGAGGCGTCGACACCGGACGTCGTCGTTGCGGGGCGGAAGCGACGCTGGATGGCGCTCGCCGCCGTCCTTGCGTTCGCGAACATCCTGGGACTGTTTCTCAACATCCTGTGGGTTGTCGCTTGGTATCAGGACCACGAGTCCACGAACTACCTTGTGCCCCAAGACATCTGGGCCCCGTTCATCGTCGTGGCTTGGGCTCAAGCGGTCGTGAACGGGCTGGTGCTCTCGGTGTGGAAGCGCACTCGCGTCGCTGGTGTCGGCGTCCTCCTGGGCGCAGCCGTAGCGACCGTCGTGTTCTTCGCGTGGCTCATGTTCTTCGTCGCCCCGTACATCGAATGACGCCCAGGCCGAGTCGACGACGCTCAACCGGATCTGCCGCGAGTCGCTCGCTCATGCCGAAAGTGGTGCGCATGGCTATCGCCGCATCCGTCGTAGACCGACGGGCAGAAGTCCGCCGGCACTGAGTGCTTAGGCGTGCCGGACCGATGGGGTCCGGGGGTTCTGCCCGTCGGTCTACGTGATCTCGCACGATGACCAGTCCCATCCGGACATGCCGCTGTCCGTGCGCGCTCCTGCCGATGTCCGTGCCGGGCGTCTGCGTCCCCAGCCCGGGCCCTACTGACCCGACGAACCAAGTTCGTCCCCGAGTCGGGTCGTCTCGGGCACGTACTCGATGAGGAAGTCTGACCCGAGCGCTGCCTGGACCTTCTTGCTCAAGGCGTGACCTAGCTGGTCGTGCTCGTACAGGTCGTTAGGTGTCCAGTTGGCGTTTGCCCCGCCGATGGTCTGTGTGTATTGGTCGACCCAGTAGCGGACCTCGGCGCGTAGGTCGTCCGGTAGAGGCAGTTCTTCCTCGTCGTACGTGAGCGTCTGATCCCACAGGCCGATGCCCGAGATGTCGTCGGTCATCATCCGCACGCGCAGCGGCTCGCATTCGCCAGGACTCTGGGTCATCGGCTCATCATGTCTCCAACTGTCCGCACATGCCGCGACCGGAGCGATCGTCGGTCGCCGCCGCGCCAGTAAGGCTCGACCTGAGCTCGGCACCGACCACCCGAACTGGTCGTCGAACACGTCACCGGTCGGCCGGGAGCCAGGACCGCGAGACAAGAACTTCGGTCCCGGATGGCAGGTCGACCTGCGCGCCCTCGCTGAGCTGGCGGGACCACCCCATCAAGAGGTCGAAGTCGGGATGGCCCGGGGTCCCACCGGCCTCGTTGACCCGCGGAGACCACCTCGACGTCCACCGCAGACCCCGAAACAGCACGACCGGCCCCTCGACGAAGTCGCTGATAGCGTCGTCAACGGCCTCGAGCAGGGTCTCCGAGCCGAAGTCACAAGCGTCGCAGCCGCAGTCAGGCACTTGGTCCAGGGTCCACGACCCATCACCGGCGGCAAGAACGAGAGACGGCGGCGACCCCGACCCCCTCACCAGCGACAACGGCACCACGCCCGGGACCGACACGAGGACGCGACGGCTGAAGAGCGGATCCGGGCTGTCCGTCGTCGGCATCCCCGACGGCGGCCCGGACCCCGACGCCGGCGCGACGACCGCGCCCAGCTCGTCGACCAGCACATCCAGCCACACCCGAGCCCGGTCAAGAACGACTCGATACCGGTCGGGGTCCGTGACCCGCGAATACTCCTCTTCGCTCGCATCCCTGCCGTCGGGGTGGGGGTTCGGCCACGACGGCCGATCGGTCGCCGCGTAGACGGCGGCGACCCGTTCGCGCAGCTCGGACATGGCGACCACCTCACCACCGTAGGTGCACCGTCCAGCGAGATTGGCGCCGCTGCACCTCGTCGCCGCGCGAGCGTCCGGGACTGCGGCAGCGTCATCGCCGACGCCCAACTTGGCCGCTGACGGCGAACAGCCGGGCGCTCAGGCCCGTCCGGTGGCCGATCCTGTGGCGTGGGTGGCGGCTGCTCGCGGCGTCACGTCGGGACGCCGAGTCCAGCGTGGTCGGCGATGGAGAGCTGGTAGGCCCAGTAGGTCTCCATGTCGTCGAGCCACTCCACCGGCAGGCCCTCGTGGGTGATGGTGATGGTCGTCCTCGGCTCACCCTCGTCGTCTCGGGACTGGGCGAGGTCCACGCTGAACGTCGAATCCTCGGCGAGTACGTCGTTTGCGCTTTCGGGTAGCAACGGTGAGGGGCCTCGGTCACCTACGCGCCGCACCCAGTTCCAGGTCTTGACGGCCCGGCTGGGTGACTCGAGGACGAGGAACCTGGTCCGGACGGCGCCGTGCCCGGTCAGCTGGTCGCGGCTGTCGTCGGAGTACGTCCAGGTCTCGGTCCCGCCGGCCTTGTCCCACCCGGGGCCGCTCATGTGCGACCAACTGGGTAGGCCGAGCCACACATGGCTCCAGCTCCCGACGTGGGCGCACAGGTTGAACAGCCGTCGGCGGGTGCCACGGATGGTCCGCTCGACTCGCACCGAGCCGGTCTTGCCGGACAGGGTCCGAGCGCCGGGTGTGCCGTCGACGTCGCGACCAATCCGGGCTGCGGCGGCCAGGCCCGCCTCGCCCTCAGGAATGACTAGCCGCGGCGGCGGGTTCAGCACCTGGGCGGCGTACGGGCTGGTCAGTCGGACGACGGTCGGGTCGGTCGGCGGCGCTGACCACGCCTCGAGCAGGTACCACTCCTTCGGCGGCAGGTCCGCGTCCAGGTCGTCGAGGTCGTCGAGGTCGTCGGCCTGGTCGAGGTCGCGGACGCGTCGCCCACGCGCAGAGATGCGTACCCGGTACTGGCCCGGCTCGGGGGTGAGAACGATCTGGGGGTCGTTGTCGACCAGCTCCGTCGCTGAGAGTCCGGTGGTCGAGGTGACGGAGACCTCGACGACGTCCTCCCACTCCTCGCCCGCGTCCGGCGGCGCCATGTCCCACAGGCGAGTCGTCACCGAGAACGGTCCCCACTGGTCGGCCGTCTGAACCCACAGGTCGCTGCTGCCGTCCTCGTCGTCCGGCGGCGGGACGGTCACCAGGGTGTTGTCCGCCGGCGCGACCGATATCAGGTCACCCAGGTCGTTTCCGCGGACCACGACGCACGAGTAACTGGTCTCGATGACCCCTTCGTCCGAGTGCAGCACCGTCGGACTGCCCGAGCTGGTCATGTCATCCTCTTCACCTCGTAGGGGCCGCCATCCTCACCCAGCGCGGGTCGTCGCGCGCCCAAACGGCCTATCGAGCCCGTCGGGCATGCACGGTGCCGTCTCTGTCTGCGCTTGCAGCGACCGGGCAGGTTGCCGACCGTGCCGAACGCAGCGGCCGTGCGCACGTCCGTGGTCGCATCCGACCGTCGTCCGGGTCTGCCGCGTAGCGCGCGCTCTTGCCGAAAGTCGCGCGCATGGCTCTCGCCGCATCCGTCGTAGACCGACGGGCAGAAGTCAGCCGACACTGAGTGCTTGAGCGTGGAGGTCCAATGGGGTCCGGGGGTTCTGCCCGTCGGTCTACGAGATCTCGCGCGAAGGCCAGTCCCATCCGGACATGCCGCGTTGAGGGCGGCCACGCTCGCCCGGATCTGCCGGGACGAGTGCGCGCAGCCGATGAGTGCGCACCGACTAGCGTGTCGGCATGACCGTGCAGGTACGGCCAGCCGGCCTCGCGGACGTGGCTGCGATCGTCGCTTTCGGATCATCGGTGGTCCCGCCGCACTACGCCCCGATCCTCGGCGAGGCGGTCGCGACCCGGCAGCTGGCCTGGTGGACCGCAGAACGCATGAGCGCGGCCGTCGAAGCCCGCAGGGTGTACGTGGCGACAGACGGCGACGCCCTCGTCGGGGTGTCTGAGACAGGCGAGTTGGCCGGTCGACAGGTGATCTGGAAGCTCTACCTTGCGCCTGACCACCGTGGACGTTCGCTGGGGCCGGAGTTGCTCCGCCATGCCATCGCTGGGCTTCCCGTGGACTGCGACCAGGTCTTCGTTGAGCACGTCGCTGGCAACACCCGTGCCGCAGCCTTCTACGAGCGCGAGGGGTTCGAGATCGTCAAGATCGAACCCGGGACCGCGGACACCCCCGAAGGGGCCATCGTCTGGCGCCGGCGCGAGATCCACCGCTAGAACGCCGGTCACATGTCCTGTGCCGCGAGGGTGATCGCTCAGCCGGTGTCCGGACGCCGGATCACGCGGGTCGTGCGCCTCAGCCCGATCCAGGGATCGGTCTCAGCCCACGACTCGCGCTCGGTGCTGGGAACGGCGGCGCACGCCGGGACGTCAGGCGTTGGGAGCCATCGGCGGCTCCGAGCGCATGACGTACCGGTCGAGTTCATCAGGCACAGCGGGTACACGGTCGACGGCTACGAGGCTGGTGCGCCGACGGAGTGACGGAGCGGCTCAGAAGGCCCGACGACACCAACCGGATCTGCCGCGCGGTGGGCGAGCCGGAGCGCTCCATGCGCGGCTGGACCGCCTGCAGCCGGGTGCATGTCTTCGTCAACTGCCGCAGCGTGGTCGCGACACAGGCGACCTGAACCGGCTGCGTGTCTTCCCACCCGACCCCGCACAGCTCGAGGTCATGAGTCAGAGCTCCTTGCGCAGGTGCACGTCGGCCTCGTCGGCCGTCGGCACGCCCTCCCACCGGAAGATCTCGCGGTAGCCGCGACGCTCGTAGAAGCCGGGCGCCTGGAAGGTGAACGAGGTGACGAAGACGTGGGCGCACCCTCGCGCCCGCGCCGCGGCCTCGAACTCGTCGAGCAGGCGCGAGCCGAGCCCCGCGCCCCGGGTGTCCGCCCGCACCCAGGTCATCGCGATCCCGGCAGCGAGTCCCCACGTCCACCCGCTCACCCCGGCCGCGAGGCCACCCTCGTCGTCGAGGAGGCGGACCGTCAGCTCGCGGGCCGGACGGGTTCCCCGGGTCGCTGCGGCGTTGACCGCGTCCAGCTCGTCCGAGAGCCGCTGGTCGAGCTCGGGGTCAGACGCCCCGACGACGGTCCGGTATCCCGACCGGTCATCCACGCCGGACCACGTCCGACCCGACGACCGGCTCCTCGGCGTCGATGAGCGAGGGCGGGCCGACGGCGACCCCCTCCTCCGGCGCCGGCTCAGCGACGCGGGCGTCGGCGAGCACGTCGGCGGGGACGTGATCCTCGAGGAACCGGCGGGCCAGGCGCGTCGAGGGGTGGATGGCGACCGTGGCGACCACGATGATCCCGGCGATCGTCAGCCAGCCGGTCGCACCCCAGTTCATCGCGAGGAACGTGTAGACCGCCGGCGCCCAGACCTTGCCGAGCGTGCCGGTCAGTTCGGCGGCACCGCTGTAGGCGCCGCGCTGGCGTGGGTCCATCAGCTCGGCCTCGAACGACCAGCTCGCCGCCGAGAGGTAGAGCTCCGCGCCGGTCACCGTCACGTGGCCCAGCCAGACCAGCGCGATCGTGACCCACCCGACGGTGTCGTGGGTCGCCAGGGTGATCAGGCAGGACACGACGAAGAACGTCGACGACACCCGCACCGCACGGAGGGCGGTCGGCACGTCACGGACGCCGCGGGCCGCCGCCATCGGCAGGAAGATGCACATCACCGTGTTGGTGCCGAAGAGGAACGCCAGCAGCACCCGCGGCGCGTCGGTCTCCTGCACCAGCCACAGCGGGATGACGACGTTCAGCAGCACCTGGTTGGTCCAGAAGCTGCCGATGAAGAAGTTCGTGAGCAGCCAGCCGGGGTTGCGCAGCGGCCCGGGGCCGGGGACCTTCTCCCGGCGCTCCTCCGGCGTGCGCTCGTCGTGCGACGCCCGCGGCAGCCGGGTGATGGCCGCTGCGTTGACCAGGAACGCCGCCGTCGTGAACCACGGCAGCACGTGCAGCACGTCGTTGGAGTGGAACGCCAGCGCGATGCCGCCCAACAGTGAGCCCAGCGTGAAGCCGACGTTGAGCGCCGAGTACATGTACGCCCGTGACCTCACCCGCTCGTCGGGCGGCAGCACGTCGATCGTGTACGCGCCGTGGGCGGCGCCACCCAACGCCCCGATGACCTCCATGCCGATGGCCATGGCGACGTAGCCGTTGAAGTCGGTGATGAACGGCCACAGCGAGAACATCGCGGCCTGGCCGGCGGCACTGACCGACCACATCTTCTTGGGCCCGAACCGGTCGACCAGACGGCCCATCGGCCACGCGGCGAGGAAGGCCGCGATGCCGGCACACGTCAGGCCGAGCCCGACCTGGGCGGCCGACAGCCCGACGATCTGGGTGAAGAACACCGCCGACCCCGTGAGGAACGTCCCCTCGCCGAGGGCGAACAGGAGCGACTGGACGGCGAGGCGGCCGGCGAGAGGTGAAGGCGGCCGTGCGTGAGCGAGGATCCCGGAGAACATCACCGGCGATTCTCGGTCCACGTACCTGCGCATGTCGCCCGGTTTTCCCCGGGTGGCGTGCCCAAGGGTCCACCGACCCCCAGCGACGTGGGCTCGACGTACTAAGGGGACCGACGGCCTTCGCCTCTGCCGCACGGGACCCGGGGTAGGCGAGGCTCATCTCATCTCGACCATCGGGGGGCAGACCTCGAGGCCCGGAAGGAGGAGCACCATGTGGGACACCGTCCAGACCAGCACCCAGCACCTCACGCACGACATGCCGTGCCCCCAGTGCGGCCACGCCTTCCACACCTACCTCGAGTGCGGGGACCGGTGTGACTGCGTGCCGCTGAGGCCCAGCAAGTACGCACCGCTCGTCGCCGCCGACCTCTGACCCGGTCCTCGACCTGACCCGCTCAGTCCGCTCGCGGCAGCGACGCCACCCAGAGCTCCTCGGCCGGCCAGCGGGTCGCCCACCGCTGGGAGACGATCTCGTAGAAGGCGTGGTCGTCGGCGTCGGGCGGCGCGTAGATCTCGTGCATCGCCTCGACGACGAAGCCGGCCGCGCGCAGCAGGCGCACCCAGTCCCCGTGGGAGGGGTGGAACTCCACGCCCCCTCCCGGCCAGGCCAGCTCGTAGGCCTCGCGCTGGCCGCGCAGCAGCTGCTCCCCCGCGACCCCGTCCTCGGCCGGGACGCACATCGCGGACAGGTGGCTGTTGGTCAGGAAGACCAGCCGGCCGGCCGGTCGCAGCAGCCGGGCTGCCTCGGGCAACCACCGCTCCGGGTCGCACCACGCGGCCGCGCCGTGCTCGCTCACCACCAGGTCGTAGCACCCGCCGGTCAGCGGCAGCTGCTCCGCGTCGGCCTGGACCAGGGGGAACGACGGCCCGACCCGGCGTTGCAGCCGCTGCGCGGTCACGAGCTGCTCGTGCGACAGGTCGACCGCCACCGTCCGGGCACCGGCGCGCGCGAGCCAGGCGGAGAAGTACGCCGTGCCGCACGCCAGCTCCACCACGTCCAGCCCGTCGACCTCGCCCAGGACCCCGAGAACCCGCTCGGGCACGGCGAACAGCCCCCACGCGACCTCGTCGCGCGCCCACATGTCGTCGGCCGCCGCGTCGGTGAACCGCTCGTTCATGACCGCCCACAGCGCCTGGTTCAGCGCGAGCTCGGCGCCCCTCCCGTCCGTCACGCGGTCAGACTAGGGCGCGCGGCTCACACCGGCGGCAGGCCGAGGGCCTCGCGCACGGCGTTCTCCAGGCGCTCGCCCCGGTCGTGGGTCCCGACGTGGCCGGTCATGAACGCGGCGGCGTACCTCCCGGAACGGCTCCACCACCCGAAGCTGCCGCCGGTGCCGCCCATCCCGAAGCCGTCGGCGTCGACGCCGACGCCGAGGCCCCACTCGTGCCCGCCACCGACGACCAGGTCCGGCTCCTCGCCCCGCGTCCGGACCAGCTCTTCCATCAGCGCAGGGCTGAGCACCCGCCCCTGCGCGAGGGCGGCATAGAGGCCGGCCACGCCGCGGGCCGTCCCGTGCCCGTTGACGGCGGGGACCTCCGAGCGTCGCCACCGCTCGCCGTTGACGACGGCGGCGTCCCGTGCTCCGGGCGGGTTCCCGATCGCGCGGTGGTAGAGGTCCGGGTAAGCCCGCTGCGACTCGAGGAAGTCCTCGGCGAAGCCGGTCAGGTCGGCGACCCGGCCCAGCTCGGCGTCGGTGAGCCCGACGTGGAAGTCGAGCCCGTGCGGCGCGCAGACCTCCTCGCGCAGGAACCGGCCGAGGGTGCGGCCGTCGACGGCGCGGACCACCTGACCGAGCAGGTGGCCGTGGAACAACGCCGACTCACCCTGCGCCGTGCCCGGCGGCCAGGTGGGCTCCTGCTGCTCCAGCAGCGAGCACATCAGGTCCCAGTCGTAGAACGCCTCGGTCGGCGCGTCCTCGTCGAGCGCGACCAGGCCGGCCCGGTGGGAGAGGGCGTCACGCACGGTGGCGCGGGCTCGCAGCGCCGGCCAGTAGACCTGCATCGGAGCGTCGAGGTCGACCAGTCCGCGGTCGGCGAGCACGAGCACGCACATCGCCGCGAACGGCTTGGTCACCGAGTACGGCATCACCAGGGTGTCCGACGTCCACGGCTGCGTGTGCGCGGCGTCGGCCCAGCCGCCCCAGAGGTCGACGAGCCACTCGCCGTCGCGCCAGACCGCGAAGGACGCGCCCGTACCCGGCTGCTCGTCGAGCACGTCCGCGAATACGTCCTGGACGCGCGAGCAGGGCGGCGCGACCGTCCCCGTGACCTCCATGGCGCACGATCCTGGCACGATCACCGCTACGTGCGGCTCGGCGCGCGACAATGGGCCACTCCAACTGAGGGGACCGGTCGTGGACGACATCCGTTTCCAGCTGCTCGGGCCCATGCAGGTCCTCGTCGACGGGGTGCCGGCGAAGCTGCCGGGCGTCGCCGAGCGCGCCCTGCTCGTCCAGCTGCTCCTCACGCCGGGCCGGACGATCCCCGCGACCTTCCTCGTCGACCGGCTCTGGTCCGAGACCAGCCTGCCGGTGGATCCGATGAACGCGCTGCAGATCCGGGTCTCCAAGCTGCGGCGGGCGCTCGGCGGCATCGGCGCCGGCGAGCTGGTCACCCGTGACGGTGTCGGCTACCGCGCGGACGTCGATCCGGCCCAGGTGGACGCCCTCGACTTCGCCGCGCAGGTGCGGTCGGCGCGAGCGGGCGCTGCGGAGGCCGCCGCCGGCCCGGGCTACGAGCACCGCCACCTGCGGGCGTACGACGAGGCGCTCGCCCTGTGGCGAGGCGACCCCTTCAGCGACTTCGTGACCGAGCACTGGGCGACGGCGGAGGCTGCGCGGCTGCTGGAGCTGCGCCGGGCCGCCCTCACCGAGCGCGCCCAGGTCGCCCTCGCGCTCGGCCGGCACCTGGAGGTCGTCGGCGACCTGGAGCCCGTCGTGGCCGCGGACCCGACGCTGGAGGCCCTGGCGGGGCTGCTCATGGTCGCGTTGTACCGCAGCGGGCGCCAGGCGGACGCGCTCGAGGTCTACACCCGCACCCGCACGGTGCTCGACGAGTCGCTGGGGCTCGAGCCGTCGGTGTCGCTCCGCTCGCTCCACGAGCGGGTGCTCCGGCAGGACCCGTCCCTGGGGGGCGGCTCGGACGCGGCCGCGGCGAGCGCCGTCGCTGCCGTCCCCAGGCGCGTCGAGGAGCGCGCCGCCCCGACGAACCTCCCGACGGTCCTCCGGCCGCTCATCGGCCGCGAGGAGCAGCTGGACTCGTTGACCTCCCTGCTCGGCGGCGTGCGGCTCCTGACCCTCGTCGGGCCCGGCGGAGCGGGGAAGACGTCGCTGGCGCTCGCGACGGCGGCGCGCGCGGCGCCCGGCTACCGCGACGGGGCGTTCGCCGTCCGCCTCGCGCCGGTCCAGCACGGCGACCAGGTGCCGCTCGCCGTGGCCGATGCGCTCGGGGTCCCGCTGGACGGCAGCGGCGCCGAGCGGGACGTCCGCGAGCGGCTCGCGTCCTTCCTCGCGCGACGCCACCTGCTCCTGCTGGTCGACAACTGCGAGCACGTCGTGGACGCCGTGGCCGGTCTCGTCGACGAGCTCCTGGGCCGTTGTCCCGACCTCACGGTGCTGGCGACGAGCCGCGAGGCGCTGGCGGTGCCCGACGAGGTGCAGGCGACGGTGGCTCCGCTGGCGACCCCGCCGGAGGACACGCCCCCCGAACGCGTCCTGGAACACCCGGCCGCCCAGCTGTTCGCCGAGCGGGCCCGTGCGGTGCGGCCCGGGCTGGTCTTCGACCGGGACGACCTGGCGGCCGTCGGCCACATCAGCCGGGTGCTCGACGGCATCCCGCTGGCGCTCGAGCTGGCCGCCGCCCGGGTGGCGTCGATGTCCCCCGGCGAGATCGCCGACCGGCTCGCGGCGCCGTTCTCCTTGCTGACCTCCGGCGCCCGGACGGCCGAGGCCCGGCAGCAGACGCTGCGCGCGACGGTCGAGTGGAGCTACGCGCTCCTGAGCGACGCCGAGCGCCGCGCGTTCGACCGCCTGTCGGTCTTCCGGGGTGGCTGGTCGCTGACGGCCGCCGAGGCCGTGCTGGCCGACGAGGCGCTCTCGTCCGGCAGCGTGCTGGACACCGTAGGCCGGCTGGTCGAGCGGTCGATGGTCTGGGTAGAGCGCGGACGGACCACGCGCTACCGGATGCTGGCGACCCTGCGGGAGTACGCCGCCGAGCAGCTCGCCCGCTCCGGGGAGGCCGACGCCGTGGCGGACCGCCACGCACGCTACTTCCGCGCGGTGGCGGAACGGGCCGAGGTCGAGCTGCGAGGTTCCGCACAGCGCGAGACGCTGCGTCTCCTGCGGGACGAGCAGCCCAACATCAGGGCAGCGATCGCCTGGCTCTCCCGTCCCGGCGGCGACATCGACTCCGCCCTGGTGACCGCCGGCTCCCTCGGCATGTTCTGGCACCTGGGCCGCCACCTCGAAGGTCGCGAGGTCCTCGGCCGGTTGGTGGAGCGGGGCGACGGCTCGGCGCCGGCCCGGGCCAGGGCGCTGCAGGCGGTGTCGATCGTCGAGCGACCACGGGGGTGCCTGGTGCACCCGCAGCCGCACTGCGCGCAGACCGCGGAGGAGAGCCTGGCCGTCTTCACCGAGCTCGACGACCCCTGGCACGCTGCCCTGTCGAAGGTGCTGGTGGCGGTCGAGGGCGTGACCGGGGCGTCCCGCGAGCGCTCGGACGCGTTCCTGGACGAGGCCGACGAGGAGTTCTCACGCGAGGGCGACGCCTGGGGCCGGGCGGTCATCGGGTTCGTGCGCCTGGAGACCGCGATGAAGGCCGGCGACGTCACCACCGCGCTCCGCCTCGGTCCGGCGACCGCGGCCTCCTTCCGCCAGCTCGACGACCTGTGGGGCCTCTCGGCCACGCTCTACCACTTCGGCTGGGGGCTGCGGCAGTTCGGCAGGCTCGAGGAGGGCGCCCACGTCCTGGAGGAGGCCATCGACGTCGCCGCGTCCGCCGGCCTGTGGAACACCGTGCAGTGGGCCTATGCGGACCTGGCCGTCGCGAAGGTCCACGTCGGCGACCTGGCGACCGCCCGGGACCTGTTCGACCGCGCCGCGCAGGCCTCGCGGGAGGTGGGTGACGGCGCGGGCGAGGCGCTCGCCACGTACGGCTACGGGCTGCTCGCCGAGGTGGAGGGTGACTGGTCCGCCGCCGGACCCCGGTACGCCGAGGCGGTCGCCGGGTTCGAGCGGCTCGGAACCCCGGTCTGGGTGGGCATCGCGCGTGCCGGCCTGGGGCGCTGTGCCGAGGCGCTCGCCGACCCGGGCGCCGGTGATCACTTCGCCGCGGCCCTGACCGTCGGTCGGGAGCTGGGCGAGCCGAGCGTCACCGCCGCCGCGCTGGAGGGGCTGGGCAGGCTGGCCCGGGCGCAGGGGCGTCCGGAGGAGGGCGACCGGCTGGCGGGCGAGGCCGCCGAGGTCCGGGAGCGGTTCGTCCGGCCGATGCCGCCGCACGAGCGCCGCGCGGCCGGTGCGGCGAGCACCGCCGACGGGACGCCGACGCCCCACTGACGCGCTGGATCAGACGAACGGGAGCGAGAGGACCACCGGCGTACCCACGCGGCTCGACCTGCCGCAGCGCGGGCACGACCTGGTGCGGTCCTGGTCGACGTCCGCGCCGCACCAGCAGGTGTGAGGGACGGCGTCCGCCCGGGGCCGGACGCGGGTGCTGGGGATCCTCCGGGTGCTCGTGGTGCTCATGGTTCCGCCGTCCTCTCCGTCGCGGCTCGTGGTGCCGGGGTGTGGTCAGGACTCTCGGACGGGCGCCTTGCGCTGCGCTGTCCGGCCGCTGTCCCCGGGGGCCGGACGCGGTGGCGGCTGGCGTGGACAGGAGCCGGACAGCCGGGCGGCCGACAGTGGTCCTGCCCGTTCGAGAGCCGTCCGGAAGCGAGCCACGATGACCCAGATCACCCTGCACGTCGACGGCATGAGGTGCCGGAGCTGCGTTCGGGAGGTCACCGCCCGGTTGCGGGACGTCGCCGGGGTGCAGACGGTGGTCGCGGACGCTGCGGGCTCGACCGTCCGGCTGGCCGGCTCGATGACGGTCGCGGACGTGCTCGCCGCCCTCGCCGGCACGACCTATCGCGCCGAGGTCCGCTGAACAGCGGCTCGACAGGGGCCGGACAGCGGCCGCTGTGACGCTCGGCGGACCCACACCCCACCGGCTGCACCGCCAGCCAGAGAGGCCTCACCATGTCTTCCACCTCGCCCGCGACGGCATCGAGCAAGCGTTGGCTCGCTCTCGGCCTGATCGCCGCGGCCCAGTTCATGGTCATCATGGACACCTCGATCATCGGGGTCGCACTCCCCGAGATCCAGCAGGACCTCGGCTTCACGCCGGAGGGGCTCAGCTGGGTCTTCAACGCCTACGTCGTCGCGTTCGGCGGGCTGCTGCTCCTCGGTGGTCGGCTGTCGGACCTGCTCGGTGCCCGCCGCGTCTTCACGACCGGCTGGGTGGTGCTGGCCGTCGGCTCGCTGGTGGCCGGGTTCGCGGGCAGCCCCGCCGTCGAGCTGGTCGGCCGCGCGACCCAGGGCGCCGGGTCGGCGCTGATCGCGCCGGCTGCCCTCACGCTGCTGTTCACCATCTTCGGCGCCACGCCCCGGGAGCTGACCACGGCGCTGGCCGTCTACGGTGCTGCGGCGCCCGCCGGCGGCACCGCGGGCGTGTTCCTGGGCGGCGTCCTCACCCAGTTCGCGTCCTGGCCGTGGGTGTTCTTCGTCAACGTCCCGCTCGCGGTGGTCGTCGTCGCGCTGGCGCCGTCCGTGATGCCCGCCGGCGCCGCTCGGCGCGGCTCGATCGACGTCGCGGGCGCCTCGATCGTCACCCTCGGGCTCGCGTCCGTGGTCTTCGCCGTCGTCCGCGCACCGCAGGTCGGGTGGACCGCGACGTCCACCGTGGTCGCGGGCGTGGTCGGCCTCGGGCTGGTCGGCCTGTTCGTCGCCCTCCAGGTCCGAGCCAAGGCCCCGCTCGTCCGGCTCGGCATCCTCCGTGCCCCGAACCTGGCGGCGGCGAACCTCGCCCAGTTCTTCCTGGGGGCGGCCTGGATCCCGATGTTCTTCTTCGTCAACCTCTACCTGCAGCACGTGCTCGGCCTCGGTGCGTTCGCCAGCGGCGCGGCCCTGCTGCCGCTGACGATCACGATCATGGTCGGGATGGTGGCGGTCGCCCCGCGCCTGGTCGCCCGGTTCGGACCCAAGGCGCTGACCGTGGCGGGCCTGACCACCCTCGCGGCCGGACTGACGTGGCTGTCCTTCATCCGGTCCGACGGCACCTTCTGGGCCGACGTGCTGCCGGCCACCCTGGTGACCGCCGCGGGCATGGCGATGGCGTTCATCCCGTCGCTCGGCCTGGCGCTCTCCTCCGCCGCCCCGGAGGAGGCCGGCCTGGCCGCCGGGCTCGTCAACACCAACTACCAGATCGGGTCCGCGCTCGGGCTGGCCGCGATGACGGCGGTCGCAGCGGCGTTCACCGGCGACGGGCCCGTCACCGACCTCGCCGGGCTCACGGCCGGGTACTCGGCGGCCCTCGTCGGCGCGGCGGTGATCGCCGTGGTCGGGGCCGTGGTCGCGGCCACGTGGCTGCGCACCCCGGCCCCGGCACCGGCCGAGGCGACGTCGGACCAGCACGTCTCCGCCTGAGACACCGCGGACGGTCACCAGGTGACGCCGACCCGGCGATTTCACCGAAGCGACCCGGTGGGTCCCCGCCCGACGCTGGGACCCACCACCACACCCCCATCAACCCAAGGAGAGATCGATGTCCCAGCAGACCTTCCAGCAGACCTTCCAGGTGACGGGCATGACCTGCGGCCACTGCGTGTCGGCCGTCGAGGAGGAGGTCGGCGCCATCGCCGACGTCACCGACGTCACCGTCGACCTGGCCAGCGGCCGGGTGACGGTCGGCAGTGACCGCGAGGTCACCACCGCCGAGATCGCCGCCGCCGTCGACGAGGCCGGCTACCAGCTCGCCTCCTGATCGTCACCGCCGGACCGAACCGAACGAGGAACCGAGATGACCGCGACCACCACCCCCACGCCCGGCGCCACCCAGACCGCCGAGCGCGTCGAGACCAGCCTCACCATCGGCGGCATGACCTGCGCGTCCTGCGTGCGGCGCGTCGAGAAGACGCTCACCCGCGTCGAGGGTGTGGTCGCGGCCTCGGTCAACCTCGCGAACGAGACCGCGACCGTCTCCTTCGATCCCGCCTTCACCTCCCTGGAGGCGCTGACGGCGGCGGTCGGCAAGTCCGGCTACACGGCCGAGCCGCGCACCGCCCCGTCGACGTACGGCGAGGACCCGGCCGGGTCCTCCGCGCCGACCGGTGCTGCCCCGAACCCGGTCGACGAGCTCGATGCCCGACGCGACGTCGAGATCGCGCACCTCAAGCGCCGCTGGCAGGTCGCCCTGACGACCGGGCTGGCGCTGATGGGCGTCATGTACCTGCCGCTCTACATCGACACCATGGACTGGTTGATGCCGCTCATCCTGGTGATCGCGACCGGTGTCCAGCTCTGGGCGGGCGGCGACATCTACCGGCAGGCGTGGGCCGCGGCGAAGCACCGCGCCACCACCATGGACACCCTGGTCGCGCTGGGGACCGGCGTCGCGTTCGGCTACAGCGCCTTCGTCACCCTCTGGCCGGCGCAGGCGCAGACGTGGGGTCTGCCGATCCACCTCTACTTCGAGACGGCGCTCATCGTCGTCGCGCTGGTGCTCATGGGCCGCTGGCTCGAGCTCAAGGCCAAGAAGCGGACGGCCGCCTCCATCCGGTCCCTCGTCGGACTGGCGCCCACCACCGCCCGGGTGCTGCGCGACGGAACCGAGGTCGACGTACCCCTCGACCAGGTCGTCGTCGGCGACCTCGTCCGGGTCCGCCCCGGGGACCACGTGCCCGTCGACGGGACCGTCGTGGAGGGCTCCTCCGCCGTCGACGAGTCGATGCTCACCGGGGAGTCCGTCCCCGTCGACAAGCGGCCCGGCGACCAGGTCATCGGGGCCACGGCGAACCGCACCGGCACCCTCGTCGTCCGCGCCGACGCCGTCGGCGCCGACAGCACCCTCGCCCAGATCATCCGCCTCGTCGAAGACGCCCAGGGCTCCCAGGCACCCATGCAGCGCCTCGCCGACCAGGTGTCCGCCTGGTTCGTGCCCGCGGTCCTGCTCGCCGCCCTGGCGACCTTCATCGGCTGGATGGCGTTCGGCCCCGACGCCGACCGGCTGGTCCTGGCCATCGGTACGACGGTGGCCGTCCTCATCATCGCCTGCCCCTGCGCCCTGGGCCTGGCCACGCCGACGGCCGTCATGGTGGGCACCGGCAAGGCCGCCGAGCTCGGCATCCTCATCAGCGACGGCCGGGCGCTGGAGACCGCGCGCCGGCTGACCGCCGTCGTCCTCGACAAGACCGGCACCATCACCCACGGCCGACCCACGCTCGAGCACGTCCACGCCCTCCCCGGCCACGACGCCGACCGGCTGCTGGCGCTGGTCGCCTCCGCGGAGGTCGGCAGCGAGCACCCCGTCGGCGAGGCGGTCGTCACCGCCGCCCGCGACAAGGGTCTGGCGCTGGAGCCGGTGTCCGGCTTCGCCGCCCACCCGGGTCACGGCATCAGCGCGACCGTGGCGTCGACGGGCATCGCGGTCGGCAACCGGGCGCACCTGGCGGCCTTCGGCGTCGACACGACCGCGCTGGCCGACGCCGCCGCCCGGGCCGCCGCCGCAGGCGGAACCCCCATGTACGTCGCCGTGGACGGTGCCCTCGCCGGTCTCGTGACCGTCGCCGACACGGTGAAGCCCGACGCCGCCGAGGCGGTCGCCCAGCTGAAGGCCCTGGGCCTGGAGGTGTGGATGGTGACCGGCGACAACGCCGCGACGGCCGAGACCGTCGCCGCCGAGGTCGGCATCGACCACGTCATCGCCGAGGTCCTCCCTGCCGACAAGGCAGACCGGGTCGCCGCCCTGCAGGCCTCCGGGCACGTGGTGGCGATGGTCGGCGACGGCATCAACGACGCGCCCGCCCTGGCCACCGCCGACCTCGGGGTCGCGATCGGCACCGGCACCGACGT
Organism: Nocardioides sp.; assembly: GCA_020636915.1. Classification (GTDB taxonomy): domain Bacteria; phylum Actinomycetota; class Actinomycetes; order Propionibacteriales; family Nocardioidaceae; genus Nocardioides. The sequence continues at coordinate 151,457 of JACJWV010000010.1, forward strand.
CGCGATCGCCGCCTCCGACATCACCCTGGTCGGCGGCAGCCTGCGCGGCATCGTGTCGGCGGTCGCCCTGTCGCGGCGCACCGTGACCACCATCAAGCAGGGGCTGGCGTGGGCGTTCGCCTACAACGTCTTGTTGATCCCGGTCGCCGCCGGTGCGCTCTACTGGTGGCACGACCTGCTGCTGGACCCGGTGCTCGCCTCCGCGGCGATGGCGATGAGCTCGGTCAGCGTGGTCACCAACGCCTTGCGGCTGCGGCGCTTCCGGGCCCCGGAGACCGCGTTCGACATCACCCACCGCCCGCTGCGCGCCCGGGTCGCGGACTCCGCCTACCTGGTCGCGATCGCGGTCGTCGCCCTGGCCCTGGGGTCGGCGTTCACCTGGGCCAGCCGCACCGACCAGGCCGAGCGCGGCATGAACGGCGTCCTGTCCTGGTCCGAGGGCATGGGCATGCCGATGCGGCCCGCGATGAGCGTCATGGAGGAGGCCGAGATCGAGCCGGTCGCGCCGGCCGAGGCCGGGTTGAGCGTCACGCTCACCGCACCCGCCACGATCACCCCCGGACAGCCGACCGAGCTGACGGTCGAGGTCCGCGACGCCGAGACCGGCGACCTCGTGGACGACCTCGTCCGCACCCACCAGGTCTGGATGCACATGATCCTGACCCGCGACGACCTCGGCACGTTCGCCCACCTCCACCCCGAGCCGACCGGGACTCCGGGCGTGTTCTCGGTCGAGGCGACCTTCCCGACCGCGGGTGACTACCTCGTGCACAGCGAGTTCCGCCGCAACGGCGCGATGGGCGACGTCCTGGACGCGCACACCGTCACGGTCGCCGGCAGCCAGCCGCCCGCGGTCGCCGTACCCGCCTCGGACGTCCGGTCGTGGACCGGCGACGGCGTGCGCATCGACCTGGAGGGCGAGGCCACCGTCGGCGACACCAGCGACCTCGCGCTGTCCTTCGCCCACGTGGACGCCGCCGGCCGCGTCACCGGCCCGGTCACCGACCTGCAGCCCTACCTGGGTGCAGCCGGCCACGTGGTCGTCATGCGCGCCGACGGGTCGACGTTCGCCCACCGGCACGCCGAGACCTTCGACGGCCGCGGCCGGCCCGTGCTCGCCCTGCCGGGCAGCGAGTTCGGCCCCGACCTCGACCTGCACGTCCGGTTCGACCGTCCCGGGGCGTACCGGTTGTGGGCCCAGTTCGAGCTCGGCGACGGGACGGTCGTCACCGCCCCGTTCGTGCTCCACCCGCAGCCGGCCGCCGGAGCTCCGGCGGCACAGACGACCGACATCGGCCGCTGACCGCTCCCATCCACGCCACACTCCCCGCGAAAGGACCTGCCATGAGCCACCACACCGACGCAGCGCTGTCGAACGGCGACGACCTCGACGTCATCGTGATCGGCGGCGGCCAGGCCGGCCTCGCCACGGGGTACCACCTGGCCCGACGTGGGCTGCGGTTCCTCGTCGTCGACGCCGGGCCCGCCGTCGGTCACGTGTGGCGGTCGCGGTGGAGCTCGCTGCGGCTCTTCACGCCCGCCGAGCACGACGGCCTGCCCGGCATGGCGTTCCCGGCACCGGCAGGAAGCCACCCCGGCAAGGACGCCGTCGCCGACTATCTCGAGGCGTACGCCGCCCGCTTCGGTCTCCCGGTCCTCCTGGGCTGCACGGTTCGACGCGTGTCCCGGAGCCGCGACGGCTTCGCCGTCGAGACCAGCCGCGGCACCCTCCGTGCCCGACAGGTCGTCGTCGCCACCGGGCCGTTCCAGAGCCCGGTCACGCCCCGCCTGGCCCTGGGCCTCGACCCCGACGTGACGCAGGTCCACAGCGCGGGCTACCGCGACCCCGGCGATCTGCCCGCGGGTCCGGTCCTGGTCGTGGGTGGCGGGAACTCCGGCCGCCAGATCGCCCTCGAGCTCGCGGCCAGCGGCGAGCGCCAGGTCACCCTCGCGGTCGGGACCGAGCCCCCCACGCTCCCCCAGCGGATCCTCGGCCGCGACCTGTTCTGGTGGCTCACCCGGCTCGGCCTGATGGCGAGGACCGCGGACTCCCGCCTGGCGAGCCGCATGCAGGCCCGCGGCGACATCGTGGTCGGCAGCCCCCTGCCCGCGCTCCGCCGCGCCGGCGTCGACGTCCGCGGGCGTGCCCTCCTGGCCGACGGCCGGGAGGTCCACCTCGAGGACGGGGCGCCGGTCGAGGTGTCCGCCGTGGTGTGGGCGACGGGCTTCCGGACCGACTACTCCTGGCTCGACGTCCCCGGCGTCGTCGTGGACGGTCGGGTCGTGCACCGCCGCGGCCTCACCGACGTCCCTGGCCTCGCGTTCGTCGGCCTCCCCTGGCAGCACACGCGCGGCTCCGCCCTGCTCGGGTTCGTCGGTGACGACGCCGAGTTCGTCGTCACCGCGCTCGCGGACGCACCGCGGGAGAGCCCGCGCCCGGCGGCACGTCCTGCGTGACCGACCGTCCCTCCGACCGGCGCGGTCACCGCTCGGCGGTCCCCAGGAACGGGCCGAGGAGGCGGCGCAGCCGCCCGAGCACGAGCGCGCGGGCAGGGTCGCCGCTCGGGGTCGCGGGGACGGCGCGGACGGCGTTCATGATCAGCGCGTCGACCAGCTGGGCCATCGCCTCGGGCTCGGGCTCGCCGGCATCCGCGAGCGCCGTGCGCAGCGGCACCTGGAGACGGGCGTGGAAAGCCTCCATCGGGCCGCGCAGCACCTCGGGGGCCACCGCTTGCGCGAGTGCGCTCGCCACGGCCTGCTCGGGGCTGGTGAGCAGGTCGACGTTGGCCTCGACGTAGGCCCAGACGCGGGCCGTCGGCGTCGTCTCGGCTTCGACCCGGGCCAGCACCCGGTGCGCCCAGTCGGGCATCACGTCGGCGACGACGGCCGCCAGGAGGTCGTCGGCGGAGGGGAAGTACTGGTAGACGCTGGGCCGCGCCAGACCGGCACGGCGCGCCACCGCGGCCATCGACGGCACCCGGCCGTCCTCGGCCAGGAGCCCCCGCGCAGCGTCGAGGAGGGCTCGCCGCTGTCGGGCGTGGTGCTCGGCGACCGTGGGCGCATCGATCCGCGGCACCGAGACCTCCTCCCCTGCGGCTGGCGCCGCACCTAGACGCGGGGCACGTCGACGGGCGCCAGGCGGCCGTCGACCATCTCGAGCACCCGGTCGCAATGATGCAGCACGTCGTGGTCGTGGGTGACCATCACCGTCGCGACGTCGTGCTCCGCGGCCTCGCGGGCGAGCAGCCCGACGATCGCCTGGCTCCGCTCCCGGTCGAGCGCGGCGGTGGGTTCGTCGACGAGCAGGATCTCGGGTCCGGTGACGAGCGCCCGCGCGATCCCGACCCGCTGGCGCTCCCCTCCGGAGAGCTGGTGCGGCCGGCGGGCGGCCTTCGTCTCCATGCCCACCTCTGCCAGGAGGTGGTGGGGGTCGCGCGGGTGGCGCACCCTGCCGAAGGTCAGCGGGAGCCGCACCTGGTCCACGCAGGTCAGCGCGGGCACCAGGTTGCCGCTCTGGAAGACGAACCCGATCCGCTCGCGCCGGACCGCGGTGAGCCCCCGACGGTCGAGGTCGGCGAGCTCGAGGTCGGCGATCCGGACCGATCCGCTCGTCGGGGTCGTCAGCGCCCCCGCGACGGCGAGCAGGCTCGACTTCCCGGAGCCGGACGGCCCGACCACGCCGACCAGCTCCCCCCGCCGTACCTCCAGGTCGACGTGGTCCAGGGCGGTGACGACCTCCTCGCCGTCGCCGAGCAGCAGCGTGACGTCGCGCAGGGCGAGTGCGGCGCTCATCGGGTGCCTCCCAGAGCCGTGAGCGGGTCGACGCGGGTGATCCGGAGCACCGCCGCGCCGGCGCCGACCATGCCCAGCACGATCAGGACGACGGTCGCGCCGGCGACCGGTCCCGCGGCGAGCGCGAACGGGAGCGAAGTCGTGGCGATCGCAGCCCCGGCGGCGACCCCGATGCCGACCCCGACGGCCGCGGACGCGCAGAGCAGGATCGCCGACTGCACGAGGCTGTCGCGCAGGAGGTAGCCGGTGCTGGCCCCGAGCGCCCGCAGCACCGCGAGCTCGTGCTTGCGCTGGATGGTGAGCACGGTGAAGAACGCGCCGACCACGAGCGCGGAGATCGCGTAGAGGAAGGCCTGGATGAGGGTGAGCGTCGACGTCTCCGCGGTGTACCCGGGGGACGCGGCGAAGGAGTCCGTCAACGTCATCGAGGTCGTGCCCGCCGCCTCGTCACCAGCCGCGAGGTCGACGGACGCACCGGGTTCCGCGCGCACCCCGACCGCCGTGAACTCGTCGTGGACGTGCGCGGGGATCCGGTCACCGGGCCGGGCGCCGGCGTGGATCTCCTGCCAGGTCGGCAACGGCAGGTAGGCGACGTCGACGTGGCCGAAGGTGCTCTGCGCGGGCAGCTCCCCGACGACCTTCAGCCTGGTCCCGGCGGGCTCGAGCACCAGCGTGTCGCCGATGCGCACGCCCTTGTCGACCGCGGTGGGGCTCACCACGACCTCGTCCGGGCCGGCGATCTGCTCGCCCTCGGCGACCTGCGGGTCGAGGAAGGACCCGGGCTCGACGCCGAAGAGCGCGAGGTCGATCTCCACGCCCTCGGTCGTGTGGGCGTTGACCAGGCTGCTGCCGAGCGGGGCGGCGTCCGCCACCCCGGGCTGGTCCGCCCATGCCGTGGTCGCGCTCGTGGTCACCACGCTGCGGGTGAACGCCGAGCTCGTGTCGACGTCGCGCTGGAACGCCAACGACGTCACCGGCAGCCGCTTCAGGCCGGACACACCGTCGTTGACCAGGCCGACCGAGAGCCCGCTGAGGAGGACCATGAGGATCGCGATCAGCGCCACGACCGAACCCATCAGGACGAACCGGCCGCGGGCGAAGGCGAGCTCCCGCCGGGCGAGGAACATGTGCTCTCCGACCTCCGTGTTGCCGACATGCTGTCGAGAACTTTATCGACGGCGTGTCGGCAACACAAGCGGTCGGTGCTCAGGCCTTCAGCAGCTCGACGACCTTCTGCGCGGCCTCGGCGCTGGACGCCGGGTTCTGGCCGGTCACCAGGTTGTCGTCGACGACCACGAACGGCGCCCATGCCTCTCCCGAGGAGAAGGCCGCTCCGGCCTCGCGCAGGCGGGACTCCAGCAGCCAGGGCGCCTGGTCGGCGAGCCCGGCCTGCTGCTCCTCGGCGTCGGTGAAGGCGGTCAGCCTGCGTCCGGCGAACAGCCAGGAGCCGTCGGCGCGCTTCGCCGGCAGGAGACCGGCCGGGCCGTGGCAGACCGAGGAGACGACCTTGCCGGCGTCGAGCATGGTCACCAGGATGCGACCGAGGTCGTCGCTGACGGCGAGGTCCTCCATCGGGCCGTGGCCGCCAGGCACGAAGACGGCGTCGTAGGAGCTGAGGTCGACATCGGCGAGGACCAGCGTCGACTCGAGCCTGCCCGCGAGGGCGTCGAGAGCCTGGCGCTGCCTGGCCGACTCCTCCGCGCCGATGGTGTCCGGGGCGAGGCTCCCCTCGTCCACGACGGGCGTCCTGCCCTCGGGGCTGGCGAGATCGACCTCGATCCCGGCATCGGAGAACACCTGCAGCGGGGACAGCAGCTCCTCGGCCCAGAAGCCGGTCGGGTGCTCGGTCCCGTCGGTGAGGGTCCAGTGGTCGGAACCGGTCAGGACGACCAGGATCTTCGGCACGTCAGTGCTCCTCGAGTCGGGGGATGGACGCCGTACGGCGCCGCTTCTCGACGTTACCCACGTGGTGGTGGGTCTGAACGGTGGGACCAACGCCTCGGCCCTCCTGCACGGTCGTACTAGTGCCGGCAGGTCCGATCGGCCAGCAGACCGACTGCGGTTCGGCCCCTCTGCTGGGGCTGTACGCCGCTGCACCCGGCTGCGCCCGGGCCGCACAGTCGTGAGATCAGGTCAGCACCACGAGGGAGGCAGCCATGGAACGCGATCGCCGGTCCGCCGCCACCGCCCTCCTCTGGCCCGAGCCGCCTCCCGCCCTGACGCTGGCGGGCAGACCCACACCCATGTCGGACGTCGTCCCGGCTCCCACGCTGTCCGAGCTCAAGCCACTCAAGCCGCTCATGCGCGGCTGGCTCCACGCCGGGATGGCTCCCCTGGTCCTGGTCGCCGGCGTCGTCCTGATCGGCCTGTCGCCCACCGCCGTCACCCAGGCCGGCGCGACCGTGTTCACGGTCTGCTCGCTGACGCTCTTCACCTCCTCGGCGACGATGCACCTGCGCACCGGCAGGTGGTCCCCACGAGCGGCGCTCCTGCTGAAGCGGCTGGACCACTCGAGCATCTACCTACTGATCGCCGGCACCTGCACCCCGGTGTCCATCCTCCTGCTCGACGGCGCGCGCCAGACCGCGATGCTCGCCCTCGCGTGGGGCGGCACGGCCGTCGGCATCGCCTTCCGGGTCTGGTGGACCGAGGCGCCGCGATGGCTCTACACCCTGCTGTACATCCTGCTCGGCTGGACCACCGTCGCGTTCGCCGGCGACTTCGCCCACCACGCCCGTCCGGGCGTCCTCGTCCTCCTGGCCGCCGGCGGCGTGCTCTACACGCTCGGCGGCGTCGTGTACGGCCTGCGCCGCCCGAACCCGTTCCCCTCCCTCTTCGGGTTCCACGAGGTCTTCCACGCCCTCACCGTGCTCGCGTTCGTCGCGCACTTCACCGGGGTCGTCGTGTCCACCGCCGCGTTGCGCTGACGTCACACCACGTGGCTCTCCCCCGCGACGGCGTCGACCAGGGACTCCAGCGCCGCCGGCATCGCGTCCGCGATCTGCCACGGGTCCGGGACGAGGTTGGGACTGGCGGCGATGCCGACGTCGAGGGAGCCGGCGTAGCTGATCACGGTGATGTCCAGCGCCACGCTCTGGACCAGCGGCCCGAACAGGTAGCAGGACACGACGCGCGCGCCCGAGGAGTGCAGCCGGACAGGCGGTCCCGGCACGTTCGAGATCACCGCGTTGAAGGGTGGCGGCAGCAGGGAGGGCAGGCCGGTCGCGCCGTACGCGCGCATCGCCGCGCCGAGGATGCCGGGCGGCAGCGCATCAGCCGCACGCATCACCATCCGGTCGCCCAGCGCCTGGTGCAGCACCTTCGCGGTCTGCGTCGAGGCGCTGATCCGGCGCAGCCGGTCCAGCGGATCGGCGACGTCCGTGGCGAGCGTCGCGCCGAGGATCGAGGTCGCGTTGCCGAGCACTGCGCCCCCGTGTGCACCGGCGATCCCGCCCACGGCGGCCATCACGGTGGCGTTGAGCGATCTGCTCGGCAGCTCGCCACGGTCCTCGAGGTAGCTGCGCAGCGCCGCGCTGCAGACAGCGAGCACGACGTCGTTCACCTTCACGCCCAGGGCGTTCTTCACGGTCTTGACGTCATCCAGCGAGAGGGACGCGAACGCGCAGCTGCGGTCCGCGACCAGGGCGCCGTTGAGCGACGTCTTCGGCCCCGCGAACGGCAGCGTGCTCGCCGGCCGGCCACCGCCCAGCAGGAACCCGGAGACCCGCACGGCCGCCAGGGCACTCTCGCCGAGCAGCCGCGCGATCCGGATCGGGACGCCGGTCACGTCCACGGCGGCACGCGCCGCCACCGCGAGAGCGGAGGGGAGCTGCTCGCCGGGATCGGACGGCGGCGCCTCCTGCTCGGCCACCGGGACGTCGATGTCGTAGAGCAGCCGGAGCAGGTTCGTGACCTCGACGCCGCCCATCAGTGCGTGGTGCGCCTTCCAGATCAGCGCCACTCGACCGCCCTCGAGCCCCTCCACGAACCAGAGCTGCCACAGGGGCCTGTCCCGGGCCAGCGGCCGGGCGAAGAGCTCCGCGGCGAGGTCGGCGAGCTGCCGGGGGGTGCCCGGACGGGGTACGGCGGCGGCGTGGATGTGCCGGTCGAGGTCGATGCCGCGGGTGTCCACCCACACCGGCCGGCCCAGTCCGAGCGCCGGTGCGGAGACCTGCAGCCGGAAGGGAACGAGCCGGTCGAGCCTCGCCGCGATGTCACGCCGGACGTGGTCGATCCCGAAGTCGTCGGGGGCCGTCGACGGGTCCAGGATCGTGATGGATCCCCCGTGCAGCGGCATCGTCGAGGACTCGGCGTACAGGAAGCTGGAGTCCAGGCCGCTCAGGCGGCGTGTCATGTCCTCAACGTAGGCGCGCCACCGGCGGCCGGGCAGGGCCGTACGTCCCGTCAGGTGTCAGGTGTGGTCGCGGTCGATGCGGAGATCGGACGACGACCTCCGTGACTGCGGTATCCCAACTGCGGTACGGCGCCTACGGCGGCGATCTCGACGTGCGTGCGTGCGTATCCGTGAGTGAGTACCGACCGTGGAGCTGCGGGGAATCGAACCCCGGTCCTCGAGCGTCGATCCAGGTCTTCTCCGGGTGCAGTCCGTGATGTCGCTTTTCTCGGCCTCGGGGCTCGCACGGACACGTCCCCGACAGGCTCAGTCACGGAATAGTCCCGCTCACCCTCCGCGACACGGAGTGAGCAGCAAGTCTCCTAGATGACGCCAGGGTCCGGGCCGGAGACGGATACCCGGTCTGACGCTTCGATCACCGCTCAGGCGGCGAGAGCGAAGGAACTGCGCTTAGCGTTGGCAGTTATTGGTTCCCAGCGATCGTTTACGAGATGACGCTGGCTCCTCGACCCGCTTCCCCTGGAACTAACGTCCCAAGTCGAAACCGATCAGCCCCTCTTGAGTTGTGCTTCCACTCTACTGGCCTCAACCATGCCGCGGCATCAGGGATTCCCCAGCCACTCCCGCACGGCAGGCAGGCCGTCGCCGTCGAGCCGGTCGAGCAGCGCCGGCCGGCCGCACAGGACCATCGCCACCGCGGCGGCCGGGCCGGCCACCGACGGGCCGGTGCCGTGGGACCAGTCCAGGTCGGTCGCGGTCCAGGCCAGGTCGGGACGGCCTTTCGGGACGAACCCCCGGGCCGCCGCCTTGGAGACCAGGAAACCCAGGACGTCGCGCCACGGCTCCAGGGGTACGCCGGCGTCCAGCCCGAGGGGTACGACGATGTCCTGGGTGTGGACGCGCAGGTCGGTGAAGGGCGCGTGCCAGTCCATCGTGGGCGGGGTGAACCGGTGCTCGGCGTACTCACGCAGCCACTCGGCCACCTGCTCGGGCTCGGCGTTCGCGCGCCAGTCGACCAGGAGCCGGTTCGCCCGGTCGAAGCTGCCGCGGCCGATGGCCATCGCCTTGAGCAACGTGACCACCGAGGTCGACGGCCCGCTGGTCAGGTGGACCGCGACCTCCTTGACCGACCACGCGCCGCACAGGCTCGGCGTCGCCCACTGCTCGGGGGTCAGCGTGTCGAGGAGGTCGGCGAGCCAGCGGCGCTCGGCGGCGATCAGGTCCCAGTGGTCCACGGCGTCAGTATCCCGGCTGCCAGGAGCTCATGAGGCGATCGCAGCCACACCGGGGCGGACCAGCACGAGCGGCTGGTCGGGGGCCATCGGCGTACGGGGCCAGCGGCGCAGGTAGGCGCCGAGCGCGGCGTCGTAGCCCGGGTCGCCCGGCACGAGCACGCGAGCCGAGGCGGGACCCCAGTCACCCTCGCGCAGGACTTCGACCGGGGTGAGGGTGCCGTCGACGTTGTGCCACCACGTCTTGCGATCGGGGTGGCCGGGCACGACGACGAGGCCGGCGGAGGCGACGGCGTACTGGACCGGGAAGCGGTACTGACGCCCGGAGATCCTGCCGCGCACGCCCAGGCCGAGCAGGTTCCGCTGCACTCCCGAGGGCCGAGACGTGGCGAGGAGCGCCAGTACCGCTCGACTGGAGGCCGACGCCCCGGAGAGCGACGGCAGGAACAGCCCCGAGACGAGCCCGAGGACCGTGCCGGCGACCACCCCGGTGAGCGCGCCCGTGAGGAGCACGCCCGGAGTCGTCCAGCCGGCGTCGGGGAGCGTGGCGCCGAGGAAGACCAGCACCATCGCGAGGGGCCAGGCCGCGGTGTTCGCGACCACCCAGCGCCCGGGGTGCCGCACGGCGCCCCGGAGGGTGGTTGCCTGGGCGGCGCCGAGGACGGCGCCCATCACCAGCCCGAGAGCAACCGCTCCCGAGACGACGAGCAGCACCGGAGGCTGCTCGGCATCGCCTCCACCACCCAGCGCTGACGGCGCGGACGCCGCAGCCCAGCCCAACCCGGCGACGATGACGGTCGCCGCCAGGTAGCGTGCTCGAGCCAGCGCCGGGAACATCCGGGCCAGGACACCGCCCTGGGCCACGCCCAGGGCCGTGCCCTCGACCAGTCCACCGGCGACGACCACACCCAGCGCCACCGGACCGACCAGCCCGTCCGAGACCCTCGACGCCCCTGCCGCGGCGGTCATCCCCACCGTCTCCGCGGCCGCACAGGCGGCGACCCAGGAGAGGTACGGCGACGCCCGATCAAGGCGGGCACCGGTCTCGAGCACGCCTCCAGTCCACTCCGGCGCCCCCGCGGGATGCAGGGTCGAAGGTCACCGGCCCGACGCCGTGGGTCCCCGCGGCGGGCCCGACCACGTCGCGGACGTCGGATCGGTCGCGGGCGGGGAGCGTGACAGCACACGTGAGAGGCGGTACCTCATGGCCGGACTCAGCCGGATCTCGTGAGACCAGGGCAGTGTCAGAGGCACCGCGGGTCGGGATCCGGTGTCACACCTGCAGATCGGCGCCGAAGACCAGGGCCGGGCCACCGGACTTCTGGACCTCTCGCCCGAGGACCAGACCGATCTTCGTCGCCACCCGCTGCGAGGGCAGGTTGTCCGGCCGGATGATCGCGATCAGGTGCTCGACGCCCGCTGCGCGAGCGGCATCCCGTACCGCGGCAGCTGCCTCCGTCGCGTACCCCTGACCGCGGAGGTCGGCACGGACATGCCAACCCGCCTCGACGAACCACTGCTCCTCCACCTCCTGCATGGTCAGGCCGCAGTCGCCGACGAACCGCCCCTCGTGGGTCTCGACGACCCACAGCCCGAACCCGTGCTCGTCGTAGTTGCGCCGGTTCCAGGCGATCCACCCCTCCGGGCCGCGCGAGCCGCCCAGGTCCAGGGTGGCGATGTCCGGCAGGTCCGCACCGGTCATCTCACGGAAGCGCAGTCGCGATGTCGGGAGCGGAAGCACCGGGCCACGTTAGCTGCAGAGGCGCGTCCGCACCTGCTGCTGGAGAGTGCCCCACAGCGTCATACGTTCCGGCTGTCCCGACGACGGCTGTCCCGACGACCGGGTCGCATGACGTCCCGCGCAAGGTCATCCGCGGTGGCTGCCCCCACGACCGGGTCGCATGACGTCCCGCGGGGGTCAGCCACCGACCTGCGGGTGGTCGCCGAACAGCGCCGCGCCGTTGTGCCAGCAGACCGAGCGCAGCCAGTCGTCGCCCAGGTCGAGCCGCGCCAGCCCCTCGAGCTGGTGGGCGTAGGGATAGGGGATGGTCGGGAAGTCGCTGCCGAGCAGCACCTTGGGCTCGAGGTCACGCAGCCGCGGCACCAGCCCGGAGGGGTACCTCGGGAAGAAGTCGGTGAACACCATGGTCGTGTCGAGGTGGACCCGCTCGAAGCGCTCGGCCAGGTCGAGGAACTCGGCGCACTCGGGCGCGCCCATGTGTGCGATGAGCAGCGTGAGCCGGGGGAAGCGCCGCAGCAGCCGCTCCGTCGAGCCCGGCCCGGTGAAGTCGTTGCCGACCGGCCCGGACCCGGCGTGGACCACGACCGGCGTGCCGGCGTCCTCGAGCGTGCCCCACACCCCGTCGAGCAGCGGGTCGTCGAGGTGGAACTCCCCCACCTGCAGGTGCACCTTGAAGACCTCGACGCCGGCGGCGACCAGGTCGCCGACGTACGACGCCGCATGCTCCTCGGGGTAGAAGGTCGCCGACCAGAGCGACTCGGGCACCTCCCGCGCGAACCCGGCGGCCCAGTCGTTGAGGTAGGTCGCGACGCCGGGCTTGTGGGCATAGGGCAGCGTCGGGAAGCGGCGCACGCCCATCGCGCGCAGGATCTCGATCCGCTCGGCGTGGCTCTGGCGGTAGCGGATCGGCCACTCGCGGCCGATCTTCGGGCCGCCGGCGTCGAACTGCGCGTACACCGCGCGCTGGATGTTCGGCGGCAGGAAGTGGACGTGGCTGTCGACCAGGCCCGGCAGGCCGAGGCGCTCCCAGAACTCCCGGACGGCGGCCACGTCGGGGTGCGCGACCGACGCCTCAGTCACGCATGCCCTTCATCCGCCGGCCGACCGCGACCTCCGTCTCGCGCTTGGCGGTGCGCTCGGCGATGGCGTGCCGCTTGTCCCAGGTCTTCTTGCCCTTGGCCAGCGCGATCTCGACCTTGGCGCGACCGTCCTTGAAGTAGAGCGAGAGCGGGATGACGGTCAGGCCCTTCTCGTTGACCCGGCGCTCGATCTTGTCGATCTCCTCGCGGTTGAGGAGCAGCTTGCGCTTGCGGCGCGCGGAGTGGTTGGTCCAGGTGCCCTGGGAGTACTCCGGGATGTGCACCCCGTGCAGCCACGCCTCGTGGCCGTCGATGTCGACGAACCCGTCGACCAGGGACGCGCGACCCTGCCGCAGCGACTTCACCTCGGTGCCCTGGAGGACCAGGCCGGCCTCGTAGGTGTCCTCGATGTGGTAGTCGTGCCGCGCCTTCTTGTTCTGCGCGACGAGCTTGCGCCCCTGCTCCTTGGCCATCTGGTCATTCTCTCAGGGCCGGGCAACGTGGTTTCGACCCCGGCTAGGGCAGGTAGTCCATCGGGTCGACGGCGGTGCCGTTCACCAGGATCGTGAAGTGCAGGTGGCAGCCGGTGGACCAGCCGGTGGAGCCGACGTAGCCGACCGTCTCGCCCTGGGTGACGTGGTCGCCGACGTTGAGGCGGTACGACGTCGCGTGGTTGTAGACGGCCGTCATGTTCTTGCCGTTGATCTGGCCCAGGTTGAGGTAGAGGCGGTTGCCGTAGACGTCGGACCAGTAGCGCGCGATCACGGTGCCGCTCGCGATGGCGCGCATCGGCTCGCCGCAGGAGACGCCGAAGTCGGTGCCGTCGTGCAGGCCCCAGTAGTGGTAGATCGGGTGCTCGCGGTAGCCGAACGGCGAGGTGACGTAGCCCGGCACCGGACGGATGAACAGCCCGTTGGTCGGGCCGGTGTAGCCGCCCTTCGAGCGACGCGCGGCCGCAAGGATCAGCTGCTTGACGTGGTTCTCGCGCCGCTTGGCCTCCTGCAGCGCGGCCAGGTCGGCCTGGCGGGCGGTGATCGCCCGGGCCCGGGCGTCGCGGCGGCTCTCGACGAGCCCGACCACCTTGGTGCGGGCCGCGCGGGCTTGCTGCTCGAGCTGCTGCATCAGGACGAGGTGGTCGGCGGCCTCCTGGCGCTGCACCTCGACCTGGTCGCGGGCGGTCTGCACCTGGTTCTCCCGCACCTGGAGGAGCACCTCGGCGGCGTGGAGGTCGTCGTACGCCCGGTCCTCACGACCGACGATGGCGTCGTTGAGCGCCTCCTGCCGGGTCAGGTCGGTGGTCGTCTGCGAGTGCAGGAGGCTGGCGAAGGCGAGCAGGTCGGGGTCGCCCTGCTCGTAGATGTCGGTGACGGTGTCGGTGAGCTGGGCGCGCTGGTCCTCCAGCGCAGCCTGCCCCGCGGTCAGGTCGGCCTGCGCCTGCTCGAGCCGGGCCTCGGCCGCCTGGAGCCGCTCCTGCATCTGACGGTCGCGGATCCGTGCCGCGTCGAGCTTGGCGTCGGCGGCGGTCAGCTCGGCGCGCGCCGCGCTGAGCTGACGCACCGCGGCGTCCACCGCCGCCTGCGCCGACCGCAGCTCGCTGCTGGACTCGTCGAGGTCGTGCTGGGCGCTCTTGACCTGCGCCTGGGCCTGCTGCTGACGGTGCTTGAGGTCCTTGGGATCGTCCGCGTGGGCGAGCGGTACGGCGAGCGCGCCCATCGCCAGCGAGCAGGCCACAACGGCCGCCGCAAGGCGCGGGCGTGCGGTACGGGGGAAGAGACGCACCGGTCTGCCTTCGTGTTCGGGGAAGTGAACGCGACGACGTTAACGCGCGCGGATCACACTTTGAGGTATTTGCGTGTCAGCACGAGTGTCGGGAGCAGCGTCAGCAGCGGCGCGAGGATCGCCATCACCACCACGGGGGTCACCACGTTGGTCCAGTCGATCCACGGGATGAACCCGAACTGCTCCTTCAACCAGCCGTTCACACCGAAGTGCATGAAGGCCGCGAGCGCCCCGATGGCGAACACCAGCGCGATCGCCGCCGTCACCAGCGCCTCCATCAAGAAGGGCAGCGCGATGTAGAGCGTGGAGGCGCCGACGAGCCGCATGATGCCGATCTCGCGGCGTCTGGCGAACGCCGCCAGCCGGATCGTGTTGGCCACCAGCAGCAGCGCCGCGACGACCAGCACGATCGCCGTCGCGAGCGAGCCGACGCGGATCGCGGTCATGCCGCGCAGGATCGGCCCGACCACGTCACGCTGGTCGCGCACGCTGCTGACGCCGTCCAGCCCGATGATCGCGCTCTCGATCCCCTGGTACTCGTCGGGATCGTTGAGCGTGATCCAGATCGACTCCGGCATGTCGTCGGCGGTCGCCGCCGGGTTGGGTCCCTCGAACTTGTCCGCGCCGAGGAGCTCCTTGACCTTCGCGAAGGCCTCCTCCTTGGTCTCGAAGCGGTAGTCGGAGACCTCGGGGCTGTCGCCGACGACCTTGGCGATCCGCTCCTTCTGGGCGTCGGTCACCTCGCTGGTGCAGGCGGGGTTGTCGTCGCGGGCCTTGCACAGGAACGCGGTGATCTGGAGCTCCGAGCCCCACTGGTCGGTCGCCTTGATCGACTGCTCGCGCAGGAGAACGCCGAACCCGACCAGGGCGAGGGAGACGAGCAGGGTGAGGACGACGGCGACGTGCATGGACAGGTTGCGCCGCAGGCCCTGGCCGAGCTCGGAGAAGACGTAACGAAGCTGCATGGGAGAAGGGGGTCCTCGCTGGTCCGGGGGTCGGTCGGGAGGTCAGTGCCCTGAGCCCGATTCTGGGGTCAGTGCTGGAAGCCGTAGATGCCCTGCGCCTGGTCGCGCACGACCCGGCCGTCGTCGAGCTCGATGACGCGCTTGCGCATCTGGTCGACGATGCCGGCGTCGTGGGTGGCCATCACGACGGTGGTGCCGGTCCGGTTGATCCGGTCCAGCAGCTTCATGATGCCGACCGAGGTGGTCGGGTCTAGGTTGCCGGTGGGCTCGTCGGCGATGAGGATCATCGGCCGGTTCACGAACGCCCGGGCGATGGCGACCCGCTGCTGCTCGCCGCCGGAGAGCTCGTCGGGCAGCCGGTCGCCCTTGCCCTCCAGGCCCACGAGCTCCAGCGTCTCCGGGACCAGCTGCGCGATCTCCGACCGCGACCGGCCGATCACCTGCAAGGCGAACGCGACGTTCTCACTCACGGTCTTGTTGGGGAGCAGCCGGAAGTCCTGGAAGACGGTGCCGATCTGGCGCCGCAACCGCGGCACCTTCCAGCTGGCCAGCCGGTTGACCTCCTTGCCGGCCACGTAGACGCGTCCCGACGTCGCGCGGTACTCGCGGAGCACGAGCCGCAGGAAGGTCGACTTGCCCGACCCGGACGACCCCACGAGGAAGACGAACTCCCCCTTCTCGATGTCGACCGACACCTGGTCGAGCGCGGCGTGCGCCTGGCCGGGGTAGGTCTTCACGACCTTCTCGAAGCGGATCACGGAAGTCGAGCGTAGACGAGCGCCCTGAGGCGCCGGCGGACCCCTCTCACCCGGGCGGGCCGTCGACCACCCACCAGGCGGCGTACGGCGGGAGCCAGACCACCCCGTCGGCACCCGCCGTGACGGGGTGACCGCCGAGGGCGTCGTACGGCGCGGCCAGCCCGGCCTCGTGCAGCCGGTGCAGCGGGAACGGCCGCGGCGTGGGCGTGACGTTGTAGAGGCCGACCATCGGGCCGCTGGCGTGCTGGCGGGAGGTCGCGAGGACCCCGTCGTCGATGTCGTCGAGCACGCGGCTCGGAGCGGACGCGTGCAGCTGGGGCAGGGCGGCGCGCACCCGGGCGAGGTGCGCGAGCCCGGCGAAGGCGCGGCCGGCGACGGTGGTGGGGTCGTGGCGGAGCGCGGCCCGGCCGGCGTCGAGCCGGGGGCGGCCGGCCCAGCGGTTGTCGGCTGCGTGCCCGGGCTCGTCGGCCCAGCCCGGGTCGTTGGGCTGGGCGAGCTCGTCGCCGCTCCACACCACGGGGATGCCGCCCCATCCCGCCACCACCGCGTGGGCGAGGAACAGGCGGGCGAGCCCGGCGTCCGGGTCCTCCTCGACGCCGAGCAGGGACGCGGCGGTGCCGGAGATCCTCCGGTCACCCGTGGCGGGATTGGCCTGGAACACCAGCCCCTGCGACCACGAGCCGGGGAACTCCCCGGCGTACCAGTCGGACAGGAAGCGGCGGTGCAGCGGCCCGTCGAGCCCGACGGCCGCCGCGTCCCCGTCGTCGACCGCCCAGCCGATGTCGTCGTGGCACCGCACGTAGCCGATCCACGTGGCCGTGGTCGGCGTCGGCGGCAGCGTGCCGAGCGCCTGCCGGGTCAGGGTCGTGGTCTTCGTCGCGAGCATCGACCACACCTGCACCATGAGGCTGTTGTGGTAGGCCAGGTCGCTGACCCGGCCGGCGTGCCGTCCGAGCCCGAGGTACTGCACCAGGTCGCGCGGGCCGACGATCGCCTCGGCCTTGAAGGCCACCGCGGGCGCCGCGATCCGCGCGACCGCGCGCAGCGCCTGGGTCACGGCGTGCACCTCGGGCTGGTTCTGGCAGTCGGTGCCGAGCCGCTTCCACACGAAGGCGATCGCGTCGAGCCGGAAGACCTCGATGCCGAGGTTGGCCAGCTCGAGGACGACGTCGGCGATCTCGACGAGCACGTCCGGGTTGGCCCAGTTCAGGTCCCACTGCCAGGAGTTGAAGGTCGTCCAGACCCAGCCCTCGAGGTCGTCGTCCCAGGTGAAGCTCCCCGGCGCGAAGTCGGGGAACACCTCGGGCAGCGTGCGCTCGTAGGCGTCGGGCAGCTCGCGGTCGGGGAAGACGAGGAAACGGTCTCGGTACGACGCGTCGCCCGCGCGCGCCCGCTCCGCCCAGGGGTGCTCGCGGGCGACGTGGTTGAGCACCAGGTCGACGACCAGGCTGATGCCGCGCTCCCGCAGGCGGGTCGCGAGGTCGCGCAGGTCGTCGGTGGTGCCGAGGTCGGGGCGGACCGTGCGGTAGTCGGCGACGGCATACCCGCCGTCGTTGTCGCCCTCGCGGGTGGCCAGCAGCGGCATCAGGTGCAGGTAGGTGACGCCGAGGTCGGTGAGGTGGTCGACCTGACGACCGACCCCGGCGAGGTCGCCCGCGAACCGGTCGGCGTAGCAGGCGTAGCCGAACATCCGCGGGTGCTGCAGCCAGTCGGGCTCGAGCAGCCGGCGCTCGTCGAGCAGCCGCAGGTCGGCCGGGCGCTCGGCGTACCGCCGGGCCGCGACCTCGAGCAGCCGCCGCGCGACGTCGTCGGGGTCGTCGTACAGCTCGGCGACCGCGGCCCGGAGGTCCGCGCCCCAGCGGTCGAGGCGCAGGGCGAGGGTCTCGGCGGAGGTCGGGGCGGTGTGGTTGGCAGCCATCGGCTCGTATTCAAGCGCAGGGTCGTAGGTTGTGGGGCGTGCGCCGTCCCGCAGCAGCCGTCCTGGCCGCCCTCGTGCTCACCGCCACGGGCTGCTCCGGCGGCAGCGACGAGCCCGCCCCGGCGCCGTCCACCCCGACGCCGACGCCGCTGTCCGAGCTGGACGCCCGCGGGCTCGACGTCGCCCGCACCTCCTTCTGCGCCCAGGTGGCCCCGGCCGCGGTCGAGGACGCCCTCGGTGGCGCGTCCGACTCCTCCGACGAGTGGGTCAACGGCGACCGGGCGCGGCTGGCCGACGGAGTCACCGACGTCGCCCACGAGTTCGGCTGCCGCTGGGTCGCCGCGGACGGCACGACGGCGACGGGCTGGGTGTTCGCCCCGCCGGTCACCCCGAAGCGGGCCGAGGAGCTGCGCACGGCCGCCGCGAAGGCATCCGGCTGCCGCCCGGTCGCCGCCGCGCCGCCGTACGGCGCCCACTCGGTCGCGGTGCGCTGCGAGGACGGCACCACGGCGTTCCACGGGCTCTTCGGCGACGCCTGGCTGTCCTGCTCGCTGCGCATCCGTCCCGCGGGCGACGCCGACTTGGACCGCGTCGGACGCTGGTGCGCGACGGTGGCCCAGGCCGCCGGCAGCTGACCGGTCCGGACGGACCCGGTATGCCTCTCGCTCGACGCGCGCCCGTTCGTGGCGATCGCCGTCGTGCTCGTGGCGCTCGCCGCCCTGCTCGCGCTGGCCGCCGTCCCGCTCTGACCGGGGGGTCCCCCTCGCTGTCCGAGGTCGCGAGGCAGTGCGCGATTCGCCGAACGCGCGAACGGGTCGCGCTCGGCCCGTCGTAGACGGACGGGCAGAAGTCGGCGCACGACGCTCCCCTGAGCGCGGCCTCAGGCCGCACTTGGGAGTTCTGCCCGTCGGGCTACGAGATCCCGCGGCGGAAGCCCGAGGTTGCCGACGAGCGGACCACCGCGGTCATCCGGTGGCCGCTTCGTCGTGACGCACCGGGCAGCCGTTGCGGCCGGGGACCGGGAACGACCCGAGCTCCTCGAGCCGGTAGCCGTCGGGGTAGCTGCGGATCTGCGGCAGGTCCTCGATCAGCTTCGGGTCCCGACGCGCGGGGAACAGCCGCAGCAGCCGCCCTCGGGCGCGCAGCAGCCCGCGCGACACCGCCTCGACGACCGGCGGTGGGTCGGCGTACCGGAACGCGGCCCGCAGCGCCGGGTCCATGAGTGATCGGCTGAAGACGCCCATGGCCGGCCGGACCGCGCGAGGCTGGAACCCGACCATCAGGGCGAGGGTCGCGTCGGCGACCCGGCGGCCGCCCTCGTCGTACCCGAAGTGCGCGGCCTCGTAGGAGTCCATGAGCTCCTCGAACCCGGCGTAGGTCTCGGGGACGTCCTTGATGTTCATGTGCCGGCCGAGGGTGCGGTAGTAGTGCACGCTCGCCTCGAGCTCGTTCGACGTCAGCGGTCGCTTGCCGAACTCGTCGAGCCAGCGCTTGGGCACGACGACGAAGGTGCTCAGCACGTAGCGGAACTCGTGGCCGGGGATGTCGTAGGCGCGGTGCATCTGGTTGATCCGGCGGATCGCGGTGCGGGCCCCGGGGTCGTCGAAGCCGAGGCGGTTGGGCGGCTCGAGGAGCAGGGCGGTGTCGTCGTACCGCTTCTGGGTGCGCTCGGTGAACTCGCCGGTCCGGTCGAGCAGGCGGCCGATCCCCGGCACGGCGTAGGTCCGGAAGAGCGCGAACCCGAGCGCCTGGTTCATGTCCCAGGGGAACTCGTGCGCCACGACCTTGGCGTAGATCTCGACGAAGTCGGTCGCCGGGTCGAGGGAGTCGTTGTAGCGCCTCCAGTGGTCACGCCTCATGCGGGTGACACTAGAACAGGTTCCGGCGTGGCGGCGGGCCCGAGTTTCGTCGGCCGGCCGACAAAACCCGATGCGGGACGACGAAGCTTTGTCGTCCCGCATCGGATTTTGTCGTCCCGGGCCGCCGCGGCCTAGTTGCTCTCGGCCTTCTCGGCGCCGCGCCGCCAGCGGATGCCGGCCTCGATGAAGTCGTCGACGTCGCCGTCGAACACCGCCTGCGGGTTGCCGACCTCGTGGCCGGTCCGCAGGTCCTTGACCATCTGGTACGGGTTGAGCACGTAGTTGCGCATCTGGTCGCCCCAGGCCGCGGCCACGTCGCCCTTGAGGTCCTTCTTGAGCGCGGCCTCCTCGGCCTTCTTCTTCGCCAGCAGCTTGGCCTTGAGGACCACCATCGCCGAGGCCTTGTTCTGCAGCTGTGACTTCTCGTTCTGGCAGCTGACCACGATGCCGGTCGGGATGTGCGTGAGGCGGACCGCGGAGTCGGTGGTGTTGACCGACTGGCCGCCCGGACCGCCGGAGCGGAACACGTCGGTGCGGACGTCGTTCTCGTCGACCTCGATCTCGTCGGTCTGCTCGAGCACCGGCACGACCTCGACGGCCGCGAACGACGTCTGGCGGCGACCCTGGTTGTCGAACGGGCTGATCCGGACCAACCGGTGGGTGCCCGCCTCGACCGAGAGGGTGCCATAGGCGTACGGCGCGTGGATCGCGAACTCGGCCGACTTGATCCCGGCCTCCTCGGCGTAGGAGACGTCGTAGACCTCGACGGGGTACTTGTGCTGCTCGGCCCAGCGCGTGTACATCCGCATCAGCATCTCGGCGAAGTCGGCGGCGTCGACGCCGCCCGCGCCGGACCGGATCGTGATGATGGCCTCGCGGGCGTCGTACTCGCCCGAGAGCAGGGTTCGGACCTCGAGCGCCTCCACCGACTTCTTCAGCCGGCCCAGCTCGGCCTCGGCCTCGGCGAGCGCGTCCGCGTCCCCTTCCTCCTGGGCCATCTCGACCATGATCCCCAGGTCGTCGACGCGGCCGTGGAGGTCGGTGAAGCGGTCCAGCTCGCCCTGCAGCGCCGACAGACGCCCGGTCACGCGGGTGGCGTTGTCCTGGTCGTCCCAGAGGTCGGGCGCGGCGACCTGCTCGCCGAGGTCGGCGATCTCCGTGCGCATCGCGTCGATGTCGAGCACCTGCTCGATGGTGTGCATCGTCGCCTGGAGCTGCTTGATCTCTGCGTCGTAGTCCGGTCCTGCCACGAGGAGCAAGACTACGGGCGCGACCGCGGTCGGCCTACTCGCGGTCGCCCCGCGGCTACTCCCCGGCGGCCGCTGCGGGCAGCGCCAGCTCGGCCCAGACCCGCTTGCCGCCGGTGTCGGCCGACTCCATCCCCCACGACGCGGCGAGCGCGTCGACCAGGTGGAGACCCCGGCCGTGCTCCTCGGTCTCGGTCAGCGGCTGCGGCTCGGGCGTCCCCGCACCCTCGTCGTCGACCTCGATGCGCAACGCCACCGGGGTGGCCGACAGGCGGATGCGGTACGACGACTCCGCGTGGGTCAGCGCGTTCGCGGCGAGCTCGCTGACCACCAGCAGCGCGTCGTCGAGCGGGCCCTCGATCCCCCACTCCCGCAGCTGGACCTTCACGAAGCGCCGCGCCTCCGAGACGCTGCTCAGCTCGTTGGGGAGGTCGATCGCGGCCTCGGTGTCCGGCGCCCGCCCGACCGACTCCAGCAGGTCCACGAGGTAGCCGAGGTCGGCGTCCTTGAGGACGAACCCCTCGGAGTGGTCCCGGATCCAGGCCCGGTCCGGCGTCTCCAGGCCGGAGAACACCACGACCTTCGACTGCGGCGCGTGGGCGCGCACCCGCGAGAGGACCTCCCGCCCGGCGATGTCGGGCAGGCCGAGGTCCAGCACGACGACGTCGGGCCGCAGCTGCTCGGCCAGCCGGACGGCTTCTGCCCCGTCCGCCGCCTCTCCCACGACCTCGAAGCCGCCCCGGAACCGCAGGGAGGTCCGGACCAGCCGGCGTACCTCGACGACGTCGTCCACCAGGAGGACGCGGATCGGCACGTCGGCAGCCTAAACGGTCGCGGTCGCGAGGGGGAGCGACACCACGAACTCGCCGCTGGCCGTCTGGCCCGGTCCGGCCGGGCGGTAGGTCGCGTCGCCGCCGTGCGAGCGGGCGAGCTGGCGCACGATGTAGAGCCCCAGGCCGGTGCCCCCGTGCGAGCGTCCGGTCGCAAAGCGGTCGAAGAGCCGCTCGCGCATCTCCTCCGGTACGCCGCCACCGGCGTCGCTCACGGCGATCTCGACCCGGTCGTCGGCGGCTCGGCGTACCTCGACGCGCACCGGGGACGCGCCGTGCCGCAGCCCGTTGCCGACGAGGTTGTCGACGGCCTGGGCCAGCCGGTCGGCGTCCCCGGAGACGATCAGCCCGGTCTCAGCCTCGAGCACGATCTCGGCGTCGGGGTGGAGCCGCCGGATCGTGGCGACCGCGACCTCCGCCACCCGCGCCGCGTCGACCTCCTTGAGGTTGAGCTCGAGCTTGCTGGACTGCAGCCGCGAGGCGGTCAGCAGGTCGGTCAACAGCCTCCGCAGCCGGGTGGAGCTGTTCGTCATGCCCTCGAGGAGCTCCTCGCGCTCCTCCTCCTCCAGGACCTCCCAGTGCTGCTGCAGCATCTCCGCCGTGCCGGCGAGCACCCCCACCGGCGTCCGGAGCTCGTGGGCCGTGACGGCGAGGAAGTGCGCCTGGTCGTCGGCGGCGTGTTGGAGCTGCTCGTTGGCCTCCGCGAGGGCGGCTGCCGCGCGCTCGCGCTCCTCGGCCATCACCCGCCGCTCGGAGCTGTCGCGCGTCACCTTCGCGAAGCCGACGTGCCGTCCGTCGGTGTCGTGGACCGCGGTGATGAGGACGTTGGCCCAGAAGCGGGTGCCGTCACGGCGGATCCGCCAGCCCTCCTCCTCGTAGTGGCCTTCGCGGAGCGCGACCTCGAGCTCGTGCTCGGGGTGCCGCGACTCCTGGAGCTCGAGGGGGTAGAAGACGCGGAAGTGCTGCCCCAGGATCTCCTCCTCGAGGTAGCCGTTGATCCGCTGGGCGCCGGCGTTCCAGCTCTCGACGTGACCCGTCGGCGACAGCATGAAGATCGCGTAGTCCTCCACCGCGCCCACGAGCATGCGGAACTTCGCCTCGCTCAGGCTCAGGCCCTCCTCGGCGGCGCGTTGCGCCGTGACGTCCTGGAGCTGCAGGAAGAGGTAGAGCGGCCGACCGAGGGTGTCGAGCACCGGCGCGAGCGTGGCCACAACCCGGCGCGGCCCGGCGGCCACGTCGACCTCGTGCTCGACCTGGACCACGCGGCTCCGGCCCTCGAGGAGGTCCTCGATGACGACGCCCACCCGGTCGCTCGCGACACCGGCGACCTCGGCGTACGTCGTGCCGACCAGCTCCCCGGTGGACCGCCCGAGCAGCTCGGCCAGCGCGGCGTTGGCCCGGACCAGGCGGCCGGCCAGGGTCACGGTGGCCATGCCGATCGCCGCGTCGTCGAACACCTCGCGGAACCGCTCGAGGTGCTGACGCAGCACGGCCGCGTCAGCGTCGTCTGCGTCCTCGGCGTCGGCGACGTCGAGCGCCGCCTCCGGCTCGCCGGCGCGGGGCGACGGCACGGCCGGGGTGCTGAGCACGGCGACGAGCTCGTCGGCGAGGGTGTCCAGGGAGCTGGACTTCTCCAGGAAGACCGACGCGCCGAGGTCCAGCGCGCGGTGGGCCAGGCCCTGCTCCTGGAAGCCGCTGTACATGACGACCCGGGTCCCGGGCGAGGCCTCCAGCACCAGCGGGAGCGCCTCGAGCCCGTCCATCACCGGCATCGACACGTCGAGCAGCATCAGGGTCGGCTGCTGCTCGCGCGCGGCGTCGATCGCCTCCGCGCCGTTGGCCGCCTCACCGACGACCGCGAGCTTGTGCGAGAGACGCAGCCGGGTCCGGACCAGCGACCTCACCTCGGCGGCGTCGTCGACGATCACGATGGTCGGGAGCTCCGGCTCCCGAGCCTCTTCTCCCCCGGACACGAGGAGAACCTACCCACTTCTTGCAGTTTCTTGCACCGCAGAGAGGTGAGGCATCGAATCGCCGCGGGACGGGCGATTTCCCGCCTACCGTCGTCCCGTGATCATCGACGTCCGACCGGCCCCGACGACGCGGCGGCACCGTGCCCGCGTCGCCGGCGCGGTGGCGGCCGTCGCACTGGTCGCGGCGTCCTTCGGCGCCGTCGCCACGCTCGCCCAGGACGCCCGACCCGAGCAGCAGCGCGCGCCGTACTCCGACCCGATCACGCCCTGACCCTCACAGGATGAGCCGGCCGGCGCCGCTCAGCGGTGCCGGCCGAAGACCTGCACGGCGTACCAGACCCCGTCGTCGCCCTGCCGCGCGCCGGTGCCGAGCAGGCGGAAGGCGGGGTCGAGGATGTTGGCGCGGTGCGGCGGCGACGTCATCCAGCCGAGGGTGACCACGTCGACACCCAGGTCGAACCCGTAGGCGACGTTCTCCCCCGCCCTGCTCAGGTGGCAGTGGCGCAGCACCGGGCCGAGGTCCTGGTGGAACATCCGCTCCTGCGCGGCCATCCGCCGGGCCTGCCGGACCGCGAAGCGCTGCACGCACGCCTGGTGGCGCAGCTCGTGCCGGTCGTGGAGCACCCGTTGGTGGTTGGTCTCGCTGAAGATGTCGCGCTGGTAGTCGGCAGGCGTGGTGTCCCCCGCGGACGCGGTGCCGGGCACGACCAGGACGAGCAGGGCCGCGACCACCGCAGCGGCGAGCGCCGCGGCCGTGGTCGGCCGGAACGGGGCGGCTCCGGGACGTCCTGCCGGCACGGGCACCTCCTCCGAGATCTGGGCTAGACCGCTCGGCTAGACCGCCCGGCTAGACCGCTCGGGTTGGTACCACCGTAGCGGCGGCATCGGCCGCCCGCTGCTCCTAGCGTGACCTGGCATGTCCCCCCGACAGCTCCTGGCGGGAGTCGTGCCCGCCGCGATGGCCCTGACCCTGACCGCCGCCGGCACCGGGAGCCTGCACGCGGCGACGCCGCCCCCGTCCGCCGTCCCCGTGATCAAGGTCGGCCCGCGACCCGCCACCTTCGCCGACCTGCCCGCGACCTCGGTCGTCGCCGACGAGGCCGTCCACGAGGTCGTCCGCAGCGGCGACCGGATCTACGCCTACGGCAACTTCGACCACATCGGCCGCTACAGCGGCCCCGGACGGGTCCTGGACGCCACGACCGGCGCGGACCTGCCCGCACCCGTGCTGCCCGACGGCCAGGTCTCGGTGAGCGTCTCCGACGGCAGCGGGGGCTGGTACGTCGGCGGCGACTTCGACCAGGACTCCTACGGCGGCGTCGAGGGCGGCCTCCAGCACGTGCTGGCCGACGGGTCCGTGGACCCCGCGTTCGACGCCGGGGCGGACGGCCTGGTCAGCGCGATGGCGCTCGACGGCGACACCCTGTACGTCGGCGGGCTCTTCCAGCACGTCGACGGGACCCCCCGGCAGAACCTCGCGGCGGTCTCCGCCGTCGACGGCCACCTGCTCGCGTTCAGCAACGACCAGTCGCAGCGGGTGCGCGAGATCGCGGCCGGCGACGGCAGCGTCTACGTCGGGTCAGACCACGTCGAGGCGCTCGACCCCACGACCGGTGCCGAGCTCGACGCGTTCACCACGCCCGTCGAGGGCACCGTCACCGCGCTGACCCTCGGCGGCGGCCGCCTCTACATCGGCACCACCCGGCTCATCGCCGCCGACCCGGTCACGGGCGACAAGGACACCGACTTCGACGTGGACCTCGACGGCCCGGAGGGCCGCCACGTGGACGTCCTGCTCTACGCCGGCGACACGCTCTACGCCGGCGGCGACGCGGGCACCGTCGCCGGCCGCCCCGGCCGGCTCGTCGCGCTCGACCCCGCGACCGGCGCGGCTGACGCGTCGTTCGACCCGCAGGTGGACGGTCCGGACCTGCAGGACGGCACGCCGGCGGGCGTCTACGACCTGGCGCTGACCGGTGACCGCCTCTGGGTCGGCGGCACCTTCGGGACCGCCGGCGGCCAGCCGGCCGGGGACCTGGCGGTCCTCGACCCGGCGACCGGCGCGGCCGCGAACGTCGACCTCCCGACGTTCGACTACCCGGTCAACGCCGTGGAGGCCTCCGGATCGGGGGTGTACGTCGGCGGCAAGTTCTTCCTCGACGAGCCGGCCGCGTCCGCAGGGCTGGCGGCGCTCGACGCGACGACGCTCGAGCCGGTGCCCAGCTTCCACGCGACCGTGCCCAGCTACGGCGAGCTGGCCGTGACGTCCAACGCGGTGTACATCGGCTGGGCCCACTTCAACGGCTACTTCCCCCACACGGCGAACCCGCCCTACTACTACGACACCACCTCGACGATCCGTGCCTACGACCCCGACACGGGCGCGGTCGACCCGGATCGCACCCACCGGGTGCCGGACCTGACCGGGTTCACGACGGTCGGCGACCAGCTCGTGGTGGCCCGGCGGCTGCAGGACGACGTCCGGTTCCCGCAGAACCGGATCACGGTCTACGGCGCCGACGGGAGCAAGGTGAAGAGCTTCGTGCTGCGCCCGCGCGGCTACATCGCGTACCTGACCGCCGTCGGCGGCGACCTGCTCGCGGTCGGCAGCTTCCGGGGGATCCCGGAGGTCTACCGCGGGACCCGGCTGGCAGCGATGGTGCGGTTCTCCACGAGGGGCGCGATCCGCCGTACCTTCGACTCGTCGATCGGTGGTCCCGTCTACGATGCCTCGGCGGCCGGGCGCTCCATCTACGCGACCGGTCTCTTCGACCACGACTACTACCCCGTGGTCACCAAGATCGACGCGTCGTCGGCGTGGAACCGCATGCGCTTCAAGCCGACGACCTTCCCGGCCAACGGGGTCCTGCTGCGGACCACGCCGCTCGGCGACACGGTCTGGGTCAGTGGCGGCGTCAACCGGTTCCTCGACTCGACCACCGGCGCCGTCGTGCCCGACCCGACGGGTGGGCACCAGGAGGACGTCGACTCGATCACCCGGGTCGCGGGGGGCCTGGTCTTCGGCTCGATGCAGTACGGCGTCAACATCCACGGCAGCTCGTGGAACAACCTCGGGTACGTCGGGAGGGTGGCCGACTGAGTCAGCCCTCCTGGGGGTTCGGGGGCCGGGCCGGCCGAGCTGGCCGAGCTGGCCGAGCTGGCCGGGGCGCGGCTGGCCGAGTTTCGTCGGCCGGCCGACGAAATCCGAGGTGGGACGACAAAGCTTCGTCGTCCCACCTCGGATTTCGTCGTCCCACCCCGCCGCTCGCCTCCCGCCGCTCGCCTCCCGCCGCTCGCCTCCCGCCGCTCGCCTCCCGCCGCTCGCCTCCCTGCCGCTCGCCTCCTCCCCGCCGCTCGCCTCCCCGCCGCTCGCCTCCCCGCCGCTCGCCTCCCCGCCGCTCGCGTCCCCGCCGCTCGCCTCCACGGGCGCGCCCGTCGGCCGGCGGCTCAGCGCTCGGCGACGACGACCGCGGAGCCGGTGGCGCCGACCGTGGCGACGCCCGGTGAGCCGGGGACGGTGAGCGGGAGGTCGAGCGGCGCCTCGAGGTGCACGGTGACGCTGGAGGCCGCCGCGTCGACGGCGACGTCGAAGCGCAGGCCGGGGTAGCGGCCGTAGGCACCGGTCGCCGCGAGGTAGTCGTGCACCGAGGCGCGCACGGCGGCCGCGGTGAGCTCGAGCCGGCCGCTCGGGACTCCTCCGGTGTAGACCTCGCGACCGGTGGCGCCGAGGTCGGCGCCCCGCAGCGCGGCGCCGTCGGCGACGGTGTCGAGGCCCTGGCGCTGCAGGTACGCCGCCGACGCGTCGACGACCATCGCGACCGCCATCGCGAGCACGAAGGCGAAGCCGACGATCATCAGGGTCGTCTGACCACGCTCGTCAGTCCTGTGGCGTCGCACCGGACACCTCCTGGAACTGCCCGATCGGCACGGTGTGCGAGGCGTCGAGCGCGAAGCTCGGCGCCCCGCCGCCGAGGAAGTCCGGCAGCAGCGGCAGGTCGACCCGGGAGGCGACGCGGACGGTGATCACCGAGGTGCCGCTGTGGCAGTCCCGCGGGTACGGCGTGCACCGGATCGTCACCGAGAGCGGGGCGCCGTGGACGCCCTGGTCGGCGAGCGCCTGGCGCGCGGCGGCCTCCGCGCGGCGGCGCCCCTCGGCGTCGTCGGGGGCGAGCGCGTAGGCCCGTCCGGCGGCGCGGGCGGCACCGCTGACCGCGAAGGCACCCCGCTGCACCTCGAAGACCGAGACCACGATCCACACCAGCGGGATGAGCAGCAGGACGCCGAGCCAGGTCAGCTCGACCAGGGCACTGCCCTCCTCGCCCCGCTCTCGATCGCCGCGCCCCCTCACGGCCGCTGCTCCTCCACCGCGTGCCCGGTGACCGTCAGCGAGATGCCGGGACCGCCGATGCCGAGCGCCGGGACCGTCGCGTGCACCACGACCTCGACCCCGGGAGCACCGTCGACGACGGCCGCGTGCGCGTCGACGTCGTCCGCGAACCGCCCCGAGATCGCGCCGTCGATCTGGCTCCGGGTGCGTGCGGCACCGTCGGCCGGGCTGCGGTCCAGCGTCGCGCCGTACCGCGCGCCCTCGGACGCCGCGGACGCCAGCGTGTTGCGCACGTGCATCACGAGCGCGACCTGCAGGATGCCGAGCACCACCGGGACCAGCACGACGATGACGAGCACGAAGTCGACGACGGCCGACCCGCGCTCGCCGCGCGAGCGGGACATCGCCGCTACTTCACCTGCTCGAGCGCCGAGCTGAGCATCGACTGCAGCTGCGGCCGGGCGACCGCGGTGATCGCCACGACGAGCCCGGCGGTCATCACGGTGATCATCACCCACCCCGGCACGTCGCCGCGCTCGTCGCGGGCCCGGGGCGTGGTCAGCCCGAGGTAGATCCTCGTCAGGACCATCGTGAGGTGTTCCATCGTGTCCCCCTTCAGGACTCGTCAGGACTCGTCAGGACGTCGATCACGACGTCGTCAGGCTCAGGCCGATGACGCCGGGCCAGAAGGCGAACAGGACGGTCACGGGCAGCACCAGGAACACCACCGGGACCATCATGAAGACCTCCTTGCGCGCGGCGGTCTCGATCAGCTCGCGGCGGCCGGCCTCGCGGACGTCCGCGGCCTGCGCGTGCAGGACGTCGGAGAGCGGCGTGCCGCGCTCGACGGCGACCGCGACCCCTTGGGCGAACCTCGCCACGAGCGGCAGGCCGGTCGACGCGGCCATCCGGTCGAACGCCGCGCCGACCGGCTCGCCGGTGCGGATGTCGGCCAGCACCCGGGCGAGGTCGGTCGAGAGCTCGCCGCCGCTGCGGCGCACGACGCGGTCGAGCGCGGCGACCGGGCCCTCCCCCGCCGCCACCGACAGCGCGAGCAGCTCGGCGACCGTCGGGAACTCGGCCAGGATCCGGCGCTCCCGGCTGCGGACCTGGCTGGTCAGCCAGGTGTCGCGGGCCAGGACGCCGGACACGAAGGCGATCGCGCAGACGAGCAGCCACGTCAGGACCGGTCCCGGGGCGGTCAGCATCCGCAGCAGCGCCACCGCAGCGGCGGCCGCGAAGGCCACGACGCCCCACAGCACCTGCTCGACGCGGAACTCGTGGACGGTCTTGTCGATGTCCGCGCGCTCGAGGCGCCGGCGCACCGACGTCGCACCGCCGAGGACCCGCTCGACGGCGTCGGCCGCCGGCCGGAGGAGCTGCTCGACCGGACCGCCGGCTGCTGGGACCGACCGCGACAGCACGCCGGTCTCCGGCAGGTCGCGGACGTACGGCAGCACCCGCACGGCGAGCTGCGGTCGTCGTACGACGCGGGCCCGGGCGACCACCAGCAGCGCCCCAGCGGCGGCGAGGCCGCCGAGCACCGCGCCCCACCATGCCGGCGTCACGACAGGATCCGCCGTTCCATCGGCAGGCGCCCGATCCGCATCATCAGCCGGTAGGCGACGACGCACGCGACGGCGCCGACCGTCAGCACGACGACGCCGGCCGGCGAGGCGTAGCGACGGATGACGTCGGACTGGAACGACATGAACAGCAGCACCAGCCAGGGCGATGCCACCGCGAGGCGGGCACCGTTGACGGTCCATGCCTGGCGGGCCTCGAGCTCCGAGCGGGTGCGCGCGTCGTCGCGGAGGTACGACGACAGGTTGCGCAGCAGCCGTCCCAGCTCGCCCCCGCCCACCTCCCGGGCGATGCGCAGGCCCTCGACCACCCGGTCGCCGACCGGATCGGCGAGCCGGTCCTTGAGCCGGTCGAGGCACTCGCCGAAGCGGCCGGAGACCTGGTAGTCCAGCGCGAACTGGTCGAAGGCCGCGCGCAGCGGCTCAGGGCCGCGGTGACCGAGCGCTCCCAGGGCGTCGGGCAGCGACATCCCGGCTCGCACCGCCGAGACCAGGTTGTCGACGGCCTCCGGCCACACCTCGGCGAGCTCGCGCTGCCGCCGCCGGGCGCGGCCGGACACCACGGCGACCGGCGCCCAGGCACCCATCAGCCCGAAGGCGACCGACACCGGCGGCGTACCCGACACCACCTGCAGCACCAGGGTCGTGACCGCGCCGCAGACCACGCAGGCCGCGACGAAGCTCGTGACGGACACCTGGGCGAGACCGGCGCGCGCGAGCAGCTCGGCCGCGCGCCCCGACGTGCGCGACGACCCGCGGGCCGTCCGGGGCAGGAAGAACGCGCTCCACACCAGCATCAGGCCGGTGCCGACACCCAGGCCGACGAGCGCGCCCACGTCAGAGCTCCGCCGCCAGCAGCCGGTGCACGTCGACACCGACCCGCTCGTAGCGCTCCGGGTGCGGCGGGCGCCCGCCGGCGCACCGCAGCTCGCCGCCGCGCCGCTCGAAGACGGTCTCGGTCTCGATCACGTCCGCCTCGACGCGGCCGTCGACGGCCACGACCTCGTTGACGCGACGCACGCCGTGGTGGTCGATGCCCAGGTGGACGACCAGGTCGACGCTGCTGGCGACGGTCGGGACGACGAAGCGGGCGGAGATGTTCTCGCCGGCCAGCAGCGGCAGCGTGCACATCTTGACCAGCGCCTCGCGCGCGGAGTTCGCGTGGATGGTGCACATCCCGGGCAGGCCCGCGTTGAGGGCCAGCAGCAGGTCGAGGCACTCCTCCGCACGGACCTCGCCGACGATGATGCGGCTCGGGCGCATGCGCAGGCTCTCCTTGACCAGCTCGCGCAGCCGGATCGCGCCGGTGCCCTCCAGGCCGGACTGGCGGGTCTGCAGCGCGACCCAGTCGGGGTGCGGGAACCGCAGCTCGAAGACCTCCTCGGCTGACACCACCCGCTCGCCACCGGGGATGGCCGCGGCCAGGCAGTTGAGCGCTGTCGTCTTGCCGGCCTGGGTGCCGCCGGCGACGAGGATGTTGAGGCCGGCGCGCACCGACGCCTCGAGGAAGCGGGCGGCCTGCGCCGTCATCGACCCCAGCTCGACCAGGTCCTGCAGCCGAGCGGCCCGCAGGACGAACTTGCGGATGTTGACCGCCGAGAAGCCGCGGCTGATGCCCTCGAGCACGACGTGCAGTCGGTGGCCCTCGGGAAGCATCGCGTCGACGAACGGCTGGCTGAGGTCGATGCGGCGGCCGCTGGTCTTGAGCATCCGTTCGACGAGCTCCTGCACCTGCGCGGTGGTGAGCACCAGGTTCGTCAGCTCGTGGCGACCGTTTCGAGCGATGAACACCCGGCTCGGGTCGTTGATCCACACCTCCTCGACCGCGGGGTCGTCGAGGAACGGCTGCAGCGGCCCGAAGCCGGACACCCGGGCCACCAGCTCGCCGACCATCGAGTCGACGTCAGGCACCGGGGCGACCTGGCCGGTGAGGCTGCGGTCGTCGTGGGCGCGGACGACGCCCTCCGCGATGCGTCGTACGACGGCGGACTCGCGCTGGGGGTCGACCGCCTCGCGCCGCACCAGCTCGCGGACGTGCTGGTCGAGCTGCTCGACGAGGTCGTCGTGCGCGCTCGCCGCGCGTGCGGACGGATGGGTCAGTGACATGCGGTGCCCCCGAGACGGAACCAGTGCCCGTCAGTCTCTCCGGATCGGCGGGCGATTCAAACGCCTCGGCGGGTGACCTGTGGACAGCGTGACGACTGAGGCGGTTGAGGCGTACGACGAGGGTGAGCAGGCCGACCGACGACCGGGTCGTGTGCTCCACAACGCGCCATAGCGCGTCATAGCGCGTTCCCAGGCACACGACCCGCAACCTCGACCGGCCGGAGCACGGAACCCCACGACCGGTCCAGCCGCCCCTTGCCGACAGGTCGTCGCGGTGCGAGCGTTCGTCCGCTGCCCACGACGAGGAGGTCCGGTGACCGAGAGCTTCGCAGCGACCGCGGCCGGGTTCTACACCGCGCTCAACCAGGTGCTGGCCGGCGAGGTCGGGCCGATGCTCGACCTCTGGTCGCACGAGGACGACGTCAGCTACATGAGCCCCTTCGGCGAGCTGCTCCGCGGATGGGAGCCGATCCAGGCCTCGTGGGTGGCGCAGGCCGACGCGAGGCTCGGCGGGGAGGTGCATGCCGAGGACCTGCACGTCGTCGAGGGCGACGTGCTCGCGTTCGCCGTCGGGTTCGAGCGGGGCGAGGTGCAGGTCGACGGCCGGCCCACGCCGGTCGACATCCGCGCGACCAGCCTCTACCGCCGCGAGGCCGGCCGTTGGCTGATGGTCGGGCACCACACCGACCCGCTGGGCTGATCCGTGCCCCGCGCCAGGGTCAGAGCCGGCGCACCCGCATCTGCGGTAGCCCGTCATCCTCGGCGGCCTCCGCCTGCCAGCTCCGCAGGCACGGGGCGCAGGCGAGGTAGACCGCGACGGCACTGTCGCAGCCGGGTTCCGCGCAGACGATCGTCACGCTGAACCTCGCCGGCCTCCCGCACGGGGTCGGGCCGTCCGGCCCCTCGTGCGCGCACTCGCACCGTGGGTGCGAGGTCAGGCCCGTGAGGGAACCGAGGGCGGGGCGAGGGGTGGTCTGGGGCATCTGGTCTCCTCCGAGCAGGCCCGCGGGCGGACGGTCCGCACGCGGCTGCTCGCAGGATCGGTCTGCCTACCGACATCGACGGCCCGTCCTCCACAGGCCGGGCCAGCACTCCCGACTCGACCCACCAGAACTCTCGATTCGACCGACGGAACTCTCGATTCGACCGACGGAACTCTCGATTCGACGCGACAGTCAGTCGAGGATGCCGGGGGCGGTGTCCTCGTCGTCGACCCACTCGTCGCCGGTGTCGAAGACGTCGCGCGTGCGGCGCTTCTCGTCGTCCTTGCCGCGTCCGCCGCGACCCGAGGCGGCGGCGCCCGCGCCGCGTCCGCCGGCGGCACCACGGCTGCCGGAGGTGCTCCCGCGGCGGCCCGCGGCCGAGGTCCTGCCGCGCGCGGGCGCTCGCGCCGGACCGCGCGCCCGAGCCGGTGCTCCCTCGAACTGGAGCCCGAGCTCACTGCGCCCACGCCGCCGGAGCGGCTGCCGAGAGCGCCGGTGACGCCGGTGCGTGCGGTCGCGCTGATGCCGCGGACGCCGCTGGCGGCGGTGCCGCCGTTGCTGACGAGCGGGGCCACCGCGCCGCCGCGGATGCCGCCAGCGGTGACACCGGTGCCGAGCAGGCCGCCGGCCACGCCGCCCGCCGCCGCGCCGGCCAGGCCGGCGCCGGTTCCGGCGCTCACGCCGCCGGCCGAGACGCCCGTCGCGCCGGCGGCCCCGGAGGTCCCCAGCACGCCGCTGGCGGGCAGCCTGGCGGGTCGACCGGCCTGCCGCCCTGCGGCGCGCCCACGCCGGGGTCGCCGGTGACGGTGCCGGGAGGCGCCGGCACGTCGTCGGGGCCGGGGTCGCCGTGGACCGTGGGCCCGGGGTGGTGGTGCCCGGTCGGGGCCGCCTGGTCCACGTGCCGGGGGCCGCTCTGGCCACCACCCGACGGGACCGAGCCCCCGGCCCCGCCACCCCCGCCGCCTGCGCCACCGGAGGTGCCGGTGGGCTGCGGGTCGGGCTCGCCGTGGATCTTCTGCATGGTCGCGGCCGAGTGCTCGAAGACGCGGTCCATCCGGTCGGCCTGGACCCGCGCGCGCTCCTCCTGGTGGGCGAAGGCCGCCTGGTAGGCCTGGTGGGCCTGCCGGCTCTGCGCCTCGTCGTGGAGGTCGGCCTTGGTGGGCTGCCCGGCCGGGCGGCGGTACGGCGGCGGCTCGCTGAGCGGGTGCGCGGCGAGTGCCGCCTGCTCGGTCTTGCCCGCGGTGATCGCGTCCGCCGCGTCGCGCAGCGCCTTGGCGCCGGAGAAGAGCTGGGCGGCTTTGTCGCCCATGTGCTGCGCCGACCGCTGGAACGCTGCGTCCACGACCGGCCCGGTCCGTCCGCCGATCCGCTCCTTGACCTCCGGTGACGCGGTCATCAGCGACATGCCGATCTGCTGCAGGATCTGCTGGCAGCGGTCCCACTCCCGGGCGTGCCGCTCGATCTGCGCGTCGTGGGCACCGTTGAGGGCGCGGTCCAGGCGAGCCCGCTGGGGTCCGGTCGCCACGTCAGTCCCCCTCCGTCGCGCGGACCGGGAGGGTGCAGGAGGTGTTGGTCTGGAAGCCGGACGACCCGACGCACGTGGTCGCGTTGGTGATCCCGTTGATCGCCGTCGCGTTGGAGACGTCGGTGCCGCCGAGGTCGTCGACGAACCCGGCGAGGTTGTCGCGGTAGCCGCGCAGCCCGGCGGCCATCTGCAGGACGGCCCGGGCGACGTGCTGCTGCGCCACGCTCGTGTGGTGGCTCAGCAGCGCACCGGTCTCCGAGCCGCCGAAGACGGCGCCGACCGGCTTGACGTTGTTGTCCTCGAGGTCGTCGGCGTTGCGGCCGAGCATCCCCCGGACGTCCTCGATGAGGTCCTCGGGCAGGCCGAGCTCCCCCAGCATGTCGAGCGCTTGCATCTGAACGTGTTTCCTTCCCCCGAATGAAGGCCGACTACGGCAGTGGCCCCCTGCCCGGGCCGGCCGGACATGAAACATCCATCGGCTAGATTCCCCGGCAACCTCTCGGACCAGGAGCTCCAACGATGCACCGCGCCACCGTTCCCGCACTCCTCCTCACGCTCGCGCTCGCGACCGGGTGCGGTGGGAGCGACGACCCGGCCGACCCCGCCGACGCGAGCAGCCCCACGGCGTCCGGCGGGGCGTCGCCGAGCGCCCCGGACGACGCCAGCGGCGACCCGCAGGACGGGGCGACGGGCATCCGCCTGACGATGCCGCACAGCACCGTGGTGGCACCGGAGGGCTGGAAGCAGGGTCGCCAGCTGTCCAGCGGGGAGCGGTCGGCCGAGGATCCCGACAGCATCTCGTTCGTGTCGCTGGGTGAGATCGAGGCGTTCGGCTCGGGCCAGGGTGCCGACGAGCTCGGCCGGACCCGGATCGCGTCGAACATGTCGCCGAGGACCCCGAAGCTGCTGCCCGTCACCACTCTGGACGGCGTCCCGGTGTACCACGTGGCGGGCTGGGTGACGTCGTACCGCTGGACCGAGGAGTTCGGAGCGGTCCGCGACGACCGGATCGTCACGCTGGTCTTCTCGTTCGACGAGAAGGTCTCGCCCGAGGAGCGGCAGCAGGTCCTCGACCAGGTCCTGCCGACCTTCGAGTGGCGGTAGCCGCCCGGGTCAGCGGTAGCGCAGCGTGCCTGCGAACCAGTGGTCGGTCCACAGCGGCTCGGCACGCACCCGGGTGCCGGAGTACGGCGCGTGCAGCACCCAACGGTGGCCGCGGACCATGCCGACGTAGAGACCGACGTGGTAGACCCCGCCGCTGCCGGTGAAGAAGATCAGGTCGCCGCGGTGCATGGCGCTGCGCTTGATGTGCCGGGCGAAGTGCGCCTGGGCCGACGAGGTGCGCGGCAGGTGCCGGAAACCGGCCCGGTGGAAGGCGTAGTACGTCAATCCGGAGCAGTCGAAGGCGTTCGGGCCGGCGGCCCCGTAGCGGTACGGGTCGCCCTTCTGGTGGGCGGCGATCGCCATCGCGCTGCCGACCCGGCGGGCCGAGCGGCCGAGCGCCGCGTGCCGGTCGGTCCGGTCGGCCTGGGCCGACGACGTGGCGGGGCGGTCGGGGGCCGCCGCGCGGGCGTGGGTGGGTGCGGTGCTCAGCAGTCCGACGGCCAGCGCGCCGCTGGCGATCAGCCGGACGCCGGTGCGCCGGGAGGCGCGCGCGATCGTGGGCAGGGTGGGCATGGGTGGCGGTTCCTTCCCACGCCTGTGAGGTGAGCTGTCGGGTTCGGACGAGAAGGTGCCCGGCCACCGGCTGGTGGCTTCACCCCGAGCGACCGCGCCGACCCCGGGAGGTCGTGCTGGTGCGGCCGCGAAGGTGGGTCCCCCACTCCTGCCCGTCCGTGGATCTCGACGCCGCTCCGGGTGGCAGGACTCGGCGTGC
>JACJWV010000011.1 GCA_020636915.1 Nocardioides sp.
TCAGGTTCAGCGTGACGATCGGGGTGGCCGAGAGGACCATCGCGACGGCCATCGTCTCGCCGAGCGCGCGGCCCAGTCCGAGCATCACGCCGGAGACGACGCCCGAGCGGGCGTAGGGGAAGACCGCGAGGCGGATGACCTCCCACCGGGTGGCACCGAGCGCCATCGCGGCCTCCTCGTGGAGCCTCGGCGTCTGCGCGAACACCTCGCGTGAGATCGCGGTGGTGATCGGGATGACCATGATCGCGAGCACCATGCCGGCAGTGAGCATGGTCCGCCCGGTCACCGACGGCGGGCCGGCGAAGAACGGGATGAAGCCGAGGTTGTCGTAGAGCCAGTCGATGACCGGCCGCATCGCCCCGGCGAGCGCGAGGCCGCCCCACAGGCCGTAGACGACCGAGGGGATGGCGGCGAGCAGGTCGATCACGTAGGCGATCGGTGCGGCCAGCCGGGGCGGCGCGTAGTGCGAGATGAAGAGGGCGACGCCGATCGAGAACGGGACCGCGATCACCAGCGCCACGACGGCGGCCAGGATCGTGCCGAAGACCAGCGGGCCGACGTACGACCAGAAGCTGTCCGCGGGCCGGTAGATGTCGGCGGGCGCGGACAGGCCGGGCAGTCCCTCGATGAGGAGGAAGACCGCGACACCGGCGAGGGCGACCATGATGAGCATGGCCGCGGCCCACGCCGTGCGGGAGAAGATCCGGTCGCCGAGGCGGACCGGTGTGCCGGCGCGGACCTCAGTGGCGGTGTCGGACATCAGACTCCTGTCGTTCCATGGCGGTGCGGCGGCCCGGGTCCCGGACCGCCGCACACCACGCTAGGGGGTTTTACGGATCACTTCGCCGAGATCGCTCCCACGATCTGCTGCGCCTGCGAGGCGATCGAGGGGTCGAGCGGCGCCGAGCCGGCCTGCTCCGCGGCGGCCTGCTGGCCCTCGTCGGAGACCATGTAGGACAAGAAGCCCTGGACGAGGGCGGCCTGGTCGGCGTCGTCGTAGGTCTGGCAGGCGATCTCGTACGACGCCAGCAGGATCGGGTAGGCACCGGTCTCGGTCGTGGTGCGGTCGATGTCGTAGGTGAGCATCGTGTCGGTCGCGGTGGAGCTCGGCTTGGAGACCGCCAGCGCCTTGGCGGCGCCCTCGGCGGACGGCGCGTTGTAGTCGCTGCCGACCTTCACCGAGACGATGCCGAGGCCCGAGGTCTGGCTCTCGTCGGCGTAGCCGATCGTGCCCTCGCCGCCCTTGATCGCGGCGACCACGCCGGAGGTGCCCTCGGCGGCCTCGCCACCCTTGATCGGCCACACGCCGTCGGGGTCGTAGGACCAGGCGCCCTCACCGGCCGCGTTGAGGTACTCGGTGAAGTTCTGCGTGGTGCCGGAGTCGTCGGAGCGGTGCACCGGGGAGATCGCGGTGTCAGGCAGGTCCACGCCGTCGTTCTGCGAGGCGATGGCCTGGTCGTTCCACTTGGTGATCTTGCCGTCGAAGATCTCCGCGATCGTCTTGGCGTCGAGGTTGAGGCTGTCGATGCCCGGGAGGTTGAACGCCACGGCGATCGGGCTGACGTAGACGGGGACCTCGACCGGGTCCTCGCCGCCGCAGCGCTTCTTGGCCGCGGAGAGCTCGCCCTCGTCGTCGGTCAGGTAGGAGTCGGAGCCCGCGAAGGCGTAGGCGCCGGAGTTGAAGCTCTCGCGACCGCCGCCGGAGCCGACCGGGTCGTAGGTGATGGTGACGTCCGGGTTGGTGGACTGGAAGGCGGCGCGCCAGGCCTGCTGGGCGGAGTCCTGCGCGCTCGAGCCGCCGCCGGCGAGCTCGCCGCTGAGGGAGCCGCTGCTGCTGGAGCCGTCGCTGCTGGCCGAGCCGTCGCTGCTCTCGTTGCTGGCGCCACAGCCGGTGAGGGCGATCGCGAGGACGGCGATGCCGGGCACCACGGCCCGGCGGATGGAAGTGCGGATCACTTCTGAGCTCCTGATTTCATCGGGATTTCTCGTTGTCGATCCCGAAGTTAGGCAGCACAGGTGGACGGATGCGTGGCGGCCGGTGAACGAGCGGTGAACTCGACGTGCCCACTCGGGGACGCACCGGCTGGCGCGAGACGTCCATCACATGAACAAGCGCCGGAAGCCTTGACGTCAGTGGGCGCGCTGCAGTTCGGTGGCGACGACTGTGCCCCGCCGCAGGTGCGCCACCAGCATCTCGCCCGCGGCCAGCTCGGGGTCCGGGACGCCGAGCGCGTCGAAGATCGTCGGCAGCACCGGCCGGTGGCTGCACAGCACCGCGCCCTCGTCGCCGTGGACGAGCTCGTCGACCACCGCCGTCACGGTCTGCGCGGTCGCCTCCTCCTCGCTCAGCCCGTCCTCGAGCTCCAGCTTCCAGCCGGTCGTGTCGGAGTAGGGCCCGACGGTCTCGACGCAGCGGGTGCTGCTCGAGCTGACGATCCGGGTGACGTCGTACGCCGCGAGCATCGGGATCAGCCGCTGCGCCTGGTGCCGCCCGGCCTGGAGGAGCGGGCGCAGGCGGTCGTCCTGGCGGCGCCAGGCCTTGCGGGAGCGCGCCTCGCCGTGCCGCAGCACGACGAGCGCGTGGGTCTTGCGCCGCGTCGGGTAGGCCTCGCGCAGGGTCGCGCGGTCGTGGTCGTAGCTGAGCCGCTTCAGCGCCTCGTCGACGGGGAACCACGCGACGCGGTCGATCTCGGAGTTGGGCCGGTAGCCACTGACGTCGTCGGAGCCGACTGCGCGGCCCACCCAGTAGGACACCGCCTTGGTACGGCCGCCCGCGACGGGGTAGCGCTGCCCGGTCAGCGGGGGCCCGAGCCGCACGTGCAGCCCGGTCTCCTCCTCGACCTCGCGGACCGCAGCGGCGACCACGTGCTCCCCGGGGTCCAGCTTGCCCTTGGGGAACGACCAGTCGTCGTACCGCGGCCGGTGCACGAGCAGCACCCGCTTGCCCGGACCGAAGACGACAGCACCGGCGGCGAGGACGTCCTTCGCGGGCATGGCGCTAGTGTCACACCACCCGACCGCGAACAGGAGAACCGGTGGCCAGACGTCTGATCGTCGGGGTCGTCGCCGTGCTCGCGCTGGCGCTGGTCGCCGCCGCGGCGCTGGTCGCCGTGCGGTGGTGGCGGGACCGGGACACCACCGAGCTCGAGCGGGCGACGTCGTACGCCCCGGCCGACGCGCAGCGGCTCTCCTGGACCGACTGGGCGGCGGTCCGCGAGGCCGTCGGGGCCGTCGGGACCGACCTCGACGGGTCCTCCTCGGCCGGGGAGGTGCGCCGCTTCCTGGACCGCGGCTTCGACCGCGACCTGACCTCGACGTCCGCACTGGTGCAGTCGGCCGAGGTGATGCAGGCGCACTTCGGCTTCTCGCCGGCGACCGCCGACTGGGAGCTGTTCAGCCAGGCCGACGACGGCGCGGTCGTGATCGTGCGGGTGCCCGACGACACCGACCTCGACGCGATCGCCGACGACCTGGAGCGCAGCGGCTTCACGCGGCCGGCGACCGACCCGACCGGTGGTGGGGTGTGGTCCGGGGGCTCGGGACTGCTGCCGGAGATCGGCGCCGACCTCACGCCCGAGCTGCAGTACGTCGCCCTCGACGCCGACGAGCACCTGGTGCTGACCAGCGACAACAAGGCCTACCTGCAGCAGACCGTCGACCACCTCGGCGACGGCTCGATCCCGGACGGGATGCAGGACGTCGTGGCCGCCTCCGGCTCACCGCTCTCCGCGGCCGTGTACGACGGCCCGTACGCCTGCTCCGCCCTCGCGATGGGCCACGCCGACCCGTCCGCCCAGCGCGAGGCCGACCAGCTCGTCGCCGAGGCGGGCGAGGTCAACCCGGTGACCGGGTTCGCCATGTCGGCCCAGCCCGGCGGCGACGTACTCGTGGCGCTCGGCTTCGAGACCGACGACCAGGCTCGGACCAACGCCGACACCCGCTCGGTCCTCGCCAGCGGCCCGGCGCCCGGCCAGGGCGGGGACTTCTCCGACCGGTTCTCGGTCGCCTCCGCCACCGCCGACGGCTCGGTCGTCACCCTCGACCTCGTGCCCACCGACGGCAGCTACGTGCTCTCCGACCTCTCCACGGGGCCGGTGCTGTTCGCCACCTGCTGAGGGTGGGCGTCGTTCAGTTGAACACTGAGGAGCGGTTACCGGGGGGTAGCGGTGCCTGGGCGTTCAGTGTGCTCGGCGGCGAGCGGTCCGGGCAGGAGGGAGATAGTCCCTGACGTTTCGGTCCCGGATCCGCGCCGTCCGGGACCGAAACGTCAGGGACTATCCCGCTGGAGCGGTCAGGAGCGGACCAGCCGCGCGATGGCGGCGACGGCCTCGGTGACCTTCTCCTGCGCCTCGTCGTCGCCGGCGCGGGCGGCGTCGACCACGCAGTGGTTCATGTGCTCCTCGAGGAGGACCAGCGAGAAGGACTGGAGCGCCTTGGTCATCGCGGAGACCTGGGTGAGGATGTCGATGCAGTACTTCTCGTCCTCGACCATCCGCTGCAGGCCGCGGGCCTGGCCCTCGATGCGGCGCAGCCGCTTGAGGTGGTCGTCCTTGTGGCCCAGGTAGCCGTGCTGGTGCTCCGCCATGGACCCAGCATACCCCTTGGGGGTATGCCGGGCAGGCCGGTCGGGGACCGGGTCAGGAGCCCTGTCGGGGCTCCGGTACCACGCCGAGGATCTCGTCGATCTGCGCCTCGGAGAGGTGGTCGTCTGACTCGCTCGCGGCGATGATCAGGTTCGTCGTGAGCTCCACCTCACCCAGGAGGTCGGAGTCCTCGAGGGTCACGTCGAACTGGTCGTGCACCTCATCACTCCTCGTGTCCATCGGACCTCCTCGTCTCCGCAGACGTTGCCCGAGGCTGCCGCGCGCCAAACGCCGCTCGACCGAATTTGGCCCGTCCGGGCCATGAGGCATGGCCCACACAGGAGCCGGAGACCGCGCCACCACTGGGGGTCGGGCCCACCATGCCCACCGGGGAAACCGCAGAAAAGGGTCCGAAATGGGACGAAGGCCCCACCCGAGGGTGGGGCCTTCGTCGAAGACGGGAGCTGAGCTCGGCGCCTTCCCCGCGATCAGAGCGGGCGGACGTTCTCCGCCTGGGGACCCTTGGGACCCTGGGTGACGTCGAACTCGACCTTCTGGTTCTCGTCGAGGGACTTGTAGCCCTGCGACTGGATGGCCGAGTAGTGCACGAAAACGTCGTCGCCGCCGTCCTCCTGCGCGATGAAGCCGAAACCCTTCTCGGCGTTGAACCACTTCACGGTGCCCTGAGCCATTGCTCGATTACTCCTTAGTCGGGGCGAGAACCGCCACTTCGGCGGTCCGCAGAAAATGCGGTGACACGTCGCTCCGACTTGCGTGAGTGGCAGGCCCACGAAAGTGAAACGCCGTTGGATCACAAACTCCGCGGGCGTCAGACCTGCTGGAACTTGCACCTTCTACGGGGACAACGTTACCAATCCGCGACCTCCTGCCAACATCCCGAGGGGGGAAATCTCTCGGCTCGGGATGAAGGTTCTGCTACGCACGTGTGACGCGCACGTGTGCCGCACGGCAACGGCACCCTCTCCGGGGCGCCTCGGAAGGGTCCGTCGGGGGGGTTTTCGAGGGGCTGCCGAACCCCGTCCTTCGTCGTCGGCTCACCAGGCCCGCGCGCCGCGCATCATCGCGCCACGCATCATGCCGCCACCCATCCAGGGCTCGCCGAACCACTGACGCAGCCAGGTGGTCATCTGCACGATCTCGGCGCGCTGGG
The DNA here is from genome assembly GCA_020636915.1 of Nocardioides sp. GTDB lineage: Bacteria > Actinomycetota > Actinomycetes > Propionibacteriales > Nocardioidaceae > Nocardioides. The sequence goes on from JACJWV010000011.1 coordinate 5,755, forward strand.
CGTCGCGGATGTCGACCGCGAGGTCGCCGACGGCCTCGTGGCGGACCAGGCCGCGGACCAGCAGCGACTGCGACATCATCACCGCGGCCATGTGGTGCGAGACCATGTCCTCCAGGAACGCCTGGTCCAGCTCGTCCCCGGACAGGTCGCCGAGATCGCGCATCATCGGGTGGTACGTCGGCGGCGGGGCGTCCGGGTACCACTCGGCCAACCAGCGCTGCATCTGCTCGATCTGGGCGGTCTGGACGTCGACGATGTCGCGGCCGAAGGCCCGCATCTCCGGGCGGTCGGACCGCTCGAGCTCGGTCGCGGCGGCGACGGCCTCCTGGTGGTGGGCGATCATCGTCGTGAGGTACTGCCGCTCGCTGCGGACGCCGGCGCCCATCATCGCGTGCGGCATCAGGCCGCCGGACATCATGCGGCCGCCCATCATCGGGCCGCCCATCATGCCTTCCCAGGACCGCCAGCCCGGCGCCCGCCAGCCCGGCGCCCGCCAGCCCGGCATCCGCCACCCCCGGCCGGCCGGGCCACCGGGAGCGACCGTGCCGGCCGCCGTACCCGCGGCGGCCCGGCCCATCATCGTGCCGGTCGTGGGTCCGCGCAGGGCCACCACCGCGGCCAGGGCGACGACGAGGGCGAGCAGGACGGAGAGGCCAGCGGCGAAGGCTGCGGTCGAGCGACGCATCACGAGCTCCTTCCGCGCGGGGATCCGGCGGAGTCCGGCGGGCTGCCGGTCACCGTCCAGTGTCAGCAGTCCCCTCTGTCGCCGGCAGAGCCGAACCGCCAGCGGGTCGAGGACCAACGTCACCCGCGCCCGCAGGGACCCGGCACGGACATCCAGACCGCCCCCGCAAACGCGTCCGGCGACCATCGCGCGCGAGTACGTTGAAATGGTCATCCGAAGGGGATTCTCATGTTCACCAGGACAGTTCCCGCATTCGCTGCCGGCATCGCCTTCGCCCTGATGGCCGGCTCCGGCATCACCTACGCCACGACCCACGGCTCGGGCTCCGCGAGCCCCAAGATGGTCACCAAGTACGCCTCCATCAAGTCCGCCACCCGCTCCTTCGACGCGTCGGGCGTCGCTATCGACCGCGACGAGGACGGCCTGACCGACGCCATCGCCGCCTACTCCGGCTGCCCCAAGGGCACGCAGATGACCGGCGGCGGCATCAGCGACTCCACCAGCACCGGCTGGATGCTGATGAACGCCCCGGACACCGAGGGCTCGGAGGGCTGGGTGGTCGCGGTCGCGGTCAACGAGAGCGTGACCGAGGACCCGGGCAACCTGTGGGCCAGCGTCACCTGCTGGTCCCCCAAGGGGAACCCGCCGGGCGGCTACCGCACGGGCACCAGCGCCCCGGCGGAGCCCCTCCCGGCCGGCCTGGTCCGCGAGCTGAAGGCGTTCCCGGTCAAGCACTGAACCGTCGACACCCACTCGAACACTGCACCGTCCGACCCGCGCGTGAGGTCACCGAGGTGACCTCACGGCGGTCGCTCCTGCCCGCGGTCTAGTCCGTCCGCGCTATGGCTGGCGCAGATCGGAGGAGGTGACACTGGCGACAGCCCTCGGGGGCTGAGGACCCCCGGGCTCGGTGTTTCGGGGAGGTGGAGCGGGTGGTGCTGCTCGAGGGAGGACCACCGGACCGGGCCGACGTCGTCGTCATCGGCAGCGGCTTCGGCGGCGCCGTCGTCGCCGAGCGCCTCGCCGCCGAGGGGCTCGACGTGTGCGTGCTCGAGCGCGGCCGGGCCTACCCGCCCGGCTCGTTCCCTCGCACCCCCTCCGGCCTCGGCGCCAACTTCTGGGACCCGAGCTCGGGACTGCACGGCATGTTCGACGCCTGGTCCTTCTCCGGCCTCGACGCGATCGTGTCGAGCGGCCTGGGGGGCGGGTCGCTGATCTACGCCAACGTGCTGCTGCGCAAGGACCCGAGCTGGTTCCGGCAGCCCCACCCCTACCGCCCGGGGGTCGAGGAGGTCTGGCCGATCGGGTACGACGACCTCGAGCCGCACTACGACCGCGTCGAGGAGTTCCTCGACGTGCAGACCATGCCCTTCGACGGCCCGCCCGCGTTCCAGCTGCCCAAGACCGGCGCGATGCGGGACGCGGCGGCCACGTCGCGGGGCTCGTTCGCGCTGGCGCCGCTGGCCGTCCGGTTCCGCGACGCCGCCGGCGAGCCCGCGGTCGGCGCCGAGCTGCCGCCCGACGGCTACCCGAACATCCACCGTCCCGACGGACCGGGCAGCGGTCGCCGTACCTGCCGACTCCTGGGCGAGTGCGACATCGGTTGCAACGAGGGGTCCAAGAGCAGCCTGGACCACACCTACCTCTCGGCCGCCAGCCACCACGGGGCACACATCCACGTGCTGACCGAGGTCACCCGGATGGCCCGGCGTGACGACGGCTTCGACGTCACGGTCGTCGTCCACGAGCCCGACGCCGGCCCGCGGCCGACCGCCGAGCGGCCCGAGCACACGATCCGGGCCACCCGGGTCGTCGTCTCCGCGGGCACCCTCGGCAGCACCTACCTGCTGCTGACCAACCGGGACGCGCTCGGCATCGCCTCCCCCGCGCTCGGCACCCGCTTCTGCGGCAACGGCGACCTGCTCGGCTTCATCCTGGGCGCCGGCCGGGCGCTGGAGGGCACGCGCGGCCCGGTCATCAGCTCCTACGTCCGCTTCCCGGACCAGGTGGACACCGGCGACGACCTCGACCACGGCATGTACATCGAGGACGCCGGCTACCCCGCGATCGCCGCCTGGCTGGCCGAGCTCAGCCAGAGCCCGGCCATGGTCGGCCGGCTCGGACGCCTGGTGGGCCAGCGGCTCCGCGAGCGGTTCAGCGGCGGCCCCCACACCCACCTGTCGGCCGACCTCGCGCGCCTCATCGGCCCCGGCACCTTCAGCAAGGACAGCCTGCCCCTGCTCGGGATGGGCCGCGACGTCCCGGACGGCACCCTGTTCCTCCGCGACCCCGACGACCGGCCCGTCCTCGACAGCACGTGGACGACGCGGACCTCGCAGCGCTACTTCGCGACGATGGAGCGGCGCATGGAGCAGTTCGCCGACGTCCTCGACGGCCGCTTCGAGGTCAACCCGTCCTTCTGGTTCCGCCGCGTCATCACCGTGCACCCGCTCGGCGGGGTGCCGATGTCGACGTCGGAGCGCGAGGGCGTCGTCGACTCCTACGGCCGGGTCCGCGGCGTCGACGGGCTGCGGGTGTGCGACGGCTCGGTGATGCCGGGGCCGGTCGGCGCCAACCCCTCGCTGACGATCGCGGCGTTCGCGGACCGGGTCGCCGACGACCTGCTGGCGGAGGTGGCGTCATGAGCGTGGAGTTCACCGAGGAGATGAAGGGGTTCTACACACCGGGCGCGCCGGCGTACGACGTCGGCGAGGTCACCGGCGTGCGGGACTGGAACCGCCTGATGTTCCACCTCACGATCGGCACCTCGGACCTCGGCGCCGCGCTGCGCGACCCCCGCCACGCGATGCAGGCGCGCGGCCACGTCCGCTGCGCCGCCCTCGGGGCGGCCCCCCACCCGGTCCACGACGGCCGCTTCGACCTCTTCGCGCCGAGCCCGGTGCCCGGGCGGCTGCTGATGCGCTACCGGCTGCCCTTCGACAGCGACCTCGGGCCGATGACGCTGCTGGGCTTCAAGGACGTCGGGAACGACGGCGGGATGGACGCCTGGCCGGACACCACGACCCTCTACACCCGGCTGGTCCGCGGGACCGTCGACCACGACCACCCCGACGACTCCCCCGACGAGTACGGGCGGGGGATCCTGCGCCTCGATGCGTTCATGTTCGCCCGGCAGCTCACCACCTACCGCGGCGGCCTCCTCGACATCACCCGCTTCAACCTGTTCTTCCTCCGCCGCCTGCTCGCCGTGTACGGGCGGCCACCACGACTGGAGGTCCGCGCATGACCACGACCCAGGTCGCGCCCGGCAGCGCGACGCACACCGAGGTGATCCCCTTCCGGGCCGGCGACGGGATGGCGCTCAACCTGCACCACGTGACGAGCAGCCATCCGGTCACCCGCGGGCCGGTGCTGCTCGTGCACGGCGCCGGCGTCCGCGCGGACATCTTCCGCACCGCCGGGCAACCGACCATCGTCGACGCGCTGCTGGCGGAGGGCTGGGACGTCTGGCTGGAGAACTGGCGCGCCAGCATCGACCTGCCGCCGAACCGCTGGAACCTGGACCAGGCGGCCGTCCACGACCACCCCGCCGCGGTCGCCACCGTGCTGGAGCACACCGGCGCCGACACGCTCCGGGCGCTGATCCACTGCCAGGGCTCGAGCAGCTTCGCCCTCTCCGCGGTCGCGGGCCTGCTGCCGCAGGTGGACACGATCGTGTCCAACGCGATGTCGCTGCACCCGGTGGTGCCGCGGCTGTCGGCCTTCAAGCTCTCCCGCGTCGTGCCGCTGGTGGCGCTGGCGATGGACTACGTGGACCCGCACTGGGGCAAGACCGCCCCGACCGGGTTCCTGCAGCGGCGGATGGTCGACGCGGTCCGCCTGACCCACCGCGAGTGCGGCAGCGGCGCCTGCCGGATGGTGAGCTTCGTCTACGGCGCCGGCCACCCCGCGCTCTGGTCGCACGAGAACCTGAGCTCCGGCAGCCACACGTGGCTCGCCGACGAGTTCGGCCCGGTGCCGCTGACCTTCTTCGCCCAGATGGCCCGCTCGGTGCGCGCGGGCCGGATCGTCCCGACCGGCAGCGTCCCGGGGCTGCCGGACGACCCGGTCGCCGGCCCGCCGCGCACCGACGCCCGCTTCGCGCTGGTGGCCGGCCGCGACAACCTCTGCTTCCTCCCGGAGAGCCAGGAGCGCACCTACGACCACCTCGAGCGCCACGCGCCGGGGCGGCACTCCGTCCACGTCGTCGAGGGCTACGGCCACCTCGACGTCTTCATGGGCCGCTACGCCCCCCGCGACACCTTCCCCCTGATCCTGCAGGAGCTGGCCCGATGATGCCTCTCGCCCCTCGCCGGCAGCGCGCCCTCGCGGGCCGCGACTCGCTGGTCGACGACATCCCCTTCTCGCTCCCGGTGAACTCCGAGGACTCCCCGGCCCTGATGGCCGGCTTCACCGCCGACCTCGACGGCATCCGCCGGCTGCTGCCCGGCGAGGAGCTGGTGCCGGTCCGCCTCCCGGGTGGGCGGGGCCTGCTGCTGGTGACGGTCATCGACTACCGCACCACCGACATCGGCTCGTACGTCGAGTTCAGCATCGCCTTCGCGTGCGCGCACCGCCGCGCGGGCAGCCCGCTGCTGGCGACGCTGCTGCGGGAGCGGACCACCGCGGTCGGCCAGTACGTGTGGGACCTGCCGGTGAGCACGCTGGTCTCGGTCAAGGGCGGCAAGGGCATCTGGGGCATGCCCAAGCACCAGGCCAACCTCGACTTCCGCGTCGACGACGCCGAGATGTCCAGCCAGTACGACCTCGACGGCGAGCTCTGCATGCGGATCACGGTCCGGCGCCCCGGCGGCCTCAAGGTGCCGCTGCGCAACTTCGGGGCGGCCAACTACTGCCAGTTCCGCGGGATGCTGATGAAGTCCACGATCTTCTTCTCCGACGACGTCGAGGTCGCGGCCGGCAGCCGGGCGCACGCCGAGCTCATCCTCGGCCCGCACAAGCGGATGGACCCGCTGCGCGAGCTCGACCTGGCGCCGAGCCCGCTCTTCGTCGCGTGCCTCCCCCACTCCCACGGGATCCTCGACGACCACTACGAGGGCTGGTTCCTCACCGCGACCGACGCCCCGGACCCGGACCGGCCGCCCGAGGGCCTGGAGTCGGTCGTCGGCCTGCCGAACGACCAGAGCCGGCTGCCCGCCCCCGTCGCGGAGGGGCGATGACCGTGGAGGCGTGGATCGGAGCGGGCCTGCTCTTCTTCGCCTCGCTCTACCTCGGCATGGGGTTCTCGCTGGTCGTCCTGCAGTTCCCCGGGGCGCTGGCCACGACGCGCAGCGCCGACTTCCCGCAGCGCTTCGGGGACCCGGTACGCCGAGCCGTCGGGTTCTTCACCGTGGGCAGCCTGCTGATGATCGCCGGTGCCATCTGGCTCACCGTCCTGGAGTGGGACGACGGGAGCCGGCGGTGGCTCCCGCTCGCCTACCTCCTGCTCGCGGTGCTGGCGACGGCGTTCACCGTCGTCCTCATCCTCCCGGTCAACCGGCGGCTCTACGAGGACATCCCCGACCAGCGGGAGTTCACCCGGGTGCTCGAGCGCTGGATCCGGCTCAACGTGGTCCGCTACGGCTTCTGGGTGCTGGAGTGGTGCGCGATCACCGGCTGGTTCGTGGCGGTGGCGTCATGACCGCCCACGTGTCCGCTGCCGAGACCACCATCGCCCAGACGGCCGTCGCCCGGGCCATCGGGGCGACCACGCTGATGTCGGGGCTCGGCCTGGTGGTCGCGCCACGGACCGCGCTGCGGCTGATGGGGGCCGACACCCCCGACCCGGCACCCCTGCTCTACCGCGTCGTCGGCATGTTCATGACCGTGTCGGGCGGGCTGCTGCTCGACGGCGCCGAGCAGCGGGTCGTCCTGCGCTGGAGCCTGGCACAGAAGAGCGGAGCGGTCGCCGGGGTGGGTCTCGGCGTGCTCCGCCGCGACTACCGCAAGCGAGCCCTGCTGGTCGCGTCGTTCGACGCCGTCAGCGCCGTCGCCCTGGCGCGGATGCTGTCGAAGGGCTCCGGGAGCCCGTCGTGACCCGGCGCGCCCTGATCCTCGCCGGCGGCGGCATCCGCGTCGCCTGGCAGACCGGCGCGCTCGCCGCGCTCGACGAGGACGGGCTGACCTTCGACCACGGGGACGGCACGTCGGGCGGGATCTTCACCCTCGCCATGCTGCTCTCGGGGCAACGCCCCGACGAGATGATCCGGCGCTGGACCGCCCTCGACATCCGCAGCTTCGTGTCGCCGCTCCCGCTGCGCTCCTACCTGCGCTCCCCCACCGACTGGGTCGCGTTCGGCGGCTCCGCCGGTGTCCGCGACGCGGTCCTCCCGGCCCTCGGCATCGACCTGGACCGCGTGCGGGCCGCCGACACGATGACCGGGTCGTTCAACGTCGCCGACTTCGCGCGCAAGCGCTGCGTCGCGATCCCGCACACCGAGATCGACGAGGACCGTCTGGTCGCCGGGGTCTCCCTGGCCGGGGTGATGCCGGCGGTCGAGCACGGCGGGCGCACCTGGACCGACGCCGTCTGGATCCAGGACGCCAACCTGATGGAGGCGGTGCGCCGGGGCTGCGACGAGCTGTGGGTGCTGTGGTGCATCGGCAACACCCCGCGCTGGGGTGCCGGCGCGCTGGAGCAGTACGTCCACATGATCGAGATGAGCGCGACCGGCGCGCTCTCCGGCGAGCTCGAGGCGATCGCCGACCTCAACCGCCGGCGGGCGAGCGGTGAGCCGGTGCTGGGCTCCACCGACCAGGTCACCGTCCACGTGATCCGCCCCGACCTCCCGATCCCCCTGGACCCCGACCTCGTCGTCGGCCGGATCGACGCCGAGACCCTGATCGCCATGGGCTACCGCGACGCCCGCCGCTACCTCGCCACCCGCCCGCCCGGCGGCACCCCCCTGACCGAGGACGCGACCCGGACGCCCGCACGCGAGCTGGGCGCCCGGATCACCCTGCGCGCCTCCGGGGCGACCGACGGGGGCCGCTTCGGCTACACCCTCGTCCTCGAGGCCGACGACCTCGCGGCCCTGAGCCGCTGCCCGGACGCCGAGATGGGCGTCGTCGGCACGCTGCGGCACCCCCGCCTCGGGCTGCTCCTCCTCGGCGGCGGGACCGCGCGGTTGACCGGGCACGGTGCCGACCGCCGGCTCGAGGTGCGCGCCGACGTACGGCTGCACGACGGCGTCGGCGAGCTGGCCGTCGACGTCCCCCTCCCCCGCGGCCGGCCCCACGCCGCCCGCCACCACGCCTGGCGGATCACCGGACCGCACGACGTCGCCTGGTCCGGCAGGGCCGACATGACGGCGGGTCAGGCCGTGCGCGCGCTCGCCTCGTTCGAGCCCAGCGGCGCCCACCACCTCACCGACCGCGCGCGGGCGCTGGGACTGGCGATCCGGCTGGCCCGTCGCGACGGTGCCGCCGCGCCCGTCCGGGTGCCCGCCTGAGGCCCGACCGTGGAGGTCTCGATCCGTCCCCTCGTCGCGCCGGGCGCCCCGGCGGGGACGATGCGGGCCTGGGTGGCCGTGCTCGGGTACGGCGACCTGCCCGACCTGGCCTGGAGCGTCGACGGCGCCGCCGTCGCGGCGCAGCCGGTGCGGCCCCTGCGGCCCGCCTACCCGGACGCGGCCTCGCTGCGGGTCGCCACGGGCGTCGTCGACCTCACCGGCCTCCCCGCCAACGGTCGGACCCGCACGGTCCGGGTCGTCGCCACCTCACCGGCGACCCCTGCCGGGCCAGTGCCGCCCGTCGCCTGCGAGCTGGCGATGCGGGCGGTGCCGGCCGAGCTCCCGCGGGACGGGACGTCGTTCAACCTGCTGCTCGTCTCGTGCTTCTACCGCGGCGGCGACAAGGCGGGCCGGTGCGGCGTGGTCGCCCGCGGCCTGACCGGCCTGGACCGCCCGGACCTCGTCCTCACGGTCGGCGACCAGGTCTACCTCGACCAGCCACCGCTGATCGGCAGCTTCGACGACGACCGGCTGGCGGCCACCTTCGCGCAGAAGTACCGCGACAACTTCGTCGGCACCGACGGCTACGCCGCCGTCCTGCGCACCGCTCCGGTCGCGGCGATCCCCGACGACCACGAGTACTGGAACAACTTCCCGCACCCCTCGCCGATGACGCTGCAGAGCCTCGTGCACCGCGGCGACATCGCCGACAACCCGTGGCGCCGCGCGGCCAAGGCGATGTACGACGCCTTCCAGCTGGCGAGCGCGGACGCGTACTCCTACCGGTTCGACGTGGCCCCGCTGTCGTTCTTCATGATGGACAACCGCACCTTCCGGGGCACCGACGGCAAGCACACGCTGCAGGACGCCGACCTGCAGCTCTACCGCGACTGGGTCGACGACGTCGTCGCCCGGCGGTTGGTGCCGGTCCTGGTCACCGGGCCCTCCCTGCTCCAGCCGGGGAAGAGCTGGTGGGGCCGGCTGCTCGACCGCAGCTTCGCCGACTACGGGGACTACGGCGACGTCATGGACGGGCTGACCACCCTGGCCCGCCACGGGCGCGGGGCGCTGGCGCTGACCGGTGACGTGCACTACGGGCGGGTCGTCGACGCGCGGATCTTCGGGACGGCGCCGGAGGCAGGTACGCCGTTCGGCTCGATCCGCGAGGTCATCTCCTCCCCGACGGCGCTGGTGTGGGGCTCGGAGCACCAGAGGCCCGGCACGGCCCCCACCCGCTTCGCGCCCGGCGCCGCCGCGGTCAAGCTCGACACGGTCACGGCGTGGCCGGGACGCGACGACATCCGCGGCGACCACGTCGCCCTGCTCCGGTTCACCCGGACCGCGGGCGGCGTGGCACTCGAGGTCCAGTACCGGATGATCCGCGAGGTCCACGGCCCGGGCCGGGGCACCTACGCGCTGCCGCCCGTCGTCCTCCCCACCTGATCCCACCTGATCCCACCTGATCCCACCGCCTGAGCCCACCACTGCCGATCGGAGCGACATGTACGCCATCCGCGGATCCACCGCCACGTCGCAGAACGAGATCTTCGCCGAGCGCGAACGGACCTCCACCGGCCGCACCGCCAACCTGGACTGGCTGGCCGACCGCCTCGCCGACCTCGGGGCGCCGGACGAGGGCGAGACGCTGGTGCTCCTCCTCGGCGGGCGCAGCGCCTACGACTTCCGCGTGCGGGTCGCCCAGTCGCACCTGCGCGACGACATGTCCCCCAGCCACTGGTCACACGCGGCGCTCGTCGACGCCGTCGCCGACCCGCTCGGGTCGACCTCGCTGCGGGAGGTCGCGCTCGAGCCGCGGGACGGCTTCGGGATGCCCGCGACGACCAACGCGGTGCAGACCACGACGCTGGACTGGTACGCCGACCCCGAGCTGGTCCCCAACATCGCCGTCCTCTGCGTCCCCACCCCGACGTCGGCCTGGCGCGGCCGCAGCGACGCACCCGGCCGCTCGGAGCAGACCTCGGTCCTCGAGCAGTTCACCCAGCAGCGGGTCATCGTCGACATGCCCGCCCTGGTCCTGCGGTGGCTCGGCTTCGTCTGGGGCGTCGGGAAGTCCGGCAACCCCGTCCTCGACGGCGACGGCGTGCCGTCGGCGGTGATGATCGAGACCTTGGTGACCGCCGCCGGCTACGACCTCACCCCCGGCCTGGACAGCCGGGCCGCGACCCCCGAGGGGTTCTGGCAGACGGCCCGCTGGTGGCACACCTACTTCGCCCTCCAGGACCGCCGGCCCGTGCGGGGCTACTACTGGGTCGCCGACCGCCTCGACTACGCCCCGTCGCGGTTGCGGGCGGGCGCGTAGTCGTCGGTGGGGGCGAGCTCGTCCCCCGGTGGTCGAGCTGGTCGCTGGCCCCCGCAGCCCCGAGGTCACCGGTTCATCGGTCCGTCTTCCCGCCCAGGTAGGCTCCGATGACGGTTCCATTCCGTAGAGGGTTCCGTAGCGGATTCGGTCGATTAAAGAGTGGAACTTCCGGGCCCCTAGCTCAATTGGCAGAGCAGTGGACTTTTAATCCATGGGTTGTGGGTTCGAGTCCCACGGGGCCTACCACGGGGCCTACCGACGTGCGACCGGTCTACTCCACCTCCGGACTTTGCCCGGAAGGTGGTGCGCGCCGGGGCCCGGTGCGCCTAGCCTCACGGCTGTTGAACCGTCGGTGACCCGAGACGCCGGCGGTTCACACCATTTCCGGACCGTTCCAGCTCGGCCCGCGGTGGACCAGACCACGGTCGGCGGGCGATAACGCCGCTCGACCCCGACGCGTTTGACCAGCACGACGTCCCGGCAGTCGGATCCTGCCGAACCCGCTCCGCCGCCGGAGTGCGGAACGGGTGTGGACGACGGGGGCGGCCAGGCCCCGTGCCCGACGTCAGCGCCGGGCCCGGGGTCGGCCGGCTCCGTCACGGCCTGGGCCACCTCCCGGGTCACGGTCGGCGGTGCGGGCAGCGGTGCGGGCAGCGGTCGGGACCCAGTAGCGCCGCATCCCCTTCCGGCTGTCCTCGTAGACACCGCCGGCCGCCTCGATCACCCGCCAGGACGCGACGTTGTCCTCGTCTGCTGTCAGCAGCACCCGGTCCAGGCCGAGCGCCGCGGCCTCGCCGAGGGCCAGCACCAGCGCCCGCGAGGCGTGCCCCTCGCGGCGCCGCGAGGGGCGGACGGCGTACCCGATGTGACCGCCCTGCTCGAGCAGCCAGGGCGTGAGCGAGTGCCGGAGCGCGAGGTAGCCGACGAACTCGCGTTCACCCGTCGGGTCGTCGGCCGGCTTGTCGGTGATCCAGAAGTAGGTGCAGTGCACCCGCCCCTCCGGGAGCGCGAGGGCCGGGTCGGCCTGGGCGAGCAGGTACGCGACGATCCCGCGGGCGCCGTCCTCGGTGGTGTCGACGTGCTCGAACTCCCACAGTCCCGAGCCGTGCATCGTCGCCTCGCCGGCAGCGGCGAACTCCGCGACGGCCGCGGCCCACGAGGAACGGAACCGGAGATCGGGACGGTCCAGGGAGGTCATGGACCATTCCAGCAAATGGAACGTGTTCTAGCATCTGGTTTTGTGAGTGGCTACGTGCGCGACGACATCTCCGAGGAGGAGCTCGAGCGGCAGCGGGCGCTCTACGGACCCTTCACCCAGTCCGTCCGCGACCTGCTCGACGCGGTGATCCGGACCGAGGTCGACGACGACGAGGTCCGGGCCGTGCAGGCCGAGGTCGAGCTGCTGACCCAGCGACTGCGCAAGCAGCAGCTCGACGGGCCGTACGGCGTCCGCTTCTCCGCCTCCGGGCGCGGTCGCCCCTGGGGCAACCCCGTGGTCGGGCTCCGCAACGCGGCCGCGCCGCCCGTGGAGGTCGAGCGGGACCCCAGCGGCCGGGCCTGGGCGAGCTTCCACCTCGGCGCGGCCTTTGAGGGTCCGCCGGGGCTGGTCCACGGTGGGATGGCCGCGATGATCCTCGACCAGATGCTCGGGGAGGCGGCCGGCGCCGGCGGGAAGCCGGGGATGACCGGCACGCTCACGCTGCGCTACCGGCGCGGCACCCCGCTCGGCGACCTGCGGGCCGAGGCCTGGATCGACCGCACCGAAGGCATCAAGACCTGGGCGCGCGGGCAGCTGATGGACGCCGAGGGCGTGACCGTCGAGGCCGAGGGACTGTTCATCCTGCCCAAGTGGGCGCGCGAGCGGCTCGCCCGCACCGACGGCTCGCCGTCGTACTTCGAGTAGGGCACCGGGGCCTGCCGGGCCGGGCCGCGGCGGCTGGCGGGTGCGCTCAACAGCTGTAACGCCGTGTTACAGCGCCTACTCACCCTGTTCCACCACGGTGGGAACACGGTGTAACACGGCGTTACAGCACGCGGGGGCGGCGGCAGGCAGGCGGGGCCGCCCAGCTGCGCCTGCGGGTCAAATTGCTGGGAAATGCACCCCGGCCGGAGCAAACGCCGCGGCGTGAGCAGCGTGAGCCGGCTCAGCCCACCCGCTGCTCGACGGGGACACCCCGCTGGCCGGCGTCGGTGAGGCGGACCTCCTCGGCGGCCTGCGCCTCCAGCTCCGCGCGGCGGGTCGTCTCGAGGAGCTGCCGGGCGGCGTCGTACGAGCCGGGGTCGGAGACCAGGTCGGCGGCGCCACGCTTGAGGCGGCCCAGCGCGGTGCGGGCGAAGATCTGCTGCTCGGTGGTGGTGCGCTCGGAGCGGCCGCGGCCGATGAACGAGACCGCCCAGTGCAGCAGCGCGGTGACGCGGCTCTTGAAGCCGGTGATGTAGATCAGGTGCAGTCCCAGCCACATCAGCCAGGCGAGCACGCCGGTGACCCGCAGGTTGCCGATCAGCGCCACCGCGCGGAACCGGCTGATGATCGCCATCGAGCCCTTGTCGAAGTAGTGGAACGGGCCCTGCGAGGGCCGCGACTTCAGGCGGTTCTCGATCTCCTTGGCGGCGTACTTCGCGCCCTGGATCGCGACCTGGGCGACGCCGGGCAGGTTGTCGAGGGCGATCATGTCGCCGACGACGAAGACCTCGGGGTGGCCCGGGAGGGTCAGGTCGGGGTTGACCGCGATCCGGCCCGCGCGGTCCAGCGGCGCACCGGTCTGCTCCGAGAGCGTGCGGCCCAGCGGGTTGGCGGAGACGCCGGCCGCCCAGATCTTGGTGACGCTGTCGATGCGCTCGACGCGGCCGTCCTTGAACTTCATCTCGATGCCGCGCTCGTCGACGTCGGTGACCATCGCGCCGAGCACGACCTCGACGCCGAGCTTCTCCAGCTCGGCCTGGGCCTTCCCGCCGAGCTTCTGGCCGAACGGCGGCAGGACCTGTGGCGCCGCGTCGACGAGCATCACGCGCGCCTCGCGGGAGTTGATCGCCCGGAAGTCCTTCTTCAGCGTGCGGTGGGCGAGCTCGGCGATCTGGCCGGCCATCTCCACGCCGGTCGGGCCGGCGCCCACGACCACGAAGGTCAGCAGGTGGTCGACGTTCTCGCCCCGCGTGGCGCCGATCTCGGCCATCTCGAACGCACCGAAGATGCGGCCGCGCAGCTCGAGCGCATCGTCGATGTTCTTCATGCCGGGCGCGAACTCGGCGAAGTGGTCGTTGCCGAAGTAGGACTGGCCGGCGCCGGCGGCGACGATCAGGGAGTCGTACGACGTGACCGTCGAGCGGCCGAGCACCTGGGAGGTGACGGTCCGCGCCTCGAGGTCGACGCCGGTGACCTCGCCGAGCAGCACCTGGGCATTGCGCTGGCCGCTGAGGATCTCGCGGGTCGGCGGGGCGATCTCGCCCTGGGACAGGATGCCGGTCGCCACCTGGTAGAGCAGCGGCTGGAACAGGTGGTGGGTCGTCTTGGCGATCATCGTGACGTCGACGTCCGCCCGACGCAGGGCCTTGGTGCCGAACAGGCCTCCGAACCCGGACCCGATCACCACGACCTGGTGACGCGACGACGTACGAGCTGGCTCGGTGGCTGCCATGCCGGACCTCTCAAGTGCTGGGTGTGTGTGCCGGGCACTGGGTGAACACCCGACGAGTACCCCATTCTTCCGTCGCGACGCCGTGCCGACGCAATCGGGCGCGTTCTCTCGGTCACACACGGTCCGGTCACCCGCGCAAGGCCGGACTGGAGCGCTCCCACCGATCGCCCGTCGCAGCCCGGACGAGGTTTCGCGGCGATCCCCCGGGGTACACGAGCCAACGTTGGTGACGACGCCTGCCAACGACACGCCCGTCGTACTTCGGAGACCTGTGTGCCGCTGAACCGGCCAGCCCTGTCGCTGGGCTCGGGGCCCCGCGGTGTGCAGGACGCACGCCGCTGGGTGGTCGACACCTGCCGTGACATCGGGCGCGACGACCTGGTCGAGTGCGCCGAGCTGGGCGTCTCCGAGCTGGTCACCAACGCGCTGCTCCACGCGACGGCGCCGATCACCGTGCGGGTCCGCGGCACCCGCGAGCACCCTCGGATCGAGGTCCGCGACGGCAGCACCGAGGTGCCGCTGATGCCGGACGACGAGCACCCCGACGAGGACGACCTGCTGCTCACCTTCGGGCGGGGGCTGAGCATCGTCGCGCGCTGCGCGACGGCGTGGGGCGTCGCCGTCGAGGACGACGGCAAGGTGGTCTGGTTCGTGCCGGCCGCCCACAGCGGCGACCGGATGGCCAGGGGCGTCGTCACCGGCGAACCGCCGGCGCCCGCGGCCGAGCCGGCGGCCGACGAGATGAACATCGACGTGCTCGGCGTCCCGCTGCGGTCGTTCGTGGAGTTCCAGCGGCACTACCGCGAGCTGCGGCGCGAGGTGCGGCTCCTCGCGCTGGCCCACGAGGTCGACTACCCGCTGGCCAAGGACCTCGCCGACCTCTTCGGCACCCTCGACCGCGACCTGCGCGAGGGGATCGGGGCCGAGCAGATCGAGCAGGCGCTGCAGTCGGGGGCGGCCACCGCCGACCTGCGCGTCGCGATGCCGCGGGCGACGGCGGCCACGATCGGGCGGTTCATCGAGCTGCTCGACCTCGCTGACGCGTTCTGCCGCGAGGAGCGACTGCTCTCGCTGGCCCGTACGGCGGACCAGCGGCAGTTCCAGCGCTGGTTCCTCGGCGAGTTCGTGCGGCAGCAGGACGGGCAGCAGCCGACGGCCTGGGCGGGTGCGGGGACCGGGGCCGCGGCTCGGCAGCAGAGCAGCGTCTCCTGAGGCAGCGTCTCCTGACACCGGGCGGCGGGCCAGCCGGGGACTTGTCAGGCAATGCCTGGACCTGTCGGGCAAAGCAATGCCCACGAAGTCCAGGGATCCCCGGCCGGCCGGGGAAACCTGCAGATCGCCCGCCTACGCGTAACCGAGGTCGTGCAGCCGGTCGTCGTCGATGCCGAAGTGGTGGGCGACCTCGTGCACGACCGTGATGCGCACCTCGTCCTCGAGCTCCTCGACGGAGTCGCACATGTCGAGCAGGTTGTTGCGGAAGACGAAGATGCGGTCGGGCAGCTCCATCATCGGCGCGCCCCACCGCTCGGTGAGCGCGATGCCGTCGTAGAGGCCGAGCAGGTCGGGGTCGTCGTCGGGCGCCTCGTCCTCGACGAGCACGACCACGTTGCGCACCAGCCGGGCCAGCTCGTCGGGGATCTGGTCGAGCGCACGGTCGACGAGAGCGTCGAACGCCTCGGGATCCATCTCGACCGGCACGCACCCATTGTGGCGGGTGCGCGGTCACCTACCCGCGGATCCAGCTGAGCACGTCGTCGCCGAGCCGCTGCAGCAGGTCGTAGCCGTGGCCGGTCGCCGCCGGCTCGAAGCGGCTGCCCGCCGGGGCTAGCGCGACCACGCCGCGAGCGGCCCGCACCTCCTCCGGCCCTTCGTCGCGCGCCATCGCCACGAGCACCGGCACCTGCAGCGCCCGGCCGCCGCGAACCGTCTCGACGCCGGGCCAGTCGGAGGGACCGGAGAGGTCGACGGCCGCGTCGACGCCGTCGAGGGACGCGGCCGACATCAGCGCGACCGCACCCCCCATCGACGCGCCGACGACGACCACGCGGTCGGCGTGCAGCGCCTGGCGAGCGTGTCGTACGGCGACCGCCACCGGGTCGGTCTGCGCGCGGTCGGGCCGGCAGCGCGCGCCGTACTGGCACAGGTCGATCGCCAGGGCGGTCAGCCGCCTGTCCCGCGCGATCCGGGCCGCGAACTCCAGCCACCCGCACAGGCCGTTGCCGTCGGTCTGGTGCAGCAGGACCGCCACGGTGCGGCCCGAGCCGACCGTCACCGTGGGGATCCGCCCGACGGCGGGATCGGCCAGCACCCGGTAGCGGAACGCCACGTCGCCCAGCTCCGGCGGCTGCGGCCCGCACCGCCCCATCGGGCCCTCGAGCGTCTGCCAGGGAGCCTCGGTCGGGGTGGGCGAGGAGACGGCCGACGCGGTCGCCGACGGGGATGCCGCCTGCGGCCCGGCGTCGGTCCCCTCCACCCCGCACGCGGTCGCGACGAGCAGCACCAGCAGGACGACCCCGAGCCTCATGCACCGACGATAATACGAACTCGTACTATCTGACCATGGCAATCTCCCCGACCCGCCAGGTGGGCGCCTCCGACGGCAACGTGCTGCTGGACCTCTTCGTGCTCCAGCAGCGCATCGGCGAGCTGATGGAGGTCGCGCTCGCCGGCACCGGCGTCCGCCCCGCGGAGTACGCCGTCTACAGCCAGCTCGGCATCGCCGCGATGACGCCTCGCGAGCTCGGCGCCCGGCTCGGCGTCACCCCCTCGACGCTGACCGGACACCTCGCGGCCCTCGAGCGGCGCGGTCACGCGAGGCGCACCCCGAACCCCGACGACGGCCGCTCCGCCCTGATCGAGCTGACCGAGGAGGGGCGCACGACGCTGGCCGCGGGGCGGCTGGGTTTCCGCACGGTGCTGCGCGCCTTCGAGCTCGAGCTGCCGACCGCGGCGGCCGCGGTCCGCGACCTGCTGCGCGAGCTCGACGCGGCGGCGGAGCGGACGGTGGCGGCGTACTCCTGAGCCGCCCTGCCCCCGGACGCACGAACGCCCCCGGACCATCGGTCCGGGGGCGTCCACTGGCGACCCCGACGGGACTCGAACCCGCGGCCTCCGCCGTGACAGGGCGGCGCGCTAACCAACTGCGCTACGGGGCCAGGGCTTCCCTGCAGGAAGCGGTCGAACTCTAACCCACCCGCCACCAACCTTCACAATCGGCGGCGGGCACCGCACCCCCAACGGGATTCGAACCCGTGCTACCGCCGTGAAAGGGCGGGGTCCTGGGCCGCTAGACGATGGGGGCCCGCGCTCGGCAGAGCGCTGCGAGCAGCATAGGGGCGGCGGCGCGGGCGCTCCAAAGTCGTCGTCCCCGAAGGCTCCCGTCCGGCGGCCGGCACCGTTTTCGTCGGCCCGGCGGGGCTCCTGTAGGGTGTGCGTCGCTCGGGCAGGTAGCTCAGTTGGTACGAGCGTCCGCCTGAAAAGTGGAAGGTCGGCGGTTCGACCCCGCCCCTGCCCACGAGCATCGCAGGGCTTCCACCTGCGAGAGCGCCCCCGCCGGGCTCCGGCGGGGGCGTTCTGTCACCGGACGTGCGGGGCGTGCGAAGGACGTGCGCTCGGGTGCGACGTTGCAGCCGGTGCCGTCCTCGTCGTTCGATCAACCGCAGTCGAGAACCATCGCCACGTCCCGATGATGGTGGAGTCGATCAGCCTCGACCGTGCCGCGGGGCCGCGTCGCTGTCGGCGACCAGGGGCGGTTTCGGTCCGTTTGCGACGATGGAGCCCATGACTCGACTCCTGATCCTCGAGGACGACGCCGGACTCCGGGCGTCCCTGCGGATGGTGCTCGAGGACGAGGGCTACGAGGTCGTCGAGGCGGAGAACGCCGAGCACGGCCTCGAGCTGGTGGGCGATCGGGGCGGGGTCGACCTCATGCTGGTCGACCTGATGCTGCGGGGCATGGACGGGTTCTCCTTCATCCAGCGAGCCCGGCCCCAGACCGAGGCACCGATCGTCGTGGTCAGTGCGCGAGACGGGATCGAGGACATCGTGGCGGCGCTCGAGGCGGGGGCCGACGACTACGTCACCAAGCCCTTCCTCGTCGACGAGGTGAAGGCGCGGCTGCGTGCCTTGCTGCGACGCCCCTCGATGGCCGGGAGCCGCGCCGCGCAGACCGAGGTCTTCGTCCTGGACGCCCAGGACGGCCCACTCGTCTTCGACCGGGGCGCCGCGGTGCTGTCGCGCGGCGACACCCCGATCCACCTGACCAACACCGAGTTCCGCCTCCTCAGCGCGCTGGTCGACCACGCCGGTCTGGTGCTCGACCGGACCGCCCTCCTGGAGCACGTGTGGGAGCGCGGCTTCTTCGGCGACGACCGGATCGTCGATGTCCACGTGCGGCGGCTGCGCAAGAAGCTGGAGACCGACCCCGGCTCGCCGAAGATCCTGGTCACGGTCAGGGGCCTGGGGTACCGGCTCGACACACGATGAGGTCCCCTCGACGTGCACGCGGGCTCCGGGCGTCGGTGACCCTGGCCTTCGCGGCCGGCGCCTTGGCGCTGTCGGCCGCCCTGGCCCTGGGCACCTACTTCTCGGCACGCCACTTCCTGATCGAGCAGCGCGAGCGGACCGCCACCCGGCAGGCGTTCACCGACAGCGCGGTGGTGCGCGACGACCTGCTGACCTCGGGCACCGAGGTCGGTGACGCCCTGGGCTCGCTGAGCCCGCCGGCCGGCGCGGTGATCTACGTACGACGCCATGGCGAGTGGTACTCGTCGTCACTCGACAGCGCCGGCCCCGACCTCACCTCCACGGTG
Source organism: Nocardioides sp. (assembly GCA_020636915.1). Lineage (GTDB taxonomy): Bacteria > Actinomycetota > Actinomycetes > Propionibacteriales > Nocardioidaceae > Nocardioides. The sequence goes on from JACJWV010000011.1 coordinate 24,657, forward strand.
CAGCCGGTGGTCGGGCAGGGCCAGGTCGGGGTCGGCTGGACCACCGCCACGGACCCGTCGAGCGTCGTCGTCGGGATCCCGCTGCCCGCGGTGGATGCGGAGTACTACGAGGTGTCGTCGGCCGAGGAGCTCGACCACACCCTGTGGACCCTGGGCATCGCACTGACGGTGTGTGCTGCGGTCACGACCCTGGCCGGCGCCGGGGTCGGCCGTGCGGTGAGCCGGCACATCCTCGCGCCCCTGGCGGACGTGGCGGACGCGGCGGTCCGCGTCTCGGCCGGCGATCTCACCACCCGCCTCGCCGAGACCGACGACCCGGACCTGGCCGCCCTGGTGGGCTCCTTCAACCACATGGTCGACGCGCTGCACGAGCGGATCGAGCAGGACGCCCGGTTCGCGGCCGACGTGAGCCACGAGCTGCGCACCCCGGTGACCACCCTCACCACGAGCCTGAGCCTCCTCGAGCACACCCCCGGCCTGTCGCCGAGGGCAGAGGAGGCCGTCCACCTCATGTCCGACGAGCTGGCGCGCTTCCGTCGCGCCCTCGAGGACCTCCTCGTCCTGGGCCGGCTCGACGCCGGTCGCGACGAGGCCGAGCGGGTCGTGATCGACGCTGACGACCTCGTCGACCAGGCGCTGCGGGCGACGAGGCTCCCGCCGGACCTCCTGGCCCCTCGTCCTCCCGGCACACCAGGGCCCGCGGTGCACGTCGACCGGGTCCAGGTCCTGCGCGCCCTCGCGAACCTCCTGCGCAACGCCGAGCTGCACGGCGGCGGGGTGACCCGGGTCAGCGTCCTGGACGGCGGGTCCGTGGTGGACGTCCGGGTGGAGGACGACGGCCCCGGCGTACCCGAAGCGGACCGCGTCCGGATCTTCGAGCGCTTCGCGCGAGCCGGGGGCGCGAAGGCCGGCACCGGCAGCGGGCTCGGCCTGAGCATCGTCGCGCAGACCGTCCGCAACCACGGCGGCGAGGTGTGGTACGCCGACCGGCCCACCGGTGGTGCCGCGTTCGTGATGAGGCTGCCGAGCGTGCCCGGGGTGCGGCGATGAGCGCGCGACGCGACGACCACCACCGGGTCCGGCGGCACGCCGCCCCGCTGGCCCTGCTGGCGCTCCTCCTCGCCGCGTGCGGCCTGCCCGGTGACGGGTCCGTCCGCACGGTGCCCGACGAGGACGTGCCGTACCGGCTGCTCGCGCCGGCCTCGCCCGCCGGGTCGCCCGACGGCGGAGCGGACCCCGCGGACCGCTCCCCGTCCGTGTTCTGGGTGATGGGGGACCACCTCCTCCCGGAGGTGACCACCGAGACCTGCTCCGAGGACGAGGAGACCCTGGTCCGCCGGCTGCTCAGCACACTGTCCGCCGGTCCCGGTGACGACGCCCGGGCCGCAGGCCGGTCGTCCGCCCTGCCGGCGGACCTCGGGCTCGACGTCGTCGGTGTCGGTGACGGCACGGCCGAGGTCGGCATCGAGCCGGGCGCGTCGATCGGGGCCGACCAGCTGCCGATCGCGGTCGGCCAGGTCGTGCTGACGCTCACGTCGGCGCCCACGATCAGCTCGGTCGTCCTGGTCAGCGACGGCGCCCGGGTGCAGGTGCCACTCCTCGACGGGGTGCTCACCGAGGAACCGGTGACCGCAGCGGACTATGCCGGGCTCCTGCCCGACCGATTCGGCGGCCCCGGCGCCATCGGCTGCCGGTAGGCCGCCAGCGGTCAGAGCGGGCGCCCGAGCGGGCCGGGGCGACCATCGCCGGATCGTTGTGTTGCAGTCTCATGACGATCCGCGGACGAGGCTCGGTCAACCTGCCCACCAGCCTTGTCCGGCCGTCTCGACCGTGTCTTGATGAGGGTCAGGAGTCATGCGAGGTCATGGAGACCACGGAGGAGATCACATCATGCTGACGATCACACCCGACGCGATGGACATCATCCGGCGCGTCACGGAGCACCCGAGGCTCGACGACGGCGCCGGCCTGCGGATCGCGTCGCGGCCGGACCCCTCGGCGCCCCTGCGCGTCCACGTCACGGACCACCCGGAGCCCGGGGACCGCGTGCTCGAGCGCGAGGGCGCTCGGCTCTACCTCGCCCCGGTCGCCGCGGAGCGCGTCGCGGGACGCGAGCTGGACGCCGTGACCGACGCCGAGGGCCGCGTGCGGTTCGTCTCCCGGCGTGCTGCATGAGCGTCACCACCCTCGACTCGCGACGCGCCGCCCGACGAGCGGCGGTCATCGCCCGGCAGCGCGCTGCGGCCCGACGCGCCGAGCACCGCTACTCGATGGTGTGGCGGTTGCGCCGTGCCAGCTGAGCACCCCCCACGACACCGGGCGCCGCTGGCGACACCGGCCGCCGCCCGAGAGGCGCCAGACATGAGCACCGTCACTGACGAGCACGAGTTCGTCTACCTCGGACGCACCGAGCTCGAGAGCTCTCCGCCCTGCGGCCACGTCGCGGGCATGGCGGTGGTCGACCAGGACGGGCTCCGGGTCGGCGAGGTCGAGGACGTCGTGGTCGACGTACGCGACCGTCGACCCCGCCTGCTGTCCGTCGTCTCCGGAGGCATCCTCGGTCTCGGTGTCACCGAGACCCTCGTCCCGATCGAGGCCGTGACCGAGATCGGCGACCGGCTGCGGGTGACGATCCCGGCGGTCACGGACGACACCGAAGGCGACGCTGCGGTGCCCCGGGACGACGGCTCGCCGTTCGCCGAGGCGTACGCGGCGTACGGCGTCCTCCCGCCGTGGGGCGACACGGCCTCGTGACGTTGACCCGCCGGGGCGCTCTGCGGGGGCGAGCGCGCCGGCGACCGGGGCGAGACCGGGCGGCCGCCACATCGACCTCGACCGTTGGCGGCCGCTCTACGACACGTTCCGGCACTACTTCGCCCAGGGCGACCGGGTCGCGGTGAGCTTCAAGGCCGAGCAGTAGCGCCCAGCCGGTTCAGCGCCGCAGCGACCCCGACGGGTGGTTGAGCTCCTGCTCGGCGAGCGCGTCGAGGAGCTTGCGGACCCCGGCCACGGTCGCGGCGACGGTGGTCGCGACCAGTGCCCACTTCACCTCGAACCTGGTCTTCCCCAACAGCACGGCCACCTCGCCGAGGATCCGGTCCGGGGTGCTCTCCTGGCGTGGCATGGGGTCCACGGTGCCGCACCAGACGTCGTGCCCGCACGAGTACCGGAGAATCGCCCCCGAGCCGTCTGGAGTGCGCTGCGGCTCAGCGGCCGGTCCACACCGGCGGACGCTTCTCCGCGAAGGCCGTCGCGCCCTCCTGGGCGTCGGCCGAGACGAAGACCGGGCCGATGAGCTCCGACTGCTTCGCCCACGACTCCTCCCGCGTCCAGTCGACGGCCGCGAGCGCGACCTGCTTGGTCACGGCCACGGCCAACGGACCGTTGGCCGCGATCCGCGCCGCGAGCTCGAGGGCGGCCTCGACGGCCGTGCCGCTGGGCACGACCCGGTTGACCAGGCCGAGCTCGTGGGCACGTGGCGCCTCGACGGGGTCGCCGACGAGCAGGAGCTCGAGGGCGGCGGCCCGCGGGATGCGCTGGGCGAGCAGCATCGCGGCACCGCCGCCGGCGACGAGGCCGCGCTTGACCTCGGGTACGCCGAGGCGGGCGTCCTCGGCCGCGACGACCAGGTCGCACGCCAGCACGAGCTCGCACCCGCCGGCCAGCGCGTAGCCCTCGATCGCCGCGATCAGCGGCTTGCGCGGTGGGCGCTCGGTCAGCCCGGCCAGGCCCCGTCCCTCGACCAGCGGCAGGTCGCCGGTGAGGAACCCCTTGAGGTCCATCCCGGAGCTGAACGTCCCGCCGGCCCCGGTCAGCACCCCGACGCGCAGGTCGTCGTCCTCGTCGAGGCGGTCCAACGCCGCCGCCATCCCCCGGGCGACCGCACCGTTGAGCGCGTTGCGGGCCTCGGGGCGGTTGATGGTGATGAGCAGCGTGTGGTCGTGGACCTCGGTGAGGACGGCGTCGTCGGTCATGGGCTCTCCGGTCTCGGGCGGGCGCCCGACCTGCCGCCGGGCGCGGACCCCATCCCAGGGGCGGACAGCACCGCTGTCAACGACCCGGCAAGACCGACGTACGTCGGCGGGCCGGCGCGCGGCGTACCGCGGGGTCAGACCTCGACGACGTTCGCGGTGACGGCCGCGACGCGCAGCCGCTCGATGTCCTGGGTCGCGGCGGCCCGGGTGAGGTAGCCGCCGTTCTGGGCGAGCACCTCGCCGTCCCAGTCCCGCAGGACCCAGCCGTGCGTGCCGGACTGCTCGAAGACCTCGTAGACGGCCACGATCTTCAGCACCGCCGACCTCCACCCCTTCGACCACGGGACCACTCGACCTCGGCGCCGACCGCCGAGACGTCGGAGCCGGCCACCAGAGGGAGGGGTCGGTGGCCGGCATCCGGGGGGAACGTAGGGGCGTCGCCGAGGTGACCGCCGGGTAAGAGATCCACGTCATAGGGGCGGCCGGCGTCCGGTGGACGACGATCCTTCGGACGCATCCCGACCGGCCGGGAGGACCTGCAGGCACGCCCGCCGAGGACGGGAGTTTTCGGGGCCTGACCGGCCCTCCGGGCGCCGATCCGACGGTCCGTGGGAGGTCCGGACGTGGTCCACATCTCGGTCATGGGGATTTGCCGAGGCGCGTGAGGCTGTGCGTAGGGTGAAGGCGCGCGGGAGCGGACAACGTGGTTCGCAGGCGCACTTCTGGCGGAGGCCAGGAGCTGCTCGGGGTGGTACGACGACCCTCGGGCGGCCCGGCCGGACCCCTCCCTCTGCCTCGTCCCCCCGCGTAGGAGCCCAGCGCTCCGGGGCCGCACCGGTCCCGCCAGCCCGAGCCGCAGCCGCGCGCCGGGCCGCCGACAACAGTGAGGTTTCGCCGCATGCGAGTGCGACATCCGTTCAGCTCCACCTCTCGATCCGGCCGGGCGTTCACGCGCGCGGCCGCCGTCACCGCCGCCGTCGCGTCCACCGTCGCGATCGCGTCCGCTCCGGCGTCCGCCGGCAGCGCCGGTGACACCCCGACCCGCCGTGCCGTCGAGGTCCACGTCCGCGTGGCCGACAACCCGGTGCAGACCCTCGTCAGCGCCGCGGGTCGCCCGGTCGGCGTCGTGCGCGACGCGGGCATCGAGATGACGTCGTTCGACCGCATCCTGCTGATGCGCGACGGCCGGGTGATCACCGCCCCCGGCAACAAGGACGTCCAGCCCTCCGACACGGTCAAGGTCGTGCGCATCGGGCGGCACGTCACCCTCAAGCGACACGCCATCAAGCAGGGCACCGTGGTCCACAAGACCACCAAGCTCAAGCCGGGCAAGCGCAAGGTCGTCGCTCCCGGACGCCCGGGCGTGCGCCAGTCCAAGATCGTGCGCTGGACCCGCAACGGCGAGCACGTCGACACCGACTTCTCGCACCGGGTGCTCCGGGCGCCGAAGCCCCGTCGGGTCCTGCTGGGCGTGAAGGCGCCCGCGGGCGGGGGCCTGAACTGGGCCGCGCTGGCGCGCTGCGAGTCCGGCGGCAACCCGCACGCCGTGAACCCGGCGGGCTACTACGGCCTCTACCAGTTCAGCCTCGGCACCTGGCGCAGCGTCGGCGGCCACGGCATGCCCAACCAGGCGTCCCCCGCCGAGCAGACCCACCGCGCGCAGATCCTCTACTCGCGCAGCGGCCGGTCGCCGTGGCCCTACTGCGGCCGCTTCCTGTGAGGTAGCCACCCGCTCGTACGACGAACGCCCGACCCGTCAGGGTCGGGCGTTCGTCGTTGCGGGCCGAGGTGGCCACCGCCGGGTCGGGTGCCTGAGGACGCGCCATGGCGCGTGGTGAGGCACACGACCCGCTCAGGCGGAGACGGTCAGTGCAGCACCACCGGTCGCGCCGCGGTGAGCAGCCGCTCGCGCGGCGTCGGCCTGGCGCCGGAGGCGCTTGGCGTCGGCGGCGGGACGGGCTTGCACTTCACGTCCGAGTCGTTGCCCGGCTTGCGGTCAGGGAGCTTCCCGGTCTTCAGGTAGCGCGCGATCGTGTTGTCGGTGCAGCCGACGCCGGAGAGCGAGCCGGCGTGCGTCGTGCCCCCGACGCCCTCGATGAGCACCGACTTCCGGAACAGCTTCCGCACCTCGATCGCACCCGCCCACGGCGTCGCCGCGTCGTTGGTCTCCTCGATGAGCAGGATCGGCGGCGCCTTCGAGCCGTCGACCTTGACCGGCCGGCCGGGCTGGACCGGCCAGGTCCGGCACGGCGCGTTCCACCAGGCGTTGTTCCAGGTCAGGAACGGGTGCTCGGCGTGGATCGCGTCGTTGTCCTGCTGCCAGGTGCTCCAGTCGGTCGGCCACGGAGCGTCGGTGCACTCGACGGCGAGGTAGTTGGCGTAGGTGTTGTCCGCGCCGGGTCCGGTCGGGTCGCCGAGGTAGGACTTGGCCGGACCGAGCTTGCCGTCGGCGGCGGCGACGAGGACGTGGGCGAGGTCGTCCCAGCCGTAGACGTAGTAGCCCGCGCCGACGAACACGTCGTTCCAGTCCGCGGCACCGAAGTCGGCCTGCGGGTGGTCGGTCAGGTCCTGCAGCGTGTCGTAGTAGATCTGGCGCACCGCACCGCCGTCGGTGCCCAGGCCGTAGGTGTCGTCGTGGGCGGCCACCCAGTCGAAGAAGACGTCGATGTTGACGTCGAACTGCTTGTCCTGCTCGAGGTTCGCGTCGTACCAGACGTCCTTGGGGTTGACGACGCCGTCGAAGACGAACCGGCGCACCCGGTCGGGGTGCTGGGTCGCGTAGACCTGGCCGAGGTAGGTGCCGTAGGAGAAGCCGTAGTAGTTGATCTTCTTCTGGTGCAGCGCCTTGCGGATGCTCTCCATGTCCTGCACCCAGGTGCGGGTGTCGGTGTGCTTGAGGAGGGGGAGGTTGGCCTCCTTGCAGGCCACCGCGTAGCCCGCGGCCTTGTCCTGCCAGTAGTCCGCGATCTGCGGGGTGGTCGGCACGTAGGACGGCCGGCCCGGGGCGAAGAAGTCCCCGTCACAGCTCAGCGACGGCTTGCTGCTCCCGACCCCGCGCGGGTCGAAGCCGATCCAGTCGTACGGCGCCCCGCCGCCGTTCGGGACGTAGGCCCCGAGTCGCGCCAGCCCGAGGCCGGAACCACCGGGTCCGCCGGGGTTGACCAGCATGACGCCCTGGGACTTCTTCGCCGTGTGCTTGATCCGCGACACGGCGAGCTGGATCTTCTTGCCGGTCGGCTTGGCGTAGTCCAGCGGGACGGTGAGCATGCCGCACTTCGCGCCGGCGCTCTGCAGCGACGGCGAGGAGCAGGTGCCCCAGTGGATCGGTGGCGGCGTGTAGCCGCGGTGCGCGGGCACCGGCGCGGTCCGCGCGGGTGCGGCGGTGGCACCGCCGGCGGTCGCGACACCGGCCAGCCCTGCGGAGAACAGGGCTGCGGCGGCGACCGCGCTGACGAGCTTCCTCATCGAGGATCCTCCCGAGAGTGTGAGTAGGGGGTGGCCGGGTCCGGCCTCGGCATCCGATCATCCCGGGCGTCCCAGGGGAAGGGCGAGACCCGGTCCAGTCAGCGCTACACGTCACGCCGGGTCGGCGTCAGCGGGGGCGGATGGCGATGAGGGTGACGGAGCGGCCGGGGTACGTCGCCGTGACGCCGGTGCGGCCGACGCGGAACGGGTCGAGGGGGGCGATGTCGCCGCCGGCGTACCGGTAGGCCGCGGCGGTGCGGTGGTGAGGGAAGTGCCGCAGGGTCAGCGTGCTGCGCAACGCGCCGTCGGACTTGTTGACGACCATGACGGTGAGCGGGCCCGAGGCGCCGCGGCGGGCGGCGTACACCGACATCGTCGTCTGCGCGGTGCTCGTGGCGCTCACGCCCCGGTCACCGAAGGCGTGGTGGCGTCCGTCGTAGCTGCGGAACATCTCGAAGGCCGCCGTCGGGACCGGTGAGCGGTCCTCGGGCCAGAACGCGGCCAGGTCGAGACCCTCGCGGCCGAAGATCCCGAGGGCGTCGGCTTGGATGATGTTCTGGAGGCGCACGTCGTCGGTGACGTCGAGGCCGAGGTTGTACTCACCGAGGGAAAGCTTGGTGCCGGGGTAGCTGCTGCGGACCCAGGTGCGCATCCGCGGCAGCAGATCGATCCGGGCGTCGATCCAGGACGGGTCACGGTAGGTGGGATCCCACAGCGAGCGGGTCACGTCGGTGACGGGGGCGTAGGTGCCCTGCGGGTAGTAGTGCAGGTCGAAGTAGTCGAGCAGCCGGGTGCCGGTCTGCTGCTCGCGCTTGGCGAACTGCTGGAGGTACCACGACGAGATGTCGGTGCCTCCGTGAGCGGCGCGGTCCGGGGACTGCGGCGTGCAGCCGTTGTCGGGCTGGTCAGCGGTCGAGCAGAAGTAGTTGGGCCAGCCCCACTCCGACGGCCCGAGGACCGCCGCGCTGGGATCGGCGTCCTTGACCGCGGTGGCGATGCCGCGCGAGGTCGACCACAGCTCGTCGTACGTCAGCGGCTGCGGGTGGAAGTCGTGGTGGGTGTCGTTCCACAGCCCGGGCTCGTTGCCGATCTCGTAGATCGCGACGCCGCCGTCCGCGGCCGTGCCGTAGCGGGAGACGAGATCGGTGACCCAGTCGCCGGCCCAGCCGGCCCCGGCCGGTACGCCGGCGCGGGTCGGGTCGACCGCGGGGCTGCTGATCCAGCTGCCGCCGCGCTTCCCGTTGCCGCAGACCGGGTGGTAGGGGTCGTGGTCGTCCTGAGGGTCGAAGACGGACGCCGGGTAGCTGCACAGCTGGTCCTGCTCGTAGCTGACGGCCTTGGCGACCCAGCCCGCCGCGGGCAGCGTGAGCAGGGTCGAGGCGCCGACCCGGGCGTCGGTCTCGATCAGGTCGTCGACCGCGCTGTAGTCGTGGCCGGTGTCGCAGTAGCCGAAGTCCGCGGTCCAGCAGTCCGGGAAGTTCTCGAAGTACCAGTTCCGGCCCTCGTTGGTCCCGCGGATCTTCCAGTTGTAGGTCTCGGTGCTGTCGCCGCCCCAGCGGTCGACCGGCAGGTCGATGCTCTCGGCGAAGGCCTCGTCGGCGAAGTTCACGCCGTAGATGTCCGGGGAGATGCGGTGCCGGCCTGCGGTCGCGTCCACCATCAGCTGCGGACCGGCCGCGCGGGGCGTCGCCGGGCCGATCTCCGCCGGCCCTGGCGGCATCGCCCCGTGGGCAGGCGCGGCGAGCAGCGCGCCGGCCAGCAGGCCGGCGGCGGTAGCGGCGCTGACACACGTCCTCATCGCAGGGTCCTCCCAGGTGGCGGTGCGAGAACCCTACGACCGGATCAGCGCGCCGTACCGAGCTTCACGTCGTCGACGTGCACGCCGTCCCACCCGGTGGTCGAGGAGCACAGCGGTCCACCGAGCCCGGAGCACAGCTCGTCGGAGGTGAAGTGGAACCGCACCTGGACCGGCCCGCCGGGCGCGCGGAAGTCCACGGCGTACGACGACCAGCCCGGTGCGTCGGGGCCCTGGCCGGAGAAGGTGCCGGCCGTGGTCCACGACGTGCCGCCGTCGGTGGACACCTGGACCGCGACCGCGTCGAAGCCCGGTTCGGTGTCGAGGCGCATCGACCACTCCAGCACGCCGGTGCCCGCGGGCACGGTGACGGCCGGCGAGGTGAGCGAGGTGTCGGCGTTGTCGAGGTAGCCCAGCGGGCCGGACACGTCGAACGCCTGCCCCGACGCGTCTTCGGCCGTGCCGGTGCCGTGCCCGGGGCTCTCGCGCGTCCAGGTCGACGGCGCCCCGTCGGCGGTCCAGCCCTGGGCGTCGGCCTCGAAGTCCCACGCCTTCGCCAGCGTCCCGATCTCGGGCGTCTGCGGCGGGTCCGGTGTCGGCACGGTGACCTTGTGCTTGAACGTGTAGGTCCACACGTCCCGGCCGAACAGCGCGAGCACCGCGACGTTGGGGTTGTCGGGCTTCAGCGCGACGCTGGCGACCGGTGCCGCCGGCAGCCCGCCGAGCCGGGCGAACCGCGGCGAGCGCTGCGTCGTCCCGTGCATCCCCGACCCGAACGCCCCCACGTCGGTGCCGACCAGGAGCTGGCCCTTGCGGAGCGCGACCCAGCTCGCGGGTGCGTCGGGCAGGTTGCCGGTGATGTCGGTGAAGTGGCGCCCGGCGTCGCGCGACACGAAGAGGTGTCCCTTCCCGATCCGCGGGTTCGTGTCGCCCACGGCACCCGGCGGCACCCAGCGGCGGGTGTAGCCGCCGAGCGTCACGAACACCGTCTCGTCGTTCTTCGGGTCGATCGCGATCGAGGTGATGTAGCGGTTGGGCAGCCCCTTCGGCCTCACGACGTGCCACCCGTCCGACGTGCCGGCCTTCGCAGGCTTCGCGCCGCCGACGTTGGTGGCCAGGCCGTTGCGGAACACCGCCGAGGAGTCGGCCGTCTTGTTCAGGGTGTCGCAGAAGCCGCAGTAGGCGACGTACGACGCATTGCGCCGGGTGGCGACCGCCGACATCGAGTTGTCGGGGTCGGTGGCCGACGACGTCGCGCCCGCGTCACCGGGCTTCGAGCGGGTGCCGAGGTCGAAGACCTTGATCCAGGTGTTCGTCGAGGCGTCGGCGCTCGTGGCCTCGGTCATCCCGGCCTGGGTGCCCGGTCCCTGGAGGGTCTCGACGACCTCGCGGCCGGCGGTGACCAGGTGCTCGGCGTTCGTCGGGTCCATCGAGAACGGGTTGGCGAACTTCGAGGCCGTCAGGCCCGGGTCCATGTCGGCCCAGGTGGTGCCGCCGTCGGTCGTGACCGACATGGCGCCGTTCGTGTACTCCTCGTAGGCCGTCTCGGAGTCGAACGGGTCGACCGCCGCGAAGAAGCCGTCGCCGCCGTACGTCTCGTAGCGCTTGCGGGTCGCGCCGTCGATCTTGAGGTTGCCGTTGTCCTGGAGGCCGGCCCAGACCGTGCCGTCGTTGGCCATGGCGGCGTAGTACGGCATCAGGGTGCTGAAGCCGGTCTGGTCGCCCGGGCCCCAGTGCCCGTTGTCGAGCTCGCCGTCCGGGTCGTCCTCGAACCGGTAGCGGTAGCTGCCGCCGTCGTTGCCCACGACCAGCTGCACGCCGCCGGCGACCGAGGAGTCCGGGAGCCAGATGCCGTCCTGCTGGTCGGGGTGGGTCGTCGAGCCGTCGTCGGTCGGGTCCCGGTCGGTCGGGCAGGCCGGCAGCCCGGCGCTGAGCAGCAGGCAGGAGTCGCCGCCGAAGTACTTGCCGACCACGCCGAAGTGCACGGGCACCGACCCGTCGAGCGGGATCCCCGCCTGCGGCAGGTCGTTGGTCCAGATCTCCTCCAGCCCGAACGCCAGCCGGGTCGGCGCGCCGTTGGCGTCCGCGCGGGTCGGGTCGGGCTGGATCCACTGGTTGTACCAACCCTGGACGCCGGGCTGGTAGCCGGTCGCGGTGCCCGTGCCGATGAGCGCCGAGCCGGTGGTCGGGTCGGCGGTCAGCTGGGTCCCCGAGACGAGCTCGGTCCAGGTGGCGCCGAAGTCGGTGGAGACGTAGATGCCGTTGAGCACGGTGCTGCCGACCGGCGGCGGGCCCAGCTCGTCAGGGGTGTCGATGCCGGTCACACCGCCGTTGTTGAGCAGGTTGGCGTCCTGCACGACGGCGTACAGGATGTCGTGGTCCTGCTCGGGGCCGACGGCGTTGCCGAGCTCGACACGGCCGATCGCGTCCTGGGGCGCGAAGCCGCTCGCCTCGAGCTTGCGGAAGCTGCCGGGCTTGCCGGACGCCGACCGGTAGACGCCGTTCCTCGGCGACTGCACCGTGCCGTCGGCGTTCTGGCGCTGGCCGCCGCGCCACCCGACGGTGGCCACGACGGTGCCCGCCTTGGTCTCGGTCTTGACGCCTCCCGGTGCCACGACGACCACGTCGGTGACGACGTTGGCGAGCGCACACGCGGGTTTCCTCCCCGTGTCGGTGACGCCGGCGCACCTGCCGGTCGGCAGCGCCAGGTTGCGGTAGGAGCGACCGCCGTCGGTCGAGCCGAAGAGGCCGAGCTGGGTCGCGAGGTAGATGTTGCGCTGGTTCTTCGGGTCGACCGCCACGGCGAAGCCGAGTGCGCCGGACGGCACGCCGCGCGAGCGGGTCCAGTGCCGCCCGAGGTCCTTGGACCAGTAGGCGCCGAGGCCGGTGTAGGCGGAGGAGCCGAACGTCGGCTCGCCGGTGAGGGCGACCAGCGTGCCCCCGGCGTACGAGCTCCAGCCGACGGCGCCGGTGACGGTCGTCGGCAGGTTGCCGGTGGCGTCGCGCCAGTGGCCCGCGAGGTCGTCGGAGCGCCAGATGCCGCCGTTGCCGACCGCGGCGAAGAGCCGGTCGTGGGCGGGGTCCCAGGCGTAGCTGTCGATGCGGCCCATGTCGTGGGTCAGGCCGAGGCCGTTGACCTCGGGGTACGCCGGGTCGTCGACGATCAGCGGACCCCGACCGTGCAGCCGGGCCTTCCCGGCCAGCGACCCCATCCGGGCGGCCTGCTGGGCCGCGGCGTAGGCCGCGCCCTGGCGGTAGGCGCCCAGCGGCGCCAGCCGCGACATCGCGCGGGTGTTGAAGAGTGCGTTGAGCTCCTGGAGCGACTCCGGGCGCTTGGCCACGACGCACAGGTGGTCCCAGTCGTCGGGGTCGGTGCCGTCGAGCATCGGCAGCTCGCGGGTGGCCTCGCGCACGAGCTCGTCGTCCTCGCCCTCCTCCTCGGCGTGCTCGCCCTCCTCCTCGCCGTGCTCGCCGTCATGCTCGACGGCCATCTCCTTGCGGACCTCGGCGAGCGCCTCGTCCACCGGCTGGAACCCGGGCGCGCAGGCCTCGCCGGCCGTGGCCGGCGACCCGCCGCCAGTGAAGGCGCCGACGGCGAGGAAGCCGACGACCAGGGCGGCGGCGACCGCGAGGGCCGCGATGGCGACCCGACGGAGGGGGGTCCGGGGTGACGACATCGGCTGCTCCTGATGCTGAAGGACCGTGGAGCGGATCGCGCTCCGGGCTGGTCAACGCGGGTCCGTCCGCAAGGTGATGCCCACGAAAGGGTGATTCGACGCGGTCGACCAGACCAGTGGCAGGTGCGGCGGGGATCAGGCGGTTGCGGCCGGCATCGCTCGCTCGCAGGTGGTCGCCGGTCGAGATACCGAAAGTGGCTGCAGATCCCGTGGGCTTGCAGCCACTTCTGGTGTCTCGACCGGCTCGGGCGGCGGGTCAGGCGGTGCGCTCGCGCGGCACGCGCAGCGGCGGCACGCCGCCGAGGCCGAGGCGGTAGCGGACCCGGCCGGCGTAGTGCTCGAGGGTGCGCCACAGCACCTGGTGGGCGGCCCACGACAGCGGCTCGGCCCCGTCGTACCAGCTCTCGCCGAAGGAGATCCACACCGGCGTCCAGGTCGCCGCGTCGTCCCACTCGCCGCGACGCGCCTCGATCAGCCGGCGCCGGATCTGGAACGCCTGCCGCGGACCGTCGACGGCGATCGGCGCGGTCGCGACCGGCCACAGGCGCAGGTCGAGGGTCATCAGGTGCACCTCGAGCTCGTCGAGCACCGTCGGGTCGACCAGGACGGTCGCGACGTTCTCGTGCGGTCGGCGTGCCATGGACGCACGCTCCCCGCCCGGCGCTGCCGAGTCAACCCTCCGTCGGGGTGCTGTGGAGGCGGGACCGTGATCCGGCCGCCGCGAGCTGTAACGCCGTGTGACAGCGCCTACCCACCCCGCTGCAGCAGGGTGGGTACCCGGTGTCACACGGCGTTACAGCTGCTCGCCGCCCGCCAGCAGCTCCCGCACCCGGGGAGCGACGCGGGTGCCGAAGAGGCGGATGGACTCCAGGCGCTGCTCGTGGGGCAGGGTGCCGACGGCGTACTTGAGCTGGAAGCGGGAGAGGCCGAGCACCCGGACCGCGCGGGCGATCTTCTGCGCGACCGTCTCGGGCGAGCCGACGAAGAGCGCGCCGGCCGGGCTCGCGCCCTGCTCGAACTGCTCGGGCGTGTAGGGGCCCCAGCCGCGCTCGCGGCCGATCTTGGTGAACGCGGCCGCCTGGTGGGGGTACATCTGCTCGCGCGCGAGCTCGTCGGTCGCCGCGACGTGCCCGGGGCTGTGCATGGAGACCGGGAGAGGGCCGTGACCGTAGTGCTCGAGCGCGCGGTGGTAGAGGTCGACGAGCGGCACGAACTGGTCGGGCGAGCCGCCGATGACGGCCACCACCAGGGGCAGGCCGTACGACGCCGCGCGGACCACCGACTCCGGCGTACCACCCACGCCGACCCACGCCGGCAGCCCGGCGGCGGTGCGGGGGAACACCTCCACGGACTCCAGCGGCGGCCGGACCGTGCCCTCCCAGGAGACCGGCTCCTCGGCGAGCAGCCGGGTGAACAGGTCGAGCTTCTCGGAGAACAGCCGTTCGTAGTCGTCGAGCGAGAGCCCGAACAGCGGGAACGACTCGGTGAAGGAGCCCCGGCCCAGGGTCACCTCGGCGCGGCCGCCGGAGACCGCGTCGAGGGTCGCGAAGCGCTGGAAGACCCGGATCGGGTCGTCGGAGCTGAGCACGGTGACCGAGGTGCCGAGCCGGATCCGCCGGGTCCGCCCGGCGATCGCGGCCAGGACGACGTCGGGCGCGCTGATCGAGAAGTCCGGCCGGTGGTGCTCGCCGACGCCGAAGAAGTCCAGGCCGACCGCGTCGGCCAGCTCCGCCTCGGCGACCACCTCGCGGATGGCCTCGGCCTGGCTCAGCGGCTCGCCGTCCGGGCCGAGCGCGACGTCGCCGAAGGTGTCGAGACCGAGGGTCGGGTCTGCTGGAGATCCCAGCGCAGAGAGGTCCACTGGGCCATCATCGGACAGTGGCTCGGCATCCGCTCGTCCTGGTCCTGCTCCTCGCCCTGGCGACCGGGGCGGGCCCGGCGGTGACCCAGGCGGCCCAGGCAGCCCACCTGGCCCACCTGGCCCAGCCGGCCCAGCCGGCCGACCCGGCCGCTACCCGGGCGGGAGACCAGGAGTCGCTGCGGTTGCGCGCCGCCGTACGGGCGCTCCCGGTGGCCCGCGAGACCCCGCGCGGCTACGACCGCGACCGGTTCGAGCACTGGGTCGACGCCGACCACGACTGCCAGGACACCCGCGAGGAGGTGCTCGTGGCCGAGTCGCGGGTGCCGGTCGACGGCTGCACGATCACGACCGGCGAGTGGTACTCCTGGTACGACGGCGCGACCTGGACGGACCCGTCCGACGTCGACATCGACCACCTGGTCCCGCTCAAGGAGGCGTGGGACTCGGGCGCGCGGGGGTGGGACGACAGCGCCCGCGAGCGGTTCGCGAACGACCTGGACGACCCCCGGACGCTGGTCGCGGTCACCGACAACGTCAACCAGTCCAAGGGCGACCGCGACGTCGCGGAGTGGCTGCCCGACCACCACGAGTGCCGCTACGTCCGGCAGTGGGTCGCGGTGAAGCTCCGCTTCGGGCTCGCGGCCGACCGCACCGAGCACAGCGCCCTGGTCCGCGGGGCCCGCGACTGCCCCAACCGCGTGGTCGACTTCGTGCGCGTGCCACCGCCCGGAACATAGGTTGGGGGACATGACCCGCGGCGGGCTCGACGGGAGGGGCGGCGACGAGGTCGCGCGCCTGCTGTTCGACCTCGTCCCCGACGGCCTCTGGGTCTTCGACGACGAGGCCGTCACGACCTGGGCGAACGACCGGATGGCGCAGATCCTCGGCCGCACGCCGGAGGAGATGATCGGCCTCTCGGTCTTCGACACCCTGGACCAGCAGGGCCGTGAGGACTTCACCCGTGCCCTGCTGCGGATGGTCCGCACCGGCGAGCCACAGGACGACATCGACTCCTACTTCGTCCGCCCGGACGGTACGACGGTGTGGGGGCTCATCAGCTTCCGCCCGGTCATGGACGGCGACCGCCGGATCGGCTGGCTGCACCGGGTGACGCCGTACACCCACCGCAAGGAGCTGCTCGACACCCTGGCCGCCCGGGAGCACCAGCTCGCCACGGCGCAGCGGATCGCCCACATCGGCAGCTGGACGTGGGAGGTCGCGGACGACCGCATCGAGTGGTCCGACGAGCTGTGCCGGATCTTCGGGGTCGAGCCGGGGACGCTGGTGACCTACGGCGACTACCTCGAACGCCTGCACCCCGAGGACCGGGCGGCCGCCGAGCAGCTGATCGCGGGCGCCGCCGAGGCGGGGGGCGAGTACTCCTTCGACCACCGGCTCGTCCGGACCGACGGTGAGATCCGGTGGATCCGCGGCCGCGGGCTCGTGGAGCTGGCTCCCGACGGGTCCCTGGTGCGGATGAGCGGCACCGCGCAGGACGTCACCGACGTGCGCACGGCCGACGAGCAGGTCGCAGAGGCCACCAGGCGGCTCTTCCTGCTCCAGCAGATGGCGATGGCCGCCAACCGGGCGCGCACCCTGCGCGAGGCGATCCTCTTGGCCGGCGCCGGGGTGCCCGAGTACACCAGCTGGGGAGCCGTGGGCGCCTGGCTGTGGGACCGGGGCGCGACGGAGCCGGAGGAGCTGGACCTCCGGCCGGCGGACTCCCCCGTCGAGTGCGACCGGGGGCTGGCCGAGCGGGCGCGCACGGCGCGCGAGATCGTGGTCGGCTCGCCGCCCGGCCTCGAGGCGACCCACAGCGTGGTCGCGATGCCGGTGCTGATCGGCGACGAGGTGGTGTGCGTCGTCGAGCTGGTGGCCGACGAGGTCCCGCCCGACGAGAACTCCTACCAGCTGATGGCCCAGATCGGGCACCAGCTCGGCGTGGTGGCCGAGCGCGAGCGCAGCGCGATCGAGCTCGCCGAGGCGCGCGACGACGCGATGGAGGCCTCCCGGCTCAAGTCGGAGTTCCTGGCCACGATGAGCCACGAGATCCGCACCCCGATGAACGGCGTCATCGGGCTCACCGACCTGCTGCTCCGCACCGACCTCGACGACCACCAGCGCCGGCTGGCCGAGAACCTCCAGGGCGCCGGGCTCACCTTGCTCGCGATCATCAACGACATCCTCGACCTGTCCAAGATCGAGTCCGGCAAGCTCGAGCTCGAGACGGCCGACTTCGACGTCCGCCAGGTCTTCGACCAGGTGGCGTCCGTGCTCAGCGGGCCTGCCCAGCACCAGGGCCTCGAGCTGGTCGTCGCGTGCGCGCCGGAGGTCCCGCTGCTGGTGCGCGGCGACGCCGTCCGGTTCGGTCAGATCGTCACCAACCTCGGCTCGAACGCGGTGAAGTTCACCGACCACGGCGAGGTCCTGATCCAGGCGCGGGTCGAGGAGCGGACGGGCGACGAGGTGCTGCTGCGGGTCGACGTCACCGACACCGGGGTCGGCATCGCCGCCGAGGACCGCGAGCGGCTCTTCGACGCGTTCACCCAGGCCGACCCGTCCACGACGCGCCGGCACGGCGGCACGGGCCTGGGCCTGGCGATCTCCAAGCAGCTGGTCGAGGCGCTGGGCGGCGAGCTCTGGGTCACCAGCGAGCTCGGCGTGGGCAGCACCTTCTCCTTCACGGCCCGCCTGGGGATCGCCCCCGAGCCCGCGCTGGCCGCGGCAGGGAGCCGTGAGCTGCGCGGGCGGCGGGTGCTGGTCGTCGACGACAACGAGACCAACCGGTTCATCCTCAGCGAGCAGCTCAGCGCCTGGGACATGCGGCCCGTCGCCGTACCCTCCGCCGCCGAGGCGACCGCCACCCTGCGCGAGGCCGCCCGGTCGGGCCACCCCTTCGAGCTCGCGGTGCTCGACCTGGTGATGCCCGGCACGGACGGGCTCGCGCTGGCGCGCCGGATCCGGGCCGATCCGGCGCTGGCCGGGCTGGCGCTGCTGCTGCTGACCTCGGACCAGTCGGTCACGCGGGAGGAGGTGGAGTCCGCCGGCATCTCGACGTCGCTGAGCAAGCCGGTGCGGCACTTCGAGCTCCGCGGCGCCCTGATGTCGCTCGTCGGCGCGTCCAGCGCGCCGGTCGCGGAGGCCGCACCACCGCCCGGGCTCGGCGTCCGGGCGCTGGTCGTGGAGGACAACCGCGTCAACCAGCTGGTCGCGGCCGGGATCCTGGAGAACCTCGGGTGCACGGTCGACGTCGCCGAGGACGGCATCGCCGCGGTCGAGCTGCTCACCCGGCCGCACGACTACGCCGTCGTGCTGATGGACTGCCGGATGCCCCGTCTCGACGGGTTCGACGCGACCCGGCAGGTCCGCGAGCGCGAGCCGGTCGGGCGTCGGGTCCCGATCATCGCGATGACCGCCTCCGCGCTCGAGGGCGAGCGCGAGCGCTGCCTGGAGGCGGGCATGGACGACTACCTCACCAAGCCCGTCGACGCGGCCGCGATGGAGCGGGCGCTGCGCAGCTGGGTGGAGCCCGCGGCCGCGCCACCGGCGGCGCCGGCGCCGGCGGCCGCCCCCGCCGGCGCCGATCCAGGGGCGGGCGGCGGGCCGACCGATGCCGGCCCGACCGGTGCCGACGACGCGCCGGAGCCGTCTCCTCCCGTCGAGGGCGAGCGCGGCGTCCTGGACCCGGACCGCATCGCGATGCTCGACGACCTGCGCAAGGACGGCGTGAGCTTCTTCGAGCGCACCGCCGCCTCGTTCATGGGCCGTGTCGGCGACCAGCTGGTCGCGATCCGCGAGGCCGTCGAGCGCGACAGCGCGATGTCGCTGCTCACCTCCGCCCACCAGCTCAAGGGCAGCGCCCTCAACCTCGGCCTCCCCCGGGTCGCCGAGGCCGCCAGGCGTCTGGAGGAGCTCGGCATCGCCGGCACGACCGAGGGCGCCGGGCCGATGCTCGTCGACCTGAACGCCGAGGTCGAGCTGGCGGTCGCCGCCCTCCAGCGCGCGACGACGCGCGGGCGGTGACCGCGCTGCTGCCGCAGTTCCGTGCCGCCGGGCGACGTCGCCCGGTCGCCCTCGTGGTGCCCGGCTCGACGCTGGCCGAGGTGCTGGCGCCGTACGCCGCCGCGACCGCGCCGACGGCCCCGGGGTCCTCGGGCGCCTCGGTCGTGCTGGCGTCGGGCGCCGACGTCCTCACTGGGCGGTACGACGGCACGTGGGCCTGGTTGGAGGTCACCACCGGTGGCCGGACGACCCGGCACCGCGCGCGCCGTCACGCGCGTCCGGGCGGACCGGTGCGCGAGGTCGGGCTGGCGCTCACCGGCACCCACCTGACCGTGTTCACGCGCGGGCCGGGGCCCTGGACGGCGCGGGGCCGGGTCGACCTCGCCGGGCGGGTCGACACCCGCTCGGAGGTGTGGCTGCGCGGCCTCACCTCCGACGCCCCGGTGGCCGGGCGGTTCGGGCAGCTCGGGCTCCGCGACCTGCGCGTCGTCGACGGGCTGGCCGACGACCGGGTCGTGCTCTCGGCGACCAGCGCCGGGCCGGGCTTCTTCGACACCGCCCACGCCTCGCTGTGGGAGCTGGACCGGGCGACGCTCGGGCTGACCCACCTGTCGGACCTGTTCTTCCGGCGGCCGGACCGCCCCGGTGCGTACGGCGACCACGCGATCCACCTGCAGCGCGACGGCGACGGGTGGCTGCTGGCGACCAGCACCTGGGGCGACTTCGACGCCAAGCGCCCGGCCGTCGGCGTGACGCTCGCGCGGACGAGCGCCGACCTGTTGAGCGGGTCGCACCTGCTCGACACCACGGCGCTGCACCTCCCGGTGGACGGGCTGGCGTCGGTCGGCGTGTGGGACCCCCAGCTCGTGCGCGCCGACGGGGGGTGGCTGGTCGGCTTCGTGAGCGCGACCCGCTACTTCCGCTTCCACCCGGCGCTGGCCGGGGGTCCGGCCCTGGACTCGCTGTCGCTGCTGGGGGCCGCGACCGACCTGGGCCAGACCGAGGGCACCACGCTCGCGCACCTCGACGGGCAGTGGCGGGTGCTGGCCAGCGACGGCGACGCCCGGCGCTACCCGGTCTTCGACCTCGCCCTGCGCGAGACGGGGACCCTGCGTGCGCCGTACCCCTCGAACATCCCATGGCCCACCCTGGTCCCCGACGGCGACGGGTGGCTGCTCGTCGGCTTCAACGGTCGGCGCACGGGCGGTGACCTGACCGGCTACGGAACCCATGGAGACGTCGTGCTGGCGCGGTCGGTCTGAGGGGCGGTGGAGCCCGCTCGCCGTGCGGTGGGCGGCTCGAGTTTCGTCGGCCGGCCGACGGTTTCCGATCCGGGACGACGAAGTTTTGTCGTCCCGGGTCGGATTTTGTCGGCCGGCCGACAAAACTCGCGCCAGCCCTCGGCCGGGTGACGGCGCGACGTCACGATCAGGACCGTCGCCTCTTTCGCAGACCCGGGCGGGCCGGGCTACCGTGTGAGGTAGGGCACGACGCCACCCCTGTCGTGCTCCCACCGCCACCCCACCGATGTGGCCGACAACAGAGAGCAGGACCACCCATGTCCGACGTCTTCGAGCTCGGTTCCGAGCACGAGCAGGTCGTCTTCGCCAACGATCCCGCCACCGGCCTCAAGGCCATCATCGCGATCCACTCCACCGCGCTGGGTCCCGCCCTCGGCGGCACCCGTTTCTACCCCTACGCCTCCACCGCCGACGCGGTGCAGGACGTCCTGAACCTCTCGCGCGGCATGTCCTACAAGGCCGCGCTCGCCGGGCTGGACCTCGGCGGTGGCAAGGCCGTGATCATCGGCGACCCGACGACGCTGAAGTCCGAGCCGCTGCTGCGGGCCTACGGCCGGCACGTGCAGTCGCTGGGCGGGCGCTACTACACCGCCTGTGACGTGGGAACGTTCTCGGCCGACATGGACGTCATCGCGCGGGAGTGCTCGTACGTCACCGGCCGCACCGTGGCGCACGGCGGCGCCGGCGACAGCTCGGTGCTGACGGCGTACGGCGTCTTCCAGGGCATGCGGGCGGCCGCGTCGATCGCGTGGGGCACGACGTCGCTGGAGGGCCGCACGGTCGGCATCGCCGGCGTCGGCAAGGTCGGGCACCACCTCGCCCGCCACCTGGTCGAGGACGGCGCGCGCGTGGTCGTCACCGACGTGGACGCTGGCGCGGTCGAGCGGGTCCGCGGGGAGCTGCCGTCGGTGCAGGTCGTGGACTCGACCGCAGCGCTGGTCGCGTCGCCGCTGGACGTCTACGCCCCGTGCGCGCTCGGGGGCGCCCTCACCGACGACGTCGTCGAGACGCTGTCGGCCCGCATCGTGTGCGGCGCGGCCAACAACCAGCTCGCGCACCCCGGCGTGGAGAAGATGCTCGAGGAGCGCGGGATCCTCTACGCGCCCGACTACTGCGTGAACTCCGGTGGGCTCATCCAGGTCGCCGACGAGCTCGAGGGGTTCTCCTTCGACCGCGCCCAGCAGCGCGCGACCGGCATCTTCGACACCACCCGGACCGTCTTCGAGCTCGCCGCCTCCGACGGCGTACCGCCGGCCATCGCCGCCGACCGGCTCGCCGAGCGTCGGATGCGCGAGGTCGGCCGGCTGCGGGGGATGTGGATGCCGCGCTGAGGGGTGTCTGCGCGGGCCCGCGTGCGGGGTTCGGCTGTCAGCAGCCGGATCCCGCACGACACGCCGAGGCCGCACGGCGTGTCGTGAGGCTCTCGGCTGCCAGCAGCCAGAACCCCCTCAGCCAGGGCCGGACGACGCCTGGGGCGCCCGGGACGCATGTGACCCGTGAGACCACACCCTGCGCACAGACGAAGACGTCATACGAGTCGGTCGCCGGGGCGACCAGTCCGTATGACGTCCTACCGGCCGCAGCCGGAAGGTGTGGTCAGTCGCGCGATTCGGAGTAGTCCGACCACTTCTCGAGCTCTTCGGGCTCGATCTGGTCGGTGTCGTCGCTGTCGCTCTGCCCGTGCAGCTCGTTGGCCAGCGCCCCGAAGTCCGTCTCGTGAGTGCGGTACTTCAGGTCGCGGGCGACCTTCGTCTGCTTGGCTTTCGCTCGGCCGCGCCCCATAGGGTCAGCCCCCTCGCACGCTCGGCCGGGGCACGGAGGCACCCGGGCTGTCTCAAAGAGTTCTCGTGGGGGCAACGCTACCTGCTCGGTGGCTGTTCCTGCACATCACGTCCGCCTTCGCGCGCCCCGCGGATCCGGCGGGCGCCCGAGAGGCTCACCAGCCGGGGTGCTGGCCCACCAGCTCCACCCGGCCGGCCAGCTCGCCGGCCGGTGAGTCGTCGACGCGGACCTCGCCCGCGACCCAGGCCCGGACGCCGTGCTCGCCGAGCACCGCGATCGCGGCGTCGGCGTCCTCGGGGTCGGTGAGGGCGACCATGCCGACGCCGCAGTTCAGCGTCATCTCCAGGTCCGGCTGGGGCACCGAACCGACCTGGCGGACCAGGTCGAAGACCGGTTGCGGGGTCCAGGTGGTGCGGTCGAGCCGGGCGGTCAGCTCGACGGGCAGCACCCGCTCCAGGTTGGCGGCCAGCCCGCCGCCGGTGATGTGCGACATCGCGTGGGTGCGGGTGCGGTCGGCCAGCGCGAGGCAGGCCCGGGCGTAGATCCGGGTCGGCTCGAGCAGCTCCTCGCCCAGGGTGCGGCCGAGCTCGTCGACGTGGCGGTCCAGGGACCAACCGGCAGCAGCCAGGAGCACGTGGCGCACCAGCGAGTAGCCGTTGGAGTGCAGCCCCGAGGACTCCATCGCGACGACGACGTCGCCCGGGCGCACCCGGCCCGGCCCGAGCAGCCGGTCGGCGTCCACGACACCGGTCGTCGAGCCGGCGACGTCGTACTCGTCCTCGCCCAGCAGGCCCGGGTGCTCGGCGGTCTCGCCGCCGAGCAGCGCGCAGCCGGCCTCGACGCAGGCCTCGGCGATGCCCTTGACGATCGCCGCGACGCGCTCGGGGACGACCCGGCCGGTCGCGATGTAGTCGGTGAGGAACAGCGGCTCGGCGCCGCAGACGACCAGGTCGTCGACGAGCATGCCGACCAGGTCGAAGCCGATCGTGTCGTGCTTGTCCAGGGCCTGGGCGACGGCCACCTTGGTGCCGACCCCGTCCGCGGACGTCGCCAGCAGCGGCCGGTCGTAGGCCTTGAGCGCCGAGGCGTCGAAGAGTCCGGCGAAGCCGCCGATCCCGCCGATCATCTCGGGCCGGCGTGCCTTCTCGATCCAGACCTTCATCAGCTCGACGGCCTTGTCGCCGGCCTCGATGGAGACGCCGGCGGCGGCGTAGGCGTTGGTCTCGGACACGTCGCTCCTACGGGTTGTTCAGGACGGGGAGCGCCTTGCCGTACGACGGCGCCTGGATCGAGCTCTCCAGCAGGTGCTTGCCCAGCAGGCTCTCGTCGGGCAGCGCGATCGGGTACTCCCCGGTGAAGCACGCCCGGCACAGCCACTGCGGCGCCTGCCCGGTGGCCTCGACCATGCCTTCCAGGGAGATGTAGCCGAGGCTGTCGGCGCCGACGCTCGCGGCGATCTCGTCGACGTCGAGGCCGTTGGCGATCAGCTCGGCGCGGGTCGCGAAGTCGATGCCGTAGAAGCACGGCCACTTCACCGGTGGGCTGGAGATCCGCACGTGCACCTCCAGCGCCCCTGCCTCGCGCAGCATCCGCACCTGCGCGCGCTGGGTGTTGCCGCGGACGATCGAGTCGTCGACGACGACGATCCGCTTGCCGCGGATCATGTGCTCCAGCGCGTTGAGCTTGAGCCGGATGCCGAGCTGGCGCAGGGTCTGGCTGGGCTGGATGAACGTGCGGCCGACGTACGCGTTCTTGACGAAGCCCTGGCCGAACGGGATGCCGGACTCCTCGGCGTAGCCGGCGGCGGCCGGGGTGCCGGACTCCGGGACGGGCATCACCAGGTCGGCGTCGACCGGGAACTCCCGGGCCAGCCGGCGTCCCATCTCGACCCGGGCCTCGTGGACGCTGCGGCCGCTGATCGTGGCGTCGGGGCGCGCCAGGTAGACGTACTCGAAGACGCAGCCCTTGGGGTTGGCCGCGGCGAACCGGTGGGTGCGCAGCCCGTTCTCGTCGATGACGACCATCTCGCCGGGCTCGACCTCGCGGACCACGCTGGCGCCGATGGTGGCGAGTGCCGCGTCCTCGCTGGCGACGACCCAGCCGCGCTCGAGACGGCCGAGGACCAGCGGACGGATGCCCTGCGGGTCGCGGGCGGCGTACAGGGTGTCCTCGTTCATCCACACGAAGCAGAAGGCGCCCTCGAGCTGGGGCAGCACCTCCAGCGCCCGCTGCTCCAGCGAGGTGTCGGGGTGGTGGGCGAGGAGTGCGGTGACCAGCCCGGTGTCGTTGGTCGAGCTCTCGACCGGGCGGGTGTGCAGGTCGAGCTCGTCGGAGGGCCCCGGCAGGTCGGTGACCATCTGCGAGAGCTCATGGGTGTTGATGAGGTTGCCGTTGTGGCCGAGGGCGATCGAGCCGTCCGCGGTCGGCCGGAACGTGGGCTGGGCGTTCTCCCAGGTGCTCGCGCCGGTCGTGGAGTAGCGGGTGTGGCCGATCGCCAGGTGGCCCTTGAGCGAGGCGAGCGTCGTCTCGTCGAAGACCTGGGAGACCAGGCCCATGTCCTTGTAGACCAGGATCTGGCGGCCGTTGCTCACCGCGATACCGGCCGACTCCTGGCCCCGGTGCTGCAACGCGTAGAGCCCGAAGTAGGTGAGCTTGGCGACGTCCTCACCCGGGGCCCAGACACCGAAGACCCCGCACGCGTCCTGGGGGCCCTGCTCGTGGGGGTCGAGGGCCGCGGTCAGGCGGCCGTCCCCGCCCCGGCGGGGGCTGCTCTCGAAGGGCACACGGGGAGTCTACGGGGGTGCGGACCCCGTGTCCCATCGCCGGTCCGGCCGTTGACCGGTAGCGGAGGCGCCGCCGACGTAGGATGGACAGGCCACCGGAGCAGACGGAGATCGATGTCACGGGAGACAGTCGG
Organism: Nocardioides sp.; assembly: GCA_020636915.1. Taxonomy (GTDB): domain Bacteria; phylum Actinomycetota; class Actinomycetes; order Propionibacteriales; family Nocardioidaceae; genus Nocardioides. Next base: position 49,431 of record JACJWV010000011.1, read on the forward strand.
GGGACCGACCAGCCGCGCGAGCAGCTGGTCGGACGCGCCTTCGCGAGACGCGCTCCAGCTCATCGCCGAGGGGGTCACCAAGGTCGCCGGCTTTGGGATCGCCGCGATCAGCGTGGCCCGCAGCGACGGCAAGCTCGAGGTGATGGCGGTCGCGGGCAGTGACGAGGCCCGCGAGTCCCTGCAGGGCCGGCGCACCCCCCTCGACCAGCTCTCCCGCGAGCTCGAGAAGGCCGACGACTGGGGCATGTTCCGCTTCGTCCCGCACGAGCGCCTCGACGCGAGCGCCGGCGAGGAGTGGGGCTGGGTGCCCGACATCGAGCCGATCGACGACCCGGACGCGTGGCACCCGCTCGACCTGCTGACCGCTCCGCTGTACGACGACAGCGGCGTGCTCCGCGGCACCCTGGCCATCGACCTCCCGGTCGACGGGCGTCGGCCCGGCGAGGCGCAGCGCGCCGTCCTCAACACCTACGCCGAGCAGGCCCGCCAGTCGGTCATCGTCGCCCTCGAGCGCGAGGAGCTCGCCGACCAGGTGCGGATGGCCGAGGCGGCCCGGCGGATCGTCCGCAGGGCGACCGCCCAGCTGAGCTTCGAGCGGATCATCGCCGACAGCCGCGACGCACTGCTCGAGGGCTTCCGCGCCGCCGGCATGTGGCTGCAGACCTTCGACCAGGACGGCCACGGCGAGATCTACTCCGCCGACGGACGCGAGATCGCGCTCGGCCCGGAGCTGGTCGCGATCGCCGAGGCCTCGGCCCGCCAGGCATGGGAGGAGCAGTCCGCGGTCGTCGTGGCGCACGACCGGACCCTGGAGGCGATCACCGAGGAGCAGGGACGCCTGATCCTGGAGTTCCTCGACAGCATCGGCGTCGAGTCGCTGCTGTTCACCCCGCTCGGCGCCGGCCCCGAGTGCCTGGGCAACCTCGTGCTCACCCGGCTCGCCGGGGCGCCGGAGTGGACCGAGTCCGAGGCCACCGCGGCGCTCGACATCGGGCACGACCTGGGCCGTGCGATCCTCAACGCCCGCACCTTCGAGCGCGAGCACCAGCTCGTGGAGGAGCTGCAGGAGCTCGACACCTACAAGGGCCAGCTGATCGCCACGGTCGCGCACGAGCTGAAGAACCCGCTCACCTCGGTGATGGGCCACCTCGAGATGCTCGAGTCCTCCCCCGACCTGTCGGGCACGACCATGACGTCGCTGCACGCGATGGAGCGCGGCGCCCGCCGGATGGTGCGCGTCATCGACGACCTGCTGCTGCTCTCGAAGGTCGGGGACGCCGAGAACCCGCTCATCCCGGTCCCGGTGGACCTCCACCGGCTCGTCGACGAGGTGGTCGACCTGATCGCGGTCGCCGCGGAGCAGAAGGGGCTCCAGATCAAGGTCGAGACGCCGGAGGACCCCGTGCTCGCCCTGGGCGACGCCACCGAGCTCGACCGCGTCTGCGGCAACCTGGTCAGCAACGCCGTCAAGTACACCCCCGAGGGCGGCACCGTCACGGTCCGCCTCTGCCGGGAGGGCGCCGAGGTGGTGCTCACGGTCGCGGACGAGGGCATCGGCATCTCCGAGGCCGACGTCGCCCGGCTCGGCACCGAGTTCTTCCGCTCCTCCAACCCCCAGGCGGTCGCCCAGCCCGGCACCGGGCTCGGCCTCGCGATCGTGCGCCGGGTCGTGGCCCGGCACGGCGGCAGGATGGCGATCCGCTCCGAGCTGGGCCGGGGCAGCACCTTCCAGGTCTTCCTCCCCGCCGGCTGAGGCACGCCGGAGCTGCAGGTTTCCCCGGTCAGCCGGGGATCCCTGGACTTGTGGGGTGTTGCAACACCCACGAAGTCCAGGGATTGCCCACGGAGTCCCACCGAGCGGCCGGCAGGACGGAGCCGGTGCTCTCCAGGTCGCCGCACCCTCACCCGTCCCGGGGGAGGCGCCCGCGGGTCGCACGAACCACCCTCGGTGGTTCCGGTCGACGCACGCCGGGAGGACGCGGGGAGGACGCACAGTGGACGAGGACCTGGTACGACGGGCGATCCTGCCCATGCTCGACGAGCAGCACGTCGGGCTGACGACGTACGACGCCAAGGACCCGGACACGTCGTACCCGCCGATGCGGCAGCTCCGGCCGCCGGCCGGGGCGCCCAACGTGCTCGTCGTGCTTCTCGACGACGTCGGGTTCGGCGCGTCCTCCGCCTTCGGCGGGCCGTGCGCGACCCCGACCGCCGAGCGGCTGGCCGCCGGCGGCGTGCGGCTCAACCGGTTCCACACCACGGCGCTGTGCGCCCCGACCCGGCAGGCCCTGCTCACCGGGCGCAACCACCACTCGGTCGGCATGGGTGCGATCACCGAGATGGCGACCGCCGCCCCGGGCAACAACAGCGTGCGGCCCAAGGACAAGGCGCCGATCGCCGAGACGCTGCGGCTCAACGGCTACTCGACCGCCCAGTTCGGCAAGTGCCACGAGGTGCCGGCGTGGCAGGTCACGCCCATGGGGCCGTTCGACCAGTGGCCGACGGGGTCGGGCTTCGAGCACTTCTACGGGTTCGTCGGGGGCGAGGCCAACCAGTACTACCCGGGCCTCTACGAGGGCACCACTCCCGTCGAGCCGCCCCGCACCCCCGAGGACGGCTACACGCTCACCGAGGACCTCGCCGACCGGGCGATCACCTGGGTGCGGCAGCAGAAGGCGCTGATGCCGGACAAGCCGTTCTTCGTCTACTTCGCGCCCGGCGCGACGCACGCCCCGCACCACGTGCCGCAGGAGTGGTCGGACCGCTACCGGGGCCGCTTCGACGAGGGCTGGGACGTGCTGCGCGAGCAGACGTTCGCGCGGCAGCAGGAGCTCGGCGTCGTACCGCCGGACGCCGAGCTCACCGCCCGGCACGACGAGATCCCCGCCTGGGACGACATGCCCGACGAGCTCAAGCCGGTGCTGGCGCGGCAGATGGAGATCTACGCCGGCTTCCTGGAGCAGACCGACCACGAGGTCGGCCGGCTCGTCGACGCGATCGACGACCTCGGCCTGCTCGAGGACACGCTGGTCTTCTACATCATCGGCGACAACGGGGCGTCAGCCGAGGGCACCGTGAACGGCGCGTTCAACGAGATGACGACGCTCAACGGGATGCCGGGCATCGAGAGCGTCGACTTCCTGCTGAGCAAGATCGACGACTTCGGCACCCCGGCGGCGTACAACCACTACTCCGTGGGCTGGGCGCACGCGATGTGCACGCCCTACCAGTGGACCAAGCAGGTCGCTTCGCACTGGGGCGGGACCCGCAACGGCACGATCGTGCACTGGCCGAGCACGGTGACCGACGCGGGCGCGGTCCGCAGCCAGTTCCACCACGTCATCGACATCGCCCCGACGCTCCTGGAGGCCGCCGGGCTGCCGGCGCCGGCGTCGGTCAACGGCATCCAGCAGGCGCCGTTCGAGGGCGTCAGCATGCTCGGGACGCTGCGCTCGGCGGACGCGCCCGAGACCCACGGCGTGCAGTACTTCGAGATGATGGGCAACCGCGGGATCTACCACGACGGCTGGACCGCGGTCACCAAGCACAAGACCCCCTGGACGGTCGAGCCGCCCCCCGCGTTCGACGACGACGTCTGGGAGCTCTACGCCCCCGACGACTGGACGCAGGCGCGCGACCTGTCCGCCGAGCAGCCCGAGCGGCTGGCCCACATGCAGCGGCTGTGGCTGATCGAGGCGGTGAAGTACGGCGTCCTGCCCATGGACGATCGCCTCGCCGAACGGATCAACCCCGACATCGCGGGGCGGCCGCAGGTGATCCAGGGCGACACCCAGCTGTTGTTCGCCGGCATGCGCGTCTCGGAGTGGTGCGTGCTGAACCTGAAGAACAAGTCGCACTCCGTCACCGCCGACATCGTCGTCCCCGACGACGGCGCGGCCGGCGTCATCGTCACCCAGGGCGGCTCGGTGGGCGGCTGGTCGCTCTACGCCCACGAGGGGCAGCTGACCTACTGCTACAACTTCTTCGGCATCCAGTACTTCATCACCCGCGCCACCTCGCCGCTGCCGCCGGGTCCGCACCAGGTGCGGATGGAGTTCGCGTACGACGGCGGCGGGCTCGCCCGCGGCGGCGACGTGACGTTGTACGTCGACGGCGCCCCCGTCGGCTCCGGGCGGGTCGAGCACACCGAGCCGATGGGCTTCTCCGCCGACGAGGCGTGCGACGTCGGCAGCGACTCGGGCTCCCCCGCCTCCCCCGACTACGGCGCGACCGGCAACGCCTTCACCGGCCGCATCGAGTGGGTGCAGATCAGCATCGGCCAGGACAGCCACGACCACCTGATCCGCCCCGAGGACCGGCTCCGGCTGGCGATGGGGAAGCAGTAGGCCTCGGGTGGCGGGGCGACACTGCGGGTTTCACCGGGCGAGTCGGTGAAACCCGCACGACTCGCCGAGCGGACCCGGCGTGTCGTGCGGGTTCTCCCGGACAGGTCACGGCCCGGCACGGCCCGGCACTCCCAACCCCGGCCACGCCAGGGGTCGCCTACATGGCCCGCTCGCCCTGGGCGATGGCCTCCCGGATCCGGGTGTAGGTGCCGCAGCGGCAGATGTTGCGGATGCCGTCGAGGTCCGCGTCGGTGATCGACCGGCCCTCCCGGCGTACCTTCCGCACCAGCGCGACGGCGGCCATGATCTGCCCGGGCTGGCAGTAGCCGCACTGGGCGACGTCGCGGTCCAGCCACGCCTGCTGCATCGGGTGCAGGGCGCCGCCGTCTCCGTCGGGAGCGTCGGGCAGCCCCTCGATGGTGGTGACCTCGTCGGACGGCGACAGGTCGCCCACCCGCACGGAACACGGGTTGAAGGCCAGGCCGTTGACGTGCGAGGTGCACGCCTTGCACACGTTGATGCCGCAGCCGTACTTGGGCCCGGTCACGCCGAGCAGGTCGCGCAGCACCCACAGCACGCGGACGTCGGGGTGGACGTCGACGGTGACGGTGCGGCCGTTGAGGCGGAAGGTCTGCTTCGGCATCAGGTCACCACGCCTTCCTCAGCCCGTTGGTGGGCGACTGCGGGATCGGGGGCACGACCGGCTTGGGCCGGAACTGCAGCGGGTCGCGGTGGTTGACCGGGAAGTACGACGGCACCTGGCCCACTGCCCGCGCGTAGGCACAGGCGACCGCAGCGAAGGTCGCGGCGACTCCGGCCTCCCCCGCGCCGCCGGGCTGGCCGCTGTCGGAGGGCATCACGATGACGTCGACCTCGGGCGGGGTGTTCCACTGTCGCGTGTAGAAGTAGTTGTCCCAGCTGGCCTCGAGGAAGTGGCCGTCGCGCAGGTGCAGGCTCGAGGTCAGCGCCAGCGCGATGCCGTCGTTGATGCCGCCCTGCATCTGCGCCTCCAGGCCACGCGGGTTGACCACCAGACCGACGTCGACGGCGAAGACCACCTTCGTCGCCCGAGGGCCGCCGACCCCGTCACGGATGTCCCGCCGGGTCTGGCGCGGGCGGCAGTCGATCTCGACCAGGCACGCGCTGACACCCTTGTACTCCTTGTGGATCGCGATGCCCTGCGCCGTACCACTCGGCATCGAGCGGCCCCACCGGCCGGCGTCGGCGACGGCGTCCAGGACGGCGCGGACCCGGTCGTTGCGCAGGTGGGCGCGCCGGAACTCGTAGGGGTCCTGCTTCATCGCCCTCGCGAGCTGGTCGACCATCAGCTCGCCGGCGGCGCGTACGTCGGGTGAGTAGATGTTGCGCATGCTCCCGGTGTTGAACCGGTCGTCGGTCTCGACCAGCGTCTGCACGATCGCGCCGAAGTCGTAGGGGACCTCCTGGGTCAGCTCGAAGACCGTCTCGGAGAAGCCGAGGTTGCCCAGCCCGGTCGGCAGGTCGGCGACCTTCGCCGTGATGAGCTCGCCGAGCCCGTGCCGGAAGTCGGTCTCCACGCTCGTGTGCGACTGCTGGAACGCCAGCACCTGCCCGCCTGCGTGCACCGCGCGCACCCGGCTGGTCGCCATCGGGTGCGTGCGACCGACCCGGGCGTCGTCGGCCCGGTGCCACATCAGCTTGACCGGCTTGCCCATGGCCTGGGAGATCTTCGCCGCCTCGAGCGCCCCGTCGAAGAAGAGCCGGCGGCCGAAGGACCCGCCGCCCTGGACCACGTGCACGGTCACGGCGTCCGGCGTGAGGCCGAGCTCCTCGGCGATCCGCTCCTGCGCGGTGATCGGCGACTTCAGGCCCGACCAGACTGTGGCCTTCCCGTCGCGGACGTCGGCGATCGCGGAGTTGGTGTCCATCGCGGAGTTGCTGCGGAAGTAGAAGAGCACGTCGAGCTCGACGGTCTGCGCGAGGGGCGTGTCCGGCAGCGTCGGCATCGGGACCTCGGCGCCGTGCAGCTCGGCGACGACGTCCTGGTCCGACAACCCCGCGACCGGGCCGTCGGCCCAGTCGACGTGCATGGCCCGGATCGCATCGATGCACTGGCCGAAGGTCTCGGCACGGACGGCGACGCCGGTGTCCACCAGCGCCACGTCGGTCACCCCCGGCATGGCCAGGACCTCGCGCTGGTTGCGCAGCCGCTTCGGCGTCCCGTTGAGCGTGGGCGCCCGGCACACCATCGTCGGCAGCGCGCCCGGCACCTGCAGGTCGGTCGCGTACTGCTTCCGGCCGGTCACCGCCTCCAGCGCGTCGATCCGCGGCTGCCCGGTGCCGACGACCCGGAACTGCCCCGGGTCCTTGAGCCGGACGTCGACCGCCCGGGTGGTCCGGCTCGCGGCTGCTCGGGCGAGCTCGCCGTACGTCAGCGACCGCCCGTCGGGCGCCTGGACGACACCGCCCCGCGCCACCAGGTTCGCGACCGTGTCGCCGAGCTGGATCGCCGCCGCCTCCAGCAGCGCCTGCTTGGCGACCGCCGCGGCGACGCGGACCGGGGTGTACGTCGAGATCGTGGTGTTGGAGCCGCCGGTGAGCTGGTTCCAGACCAGCTCGGGGCGGGCGTCGGCGAGCGTCACCCGGACCCGGTCGAGCGGCAGCTCGAGCTCCTCGGCGATGAGCATCGCCGTGGAGGTGGTGATGCCCTGGCCGACCTCCATCCGCGGCAGGGCGAAGGAGGCGGTGCCGTCCTCGTGCACCTCGACCGTGATGAGGTTCGCGGTCGGCATCGCGGCCTCGGTGAGGAAGTCGTTGAGGTCGTAGAGCTCGGCGGGCTGGGGCACGCCCGGCGCCGCTGCGGCCGGTCCCGCCGGCCCGGTTCCGAGGTCGGCCGCCGCGACCAGGGTCGCCCCCGCCACGACGTACCCCACGAACGTGCGTCGACCGATCGTCACCCGAGCCGGCTGGGTCGTCATGCCGTCTCAACGAGCCGGCGTGACCGCCGTCACGGGCTGGGCCGGGATTTTCGGACGGGTTCTCTCCGGGGTGTCGGTCCGCCGCCCGGCCAGCTGTAACGCCGTGTTACACCGTGTACCCACGGTGTTGCAGCAGGGTGGGTAGGCGCAGTAACACGGCGTTACAGCGCGCGGCGGCGCCCGGCCAGCCGCCGGCCTCAGCCGGCCAGGTTGCGCAGCAGCAACGCCTCGGCGAGCACGACCCGCTCGAACTCGGCGAGGTGGAGGCCCTCGTTGGCGCCGTGGGCGCGGGTGTCGGGGTCCTCGACGCCGGTGACCAGGACGCTCGCCTCGGGGAAGGCGTCGAGGAACTCGGCGATGAAGGGGATCGAGCCGCCGACGCCCATGTCGACCGGGGCGGTGCCGTCCCAGGCCTCGGTGAAGGCGGCGCGAGCGGCGTCGTACGCCGGCCCGGTGGCGTCGATCTGCGTGGCCTCACCGGTGTCGACGACGGTGTGGGTGAGCGTGGCGCCCCAGGGGACGTTGGCCTCGAGGTGCCGCACGAGGCACTCCAGCGCGTGCTCGGTGGTGTCACCCGGCGCGATCCGCATCGAGATCCGCGCGCGGGCGGCGGGGACCAGCGTGTTGCTGGCGCCGGCGACCTTCGGGGCGTCCAGGCCGGTGATGCTGATCGACGGCTTGGTCCAGAGCCGCTCGACGGTCGAGCCGGTGCCGATCCACTCGATGCCGGGCGCCGCGCCGGACTCGGCGCGCAGCCGCTCCTCGGGGTACTCCACCTCGGCGGCCGGCCCGCTGACGAGCCCCGGGACCGCGACGTCGCCGGCGTCGTCGTGCAGCGAGCTGAGCACCCGCGCGAGCGTCATCAGCGCGTCGGGCACGAGGCCACCCCACATGCCGGAGTGGACCGCGTGGGCGAGGGTCCGGACCTCGATGTCGAGCCGCACCAGGCCGCGCAGGCTGGTCGTGAGGGCGGGCACGCCGATGTCCCAGTTGCCCGAGTCGGCGATCACGATGACGTCGGCCTTCAACCGCTCCTGGTGCTCGGCCAGCAGCGCGGAGAGCGTCTCGGAGCCGATCTCCTCCTCGCCCTCGATGAACATCGTGACGCTCACCGGCAGGTCGTCGCCGTGCACGCGCAGGGCGCCGAGGTGGGCGACGATGCCGGCCTTGTCGTCGGCGGCCCCGCGGCCGTAGAGCCGGTCACCGCGCTCGGTGGGCTCGTACGGCGGGGAGTCCCAGTCCGCGTGGTCGTTCTCGGGCTGCACGTCGTGGTGAGCGTAGAGCAGCACCGTCGGCGCGCCCTCCGGACCGGCCTTGTGCGCGATGACCGCGGGCAGGCCGCCCTCGATGGTGACGATGTCGACGCTGTCGAAGGCCTCGGCGCGGAACAGCTCGGCCACCGCCTCGGCCGACCGCTGCACCTCGCCGTGGCGCGCCGGGTCGGCGCTCACGGACTCGATGCGCACCAGGTCCTCCAGGTCCGAGCGGACGCTCGGGAGGACGGCCTGGACGCGGTCGCGGATGTCGGAGGTCGAGTCGCTCATGCGGGCCAACTTATGTCAGGGGCAGGTACGGCGAGAGATCGGCCCGCTCCCCGCTCGCGCGGACCCGACCGGCCGCCTCCGCGTCGGTCCAGCCGAGCGCACCGGTCGCCAGGTCGACCCAGGTCGTGGCGTCCATCTCGACGACCGCGGGGGGCGTCCCGCGGGTGTGGCGGACCCCCTCGACGACCTGCACGGCGGCGTACGGCGGCACCCGGACCTCCACGGAACGACCCGGTGCGCGCTGCTCGAGGACCGCGAGGAAGTGCTTGGTGAGCAGCCGCAGGTCGCCGGTCTCGAGCGCGGTCGCGACCTCGGCCGCGGTCGCTCGCCGCAGGCGGGCGGGCATCAGTCCTGCTCGCCGTCGCCCGGAGCCGGCCGGTCGCCGGGATAGGGCTGGAGCACCGAGAACCAGAGGTACGTCGACCGCTCGGGGTCGCGGCCACGGGTGCGGTCCAGCCAGCGGGTGACGACCTCGTCCAGGTCGGCGGCCAGCTCCTTGGCCTCCTCGACGGTGAGCCGGACGGCCTGCTCGGTGACGGTGCGGAACGTCTTCGGGTCGCGCCGGTCGTCGGCGTACGCGGCGTCCACCACCACGTGCCCCCACCCGGCCGCGTGCTGCCGGTAGACGGCCGAGGCGGCCTTGCCGCCGGGCTCCTTCTCGAGGTCGGTGAGATTGACCGAGAACCCGTCCGGCGCCACCGGGCGCCACACCCGGTCGCGCTTGTCGCGCCCGGCGTCGGGGTCCTCCTCGACCAGGCCGTACTTCGCCAGCTGGCGCAGGTGGAAGCTCATCTGGTTGGCCGGGAGGTCGAGCTCGCGGGCCAGGTCAGCGGCGCGCATCGGGCCGCTCGCCGCGAGCTCGGTGAGGATCCGGTTGCGCACCGGGTGGGCGATCGCCCGCAGCACCTGGGGGTCGTGGACCGCCTGGCTGCGGTTCGGGTAGGTCACGCCCGGATCGTACCGCGAATCACGCACCACTTATTGCGCACTTTCTATTGCGCACTAATAGTTGCGCACGTACCGTTGCGCATATGCCGTCCTACCGCTCCCTGGCCCGCAACCGCGACTTCACGGCGCTCTGGGTCGGCCAGACCGTCTCGGAGATCGGCAGCCGGATGACGATGTTCGTCTTCCCGCTGATCACCTACGCGCTCACCGGGTCCGCGATGCTCGCGGCGGCCAGCGAGGCGCTGCACCTGCTCGGCCTGGCGGGCATGCTGCTGCCGGCCGGGGTGATCGCGGACCGCTGCGACCGACGGCGGGTGATGCGCCTGGCCAGCGGGGCCGGCGTGCTGCTCTACGCATCGCTCGCGGCCGCGGGAATCCTCGGCGTGCTCACCGTCCCCCACCTGCTCGTGGTCGCCCTCCTCACCGGCGTCGGGGCAGGGCTCTTCGCCCCGGCGGAGATGTCCGCCGTGCGCACGGTCGTCCCGGCCGAGGAGCTGCCCACCGCGCTGAGCCAGAACCAGGCGCGCCTGCACGTCGCCTCCCTGCTGAGCGCCCCGCTCGGCGGCGTCCTCTACAGCGTCGCGCGGTGGCTGCCGTTCGCCGCCGACGCGGTGTCGTTCGCGGTCAGCTGGCTGATGCTGGGCCGGATCCGCACCGACCTCGCGCCGGCGGCGTACGACGGGCCCCGGCGCCACCCGGCCCACGACCTGGCCGCGGGGGTGCGGTTCATCGCCGGGCAGCCCTTCTTCCGGGTGCTCACCGTCTGGAGCGCGCTGGTCAACCTCACGGTCAACGCGCTGTTCTTCGTCGCGGTGCTGCGCCTGATCGAGGGCGGCTTCGGGTCGTTCCAGATCGGGCTGGTCGAGGGGATCGCCGGCCTGGCGGGCATCGTCGGCGCGGTGCTCGCGCCGTGGGTCATCGACCGGGTCGCGACCGGGACCCTGACCGTGGCGATCGCCTGGTCCTTCGTGCCGCTGGTGGTGCCGATGGCCTTCTGGAACCAGCCGGCGGTCGTCGCCGCGGCGCTCGGTCTCGGACTGCTGCTCAACCCGGCCGGGAACGCCGGGATCCAGTCCTACCGCGTCGCGGTCACCCCGCCCGACCTGATCGGCCGCGTGCAGTCGGCGTCCCAGTTCGTGTCGATGTCGATGCTCCCCCTGGCGCCGGTGATCGCCGGCGTCCTGCTCTCCGCTCTCGGCGGGCAGACGGCCATCCTCCTGCTCGGGGTGCTGACGGCGGCGGTCGCGTGCATCCCGACCCTCTCCCGCTCGGTCCGCTCGGTGCCGCGACCGGCCGAGTGGGAGCGCCACGAGGCGCTCGTGCCTGCCGCCGTCCCGGTCGCCGCCTGACCGCTGGCTCCGGGCGGCTCGGTCAGCTCGGCGGTCGCCGAACGTCATCCGACCTGGTTGCCCAGGCGACCACCGCGTATGACCTCGTGGCGGTCGGGTCGGGGCAACGTCATCCGACCTGGTTGCCCGGACGACCGCGGCGCATGACCTCCCCCGCAACGTCATCCGACCTCGTTGCCCGGACGACCGCGGCGCATGACCTCCCCCGCAACGTCATCCGACCTCGTTGCCCGGACGACCCACCCGCATGACCTCCCCCGCAACGTCATCCGACCTGGCTGACCCAACGACCCACCCGCATGACCTCCCCCGCAACGTCATCCGACCTGGCTGACCCGGCGACCGGCCCGCATGACGTCCCTGCCGCGGGGAGCAGCCGGGGACTCGAACCGGTCAGGTCTGCGGGACCGCGCGCGCGAAGCGCTCGGCGGCGGAGGCGATCGCGGCGCGCAGCTCCGGCGGGTCGTCGACGATGAAGTCGGCGTCGAGGCGGGCGAGCACCAGGAGCGGCCAGGCGAGCGAGTCGGTCGGCAGGTGCACCCGGCAGCCGTCGCCGTCCGGCGTCACGGTCGCCCAGCGACCGACCTCGGCCTCGACGACGTCGGCGGGGAGGGCGATCCGCAGGCGGACGTCGTACCGCTGCGCCATGCTGCGGATCCCCGACTGCACGAAGGCCACCGCGTCCCCGCCGGGGAGCTCGCGCGGCCGGAACCGCTGCCCGCTCGGCGTCACCTCGGACACCCGGTCGACCCGGAAGGAGCGCCAGTCCTGGCGGTCGCGGTCCCAGGCGACGAGGTACCAGCGCAGCCCGAGCGAGACCAGGCGGTGGGGCTCGACCCGGCGCCGCGAGGCCGTGCCGTCGCGCGTGGTGTAGTCGAACGCGACCGGCTCGTCGTCGCGGCACGCCTGCGCGAGCGCGGTCAGCACCGTCGCGTCGACCGCGGGGCCGCCGGACCACGGTGCGCCGTCGGTCTGCGAGCGCAGCGCGTCCATCCGGTGCCGCAGCCGCGGTGGCATCAGGGCGATCACCTTCGTCAGCGCGCCGAGGGTGATCTCCTCCGCCCCGGCGACCGCGCCGGAGGCCGCGGTGCGCAGCGCGACGCCGATCGCGACGGCCTCGTCGTCGTCGAGCAGCAGCGGCGGGAGCTGGCCGCCGGCACGCAGCTGGTAGCCGCCGGCGACGCCGCGCACCGCGTCGACGGCGTACCCGAGCTCGCGCAACCGGTCGATGTCGCGCCGCAGTGTGCGCGGGCTGACCTCGAGCCGCTCGGACAGCTCCGCGCCCGGCCAGTAGCGGTGGGTCTGCAGCAGCGACAGCAGCCGCAGCATCCGGGCGCTCGTGCTCATGGCGCCACGGTACGACGGCTTGCGGTCACTTCTTGACCGCAACCAGCACGGCGTCGGTGACGGTGTGGACCTCCCCGTGTCCGTCCCCGTGGTGGTCGTGCCCGCGCTCGGTCCGCTGCCGCGCCTCGGCGCGGACCTCGAACTGCTCCGGGTCGACCGCCGGGAGGAGCTCCTCCGCGGTCAGCATGACGCCGGGCAGCGACCAGCGCAGCCCGGTGTGCTCGTCGTCGGGGTGGTGGCCGGCCACCAGCAGCGTGCCGCCGGGGGCGACGGCCGCGGCCATCTGCCGGGTGGCGTCGAGCATCCCGTGGTCGAGCAGGTGCAGGAAGCAGGAGGTGACCAGGTCGAACCGCTCGTCCCCGGGGGTCCAGGTCCGCAGGTCGGCGTGCCGCCACTCGACCCGGTCGGCCACGCCGCGCTCGGCGGCGTGCTCCGCGGCCCGGGCCAGGCCCGCCTCGGAGAAGTCGACCGCCACGACCTGCCACCCCTGCTCGGCCAGCCAGATCGCGTCGCCGCCCTCGCCGCAGCCGAGGTCGAGCGCGCGCCCCGGCGCGAGGCCGGTCGCCTCGGTCACCAGGACGGCGTTGGGCCGGCCGCTCCAGACGCGGCCCTCGCCGCCGTACCGCTCGTCCCAGGAGGACTGCTCGAAGTGGTCGCGGGTGATCTCCTCGTCCATGCGACGAGTATCCCCACGCCTGCGCCGCCGACCGCGTGCGGCAGGCTGGGCCGCGTGACGCAGGATGACGGCGAGCGCATCGCGGCCTGGCTCGAGGGCCTCGGCCTGGCCGGGGCACTGGCCGAGGCGGGGCTGCCGACCTTCACCCGCGACGCCGACGGCCGGGCCGTCTGGACCGAGCCCGAACGGCTGGCGGAGCTGGAGGCGCTGCTGCGCAGCGGGGGCGAGGACCCGGCGCACGCGGTGCCGGTGGGGCTGGTCGTGCTCGCCCGGCAGGCGCGGCTGCGCACCGAGCTGCTGGAGACGCCGTGGTTCACCTACGAGACGTTGGCGGAGCTGCGCGGGACCTCGGTCGACGCCACCCGGTTCGCGGTGCACAAGGCGGCGCAGACCCACCGGCTGCTCGTCGTACCGGTCGAGGAGCACGTGGTGGTCCCGGCCTTCCAGCTCACCGCGACCGGCGAGGTCCGCCCGGACGTCGCGCCCTTGCTCGAGCCGCTCCTCGCCGCCCGGATGGACCCGTGGCGGGCGTGGGCGTGGCTCACCCAGCCGGCGGCGCTGACGTTCGGGCGCGCGCCCGAGGAGGCGGTGACCGACCCGGAGGTGGCCGACCTGGTGCTGCACGCCGCCGTCCGACTTGCCGAGCGCGTCGGGCGGTCCTAGTCGTCCTGGCGGCTACCGTGCGGGCGTGGGCACCTCGCTCGACACGCTGCACCCCGAACCGGTCACCGAGACCGTACGCCGGCTGCGCAGCCGCATCGCGGAGCGGTTCCCCGACCGCAACCTGGTGCACGTGGTCGACGAGCTGCTCGGCCTGGTGGTGCAGGTGCGCCAGCAGGGCTCGGTGGCGCGCGGCCGGACGCGCACGGCCCGGGTCGTCTCACGGGTGCTGGTGCTGGCGATCGTGGCCGGGACGGGCGTGGCGCTCTGGCTCGCGCTGCGTGACGCCGTCGGTGACCAGGGCCCCGACGGCCTGGACTGGCTGCCGCTGATCGAGTCGACGATCAACGACGTGGTGTTCGCGGCGATCGCGGTCTTCTTCCTCTACTCCTTCCCCGAGCGGCTGCAGCGCGGCGACCTGCTCGCGCTGCTGCACCGGCTGCGGTCGCTCGCCCACATCATCGACATGCACCAGCTGACCAAGGACCCCGAGCACCTGCGGCCGGGCTTCTCCCCGACCGACGCGAGCGCCGACGACGACCTCGACCGCGACCAGATGGAGCGGTACCTCAACTACTGCTCGGAGCTGCTCAGCCTGGTCGGCAAGACCGCCGCCTTGTGCGCCGAGGAGTCCCGCGACGCCGTCGTCCTCGACACGGTCAGCACCATCGAGGAGCTCACCCTCGGGATGTCGCGCAAGATCTGGCAGAAGATCTCGGTCCTGAGCGCCTGACCCGTCCCGCTCGAATCGAGAGTTCCGTCGCTCGAATCGAGGGTTCTCGCCGGCCGCCGGAACTCTCGACTCATCCGACGAAGGTGCCGACTCGACCGACGGAACTCTCGACTCAATGGGCGAGGGCGGCCAGGATCTCCAGCTGACGGGCCCAGGCGTCCGAGCCGGGGTCGACGACCGTGAAGTGGTCTCCGGCGACCTCGACCAGGTCGGCGGTCGCGCCGGCGGCGCGGGCGGCTGCGACGTAGGACCGGGACTGGCTGATCGGCACGACGTCGTCGGCGGTGCCGTGCACGCACCACACCGGTACGTCCAGCGGCACCATGCGGACCGGGTCGACGCCCGCGTCGGCCGGACCCGGCGGGTGTCCGAGGAACAGCTCGACGGCGCCGTCACCGAGCCCGTCGTCGTACGCCGCGCGCAGGTCGAGCACGCCGGCCTGGCTCACGACGTGGGTGAGCCCCCCGCCCTTCGCCGCCCAGGTGACCAGGTGACCTCCGGCGGAGTGGCCGATCCCGGCGACCGTCTTCGCGCTCACCGGCAGCGCGTCGATGGCGGCGCGGACGTCGGCGAGGGTGTCGGCGGCGCCGGTGCCGCGGCGGTACTCGATCGCCCACGTCGCCCAGCCCGCAGCGACCAGGCTCGGGACCAGCGGCTGGGCGTACTCGATGCCGTACTGCGGCTTCCAGAACCCGCCGTGCACCAGGACCGCGACGCCGCGCGGGTCGCCGTCGGGCAGCGTGAGCTCGGCGTACTGCGCCGGGTCGGCGCCGTAGTCGTGACGTCCCTGCCGTGGTCCGCTCACGGGCTGCGCCTCCTCGCGTCCGCACGCCGCCAGGGCGGCGAGCCCGCCGAGCGCGGGCAGGGACAGCAGGGTACGGCGGCGCACGGCGGTGGTTCGGAGCCGGCCGTCGCCCGGCCTGCCTCGGCCGCCTGCGGCCCGCGTCACGCCCTACTCCGCGGGCAATCCCTGGACTTAGTGGGTGAAGTTTCGCCCACTAAGCCTCGATCCACCGATCGACTTTGAGGTGTTGAGCGTGCCGTGACGCGAAGAAGCCCTTCTGGGCTGGGAGTTTGGGACTTGCGACGGAACCAAACCACCCCACTCAGGAGGGCATCTTCAAGATGCGACTCTCTCATACCCTTGGTCGAACCTCGGTGGCGTTCGACGATCCGAATCTCGTGTCGGCCGGCGGCCTGGTCCCTGTCCTCGCCCTTGCCGACAGGGCCGGGCTGCGCGACCTGGCTGATGAGCACCTCAGCGTGCCGAGCGACAAGGGCGCGAACGCGGGATTGAAGGTGGCCTCTCTGGTCGCGGGCATGGTCGCCGGCGCGGACTCGATCGATGACATGGCGCTGCTGCGTCATGGCGGGATGAGCCGGGTCTTCGCCCGGGCCTACGCGCCCTCGACGTTGGGGTCGTTCCTGCGGGCGTTCACCTTCGGCCACGTCCGCCAGCTCGATGCGGTCGCCTCGAGGTTCCTGATCGCGGTGGCCGGGCTCACCCCACTACTGGGCACCAGGAGCGGTGCTGACGCCGTCGACACCGCCGTCGACACCGCCGTCGACACCGCCGTCGACACCGCCGTCGACACCGCTGGCGGCACCGCTGGCGGGTATGCGTTGCTCGATGTCGACGACACGGTCATCGAGGTCCACGGGTATGCCAAGCAGGGCGCCGGTTTCGGTTACTCCGGTGTGCGTGGGCTCAACGCGCTGCTGGCCACGCTGACCGTCCCGCTGACCGTCCCGCTGACCGTCCCGTTGGCCACCGACACGAGCGCACCGGTGATCGTGGCCCAACGGCTCCGCAAGGGCTCGACCGGATCTTCACGCGGCGCCGCGCGGCTGGTCGCCGACGCGGTGCGGACCACCCAGCGGCTGCTCGGCACGACCCGGCCTGTTCTGGTCCGGGCGGACTCGGCGTTCTACGGCCGTGGCCCGCTTCACGCCGCGCTCAAGGGCGGCGCCCGGGTCTCGGTCACGGTCCCCATGAATCCCGCGGTCAAGCAGGCCATCGCCACCATCGCTGAGGACGCCTGGACGCCCATCGAGTACACCGACGCCGTCTTCGACCAGGCCGCCGGCAGCTGGATCTCTCGAGCCGAGGTCGCCGAAGTCGCCTTCACCGCGTTCAAGGCCAAGACGAAGGCCGAGCAGGTGCCCGGCCGGCTGATCGTGCGCCGGATTCCCGACCTCAACGCCGAGGCACACCGCGCCACCGGGCAGGACACACTGTTCGACACCTGGCGCTTCCACGCGTTCTTCACCACCGCGGACCCCGCGATCCTCGACACCGTCGCCGCGGACAAGACCCACCGCCATCACGCGGTCATCGAGCAGGTCCACGCCGACCTGAAGAACTCCGCACTCGCGCACCTGCCCTCCGGGGTGTTCAGCGCCAACGCCGCCTGGCTGGTGCTCGCGGTCATCGCGTTCAACCTCACCCGCGCCGCCGGCACCCTGGCCGCCACCCTGGCAGCACCCGACCTGGCAAGGGCGACCACCGCCACGATCCGCCGCAAGCTCATCGCCGTGCCGGCACGCGTGGCGTCCTCGGCCCGACGGGTCACTCTGCACCTACCCCGAGCCTGGCCCTGGGAGACCGCCTGGACCACCCTGTTCGACCGAGTCAGCGACCCCCCACCCGTCCTCGCAGCCTGACCACCCAGCAGCCACCACTGCGCCACCCCAGGACCACCGTGGAACACCCGGGCAGCGAGGCCCGGCCGATCAGCACGCACTCAAAGCCTCAGCCCGTGACCAGCCAAATCCCACGGTCAACGGCCTACCCATCGGTGGATCGAGGCTAAGTCCAGGGATCCCCGGCGGGCCGGGGAAACCTGCAGCGCGGCCGCCGCCGACCCCCTCAGGCCAGCGCAGCCGGCAGCGTGGCGGTCCAGGCCGCGCGCAGCTCGTCGAGCGGGACGTCGAACTGGCCGTCGACGGCGAGGACGTCGCCCCCGGTCACGCCGAGCGGGGTCAGCGGGACGCCGTGGCGCGCGGCCAGCTCGACCAGCCGCTCCGCGTCGCCGTCGGCGACGGTGACGAGCACCCGCGCGGTCGACTCGCTGAAGAGAGCGACGAACGGGTCGTCGCCCACCGCGACGGACACGCCGACGCCGTGGCGCAGCGTGGCCTCGACGAGCGCCTGGGCCAGGCCGCCCTCGGAGAGGTCGTGCGCGGAGGTGACCAGGCCGACCGCCTCCTGGAGCAGCGACGCGAGCGACCGTTCGGCGACCAGGTCGACGGCGGGTGGCAGCCCGCCGAGGTGGCCGTGCACGACGTGCGCCCACTCCGAGCCGGAGAGCTCCTCGCGGGTCTCGCCCAGGAGGAACACCCGCTCGCCCGCGGCCGACCAGGCCGACGGCGTACGGCGGGTGACGTCGTCGATCACGCCGAGGACCGCGACCACCGGGGTGGGCAGGATCGCCGTCTCGCCGGTCTGGTTGTAGAGGCTGACGTTGCCGCCGGTGACCGGGGTGCCGAGCTCGGCACAGCCGTCCTTGAGCCCGCGGCACGCCTCGGCGAACTGCCACATCACCGCGGGGTCCTCGGGCGAGCCGAAGTTCAGGCAGTCCGACACGGCGAGCGGCGTCGCCCCGCCGGTCGCCACGTTGCGGTAGGCCTCGGCGAGGGCGAGCTGGGCGCCGGCGTACGGGTCGAGCTTGGCGTAGCGCCCGTTGCAGTCGGTCGCGAGCGCCACCCCCAGGTCCGTCTCCTCGTCGACGCGGATCATCCCGCTGTCGCTGGGCTGCGCGAGCACGGTGTTGCCGCGCACGTAGCGGTCGTACTGGTCGGTGATCCACGACTTGTCGCACAGGTTCGGGCTCGCCGCGAGCGTCAGCAGGGTCTTGCGCAGGTCGTCGCCGGTCGCCGGTCGGGGCAGGGTCTCAGCCGCGTCGGCCTGGAGGTCGTCCTGCCAGTCCGGGCGGGCGAACGGGCGCTCGTAGGTCGGGCCGTCGTGGGCCACCGACCGCGGCGGTACGTCGACGACGCGCTCGCCGTGCCAGTCGATCTCGAGCCGGCCGGTGTCGGTGACCTCACCGACCACCACGGCCTCGACGTCCCACTTCGCGCAGATCGCCATGAACGCCGCGACGTCCTGGGGCTCGACGACCGCCATCATCCGCTCCTGCGACTCGCTCATGAGGATCTCCTCGGGGGCGAGCGTGGAGTCGCGCAGCGGCACCCGGTCGAGCTCCACGTGCATGCCGCCGTCGCCCGCCGAGGCCAGCTCCGAGGTCGCGCACGACAGGCCGGCGCCGCCGAGGTCCTGGATGCCGGCGACCAGGCCGGCGGCGAAGATCTCGAGCGTGCACTCGATGAGCAGCTTCTCCATGAAGGGGTCGCCGACCTGCACGCTGGGCCGCTTGGCCGGGCCGTCAGCGTCGAAGGTCTCCGACGCCAGCACCGAGACGCCGCCGATGCCGTCACCACCGGTGCGCGCGCCGTACAGGATCACCTGGTTGCCGACGCCGGACGCCTTGGCGAGGTGGAGGTCCTCGTGGCGCAGCACCCCGACGCAGAGCGCGTTGACGAGCGGGTTGCCGAGGTAGGTGTCGTCGAAGACGGCCTCGCCGCCGATGTTGGGCAGGCCCAGGCAGTTGCCGTAGCCACCCACCCCCGCGACGATCCCGGGCAGCACCCGGTGGGTGTCGTCGGCGTCGAGCGGCCCGAACCGCAGCGGGTCCATCACCGCGACCGGGCGGGCACCCATCGCGAGGATGTCCCGGACGATGCCGCCGACGCCGGTCGCCGCGCCCTGGTAGGGCTCGACGTACGACGGGTGGTTGTGCGACTCGACCTTGAACGTGACGGCGTAGCCCTGACCGATGTCGAGCACGCCGGCGTTCTCGCCGATGCCGGCCAGCATCTTGCCCGCGGAGGTCTCCTGAGCCAGCTCACCGAACTGCTTGAGGTGCACCTTGGAGCTCTTGTAGGAGCAGTGCTCGCTCCACATGACCGAGTACATCGCCAGCTCCGAGCTCGTCGGGCGGCGGCCCAGGATCTCGCGGATCCGCTGGTACTCGTCGGCCTTGAGGCCGAGGTCGGCCCACGGCTGCTCACGCTCGGGGTCCTGGGCGGCGACGGCGACGGTGTCGAGCACGGCAGCAATCTACCGGCGCCGGTGCCGACGCCTCACACCGCGCTCGCCGGGTGGCCGCCCGCCTCGCGCACCGGCGCCGACGCTCGGACCTCGGCGGGGCATTGACCCCGGTGCGTGTCGATAACTAGTGTCACGTCGACTGCCACAACTTCTCGCGCAGAACGGATCCGTCATGACCTCCGACCCCGCCCACCCGCCGTACGGCACGGTCGACCACGAGTACGCCGTACGGCTGGCGACGACGCCGCCCGACGAGGACGGGCCGGTCTGGATGGTCAACCTGATGAAGTACCGCGAGCACGCGGAGTACCTCGACGGCCGGGAGACCACGCTGACCGGCCGGGAGGCCGACGACGCCTACGCGCCCGTCGACGTGCTCGCGGCCATCGGCGCCGAGGTCGTCTTCTTCGGCGACGTCGAGGTGCAGCTGCTCGGGGACGAGCCGACGTGGGACCGGGTCGCCGTCGTGAAGTACCCGACCCGGCGCGCGTTCATCGAGATGCAGCGCCGACCCGACTTCCTCGAGCTCCACGCGCACAAGGAGGCGGGGATGCTGCAGACGTTCGTGATCGGCAGCCAGCCGTTCGCGCCGCCGGAGATCCCCGTGGAGCTCCCGGACTGGTCCGACGTGCCGTTCCCGTCCTCGGCTGAGGACGGGGACGTCATGGTCGTCCACGTGATCCGCTTCCACGAGGGCGGCGCGGAGACCGACATGGTGGAGTACCAGAACGCCGCCGGGGCGATCGCGATCCCGCACGGCGCTCGCCCGGCGGGCTGGTTCGAGGTCGAGGGCACGATCGTCGGCGACGGCCGCCAGTGGGACCAGGTGCGGTTCAACCACTTCCCGAGCCTGCGGGCCTTCATGGCCGTCGCGCTCCACCCCGACCGCGTGGCACCGCACCGCGACCACCGCGAGGTCGCGATCGCCGACACCTACACCGTGGTGGTCCGGCCGCTGATCAACCGGATCGCGGAGTCGATCGGCTGAGTCGCGGCGCGGGTTTCGGCTGCTGGCAGCCAGAACCCACACGCCACGCCGGGGCCGCTCGGCGTGTCGTGCGGGTTTCGGCTGCCAGCAGCCAGAACCCGCTCGCCTCCGCCTAGGTCAGCAGCCCGTCGGCAATGACCTCGAGCATCGGCCGGACCTGGGCGACGTCGAGGTCGCTGTTGTCGGCGATCGTGGCGACGCCCCCGACCAGGCGGCTGACCTGGATCGCGTCGACGCTCTCGCGCAGCGAGCCGTGCGCGCGGAGCTCGTCGAGGACGCGCCCGTTCGACTCGCTGAGCACCTGGCACTTGGTGCGGATCGGCGAGCTCGGGTCGCCCATCGCGGAGGTGAGCTTGGCGGGGCCGCCCTTGTGCTGGCTGATGAGCGCGACGTACTGCTCGAACCAGTTCAGCAGCAGGTCGCGGTCGGAGCCCTCGAACGCGAGCGCCTTGTCGGCGGTCTCGGTGACCCGGTCCACCCAGGACTGCATGATCGCGTCGAGCAGGTTCTCCCGCGTCGGGAAGTGCCGGTAGAGCGTGCCCGGCCCCACGCCGGCCCGCTTGGCGACCTCGTCGAGCGAGGCGTCGTACCCCTGCTCGCGGAAGACCTCGCGGGCGACCTCGACGATGCGGTCGTAGTTGCGCCTGGCATCGGCACGCACGGATTCCCACCTCAAAGGGCTTGCTAAACGGAGAGTGCCTCCGTATTGTTCGAGAGGAAGCGGAGCCATCCTCCGGATCTACTGTACCTCGGCCCACCCGGCCAGAACAGGACTCACCACCATGTCCTCGAGCACCACCACCCACACCCCCCTGCCCACCGAGCTGCCGCCGAACGCCGGCCGCGCAGCCGCGGGCATCGCGATCGTCCTGGTCGCCCAGCTGATGATCGTCCTGGACGCCACCGTCGTGAACGTCGCCCTGCCCCGCATCGACGAGGACCTCGGCTTCGGCCCCGCGTCCCTGTCGTGGGTCCTCAACGCCTACACGCTCGCCTTCGGCGGCCTGCTGCTCCTCGGCGGCCGCCTCGGCGACGTCTTCGGCCGCCTCAAGGTCTTCGAGATCGGGCTGGCGGTCTTCACCCTGGGCTCCGCCCTCGGCGGCCTCGCCCAGACGCCCGGCCAGCTGGTGGCCGCGCGCACCTTCCAGGGCGTCGGCGCCGCGCTCGCGGCCCCGAGCGTCCTGGCCCTGCTCACCACGAGCGCACCCGACGAGGCGGCGCGCAACCGCGCGCTGGCGCTCTTCGGTGCCGTCTCCTCCGGCGGCGCGTCGATCGGCCTGATCCTCGGTGGCTTGCTCACCGACGTCGGCTCCTGGCGCTGGACGCTGTTCATCAACGTGCCGATCGGTCTCGCCGTGATCGTGCTCGCGCCGCGGTTCGTCACCGAGACGCCGCGTCGCTCGGGCCGCTTCGACGTGGTCGGCGCCCTCACCGCCACCGGCGGGGCCGTCGCCCTGGTGTGGACCCTGATCGGTACGCCGGAGCACGGCTGGGTCTCGGCCCGGACCGTCGCCGGCTTCGCGGTGGGCGTGGCCCTGCTGGCCCTGCTGGCGCGCACCGAGCTGCGGCACCCGCACCCGCTGGTGCAGCCGCACCTGGTCCGCAACCGCAACCGCGTCGGCGCGCTGGCCGTGATGGCGCTGCTGCTCGGCGCCAACCTGTCGATGTTCTTCCTGGTCGTCCAGTACGTCCAGGGCGTGCTCGGCTTCGGGCCACTGATGGCCGGCGTCGCGTTCCTGCCGTTCAGCCTGGGCATCTTCGCCACCTCGCGGGTCACCCCGGCCCTGCTCGGCCGGTTCGGCCCGCGGCCGATGATGCTGGTCGGCACGGGCACGCTGGCCCTCGCCTACGCCTGGCTGAGCACGATCGGCACCGGCGACACCTACCTCGCCGCGGTCTTCGGCCCGATGGCCCTGGCCGGCATCTCCTCGGCGCTCACCTTCATGCCGGTGACCGTGATCGTGCTCTCCGGCGTCGAGCCGGAGCACGCGGGCTCGGCCTCCGGCCTGCTCCAGACGACCCAGCAGCTCGGCGGCGCCGTCGGCGTCGGCGTCATCGTGTCGGTGTACGCCGCCGGCGCGCTGCCGGGCCAGCTCGTCCCGGGCATGGCAGCGGCCTTCCTCACCTCGGCCACGTTCGCGGCCCTGGCGCTGGTGGTCACCGCGCTGGTGATCCGCACCCGTCGGCCCGAGGGCGCGACCGAGGGTCCGACCGAGGCCGCGCCCGAGGAGCTCGTCGAGGCGGTGGCCGCCGAGGCGGCCTGACCCGGACGGATCAGTCGGCGCCGGTCCCCGCGAGTGCGGGGGCCGGCGTCCACGCGTACCCGTCCCACCACCAGTGGCCGTCGGTGCTCACCAGCGGCACCCCCTGCACCGGGTCGGCGTGGAAGTGCGGCACCAGCCCGAGGAACGGCTGGGTGCTCCAGGTGGCGCCGGGCTCCTCGTCGTACGTCTCGATGACGTTCTCGTCGTCCATGACCGTCTCCCCCCAGGATCAGATCGGTCCGACCAGCGTGCGCCCCTCTGAGCCCGGTCGCGGCGACTTGAGCAAACCTTGCAACGGCCGACTGCGCGAACTACAGATCTGTAGTTCACGAGAACTCCTGTTACTGGTGTGATTGCTGAGGTTATGGTGACGTGGCCTCACCTGGGGCACCTCTTCCCCCCCGTGCCAGGAGAACCGCCATGCACCCCCCGGCCCGCGCCCCGTTCCGACGGATCCTCGCCGCCCTCGCCGGCGGTGCCGTCGCCGCCGCCCTGCTCGCGACCGTGACCGTCGGCGGAGAGGCGGCGGCCGACGAGTCGACCCGCTCCGCCCGGGTCACGAACCCGGTCACGCCCGGTGACTTCACCGGCTACGGCTTCGACCAGTGCATGACGCCCAGTCAGGCGACCATGGACCGCTGGCTGCAGAGCTCGCCGTTCCTCGCCGTCGGGGTCTACGCCTCCGGCGCCTCGCGCGCCTGCCGCTACCAGCCCGAGCTCACCGCGGGCTGGGTGAGCACCCAGCTGCGCAAGGGCTGGCGGATCCTGCCGATCACCCTCGGCCCGCAGGCGTCCTGCCAGCCGCGCTTCCCCCGGTACGGCGACGACCCGACGATCATCCCCAAGCCCGGCGCCCAGGGCCGCTACGGCAAGGCGCGCAAGCAGGGCAGCGCCGAGGCCGCCTCGAGCGTCGCCGACGCGAAGGCGCTCGGCATCGTCGAGGGCAGCACGCTCTGGTACGACCTCGAGGGCTTCGACCTCCGCGACACCCGGTGCCGCGAGTCGGCGCTGGCGTTCCTCAGCAGCTGGACCTGGCGGATCCACCGGCTCGGCTACCAGTCGGGTGTCTACTCGAGCGCCGGCTCGGGCATCAAGATGCTCGACGACGCCCGCCACAACGCGCGCTCCGACATCGAGCTGCCCGACCAGATCTGGATCGCGCGCTGGGACGGCCGCGCCAACACCGAGACCGAGGCGCAGTACCTGCGCGCCGACGGCTGGCGGCCGCACGCCCGGGTCAAGCAGTACCAGGGCGGGCACGACGAGCGGTGGGGCGGCGTGACGATCAACATCGACCGCGACTACCTCGACGTCGGCCGGGGGTCGGTGGCCGCGCCCGAGACGCACTGCGACGGCATCCACATCGGCTTCGGCACCTACCCCACGATCGTCCCGGGCACCGGCGAGGACGCGCCGCCGGTCCGTCGGGTCAAGGCCCTGCAGTGCCTCCTGCACGAGCAGGGGCTCTACTCCGGCCGCTTCAACGGCGTCTACAACACCGCCACGCAGTCGGCCGCCCAGGCGTTCCAGACCAAGCGGGGGTTCCCCGTCTCCACGACCTGGACCAAGCGCAGCTGGATGTCGCTGCTCATCGCCGGCGACCGGCCGGTCGTGAAGTACGGCTCCGCCGGCCCGGCGGTCCGCCGGGTCCAGCGCGCCCTCAACGCCGTCACCGACCGGGCGACCCCGCTGCGGGCGACCGGCGTCTTCGACGCCACCACCACCATCGCCGTCCGCGCCTGGCAGAAGTCGATCGGCATCGAGCAGTCCGGCGTGGTCGGCACCGTCGCCTGGAAGGCGTTCGCGGCCGGCCGTCGCTGAGCCTGTCGGGCGGGCGGCTGGTGCTGTAACGCCCTGTGACACCTTGTACCCACCCTGTTGGAACCGGGTGGGTACAGGCAGTAACAGGGCGTTACAGCTGGCGGCCCGAGCGGACCGCCGCGGCCGAGGCCGAGGGCGCTCAGCCGGCGGGCGGGCCGACGAGGAGCGCGAGGCCGGTGAGGGCGACGACCGCCAGCGCGCCGGTCGCGGCGGCGTGGAGCGGGTTGCGGACCAACCACGCGGCGAGGGCCTCGACCCGGCCGGCGGGCCGGTCCGCGCGCAGCCGCCACGAGGCCGAGAGTGCGCCGCGGCGCTCGGCGTACCGGTCGAAGAGGACGGTCGCGAACGGCGGCACCGAGGACACCAGCCCCAGCAGCGTCCGGCCGCGGGACCAGCGCTGGTCGACGGCGACCAGGACGGCCGTGAGGCAGTAGGCGATGAACACGACGCCGTGGAGCATGCCGAAGACGCGGACGCCGAGCTCGGTGGTGCCGGTGACGTACTTGAGGACCATCCCGAGCAGCAGCAGGGCCCAGGTGACCGCCTCGGCGACCGCGACCCGGCGGAAGAGGAGCAGCGGGCTCACGCGAGGACGGCTGCGGCCAGGCTGGTGAAGAAGCCGAGGCCGTCGGTGCCGGCGCCGGTCAGCGACTCGACCGCGTGCTCGGGGTGCGGCATCAGGCCGACGACGTTGCCCCGCTCGTTGGTGATGCCGGCGATGTCGCGCATCGAGCCGTTCGGGTTGTCGTCGAGGTAGCGCGCGACGACGCGACCCTCACCCTCGAGTCGGTCGAGCGTGTCGGCGTCGGCGACGAACCCGCCCTCGCCGTTCTTGAGGACGATGGTGACCTCGGCGCCCTCGTCGTACGCCGACGTCCAGGGCGTCCGGGTGTTCTCGATGCGGAGCCGCTGGTCGCGGCACACGAACTTGCGGTGGTCGTTGCGGATCAGCGCGCCCGGCAGCAGGTGGGACTCGCACAGGATCTGGAAGCCGTTGCAGATGCCGAGGACCGGCAGGCCCCGACCGGCCGCCTCGATCACCTCGGTCATCACCGGTGAGAAGCGGGAGATCGCGCCGCAGCGCAGGTAGTCGCCGTACGAGAACCCGCCCGGCAGCACCACCGCGTCGACGCCACGGAGGTCGTGGTCGCCGTGCCACAGCGCCACCGCCTCGTGGCCGCCGATGCGGACCGCGCGCTGGGCGTCGACGTCGTCGAGGGAGCCCGGGAAGGTGACGACCCCGACCTTCACGAGACGGTCTCCACCGAGGTCGGGAGGGTCTCGACCGACACCGTGTAGTCCTCGATCACCGGGTTGGAGAGCAGGGTGGCCGCCATCTGGCGCACCTGCTCGACGACGTCGTCGGTGAGCTCGCCGTCGATCTCGAGCTCGAACCGCTTGCCCTGACGGACGTCGGTGACGCCGGTGAAGCCCAGGCGGGGCAGGGCGCCGAGCACGGCCTTGCCCTGGGGGTCGAGGATCTCGGGCTTGGGCATGACGTCGACGACTACGCGAGGCACGGGCCCCAGCGTAACGGTCGGCGCGCCGAGCGCCTGCGGCAGACTGGGGTCATGAGCCTGTCCTCCGGCATCCCCGGCAGCCCCGGCATGAATCCGCTGCGCCTGCAGTACCCGCAGTCGCTGGCCGTGTACGACGACTACGCGGCCGCCCAGAAGACCGTGGACTTCCTCAGCGACAACAAGTTCCCGGTCGAGCACCTGATGATCGTCGGCACCGACCTGAAGCGGGTCGAGCGGATCACCGGCCGGCTCACGTGGGGCCGGGTCGCCGCGGGCGGCGTGCTCTCCGGCCTGTGGCTGGGGCTCTTCGTGGGCCTGATCTTCTCGTTCTTCGTCGACGAGGACGTGCTGGCGATGATCCTCTCGACGATCCTGCTCGGCGCGCTCTTCGGCCTGGTGTGGGCGCTCCTCGGCTACGCCCTCACCCGCGGCCAGCGCGACTTCTCCTCGGTGACCCAGGTCGTCGCCACCCGCTACGAGGTGCTGGTCGAGCACAAGGTCGCCGCCGACGCCCGCACGCTGCTCGCCCAGCTGCCCGGCGCGCTGCCGGACCCGTTCGCGCAGTAGGCGGGACCGCACCGGGGCGGCACTCGCTGCTCGCCGTCCTCTCGCTCGGGATTTGTCGGCCGGCCGACAGAACCCGAGACGGGACGACGAATCCTTGTCGTCCCCGCCCGGATTTCGTCGGCCGGCCGACGAAATCCGCCGCCCCCACGAGTCGGAGACACCATGACCCTCACCACCGCACACCTCTCGATCTCGCTCGACGGGTACGTCGCCGGGCCGGACCAGTCCTTCGCCGACCCCCTCGGTCGCGGCGGGTTGGCGCTGCACCGCTGGCACCTCGGCTCCGACCAGGGCGAGGTCGACGCCCGCTGGAGCGACCGGATCCTGCGCCCCGGCTGCGCCTACGTGATGGGGCGCAACATGTTCGGCCCGGTGCGCGGCGGCTGGGACAGCTGGCGGCCCACCGACGGCTCGGGCGAGTGGCGCGGCTGGTGGGGCGAGGAGCCGCCGTACCACGCCCCGGTGTTCGTGCTCACCCACCACGAGCACGACCCGGTCGAGATGGTGGGCGGGACGACGTTCCACTTCGTCACCACCGGCTTCGCCGACGCGCTGCGGCTGGCCCGGGAGGCGGGGAACGGCGACGTGAGCGTCGCGGGCGGCGCGTCGACCGTGCGCCAGGCGATCGCCGCGGGCGAGCTCGACGAGCTCACGCTCGACATCGCCCCGGTCGTCCTCGGCGGGGGCGAGCGGATCTTCGACGGCAGCATTCGGCCGACGCTGGAGATCCTCGAGGCCGAGCACTCCCCGCTCGCCACGCACGTCCGCTACCGGGTGGGATGAGCCCGGGACCTGGGCAACCTGCCCGGGAGAACGCGCAGTGCCGCGCCGGCCCGCAACCCCCTACGACAGCTCGCGCTTGAGGATCTTGCCGGTCGAGGTCATGGGGAGCGCGTCGACGAACTGCACGATGCGGGGGTACTTGTAGCCCGCCATCTGCTCGCGGCCCCAGGCGACGAGCTCGTCCTCGGTGAGCGAGGAGCCGGGGTTGCGGATGACGACCGCCTTGACCTCCTCCCCGTGGACCTCGTCGGGGACGCCGATCACGGCGGCGAGCGAGACGTCGGGGTGGGTCATCAGGACCTCCTCGATCTCGCGCGGGTACACGTTGTAGCCGCCGCGGATGATCATGTCCTTGGACCGGTCGACGATGTAGTACCAACCGTCCTCGTCGCGCCTGCCGAGGTCGCCCGAGCGGAACCAACCGTCGTGGATCGCCTCGTCGGTCGCCTCCGGGCGGTTGTAGTAGCCCTTCATCACGTTGTGGCCCTTGATCGCGATCTCGCCGATCTCGTCGGCGCCCTCGACCTCGGTCCAGTCGGGGTTGATCAGCTTCATCTCGACCCCCGGGATCGGCGTGCCGATCGAGCCGACCCGCACCGGCTCGCCGTACTTGGAGAACGAGGCGACCGGGGAGGTCTCCGAGAGGCCGTAGCCCTCGAGGATGGTGACGCCGAACTTCTTCTCGAACTCCTTGTGCACCTCGACCGGGAGGGCGGACCCGCCGGCCACCGCCACCCGGAGGTGGGCGGCGATCGTCGAGACGTCGAGTCCAGGATCGTCGGCGAGCGCGCCGAGCAGGCCCCAGTACATGGTCGGCACACCGGCGAAGAACGAGATCCCCTCCGACAGCATCAGGCGCAGGGCGGTGTGCGCCTCGAAGCGCGGCAGCATCACGACGGTGCCGCCGTAGGCGAAGGCGCCGTTCTGGCAGACGGTCTGGCCGAAGGAGTGGAAGAGCGGCAGCACGCAGAAGTAGGTGTCCGGCTGCTCGGTGCTCGCTCCGAAGAGCGGCTCGCCCGAGAGCGCGTTGTCGCGCATGTTGCGGTGGCGCAGCTCGGCGCCCTTGGGCTGGCCGGTGGTGCCGGAGGTGTAGAGGATGACCGCGGTGTCGTCCTCGTCGGTGGCGACGGTGTCGAACGTCGCCGGCTGCCCGCCCATCGCCTGCGCCATGGTCTCGACCCCCTCGATCGGCGACGGCGCGGCGAGGTCCGCGGTGATGACGAAGAAGTGCTCGCAGCCGTCGACCTGCGAGAAGCCGGCGTGGCCGGCCTCGGCCATCGGCAGCTCGGGGGTGCCCTCGAAGCAGAAGTAGGCCTTCGCGTCGGAGTCGTCGAGGTGGTAGGCGACCTCGCGGGCCTTGAGCAGGACGTTGAGCGGCACCACGGTGGCCCCGGCCTTGAGGATGCCGAAGTAGACGACGGTGAAGAACGGCAGGTTCGGGCAGGTGAGCGCGACCTTGTCGCCCGGCTGCACCCCGCGCGAGACCAGCAGGTTGGCGACCATGTTCGCGAACGCGTCGACCTCGGCGTAGGTCAGGCGCGTCGCCTCGCCGTCAGGTCGCGGCAGGACCACGGCGGTCCGCTCGGGGAAGTCCTGCGCACTCTTCTCGAGCAGCGTCGCCAGGTTGTACGTCGTCACGGCGTGGCCTCCATCACTCAGCCCTCTTCCGGGAGGGGGTTCGCGGCCAACCTACTCACCGGTCACGAACGGCGCGACAAGACCTCCGCAGCACGTCGCAGGTCGCTGCGCACCGCCGGCACGCTGATCGCCGTGAATGCGCGCCCCACGGGGCCGAGCACGTGCACCGCGAAGGCGAACGTGACGTCGCACCCGACGCCCGCGGGGGCGAAGGCCAGCTCGAGGTCGGCCCGGACACCGCGCCAGGTCCCGGACTCGGCCCACCGGACCGGGCGCTCGAGGATCGTCGTACGCATCCGTGGCCGCAGCCCCGGCTTCGTCACGTCGACCCACGTCTGGCCGACCCGAGGCGTTCCGACGACGTGCTCGACGCGGCGCAGCGACGACTGCCACTCGGCCCGGTTCGCCGGGTCGACGAGATAGTCGAAGGCGACCTCGGGGGCGACCGGGAAGGCGACGGTCCCGCGCCCGCCCCGGCTCAGAACCGCTCCCCGGTCAGCAGCTCGTAGGCCTCGACGTACCTGCTCCGGGTGCGCTCGACGACCTCAGGTGGCAGCGGCGGCGGCGCCTCACCCGACGCGCGGTCCCAGCCGGACTCCGGGGAGAGCGCCCAGTTGCGCACGATCTGCTTGTCGTACGACGGCTGCGCCTGCCCCGGGCGCCACTCGTCGGCGGGCCAGAACCGCGAGGAGTCGGGCGTGAGCACCTCGTCGCCGAGCACCGTCGTGCCGTCGGCCCGGGCGCCGAACTCCAGCTTGGTGTCGGCCAGGATGATCCCGCGCTCGCGGGCGATCGCCTCGGCCCGGCCGTAGACCGCGAGCGTGAGGTCCCGCAGCTCGGCGGCGCGCTCGGGCCCGATCGTCGCGGCGACCGCGTCGTACGACACGTTCTCGTCGTGCTCGCCGAGGTCGGCCTTGGTCGCCGGGGTGAAGATCGCCTCGGGCAGCCGGCTGCCGTCCTCGAGACCGGGCCGGAGCGCGATCCCGCAGACCTCCCCGGTCGCGCGGTAGTCGAGCAGGCCCGACCCGGTGAGGTAGCCGCGCGCCACGCACTCGACGGGGTGCATCGCGAGCCGCTCGCAGACGACGGCCCGGCCTCTCACCTGCGCGGGGACGTCGGTCGAGATCACGTGGTTCGGGACCAGGTCGGCGAGCTGGCCGAACCACCACAACGACATCCGGGTGAGGATCTCGCCCTTGTCGGGGATCGTGGTGTCGAGCACGAAGTCGAAGATCGAGATCCGGTCGCTGGCGACCATGAGCAGGTCACCGCCGGGCAGCTCGTAGAGGTCGCGCACCTTCCCGCTGTGGAGGTGGGTGGCCCCGTCGAGGACGGGCGCGGCCGGGATGTTGAGCTCGGGCACGGGTCCACTCTAGGGACCGCCCTGACCAGACCGGCACGCGGCGACTTCCGGCGAACACCAGCCGTGCCGCGATCGCGTGGCTACCGTCGCCCCATGACCTCGCAGCACGGGGCGAGCGAACCCCCGCACCCCGACTTCGGCGCCGTGGCGTCGGAGTCGCCGGCCGAGTCGGTGGCGCACGAGAACGAGGTCGTCGAGCACATCGCCCACGAGCACGACTTCCCCGACCAGCCGTCCGAGCACCCCGTCGAGGAGCAGCTCGCCGGCCTGGTCGACCCGGCCGTGCTGCGCGCCGAGGGCTGACGTCGAGACGACTGACGTCGGAGCGGCTGATGTCGGGGCGGTCAGGTCACCGGACTAGCGGCGCCAGGGCGCCGGCCGGCCCTGCAGCCACCACTCCATGCGGCGGGTGATCCACGGCAGCGCGACGTACGTCATCACCGGCGTCATCACCAGCACCACGGCGAGCACGCGCAGGAGCAGCGGCCAGCTCCAGATCGTGTGACCGGCTGCCCAGTTGGCCAGCACGCTGAGCGGGTAGAAGACCAGGAAGATCACGCACGCCTGCTTCCAGCGCGGAGGCGCCGGCGGCGCCGGCCGCAGGTCCTCGACGTCGCGGGCGACGGGCGGGTCGAACCAGCCTTCGATGCCGGTGCGGCGCTCGATGCGTGACTCCCCCACCAGGCCCTGCGCGGCGCCCAGCCACCAGCGCCGCTGGGGCGAGGCCTCCCAGGCGGCGAGGGAGTCCTCGTCGGCGAACCGGTAGAGCATGTGCCACTCCGCGGAGTCCGGCGAGGGACGCACCCAGCCGGACCCGAGGAACCCGTCGAAGCGGGTGGCCAGCTGCGAGCCCGCCCGGATCCAGGCGAGCATCTCGTCGCTGTGGTCGGGCGCGACGGTGCGCGTGATCGAGACGGTGACGGGGACACCCATGCGGGTGATCCTTGGGGCCGCCGACCGGCGGTGCAACCCGGGTTTGGCAGAGTGACGCCATGCCGGAGTCAGCAGCGGAGATGTACGCACGGGTCCGCGCCGCCGCCGAGGACGGGCAGCTGCCCACCCCGGCGACGATCGCGTGGGACATCTTTCCCTGGGAGGCCGTCGACGGGGCCGTCGTGCCGAAGCCGCTCGCCGCGCCCGGGTCCGAGGCCCCACGGGCGGGCGAGGAGGGCGGGCGGCCGTGCTGGGCGTGCGCCGGCTTCGACCCGGCCCGGGTCGTGTGGGAGGACGAGCACTGGGTCCTGACCACGACCCCCGAGCCGTCCGGCCTGCCGCTGGTGCTGACCCTGTGGACGCGTGAGCACTTCGACGTCGGCGGGTTCGACGACGAGCACGCCGGCGAGCTCGGCCGGATCGCCAACCGGCTGGTCCGGATCATCGAGGCGCTGCCGGGCATCGGCCGCTGCCACGTCAACCGCTGGGGCGACGGCTCGGCGCACTCGCACATCTGGTTCGTCGCCCGGCCGGAGGGCTTCGCCCAGGTCAAGGGGTCCTACGCGGTGGAGTGGGACGACATCCTGCCGCCCGTCCCCGAGGCCGCCTGGCGGGCCGACCTGCACGTCGTCGCGACCAAGCTGGCGAACTGGGGCGGTCACGCGCGGATGTGATCGCCCTGCTGCAGGTTTCCCCGGCTGGCCGGGGAAGCCTGGACTTGTCGGGTGTTGCAACACCCACGAAGTCCAGGGATCACCCACGAAGTCCGCGCCGCAGGGGTCAGTAGCGGATCCGGAACGACGTCGCGCCCGTGTCCTCGCCGGGCTGCACGTCGACGCCCTCGACCCGCGCCCACGACGGCCCCTCGTGGCACCAGCGCACGAAGGCGTCGATCGCATCGGCCGGCCCCTCCGCGTGCGCGGCGACCGCGCCGCCCGGCTCGTTGCGCACCCAGCCGACCACACCGAGGCGAGCGGCCTCGCGCTCGGCGTACGCACGGAACGAGACCCCCTGGACGCGGCCGGTCACGACCAGGTCGACGGCGGTGCGCTCCGGCTCGGGCATGGCCCCATCCTGCCGCGGGAACCATGACGCGGTGACGGAGGAGCCGCTGGCCACGTGGGAGCACGAGGCCGAGGAGCACGCGGAGGAGCACGCGGAGGAGCACCGGGGGCGTGCCGGTGAGGAGGAGCCGCACCCGCGGCGCTGGCGGATCCTCACGGTGTCGCTCGTCATCGGCTTCATGGCGCTGCTCGACGTCACGATCGTCAACGTCGCGATCCCCTCGATCCAGTCCGGGCTGCACACCTCGGCCGCGACCGTCCAGTGGGTGGTCTCGGGCTACGCGCTCGCCTTCGGGCTGACCCTGGTCACCGGCGGCCGGCTCGGCGACGCCTACGGCCGCCGCACCATGATGCTGATCGGCCTGGCGGGGTTCATCGCCGCGAGCGCCGGGGTCGGCCTGGCCCCGAGCGCCGTGTGGGTCGTGGTGGGCCGGCTCGCCCAGGGCGCGAGCGCCGGCCTGCTGACGCCGCAGAACTCGGGGATCATCCAGCAGCTCTTCCGCGGCCGCGAGCGCGCCAAGGCGTTCGGGCTCTTCGGCCTGGTCGTGTCGATCTCCGCTGCCACCGGCCCGGTCCTCGGCGGCCTCGTCATCGCCGCCTTCGGCGAGGAGCACGGCTGGCGCTACATCTTCCTGGTCAACGTCCCGATCGGCCTGGCCGCCATGGTGGCCGTGGCCCGGATGGTCCCGCAGCGCCCCCGCGACCAGCGCGAGACCGGCACCCACCTGGACCTGCTGGGCGCGGCGCTGCTCGGCGGTGCGGTGCTGTGCATCCTGCTGCCCACCGTCGCCGCGGAGGGTGGCGATCGGCTCCCGTTGCTGCTCCTGCTCGGCGCCGTACCGCTGGGGTGGGCGTTCGTCCGCCGCGAGCTGGGTCTGGTACGCCGGGGCGGCGCGCCGCTCCTCGACATCGGGCTGCTCCGGCGGACACCGGGCTACGCCAACGGCGTCGCGGTGGGGGCCCTCTACTTCACCGGGTTCACCGGGTTCTTCCTGGTGCTGTCGGTCTACTACCAGGAGGAGCTCGGCCTCACCGCGCTCGAGGCCGGTCTGCTGATGTGCCCGTTCGCCGTGGGCTCGGCGATCACCGCCCCACTGTCCGGGCGCGTCGTCTCCGACCTGCACCGCAAGGTCACCGTGCTCGCCCTGGCCGTGATGATGTCCGGCGTGCTGCTGGTCGCCCTCGTCGTGCCGGCGGTGCCGAGCGACCTGCTCTGGCTGGCCGCGGTCCCGGTCACCTTCGTCGCCGGCCTCGGCGGCGGGGGCGTGGTCTCACCGAACATGACGCTGTCGCTCGAGGACGTCCCGCCGCGGATGGGCGGTGCGGCCGGCGGCGCACTCCAGACCGGCCAGCGCATCGGTGCCGCGATCGGTGCCGCTCTGGCGATGACCGTCTACCAGCTCACCCTGGCCGGGCACGGCGGCGGCGCCGGGCTGCGCGCGGCACTGCTCACCGGCCTGGTGCTGCTCACCGCCTCGCTGGCCATGGCGGTCCGAGCGCTGCGGGCGGCGTGACCCCGACGGAACCCCGGCCGGGTCGCGAGTTTCGTCGGCCGGCCGACGAAACTCCGGGCGGGACGACGAAGCTTCGTCGTCCCGCGTCGGACTTCGTCGTCCCACCCCCATCGGCAGCGCCCATCGGCGCCCGCCGCGCCGCGCCGGGGCCGGCCGTCAGTCGGCGCAGCTCTGGCGCCACCCCGGCGGCACCTGCCCGGCGGTCATCTCGTCCGCCATCGACCAGATCCACTCCGGCCAGTCGCCCCGGGCGTCCATCTGCTTCAGCACCGGCCAGCGGTAGGACGTCTCCATGACCCCGACGGCCCGCTGGGCCGCGAACTCGTCCCCAGCGCGGGTCGCCTCGGCGAACTGGCCCACCCACGCACAAGCGACCTGACCGGTCACGTCGGCGCCGAGGTGGTAGGGGTCGGTCTGGTCGGAGGTGATCGAGGAGCGGTCCATGCCGGCGGGGAGGAGGGGCTTCGCCACCTGCGCGATGCCGTCCAGCATCTCGTCGATCTGCCCGCGCCGCTCGGAGGTCGTCACGTAGCCCTCCGGCAGGGCCGCCTCGAACCCGTCGGCATCGACGAGCCGCAGCTGACCGAGCAGGGCGACGTACTGCTGCTCGGTCAGGCCGCTGCCGCGGACCTCGAGGAAGTGGCCGTTCTCGACCGGGCGGATCACCGTGTGGTCGTCGGCGGAGTAGGCCCACATGCTGCTCGGCAGCCCGAGCAGGTCCACGGGCGAGCCGTCCGACGGCGGGTCGGTGATGTGGCGCCGGTCGTCGTAGCGGGAGTCGTAGCCGGCCGCGGGGTACCAGTCGACCTCGAGGCTGGCACCGTCCTTGCTGTAGCCGATGTCGCCGGTGTCCTGCTTCGCGTCGTCGTAGACGTCCTCGACCCTCCAGCCCTCGGCGTCGAGCACGGCGCGGTAGGCGTCGGCCGGCGCCCCGGCCGTGGCCGGTCCCCCGCCCGCCACCGGCGGCGCGGTCTCCGGGTCCGGACCGCGGGCACCCGCCCACCAGGCGGTGCCGCCCGCGAGGACGGCCACGGCGGCGGCAGCGGCGACCGGGGCCAGCCAGCCCCGGCGCCGCCGGGTGTCGGGGGTGGCGAGGGGACGGTCGTCGAGGACGGGCGTCTGCATGATCTCCTCCAGGAGCTCGGCCCGCCCCGCGTGGAGCGGCAGCGCGGCGACGGCGTCGTCGGTGAGCTGGGGGTTCACGGCTGCTCCTTCCGGGTGAGCTGGGGGCGTCTGGAGGGTGGATGTCCGGGCGGGACCGGATCGTTGCCGAGGAGCTCGCGCAGGCGGGCGCGGGCCCGCGACAGCCGGGGTCGTACGACGGTGGTGGTGATCCCGAGGACCTCGGCGATCTCCCGCGGCTCGAGGCCCTCCCACAGGTGCAGCTCGAGCACCTCCTGGTCGCGCGCGCTCAGGCGCCGCATCGCGGCGGTCACGTCGGCGCGCTGGACGACCTCGTCGCTGGTGTCGGGCATCGCGGTCGCGAGCTCGCGACGCAGCCGGTCGCCGAGGGAGCTGCGCCGCCGGTCCCCCCGCCGCTGGTTCGCCAGCACCCGGCGCGCCACGCCGTAGAGCCACGGCCGCTGGTCGGCCCCCGCCGGCACGTGCGCGAGCCGGCGCCAGGCGACGAGGAAGGTCTCCGCGGTGGCGTCGGCGGCGTCCTCGGGGCGGTCGGTGCGGCGGATCGCGAAGCCGAGGACCGCGTCGAAGTGCGCGGCGTACAGCCGCCGGAAGTCGTCCTCGCGCCCCGAGCTCATGCCCTGCTCATGTCCGGCACCCGCCCCGGCGTTGCAGGCGCTCCCTAGAGAATCGCGCCGGGCGAGTACGCCGCGGCGTCGGGGTGCTGCGCGGCCACGTCGGCGACCCGTCGTACGACCGCCTGCACCTGGGCGACCGCGGCACCGGTGAACGTGATCGGCTCGGCGACCAGCGAGCCGAGCTGGTCGGCGGTCAGGCCGAGGCGCGGGTCGGCGGCCAGCCGGGCGAACACGTCGTTCTCGGCCTGGCCCCGCCGCATGTCGAGCGCGGTGCCGACCGCGGCCTCCTTGATCGCCTCGTGCGCGGCCTCGCGGCCGACCCCGTTGCGGACCGCGGCCATCAGCACCTTGGTGGTGGCCAGGAAGGGCAGGTACCGGTCGAGCTCGCGCTGGATCACTGCCGGGAAGGCGCCGAACTCGTCGAGCACCGTCAGGAACGTCTCGAAGAGCCCGTCGGCGGCGAAGAAGGCGTCGGGAAGCGCCACCCGTCGTACGACGGAGTCGGAGACGTCGCCCTCGTTCCACTGGTCGCCGGCCAGCTCGCCGACCATCGACAGGTGGCCGCGCAGGACGACCGACAGGCCGTTGACGCGCTCGCAGGAGCGGCTGTTCATCTTGTGCGGCATCGCCGAGGAACCGACCTGGCCCTCCTTGAAGCCCTCGGTGACCAGCTCGTTGCCGGCCATCAGCCGGACCGTGGTGGCGAGGTTGGAGGGGCCGGCGACCAGCTGGACCAGCGCGCTGACCACGTCGAGGTCGAGGCTGCGGGGGTAGACCTGGCCGACGCTGGTGAGCACCTTCTCGAAGCCGAGGTGCTGCGCCACGCGCTGCTCGAGCTCGGCCAGCTTCGCAGCGTCGCCGTCGAGCAGGTCGAGCATGTCCTGCGCGGTGCCCATGGGGCCCTTGATGCCGCGCAGCGGGTAACGGGCGAGCAGGTCCTCGACCCGGTCGAGCGCGACGAGCATCTCGTCGGCGACCGTGGCGAACCGCTTGCCCAGCGTGGTCGCCTGGGCCGCGACGTTGTGGCTGCGGCCGGCCATCACGGTCGTCTCGTGCTCCGCGGCGAGCCGCGCCAGCCGCGCCAGCGCGGCGACGGCCCGGTCGCGGACCAGGGCGAGCGACTGCTTGACCTGTAGCTGCTCCACGTTCTCGGTCAGGTCGCGCGAGGTCATGCCCTTGTGGATGTGCTCGTGGCCGGCGAGCGCCGAGAACTCCTCGATCCGCGCCTTCACGTCGTGACGGGTCACCCGCTCGCGCGCCGCGATCGACTCGAGGTCGACGCCCTTCTCGCCGAGGTCGACCACCCCGCGGTAGGCCTCGACCACCCCGTCCGGCACCTCGATCCCGAGGTCGCGCTGCGCCTCCAGCACCGCGAGCCACAGCTGACGCTCCAGCAGCACCTTGTGCTCGGGGGACCAGATGCCCCGCAGCTCGGCGGACGCGTAGCGGGTGGCCAGGACGTTGGGGACGCTCACGGGTCCCCATCCTCCCACGCCCGCACGCACGGTCGAATCGAGAGTTCCGTCGGTTGAATCGAGACCTTTGGCCATCGACCTGCCCAGAAGTCGCGACTCGACCGACGGAACTCTCGATTCAACCGACGGAAGGCTCGATTCAACGGTCGGCGACCGAGGCGCCCTCCACGACACCGAGCGGCTCGGCGGCGATGTCGCTGCGCCGCTGGAGGCCGGGGAAGGTGATCAGGTCGGCGGCGGCGTACGCGCGAGCCCGGGCGTCGGGGACGTCGGCGCCGACCGCGCGCACGGCGAGGACCCGACCGCCGGCGGTGACCAGCCGGTCGCCGTCGACCGCGGTACCGGCGTGGACGACGTCGACCCCCTCGCACGCGGCGGCGTCCCCGACCCCGGCGATGACGTCGCCCTTCGAGGACGACTCCGGGTAGCCGGCCGACGCCAGCACGACGCTGACCGCAGCACCGCCCCGGAAGGCCGGGGCGGGCACGTCCGCGAGCCGGCCCTGCGCGGCCGCCAGCAGCAGCTCGCCGAGCGGCGAGGCGAGGACGGCGAGCACCGGCTGGACGTCGGGGTCGCCGAAGCGCACGTTGAACTCGATCACGCGCGGCCCGGCGGCGGTCAGCGCGAGCCCGACGTAGAGGCAGCCGACGAACGGCGTACCACGCCGGCCCATCTCCGCCAGCGTCGGCCGGACCACGCGGTCGAGCACGACGTCGGCCAGGTCGTCCTGCGCCCACGCGAGCGGCGTGTAGGAACCCATCCCGCCGGTGTTGGGGCCGCGGCCGCCGTCGAAGATCCGCTTGAAGTCCTGCGCCGGCTGGAGGGCGTACGCCGTCGTCCCGTCGCACACGGCGAAGACCGAGACCTCGGGGCCGTCGAGGAACTCCTCGACCACCACCCGGCCGCCCTCGCGTGACAGGCACAGCGCGGCGTGCGCGAGCGCCTCCGCCCGGTCCCGGGTCACCACGACGCCCTTGCCGGCGGCGAGCGCGTCGTCCTTGACCACGTACGGCGCCCCGAAGGCGTCGAGCGCGGCCTCGACCTCGGCCGCGGTCCCGCACGTGCGCGCCCCCGCCGTGGGCACGCCGGCAGCCTCCATCACGCCCTTCGAGAACGCCTTGGAGCCCTCGAGCCGGGCAGCCGCGCGGGAGGGGCCGAAGACCGCGATCCCGCGCTCGCGGACAGCGTCGGCGACGCCCGCGACCAGCGGTGCCTCCGGGCCGACGACCACCAGGTCCACCCCGAGCGAGGCCGCCAGGTCGGCCACCGCGGGCGCGGACATCGGGTCGACGTCGTGCAGCGTCGCGACCGCGGCGATGCCCGGGTTGCCGGGCGCGGCGTGCACCTCGGTGACCGACGGGTCCTGGGACAGCGCGATCGCGAGCGCGTGCTCGCGGCCGCCGGTGCCGATGACGAGCACGGATCGCGGGGTGGTCCTCACGGACGACCAGCCTAGGGCGCGCTAGGTGCGACGGCTGATCGACTCCGAGTAGGCGGACGGGCGGTACCGCAGGATCGGGTCGTCGGACAGCTCGATGCCGTCGACCACCCGGGCCGGGTCGAAGACCAGGGGATCCTGGTCGGGAAGCTCCTCGGTCACCTCGATCGTCCCGCCGAGCAGCTCGCGCGCGTGCTTCCACACCGACGTCGCGCGGTGCGGGTCGTCACCCGGACCGGCCACCTGGAGGTGGACGTCGTACCGCACCGGGCCCTGCGCCAGCCGCGCGGACATCTCCTCGAAGAGCCGGTCGGGGCCGCCGAAGGCCTGCGCCAGCGGCGCGGTGTCCTGCGGGACGAAGATGTACCGCACCCAGCTCAGCCGGTCGTCGGCGTCGCGCCACCCGTAGGCGTGGATCGGGTAGTACGTGCGCTCGGTGAAGCTCCGGGGCGACGAGACCGCCTTGCTGCGCAGGCCGTCGAGGATCGCGGGCACCATCCGTGGGTGCCGCAGCAGGAACAGCGGGAACGTGGCCTGGTGCCGCGACGCCTCCGTCATCGCGACGAACTCCTCCGGGCTGTCGGTCGGGAACCGCCGCGAGGTCTGGCCGAGCAGGTCGGTCTCCGTGCCGTCCGGCAGCCGGAACTTCACCGCCATGCCACGGATGTCGGGGACCTTGTCCGGGACGCCGGCGTCGCCGCCCGCGTTCGACCACCGCACCACCACGGGCACCGGGTCACCGGCCAGGTGCCCGGCGCGACCCAGCGCCGCCGCCTCCGGGGTCGCGGTGAAGGTCCCGGCGTAGAAGCGCCCCTTGGCGTGCAGGGTGCGGTGGCGGTCCGGCCCGCCGAAGGTCGCGCGCAGCCGGTCGATCGCCCGCACCGGGTCCAGGTCGGTCATGTCGCGGAACGCTAGCCCCTGCGCCCTCGGACGGCGAGGGTCCGCCGGGATCCAGGACCAGGCTCAGACCAGGTCGTGCCGCACGACGGTGGCGTCGCGCGACGGGCCGACCCCGACCGCGGAGATGCGCGCACCCGACATCGCCTCGACCGTCTCGACGTACGCCCGCGCGTTGGCCGGCAGGTCCTCGAAGGTGCGGGCCTGCGAGATGTCCTCCCACCAGCCGGGGAGGTACTCGTAGATCGGTACGGCGTGGTGGAAGTCGCTCTGGTTGACCGGCATCTCGTCGTGGCGGGTGCCGTCCACGTCGTAGGCGACGCAGACCGGCACCTGCTCCAGGCCGGTGAGCACGTCGAGCTTGGTGAGGACGAAGTCGGTCACCCCGTTGACCCGCGCGGCGTAGCGGGCGATGACCGCGTCGTACCACCCGCAGCGGCGCGGGCGGCCCGTCGTGGTGCCGTACTCGGCGCCGGTCTTGCGCAGGTGCTCACCCGCGTCGTCGTGGAGCTCGGTCGGGAACGGGCCCTCGCCGACGCGGGTGGTGTAGGCCTTGACGATCCCGATGATCCGGTCCAGGCGGGTCGGCGGGATGCCGGATCCGGTGCACGCGCCCCCGGCGGTCGCCGAGGACGAGGTGACGAAGGGGTAGGTGCCGTGGTCGACGTCGAGCAGGGTCGCCTGCCCGGCCTCGAGCAGCACCGTCTCGCCGCGGTCCAGCGCTTGGTTGAGGAGCAGCCCGGTGTCGCTGACCATCGGGCGGAGGCGGTCGGCGTACGAGAGCAGCTCCTCGACGGTGCCCTCGACAGTGGAGGCGCGGCGGTTGTAGATCTTGGTGAGGACCTGGTTCTTCAGCTCCAGGACGCCCTCGACCTTCTGGGTCAGGATCTTCTCGTCGAAGAGGTCCTGCACCCGGATGCCGATGCGGTTCATCTTGTCGGCGTAGGTCGGGC
Source organism: Nocardioides sp. (assembly GCA_020636915.1). Lineage (GTDB taxonomy): Bacteria > Actinomycetota > Actinomycetes > Propionibacteriales > Nocardioidaceae > Nocardioides. Next base: position 90,076 of record JACJWV010000011.1, read on the forward strand.
CGATGCCACGGCCCGTCGTGCCGATCCGGCGGCTGCCGAGGAAGCGCTCGGTGACCTTGTCCAGGGCCCGGTTGTACTCCGCGATCACGTGGGCGTTGGCGCTGATCTGCAGGCGGCTGACGTCGACGCCGCGGGCCACGAGCGCGTCGAGCTCCTCGAACATCACCGCGAGGTCGACCACGACGCCGTTGCCGATCACCGGGGTGCAGCCCGGGGTGAGGATGCCGCTGGGCAGGAGGTGGAGGGCGTACTTCTCGCTGCTCCCGTCGGGCTGGGTGATCACCACGGTGTGGCCGGCGTTGTTGCCGCCGTTGAACTTCACGACGTAGTCGACCCGGGAGCCGAGGAGGTCGGTCGCCTTGCCCTTCCCCTCGTCGCCCCACTGGGCGCCGATGATGGCGATGGCCGGCATGGGGTCACCTTCTCGCTGCAGAGTCCGTCAGAGACGCAAACAGCTCCGGCACAACAGCACCGGAGCTCTTGCGGCCACACGTTACCAAAGCGACCGCCCGGCCTCGTCGGCTCGACCACTCCGGCCCGGTCCACCCGCCTCGGCCCTGGCCGGGGCCCCGGGGCGAGGGGATAGGGTCCGCGGCGTGGACCCCCTCCTCGTCATCACCAACAGCGACGCCGGGACGGCGGACGAGGAGAACCTCGACGCGGCGCTCGCCGTCCTGCGCGAGCGCGCCTCGGTCGAGGTCGCCGCGACCTCCAACCCCGGCGAGCTCGACGGCGTCCTGCACCGCGCCGGGTCGCGGCGCATCGTCGTCGCCGGCGGCGACGGCAGCCTGCACGCGGTGATCGCCGCGCTCCACCGGCGCCAGGAGCTGAAGAACGCGGTCCTGGGCCTGCTGCCGCTCGGCACGGGCAACGACTTCGCCCGCGGCACCGACATCCCGCTCGACCCCGCGGAGGCCGCCGAGGTGGTGCTGCGCGACAACCCGCGGCCGATCGACCTCGTGGTCGACGAGGTCGGCGAGATCGTCGTCAACAGCGTCCACGTGGGCGCCGGTGCCGACGCGAGCCGTCGGGGCGCGAGCCTGAAGAAGCGCTTCGGGCGCATCGCCTACCCGATCGGCGCCCTGCTCACCGCCCTGGACCCGGCCACCGTGCGCCTGCGCGTCGAGATCGACGGCGAGGTGGTCTCCGACCTCGACCGCCCGGTGCTGATGGTCGCCGTCGGCAACGGCCCGTCCGTCGGCGGCGGCACCCACCTGACGCCGGACGCCGACCCCGAGGACGGCCAGGTCGACGTGCTGATCTCGCGGTCGACCGGCCCCCTGGCGCGGGTCCTCTACGCCGTCCGCCTCGGCTTCGCCAGCCACCACGAGCGCGAGGACGTCACCTACCTGCGCGGCGGCCGGGTCTCGGTCTCGGGCGGCCCGTTCTGGTGCAGCGCCGACGGCGAGGTCTACGGCCCCGAGCGGCAGCGCACCTGGCACGTCGAGCCCGCGGCGTACCACATGCTGCTTCCCTGAGGGGTCGCGCTCTCCCGTCGGACGCGGGAGGTCATCAGGATCGTGGTGACGGTTGCTCAGATGTGATGACGTCCTGCGCCGCTCGCCTCACACGGCCTCGTGGGAGCGCGGTGGCGTGGATGAACCGGATTGATCCGTACCCCCAGCGTGGCGACCGTGAGCCGGGAGCCAGCGTCCGCCCCAGCCGCGCCGCCCCGTCGCCGGCCTGTCGGTCGCAACCCCAGGCGACCCGCAGGACGCCGCCGTCAGGCGCCCGACCGCAAAGGCCCTCACACCCAGCCGCGCCGTACCGCCTCGACGCCGGCCTGGAACCGGCTGTCGGCCCCGAGCTCGGTCATCAGGTCCGCCACCCGGCGGCGCACCGTGCGCAGGCTGAGGCCGAGCTGCCGGGCGATCTGCTCGTCGTGGGCACCGTTGGCGAGCTGGCGCAGCAGCGCCCGTCGTACGTCGGGCTGGACGTGGTCGCCCACGCCGAGGACCGGGTCGGCGCGCTCCCAGTAGAGCTCGAACAGGAGCGCGAGCGCCTCCACGATGCCCTGCTGGCGGACCAGGGTGCGCGGCTCGTCGATGAAGCCGAGGGGCTCGGGCAGCACCGCGTGGGTCGTGCCGATGACGAACATCCGCGTCGGGAGGTCCGGCAGCACCCGGATCTGCTCCCCCGCCTCGGCCCGGCGCCGGATGACGTCGGGGGCCTCCTGGAGCACCCGGATCGGGTAGATGGCGCGGGACCGCCGACCCTCCGCGACCAGGTCGCGGATCACCTGGAGCATCGCGTCCTCGCGCTGGATCCGCCACTGGTCGGGCCGCAGCCACGCCAGGTCGCCCTTGCTCTGCCGGATGAGCGCCGCGATCAGCATCGCGGCGTTGCCACCGGTGCTGATCTCGCCGTCGAGCGGGTGGACCTCGTCGACCTCCCCCTCGGCCGGCCGGGCCGCGCCGGCCACGAGGAGCGGGACGGCGCTGGCCAGGTCGGCGAGCTCGGCGTGCGAGCGCGACGCGGCCTCGCTGAGCTGCACGATCAGCCGCGCGAGCGCCTGGGCGGGCGACTCCACGTGGATCCGGTTGTCGGCGTCGAACCGCACAATCCCGCGCTCGACCAGCGGAGCGACCTCCGCGAGCAGCTGCTCCGGTGTCCGGGACACCGCCGCGGCGGCCCACTCCAGCCGCTGGCCCGACTGGCGCCGGACCTGCTCGTAGGTGCGCTCGACCGCCGGACTGAACCCGAGAGCGGTGAGCACCGTGCTCGGCTCAGCGCGCGCCATGTTTGGCATCTTAGTGTCAGCGGCCGGTTGTCTCGCGCTGGCACGGACGTGTCATAGCAGGATTTCCGATGTCACGTCGACGGTCGCGCGCCTTTCTCGGGGCGTGACTCGCCCGACACGACCCGCATCGGGGGATCGGTCGTGTCGAGGACGTGACCGGGCAAGGGCGTCGGAACTGCCACTGGGCGGCGGCTCCGGCGCCCTTCCGCACGTCGGTCCCTGGCCAGCATCCGGTCAGCCACCCGGTCAGCCACCCGGTCGGCCACCCGGCCGACCGGCGGAACCGGCCCGGTAGCGTGGGGCGCCGGACGTCCCCCACCCCGCAGGAGCAGCACCGATGGCACGAGGCGCCTCCGGCGACCCGACCGACTGGGTCACCCGCGCAGCCGACGACGCGATCCGCCACGCGCAGCAGCGTCACGGCGAGGACCTCGCGGGCCACGTGATCACGTGCGCGTCGGGCGCCAGCCCGTCGGGCCCCATCCACCTGGGCAACCTGCGCGAGTTCATCACCCCCCACTTCGTGGCCGAGGAGATCCGGCGGCGCGGCATCGCCGTACGCCACCTCCACAGCTGGGACGACTTCGACCGGTTCCGCAAGGTCCCGGCGGGGGTCGACCCGTCGTGGAGCGAGCACATCGGGCGGCCGCTGTCGGCCGTCCCCGACCCGTGGGAGTGCCACGAGTCGTGGGCCGAGCACTTCAAGGCCCCGCTGCGCGCCGCGCTCGCCGAGATGGGCGTGGAGATGGAGGAGGTCTCCCAGACCGAGCACTACCGCGCCGGCACCTACACCGAGCAGGTCCTCCACGCGATCCGGCACCGCGACGTCATCGAGGAGGTGCTCGCGAAGCACCGCACGAAGAAGGCCGAGCCGCTGAGTCAACGAGCAGGGGCGGAGAACGAGCAGGAGGCCGAGGCGCTCGAGGACTCCGTCGCCGACGAGGACGACGCGCCGACCGGGTCCGGCGACCTGGCGCGCTTCCCCTACAAGCCCTACTGCCGGCAGTGCGGCCGCGACACGGTCGAGATCACGGCGTACGACGACGCGACGACCGACCTGTCCTACACCTGCACCTCGTGCGGTTTCAGCGGCGTCACGAACGTCGCCACCGACCACGAGGGCAAGCTGGTCTGGAAGGTCGACTGGCCGATGCGCTGGGCCTTCGAGGGCGTCGACTTCGAGCCCGGTGGGCTCGACCACTCGACGCCGGGCTCGTCGTACACGGTCGGCAAGGAGCTGGTGAAGCGGGTCTTCGACTTCCGCGCACCCTCCTACGTCGCCTACGCGTTCGTCGGCTTCGCGGGCGTGCAGAAGATGTCGTCGTCCGCGGGCGGCGTCCCGACCGCGGCCGACGCGTTGCGGGTGCTCGAGGCGCCGATCCTGCGCTGGCTCTACGTGCGGCGCCAGCCCAAGCAGGCGTTCACGATCGACTTCGGCGCCGAGGTCGTGCGGCTGTACGACGAGTGGGACGCCCTCGGCCGCAAGGCTGACGACCCCGCGCGCCGGGACGCCCAGGTGCTGGCGTTCGAGCGCGCGTCGGCGACGTCGAGCGCGGGCACCCTGCCGACCCCCGAGGTCGTCGTCCCGTTCCGCCTGCTGTCGTCGGTCGCCGACGTGACCGCCGGCAGCGCCGAGCTCATCAGCCGGATCGTCGGCGACGTCGGCCACGAGCACGCCAGCGTCGCCCAGCTCGAGCCCCGGCTCACCCGGGCGATGACGTGGGTGTCGGAGTTCGTGCCGGCGCAGGACCGCACCACCGTCCGCGCGGAGCCCGACACCGATCGGCTGGCCGCGCTGTCGGAGGACGAGGAGCTCTGGCTGCGCCAGCTGCTGGACCGGCTGCCCGACCGCCTCGAGCTGGAGTCGACGACCGCGCTCGTCTACGGCGTCCCGAAGCTCGCCCGGGGCCTGGGCCTCGACGACGCTCCGACCGACCAGGTCAAGCAGGACCAGAAGGAGTTCTTCCGGCTGCTCTACCGCCTGCTCGTCGACGCCGACCGCGGGCCGCGCCTGCCGACGCTGTTCCTCGCCCTCGGCGCGGAGAAGGTCCGCCTGCTGCTCACGCCTCGCTGACGGAGGCTGCGGGTTTCGGCTGCTGACAGCCGGATCCCGCACGACACGCCGTGTCGGCCCGGCGTGTCATGCGGGTTTCGGCTGCTGACAGCCGAAACCCGCGACCCCGCGGCGCTCAGTCCTCGCTGATCAGCGCCTCCCAGGCGGACTCGCTGGAGTCGCGCAGGAACTGGGAGCAGCGCTCCCACTCGGAGTCCTCGCCGATCGCGCGGGCGGCCAGGGCCAGCAGCGCGAGGGACATGAGGAACCCGCGGTTGGGCTCGTGCTCCCACGGGATCGGTCCGTGGCCCTTCCACCCGTTGCGGCGCAGCAGGTCCAGGCCCCGGTGGTAGCCGACGCGCGCGTAGGCGTAGACCGTCACCGTGTCCTCGTCCGCGTCGTCGGCGGCCAGCCGCGCGAGCATCGACCACGCGAGCGGCGAGTCGGGGTGGCGGCGTACGACGTCGACGGCGTTCGCCCCCGGCACCAGCTCGGCAGCGGCGGGGTCCTCGGGGAGGTGGGTCGGCGGGGGGCCCGCCATCAGGTCCGGTCCGGTGGGGGAGGTCATGGAAGCAATTGTCCACGGTCGGGTGTTAGGTGTTCTCGTGACCACCGAACCGCAGGCGCCGGCAGCGGCGACCGACCCGACCGGCGGCAAGGAGCCGTGGCCCGCGCTCTTCGCGCTGTGCATCGGCTTCTTCATGATCCTGGTCGACACCACGATCGTCTCCGTCGCGACGCCGGCGATCATCGAGGACCTCCACGCCGACGTCAACGACGTCGTGTGGGTGACCAGCGCCTACCTGCTCGCCTACGCCGTGCCGGTGCTCATCACCGGGCGCCTCGGCGACCGGTTCGGCCCCAAGAACCTCTACCTCGTCGGGCTGACGGTCTTCACCCTCGCGTCGCTGTGGTGCGGCCTGACGGCGTCGATCGGCATGCTGATCGCCGCGCGGGTCGTGCAGGGCCTCGGCGCGTCCATGATCACGCCGCAGACGATGGCGATCATCACCCGGATCTTCCCCGCCGACCGGCGCGGCGCCGCCATGGCCCTGTGGGGCGCGACGGCCGGGGTCGCGACCCTGGTCGGCCCGATCCTCGGCGGCGTGCTGGTCGACGGCTTCGGCTGGGAGTGGATCTTCTTCATCAACGTCCCGGTCGGCGTGCTCGGGTTCGCGCTCGCGTGGCGGCTGGTGCCGTCCCTGCCGACCCACACCCACCGCTTCGACTGGCTGGGCGTCGCGCTCAGCGGCACCGGCATGTTCCTGCTGGTCTTCGGCATCCAGGAGGGTCACCAGTACGACTGGAGCGCCACGATCTGGGCGCTGATCATCTCCGGCATCGCCGTGCTCGCCCTGTTCGTCGGTTGGCAGGCGCGCAACAAGGCCGAGCCGCTCGTGCCGCTCAGGCTGTTCCGCGACCGCAACTACTCCCTGGCCAACGTCGCGATCACGGTCATGGGCTTCTCGATCACCTCGCTGTCGATCCCGATCATGATCTGGGCGCAGGTGGTCCGCGGCCTGAGCCCGACCCGCGCGGCGCTGCTGCTCGTGCCGATGGCGCTGATGACGATCCTGCTGGCCCGGTTCGTGGGCGGGCTGACCGACCGCATGCACCCGCGGATCCTCACCGCGTTCGGCTTCGCGTGCCTGTTCGCCGGCCTGCTCTGGCTGACCCGCGTGATGACGCCCGACACGTCGATCTGGTGGACCGTCCCGCCGATGATCGTCTTCGGCGTCGGCAACGCCTTCGTCTGGGCACCCAACAGCGCGACCGCCACCCGCAACCTGCCGCTGCAGCTGGCAGGTGCGGGCTCGGGTGTCTACAACGCGACCCGGCAGGTCGGCGCGGTCCTGGGCTCCGCCGCGATCGCGGTGCTCATCGACTCCCGCCTGGCGGCCGAGGGGCTGCCGTCGTTCTCGGGCGCCGAGGGCTCCTCCGGCAGCGGCGGCACCCTGCCGCCGCAGGTCGCGCAGGCCTTCAGCGACGCGATGGCGACCGCCGTGCTGCTGCCCACGTTCGCGTTCCTGATCGGCTTCGTGGCCGTGCTGTTCTTCGAGAAGCCGCGCCACGCGGGGTACGCCGCCGCCCCGGCCGCCCCGGCCGGGGCCGCCGCCGCGGACTAGCCGCGCACCGAGTGCCCGGGCCGGACGTCATCCGACCCGGTCGCCCCGGCAGCCACCACGGATGACGTTCCGGTGAGCCGAGACGTCATCGAGCGGCGGGGCTCAGACGCCCAGCGTCTGGCCGGCCGAGCGCAGGTTCTCGCACGCCTCGACGACCCGGGCGGCCATGCCGGCCTCGCCGGCCTTGCCCCAGGCGCGGGGGTCGTACTGCTTCTTGTGGCCGACCTCGCCGTCGACCTTCAGCACGCCGTCGTAGTGGTGGAACATGTGGCCGGCGATCGGCCGGGTGAAGGCGTACTGGGTGTCGGTGTCGACGTTCATCTTCACCACGCCGTAGTCGACGGCCGCGGCGATCTCCTCGGCCGACGAGCCCGAGCCGCCGTGGAAGACCAGGTGGAAGGGCTTGCTGCCCGGCTCGAGCCCGAACTCCTCGACGACCGCCTCCTGGGCCTTCTTGAGCACCTTGGGGCGCAGCTTGACGTTGCCGGGCTTGTAGACGCCGTGCACGTTGCCGAAGGTCAGCGCGGTCATGTAGTAGCCGCGGTCGCCGTAGCCCAGCGCCCGCGCGGTCGCGACGGCGTCCTCGGGGGTGGAGTAGAGCTTCTCGTTGATGTCGTGGGCGACTCCGTCCTCCTCGCCGCCGACCACGCCGACCTCGATCTCGAGGACGATCTTGGCCTTGACGCAGCGCTCGAGCAGCTCCTCGGCGATCGACAGGTTCTGGGCGAGCGGTACGGCGGACCCGTCCCACATGTGCGACTGGAAGAGGGGCTCCTCACCCCGGGCCACGCGCTCCTCGGAGATCGAGAGCAGCGGGCGGACGAACCCGTCGAGCTTGTTCTCGGGGCAGTGGTCGGTGTGGAGGGCGATGTTGACCGGGTAGTTCTTGGCCACCTCGCGCGCGTACGCCGCGAACGCGGCCGAGCCCGCCACCATGTCCTTGATCGTCGGACCCGAGAGGTACTCCGCCCCGCCGGTGGACACCTGGACGATGCCGTCGGACCCAGCCTCGGCGAACCCGGCCAGGGCAGCGTTCAGCGTCTGCGAGGACGAGACGTTGATGGCCGGGTACGCGTAGGCGTTCTCCTTGGCCGCATCGAGCATCTGGGCGTACTTCTCAGGGGTGACGATGGGCATGCTGCTGCTCCTCCGACCGGCGCGGGTTTCTGTCGAGCTCCTTCGCATACGAGCCTAGACCCACCCTCGTACGGTGACCCCATGAGGCGTCTCACCCGGTTGCACGCGTCCGGACGGGCCTCCGACCTCGACCTCGCCCCCGACGAGGCGTGGGCGCGCCTGGTCGCGGCCGGGCCGGACCGGCACTGGTACGTCGACGCCGCGCCGTTCGTGGTGCGTGGCGCCCTCGACCGGGCAGTCGGCGGGGCCGGCCGCGGCTGGCCGGTGCCGGACCACGGCCACCTCCGGGTCGGCGACCGCGCCGGGTTCTGGGAGGTGCGGGTCGCCGACCCGCGGGCGCGACGGCTCGTGCTCGAGGCGGCCGTCCGCGCCCCGGGCACCGTCCGCCTCACCTCGCGCGTGCTCCCCCGCATCCCCGGCGGGTCCACGCTGCGCCAGACGATCTCCTTCGAGCCGGGCGGGCTGGTCGGCTCGGCGTACCTCCTGGTCGACCTGCCCGCCCGCGAGCTCGTCGCCGAGCTCGCGCACCGTGACACGGTGGCGGAGGTGGCGCGGTGACCGTCCTGGCGGGCCGGTACGTCGCCGTGGTCGGTCCCGCCGACGGTGCCCTTCCCGCGGACCTGACGACCGCCCGCGAGGTCGGGCGCCTCCTGGCCGAGCGGGGCGCGGTGCTGCTGACCGGCGGCCATCACGGCGTGATGCAGGCGGCCGCCGCCGGCTGTCGCGACGGCGGCGGCACCTCGATCGGGCTGCTGCCCGGGCTCGAGCGCGACGCGGGCGCCGCGGAGCACACCTTCCTGCTCCCGACCGGACTCGGCGAGCTGCGCAACGGCCTGCTCGTGCGCGCCGCCGACGCGGTCGTCGCGGTCGGCTGCAGCTGGGGCACCCTCAGCGAGATCGCGCTGGCCCGACGGACCGGCGTGCCGCTGGTGCTCGTCGACCCCTGGGACCTCCCACCCGACGTCGGCACCGTCGTCGACGACGCGGCGGCCGCGGTGACGGCGATCGAGGATCTCCAGCCGCGGTGACAACCCCTGCCGCCGTACCTCCGTCTTCGCAGTGAGGCACCCAGGAGAGGGGCAGGACATGTCGCTGACCGACCAGCTGCGGGACGAGATCGAGCGGTCCTTCGCGGACGAGCCCGCGCAACGGGCGGTGGAGCAGCGGATCGCCGACGGCCGTCGGGCCCTCCGGCGCCGCCGCGCGATCGGCGCGGCGGCACTCTGCGGCGTCGTGACGGTGCTCGGGACGGCGTACGTCGTCGGCTCCTCGGGACCGGACCGGGACGCTGGCCGGATCATCGCCTCCGAACCACCGTCGCCGCCGGAGGGCGCCGCCGTGTGGGAGGACGACACGCCGATCCGGTACATCAACGGCAGGCTGGAGATCCGCGAGGGGGTGGTCGTGCACCAGCGGATCCGCAACCCCTACGGCTACTCACCGCCCCGGGGCTCCGATGCGTTCGACCTGACCTACGAGGGTCAGCGGATGTGGCTCGTCTCCGAGCACCGGGGGGACAGCTTCGGCTACTCCTCCTCCGAGCCGAGCGCCGGGTGGGCGACCTTCCGCGACTGGGTCGACGACCAGGTCTCGGTCGACAGTGGCGACGACCAGAACGGCTACCCGCGTGCCATGCGGCTCGCGGCCGACGGGACCGTCGTCCCGGTCGCGGGTGCCGAGGTCTTCAACCGCACCGACCACCCCGACCTGGGCGCCGACTTCGCGCCGCCGGGTGCCACCACGGGCGCGGCGGTGGTCCAGCCCCCGGGCGCCCCGACCGCCTACTTCGTCGTGTGGCGGGTGATCGACGGCAAGCTGGACGTGATCTACACCCGCCCCCGCGACGTCGTCGGCGCCACCTTCGAGGAGCTCCTCACGATGGCCCGCGGGAAGTACGCCTCCGGCGAGGGCATGCGATGACCACCTCCTCTCGGGACGAGCAGTACGCCGCCTTCGTGGCCGCCCGCCAGGCCCACCTGCGCCGGGTCGCCTACGCGCTCTGCGGCGACTGGCACCGCGCCGAGGACGTGCTGCAGACCTCGCTGGTCAAGCTCTACCTCGCGTGGCCGCGGATCCACAGCGCCGGGCGGGAGGAGGCCTACGCCCGCCAGATCATCGTCCGCGCCACCATCGACGAGGCCCGCCGGCCGTGGCGGCGTCGGGAGCGGTCGGGGATCGAGGAGCGCGACGTACCGGCACGCGCCGACCTGCCCTACGAGGAGCGGTCCGCCCTCCTCGACGCGCTCCACGAGCTGCCGACGATGCAGCGCAGGGTCGTCGTCCTGCGCTACTGGCTGGGGCTGTCGGTCGAGGAGACCGCGACCGACCTGGGCATCAGCACCGGGACGGTCAAGAGCCACGCCTCGCGCGGGCTCGAGTCACTGCGCGGGTTGCTGCAGGAGACCGGGCGCACCGCGTGACAACCGACCGCCGGCCAGATCCGTAGCAGTGCCATGGACATGGACCTCCACGACGAGATCGAGCACAGCCTCGGAGCCGAGCCCCCGCTGGTGGAGACCGACCTGGTCGGTCGGGGACGGCGAGCGCTGCGGTGGCGTCGTCTCGCGGCGGGTGGGTCGGTGGTCGCGGTCACCGCGGTCGCCCTCGTCGCTGCAGCGATCGCCACGCACCGCCCGGCCGCCCAGGTCGCGCCCGCGCCGGCCGCCGCCGGGCCGACCGTCGGCACCACGAACGAACCGTCGTTCCCCCCCGCGCCGGGCACTCCCGTGATCCGTGATCCCCGCATGCCCTCGGACGCGCCCGTCGGTCTCGAGCCGGACGGACTCCACCTGGCGCCGGGCATCGAGGTGGTCGAGCTCTGGGACGACCCTTGGCAGGTCCGCCCGGACGCGTGGTCGGTCGCGCTCGGCTACGACGATCCCGAGGGCACCCTCACCTGGTGGGTCGGCTTCGAGGACGCCCGCTTCGGCAGCCAGTCGGCCAGCGTGCCCGCGGCCAACGCCGGAGACATCGGGTTCCGCGCCTGGGCCGTGGAGCAGAAGACCGGCCTGTACGACGGGCCCGGCGCCGGCGCCCGGCCGGACCCGACCGTCGGCCTGCCCGGCGCCACCGAGCTCCAGCTCGTCCGATTCGATGGCACGACCGAGCGACTGACGCCGCTCGACGGGGTCACGGTGCTGCAGCAACGCGCCCACCCCGACCTCCCCGACGCTTGGGCGACGGCGGACGACCGCAGCGCGGCCGCAGAGGTACGGTTCGAGGGCGAGCGTTACTACGTCCTGGCCAGGACCACCCCCGGCGACGTGGCTCCCCAGTACGTCGCGGTCCCGGCGGCACCCGGCGGCACCCTCGACGACTTCGTCGAGCTCGTGCGGAGCGCACGCCGATGAGGTCCGCCGACAGCGACGCGGCGTTCTCGGAGTTCGTCCGGGCGCGCCGTGCCCACCTGCGCCGGGTCGCCTACGCGATCTGCGGGGACTGGCATCGCGCCGACGACCTCGTTCAGACCGCGCTGGTCAAGCTCTACGTGGCCTGGCCCCGGGTCCGGCGCGACGGTCGGGAGGAGGCCTACGTCCGCAGGATCATCGCCCGCGCAGACATCGATGAGCACCGTCGCCCGTGGCGGCGGGAGTCACCCGGCCTGCCCGCAGTGGACCGGCCGGCACGCCAGGAGTCGCTCCTCGAGGAGCGCTCCGCTCTGTTCGAGGCGATCCAGTCACTGCCGACGATGCAGCGCAAGGTCGTCGTCCTGCGCTACTGGCTGCAGCTGTCGGTCGAGGAGACCGCGACCGACCTGGGCATCAGCACCGGGACGGTCAAGAGCCATTCGTCCCGTGGTCTCACGGCACTCCGGACGGTGCTCGCGCCGCGGTGAGGGACCACCGGCCCGGATCCCGCCGTTCCGGACCGGGCCGACGCGACGGCGTCCTAGCGTGTGGCCGCCACCGTCCGTCGCTCCGAGGGGGTCATCTCGATGCGAACCGTGCGTGCCGTCGCCGCAGCCGTCGTGCTCGTGCTCGTCGGCGGGGTCCTCGCCCTGGTCGCCTCACCGCCGGCCGTCGCCGGGGACGCGGGCTACTACGGGTCACCGCCCGCCGGGTCGTGCTTCGACCTCACGCTGCGCCAGACCAGGGCACCCTCCACCCGGGAGGCGCCCGTCGACTGCTCTCGGCACCACACCCTGCTGGTCACGGCGGTCGCGCTGCTTCCCGAGGAGCTGGACTGGAGCTCGCCGCGCTCGGAGATCATCAAGGCGGTCATGACGATCTGCCCGCCCGCGCAGGGCCAGGTCATCGGCCGCAACCGGCTGCAGCTCTACCGCTCCCAGTACCTGTGGTACTTCTTCACGCCCACCAACGCCCAGAAGAGCGTGGGCGCGCGCTGGTTCGACTGCATGACCGGCGTCGCGGAGGACACCAAGCTCACCAACCTGCCGCTCAACCTCACGCCGCTCAGCAACCACATGCCCGACGACATCGCCCGGTGCGTGACGGGGGACCTGCACTCGACGACCTGCGCCGACACGCACGTGTGGCGCTCCTCCTGGGCCTTCTACGCGCGCGGCCGGCCCACCAAGAGCGCGGTCAAGCGGGCCGCCAACCGGACCTGCCCGGCGCACGTCACCAGTCGCGGTTTCCTCTACTCCTGGATGGACGTCCCCGGTCGGCGCTACATCGTGGGCTGCTACTCCAAGACGCCGCGCTAGGCCGGGCCGCCGGTCAGCCTCGCCAGGCCCGCTCGTCGGAGAGGTCGGCGTGCTCGCGCACCCACGCGTGCATGGCGATCGCGGCGGCCGACGAGGCGTTGATCGACCTGGTCGAGCCGAACTGAGCGATCGAGAACGTCCCGTCGCACGCCGCGCGCGCCGACTCCGAGAGCCCCGGGCCCTCCTGGCCGAAGAGGAAGCAGACGCGCCGCGGCACCGTGGTGGTCTCCAGGTGGAGCGAGCCGGGCAGGTTGTCGATGCCGAGCAGCACCACGTCGCGCTCGTGGAGGTACGCCGCCAGCGCCGGGACGTCGGAGTGGTGCCGGACGTGCTGGTAGCGGTCGGTGACCATCGCCCCCCGCCGGTTCCAGCGCCGGTTGCCGACGATGTGGACCTCGGCGGCCAGGAACGCGTTGGCGGTGCGCACGATCGTCCCGATGTTGAAGTCGTGCTGCCAGTTCTCGATCGCGACGTGGAAGTCGTGCCGGCGCGTGTCGAGGTCCGCGACGATCGCCTCGACGGTCCAGTAGCGGTAGCGGTCGACGACGTTGCGGCGGTCGCCCTCGGCGAGCAGGCGGACGTCGTACCGCTCGTCCTCGGGCCACGGGCCCTCCCAGGGCCCGACCCCGACCTCCGGCGGACCGTGCGGCATCGGGTCGTACGGCGCACGCTCGTCCACGCCGGACACGGTAGGGGATCGTTCATGCCGCCTTCACGTGCGACCGGTACCGTTATCACGTGAGCCCAGCCCTCGTCCCGGCACCACTCCTGCTGGGCATGGACTGGATGGACCCCACCTGGCTGCTCGACCGCTTCGGCGCCGAGCTGTTCTGGATCAGCCTGGTCATCGTCTTCGTCGAGTGCGGGCTGTTCTTCCCGTTCCTCCCGGGCGACACCCTGCTCTTCGCGCTCGGGCTGTTCATCAACGCCGAGAAGATCGACCTCTTCCCCGGCGGACCCGTCGTCGAGCTGCTGGTGGCCTTCGTGCTGCTGTCCGTGGCGGCCTTCCTCGGCAACGTCGTCGGCTACGAGATCGGCCGCGCCATCGGGCCACCGCTCTACCACCGCGACGGCCGCTTCCTGAAGCGGAAGTACTTCGACCAGACCCACGAGTTCTTCCAGCGCCACGGCAACAAGGCGCTGGTCATCGGGCGGTTCGTGCCGTTCGTGCGGACCTTCGTCACGGTGGTCGCGGGCGTCACCCGGATGGAGCGGCGGCGCTTCTTCCTCTGGAGCGCTGTCGGCGCCGTGCTCTGGGTCGGCAGCATCCTGCTGCTCGGTTACACGCTCGGCCAGGCGTTCCCGAGCCTCGGCGAGAACATCGACAAGGCGCTCATCGCGATCCTGGCCTTCACCGTCATCCCCATCGCGTGGGAGTGGGTGCGACACCGCCGCCACGGCCGCAACCGCCACCGCGGCGACGCCGCCCAGCTGCAGGCGTCCGAGCCCGCCGAGTCCGGCCAGGAGGCCTGAGACCTCGCCGCTGCTGGCCGGCCCGCGGGTGCAGGTTTCCCCGGCTGGCCGGGTAAGCCTGGACTTCGTGGGTGTTGCAACGCCCACCAAGTCCAGGGATTGCCCACGGAGTCACCGCGTGGCCTCCCGGTGCCCGACCGGTCAGGGGAGGGCCAGGGGACCGGTGCCGGTCAGGCGCCCCGCGCGGCGTCGAGCTGGGCCTTGGTGAGCACCGGCCGCACTTCGAGACCGACGTCGGCGAGCGGGTTCTCCCCCGCGGGGCTGCGGTCGATCGCGCACACGACGACCTCGACGGTCGCGCCGGCGGCACGCAGCGCGTTCGTGGCGTCCCGGACGGCACCGCCGGTCGTGATGACGTCCTCGACCAGGGTGACCCGCCGGCCGGCGACGTCCGGCCCCTCGGCGAGCTTGCAGGTGCCGTACTCCTTGGCCTTCTTGCGGACGAACAGTGCCGGGCGACCGGTCAGGCTGCTGACCATGGTGGCGATCGGGACGCCACCGAGCTCCAGGCCGCCGAGCAGGTCCGTGTCGGGCGGCAGCAGCCCGACCATCTCCCGCGCCACGCGCAGCAGCAGGGCCGGCTCCGCCTCGAAGAGGTACTTGTCGAAGTACTCGGTCGCCTGCTGGCCCGAGCGGAGCGTGAACTCCCCGGTCAGTCGGCAGATGGCGTCGATGTCGGCTGCGAGGCTGTCGTCCACGCCCGGAAGGGTAGCGCCGTTAGGGTCGGGACCATGGCTGCCCATCGGAGACTGGCCCACCGGCTCGACGGCATCCCGCCCACGATCTTCACCGCGATGTCCGCGCTCGCGGTGCGCACGCAGTCGGTGAACCTCGGCCAGGGCTTCCCGGACGTCGACGGACCGCCCGAGGTCGTGGCGCAGGCGGTGCACGCGTTGGAGACCGGGCAGAACCAGTACGCCCCCGGGCCCGGCGTCCCTGCGCTGCGCCAGGCGGTCGCCCGCCACCAGCTGCGCCACTACGGCCTCGAGCTCGACCCGGACTGCCAGGTCGTCGTCACGACCGGCTGCACCGAGGCCATCGCCGCCGCGCTGCTCGGCCTGGTCGACCCGGGCGACGAGGTGGTCGTCCTCGAGCCCTACTACGACTCCTACACGGCGATGATCCAGATGGCGGGCGGCGTACGACGGCCGGTGACCCTGCGTGCGCCCGGCATCGGAGACGAGCACAGCCGTCTCGACGTGGACGAGCTCCGGGCAGCGGTCACGCCGCGCACCCGGTTCGTGCTGCTCAACTCCCCCCACAACCCGACCGGCACCGTGCTGACGCCGGGTGAGCTGCAGGCGGTCGCGGACGTCGCGCTCGAGCACGACCTGGTCGTGATCACCGACGAGGTCTACGAGCACCTGGTCTTCGACGGGAGCGAGCACGTGCCGATCGCGACGCTGCCGGGGATGTTCGAGCGGACCCTGACGCTCTCGAGCGTGGGCAAGTCCTACTCGTTCACCGGCTGGAAGGTGGGCTGGGCGACCGGGCCGGCCGACCTGGTCGGCGCCGTGCTCGCGGCCAAGCAGTGGCTGACGTTCACGTCCGGCTCCCCGCTGCAGCCCGCCGTCGCGCACGCCCTGGACGAGCAGGCGGACTACCCGGCACGGCTGGCCGCCGACCTCCAGGCCAAGCGGGACCTGCTCTGCGGTGGGCTGGCCGGCATCGGGCTCGACGTACGCGTCCCGGAGGGCACCTACTTCGCGACGACCGACATCTCCGCGCTCGGGTGGCCCGACAGCACGGCCTTCTGCCTGGCGCTGCCGGAACGCGCCGGCGTCGTCGCCGTACCACTGGCGGGGTTCTACGACTCCGACGCGGGCCGGCACCTGGTGCGCTGGGCCTTCTGCAAGGAGGCCTCGGTCATCGAGGAAGGACTGGGCCGGCTGGCGGCCGCCGACCTGGCCTGCTCCTGAACCAGGCGCGGACGTCGGGCCGCACCAGCAGCACGATCGTCACCGCGCTGGCGACGAGCGTGAGCACGAGCAGGAACGCGCCGGCGACGGTGCCGATCAGCGACAGCGCGGCGGCCGTCGAGGCGGAGATCACCAGCACGATGCGCGCCCACTCCACGCCGCGGTAGACCAGGATGCCGAGCACCACGGCCGAGAGGCACCAGAGCACGATGGCGCCGATCATGGCGTAGGTGACCCCGACCAGGAGCCCGTCGGAGACGCCCTGCTGGGCCAGCTCGGGGTTCTGGCGGTGCACCTCGTCGAGCAGCGTGTCGGGCTCGAGCGCGAGGAGGAGCGCGGTCAGGGCCATCCCGAGCGCCGACAGCCCGCTGGACGCCCACGTCAGCGCGCAGGCGACCCCGACCGCGCCGGGCCGCGGGAGCGGCGGCGCGCCCTCGTGCGGGAGGGGGTACGGCGCCAGGGGCGGCACGTGCCGGGCGAGCGGCTGCTCGTGCGGGCGCGCGAGCGGCTGCTCGTACGGGCTCGGACCCGCGTCCAGCGTCCGGGCCGTCGTCGAGGCCGTCGTCGAGGCCGTGGGGGCGGCCCTCGTGGGGGCCGGCCGGTTGATGCCGTCGAACCAGTCGCGGGCCGGCTGCAGCCAGAGCATCACCACCGACGCGGCGACCAGGGAGGACACGAAGCCGCCGGTCACCAGCCCGGCGAGGAAGAGGGGCACCGCCAGCACGGTCAGCGCCAGGCGGGCGCTGCGGCTGCGGCGCAGCACCTGGTAGCCCAGGATCGCCGCCGCGGTGGCACACCCGGCCGCCACCATGGCCAGGACGCGCACCATCGCGAGCACGCCGTCGACCGAGATCCCCAGGTCGCTCCCCGGCGGCTCGGCGAGGACCTTCTGCACCGACTGCCGGGTCTCGAGGGTGTGCAGCCCGGCCAGCCGGTCGAAGACCAGCACCACGACGAACACTGAACCGACCATCGTCAGCCAGCCGGCCAGGGTCACCTGGCTCGGTCGGCCCCCGGTCTTGCCCGGGCTGGTCGGCTCGCTCATGCCTGCCATTTCACCACGGGCGCTTCGGTCGGCCCCGATCGGCGGCGGGCGCCGGCGGTTGCTGCGGCGGATGCAGGTTTCCCCGGCCGGCCGGGGATCCCTGGACTTAGCTTAGTGGGTGTTGCAACACCCACGAAGTCCAGGGGTTGCCCACGGAGTCGACGCCAGGCGGGCCCCGACCACGGAGCTGCGAGCGCCGGCGGGCTCAGGAGGCGGTGAGCACCAGCCCGTCGCCGTCCGGGGACCGGTCGACGCCGACGCCGGCGCCGTCGGTGACCTCGCCGGCGATGAGCATCTTGGCCAGCGGGTCGCCGATGGCCGACTGGATCAGCCGGCGCAGCGGGCGGGCGCCGTACGCCGGGTCGTAGCCGGTGTCGGCGAGCCAGCGCTTGGCGTCCTCGCTGACGCGGATCGTGATCCGTCGCACGGCCAGCCGCTTCTCCAGCAGGGCGAGCTGCAGGTCGACGATGTGGGTGAGCTCGTCCTGGGTGAGCGCGTCGAAGAGCACGATCTCGTCGAGCCGGTTGAGGAACTCCGGCTTGAAGGACGAGCGGACGACCGCCATCACCGCGTCGCGCTTCTTCTCCGGCTCCAGCGTCGGGTCGACCAGGTAGTGGGAGCCCAGGTTGCTGGTGAGGATCAGCAGCGTGTTGCGGAAGTCGACGGTGCGGCCCTGGCCGTCGGTCAGCCGGCCGTCGTCGAGCACCTGCAGGAGGATGTCGAAGACCTCGGGGTGGGCCTTCTCGACCTCGTCGAGCAGGACGACGCTGTAGGGGCGACGGCGCACCGCCTCGGTGAGCTGGCCGCCCTCGTCGTACCCGACGTAGCCCGGAGGGGCGCCGACGAGCCGGGCGACCGAGTGCTTCTCGGAGTACTCGCTCATGTCGATGCGCACGATCGCGCGCTCGTCGTCGAAGAGGAAGTCCGCGAGCGCCTTGGCGAGCTCGGTCTTGCCGGTGCCGGTCGGGCCGAGGAACAGGAACGAGCCGGTGGGCCGGTGCGGGTCGCTGATGCCGGCGCGCGAGCGGCGCACGGCGTCGCTGACCGCGGTGACGGCAGCGCGCTGGCCGATCAGGCGCTCGCCGATGACCTCCTCCATGCGCAGCAGCTTGGCGGTCTCGCCCTCGAGCATCCGGCCGGTGGGGATGCCGGTCCACGCCTCGACGACCTCGGCGACCTGCTCGGCGCCGACCTCCTCACCCACCAGGGGCTCGAGGTCGGACTTCTCGGCCTCGGCGGCGGCCTCGATCTGGGCCTCCAGGCCCGGGATCCGGCCGTACTGGATCTCGCTCGCCTTCTCCAGGTCGCCCTCGCGCAGCAGCCGCTCGGCCTCGATGCGCAGCTGGTCGAGCTGGCGGCGCAGCTCGCCCTCGCCCTCGAGGGTCGACTTCTCCCGCTCCCAGCGGGACTCGAGCGCGCGCAGCTCCTCCTCGTGGTCGGCGAGGTCGCGCTGCAGCGCCTCGAGCCGCTCGCGGGACGCCGGGTCGGACTCCTTCTGGAGCGCGAACTCCTCCATCTTCAGCCGCTCCACCTGCCGGCGCAGCCGGTCGATCTCCTCGGGCGAGGACTCGATCTCCATGCGCAGCCGGGAGGCGGCCTCGTCGATGAGGTCGATCGCCTTGTCGGGCAGCTGGCGGCCGGTGATGTAGCGGTCGGAGAGGGTCGCGGCGGCCACCAGTGCGGCGTCGGTGATCCGGACGCCGTGGTGCGCCTCGTACTTCTCCTGGATGCCACGCAGGATCTGGATGGTGTCCTCGACGCTCGGCTCGCCGACGAAGACCTGCTGGAACCGGCGCTCGAGGGCCGGGTCCTTCTCGATCCGCTCGCGGTACTCGTCGAGCGTGGTCGCGCCGATCATGTGCAGCTCGCCGCGCGCGAGCATCGGCTTGAGCATGTTGCCGGCGTCCATGGCCGAGTCACCGCCCGCGCCCGCGCCCACGACGGTGTGCAGCTCGTCGATGAAGGTGATGACCTGGCCGCCGGAGTCCTTGATCTCCTCGAGCACGGCCTTGAGCCGCTCCTCGAACTCGCCGCGGTACTTCGCTCCGGCGACCATCGCGGCCAGGTCCAGGCTGAGGACCCGCCGGCCCTTGAGGGAGTCGGGCACGTCGCCCGCGACCACCCGCTGGGCGAGCCCCTCGACGACGGCGGTCTTGCCGACGCCGGGCTCGCCGATGAGGACGGGGTTGTTCTTGGTCCGCCGGGAGAGGACCTGCACGACGCGCCGGATCTCGGCGTCGCGGCCGATGACCGGGTCGAGGCGGCCGTCCTCGGCCGCCTTGGTGAGGTCGACGGAGTACTTCTCCAGGGCTTCGTACGTCGACTCCGCGTCCTGGCTCGTGACGCGCCGGTTGCCGCGGACGGCCGTGAGCCCCTCGCGCAGCCCGGCCTCGGTGAGGCCCGCGTCGGCCAGCAGCTTCTGCGCGCTGCTGTCGGTGCCGGCGATCGCGATCAGCAGGTGCTCGGTCGCGACGTAGTCGTCCTTCATGCCGGCGGCGAGGTCCATCGCCCCGGCGAGCACGCGGGTCAGCGCGGCGGACGCGGCAGGCTGCTGCACGGTCGCGCCGCTGGCGGTCGGCAGGGCGGCGAGCGCCGCCTCGGCGCGGGCGGTCAGCGCGGCCGCGTCGACCCCGGCCTTGGTGACCAGGTTGCGCGCCGTGCCGTCCTCCTGGCGCAGCAGCGCGACCAGCAGGTGGATCGGCTCGGTGTGGGAGTTGCCCGTGGTGGTCGCGGACAGCTGGGCGGCCTCGATGGCCTCCCGGCTGCGGGTCGTGAACTTCTCGGCCCCGAACTGACTCATGCTGCTCATTCTCCTGCGTCGCTCTGCTGGTGGCGCCGTCCGGCGACCGTCTTCTGGTGGAGTCGGGCTCCACCGGGTTCAACGCACCGAAACTTGAGTCTGTTCCACTCAACTCTGGCGAATGTCTTTGCCGTGGGGTTGTGACCGAAACCCCGGCGGTCCCGGGACTTTCGGCCCTACTCTCGGCTCATGCTGGTCCACAGCGTGCACCTCGCGCTGGTGATGGCCGGCCTGGCCGGACTCGGGGCGCTGCTGGGTCCGACCGTCCCGCACCGATCGCGCCCGGGCGCGCGCCCCGGCGCCGCCCGCGACGTCCACGACGCCCGCACCGGCGCGCTGCGCGCGGCGGTCGCCCGGTACGCCGCCGACGGGTCGCTGGCCGACCTGCTCTCCGCCTCCGACCGGTCCGGGGACCACCGGCTCCGCCTGGAGTCCGCGGGGTCGACGGTCCTGGTCCCGCTGGCGGTGACCGGCAGCCTCGCGGCGGCCGGCATCCACGCCGCCCTGGTGCCTGCGCACCTGCAGGAGCGGGTGCTCTTCGGCGCCTTCTTCGTCGTCGTCGCGGTCGCCCAGCTCGGCTGGGCCGAGCGCGGCCTGCGCCGGCCCTCCCGCGGGTGGCTGCTGGCGGGGGCCGTCGGCAACCTCGCCGTGCTCAGCCTGTGGGCGGTCACGCGGACCCTCGGGCTGCCCTTCGGCCTGCTGCCCCGGCCCGAGGCCGTCGGGGGCTGGGACGTCGCGTGCGCCGTCGCCGAGCTCGCGGTCGTCGCGTCCTGCGCGGTCGGCCTGCGCGCCGGCGTACGACGGATCGTGCCGTGGCGCGAGTGGAGCCCGGCCGTGCACGCGTCCGCCGCCCTGGCCGCGACGGTCGTCGTCGTGCTCGCGCTGACCCCGTCGTGGAGCGGGGGCCACGGATGACCTGGCAGGTGAGCGCGGCCGCGAACGCGGTGATCGCCGTCGCCTACTTCCTCATCACCCTCGCGATCGCCGTCCCGCTCGCCCGCAGCCACCAGCTGCGCTCCAACCCGCTCGGCGCGGCCACGGCGGCGATCTTCTTCACCTGCGCGGTCCACCACGGCTCCCACGCGGTGCACATGGTGCTGCCCTCGCTCGGCGTCGCGGACCCCCGCGGCGAGGCGTTCCGGGCGGCGTGGGACTGGCCCCTGGCGAGCTGGGACGTGATCGGCGCGGCGGTGGCGGTCTACTACTGGTCGCTGCGACGCAACTACTCCTCGCTGATGCAGGGCGCCAAGCTCTTCGACGACCTGCGCCAGCGCGAGCAGCAGGCGCTCGAGCTCAACGACAGCGTCCTGCAGGGCCTGGTGGTCGCGAAGATGGCGCTGGACCTCGACCAGCCCGACCGCGCCCAGGCCGCCCTCACGACCGCCATCGACTCGGCGAGCCGGATGATCACCGACCTGCTCGGCAGCGAGCACCACTCGATGAAGCTGCTGCGGAGCGCGCCGGCGGCCGTCAAGACCGACGTCCCCGAGGAGCTGGCATGACCACGACGACGAGCGGACCCCGCGTGGTGCTGGTCGACGACACCGCCGACCTGCGCCAGCTGATGCGGATCGCCCTGCGGCGCGCGGGGTGGGACGTGGTCGGCGAGGCCGGCGACGGCGTCCAGGGCATCGAGGTCGCCCGGGCGCAGACGCCCGACCTGGTCGTGCTGGACCTGTCGATGCCGGTGATGGACGGTCTCGAGGCGTTGCCGCAGATCCGCGCGTCGTGCCCGGACAGCACGATCGTGGTGATGTCCGGCTTCGGCGCCACCCAGATGACCGAGCGAGCCCTGGCCCGGGGGGCGGACGGCTACCTGCAGAAGGGCGCGCCGCTCTCGGAGGTCGTCGCCTACCTGGAGGACGCGCTGGCGCGGCGCGGCTCCGGGGCCCCCGCCCCGGTCGCGGGCGCATCCGCGCAGGGCTCGGTGAGGTCGGCCTCGTCCGCGGCTTCGCCGGCAGTCGAGCCCGCCGAGCCCGCCGAGCCTGCTCGGCCCGGTGAGATCGCCGAGCTCGCCCCGGTGGCCCTGGTCGAGCTGGCCGACGAGGCCGAGCTGCCCGTGCGCTGGGCGAACGCCACCGCGCGCGCGCTCCTCGGCGCACGCGTCGCCCCGGGCAGCCCGCTGGGTCGGGCGTCGGACGAGCTGGCCGCGTTCGTCTCCGCGCACCGCGTCGACCCCGACACGACCGTCGACGTCGCGATCGGTGAGCTGCGGGTGCAGGCGACCCTGCGCCGCGGCGCCTCGTCGCTGCTGCTCTACCTGGACCCGACGACGGCCGACGCCGCCGCGCTGCGCCGCGCCATCGCCACCACGGCCCACGAGATCCGCGGGCCGGTCGCCGTGATCTGCGGGGCCGCCGAGACCCTCGACCGGGCCCGGGAGGAGGACCTCGACCAGGAGGTCGTCCTCGAGCTGACCGGCTCGATGTCCCGGCAGGCCCGCATCCTCGACGGGCTCACCACCGACCTGCTCACCACCGCGCAGGCCCAGCGCGGCACGCTGCGCATCGAGCCGGCCGACGTACCCCTGAGCCGGCTGGCGGCCGCGGTCCTGGCCGGGCGGTACGACGCCGAGCTCCTCGTCACCGACGAGCGGCTCGTCCGCGCCGACCCGCGCCGGGTCGAGCAGATGTTGAGCAACCTGCTCTCCAACGCGCGCAAGTACGGCCGCCCGCCGATCGAGGTACGGGTGCGGCCGGCCGGGGACCGGGTCGCGCTCGACGTCGTCGACCACGGCGACGGGGTGCCCGACGGCTTCCGCGACCAGCTCTTCCGCGAGTTCGCCCGCGCCGAGGGTGCCCCGGCGACCGGCACCGGCCTGGGTCTCCACGTGGTGCGGACCCTCGCCGAGGCGCAGGGCGGCACGGCGTCGTACGCCCCCGCCCCCGGTGGCGGCGCGGCCTTCACCGTCGAGTTCCCGGCGGTCTGAGCCCGGTCGCGGCCCGGGAGTTTCGTCGGCCGGCCGACGAATTCCGAGGTGGGACGACGAAGGTTTGTCGTCCCACCTCGGATCTCGTCGTCCCGCCCCCCGGGGAGCCTCCGGCCCGGACGCGGGAACAGCACCAGCCGCAGTGGCCCCGCCCACAGATCCCGCAGTCGACCTCCGGCGGCTCACATGCCGCGCCACACTGGTGCCGAGGAGGCCCGGAGATGGTGATGGGAGCACGCCCCGACGTGCCGACCGCGCGGCCCGGGGTCACCGTCATCGACGCCATCGGACTCGCGGAGCAGCTGGCCAACTCCCTGTTGCGGGTGCCGTTCCGTCGGCCCTGGGAGGGACCGTCGTCGGTGCCCGCCAACGTGGCCGCCTCCGTCACCCGGGAGACCCTGCGGGGTTTCATGGGCTACTGCTCGGGGCTGCCGATCGAGGAGTTCCGCAGCATCGAGCGGGTCCTGGACACCCTCTCGCGCCACGTGATCCCGCGCCTGGTCGCCGCGCTCGACGTCGAGCCGCGGGACGGCGTCGTCGGCGGGGTGCCCGGCCGCTGGTACCGCCCCCGGGGCATCGACCCGGTGGGCACGGTCCTCTACCTGCACGGCGGTGGCTACATCGGCACGTCGCCGAGCATGTACGGCCTGTTCGTCGCCGCTCTGGCCCGACGGACGCAGTGCGAGATCTTCGTGGCCGACTACCGCCTGGCGCCCGAGTTCCCCTTCCCGGCCGGGCTCGAGGATGCGGTCGCCGTCGTGCGGGCGCTGCACGAGGTCGGCGTGCCCCACGGCCGCCTGTTCGTGGCCGGCGACTCGGGCGGCGGCGGGCTGGCCACCTCGCTGGTGACGGCCGAACCCTTCGTCGGGGTGCCGCCACCTGCCGGGCTGCTGCTGTTCTCGCCCGAGGTCGACCTCCGCCTCGACGAGCCCTCGGTCACCGAGAACGCCCCTCACGACATCCTGCCCTGGAACATCCCGACCGCCGCCTACCTGCACGGCGTCGAGCCGAGCTCGGCGCTCGTCTCCGCCGTCGAGGCGGACCTCAGGGGCTATCCCCCGGTGTTCGTGTGCTGGGGTGACCGAGAGATGTTCCGTGACCCGATCCGGCGCTTCCGGACGCGCCTGGAGGAGGGCGAGGTCCACCACGTCGCCGTCGAGGCGGAGGGCATGTTCCACGTCTACCCGATCCTGATGCCGTGGGCGCGCCCGAGCCGGGAGGTCTACGCCGAGGTCGGCCGCTTCATCGACGGCCTCGTCGCCGGCCATCCCACCTACGAGAGCGCGACCGACAGCACCGCCACCGACGACATCGACGACGTCGACGACATCGACGACACCGCCGAGGACCGGGGTGCCGACGACGCCTCTGGGACGGCTCCCGGGATGCGTCCGACCGGTTAGCGGACCGTGGCGGGGGATCGGCGTCACACGCCCCGGGCGGCGCGGCCTTCACCGTCGAGCGCCCGATCAGGAGCGTCGAGTTCTGTCGGCCGGCCGACGAATTCCGAGGTGGGACGACAAAGGTTCGTCGTCCCACCTCGGACTTCGTCGTCCCACCCCCGGGCGGCCCGACCGTCTCAGCGGCCGCGGCGCCAGACGACGACGGACTGGCCGGGCTCGGGCTGGCGCAGCACCGGCAGCTTGTTGCCCGGACCCGGGGTACGCCGGGGCGCCATCGCCTGGCGCAGGGCCTCCCGGGTCGCCTCCAGCTCGGCGACGAGCTCCTCGTTGCGGGCGGCCAGGGCGGCGACCCGGTTCTCCAGCTGGAGGATCCGGCGCACGCCCTCGATGCCGATGCCGGACGAGGTCAGCTCGGAGATCTCGCGCAGCAGCTCGATGTCGCGCGGGGAGTAGCGCCGGCCGCCGCCGCCGGTGCGGCCCGGGGTGATCAGGCCCATCCGCTCGTAGGTGCGCAGCGTCTGGGGGTGCAGGCCGCTGAGCTCGGCGGCCACGCTGATCACGAACACCGCGGCGTCGGGACCCGGGGGTTCGAAGGGAGGTCGACGGGTCGGCACGGCGTCATGCCTCCTCGAAGAGCCTGGAGCGCAGCGGCTTGTCCGCGGTGGCGGACCGGTAGGCCTCGATCGCGGCGCGCGCCTCGGCGGACAGCGTGCCGGGCACCTGCACCTCGACGGTCGCGAGCAGGTCGCCGCGGGTGCCGTCGGACTTCGGGGCGCCCTTGCCGCGCACCCGGAACGTGCGCCCGTCCGGCGTGCCCGCCGGGACCTTGAGGGTCACCGGCGCGCCACCGAGGGTCGGCACCTTGATGTCGGCGCCGAGCGCCAGCTCGTCGAAGGAGACCGGGACGTCGAGGGTCAGGTTGTCGCCCTTGCGCCCGAACAGCCGGTGCGGGGAGACCTTCACGGTGACGAACAGGTCACCGGCCGGGCCGCCGTTCTCGCCGGCGCCGCCCTTGCCGCGCAGCCGGATCCGCTGGCCGTCCTTGACGCCGGCGGGGATGCGCGCCTGGATCGACCGGGCCGAGGTGCCGCGGCCGCTGCCGTGGCAGGCCGGGCAGGCCTCGTCGTACACGAGCTGGCGGCCGCCGCAGCGCGCGCAGGTCTCGTTGATGGAGAACGCGCCGCCCGCCGACGCGACGACGAACCCGGCGCCCTCGCACTCGGGGCAGACCTTCGGCTTGGTGCCGGGCTTGCCGCCGGTGCCGTGGCAGTCCGGGCACGCCGCGTCGGAGGTCAGCCGCAGCGAGATCGTGACGCCGTCGATCGCGTCGGTGAAGCCGATCGTCGCGGTCGTCTCGACGTCCTGGCCCTTGGCCGCGCGGTGGCGCTGCTGCTGCCGTCGTCCCTGCCGGTTGAACCCGCCGCCGAAGAGGTCGCCGAACATGTCGCCGAAGCCACCGCCGCGACCGGCCTGGTCGCGCAGCAGGTCCTCCAGGTTGATCCCCTGACCGCCCCCGAAACCGCCACCGCCCCCGCCGAAGCCGCCCGGGAACGCGCCGGAGCCGTAGAGCTCGCGCATCTCGTCGTACTTCTTGCGCTTCTCGGGGTCGCCGACGACGTCGTAGGCCTCCGCGACCGCCTTGAACTTGTCGTGCTTGGCCTTGCTGTCGGCGGAGTCCCCGGGGTTGGAGTCGGGGTGGTTGGCCCGTGCCAGCTTGCGGTAGGCCTTCTTGATCTCGTCGGCCGTGGCGTCCTTCTTCACGCCGAGCTCGGCGTAGAAGTCCTTCTGGGCCCAGTCGGCCCGGAACCCGTCCGTGGTGCTCACGTGCGCACCCCCCTCCTCCTCATCGGTCCTTCATCCGTCCTGTGCCAGGTGTCAGCTGCTCGCCGGGTCGACCACGAGCACCTGCGCCGCGCGCACGACCCGGTCGCCGATCCGGTAGCCGGCCTTGGCGATCACCTTGCAGGTGGTCACGGTGACCTCGGGGTCCTCGCCGATGTGGCTCAGGGCCTCGTGGAACGTGGGGTCGAACGCGTCCCCGGGCTGGCCGAACTTGGCGAGCCCGAGCCGCTCCACGGTGCGCTCGAGCTGGTCGGCGACCGCCTGGAAGCCGCCGTCGACCTCGCCGTGCTCGCGGGCCCGGTCGATGGTGTCGAGGACCTCGACGATCGGCGCGAGCGCGGCGTACGTCGCGTTCTCCCGCACCAGCTCGCGGTCCCGCTCGACCCGTCGCTTGTAGTTGACGAACTCGGCCTGCAGGCGCTGGAGGTCGTTGGTGAGCTCGCCGACCGCGCGCTGCGCGACGGCGAGGTCGTCCTCCATCTCCTCCTCGGCCGCCAGCTCCTCGGCCAGCGGGTCACCCGCCGCCTCGGAGACCGGCACCTCCGTGTCGTTGCCCGAGCCCGACCCCAATCCCGAGCCCGACCCCGAATCCGAGTCCGACTCCGGCCCCGGGGCCTCGGGCCGGGGAGCAGGGACGTCCTGCTCCCCGGTCGCCTCGGGCGCCTCGGGGGCTGCGGGGTCGACGACCTGCTCGTCCTGGGACGACTCGGTCACTTCGTCTCGCCCTCCGCACCGTCGGCCGGGCCCTCGTCGACGATCTCGGCGTCGACGACGTCGTCGTCGGCCTCGCCGGTCGAGCCGTCCGAGCCACCGGCGGCGGCCGCGTCGGCCTCGGCGGCGGCGTACATCGCGGCGCCCATCTTCTGGCTCGACTCACCGAGCTTGGTGATGCCGGCCTGGAGGGTCTCGGCGGACGCCTCGGCGTCCTCGAGGGTCGCCTTGAGCGCGTCGACGTCGGCCTGCACCTCGGTCTTGACGTCCTCCGGCAGCTTCTCGGCGTTGTCGGCGAGGAACTTCTCGGTCGTGTAGACGAGCTGGTCGGCCTGGTTGCGGGTCTCGACGGCCTCGCGACGCTTGGCGTCCTCCTCGGCGTACTGCTCGGCCTCGCGGACCATCCGGTCGATGTCGTCCTTCGACAGCGCGGAGCCGCCGGAGATCGTCATCGACTGCTCCTTGCCGGAGGCCTGGTCCTTCGCGGTCACGTGCACGATGCCGTTGGCGTCGATGTCGAAGGTGACCTCGATCTTCGGGATGCCGCGCGGCGCCGGCGGGAGGCCGGTCAGCTCGAAGTTGCCGAGGGGCTGGTTCTGCGACCACATCTGGCGCTCGCCCTGGGCGACCTTGATCTCGACCGACGGCTGGTTGTCGTCGGCGGTGGTGAAGATCTCCGAGCGCTTGGTCGGGATGGTGGTGTTGCGCTCGATCAGGGTGGTCATCACGCCGCCCTTGGTCTCGATGCCCAGCGACAGCGGGGTCACGTCGAGCAGCAGGACGTCCTTGACCTCGCCCTTGAGCACGCCGGCCTGCAGCGCGGCGCCGACGGCGACGACCTCGTCGGGGTTGACGCCCTTGTTGGGCTCCTTGCCGCCGAGCAGCTCCTTGACGACCTCGGTCACGGCCGGCATCCGGGTCGAGCCACCGACGAGGACGACGTGGTCGATGTCGGCGATCGCGACACCGGCGTCCTTGAGCACGCTCTGGAACGGCGCCTTGGTGCGGTCCAGCAGGTCCGAGGTGAGCTTCTGGAACTCGCTGCGGGTCAGCTTCTCCTCGAAGTGCAGCGGGCCGGACTCGCCGTGGGTGATGTACGGCAGGTGGATCGTGGTCTCGCTGGACGAGGACAGCTCGATCTTCGCCTTCTCCGCGGCCTCCTGGAGGCGCTGCTTGGCGATCTTGTCGGCGCCGAGGTCGACGCCGTTGTTGTCCTTGAACTTCTTGACCATCCAGTCGACGACCCGGGCGTCCCAGTCGTCGCCGCCGAGGTGGTTGTCGCCCGAGGTCGCCTTGACCTCGACGACGCCCTCACCGATCTCGAGGAGGGACACGTCGAACGTGCCGCCACCGAGGTCGAAGACGAGGATGGTCTGGTCGTCGCCCTTGTCCAGGCCGTAGGCCAGCGCGGCCGCGGTGGGCTCGTTGACGATGCGGCTGACGTTGAGGCCCGCGATCTCGCCGGCCTCCTTGGTCGCCTGGCGCTGCGCGTCGGAGAAGTACGCCGGCACGGTGATGACCGCGTCGGTGACCGTCTCGCCGAGGTAGGCCTCCGCGTCACGCTTGAGCTTCTGCAGCACGAACGCGCTGATCTGCTGCGGGGTGAAGGACTTGTCGTCGATCTTCACGCTCCAGTCCGTGCCCATGTGGCGCTTGACCGAGCGGATCGTCCGGTCGACGTTGGTGACGGCCTGGCGCTTGGCGACCTCGCCGACCAGCACCTCGCCGGACTTGGCGAACGCGACGACCGACGGGGTCGTGCGGGCGCCTTCCGCGTTCGCGATGACGGTGGGCTCGCCGCCCTCCAGGACGGCGACGACGCTGTTCGTCGTGCCGAGGTCGATGCCGACCGCACGTGCCATTTCTGCTTACCTCCGGTGTCGAAGCTGGGGAGCCCGTCTCCGGGCCGCTGGTGGGCCATGGTGCCGCGCGCGGCGGCCCCAGCCAAGTTAGTTGAGTCCGATCGACTCAACTTCTATCACTCGGTCCAACGCAGTCCGTCGCCGGGGTGTTCCCGCGTCACCCGACGAATCTGCGGACCATCGGCTCGCGGCGCAGCCCGGGTACGTCGGCCAGCGGGATCCATCGCGCCTCGTCGGTCGTCCCGTCCACCTCGGCGGTCAGGCCACCGCCGACGACGGTGGCCTCGAAGACGACGCGGACGCTCTTCTGGAACCGGTCGCCGACCGGCTGCAACCGGTCCCCCGGCGGCGTCACCCGGGTGTCGACGCCGAGCAGCCGACCGACCACGACGTCGTACCCGCTCTCCTCGCGGACCTCGCGCACGACGCCGTCCTCGAGCGCCTCGTGCAGCTCGATGCCGCCGCCGGGCAGGGTCCACATCGGGACCTCGGGCTCGTTCCACAGCGCCAGCAGCACGTGGCCCTCGCGGACGACGACGGCGTAGCCGCCGAGCCGGGTGTCGTAGTCGGTGAACTCGGGCGTGAACTCCATGGCGGGAATGATCTGCCCCCTCCTCGGTGATTGGTACAGGTATGACCGTTCCCACCATCACCCTCAACAACGGCACCACGATCCCGCAGCTCGGCTTCGGCGTCTTCCAGGTGCCGCCGGAGGACACGGCGGCGGTGACCACGAAGGCCCTCGAGGTCGGCTACCGCCACATCGACACCGCGCAGATGTACCGGAACGAGGCCGGCGTCGGCGACGCGATCCGGGACTCCGGCATCGCCCGCGAGGAGCTCTACGTCACCAGCAAGCTCAACAACGGCTTCCACCGCCCCGATGACGCGAAGCGGGCGTTCGACGAGACGATGCAGCGCCTCGGCCTCGACCGGATCGACCTGTTCCTCATCCACTGGCCGCTGCCGACCCGGTACGACGGCGACTTCGTCTCCACGTGGCGCACCCTCGCGTCCTTCGTCGACGACGGCCGGGCGGCGTCCGTCGGGGTCTCCAACTTCCAGCCCGCGCACCTCGAGCGGATCATCGAGGAGACCGGCGTCGTGCCGGCGGTGAACCAGATCGAGGTGCACCCGTACTTCGGCAACGAGGCGGCCCGCGCGGCCTCCCACGACCGCGGTGTCGCCGTCGAGGCGTGGTCGCCGATCGCCCAGGGCGCCGTCCTCGACGACGAGGTGCTCGGCAAGATCGCCGCCGCCCACGGCAAGACCGTGTCGCAGGTGACGCTGCGCTGGCACGTCGAGCGCGGGGACATCGTCTTCCCCAAGACGACCCACGAGGAGCGGATGCGCGAGAACTTCGAGATCTTCGACTTCTCCCTCACCCCCGACGAGGTCGCCGCCATCAGCGCCCTCGACCGGGGCGCCGAGGGCCGCCGCGGCCCCGACCCGGACACGTTCGACTGGATCCCCGACTGACCGCAGAGGCCGAGTCGGCGCATCTTGTACGTCAGGAGGGGCCGAGTCGGCGCATCCTGTACGTCAGGAGGGGCCGAGTCGGCGCATCCTGCCCGGCTCCTGTGGAAGGCGTGTACAAGACGCGCCGACTCGGGCCGTCTGGGTGAGCAAGACGCGCCGACTCGGCACCCCGACGCGGGCAAGACGCGCCGACTCGGCATAGCTTCAGCGGCCGGTGACCCGGTCGTGGCGCAGGGACGTGTTCACGGTCTCCTTGGCGCAGAGCACCGCGACGACGGTGAGCACCGAGGCGACGGCGACGTAGATCGCGACCGCGGTGGTGTTCGGGTCCGCGGGGTCGGCGAGGAGCTTGACCGCGATGATCGGGGCGAGCGCACCGGCGAGGATCGACGCCAGCTGGTAGCCGACCGACGCCCCGGTGTAGCGCACCGAGGTGCCGAACAGCTCGGAGAAGAAGGCCGCCTGCGGTGCGTACATCAGGCTGTGGAAGATCAGCCCGACCACGACCGCGAGCACGACCAGGCCCTCGCGGCCGCTGTCGACGAGGCCGAAGAAGACGAACGACCACACGCCCACGCCGATGGCGCCGACGAGGTAGAGCGGACGGCGTCCGACGCGGTCGGACCAGGCGCCGATGAGCGGGATGACCGTGAACTGCACCGCGGCGCCGATGAGCAGCGCCTGCAGGATCGGGCCCTTGTCGCCGTCGCCGAAGTCGACGATGAAGGTGATCGAGATGACGGTGAAGATGTAGTAGGAGATGTTCTCCGCGAGCCGCATGCCCATCGCGATCAGCACCTCGCGGGGGTAGCGCCGGAGGACCTCCAGGATCGGCAGGTGCGCCTCGGCGACCTGCTGCTGCTCGAGGTCGGCACGGGCCTCCTGGAAGACCGGCGACTCCTCGATCGACAGCCGGACCCACAGCCCGACGAGCACCAGCACGGCGCTGAGCAGGAACGGGATGCGCCAGCCCCAGGCCTCGAAGGTGTCGTCGCTCTGCACGAAGGCGAGCACCCACAGCACGCCGGTCGCGAGCAGGTTGCCCATCGCGACGCCGGACTGCGGCCAGGACGACCAGAAGCCGCGGTGGCGGTCCTCGCCGTGCTCGGCGGCCATCAGGACCGCGCCGCCCCACTCCCCGCCGACGGCGAAGCCCTGCAGCAGCCGGCACGCGAGGAGGAGCACGGGCGCCGTCACCCCGATGGCGGCGTACGACGGCAGCAGCCCGATCGCGACCGTGGCCGCGCCCATCATGATGATCGAGACGACGAGCATCTTCTTGCGCCCGACCCGGTCGCCGAAGTGGCCGAACACCACGCCGCCGAGCGGCCGCGCGACGAACCCGAGCGCGTAGGTGCCGAACGCCAGCAGCGTGGCGTTGACCGGGTCGCTCTCGGGGAAGAACACGCTGCCGAAGACCAGCGCCGCGGCGGAGCCGTAGAGGAAGAAGTCGTACCACTCGACGGCGGTGCCGATCAGGGACGCGAGGACGACCTTGGCCATCGGGGTGCGCGACGTGGTCGACGCCCCCGTGGCTGGGCTGGTCTGGGTGGACATGGTGGGCCTTTCCGAGAGGTGGTGGCGGGGCTGGTCGGGACGGGTCACGCGGCGGTCCAGCCGCCGTCGAGGAGGAACGAGGAGCCGGTGACCGAGGAGGTACCCGGCCCGCAGAGGTAGGCGACCAGGTCGGCCACCTCCTCGGGCTCGACCAGCCGCTTGAGCGGCGTGCGGGCGAGCAGGACGTCGTCGACGACGTCCTCGGAGCTGATCCCGTGCGTGGCGGCCTGGGCGGCGATCTGGTCCTCGACCAGCGGGGTGCGCACGTAGCCCGGGCAGACGGTGTTGCTGGTGACGCCCCGGGCGGCGCCCTCGAGCGCGAGCACCTTGGACAGGCCCTCGAGGCCGTGCTTGGCGCTGACGTAGGCGGCCTTGTACGGCGACGCGCGGTGCCCGTGCACGCTCGAGACGTGGACCAGCCGTCCCCAGCCTCGCGCGTACATCCCCGGCAGCACCCGGCGAGCCAGGCGGAACGGCGCCTCGAGCATCAGTGCCTGGATCCGCCCCCACTGCTCGGTCGGGAACTCCTCGACCGGCGCGACGTGCTGGACGCCGGCGTTGTTGACGAGCACGTCGACGTCGCTGAGGTCGAGCGCGTCGACGGCCGGGCCGTCGGTGAGGTCGAGGGAGCGGTGCTCACCCCCGAACGCGGCCGCGACCTCCGCCGCGCCGTCGCCGTCGCGGTCGACGACCGTGACGCGGGCGCCGGCCGCGGCGAGGCGGGTCGCGACGGCGGCGCCGATGCCGCTGGCACCGCCGGTCACCCAGGCATGGCGCCCGGCGAGCGTGGTGATCGGGGTCTCAGGCATGCCGACGACCGTAAGCACCGGCGCACGGCGCTCACCATGTGTGCCGCCGCTACATCTGGGGTCGCAACATGTTCATCACTGCTACCTCACCGCCTGGAGCTGCACCATCCGCAGGGCGAGCTGGAGGTCCAGCGACCGCCCCGGCTCCCGCCACGCGGGTCCGAGCAGCTCGCCGACCCGGTCGAGCCGCTGGACGACGGTGTTGGGGTGCACGTGCAGCCGCTCGGCCGTCGACCGGACCTGGCAGCCGGTGGCGAACCAGGCGTCGAGGGTGGCCCGCAGCGCGGTCCCCCGCCGCTCGTCCCACGCCAGGACCGGACCGAGGGTCCGGTCCACGAACGCCGCCAGCTCGTCGGGCCCGCTCGTGCCGAGCAGCAGCCGGGCCACGCCGAGCCCCGCCTGGTCGCTGACGTCACCCTGCCGGCCGAGGGTGAGCAGGACGTCGAGGCACCGCCGCGCGTCGGCGTACGCCGGCGGCAGCTCGCCGTCCGCGACGGCGACGCCCACGGTGACCCGCCCGGAGCCGGCGTCGGCGGCCTCGACGGCGTCGCGCAGCCGTCGCCCGACGTCGACGGCGTCGGCACCCGGCGCCAGCAGCACCACGGCGCCCGCGTGCTCGGCCGCGAGCCCGCGCTCGGCCCGGGCGATGCGGACCGCCCCGCGGTGCAGGGCGGCGCGACCGTCCGGGCCTGCGGAGGCGGCGGCGACCACCAGCGGCCGGTCGCCGAGCGCCACACCGTGCCGGCGCAGCCGCTCGCGCAGCAGCAGCGGGTCCGCGGCACCGTCGACCAGGTCCGCCAGGAGCTCCCCGCCCAACCGCTCCTCGGCCTCGGCGACCGACCGGGCGAAGAGCAGTACCAGCGCGGTCACCACCGCACCGCGCTCGAGGGTGCGGTGCTCGACCTCGCGGAGCTCGGTGCCACGGCCGTGGAGCACCAGGGTGCCGAGGTGCTCCGCACCGGCCACCGCAGCGGCGACCCACACCGCGCCGGCGCGCGCCGTGCGGCCGGAGGCCACCGACTCCTCGACCGCACTGCGCCAGGGTCCGGGCGCCGGCGTACCCCCCACGAGCTCGCCGTCGGGGTCGTAGACGGCGACCTCGCCGTCGAGCACCCCGGCCAGCACGTCGGCCACCTCGCCGACGCTGCCGCCGCCCAGGAGCACGTCGGTGAGCAGGTCGTGGGCTCGCGCGGCGGACTCGATCGCGGTCGTGTGCGCGGTCAGCGTCCGGTTGGCCTCGTCGAGGTCGGCGAACAACCGGGCGTTCTCGAGCGCGACGGCGGCGTGCGCGGCGAAGGAGGTCAGCAGCTGCACCTCGGCCGAGGGGAACCTGCGCACGGTCCGGTGGACGGCGAGCAGCGCGCCGATCACGCGGCCGTCGACGACCAGCGGCACCCCGAGGATCGCCCGGATGTGCTCGCCGGCGACCGCCTCGTCGATGTAGCCGCGGTGCACGAACCGCTCGTCGGCCTGGTAGTCCTCGGTGAAGTACGGCGCGCCCGTCTGCGCCACCAGCCCGAGCAGCCCGGTCCCGAGTGGCAGGCGCAGCGACCGGAACTCCTGGGTGAGCGCTCCGTCGGTGACCTTCATGTAAGACGCACCCTCGGCCTCGTCGTTGAGCGAGAGGTAGGTCATGTCGGCGTTGAGCAGCTGCCGGGCCCGCCGCACGATCGCCGCGAGGATGGTGTCGAGTTCCCGGATCGCGGTGAGGTCGCGGGCGGTCTCGTAGAGCGCGGTGAGCTCGGCCTCGCGGACCCGCTGCCGGGCGATCAGCTCGCGGAGCCGGACCGCCACGGCGTGCTGGCGCCGCAGCTCGGCGAGCCGGTCCTCCGACGCGCCCGCGGCGCTCGCGCGCGTGATGACCCCGTCGAACTCGGTGAGCGGCGCCTCGCCGTACAACAGGTCCAAGAAGGCGTCGCCCGTCCCCGGGACCTCGCCGTCGCGTCCCGCGGCCGTCATGCCCCCAGCGCCCTGCCCCACCGCTCGAGCAGCCGGGCGAGCTCGGCGCGGTCGCGCTCGCCGAGCGTGCCGACCAGGCGGTGCTCGTTGGCCATGTGGGCCTCGAACGCCCGGTCGATGAGGTCGAGGCCGGCCTCGGTCAGCGCGACCACGCGGCCGCGGTGGTCGGCGTCGCTGACGCGACGGGTCACCCAGCCCTGCTCGACGCACCGGTCGACGCGCTTGGTGACCGCCCCGGACGACACCATCGTCCAGCGGGCGAGGTCTCCGGCGGCCAGCTCGTACGGCGCGCCCGCACGGCGCAGCGTCGCGAGCACGTCGAACTCACCCTCACCCAGCCCGAACTCGCCGTACACCGCGACGAGCTCCTCGGTGAGCCGGGCGGCCACCCGGTGGAGCCGGCCGATCACCCCCTGCGGGGAGACGTCGAGGTCCGGCCGCGCCCGGGCCCACTGCTCCATGATCCGGCCGACGTGATCGAGGTCGCGCCCGGCAGCCGCCATGGCGCGGAATATATCTCACGCGGAAACTATTATGTCTTCCATGGAAAGCAATCCGACCGCCCGGTGGGGCACCACCCTCGGCCTCGCCGCGCTCGCCCCGATCGCCTGGGGGTCGGGCTACTACGTCACCGAGACCTACCTGCCCCCGGACCGCCCGCTCTTCGGTGCGATGGTGCGGGCGCTGCCGTTCGGCCTGCTCCTCCTGGCCTTCCGGCCGCGGCTGCCCACCGGCGTGTGGTGGTGGCGGGCGCTGCTGCTGGGCACGCTGAACATCGGCGCGTTCTTCGTGCTGATCTTCGTCGCGGCCTACCGGCTCCCCGGCGGTACGGCGGCCACGCTCACCGCGACCGCGCCGATCATGATCATGCTGGTCGCCTGGGGGCTGGTGCGGGAACGGCCCCGGGTCGCCTCGCTCGCGGGTGCCGCCGTCGGTGCGGTCGGCGTCGCGCTCCTGGTGCTGCGCGCGGACTTCGCGGTGGACCCGGTCGGCGTCGCGGCCTCGTTCGGCGCGGTGGCCATGTCCTCGCTCGGCTTCGTCCTGGTCAAGCGCTGGCAGCCCCCCGTCGACCTGCTGACCTTCACCGCGTGGCAGCTGGTCGCCGGCGGGCTGGTCCTGCTGCCGGTCGCCCTGCTCGTCGAGGGCGCCCCGCCGCCGCTGGACGCACCGGCCGTCGGCGGCTTCCTCTACCTCGGGCTGGTCGGCACGATCCTCGCCTACGTGGTGTGGTTCCGCGGGCTGCGCCGGCTGCCGGCCGCCGCGGTGTCGCTCGTCGGCCTGCTCAACCCGGTCTCCGGCACGCTGATCGGCATCGCGCTCGCGGGCGAGGCGTTCGGCGCCACGCAGGCGCTGGGCATGCTGCTCGTCCTCGGGGGCATCGTCGCCGGGCAGCCGGCGGTCACCGGGCGGCTGCGCCTGCCGGCCCGGGTGTCCGGCCCGACCCGGGAGACGGCGCTCAGCCGATCGTGACCCGGATCTCGTTGGATTCCAGGCCGCTGTCGGAGTCGACGACCCGGAACCGGTTGGCCCCGGGCTGGCTGGTCTGCACCGGGATCTGGAAGGTCTCCGCGCTCACGGACCCGGTCGCGGGGAAGGCCTGCCAGGAGCCGTCCTGGAACCGCTGGACGGTGAGGATGACGCCTTCGCCACCCGGGTAGACACCGGTCAGGTTGAACTGCTCCATCGGTGCGGCCGACGTCGTCGACGCCGAGAGCGAGATCTGCTTGCGCGGGGACTCGCTCTTGGACGGCTTGCCGGAGGACTTCGGGCCGTCCTTCTTGCCCGACGAGCCCGGCTCGGGAGCGAGCGTGATCTCGGGGCCGCTCGCGGCCGGGGTCTTCTCGGGGGCCGGCAGGTACATCGACCTCTCGCTGCTGCTCGCGGCCGAGTCGGAGCCACCGCCGAGCCCGAGCACCTGCGTGCCGGCGAGCACCACCAGCCTGAGGACGAGGCCGACCACGACCGCCACGCCGACGAGGGGCGACGAGCCCGAACGCGACCGGGTGCTCCTCGCGGGGACCCTCGGGCAGCTGCTCGGACATGTGCTCATTGTCGGGGACGCGTCCAAGCGGGGCCAACCGGGATCCGCGGGACGTCATCACATCCGAGCAACCGTCACCACGATCGTGATGACGTCCCACCGTCCTCCACAGCCGGCAGGTCGGCGGTCGCGGACCGGGCGGCCACCGCGGCACAGTCCCGCGCATGACTCGACCGACACCTTCGCACGACCCACGCCTCGTCGCCGTACGCCGACTGGCCGCCGAGCAGGGCGAGGTGGTCAGCCGGCGACAGGTCCACGCGCTCGGACTGACCCGGTGGGAGGTGCGCGCCGAGCTCCGAGCTCGCCGGTGGCAGCGGGTCGCCGACCAGTCGCTCTGCGTCCACAACGGCGAGGTGAGCGTGCTCGGGCACCACTGGGCGGCCGTCTTCCAGGGCGGCCCGCGTGCCCAGCTGGACGGCGCGTCCGCCCTGGTCGCGGGCGGGCTGGAGCGGTTCGAGGTACGACGGATCCGGGTGTCGGTCCCTCGCGGCGCGAAGGTCCGGCGGCACCCGCGCTACGACGTCCGGCAGACCCGCCGCTGGTCGCTCGAGGACCGCGCGCCCGCAGGGATCCCGCGGACGCGGGTGGAGGTCGCGGCCGTCCGCGGTGCGCTCTGGGCGCGCACCGACAAGGAGGCGACGTACCTGCTCACCCTCGTCGTGCAGCAGGGCCTGGCGCGGGCCGAGACGATCGGCACCCAGCTGCTGCGGGTGCACCGCGACCGCCGGCGACTGCTCCTGCACGCGGTCGTGAACGACCTCCTCGACGGTGCCCGCAGCCTGGGGGAGCTCGACGTCGGGGACGAGCTGCGTCGTCGCGGCC
The DNA here is from genome assembly GCA_020636915.1 of Nocardioides sp. Lineage (GTDB taxonomy): Bacteria > Actinomycetota > Actinomycetes > Propionibacteriales > Nocardioidaceae > Nocardioides. The sequence continues at coordinate 127,452 of JACJWV010000011.1, forward strand.
TGCCCGCGCCGGCCCGGCAGGTGCTGCGCAAGGACCGCGCCGGCCGCTACTACCTCGACCTGTTCTGGCCCGACCTGCGGCTGGTCGTCGAGGTCGACGGCATCCACCACACCTGGGCCGAGAACGTCGTGGGGGACGCCCTCCGCCAGAACGCCCTCGCCCTCGACGGGGACACCGTCCTCCGGCTCCCCCTCCTCGGGCTGCGGCTCGAGCCCGAGGCGTTCTTCGCGCAGATCGAGCACGCCATGCGCGCCGCCGGCTGGACGTCGGTGGCCGCCTGAGCCCGGGACGTCATCACCTCCGAGCAACCGTCACAGAGCAACCGTCACCACGATCGTGATGACGTCCCGCGTCCGACGGTTCAGCGGGGCTCGAGGACCACCACGGGGATCTCGCGGTCGGTCCAACGGGCGTACTTCTCGAAGTCGGCGTAGAGCTCGACGAGCCGGGGCCACAGCTCGGCGCGCTCGGCCGGCCCGGCAGTGCGGGCCCGCACCCGGCGTACCCCCTGGCGCGGCAGGTGCACGGTGGTGTCGGGGTGGGCGACCAGGTTGGGGTACCACTGCGGGTTCCTCGGCAGCCCGCCCTGGGAGGCGACCACGACCAGGTCGGGTCCGTCCTCGAGGTAGAGCAGGGGCGTGGTGAACCGGGTGCCGGACTTCCGGCCGACGTGGTCGAGCAGCAGCGTCGGGACCGGCTTGCGGAACCCGGCGCCGATCCGCCACGTCGCCCCGACCCGGCCGTTGGTGAGCCGGAACACCCGCACCTGGGTACGCGCCATGAGCTTGATGATCTTCACCGTGACCGGGGAGTCGAGGCCCTGGGGCTTCTCCTCCGGCAGTCCGAGACCCATCGCGCTACCGACCCGCCGTCACATTCCGCGCTTCCACACGATCTCCTCGTGCAGCCGGCGGCTGCGCCAGCCGTCCGGGGTCCGCAGGAAGGTGTGGTGGTAGAGCCCGCCGAACTCGACCACCTTCGTCCCGCCGGCGCCATCGTCCATCGGCATCGGGTTGTGGAAGTACGCCGTCGCGGTCGCCTCGTCGCCGGCGAGGCGGACGTCGACCTGGGCCAGCGAGTGCATCCGCTTCGGGAAGAACGCCGGCAGCACCTCGGCCAGCCACGCCTTCACCGCCGGGTAGGTGTCCGCGATCCCGCCCGACTCGGTGTAGTCGATCTCGGCGTCGGGCGTGAAGACCGTGTCGAGCAGGTCCCACTCGCCGGTGTCGATGCCGCGGGTGTAGCGCACGATCGCCGCCTCGATCTCGAGCCGGTCGCTGATCTCCTGGAGGTCCACGACCGGCACTCTGGCACAGAACTGGAACACGTTCTAGTGTGTGCGCATGCGATTCAGCTACGCCGAGGCGATGACGCAGGCGACGTACTACGCGCCGCTCGCGCAGGCCGCCGAGGCGGCCGGCTACACCAGCATGACCGTGGCCGACAGCCTGATCTACCCCGAGGACTCCGAGTCCAAGTACCCCTACACCGACACCGGGGACCGCGAGTTCCTCGAGGGCAAGGAGTTCATCGAGACGATGATCCTGTGCGCGCACCTCTTCGCGCACACCTCGACGCTGCGCCTGACCCCCTTCGTGCTCAAGCTCCCCATCCGCCCGCCGGTGCTCGTCGCCAAGCAGGCCTCGTCGCTGGCCTTCCTGTCCGGGGGCCGGCTCGGCCTGGGCGTCGGCATCTCGCCGTGGCCCGAGGACTTCGACGCGCTGGGCGTCCCGTGGGAGCGGCGCGGCAAGCGGATGGACGAGTGCATGGACATCCTGCGCGGGCTGACCACCGGAGAGTTCTTCGAGTACCACGGCGAGTTCTACGACGTCGAGTCGCTCAAGCAGTGCCCGGGCGCGCCCGTGAAGATCCCGCTCCTGGTGGGTGGTCACGCCGACGCCGCACTCCGGCGCGCGGTCCGCAAGGGGGACGGCTGGATGCACGCCGGCGGCGACGGCGAGGAGCTGGACCGGCTGCTGACCCGGCTCGCCGAGATCCGCGCGGAGGAGGGCGACACCCGCGACGACTTCGAGGTGCACGTCATCTCCTACGACGCCTACACCCTCGACGGCATCAAGCGCCTGGAGGACAAGGGGGTCACCGACTGCATCGTCGGGTTCCGCGTCCCCTACATCAAGGGCCCCGACACCGAGCCGCTCGACAAGAAGATCGAGCACCTGGAGCGGTACGCCGAGCAGATCATCGCCAAGGTCGGTGGTTGAGGTGCGAGCGGAGCGAGGCTCGAAACCATGAGCGACCTGACCCAGCCGCTGCAGGACGCGATCGCCGAGGCCGAAAAGCTCGTCGAGACCGCGCCGTTCATCCGCACCGAGCAGGACCTGCTCGAGGGGTACGACTACCTCGCCGGCCGCATCCGGATGGCGGTGCAGATGGCCTTCGACCACGACCTCGACCGGCCGCTGTTCATCAACCCCACCCACCAGTTCTCCCGGCAGGGCCTGGACAACCCGGACGCGATCTACTTCAACGCCTACCTCCAGGAGGGCGTCGAGTACGTCGTCCGCGGGGTGCGCGGCACGACCGCGGACCTCTCCTTCCAGGTCATGGGCGGCGCGTACACCGCCGACTCCGCGGCCACCTCGATGCTGGCGTTCGACGACCGCGAGCTCGACATCGCCGACGACGGGTCCTTCGAGTTCACCTACGTCGCCGAGCCGGGCGCCAAGACGATGATCGTGCGCGAGGTCTACAACGACTGGGACACCGAGGAGCGCGGCACCCTCTGGATCGAGCGCTCCGACACCGTCGGCGTACCGGCGAAGCCGCTGACCGAGCAACGGCTGCGGCGCAGGTACGAGGTAGCGGGCCGACTGCTGACCGGGTCGATCCAGACCTGGCTCGCCTTCCCCCACTTCTTCCAGTACAAGGAGCCGGTCAACCGGCCCACCGCACCGCAGTCGACCCCGGGCGGGCTGTCCTCGCAGCGATCCTCGATCGGGCACTACGAGCTCGCCGAGGACGAGGCGCTCGTCGTGACGGTCCCCGAGTGCACCGACTGCGCCTACCAGGCGATCCAGATCGGTTCGGACTGGTACGTCTCGACCGACTACGAGACCCACCAGACCTCGCTGACCAAGGCCCAGGCGGTCACCGACCCCGACGGCATGATGCGGTTCGTGATCTCCGAGCACCCGCCGGGCGGGACGCCGATCGCGAACTGGCTGGAGACGACCGGCCACCGGACCGGCGCGCTGATGCTGCGCTGGCAGCGCATCGAGCGCGACCTCGGCCCCGAGGACGGGCCGGTCGTCGAGAAGGTCCCGCTGGCCGACGTACCGGACCGCCTCCCGCACTTCACCCCCCTCACCACCGAGGAGTACGCCGCGCGGATCGCCGCCCGGCAGCGCTCCGTTGCCCGAAGGATGCTCAGTTGACCGAGCTCGGCTACGCCCAGGCCCACGACACCTCGATCGAGGAGCGGTACGACGCCGTCCCGCTGCTGAAGGGGAAGGTCGTCGTCATCTCCGGGATCGGGCCCGGCCTCGGGAAGGCGCTCGCCGAGGAGGCCGCCCGGATGGGTGCCGACCTGGTGATCGCGAGCCGCACCGAGGCCCGGCTCCTCGAGCTCCAGGCGGAGCTGGAGAGCCACGGCGGCAAGGTCGTCAGCGTCGTCACCGACGTGACCGACGAGGACTCGCGCGCCCGCCTGCGCGACGAGACCCTCGCGGCGTTCGGACGCGTCGACTGCGTCATCAACAACGCGTTCACGATCCCGCCGATGGACCCGATCACGCAGATCGAGCCGCGCAAGCTCGCGAAGGTCAACGAGACCAATGTGTTCGCGCCGCTACGGCTCTCGGCGCTCTTCGCCGACGCGCTCGCGGAGAGCAAGGGCTCGATCATCATGCTCAACTCCTGCGTGGTGTTCTCGTCGCAGCCCGAGTACGCCGGCTACAAGCTCTCGAAGGGCGCGCTGGAGCACCTCGCCTCGTCCCTGGCCACCGAGCTCGGGCCGCGCGGGATCCGCGTCAACAGCGTGGCGCCGTCGTACATCTACGAGGACGTCAACCGCGGCTACTTCGACTTCCTCGGTGCCGTCGAGGGGAAGACGCACGAGGAGGTGTACGCCGAGAAGGCCGCGCCCACCGACCTGAAGCGGCTGGCCTCCCCGCAGGAGGTCGCCCGCGCGGCCCTCTTCCTCGCCTCCGACCTCGCCTCCGCGGTGACCGGGCAGATGCTCACCGTCGACTGCGGCGAGTTTCACGACTGACGGTGGTTGAGGTGCTCCGGAGCGTGGCACGAGCGGAGGAGCCTCGAAACCCCCGCAGCCCGCGAAGCAGCCTTGATCGAGGCGGCCTCCCGGTTCACCGGGTTTCGAGGCTCGGGCCTGGCGGCCCTCGCACCTCAACCAGCGGGGAGACCACTGATGAGTGACAACGTGATGACCCGGGAGCGGGCGGACGTCGGCAGCTACGAGGACATCGTGGCTGCCGCCGTCCGCACCACCGGGCTGTCGGACTTCGGGGACGGCGCGCACGAGGAGGGGCTCCGCGTCCTGACCGAGGACCTCTCCTCGCCGGAGGCGGGGCTGACCCCGCGCGGCAACTACTTCCAGCGCTCGGAGGTGAAGAGCGCGCTGGTCGGCGTACTGCTCACGCAGGCGCAGTTCGCCGCCCACCCCGAGCACCGCGACGTCCGCATCGAGCGGCCGATCTTCGTGATGGGCCTCCCGCGGACGGGCACGACCGCGCTGCACCGGCTGCTGCACGCCGACCCGATGGCGCAGGGTCTGGAGATGTGGCTGACGCAGTACCCCCAGCCCCGCCCGCCGCGCGACACCTGGGAGTCCGACCCGATCTTCAGCGCGATGCAGCAGGCGTTCTCGGCCCACCACGTCGAGTCGCCGGACTTCATGGGCATCCACTACATGGACGCGACCACGGTCGAGGAGTGCTGGCGGCTGCTGCGCCAGACCGGCAAGTCGAACTCCTACGAGGCCCTGGCCAACGTGCCGCGCTACTCGGCCTGGCTGCAGCAGCAGGACTGGACCGACGCCTACGCGCGGCACAAGGCGAACCTGCAGCTGGTCGGCCTCAACGACCAGGAGAAGCGCTGGGTGCTGAAGAACCCCTCGCACATGACCGCGCTGGACGCGCTGATGGCGGTCTACCCGGACGCGCTGGTCGTCTACACCCATCGCGACCCCGTGGTCTGCATCGCCTCGTCCTGCTCGCTGTCGGCCGAGACGACGGCCGGCCACTCCACGACGTACGTCGGCCGTACGATCGGCGAGACCCAGCTCGACCTGTGGTCGCGGGCGTTCCACGCCTTCCACGACGCGCGCCCGAGGTACGACCAGGCGCAGTTCGTCGACATCGCGTTCTCGGAGCTGCGAGCGGACCCGCACGGGGTCGCGCGCGGCGTCTACGACGCGTTCGGGCTCGACTGGACGCCGGAGGTCGAGGCCGCGATCACCGACCTGGACCGCGAGTCCAAGCAGGGCAAGGCCGCGCCCTCGCACACCTACTCGCTCGAGGACTACGGCCTGACCGAGGCCGAGGTCCGGGCGGCCTTCGACCGATGAGGAGCGGCATGAAGAAGCGCGTGGTCGTGTGGGGCACCGGCGTGGTCGGGTCGATGGTGATCGCCGAGATCCTCGACCACCCGGTGTTCGAGCTCGTGGGCGTCGGGGTCACCCGCTCGGAGCGAGCGGGGCAGGACGTCGGGACGCTGCTCGGCCTGCCCGAGACCGGGGTCATCACGACCACGTCGGTCGAGGAGCTCGTCGCGCTGCGGCCCGACGCCCTCGTCCACTACGGCCCGACCGCGCAGTACGCCGACGACAACATCCGGGTGATCTCGGCGTTCCTCCGCGCCGGCGTCGACGTCTGCTCGACCGCGATGACCCCGTGGGTCTGGCCGCAGATGAAGCAGCTCCCCGCGAGCTGGCGGGACCCCATCACCGAGGCGTGCGAGGAGGGTGGCGCGAGCTGTTTCACGACCGGCATCGACCCCGGCTTCGCCAACGACCTCTTCCCGATGACGCTGATGGGACTCTGCGGCCGGGTCGACTCGGTGCGCGCGTCGGAGCTGCTCGACTACACCGACTACGAGGGCGACTACGAGGACGAGATGGGGATCGGCCGCCCGCCGTCGTACACGCCCCTGCTGGAGATCCCCGACCTGCTGGTCATGGCCTGGGGCGCGACCGTCCCGATGATCGCGCACGCCGCCGGCATCGAGCTCGACGACATCACCACGACCTGGGAGAAGTGGGTGACGCCGACGGACCGCCCGACCGCCAAGGGCGTCATCGAGGCCGGCAACGTCGCCGCGATCCGCTTCACGATCAACGGTGTGTACGACGGCCGCGAGGTCATCACGCTCGAGCACGTCAACCGCATCGGGCTGGACGCGGCCCCCGAGTGGCCCGCCGGCTCGGCCGACGACGTCTACCGCGTCGACATCACCGGCTCGCCCTCGATCAGCCAGGAGACGGCGTTCCGCTTCACCGACGGCTCCGGCCGCGCGCCGGCGGTGGCCGGCTGCCTGGCGACCGGGCTGCGCGCGCTCAACGCGGTGCCGTACGTGAACGACCTGCCCGCCGGATGGGTGACCGCGCTCGACCTGCCGCTGATCCCAGGGGTCGGAACCATCCGCTGAGGCCTTCGGGTCGTGTGCCTGAGCCCGACCCCTGGGTAGGTCTCAGGCACACGACCCGGACCACCGATCAGGTAGCGAGCCACTCCCGGACCCGGTCGAACGTCTGCGGGCCGTTGTCCTCGAGCACGCCCGCGGCCAGGTCGGCGACGCTCACCGCGCGCAGGGAGTCGCGCCACGCCTGCTCGGCCGTGTGCATCGCCCGCGCGACGCCGCAGGCCCGACGGCACGTCTCCGGGCTCGCCGGGAGCGGTCCGTTCTGCCGGATCTCGGTGCAGCGGAACGCCGGCTCGTGCCCGTCGATCGCCTGCACGACGTCGAGCACGCTGATCTCGGCGGCCGGCCGGGTCAGGACGTAGCCACCGACCCGGCCCTCGGTCGAGCTGACCAGCCCGGCCCGGGAGAGCTGCTGGAGGTGCTTGGCGAGGTAGGTCCGCGAGATGCCGTGGAACTCCGCGAGGCGCTGGGCCGGCACCGGGTCCTCGGCCTGGCTGAGCACGACGCAGCAGTGCACCGCCCACTCGACGCCGGTCGACATCTTCATGCGCCCAGCCTACGCGAATACGTGGATGACAAGTGTCCGCGTTCATGATTCAATCGCGGATATCAGATGTCCGTGTTCACGACCCAGAGGAGCACCCCATGAGGATCGCCATCGCCGGAGCCACCGGCCGGATCGGCTCACAGCTCGCCGCACTCGCGCGCAAGGAGGGTCACGACGTCGTCGAGATCGCCCGGGAGACCGGCTTCGACCTGCTGGCCCCGACCGGGCTCGAGGAGGCACTGGCCGGTGTCGACGCCGTCGTCGACGTCACCGCCGCGCCGCTGGAGGTGGCCGGTGAGTTCTTCCCGGCCGTCGCGCGCAACCTCGGGAGCGCCGCAGCCGCCGCCGGCGTACCTCGCACCGTGGTGCTCTCGATCGTGGGCGTCGACCGCAGCCCCGACTACGACTACTACGTCGCCAAGCTCGCCCAGGAGCAGACCTACCGCGCGGTGGCACCGGGCGTGGTCGTCCTGCGGGCCACCCAGTTCCACGACTTCGCCGGGCAGATGCTGGAGTGGAACACCCACGACGGCGTCGCCCGGATCATCGACGTCCCGACCCAGCCGGTCGACACCGCCGAGATCGCCTCCCTCCTGCTGGACCTCGCGACCGGCGCGGTCGTCGACGACGTCGAGCTCGCCGGGCCGCAGGAGGAGCGCCTGCTCGACCAGGTGCGCACCCTGGTCGAGCGCTCCGGCTCCGGCGTGCGCGTGGAGGCGGTGGCCGGGCCGGCGAGCATGGCGGCCGGCTCGATGCTCCCCGGACCGGACGCGCTCCTGCGCGGCCCGCGCTGGGAGGACTGGCTGGCGTCGCAGGGCTGAGCAGCAGCTGTCGGCCCCTCAGTCCCCGTCCGGCAGCGGTACGTCGGCGCTCCACCGCTCCCGTCGCTCGGCCTCGCCCTGCTCCCACCACGGCGTGCCCCGCTCGCCGAGGGCGACCTTCGCGGCCTGCACCCCCGCCCGGGCAGCGGCCTCGCCGTCGGTCCCCTTCGTGCGACGCACCTCCCGCCGCCAGGCCACCAGCGTCCTGGTGAGCTCGTCGCGGCGCTCCTCGGGGATCGACGGGTCGGTCGCCCGCCAGCGGCGGCCGTCGACGACGACGTACCGCCCGTCCGGCGTGGTCTCGGGTGGCATGTAGCGATGCTAGGCAGCGGCGTCGTCCGCATCACGGTTCGAGCGATGCGGGCAGGGGTACCCGTCCTGGGTGCCCCCGTTCCGTCCGCTCGCGCTGCTCGCGCTCGTGGTCGGCCTCCTCTGCGTCGCGGCGCCCGCGACCGCGGACGACGACGCCGCCCCGCGGGTGGTGCGGGTCGGGACCGAGGGCGTCTACCCGCCGTTCACGTTCCACGACCAGGACACCCACGAGCTCACCGGCTTCGACGTCGACGTGATGCGCGCGATCGGCGAGGAGGCCGGCTGGGACGTCCAGTTCGTCGAGGCGCCGTTCGACTCGCTCTTCCCCGCGCTGGACTCGAAGCGGATCGACGTGATCGCCAACCAGGTGACGGTCAACCCCGAGCGCGAGGCCCGCTACCTGTTCAGCACGCCGTACACCTACTCCCACGGCGTGATCGTGACCAGCAAGGACACCGACGACATCACCTCGTTGGCCGACCTGAAAGGACGGACCACGGCCCAGACCGCGAGCAGCAACTGGGCGCAGGTCGCCCAGGACGCCGGCGCGAAGGTGCAGTACGTCCAGGACTTCGGCCCGGGCGTCGAGCTGCTCATCCAGGGCCGCGTCGACGCGATCGTCAACGACAACATCGCCGTGCTCGACTACCTCGCGACCTCCGGCACCGACCAGGTCAAGATCGCCGGGAACGCCGGCGACGAGACGCTCGAGCAGGCGCTGGCCTTCCGGAAGTCGGACCCCGAGCTCCAGCAGCAGGCCGACGACGCGCTCGCGACGCTCGCGGAGGACGGGACGCTGGCGAAGATCTCCGAGAAGTACTTCGGCGCCGACGTCACCGTGAAGGAGGGGTCGCGCGACGTCGACGTGGCGGCCTCCGACTCGCGCTCGACGCCGGAGATCCTGCAGGACACCGCGTGGCCGATGCTCCGGGGCCTGCTCAAGGGCACGATCCCGCTGACGATCGCCAGCTTCCTGGTCGGCCTGGCCATCGCGGTCGCCGCGGCGTTGGCGCGGCTGTCGTCGATCAAGGTCCTGGACCAGATCGCGCGCGTCTACATCTCGATCATCCGCGGCACCCCGCTGCTGGTGCAGCTGTTCATCGTCTTCTACGGGCTCCCGGAGATCGGCATCGACCTCGATCCCTACCCCGCCGCGATCCTGGCGCTCAGCCTCAACGTCGGCGGGTACGCCGCCGAGGTGGTCCGCGCCTCGATCCTGTCGGTGCCCCGGGGGCAGTACGAGGCCGCGACCGTGATCGGCATGGACTACTGGCAGTCGATGCGGCGGATCGTGCTCCCGCAGGCGACGCGCATCGCCGTACCTCCGCTCTCCAACACGCTGCTCTCGCTGATCAAGGACACCTCGCTCGCGTCGTTGGTGCTGGTGCCGGAGCTGTTCCGCGAGGCCCAGGTCACGGCGGCCAACACGACGGAGTACCTGCCGCTCTACGCGATGGCGGCGCTCTACTACTGGGTCGTGTGCTACCTGGTGACCCTCGCGCAGGGTCCGCTCGAACGACGGCTGGGCAGGTACGCGACATGAGTGACCTGATCGAGGTGCGCGGGCTGCGGAAGTCCTTCGGCGAGCACGAGGTGCTGGCCGGCGTCGACTTCGCCGCGGAGGCCGGCACGGTCAGCGTGCTGCTCGGGCCGTCGGGCTCGGGCAAGACCACCGTGCTGCGCTCGATGAACGTGCTCGAGACCCCGGACGCCGGCCTGGTGCGGATCGGCGACGCGTCGCTCGACTTCGGGTCGCCGCCGGCCGACAAGGCGGCGTACCGGCGGGCGGTGAAGGCGCTGCGCGCGCGCAGCGGGATGGTCTTCCAGTCCCACCACCTCTTCCCGCACAAGACCGTGCTCGGCAACCTGCTCGAGGGGCCGGTGCAAGTGCAGGGGCGCGACCCGGAGGAGGCCACGGCGGCCGCGCGCGAGCTGCTGGCCCAGGTCGGGCTCGCGGGTCGCGAGGACTCCTACCCCTCGCAGCTGTCCGGCGGGCAGCAGCAGCGCGTCGGGATCGCCCGCGCCCTCGCGCTGCGGCCGGAGGTCCTGCTGCTCGACGAGCCGACCTCCGCGCTCGACCCCGAGCTGATCGGCGAGGTGCTCGCGGTCATCCGGGACCTCGCGGCCGAGCGCTGGACGCTCGTGATCGTCACCCACGAGGTGCGCTTCGCCCGCGACGTCGCCGACCAGGTGCTCTTCCTCGACGGCGGGGTCGTCGCCGAGCGGGGCGGCGCCGAGGTGCTCACCGAGCCGCGCGAGGAGCGGACCCGCCGGTTCCTCTCCCGGGTACTCGACGCGGGCTGATCCCGCTGCGGGCCGGGTCCGTCGTGCTCGGCTCGTTCCCCCGCCGTCCGGGATTTTGTCGGCCGGCCGACGAATTCCGGGGCGGGACGACAAAGCTTCGTCGTCCCGGGTCGGATTTCGTCGGCCGCCCGACAAAACTCCGGGCGGAGCAATCGACCGACTCGCGCCCACCAGCGGCGCCGACATGGTGAGGTAGGGCCACCACCAGGACCGAGCGAGCGCGAAGGAGCACCGCCGTGGACCCCACCGTCAGGATCGTCCCGACCGGGAGCCGGACCGTCTCCCGCCAAGGCCTGGACCAGTTCGAGGGCGTCTCTGCGCAGAGCGTCGGGTCCGTCGGGCTGTGCGCCCACCTGCTGGCGATCCCCCCGGGCGCGCGGGCCAGGGCGCACCGCCACGCCGGCCACGAAACCGCGATCTACGTCATCGAGGGCGAGACCGAGGTCTGGTTCGGCGAGGACCTGGCGTCGCACGCCGTCGCGGTGGCGGGCGACTTCGTCTACATCCCGCCCGGGGTCCCGCACGTGCCGGTCAACACCAGCAACACGGTCTGGGCGAGAGCCGTGGTCGCGCGGACCGACCCCAACGAGCAGGAGAGCGTGGAGCTGCTGCCGCACCTCGACGACCTGCCCCACCTCACCGGCGAGCGCTGACCGACCGCGTCACGCCTCGCCGGCGGCCCGCCGCACCTCGCGCTCGGCGACGGCGTGGACGTCGGTGCGGGCGTCGTAGGACCAGAAGTCGCGCAGGATCCCGGCCGTGATGGACACTCCGGCGACGCAGGCCAGGCCACCGGAGGTGATCGCCGCACGGACCGACCACAGGTCGGCGGTGACGCCGGCGCGCACCTGCCCGCTGAGCGGGCCGAGCGAGTAGGACAGCATCTCGATCCCGGCGAGGCGACCACGCATCGCCTCCGGGATCGTCTGGCTCCACACTGTCGAGCGGAAGATGCCGGAGATCATGTCCGCGGCGCCGGCCAGGGCGAAGAACAGCGCCACCAGCCAGATGCTCGGCATCAGGCCGGCGATCGCGATCATCGCGCCGTACGCCGCCGCCGCGAGCACGATCGCCCGCCCGTGGTGGCTGACGCGCGCGGTCCAGCCGCTGAGCCCGGTCGCGACCAGCGCACCCACCACCTCGGCGCTGTAGAGCATCCCGAGCAGCTCGGGGCGCCCGAAGACCTGGTCGGCCAGCGCGGGGAACAGCACGACCGGCGCGGCGAACATCATCGCGACGATGTCGACGAAGTAGGTGCCGAGCAGGTCGCGGCGCCGGAACGCGTAGACCATGCCCTCCTTGATGCCGGCCAGGCTGGGCGGGGTCGTCTCGTCGCGGTGTGGGTAGGACCGCATCAGCAGGTACAGCGTGGAGGCGATCACCAGGCCGCTGACGTCGATGAGGAAGCACCAGCCGATCCCGACGTAGGCGACCAGGAGGCCGCCGACGGCCGGGCCGCCGAGGAGCCCGAGCTGCATGCCCAGGCTGGACAGCGCGTTCGCCGCGGGGAGCTGGTCGTGGGCCACCGTGCGCGGGAGCAGCGCCTCGCGCGACGGGCGCTGCAGCGCCGAGCAGGACGCGAGGGCGACCGCCACGGCGAAGATGACCCACACGTCGGGGTCGCCGCGGAAGGCGTTGACCGCCAGCACCAGCGTGAAGACCGCCTGCGCCAGGCCCGTGAGCACCAGCAGCCGGCGTCGGTCGACGTGGTCGGCCAGCGCGCCGCCGTACAGGCCGAAGACCAGGATCGGGGCGAGCTCGACCAGGCCGATCGCGCCGACCGCGAAGTTGGAACCCGTGAGCGTGTAGACCTGGAAGGGGATCGCGACGTAGCTGACCATCGCGCCGAAGTAGAAGACCGTGCCCGCCAGGAACAGCAGCCGGAAGTCCCGGGAGGCACGCAGGGGGGTGGTGTCCATCCGCAGGGCGCGCAACCGCTTGATCACGACCGCAGATCGTCGCAGCCCGGGGAGCGCAGCGGAACCGAATTACGACCGGCGGGTGGGTCCGGCGCGGCGGTGGGGATAGTCCCTGACGTTTTCGTGGTCACCACGGTCGGCCGACCACGAAAACGTCAGGGACTATCCCCCGTCCGGACGCCGTCAGTGCACGACGACCGGCGGCAGGCCCTCGTCGTCGAGCAGGTGGGTCTCCTCGCGCTTGCGGGGCAGCAGGGCGGCGGGGATGAGCGTGAGCAGCACCAGGACCCACGCGACCCAGTAGGTGTCGGCGAACGCGGCGGCGGCGTCCGCGAGGCCCTTGGCGATCGCGGGAGCGGGGATCTTGTCGGCGAGCGACGGGTCCTGCAGCGACGCCATGGCGGGGCCGGCGAGCTTGGAGGCGTTGAGGTGGTTGGTCAGGATCACCGACATCACCGCGACGCCGACCGAGCTCGCGATCTGCTGGTTGATGTTGAGCAGCGTCGACCCGCGCGCGACCTCGTGCGCCCGCAGCGTCTTCAGGGCCGAGGTGAACAGCGGCATCATCGTCGCGCCCATGCCCAGGCCCATGACGAAGAGCTCGCCCATGATGAGCGGGTAGGGCGTCGTGGCGGTGATCTGGGTGAGGCCGAACATGCCGACCAGGATGAACACCAGGCCGAACGGCACGATCCGCCCGATCGGGTGCTTGTCGACCTGGGAGCCGGCGATCGGCATCGTGATCATCGCGCCGATGCCCTGGGGCGCGACGAGCAGTCCCGCGTGCAGGGTCGACTCCCCGCGGACCTCCTGGAAGTAGGTCGGCACCAGCAGCAGCCCACCGAAGAAGGCGGCCGCGAAGAGGAACATCGTGATGACGGTGACGGTGAGGTTGCGGTTCTTGAACAGCCGCAGGTCCAGCAGCGGGTGCTCGGGGCGGAACGAGTGGAAGACGAACGCCACCATCAGCAGCGCGCCGACCAGCATCGGGATCCACACCTTCGGCGCGGCGGCCGTGCCCTCACCGGGGATCGAGGAGACCCCGTAGAGGAAGAGCGCCAACCCCGGCGACATCAGGGCCATGCCGAGGAAGTCGAAGGACTCCGACGGCTGCGGGCTGTCCTTCGGCAGCACCCGCCAGGCGTAGACGAGGGCGACCACGCCGATCGGCACGTTGATGAGGAAGATCCAGTGCCAGCTGGCGACCTCGAGCAGCCAGCCGCCGAGGATCGGGCCCAGGATGGGACCGAGGAGCATCGGCACGCCCAGGATCGCCATCAGCCGGCCCATCCGGTGCGGCCCCGCGGCCTTGGTCATGATCGTCATGCCGAGCGGCATCAGCATGCCGCCGCCGAGGCCCTGGAGCACCCGGAAGCCGATGAGCGCCTCGATGCTCCAGGCCGTCGCACACAGCGCCGAGCCCAGGACGAAGAGGGCGATGGCCGTCATGTACAGCCGCTTGGTGCCGAACCGGTCGGCCGCCCAGCCGGTCAGCGGGATCACGGTGGCCAGGGCGAGCGTGTACGCCGTCACCGTCCACGCGACCGTGGAGTACGGCAACGGGTCGCCCGGGCTGCCGAACACCGTCTGGAACGTCGGCAGCGCAACGTTGACGACCGTGATGTCGAGGATCGACATGATGGCGCCGAGCACGACGACGCCCGCGACCTTCAGGACCGCGCCGTCGATGTGGTCGGGCAGGTCTCCCTGCGCCCCGGATGCCGGTGCCGAGGTTGGCTCAGAGGTCATGACAGCTCCCTTCGCGACCGAAGGGACACTCTAGTGTGCGCGATCAGCCCCGGCGTCGGGTCGTGACCCGGACCCGCGCGCCGCGCCGCGGCACGCTCGTGATGTTGCGGACCTTCGGCTCGTCGTCGCCGACCGAGGCGACGCCGTACGACGCGAACACCTCGCGCAGCACGGCGACCCCCTCCAGGGCCGAGAAGCCGGCGCCGATGCAGCGGCGCACGCCGCCACCGAAGGGGATCCAGGTGTTGGTGGGCGGGTTCTGGCCGAGGAACCGCTCGGGCCGGAACTGCTCGGGGTCCGGGTGGTTGTCCTCGCGCTGGTGGGCGATGATGATCGACGGCCCGACCGTGGTGCCCTTCGGGAGGTCCCAGCCGGCGATCGTGGCCGGCTGCATGAGGGTGCGCACGACCATCGGGATCACGGGGTGCAGCCGCAGCGACTCCTTGAACACCGCGTCGAGCCACTCGTCGTCGCCCTCGTCGGCCGCCCGCTGGCAGCGCGCCAGCAGCTCGGGGTCGCGGCCGACCTCGTAGAGCGCCCAGGCCAGGCCGGTCGCGGTCGTCTCGTGGCCGGCGAGCAGCAGGGTGACGAGCTGGTCACGCAGCTCGGTGTCGTCGAGCCGGTCCTCGGGCCGGTCGCTGTCCTGGCCCGCGAGGATCAGCCGGGAGAGGACGTCGGTGCGGGTGGCCAGGTCCGGCGCCGTACGGCGCTCGCGGATCTCGGCGTAGATGAGCCGGTCGAGCTCGAGCTGGTTGTCGGCGGTCGCCTTCCACGGCCCCCACTTCTGCAGCCAGGGGTAGGCCCAGCCGAGCAGGATCACCGGGCTGATGTTGACCGTCTTGTTGACCCGCGGGCGCAGCTGGGCGAGTCGCTGCTCGTCGGTGACGCCGAAGACGACACGGAGGATGACCTCGAGGGTGAGCCGGTTCATCCGGTCCAGCGAGCGGAACTCCTCGCCGGGCCGCCACGTGGCGACCTCGGCCCGCGCGACCTCGGTCACGAGCGCCTGGTACTCCCGCAGCGCGTGCCCGTTGAAGGCCGGCATCAGCAGCTTGCGCGCCCGCTTGTGCTCGGAGCTGTCCTGGAGCAGCAGCGAGTGCTCGCCCATGATCGGGCCGAGGATGCCGTTGGCCTTGCCCGCGTGGAACACCTCGGGGTCCCCAGCGAAGATCTCCTTCGCGTGCTCGGGGCGGGTGAACATCACCAGCGGCCGGCCCCCGGGCGCGAGCCGGATGGTGAACACCTCGCCGTACTTCCGCCGCAGGTAGGGGTGGAAGCGGTGCCGGAACCGCAGGAGCGCCGAGGTCTGCACGAGCACCGGCCACCTCGGCCCCGGCGGCAGCCCGGACAGGTCGACGGGCGGCAGCTTCTCCTGGTTGCCCGGGCTCATCCGGCGGAACCTCTCGCCGGTCAGCCGACTCACGTCGTCGAGGGTGCTCACGCGTCGATGCTAGGTCGGTCCGGCGCAATTGAAAAGGTGTCAATAGCGGCCGGCGCCCGCTGTAACGCCGTGTTACTCCTTGTACCCACGGTGCTGGAACAGGGTGGGTACACGCTGTAACACGGCGTTACAGCTCCACGGCCGACCGCGAGCCGACCGCAGCAGCCGGCGCGAGGTGGCGGGTCAGGAAGAGCAGCTGGTGGCGGACGGCCGGCTCGAACCAGTCCTTGCCCGGCCAGACGTCGAAGTGGTCGCAGGGGTAGTGGCGCACCTCGGCGCGGCCGGCGAACGCCGCCTTGGCGGCCGCCTGCGGCGGCGCGCTGCGGTCGAGGTCGGCGATCTGGACCAGCAGTGGCGCGCGGACGTGCTCGGCCTGCCTGCCGGGGCGGTGGCTGCCGAGCTCGAGGCCGACGGTCGCGTCGACCTCGTTGCGCCAGGTCGGCCCCGCGAGGGCGAGGTAGTCGTCGTAGCAGCCGTCGAGGGTGAGGGCGCCGAGCTCGCCGGGACGCGCGACCACCGGCATCATCTGCGGTCGGCCTACCTTGCTCCGCACACCGAGGACGGTCGAGCGCAGCAGGGCGGACGGGCGGTGGTACGCCAGCGCGTGCCGCCCCGCGGCGCGGCCGTCGACCAGCGGGGTCAGCGAGACCACGGCGGCGACGTCGTCGCGGTGGGCGGCGGCGGCGAGGACGTGGCCGCCCGCGAGCGACACCCCCCAGAGCACCAGGCGACGCGGGTCGACCCCCGGCAGCCGCGCGGCCGCCGCCATCGCGGCGCGGTAGTCCTCGAGCTGGCCGGCCATCGAGACGGTCTGCCGGGGCTCGCCCTCGCTGGCGCCGAAGCCGCGGTAGTCGAAGGCCAGCACGTCCAGGCCGGCGCCGGCCAGTGCCTCGGCGAACGGCACCAGTCCGGAGTCGACCGTGCCGGCCAGCCCGTGCGCCATCACCACGACCGGTCGGCCGGCGTCGGCGGCGAAGGCCTCCCCCTCGCCCGTGAAGTGCCGGGCGTGGCACGTCGCCCGCGCCGACCCGGCGCCGGCGGCGAAGGTGACGTCCTCGTGCTTCATGCGGCTCCCCCGCCGTTCCCGTAGATGGTCGTCAGCCAGACGTGCACGACCGCGTCCACGTGCGGCTCGAGGTCGGCGCCGTCGGGCGCCCGGACGACCCGCTCGAGCGTCCGGTCGTTGAGGTCGAGCAGCGCGGTCGCGAGGGCGCGGGCGTCCGGCCCGGGTGGCGCCGCGCCCGCGGCGCGCTCGGACTCGACCAGGTCGGCCACCACGTCGACGTACGACTGCTGGAAGGCGTCCCACTGGTCACGTACGGCGGGGCTGGCTGCGCGCGCGTCGAGGACCGCGCGGTGCAGGTGGGTGCGCTCGGCCCAGCCGCGCACGATGGCGTGGATCGCGGTCGAGATCCGGTCGCGGACCGTGCCCCCGCCGGCCAGGACCTCGGCGGCGACGAAGCCCTCGGCGTACATCTCCTCGTGGAGCGCGGCGACGGCGGCCGCCTTGTTGTCGAAGTAGAAGTAGAACGCCGACCGCGTCACCCCCGCGCGGCGGGAGATGTCCGCGACGTTGATCTCGTCGAGGCTGCTGACGCGCAGGTGGTCCTCGAGCGCTGCGAGCAGCGCGGTCCGGCGCCGGTCGCCGGTGGCCGTGGCGCTCACGACGCGCGTCCCGCGAGCGCCGGGACGCCCTGCTCCCGAGCGCGCCGCCGCCCGGCGGGCAGCTCCTTGGTGCGCATCTGGTGCTCGTAGACGAAGTAGTCGAGCTGGTGGGTGTGCCGCGGGCGGTCGAGCATGTGCCCCATGTAGAGCTCGTCGTCGGCGCGGATCACGCGGTGCATCTCGTCGACCGGGGGCGGGGCGTACTCCCCGACGGCGTACGCCGCGATCAGCCGCGCCTGGCACTCCACGAACGGGAACAGGGTCGGCGTCGCCTGGGCGAAGCCGGCGAAGAGCAGGTCGTCGATCCCCGGCTTGAGGATCCGCTTGTAGAGGTCGATCCGGTTGTCCGGTGCGCTGAGGAACGCGGGGTCGAAGAAGGGGAAGGTCAGGTTGTAGCCGGTCGCGTAGACGATGACGTCGAAGTCGGCCGTCGTGCCGTCCTCGAAGTGCACGGTCTCCCCGTCGAGCCGGACGACGTTGCCCTTCGGTGTCACATCACCGGACTTCAGCCGCAGCGGGAGCTCGCCGGACTGGGTGGGGTGGGCCTCGAAGAACTTGTGGTTCGGAGCGGGCAGGCCGTAGAGGGTCGGGTCGGAGTAGGTGAACCGCTGGCCCCACTGGGCGGCCTTGCGCTGCCAGGACAGCGGGAGCTGCGGGATCGTCCGGTAGTTCATGTCGGCCGCCTTGCCGCCGATCAGCTTCGGCACGATCCACGCGCTGCTGCGCGTCGACAGCGTCACCTCGTTGCGCAGCGCCCGCTGGGAGAGCTCGACGGTGATGTCGGCGGCGCTGTTGCCGAGGCCGACGACCAGGATCCGCTTGTCCATCAGGTGCAGCGGCGTCCAGGGGTCGATGTAGTGGTGGGAGTGGATCGTCTCGCCGGTGAACTCGCCCGGGAAGTCGGCCGTCCGCGGGTCCCAGTGGTGCCCGTTCGCGACCACGAGCAGGTCGAAGCGCCGCGTCTCGCCCCGCTGGGTCTCCAGCTCCCAGCCGCCGCCGGGCAGCCGCTCGGCGTGCACCACGCCGTTGCCGAACTCGATGCGCTCGCGCAGTCCGAAGGCGTCGGCGTACGCGTCGAGGTAGTCCTTGATGAGGGTGTGGTGGGGGAAGTCGGGGTAGTCGTCGGGCATCGGGAAGTCCCGGAAGGACAGCTGGTGCTTTGAGGTGTCGATGTGCAGCGAGCGGTAGGCGCTGCTGTGCCCGTTGGGATTGCCGAACGCCCAGTTGCCGCCGACCCGGTCGGAGGACTCGAACGTCACGTACGGCACGCCGTAGTCGTCGAGCATCTTGCTGGTCGTCAGGCCGCTCATGCCGGCGCCGATGACGGCGGTCCGTGGTCGCGCCACGCGTCCTCCTCTGCCTTCGGTGGTCGAGTGCCGCCGCGAGGAACGAGCGGCGGTGTATTCGATACTGGAACGTGTTCTAGTCGGACGCTAGGGTGCGCAGTTGACACGCGTCAACAGGCGGTGCGGTCCCCAGGGCCGTCCAAGGGGAGGTCGGGATGGACGAGAGCTCGCAGCGGGTGGCGGTCGTGGTCGGCGGGGCGTCGGGGATCGGCGCGGCGATCGCGACGGCCTTCACCACCGACGGCTGGCGCACGGTCGTCGCCGACCTGCCGTCCACGGGGGCGGCTCCCGTGGACGTCACCGACGAGGACTCGGTCGCCGCCCTGCTCGACGGGGTGCTGGCCGAGCACGGCCGGATCGACACCGTCGTCAACAGCGCCGGGGTCTCCACGCTCGGGAACGTCGTCGACCTCGCCGCGGACGAGTGGCGACGGGTCGTCGACGTCTGCCTGACCGGCGCGTTCCTGGTCCTCAAGCACGCCGGCCAGCGACTGGCCGAGGGCGGGTCGGTCATCTCGCTCTCCTCGCTCAACGCGCGGCAGCCCGGCGCCGGGCTGGCGCCGTACTGCGCCGCGAAGGCAGGCCTGTCGATGCTGACCCAGGTGGCGGCGCTGGAGCTCGGCCCCCGGGGGATCCGGGTCAACGCGATCGCGCCCGGGCTGGTCGTGACGCCGCTGACGCAGCCGGCGATGGAGATCCCCGGCATCGAGGACGACTACCTCGAGAACACGCCGCTCGGGCGTTCCGGCCGGCCCGACGAGATCGCTGCGGCCGCGCTCTACCTGGCCACCGCGGAGTGGGTGACCGGCGAGGTGCTCGACATCAACGGCGGGGCGCACCTGATGCGCTACCCGGACCTGAACAAGCACGTGCTGGCCGCCTTCGGCTGATCTCGCGGCCGCTCTACGCTCGACGGTGTGGCCCTCCTTCACCGCGCGACCCTGACCCCGACCAAGCCCGAGCTGATCGCCGCCTGGCTGCCGAGCCAGGAGTGGGCCGACGGCCTGCCGGAGCTGCGGCCGCTCGGCGGCTACCGCCTCGACGACCCCGACGGCGAGGTCGGGATGGAGGGGATCCTCCTGCAGGGCGCCGACGACACGGGTGACACCGTCGTCGTGCACGTGCCGCTCACCTACCGCGGCGCCCCGCTCGAGGGCGCCGAGGCACACCTCCTCGGCACCACCGAGCACTCCACGCTCGGCACCCGGTGGGTGTACGACGCCACCGGCGACCCGGTCTGGCGGGCCGCCCTGGCGCGGACGGTCGCCGAGGGCGGCGCCGGCGCCGAGGAGTACTTCGAGGTCGACGGCGAGCGGGTCGTGCGGGAGCCGGCGGTCCGCGTGGTCGGCAGCGGCCGGACGGAGGGGGAGCCGATCGTGGTGCACGTCGTCGGGACGGCCGACGGCGACCCTGCGCTGACCGGCACGTGGGACGGCGGCACGGGAGTGCTGGCGGTCCACGGGCGTCCCTGACCCGCTGATCCTCCCCGGTGCCGGGTGGAGCTCCGCGCGCTCCTGGTGTCCGGGTGCCGCCCGGCTGGCGGTCCCTCGGACTCCGGTGGTCGAGCTTGTCGAGACCCCGGTGGTGTCGCCTGGGCGGTGACTGCCCGCGGGCTGCGGGTCTGTCTCGGGTGACGACCGACAGCCGGCTACGGGAGAGGTGCGCCCGGGCTGGCGCTGGTCCCCGGCCTGCGGCTCGCGGCTCACGGCCGGGACGTCATCAGAACTGAGCAACCGTCACCACGATCCTGATGACCTCCCGCGCCCGAAGGGCCCGCGCCTCGAGGACCACGGGTCCTGGTCGGGGCGCGAGGTCGTCGTTCTTGCGACCCGGCATGGTGCGGGCATGGGTATGTCCCCGCCGGCTCGGTGGGTGCCGGTGGGGTGGGGGTCAGCCGGGATGTCGGCTGCTGCCGGGGTCGGTGTACCGGTAGCCCAGCGGGCTGGTCCAGGTGAACCCCGTGGCCGGGTCGTAGTCGTAGGTCCAACAGGTGTTGGTCTTGAGGCGGTGGTGGCCCCGGCAGGGCGGGAACAGGTTCGACGAGGTCGTCTTGCCTTCGGGCCACTCCTGCCGGTGGTCCAGGTCCGACCCGTGCTCCTGCTGCTGCTGCTGTTCATCGGGCTGCTTCTTGCGCCGCTTGGCCTTGTGGCCGGGGCGGGAGGGGCGGTGGCAGCCGGGGAACGGGCACTCGCCGAACCGGAGCTTGACCTGCTCGACCATCCGCTCGGTGGGGGTGTAGGCGTCGGTGGTCATCTCCTCGGCCAGGTCGATCACCGGGCGGATCGTGACCTTCGTGCCGGCCCGGGTGCACCACTCCTGCACTTGCTCCACGGTGGTGGTCGAGAGGGTGTTGTCCACGTCCACCATCGCTTGGCCGGGGCGGGTGTGCACGAACACCATCACCCCCGGCGCCGACCCCTCCTCACCGGGCGCATCACCGTGCCGGCCGCCGAGCATGCCCAGCACCATCGACCGACGCACCTGCAACGGGATCGCCGGGTCCATCCCGGCGGCCTCGGTCGCGACGTAGTCCTCGAACGCGACCGCGTCGGGCACGTCGGCCATCGCGGTGATCGGGACCAGCCCGTCATAGGTCATCGCCCCCAGGTGGACCTTCACGTGCCGCTTCTCCGCCGCCTCGACCCGGCGGCGTTCGGTCTCGACCGGGTCGTGCTCCTTGCGGGCCTTCTCCACCTGCCGGTCGATCTCCGCGTACGAGCACCGCCTCGCCACGAAGTACAGCGCCCGATCGACGGCCGCCGCACCGTCGGGCGGGAGGGACATGGTGGCCTGGGCGATCCGCCGCGCCTTCCACACCGCCACCTCCCCGGCCAGCACCCGGGCCCAGGTCCGCGGGAGCCGGTACGCCAGCTCCACCGCATCACCCAGGTACCGGCGACCCGAGTCGGTCGAGTGCCCGATGGCGAGCGCAAACTCCGCGACCGCGCCCTCATCGACCGTGGGTGCGCCGTCGCCGGCGATCTCCAGCTCCCGCATCCCCCACTCGACCGAGGTGTCGACCTCCTCGCCCGGGTGCAGCTCCACCCATGCCACGGCCTGGAGGAGCAGCTCGACCTCGAGCCCGGTCATCGCGTCCCGGGTCGCCCGGGCAGCCGCGATCACCTGCTCCTCACGAGTCGCCTCGCGGGTGGTGACGGTGGCTGCCATGGGTCCACTCAAGCACTCGCCACCGACAGTCGATGGTGCTCAGACCCCTTTTTCCACAAGGGTTCTGGTCACGATCACGTCACGATCAGCAGGCCGTTTCGGCGGCGCCGGAACAGCCCAGGAGACGGTGGAGTCCTTGACGTACCAGGCACGTCACAGACTCCACTTTCCCCATGGCGACCGCAGGCCGGTAAGCAGCGCCAGCCCGTGCGGCGCCCTACCCGCGTAGCCAGCCTGTCGGTCGCAACCCGAGACCAGCCCGCAGCATGCCGACACCAGCGCCCCACGCAGGCTGCGGGGGTCTCGACAAGCTCGACCACCGGCGACAAGCTCGACCACCGGGACCAGCTCGACCACCGACGGCAGCCCGACCGCGCGTCAGGTCAGGCCGGCGAGCACGGCCGCGGCCCCAGTGGCGGCGAGGAGGAGCAGCACGACCCGGCGGAAGGCGGCCGGGGAGAGCAGCCGCCTCGCCCGGTAGCCGAGGTATCCCCCGACGACGACCACCGGCAGCGCCACGGCCGCGACCGCCAGGTCCGTGCCGTCGAGCTCCCCCGTGGCCGTGAACACGCAGACGGCGAGCAGGTCGAGCACGAGGAACACCGTGGTCGCCATCGCCCGGAACGCGGCCGGCGCGAGGCCGCGGGCCTGGAGCATCGTCACGATCGGCGGCCCGTTCGTCGCGGTCGAGGTGGTGAGCACGCCGGTGCAGAGCCCGGCGACCAGGTCGATCCCCCGGCCGGTGGCCGGCAGTGACCAGCCCCGCCACAGCGACGCCGCTGCGACCAGGACCAGGACGCCCACGACGACCGTCAGCGAGTCCTTGCCCAGCTCCTGGTAGAGCAGGTAGCCGACCGGCAGCCCGAAGGCCGCGCCGACCAGGACCCGCGCGAGCACGGCCCGGTCGACCTCCCGGCGGCCCTCGACCGCCTGCCACCCGTTGAAGACGGTGCCCATCACCAGGGCGAGGAGGACGGCGTCGTGCGGTCCGACGACGAGCGCGAGCAGGGGCACCGACACCAGGGCGAACCCGAACCCGCTCGCCATCTGCACGGCCGCGGCGAAGCCCAGGACCAGGGCGACGGCGACGGTCGTCAGGGACATGCACGGGATTCTGGCCCCCCGGCCGCCTCACGCGTGCCGGGTCACCCCGATCAGCTCGTGGTGCGGCACCGGGTTGTCGCGCTGCGCCTTGCAGGTCAGCCGGGTGGCCGACGCGGGGTCGCGTGTGGTGCGGACGGCGACCTCGTAGCTGCCACCCGCGACCGCGAAGGTCGCCGCCGTGACGTCACCGTCCACGCTGCGCCCGGTCAGCGCCACCGCGTCCTCGCGCGTGACGCCGAGGCGGCGGCGCAGGTGCAGCTCGGCCGCCTGGACCGGCATCGGCTGCGAGGACCGGCCGCGGAGGTGGTCGAGGTCGAGCTCGCCGGCGAGGTGGGCACCGGCGACCGCGATCGCCGAGACCGGGTCGAGACGCCCGTAGTAGAGCCCCTGCGGGAGCACCACCATGTTGGCCGCGAACCGGTCGCCGCCGATGTGCGAGACCTCCCACGTCTCCTGGGGGTGGGCGCGGTCGAGCGCCCGGGCCACCGGTCGACCCTTCTCGGCGCAGCAGGCGTCGTGGCGGCCGTTGGTGCAGACGCAGAAGAGCGCACCGTCGTACGCCGGCAGGCCGGTCGTCCCGCCACGGCGGAACGCCTCGAGGTCGAGGTCGAGCACCTCGCGCTCGTCGGTGAGGACCGCGGACTCCAGGCGCGGCCGCCCGGGGTCGGCGTGCGCGGCGAAGACGCGGACCCCGTCGTCGGTGTCCGGGGTGGACGCGAACCGCCGGATCAGCAGGATCTTGGCCCGCAGGTCGCGGGCGCGGCGCTTCAGCTCCGGGCCGAGCCCGTCGGGGAGGCGGGCGTCCAGGAGGGCGTCCTCGCCCCAGGGACCGACGTGCTCGAGGAGCAGCCAGGTGCGGACGTGGGTGGCGGTGCCACCGACGGGCTCGGCGCGCAGCAGGCTCTCGGCAGCGCAGCGGAACGCTGCAGGAGGAGGGCTCACGCGAGCTCCAGCAGCCCTTCGCGCACCAGACGCCGACACAGGACCAGGGAGCTCTGCTGATCCAGGGGGAGGTCGGCGGGCGTGAACGCGTCGCGGGCCCGGACCTCGTCGAGGGCCGGGCGGATCCAGGCGGGCACCGTCATCGTCCGGTCGCCGAGCAGCACCTCGAGCCGCTCGCCGCGGTCCAGCAGCACGCAGGGGTGGCCGGGCCGACGGCGCAGCGGGGTCGTCGACGTGACCTCGCCGAGCACGTCGTGCAGCCCGCCGGACAGCCGCGGCGGCCGCGAGGTCAGGAATCGGCGTACCTCCGCCTCGACGGCCGCCCCGGCGTCCACCTCGCGGACCGCGTCGGCGAGCGCCCCGAGCCGGTCGGCGAGGCCGGTCGCGAGCGCGGCGGGGTCGTCGAGGTAGCCGGCGGGCAGGTGCTCGTCGGGCACCGCGCCGAGGACGTCCCTCAGCGAGCGCTCGACCAGCCCGCGCCAGGTGAGCTGGTTGATGCCGAGGGTGACGTGCAGCGAGACGGTGTCCTGCGCGCGGGCGGCGTGGGGGGTGCCGGTCGGGAGGTACATCGACACCCCGGGCTCGAGGAGCACCTCCTCGGGGCCGTCCTGGCCGTGCACCTCCCAGAGCTTGGAGCCCGCGGTCTGGAAGACGAAGACGTCGTGGGAGTCGGAGTGGACGGCGAAGCCCTGGGAGCCGGGCGGGGTGAGGTAGGCGTTGGCCTGGCAGGGATGGCCGAGCTCGAGCTCGAGCTCGGCGACCAGTCGCGTGAGCGGCGGCCAGTAGCGGTGCAGGCCCTGGAACACGACGGTCGCGCCGTCGGCGAAGAGGGCCAGTGCCTTGCGCGCGTCGACGAGCCCGGTGAGGGGCTTGCCGGCGAGCGTCGCGCTGCGCGTGTACGTCGACTCCGCGAGGACCTGGCCGTCCCGGGCCATGCGGACCGACGGCGTACGGATCGCGGTCGAGGTCAGGAGGTGGTCGGCGTCGTCGAGGGAGAGCAGGCCGACCAGACCCTCGGGGTCGGTGCGGTGCAGGTGCACGCGGGACGCCCAGACCTTCGACACGAAGGTCTGGGCGTCACCGCTGAGCAGGTCGAGCGCGGTCACTCAGGAGGCGTCGCCGTCGGAGCCGTCGCCGTCCGTGCCGTCGCCGTCGCTCGCGTCGCCGTCGGTGCCGTCGCTGTCGGAGCCGTCGCCGTCCGTGGTGTCCGTGGCGTCACCGTCGGAGCCGTCGCCGTCGGTGCCGTCGCTGTCGGAGCCGTCGCCGTCGGTGGTGTCCGTGGCATCGCCGTCGGAGCCGTCACCGTCGGTCCCGTCGGCGTCCCCGCCCGTCACGGGGTCGCCCGCCGGGCCGGTCGTCATGTCGTCGTCGCTGAGGGGCTCTTCGGGGGTCATCCATCCTCCTGGTGGGCCTGCGTGGGTGGGTGGCGCCAGTCTGCTGCGCGGTCGACCGGCGGACAAGCGGTACCCGCTGGGTCCGGGACCAGTCCACCCGGGTCCAGTCCACCCGAGGGCTGGTCCCGGACCGGCGGGCGCGGACCGAGGGTGGCCGCGGTCGGCAGCAGCGAGGTGGGCGGCCCGCACTGGGGGTGGTCGCCTCCCGGCCTGCGGTTGCTGCAGGTTTCCCGGCCGCCGGGGATCCCTGGACTTGAGGGGTGTTGCAACACCCACTAGGTCCAGGCTTTGCCCACGGAGTCCGGGCCAGTGCACCCGCCACGAGGTCGCCACGAGGTCGCCACGCCCCGTTGGCAGGCCACGAAGCGGGGTCCACCCGAGGACCTTGGTCCCCCGACCGAGCGCACAACGCCTCTCCGCCCGCAGGGGTCGGTGCTGCCTAGGGTCGAGGCGTGCACGGTCGGCCGACGGACGAGATCAGGGGCCGGGTGGCGGTCATCGGGGCCGGCGTCGCCGGGCTCGTCGCTGCGCGACGCCTGGCGCAGCGCGGTGCGGACGTGACCGTCTGGGAAGCCGAGGACCGCGTCGGCGGCCAGGTGCACACGGCCGAGGTCACCCCGGGCACCTACCTCGACCTCGGCGCGGAGGCGCTGCACCTGGCGGCGCCCGGCGTGGCCGCGCTCCTCGCCGAGCTGCGCCTCGACGGTGTGCGCCTCGACGAGACCATGGTCGTGTCGTCGCCCGGGGCCACCCGCCTGGTGACACCGCGCGGCCTGCGCGCGCTGCCCGACGGCGTGGGCCCCGCAGGACCGACCCGGCTGGGTCCGGTGGTCCGCAGCCGCACGCTGACCTGGTCCGGCCTGGCCCGCGCCGGGCTGGAGCCGGCCGCCGCCCGGAGGATGCCGGCGCTCGCCGACGACGGCGACATGTCGGTCGGCGACTTCGTGACCCGGCGGTTCGGCGGAGCCGTGACCCACGCGTTCGTCGACCCGCTGCTCGGCACCCTCCACTCCGGCGACGTGTCCCGGCTCAGCCTGCGCGGCTGCGCCCCGGCGCTCGTCCCCGCCGCGACGCACCGCCGCTCGCTGGTGCTCCGGCGCCGGGCGGCCGGCCCGCCGGCCCTGGGCTTCGCGACCTGGCCGCAGGGACTGTCCGTGCTCACCACCGCGCTCCTCGCCGACCAGCCCGGGGTCACGGTCCGCACCGGGACCGCGGCGACCTCGCTGAGCCGGAGGAGCGACGGCAGGTACGACCTCGCCGGGCCCGGGACGCCCGCCGGGACGCCGTACGACGCCGTCGTGCTCGCCGTCCCCGCCCGACCGGCAGCGCGGCTCCTCGCGGGTCTGGCACCGCAGGCCGCCGCGACGCTGGCCGCGGTCGAGACCGCCGACGTCGTCACCGTGCTCGTCGGCGTCCCCAGCACCGTCACGCGGGACCTGCCCGGCACCGGGCTGCTCGTGCCGTCCGACGCCGGCCGGCTCCTCAAGGCGGCCACCTACCTGGGCCGCAAGTGGCCGCACCTGGCCGGCGGCGAGACCTGCTGGCTGCGGCTGTCCGCCGGCCGCGCCGGCGAGCACCGGGTCCAGGACCTGACCGACGACCGACTCGTCGACCTGCTGACCGCGGACCTGCGCGACCTGACCGGCCTGGCCGGGCTGGCGGCGGCGCCGACCGCGGCCGTCGTACGCCGCTGGCCGGCCGCCCTGCCGCAGATCACCGTCGGGCACCCGGCGCGCGTGGCCGCTGCCCGGGCCACGCTCCCGCCCGGAGTCGTCCTGGCGGGCGCGTCCTACGACGGGCTGGGGCTCGCCGCCGGCATCCGATCGGGAGAGGCGGCGGCCGCCGCGCTCTCCGTCCCCGAGGAGGCACGATGACCGTCCAGGCGCCACCGGCGACCCGGTCCGCGGTGCGACACCTGCACCACGACCCCGCGGACCGGCCGCTCATCACGATCTGGGAGGTCACCCGCGCGTGCGCCCTGGTCTGCCGGCACTGCCGCGCCGACGCCCAGACCCGGGCGCACCCGCGCCAGCTCACGACCGAGCAGGGCCGGGCGCTGCTCGACGACATCGCCGCGTTCGGGAAGCCCTACCCGATCGTGGTGCTGACCGGTGGCGACCCGTTCGAGCGGCCCGACCTGGCCGAGCTGGTGCGCTACGGCACCTCCCTGGGCCTGCACGTCGCCCTCTCGCCGTCGGTGACGCCGCGGCTCACCCCCGAGGTGCTGGCCGAGCTGCGCGAGGCGGGGGCGGTCGCGCTGTCGCTGTCGTTGGACGGCGCGGTCGCCGGGACCCACGACTCCTTCCGCGGGGTGCCCGGCGTCTTCGACGACACGCTGCGCGCGGCCGGGTGGGTGAAGGACGCGGGGTTCCGGCTCCAGGTGAACACGACCGTCGCCAGCAACAACGTGGACGAGCTGCCCGACGTCCTGCGCACGGTGATCGACCTCGGCGCCTCGCTGTGGAGCGTCTTCTTCCTGGTGCCCACGGGCCGCGGATCGACCCTGGAGCCGCTGTCGGCTGCCGAGGTCGAGGACGTGCTGCACTGGCTGCACGACGTCTCGGACCTGATCGCCGTCAAGGCGACCGAGGCCCCGCACTACCGCCGGATCGCCCTCCAGCGGGCCCGCGGCGAGCGGCCCGAGCTCGGCGAGCTCCACCGGCAGCTGACGGCGGCGACCGAGGACCTCCGCGCGGGACGCGCCACGCGGCGCCGGCCACCCCGGCCGCCGATCGACGTCAACTCCGGGCGCGGCTTCGCGTTCATCGACCACCTCGGCGACGTCTACCCGTCCGGCTTCCTGCCCCACCACTGCGGCAACGTCACCGAGCACGGCTTCCGGGAGATCTACCGCACCGACCCCCTGCTGCAGTCGCTGCGCGACCCGTCACAGTTCCACGGGCCGTGCGGGACCTGCGAGTTCCGCGACGTGTGCGGGGGCTCGCGCTCCCACGCGTACGCCGTCACCGGCGACGTCCTGGCCTCAGACCCGACCTGCGTCCGCGTGGCCACCGCCGGAGTCGCCGAAACCTAGGGCAGCAGCCCCCGTCGGCGGGCGATGGCGGCCGCCTCGGTGCGGCCGGCGGCGTCGAGCTTGCCGAGGATGTTCGACACGTGCACCGAGACGGTCTTGGCGCTGATGAACAGCTGCTTGCCGATCTCGCCGTTCGAGCGGCCCTCCGCGACCAGCGCGAGGATCTCGGTCTCGCGCGGGGTGAGCGCGTCGTGGGCGGCCGACTCGCCCCGGACCGGGGCGCTCCCGAGCGCGCGCAGCTCGTCCAGCAGGCGTACGGCGCCCAGCCGGTGCGCCGCCTCGCGGGCCGCGTCCGCGAGCTCGCGGGCGCCGGCCAGGTCGCCGGCGGCCCGCAGGATGCCCGCGAGCGCGGTGCGGACGCGGGCGAGCTCGTGCACGTGGCCGAAGTCCTCGTAGAGGACGACCGCCTCCTGCCAGACGGTGACCAGGTCCTCCTGCGGTGGCGCGTCGACGCCGGCCAGCCACCGGAACCGCAGCGTCTCGGCGTCCAGCCGCTTCATCCAGGCCCGGCCCTCGGGTCCCCAGTGCCCGGACGGGTCGGAGTAGCGGTCCAGCACGACGTGACCGTCAGCGTTGATCCGGTCCACGCGCTCGGCGTAGGACGCGCGCTCGGCGGCGGACATGCTCGGGACCGCCCGGGCGACGGCGGCGATGGTCAGGGCACCGAGCCGGATCCGAGCGCTGAACCACTCGTGCCAGATGCGACTGAGCACCGACACGACCTCGTCGTACGCCTCCACGGCCGCGGCCGCGTCGCCGCGGTGACCGGCCGCGTCGATCTCCACCGCGCTCGCGTTGATGGCGACGCCACCGTCGCGGGCCCAGAACATCCGCAGCGCGCGGGCCTCGGTGGCGACGTCCTCGCCGCGGGCGAGCCGGATCGCGAACCGCAACGGCGCCAGCAGGGCGCGGGGGATCGGCGGCGGGTTGTCGGCCGCCACGTCGGTGAGCGCCATCGCCTCGTCCCAGCGGCCCTGCACGTCGTAGACCCACGCCAGCTGCCACCGGGACTCGAACGCGAAGGGGGCGAACGGGATGCCGGCCTCGACGCCGCGCTCGATGGCGCTGCGGAACCACCGCTCGGTCTCGTCGAACTCCGCCCAGTCCTCGTAGGACCGGCCGAGCAGGTAGCGAGCCCGCAGCTCCGACGACAGTGCCCCGGACGACTCGGCGCGGGCGACGGCGTCCTGGAGCGCCGACCGCAGCCCTTCCTTCGGCCCGGTGCGCTTGAGCCCGGAGAGCGTGGTGATGACCTCGGACGCGAGCTCGGAGAGGTCGAGCCGCTCGGCGAGGCTGAGTGCCTCCATGCCGACGGTCTCGGCCTCGGCGTAGTGGCCCATCCCCGCGAGCACCCGGGCGTGGTTGGCCAGCACCCGGGTCCGCAGCCCGCTGTCGCCGTCGGGCGCCAGCGCCACGGCGTCCTCGGAGACCGGCACCGGGTCGCTCCCCTCGGTGGCCATCATCAGGTGGGCCTGCGACGACAGCATCCGGGCCCGCCACGCGGTCGGCGCCTCGACGGGGAGCCGGTCGAGCTGCTCGACGATGACCTTGACCGCGCGCTCCGGGTCGCCGCTGGCCGAGAGCGCATCGGCGGCCTTGACCACCAGCTTCGACAGGTCGAGGTCGACCGAGACACAGCGCCGCGGGTCCGCGAGGAGCTCGAGGGCCTGCTGGTAGTGGTACGCCGCCTCGCCCGGGCCACCCACCTGTGATGCCTCGTCGCCGGCCTGGACGCTGGCGGTCAGGGCGGTGTCGAGATCCATCGCGAGCCGGGCGTGGCGGGCCAGCTCCGCGGCGGTGCCCGACGCGACGCCCTCCTGGAGCGCGGACACGTAGCGGCCGTGCAGCCGGACCCGCTCGCCGGGCAGCAGGTCGTCGTACACCGCCTCGCCGAGGAGCGCGTGCCGGAAGGAGTAGCGGCTGTCGCCCGCGACCAGGATGTTGGTCTCGACCGCCTTGCGCAGGCCCTCGTCGAGCGCGGCGGGCTCGAGGTCGAGCACCGCCGCGAGCATGTCGTGCGCGACCCGGCGACCCGAGACGCTCGCGGCGCGGACCACCTGACGGGCGGTGTCGTCGAGCCGGTCGAGACGGACCAGGAGCACGTCGGCGAGGTCGGCGGGCACCCAGCTGCCCGGTCCGGCGGCGGCGCTGGTGAGCTCCTCGACGAAGAACGCGTTGCCCTCCGCGCGGCTGACGATGTCGGCGAGCTCCTTCTCCGGCAGGCCCTCGGGGACCAGCTCGGCGACGATCGCACGGACGGCGACCTCGGGCAGCGGCGACAGGGCGACCCGGTCCACGCCGCGCAGGCGGGACCACTCCGCCACCTGGCGGCGCAGGGGGTGGCGGCGGTGCAGGTCGTCGGACCGGTACGACACCACCAGGGCGACCGGCGCGTCGAAGGGACGGGAGAAGAGGAAGCTGAGCATGTCGCGGGTCGACTGGTCGGCCCAGTGGGTGTCCTCGATGACGAGGAGCAGCGGTGCGGTGGCGGCAGCCGCCTCCAGCAGCGCGTGCACGGCCTCGAGCAGGTCGCCGCGGTCGAGCGCCGCGGTGTCGTGGTCCTGGTGGCCGATCATCCGGCGACCGGGCTGCAGGCGCGCGAGCGCCGGGTGGCGGACGGCGACCTCCTCGACGGTCGCGGGCAGGTCGGCGGCGATCCGGCCCAGCACCTCGGAGAAGGGCAGGTACGGCAGCGCGCTGTCGCCGAAGTCCAGGCAGTGCCCCGCGAAGACCTGCCAGCCCTCGGTGAAGGCGAGGTCGCGCAGCGCGGTCAGCAGCCGGGTCTTGCCGACGCCGGCGTCGCCGGAGAGCAGCACGGCCGTCGTACCGCCGAGGGCGCCCGACCCGGACGCGCGCGCGGCCGGACGGACGCCGAGCAGGGAGGCGACCTCCGCCAGCTCGGCGTCTCGTCCGACCAGGGTCCGGGTCGTGTGGGCCACGCCGGACAGTGTCTCGTGCTCGAGGACCGGGTGCGCTGCCATTTCCGCGCGCCCTGGCCTCAGCGGGTCCTCGTCCAGCCGATCTCCCCGTCTCCTCCGGTGGCTCGGCGGGTCAGCAACCGCTTGCGGCGGCGGCCGGCGAGGTCGGCCTGGATGCGGCCCAGGCGGTACTCGAGCTCGGTCTTGACGTAGTCGCGGTCGACGGTGTGGTCGTACATGGTGGGCTCCTCGTGCTCTTCGTGCTCCTCGGTGGTGAGCACGAGGTTCGTCCGCTGAGGTAGGCCCGCACATCGGGCGGGTGCCCTATTCGCCCCCGGGTCCGCGGGCCGGGTGCCTTAGGTGGGGGTGGTCGGGGTGCCTCAGGGGTGGGTCGGCCCGGAGGCGCCTCAGGTGGCGGCGCGCGGCGCTGTAACGCCGTGTTGCAGGTTGTACCCACCCGGTTCCAACGGGGTGAGTACAAGCAGTGACAGGGCGTTACAGCGCCCGGCCGGCCACCCAGGTCTGCGCCACCAGCGGCACCCCGGGCCGGTAGGCCAGGTGCACGTGCGACGGCGCGTCGAGGACCACCAGGTCGGCGCGGCGGCCGGGGACCAGGGCGCCGACGTCGTGGCGGTCGAGCGCCTCGGCGCCGCGGTACGTCGCCGCGTGGACCGCCTCGGCCGGCGTCATGCCCATCTCGCGCACGGCGAGGGCGATGCAGAAGGGCACCGAGCTGGTGAAGCACGAGCCGGGGTTGCAGTCGGAGGCGAGCGCGACGCGCACCCCGGCGTCGATCAGGCGCCGCCCCGACGGGTAGGGCTGGCGGGTCGAGAACTCCACCCCCGGCAGCAGGGTCGCGATCGTGCCGGAGTCACGCAGCGCGTCGACGTCGGCGTCCTCGAGGTAGGTGCAGTGGTCGACCGCGGCCAGGCCGAGCTCCGCGGCCAGCCGGACGCCCGGACCCGGGCCGAGCTGATTGGCGTGCAGCCGGCCGCGCAGGCCGGCGGCCTCCCCGGCGAGCAGGACCGCACGCGCCTGGTCGGCGTCGAACGCACCGCGCTCGCAGAAGGCGTCGATCCACCGCGCGTGCGGCGCCGCCGCCTCGAGCATCGGCCCGGTGACGAGGTCGACGTACGCCGCCGGGTCGTCGGCGTGCTCTGCGGGCACCACGTGCGCGCCCAGGAACGTCGTCTCCTCGGTGAACTGCCGGGCGACCGCCAGCGCGCGGGCCTCGTCGTGGACGGTCAGCCCGTAGCCGCTCTTGATCTCGACGGTCGTCGTGCCCTGGCGGCGCATCTCCTCCACCAGCCGGGCGACGTGACTGGTGAGCTGCTCGTCGGTGGCGGCCCGGGTGGCGGCGACGGTGGTGCGGATCCCGCCGGCGGCGTACGGCGTCCCGCTCATCCGCGCCGCGAACTCCTGCGCCCGGTCGCCCGCGAAGACCAGGTGGCTGTGGCTGTCGACGAAGCCCGGCAGCACCGCACGACCACCCAGGTCGACAAGCTCGTCCGCGGCGGGCGCGTCGGCGGCCCGGCCGACCCAGGCGACCTGCCTGCCGTCGACGACGAGGGCCGCGTCCTCGACGAGCCCGAGGAGGTCGTCGGCCGCGGGGTCGTTGGTGACGAGCTCGCCGATGCCGGTGAGCAGCACGGTCATGGGTGGATCCTCCCGATCGCGGCGTCGAGCTCGCGCCCGACGTCCGCCTCGTCGCCCCGCCGGAAGACGACCGCCCCGTCGGCGACGACGTGGACGACGTCCGCGGCCGTGGCCGCGAACGCGGCGGTGTTCTCGTCGGCCCCGGTCCCCGCCGTCCGCACGGTCGAGGTGTCGAGGGTGACCAGGTCGGCGCGCTGGCCGACGGCGATGGCGCCGGCGTCGTCGAAGCCCAGGCTCGCATGAGCGGTCGCCGCCTCGAGGAGCTCCGCCGCCGCCCAGTGCCCGCGCTGCTGGGTGGCGAGCCGCTCGTCCATCTCCAGGGCCCGCATCTCCTCGAAGAGGTCGATGACCGCGTGGCTGTCCGAGCCCAGCGTCAGCACCGCACCCGCCTGCTGCAGCGCGCGGCCGGGCCCGATGCCGTCCCCGAGGTCGCGCTCGGTCGTGGGGCAGAAGCAGGCCCGGGTGGCGGGCCCGCCGAGGTGCATGAGGTCGGCGCCGGTGAGGTGCGTGGCGTGGACGACCGTCGTCAGCGGCCCGAGGGCGCCGGCGTCGTGCAGGAGGCCGGTGGGCGTGACGCCGTACGTCGCCAGGCAGGCGTCGTTCTCGGCGACCTGCTCGGACAGGTGCGCGTGGAGCGGGCGGCCGGCGGCGGCCGCCACGACCGTCGGCAGCTCCTCGCGCGGGACCGCGCGGACCGAGTGGATCGCGGCGCCGATCCGGGTGCGGTCGTCGTCGTTCAGCTGCGCCACGCGGTCCGCCCAGGCGGCCGCGGACCGGTCGCTGTAGCGCACCTGGGCGCCCTCGACGGGGCGGCCGAACCCCGAGCTGAGGTAGCAGGTGTCGAGCAGCGCGATCCGGACGCCGGCCTCGGCGGCCGCGGCGACCAGGGCGCGGCCCATGGCGTTGGGGTCGTCGTACGGCGTCCCGTCGGGCTGGTGGTGGAGGTAGTGGAACTCGCCCACGGTCGTGATGCCGGCCGCGGCCATCTCGCGGTAGGTCGCACGGGCGAGGCCGAAGTAGGTGTCCGGGTCCAGGCGCGCCGCGACGTCGTACATCTGGTCGCGCCAGGTCCAGAACGTCCCGCGCCCGCGCTGCGTGCGGCCCCGCAGGGCGCGGTGGAAGGCGTGGCTGTGGCAGTTCGCCAGGCCGGGGAGGGTGAGGCCAGGGAGCCTGCGGGGTCCGGCTGGCCGAACCCCGCGAGACACGCCGTCGGGTCCCGGCGTGTCGTGCGGGTTCTGGCTGCTGACAGCCGAAACCCGCGTGAACCGCCCGCCCTCGATCTCGACGAGCACGTCGTCGCGGACGGCGCCGCCGACCCAGGCGCGCTCGAGGAGGTACGCCGACGCGCTCACCCGGCGAGCCGCTCGAGCGTGTCGGCCAGCGCGGAGACGCCCACGAGGCAGTCGGCGACCTCGGCGTGCTCGTCGGGCGAGTGCGAGACCCCCGTGGGGTTGCGGACGAAGAGCATCGCGGTGGGAATGCCGGCGGCCGCGAGGATCCCGGCGTCGTGGCCGGCCTGGGTGGGGATGACCGGCCAGCTCCCGCCCTCGTGGTCGGCGGCGACGCGGGCGGCGAGGTCGGGGTCGAAGGCGACCGACGCCGACACCGACTCGGCCGTGATGGCGAGCGAGGTCCCGTCGCGCCCGGCCCGGTCGGTCGCCTGCGCGGAGATCGCCTCGACCAGGGCGTCCAGCTCGGACTCGGTCGCGCAGCGCGCGTCGAGCCAGGCCGTCACCTTCGACGGCACGGCGTTGGTGCCGTTGGGCTCCACCGCCACCCGGCCGAACGTCGCGCGCTGCCCGGCCAGGCGCGCCTGCTTGTTGGCCGCGAGCGCCGTGAAGGCATAGGTCAGCATCGGGTCGACCCGGTCCTCCATGCGGGTGGTGCCGGCGTGGTTGGCCTGTCCGGTGACCTCGAACCGGTAGCGGCCGTGCGGCCAGATCCCGCTCGCCACGCCGACCGCCGCGCCACGGTCGACCAGGTCGCGGCCCTGCTCGACGTGCAGCTCGACGAAGGTCCCGACCCCGTCGAGCAGGCCCGGCCCGCCCCCGGCCACCACGTCGCCGAGCGCGACCCCGTCGCGGTCGGTCAGCGCCCGGGCGGTCTCCCACGTCGTCGCCCCCGTCGCCAGCCGGGACCCCAGGCAGGCCAGGCCGAAGCGCGAACCCTCCTCCTCGCGGAACACCGACACCCCGACCGGTCGCGCCGGCACGACGGCGCGCGAGCGCATCAGGTCGATGGCGGCCAGCGCGGCGACGACACCGAGCGGGCCGTCGTACGCCCCGCCGTCGAGGACGGAGTCCAGGTGGGATCCGGTGAGCACCCCCGGGCCGGACCCGAGGTCCCACCAGCCGACCACGTTGCCGAAGTCGTCGTGCTCGACGCGCAGACCCCGCGTCGCGCACTGCTCGGCGAACCAGGCCCGCAGCTCCTCCTCCGGCGCCGTGAAGGGCTGGCGGAAGTAGCCGCCCGAGCGGGTCGACCGGCCGACCGGCGCGAGGTCGGCCCACATCCGCTCGAAGTCGTCAGGCACGGGTCCCTCCTAGTCTCTGGCCATGGAGTTCCAGGACGTCGTACGCCGCCGCAAGATGGTCCGCAGCTATGCGACCACCCCCGTCGACCCGGAGGTCGTCGCCCTCGCGCTGCGGAACGCGGTGCGCGCGCCGAACGCCGGGTTCAGCCAGGGCTGGGCGTTCCTCGTGCTCGACACCCCGGGTGACGTCCGGCGCTTCTGGGAGGCGACCGCCGAGGACGTCGACCGCCCCGACGAGTGGCTGCGCGGCATGATGCGCGCGCCGGTGGTGATCGTGCCCTGCTCGAGCAAGGCGGCGTACCTGCGGCGCTACGCCGAGGACGACAAGGGCTGGACCGACCAGGACGAGCGCCGCTGGCCCAAGCCGTTCTGGGACATGGACACCGCGATGGCCAGCCTGCTGATCCTGCAGACGGCGACCGACCACGGCCTGGCGTCGTGCTTCATCGGCATCCCGCCGGACCGCGAGGCGACGGTGCGCACGGCGTTCGGCATCCCGGCCGACTTCGACCCCGTCGGCGTGGTCACGATCGGCCACCACCCCGAGGACCCCACGGACTCCGGCGCGGCCGGCTCCCCGTCCCGGCGCCGCCGCCGGCCGATGACGGACCTGGTCCACCACGGTCACTGGGGCGGGCGGAGGGAGCACGGGGCCAGTCCATCGGCGTGAGGCGGCGGGGTCAACGTCCACCGCGTCCCGCGGGTCTCGCATCCGAGACGCCTCGTGCCGGGGGTCCGGGCCTCGGCGAGTTTCGTCGGCCGGCCGACGAAATCGGATGCGGGACGACAAAACTTCGTCGTCCCGACGCGGGTTCTGTCGGCCGGCCGACGAATCTCCTCCCGCCCCCGGACCGCCCGAGTCGCCACGGACGACGGATCACCTGCCCTAGGGTGCGTGCGTGACGAGCCCCGCCGCCTCCGCCGCGACGCATCCGGCGGTCGCGCGCCTGCAGGCGCTGGTGCGGATCCCGACGGTCTCCCACCGCGACCAGAGCCTGGTCGACACGGAGGCGTTCGACGCGTTCCTCGCCGAGCTCGAGCGGCAATACCCGCTGCTGCACGAGCGGCTCGAGCTGACCCGCGTGGACACCCACGGTCTGCTCTTCCGCTGGGCCGGGGCCGGCAGCGCGGGGGGCGCGGCCGCCGCGGGGGCGGCGGAGCGACCGGTCGTGCTGATGGCCCACCTCGACGTCGTACCCGTCGACGACGGGGCGCCCTGGCAGCACCCCCCGTTCGGCGCCGAGATCCACGACGGCGCGGTCTGGGGCCGCGGGACGCTGGACGACAAGGGCCCGCTGGTCGCGATCTGCGAGGCCGTCGAGACGCTGCTCGGCCAGGGTTTCACCCCCGCGCAGGACGTGTGGCTGTCCTTCGGGTGCAACGAGGAGGTCTCCGGCACCGCGGCCACCCTGGCGGTCGAGGAGCTCGAGCGGCGGGGCGTCCGCCCGTGGTTCGTGGTCGACGAGGGCGGCGCGATCGCCGCGGAGGCCTTCCCCGGCGTGTCCGCCCCCGTCGGCGTCATCGGCGTGACCGAGAAGGGCGTCACCTCGCTCGAGCTGCGCGTCGACGGCCGGGGCGGCCACGCCTCGACCCCGGCGCGCAACGGCCCGACCGCCCGCATCGCCCGCGCGATCACCCGCCTCGACCGGCACCCGATGTCCGCGTCCGTCCCGGAGCCCACCGTCGAGCTGCTGCAGCGCATGGCGCCGCACGCCTCGGTCGCCCTGCGCCCCGTCCTCGCTCGCGCCGCCCGCCTCCGCCCCCTCCTCACCCGGGTCCTCATCGCGGCCGGCCCGGAGCCCGCCGCGATGACGCGGACGACCTTCGCCGTCACCACCCTGTCGGGGTCGCCGGCGCTCAACGTCATCGCCAGCACCGCCCGGGCCGGCGTCAACATCCGGATCATGGTCGGCGACACCGTCGCCTCGGTCCTCGAGCACGTCCGGCGCACGATCGACGACGACCAGGTGCAGGTCACGGTGGTCGAGGAGAACGAGCCCAGCCCGGTCTCGCCGAGGGACGACGCGTTCGAGCTCATCGAGGCCACGATCACCGAGGTCTTCCCGGACGCCGTGCCGGCGCCGTACGTGATGATGGCGGCCACCGACTCACGGTTCTTCACCCGCATCTGCCCGCGGGTCTACCGCTTCGCGCCGTTCCGGATGACCAAGGCCCAGCGCGAGTCCATCCATTCGTACGACGAGCACCTCGGGGTCGACGCCTTCGTCGACGGCGTGCGCTGGTACCAGCGCCTCATCGAGAGGATCCCCGCATGAGCACCCCGGGAAGCACCCCCGCACCCACCCGTCCCGGCTCCCACGTGCACAGCCTCGTCGCGATCGTCGGCTTCCTGGTCTGCGTGGAGGTCGCGAGCGGCGTCCTGCAGGGCTACTACACGCCGATCTTCAGCGACATCGCCGACCACCTCGACATCGCGGACGCCGACGTCAACTGGTTCGAGGCCTCGCAGCTGATCGTCTCCGCGCTGGTCGTGGTGCCGCTCGCCCGGCTCGGGGACATGGTCGGGCACAAGAGGATCCTGCTGCTCTCGACCGCCGTCACCGCACTCGGCTCGTGGGTGCTCGCGCTGGCTCCGTCCTTCGGCGTCTTCCTCGTCGGCGCCGCCCTGCAGGGCGCGTACGTCGTGTGGCTGCCGCTCGAGGTGGCGATCATCTACCGGCGTACCGCCGACTCCGGCCGCCAGAACCTGCTCACCCGCCGCGGCGCGGCCGTGCTCGTCGGCGCCCTCGAGCTCTCGGTCATCATCGGCGCGGTCACCAGCGGCGCGCTGGTGACCGCGACCTCGATGACGGTGCTGCTGATGCTGCCGGCGATCGTCGTGTCGGTGGTCTTCTTCGTGATCTGGTTCGGCATCGAGGACGTCCCGGGCACCTCGTCCGGCGGCCTGGACCTCGGCGGGCTCGCGATCCTGACGGCCGCGCTGGGCCTGGTGATGGGCGGCCTGATCACGATCCGGCTCGAGGGCGCCGGGAGCCTGCTCGCCTGGGGGCTGATCGTGCTCGGCCTCGCCGCGATGGTGCCGTTCACCCGTTACGAGCTGTCCCACGCCGACCCGCTGGTGGACGTCCGTCTCCTGCGGGCGGCCGGGCAGTGGCCGGTGCAGCTGACGGCGTTCCTCTTCGGCATGTCCGTGCTCGGTGCGCAGATCCCGTTGTCGACGTTCGCCCGCACTGACCCGGAGGTGGCCGGCTACGGGCTGGGGGCCTCGGCCGGGTTCGTCTCGACGCTGATCGGCGTCTACGTGATCTTCCTGGCGATCGGCGCCTTCACGCTCCCGCTGACGACCCGGCTGCTCGGCCCGCGGCTCGCGCTCGTGGCCTCCGCGGTCCTGGTCGCCATCGGGTACGGCATGTGGCTGCTCTTCCACGACCACACCTGGCAGGCGCTCGTCAACATGGCCGTCGCCGGCCTCGGATCGGGAGCCCTGGTGGCCGCGCTGCCCGCGACCGCCGCCGCGGCGGCACCCTCGGACCGCACGAGCTTCGCGACCGGGATGACCAACGCGACCAAGACCGTGGGGGGCGCGATCGCCTCGGCGATCTTCGCGATCGCCCTGTCGTCCACCGGCTCGATCGCCGACCCGGAGAAGGGGCACGCGCCGCTCGCGGGCTACATGACCGTGTGGGCCGTCTGCGCCGTCGCCGCCCTCGGCGCCGCCGTGGCACTGCTGATGCTCCCCCGGCACGTCGCCGAGGAGCCGACGCCGGCCCTCGTCTGAAGCCGGTCGGAGGGATCCACCCGGGGTGGCGGGTCGGCGTGGTCGCCGTCGCTGCGTGAGTCCGGTCGAGGGGATACTCCCTGACGCTTCGGTCCCGGAACCGGCTCGCGAGGCGCCATTTCGTCAGGGACTACCCTCGACGGGGCAGGAGGTGAGCGCCCGATGCCCGACGAGCCCGAGGAGCCGGACCAGCCCGGGGAGCAGGACCGCGCGGCCCAGGAGAAGGCCCAGGAGAAGGCCCAGCGCGCCGCGGCCCGGGCCCGCATCGAGCAGCAGCAGACCTGGGTGGACCTGCAGGTCCGGCAGGCGATGGAGCGCGGGGACTTCGACAACCTGCCCGGTGCCGGCAAGCCGATCGAGGGGCTCGGCGAGCACCACGACCCGGACTGGTGGCTGAAGAAGCTCGTCGAGCGCGAGCGGATCACGGTGCTGCCGCCGAGCATCGCGCTGCGCAAGGAGGACGCCGACCTGGACGCGGCCCTGGACCGGCTGTTCACCGAGTCCGAGGTGCGCGCCCACGTCGAGGACTTCAACGCCCGCGTCGTCCGCGCGCGCTACTCGCTGTCGCCCGGCCCGCCGCTGATCACCATGCCGCGCGACGTCGACGCGACGGTCACTGCCTGGCGGGAGCGGCGCGACGCGCGCCGTACTGAGCGGTACGAGCCCGCTGCGCCGCCCGCGAAGCGGCACTGGTGGAATCGGCGCAACAGACGTCGCGAGGGAGACACATGAAGAACGTCGGTGTGGTCGGTGGTGGCCTGATGGGCTCGGGCATCGCGGAGGTCTCCGCGCGCGCCGGGCAGGACGTGGTGGTCGTGGAGTCCTCCGACGCCGCGGCCAAGGCGGCGCTGGGACGGCTGGAGAAGTCGCTGCAGCGGGCGGCCGCCAAGGGCAAGATCGCATCCGTCGACGAGGTGCTGACCCGCATCCGGGTGGTGACGGACCTCGACGCGCTGGCCGACCGGGACGTCGTGGTCGAGGCGATCGTGGAGGACGAGGCCGCCAAGGTCGCGCTGTTCAAGCAGCTCGACGCCGTGGTCGAGGCCCCCGACGCGATCCTGGCGTCCAACACCTCCTCGATCCCGATCATGAAGCTCGGCGTGGTGACCTCCCGCCCGCAGCAGGTCATCGGCGTCCACTTCTTCAACCCGGTGCCGGTGCTGCAGCTGGTCGAGCTGGTGCCGTCGTTGCTCACCTCGGCCGACACCACCGAGCGGTCCCGGGCCTGGGTGCAGGACGGCCTGGGCAAGCAGGCGATCGACTGCCAGGACCGTGCCGGGTTCGTGGTCAACGCGCTGCTGATCCCGTTCATCCTCTCCGCGATCCGGATGTACGAGTCCGGGTTCGCCTCCGCCGAGGACATCGACCGCGGCCTCGTGCTCGGTGCGGCCCACCCCCAGGGCCCGCTCGCCCTGGCCGACCTGATCGGCCTGGACACCACCAAGGCCGTCGCGGAGTCGCTCTACGAGGAGTTCAAGGAGCCCCTGTACGCCGCCCCGCCCCTGCTCCAGCGGATGGTCGACGCCGGCCTGCTCGGCCGCAAGACCGGCCGGGGGTTCTACACCTACGGCTGAGGTGGCCGGGCGCGAGTTTCGTCGGCCGGCCGACAAAATCCGCGGCGGGACGACGAAGTTTCGTCGTCCCGGATCGGAAATCGTCGGCCGGCCGACAAAACTCCCCCCACCCGCGGCTCAGGTCCCGGCCGCGCCACGCATCCCGGGCGTCGTGCGGTAGACCAGCTCGACCAGGGCCGCCCCGACCGCCCCCACCCCGAGCGCGGCCAGCACCAGCGGCCACGGTGCCTCGAAGTGGAAGAAGTCCCGGGCGGCCGGCAGCACGAACGCCAGCACCGCCAGCCCCACGCACCCGGCGACCAGCGCCACCTTCCACGGCCGGAAGGGCCGCGCGAGGACGACGAGCACCCAGAACGAGGTGACCAGCAGCGAGATCGTCGCGGTCGTCGACGGCACCCAGCACGCCCGGTCCCCGGCGAGGCTGCCCGTGACCGCGCACTGACCGGCCGGTGGTACGTCGACCGCGGCGTGGGTCAGCAGGTAGGACGCCATCACGACCAGGCCCGCCACCACCCCGGCGGGCACGGCGAAGCGGAGCACCCGTCCGAGGAAGCCCGGCACGTAGCGCCTCCGGTTCGGCCCCAGCGCGAGGAAGAACGCCGGGATGCCGATGGTCGTGGCCGACACCAGCGTCAGGTGTCGCGGCAGGAACGGGAAGGGCAGCAGGACGAGTGCGGCCGCGAGGATCGCGACCAGGCTCATCACGTTCTTGACCACGAACAGGTTCGCGACCCGCTCGACGTTGCCGATCACCCGGCGCCCCTCGGCGAGCACGAACGGCAGGTGGGCGAACCGGCCGTCGAGCAGCACGAGCTGGGCGACCGCCTTCGTCGCCTGGGCGCCGTTGCCCATCGCCACGCCGATGTCGGCGTCCTTGAGCGCGAGCGCGTCGTTGACCCCGTCCCCCGTCATCGCGACCACGTGGCCCTCCGCCTGGAGCGCCTGCACCAGTGCCCGCTTCTGCTCGGGGGTGACCCGACCGAACACGGTGGTGACGGCCGCCACCGCGCGCAGCTCCTGGGGGTCGGCCCCGAGCTCGCGCGCATCGCGGACGGCCTCGGGCGGCACCTCGAGCCCGACCCGGCGGGCGATGGCGGCCACCGTCGTCGGGTTGTCCCCGGAGATGACCTTGATCGTCACCCCCTCCTCGGCGAAGTAGCCCAGCGTCTCGGCCGCGTCCTCGCGCACCTGCTCCGAGAGCGTCACGAGCGCCACGCACCGTCCGCCGGGCGGCCCCGGCTCCCCGTCGGCCTGCTCGCCGTGGAGGAGGGCCAGCACCCGCCGTCCGGTGGCGGCGAGCGTGGCCACCCGGTCGCGGAGCGGGTCGCCCTCGAGCAGCAGGATCTCGGGCGCACCGAGGGCGTAGCTCCCCCGCCCTGCGAACGTCGCCCCGCTCCACTTGCGGGCCGAGCTGAAGGGGACCGTCGACTCCCGCCTCCAGCCGTCCGGCACCGGCACGGCCGCGCCGACGGCCCGGAGCGTCGCGTTGGCGTTGGGGTCGTCGGCGAAGGCGCCGAGCGCCGCGAGCACGTCGTCCCGACCGGCGCCGTACGTCGGCTCGCAGTCCTCGTAGGCGATCTCGCCGGTCGTCAGCGTGCCGGTCTTGTCCAGGCAGACGACGTCGACGCGGGCGAGGACCTCGACCGCGGGCAGCTCCTGCACCAGCACCTGCTGGCGGGTGAGCGCGACGGCCGCGAGCAGGAAGGCGACCGAGGTGAGCAGCACGAGGCCCTCGGGCACCAGCCCGACCAGGCCGCCGGTGGAGCGGATGAGCACCTCCTGCCAGCCCTGGTCGCCGACCGCGCGGGACTGCGACCACAGCTGGAGCGGCAGGGCCAGCAGGATGATCCAGGTGATGTATCCCAGCAGCCGGTTGATGGAGGACTCGATCTCGGAGCGGGTGCGGGTGTAGACCCGGGCCTCCGCAGCGATCCGCTGCGCGTAGGAGTCGGGACCGACACCGGAGGCGACGAAGCGCCCGGTGCCCGCGACCACGGCCGTGCCGGACCGGACCTCCTGGCCCACCGCCTTGGGGACCGGGTCGGACTCACCCGTCAGGTTGGACTCGTCGACCTCGAGCCCGTCCACGGCCACGAGCGCCCCGTCGGCGCAGACCTGGTCGCCGATGCGGAGCTCGACCAGGTCGTCGAGGACCACCTCGCCGGTCGCGACCTCGACCGTGACGCCGTCGCGCACCACCCGAGCGGTCGGGGCGTTGAGCAGCGCGAGCCGGTCGAGCTTCCGCTTGGCGAGGTACTCCTGCACGATCCCGATGCCGGAGTTGACCACCAGCACGAGCCCGAAGAGCCCGTCGGCGAGGGACCCGGTGACGAGGATCAGCACGAACAGCGACCCCAGCAGCGCGTTGAAGCGGGTGAAGACGTTGCTGCGCACGATCGCCCACAGCGGCCGGGAGGACCCCCGCTCGGTCCGGTTGGTCTGCCCGAGCGCCTGCCGCTGCGCGACCTCGGCGGCGGTCAACCCGCTGGTGTCGCCCCCGCCCAGGTCCACGCCCCGACTCTGCCAGAGCGGGAGCGTCCTGGCCCGCGCCCCGAGAAAGGTCCGGCTCCCTGTCAGATCGGTCATACCGGGCAGGAGCCGCGCGCTGCTACCTTCCGCGGCATGAGCGGATCCCGCAGCGCGAAGGACTTCTTCCGACCCCTGGCCGTGGGCGCGCCGACGCCCCTGACCGAGATCCCGGCCCGGCCCAGCCGCGCGATCCACTTCTTCGACCCGAGCAACGCCAAGATGGCGGCGAAGGTGCCCGACATGGTCGGCACCGTCGACGTGCTGCTCGGCAACCTCGAGGACGCGATCAAGTCCGACAACAAGGTGGCCGCGCGCGAGGGCTTGGTGAAGATCGCCCAGGAGACCGCCGATCTCGGAGG
This sequence comes from Nocardioides sp., assembly GCA_020636915.1. Classification (GTDB taxonomy): domain Bacteria; phylum Actinomycetota; class Actinomycetes; order Propionibacteriales; family Nocardioidaceae; genus Nocardioides. The sequence goes on from JACJWV010000011.1 coordinate 171,124, forward strand.
GCAGAGCGGGCCGACCCAGCTGTGGACGCGCATCAACGCGCTCGACAGCCCCTGGGTCCTCGACGACCTCACCACGCTGGTCCCGGCGATCGGCGACAAGCTCGACGTCGTGATGGTCCCCAAGGTGCAGGGCGCCGAGGACATCCACTACGTCGACCGGCTGCTCGCCCAGCTCGAGGCCAAGGC
>JACJWV010000012.1 GCA_020636915.1 Nocardioides sp.
ACCGACCGCCGGAACTCTCGACTCAACCGACGGAACTCTCGACTCGACCGACGGAACTCTCGACTCAACCGTCAGCGGGCGTGAAGCTGGCCATGGTGCGGTCGGGCTCCCAGTAGGCCTTCATCGAGGTGACCCGGCCCTCCTCGTCGACGACGTAGACCATGATCAGGTCGGTCGTGGTGTGGCTGCCGTCGGGGAACGAGGTGCGGATCCGGCCGATGTTGGCGCAGGTGTTGCTGCCGGGGTTGGCGAAGGAGTCGCTGATCTCGAACTCGAACGTGGCGATCGGGGCGATCGCCTTCTCCCAGAACGCCGAGATGCCCGCGTGCCCCCGGTGCCCCCGGCCCTCCGGGTCGAACATCGAGGGGCCGACCGGGTCCTCGAGGACCGCGTCCTCGGCGTACACCGTGAGCCACTCGGCGAGGTCGCCCTTGGCGACGGCCGAGTAGGAGCGCTGCGACGCGGCGCGTGCCGGGTGCTCGTCGTCCGGCGCGTTCCACGTGATGGCATCCGACGTGATCATGACCGGCATGGTAGAACACGTTCCACTTTTCGAGGTACGTCCGCGGTCCGGCTACCGCGCGCGGGCCTCGATCTCGGTGCGCCGGGCCTCGACAAGCCGCCGCAGGAGGGCGTCGGGCAGGGGCCGGTCCGCCGCGTAGTGGACGCTCCCGCTGGTCGTCTCGAAGTCCGCGAGCTCCTCGGCCAGGGACGCGATCACCGCACCGCTGTAGGGGTAGAGCGACAGGAACCTCTTCGCGCGCACCGTCGCCACCAGCCCCCTGCCGTCGTAGAGGAGGGCCGCCATGCCGTAGCTCGTGCCCTCGACCGCCTCGGGCACCACCTCGCGGGCGACGTCGTAGACGCGCGCGAGCGCCGCCCGGTCGGCGCCGTCGACGGTCTCGAGGTAGTCGCTCACCGCACCCATGTCCCGTACGGTATGCCCGCCGGACCGAGGAGAGTGGTGGTCATGTCCTACGTCGTCGACTTCGTGGACGTCTCGACCGAGGGGCTGGAGTCCTCGCCCGTCGCCGAGGCGCTCGCCGGGCTGCGGGCCAACGAGGCCCGCTACTTCAAGAACAAGTACGACCACACCTTCACCGTCGAGCCCGCCGACGAGGCCCGCGAGGTCGTCGACCACGTGCACCACGTCCTCGAGGCGGAGCGCGGCATCGTCATCGCCTCGCGCCCGCTGGAGGCCACGGCGTTCGAGGTCGACGGCGTCCGGTGGTCCTACGTCTTCTACGAGTCGGGCCTGTCGGTCAACCTGCTCTACACGGTCGCCGACGCGGGCAAGCGTGCCGTCGGGTTCAAGCTGTCCGACGGCATGGAGGTCCCCGAGGAGCTCGCCGACCGGTTCAAGTTCGCCCGGCAGCGCTCGAAGCTGGCCGGCACGATCCGCGGCAGCTACTTCGTCGTCAAGGGCGAGTACTGACACCTCACGCGAAGGCCGCCTGCAGCCGCTCGAGCGCGTCGAGCACCAGCTCCAGGCCGACCTCGAAGGACGCCGCGAACGCGTAGCCGTCCTGGAGGACGTGCTCGGTCGCGAACTCGTGCATGCGGGGGAACCGCGCGAGGTCCATGCTCTCGACCAGCTCGTCCACAGACCCGTCCAGGTCGACCTGGGCCAGCATCGTCTCCTGGAGGGCGAACCCGTAGACGAACGCGTCGAGGACGGCGTACGCGTGCGCCGTCGCCTGGAGCGAGAACCCGGCGGAGCGGAGCACCTCCAGGCAGGCCTCGTGGCCCGCGAGGGTCGCGAGCCCGGGGTTGCGGCGCGCCTCCATCAGCGCCAGCGCCCACGGGTGGCGCCCCAGCGCCTCACGCACCGACCGCGACCTCCGGGCGAGCTCCTCGCGCCACGGACCGTCGACCTGCGGGGCATAGATCTCCGCGAAGACGGCGTCGACGATCGCGTCGAGGATCTCCTCCTTGCCGGAGACGTGGTGGTAGATCGCCATCGGCTTGACGCCGCACTCGCCGGCGAGCGCGCGGATCGTCAGCACCCCCAGCCCCTCGCGGTCCGCGAGCCGTACGGCGCGCTCCACCACCAGGTCGCGGCTCAGCGTGTTGCGGGGGGCGCGGGTGGGGGTGGACACGAGCCGACTCTAGCAGTAACGTACTAAGTACCGTACAACGTACGTTAACCCGACAGCGATCCAGGAGCCCCCGATGACCACGCCCGACACCCCGTCTCGGACCCCCCGCCCGACCCTCCCGCGCACGATGCGGGCCGTGGTGCAGCGCGGGTACGGCGACGCCGACGTGCTCGACGTCGCCGAGATCGACGTCCCGTCGCCGCGGAAGGGCGAGGTCCTGCTGCACGTCGAGGCTGCGGGCGTCGACCGCGGCACCTGGCACCTGATGACCGGGACGCCGAAGCTGGTCCGGCTCGCCCTGGGCTGGAAGCAGCCACGCGGCACCTACGTCGCGGGCCGCGACGTCGCCGGCACCGTGGTCGCGGTCGGGGAGGGGGTGACCCGCTTCGCGCTCGGGGACCGCGTCTTCGGCTCGGCCCGCGGGTCGCTGGCGGAGTACGCGACCGCAGTCGAGGACAAGCTCGGCCACCAGCCGGCGGGGACGGACGCAGCCGGGTGCGCCGTGCTCGCGATCTCCGGCCTGACCGCGCTCCACGCCCTCGACGCGGCCCGGGTCGGCGCCGGCGACCGGGTGCTGGTCACGGGCGCCTCCGGCGGCGTCGGGTCCTACGTCGTGCAGCTGGCCGCCGCTCGCGGCGCGGTGGTCACCGGGGTGTGCAGCGCGGCCAAGGCCGACGCCGTACGACGCTGGGGCGCGACCACGGTCCTCGACTACCGGACGACCGACCCCACCGCGGGCGACGACCGCTACGACGCCGTGATCGACATCGCCGGCGGCACCGCGCTGCCACGCCTGCGCCGCGTCCTCACCCCGCGGGGCACCATCGTCTTCGTCGGGGCAGAGACGGGCGGCGGCTGGACGGGCGGCATGGGAGGCACCATGGGCAAGGCCCTGCGGATGCTGTTCGCGCGCCAGCGGTTCGTGATGCTGATGGCGAAGGAGAAGGCGCCGGCCGACCTCGAGCGGCTGGCGCAGGCGGTGACCGAGGGATCGCTGGTCCCGCCGGTGCACGCCGTCCGCCCGTTGGAGCAGGTCCGCGCTGCCATGGCCGAGCTGATCGACGGGACGGCCGTCGGCAAGCTCGCGGTCAGCGTGGACGCGACCGGCCGGAGCTGACCTCCAGGGTCAGTGCGGCTGCCAGGCGTCCTCGTCGGCCGTGCGGGACGTGACCGCGTCGGGCAGCCGGCCGTCGGCCAGCTCCTGGATCGACACGCTCTCGAAGACGTCGCGCAGCGACCGGCGGGCGGCGATCCACACGTGCTGGAGGACGTCGGCCGTCTCGTTGTAGCTGACGGCCTCCGGGCGCAGGCCGTAGACCGACACCAGCGGTCCGTCGACCGCCCGGATGACGTCGGCGACCGAGACGTCCGTCGCGGGGCGGCCCATCCGCCAGCCGCCGGACTGGCCGCGCTGCGACATCACGATGCCGGCGCGGCGCAGGTCCGCGAGGATCGCCTGCAGGAACCCGTGCGGGATGTCCTGGCGGCGGCCGAGCTCCTCCGCGCTGACGGCTCGACCGTCCTGACGCGAGGCCATCTCGATCAGCGCACGGAGGGCGTAGTCGGACTTGGCTGACACTCGCATGCGGCCAGTGTGTCAGATGTGTCGACTTGTTCACTCGACCTTGGCGGCTACCAGGTCTCCGGGCCGGCGCACACCCCCCTCCCGCTCCGCCTGGTCGAGCTTGACCGCCCAGGAGATCCACAGCACCCACAGGGTGACCGTGACCGACGCGAGCAGGCCCGTGGTGACATCTTCGACCCCGGCGGCATCGGCGAGGGTCTTCCCGTTCGTGAGCACGATCAGGCCACCGGCCGCGACACCCAGCACCCGGGCGGGGAGGTAGCGGACCACGACCGCGGCCACCGGTGCGGCGAGGACGCCGCCGACGAGCAACGCGGCGGCGTACGCCCAGTCGACCCCCTGCGTCCCGAGGGCGAGGAGGAACCCCAGCGAGGCGCCCACCGTGACGACGAACTCGGCCGTGTCGACCGAGCCGACGACCTTGCGCGGCTCGAGCCGACCCGAGGAGAGCATCGAGCTGGTGCCGACCGGCCCCCAGCCGCCGCCACCGACCGCGTCGAGGACTCCGGCCACCAGGCCGACCGGGGCGAGGAACCGGGCGGGGAGCCGGCCCGCGAACCGCAGCCGCTGCGGGACCAGGAACCTCCAGGTGACGTAGGCGCCGAGCCCGAGCAGGATCACCGCTACGCCGACGCGGGCGGTCGTGGGGTCGGCGTGCGCGAGGAGCGTGGCGCCGGCGAAGGCTCCGACGAACCCGGGTGCGGCGAGGATGCCGACGGTGCGCCAGTCGACGTTGCCGAGCGCGTGGTGCGCGGCGCCGGACACCAGCGAGGTGCCGATCTCGGAGAAGTGGATCGCGGCCGAGGCCGCGAGCGGACCCACGCCACCGGCCAGGAGCAGGGTGGCCGAGGTGACGCCGTACCCCATGCCCAGCGACCCGTCGACCAGCTGGGCGGCGAAGCCGACCAGGGCGAGGAGCACGAGCTTGCGCATGACGGGTCACCTTGGGGAAGTAAGTCGGGTGACTTCATAGTCTTTCCTGCGCCGGCCCCTGTCAAGGGCCCGACGCGCCCGGGACGTCGGCCCGGCCCCGCGGGACCTCCGGATCTGGCGGATCCGACCGGCGCGCGGTGCGCTGGAGGAGGCCCGGCGAGGGACGCCGGCCTGCTGAACCCTGGAAGGAGACGCCATGCCCGACAGCATCTTCGGACTTCCGCTCCACCCACTCATCGTGCACGCGACCGTCGTCGTCGTGCCGCTCGCTGCGCTCCTGGTGATCCTCCAGGTGTGCTGGCCGCGGTTCCGCGCATGGGCCGGGCCGCTGCCGCCGGCGCTGAGCCTCGCGGCGCTCGTGCTCACGCCGCTGTCGACCTCCACCGGCGAGAGCCTGGAGGAGCAGGTCGGGGAGAGCTCCCTGGTCGAGAAGCACGCCGAGCTCGGCGACCAGCTCATCTGGTTCACCGTCGCGCTCTTCGTCTTCTCCGCGGCGTTCTGGTGGCTCGAGCGCGCCCGTCACCACGCCGCCGAGCTCGCCGCAGGTCCGGCCGCACCGACGACCACCCCGGGGAGCGGGGGCACGGCCACGCTGACGGCGCCGGCCCCGGCACGCCACACGACGAGTGCCCCGGAGCGCTTCCGGACACTGACGGCGATCGTGGGCGTCCTGGCGGTCCTCGCTGCCCTCGGCACGGGGGTCCAGGTGGCCCGGATCGGCCACAGCGGCGCCAAGGCCGCCTGGTCGGACGCGTCCTCGGCCCTCGTCCGCTGAACCCCGGCCGACTCCGGGGGCCGACCCCGCGGTCCGCCCGACACCGGCCACCGGACCAGACCGGTGACCGGTGTCGGCCACGCCACGTCGCCGGCAGGTTTGGCGACGATCGGTTGCGGGGTTACTGACGGGTACGTACCATGGATGTTACTGACGAGTATCGTCCGCAGATCGTTCACTCACGCACAACGAAGGTGGGGCCGTGAGCCACTACAAGAGCAACATCCGCGACATCGAGTTCAACCTCTTCGAGGTCTTCGGCCGCGACGAGGTCCTGGGCACCGGTCCGTTCAGCGAGGTCGACGCCGAGACCGCCCGCGAGGTGCTCGCCGAGGTCGACCGGCTCGCGCGTGAGGACCTCGCCGAGTCCTTCGTCGAGTCCGACCGCACGCCCCCGGTCTTCGACCCGCAGACCCACACCGCCCCGGTCCCCGCGGCGTTCAAGAAGAGCTACGACGCCTGGATGAGCGCCGAGTTCTGGCGCCTGACCACCTTCGCCGAGCTCGGCGGCACCCCCGCGCCGTCCAGCATCTGCTGGGCGATGGGCGAGCTCGTGCTGGGCTCGAACCCGGCGATCTGGATGTACGGCGCCGGCCCGATGTTCGCCGGGGTGCTGTTCCGCAACGGCACCGAGCGGGACAAGAAGATCGCCCAGCTGGTCGTGGACAAGGGCTGGGTCACCACCATGGTGCTGACCGAGCCCGACGCGGGCTCCGACGTCGGCGCCGGCCGGGCCAAGGCCACCGCCAACGAGGACGGCACCTGGAACATCGAGGGCGTCAAGCGCTTCATCACCTCCGCCGAGAGCGACCTGTCCGACAACATCATCCACATGGTCCTCGCCCGTCCGGTGGGCGTCGAGGGCGCTGGTGGGCCGGGCACCAAGGGGCTGTCGCTGTTCGTCGTGCCGAAGTACCACTTCGACCTCGAGACCGGTGAGCTCGGCGAGCGCAACGGCGTCTACGTCACCAACGTCGAGCACAAGATGGGCATCAAGGTCTCCAACACCTGCGAGGTCACCTTCGGCGACCCGTCGGTGGGTGGCGGCGAGCCCGCCCGCGGCTACCTGCTCGGCGAGGTCCACCAGGGCATCGCGCAGATGTTCCAGGTCATCGAGAACGCCCGGATGATGGTCGGCACCAAGGCCATCGCGACGCTGTCGACCGGCTACCTCAACGCGCTCGAGTTCGCCAAGGAGCGGGTCCAGGGCGCCGACCTCACCCGGTCCGCGGACAAGACCGCGCCCCGCGTGACCATCACCCACCACCCCGACGTCCGCCGGTCGCTGATGACGCAGAAGGCCTACGCCGAGGCGATGCGGGCGCTCGTGCTCTACACCGCCACCTGGCAGGACCAGGTGATGATCGCCGAGCACGCCGGCGAGCGCGACGAGCTGGCGGAGAAGGTCAACGACCTGCTGCTCCCGATCGTCAAGGGCTACGGCTCCGAGCGCTCGTGGACGCTCCTCGGCACCGAGTCGCTCCAGACCTTCGGCGGCTCCGGCTTCCTGCAGGAGTACCCGATCGAGCAGTACGTCCGCGACGCCAAGATCGACACCCTCTACGAGGGCACGACCGCGATCCAGGGCCAGGACCTCTTCTTCCGCAAGATCGTCAAGGACCAGGGCCAGGCGCTGGGTCACCTCGCGGGCGAGATCACGAAGTTCATCGAGGGCGAGGCCGGCAACGGCCGCCTCAAGAACGAGCGGGAACTCCTCGCGCGGGCCCTCGACGACACCCAGGCGATCGTCGGCCACATGATCAACGAGCTGATGTCCGCCCAGGACAACGTCAAGAACATCTACAAGGTCGGCCTCAACAGCAGCCGGCTGCTGATGGTGCTCGGCGACCTCGTCTGCGGCTGGCTGCTCATGCGGCAGGCCGAGGTCGCGCTGGAGAAGCTCGGCGGCCCCGATGCTGGATCTTCGGCGAGCAAGGACCGCGCCTTCTACGAGGGCAAGGTCGCGGCGGCGCAGTTCTTCGCCCGCAACGTGCTCCCGAAGATCGCCTCCGAGCGGGCGATCGCCGAGGCCGTCGACCTCGAGCTGATGGAGCTCGACGAGAGCGCCTTCTGACGCTCACCCCGCGCAGCGGTACGACGGCCCGCCCGGTCCTCCGGGCGGGCCGTGGCACGTCCGGCGACTCCCGGACCCGGCGCCGTCACGCGGCGGCGCTGATGCCCGTGAGCAGCCCCTTCGCCTCGGGCCAGGCATCGTCCCACCGGGTCGCGTCGGGGACCACGACGGCCACGAGGAGCGGGCTCCCCCCGACGTCGACGGCGAGCACCCGAAGCCGCTGGCCCGCAGCCGCGTCGAGCGCGACGCCGCCGTCCGCGCTCGACACGACCTCCCCGTCGCCGTCGAGCACGTCCAGCCCCAGCGCCGGCTTCCCGACGAGAAAGTCCCCGACGACGGGCGCCACCGCTCCCGTCGCGGCGTCCCGGACCGCCTTGACCGCCTCCGCCGCGGTCGCCTGCGGCGGCCGCATCACGACGACGGCGACCAGCGGTGCGTCGCGCTCGGGGTCGGGCTTGCCGAGGTCGAAGGCGTCGGCCGCGCGGTGGACGCTCGTCCACCCGGCGGGGACCTGCAGCTCGAGCGCCGGGCTGAAGCCCTCGGGCGAGAGGTAGGTGCCGGCGGCCACGGCGAGGTCGGACTTCCCGGTCGGCAGCGGCTCCGCCGTCGACGTGCCCGAGGGCGAGGCCGAGGACGCGCCCGCGGACGCGTCCGGTCCGTCGCTCGCGCAGGCCGTCAGGCCGCCGACCAGGAGGAGGGCCACCAGGACGTGCCGCAGGCTCATTCCTGAAGGGTAGGCCAACCGGGAGTCCGGCGCCCCCGCTGCCGAGCGTCGCCAGCCGGCGACTCGGCGCGTCTTGCCGCCCGCAGAAGCCCGACTCGGCGCGTCTTGCCGCCCGCGGGAGCCCCCACCGGCAAGATGCGCCGACTCGCGCCCTCCCCACGGGCAAGACGCGCCGACTCGCGCCCCGTCAGCCGCGGCGGCGGGAGGCGACGACGAGGGCAGCGCCGGCCAGGACCGCGGCGAGAGCGGCCCAGGGCAGCCAGGGCGGGACGTCCGAGCCGGTGTTCGGCAGGCCGCCCGGACCGCCCGGACCACCCGTGATCGCGTGGTTCGGCCCGAGGCCCGTGGGGCGGAAGACGTTGACCACCGTCACCGTCGTGACCTCGCCGGCCCCCACCGTCACCTTCCCGGGCTCGATCGTGGTGCGGTACGCGCCGCCGTCGCGGACCTCGCTGACGGTGCAGGTCGCACCGACCGGCAGCGGGCTCCACTCCGCACGCATCGAGGTGCCCGCTGAGAGCGTCCGCCGCGCGCCGTCCGGGACGGCGACGGCGGTGAACTCGCCGTCGAGCAGCCGCGTGCACGACAGGCTGACGACGTACCGCGCGCCGGTCGGGGCGCCGGCGCCCTCGACCTGCTTGACGACCGCGATCCCGCCCGCGAGGAACGTGTTGGTCACGACGGCCTCGGTCGCGTCCCCCTCGCCGATGACGACGGCGGCCTCGGTGCCGTCGGTGTGGGTGGTCGACCCGTCGGCGGTCACCGCGATGCTCGTGGAGTCGGCATGCCCGGTGCCGGTCTCGGTCAGCGTGCACTGCGCGCCCGGCGGCAGCTCCTCGTACGTCGTCCGGTAGCCGTTCCCCTGCGAGAGGACCCGCTCGGCCCCGCCGGGGACGTCGACGTCGACCACCGAGCCGGTCGCGTCGCTGGTGCAGGCCAGCGCCACGGTGAACGGGCCCGCTCCGTACCGGTCCGCCCCGGCTCCCACGACGCGCTTGACGACCTCGAGGGAACCCACGTCGAAGCGGTTGTCGAGGGCCGCCTCGAGGCCGGGCCCGGAGCCGCCGTCAGCGGTGTCGTTCCCGACGACGAACTCCGCGGAGGTCGTGCCGGTCGTGACCTCCGCGCCGTCGGCGGTCGTGATCGTGAGCGAGGTGCCGTTCGCTCCCGCGGCGTCGGTCTCGGTCAGCGTGCAGGCGGCGCCCGGCGGCAGGTCGTCGTAGACCGTGCTCAGGCCGTTGCCCTCGTCGAGCTCGCGGTCGGCGCCGCCCGGGATGTCGACGTCGACGGTGTCGCCGTTCGAGATCCGGGTGCAGGCCAGGTGGACGTGGAACGGGCCTGCGCCGTAGCGGTCCGCGCCGGGGCCGCTGACGGTCTTGGTGACCGCGATCGCGCCCAGGTCGAACCGGTTGCGGGCGGTGACGACGACGCCGGGGCCGCTGCCGTCGCCGGCGCTCGCGGTGTCGTCGACGATCGTGAAGGTCGCCGTCCTGCCGTCGCTGGTGGACGACGACCCACCCGTGTCGACGATCATCGCGGTGCTGTCGGCGTCACCGTCGTCGGTCTCGGTCAGGGTGCACTCCGCGCCGACGGGCAGCTGGTGGTACTCCGTCGTGAGGCTGGTGGCCGAGGAGAGCGTGCGGTCCGCGCCGCCGTTGATCGTCACCGGTGTCGGCGTGCCGCCGACGTCGACCGTGCAGGCGAGGTGGACGTCGAACGGTCCCGCGCCGTAGAGCGCGGCGCCGGGGCCGGTGACGTCCTTGGTCACCCGGACCGAGCCGAGGTGGTAGGTGTTGGTGACACCGACCTGGACGGGCGTGTTCTCCGAGGGGCCGACGGTGTAGGGACCGACCGGCGAGATCGAGACCTCCTGCGCGGGCGGGTCGCTGCTGACCTCATCGACCGTGCAGGCGGCGCCCGTCGGCAGGCCGGTGTAGACGACCGAGTCGCCGTCGCCGTGCAGCTCGCGCACCGCCCCGCCCGGGATCGGCACGACGTACGTGTCGCCGTTGACCTCGACGGTGCACCCGAGGCTGACGGTGTAGGTGCCGGTCGCGATGGCCGGGTTCTCGTCGACGTCGCCGGCGAGGTGCTTGGTGACCTCGATCGAGCCGAGCTGGAAGACGTTGACGACGTCGATCGTGACCGGGGTGCTGTCGCCGACGGCGACCTTCCCGTCCACGGGGTCGGTGAAGGTGAAGCTGGCACCGCCGGTCGCGGTCTCGGTCACCTGGCAGGTCGCGCCCGTCGGCAGGTCGGTGACCTCCCAGACCGGGTCGGCCTTGTCGATCACGTGGTCGGCCGAGTAGACGGTCGTCGGGTCGGCGTTCGCCAGCGTGCACTCCAGGTGCAGCGTGAAGGTGTGCACGCCCCACGGGTCGGCGCCCGGGCCGATCACGGCCTTGGTGATCGTCACCGGTCCGGTCGTGTAGTGGTTGGTGTAGGCCACGGCGTTGACGTGCGTGCTGCCGCTGTCCGCGCCGAGCGTGAAGGTCGCGGTCTTCCCGGCCGTGGGCGGGCCGGTCGAACCGTCCTCGGTCACCACGTGGGTGGTCGAGGCGGAGCCCGCGGAGTCGGTCTCGGTGACCGTGCAGGCCGAGCCGGCCGGGAGGTCGCCGAAGACCTTCTCGTCCCCGTCGCCGAGGGTGAAGGCGCGGTCGGCGGCGGGGACGACCTCGGTGCCGTTGAACGTGCACGAGGCGGTGAAGTCGAAGGTGTCGGTGTAGGCGATCGGGTGGCCGCCCTGGTCGACCGCGCCGCCGGCGTCGACCTCCTTCGAGACGGTGAAGCCGGCAGCGCTGTAGGTGTTGGTGGCGGTGATCTGGGCGACGGGGATCGGGTCCGGGTACGCCGGGTTGGCGATGTCGTGCCGCGACGAGTAGTCACGCACCGCGGTCACGTCCCCCGACGTCCCCGCGGTCGGGCCGGCCGGGTCGAAGGTGACGTCGGCACCCTGGGCGCCGGCCTCGGTGAGGTGGCAGCTCGCGTAGCGCGGCAGGTTGACCTCGCCCCACGGGTTGGCCGGGTCGCCGTCGTTGACGTGGACCACCTGGCCGGGCTTCAGCACCACGGGGTTCACGGCTGCGCCGGTGGTGTCGACCACCGTCACGTCCGTGCCGTTCGAGGTGCACGCCAGGGTGAAGGTGTAGCTCGACGGCAGCGGGTAGGACGAGCCCGGCGGCGCGACCACGAGCTTCTCCAGGTCGACCCGGCCGGTCGAGAGCGCGACGCCGACCTTGCGCGGCTCGACGACGCTGGTGACCTGGGCGCTGCCGTTGAAGCGGCTCTGCGCACCGACGGCGAAGGAGTTCCAGGCGATCGCGTCGCGGTCCTTCAGCTCGGCGACGGCCGGGTAGTCGGCGGTCGTGGTGTCGAAGGTGACGTGCAGCGTCCTGCCGGGGGCGAGCCCGTCGCCCGACGCGGCGCCGGGGTAGGTCAGGACCGACTTGAGCGCCTTGGCCGTCGCGAGCTGGGCCGGCGTCGCCCCCGCGACGGGGATCCACGTGCGGGCGTGGACGTCGGCGTAGCAGGGGTTCGACGGTGGGATGCCGCCCGGCGTCGTCTCGTTCAGGATGTCGGCGCTGTTGCACTGCGTGCTCGGGACCGCGGTGGAGTAGTACGTCGCGAACGAGTGCGCACCACCGCCGAGCCCCCCGGCGTTGTCGGTGAAGTTGCCGATCAGCGTCGCCGCCCAGCGCGAGTCGCGCGCCGAGTCGATCGTGACGCCGGTGTCGCCAGGTCGCGGCAGCACGTCGATGCCGGCCAGCACGCCGGCCGGGACGTTGCCCTCGTTGGTCATGCTCAGCTGCCAGGTCTCGGTGCCGCCGGCGCGCGTGATCGGCACGCAGGGGTAGCGGTAGAAGCCGTTCGCGGCGTTCGGCGCCGTGCACTGGCCGGCGCTGCTGCCGAAGCCGAGCTGGATGACCCCGAGGTCGTCGTAGTTCGGGTCGGACGGGCTCGCGCCGGGGACTCCGGCTCCGCTGCCCTTCACCGACTTGACCGAGCGGATCGGGCTGGCCGCGCTCGGCTCGGTGACGGTGTCGGCCGCGCAGGAGCCGACGTTCGACTGGTTCGGTGCGGACTGGTTGTTGTGCGTGTGCTGGCACTGGTCGAAGATCCGGTCCGACGTCGCGACGACGTTGTTCTCGACGGCGGTCCCGGGCGCCAGGCCGGCCTGGTAGACCAGCTTGGCGGTCAGGGTCAGCACGTCGCCGGGATGCAGCACGAACCCGTCGGGAAGGCTGATCCGGAGGTTGCCGGTGGTGGGGTTCAGGTGCGCGGTGATCCCGGTGACCGGCAGGTTCGCGCCGCTGCCGTTCTTGAGCGTGAAGACGTACGACGGCGCCGGGTCGCCGTCGGCGTCACGCGGTTCGACCAGCAGCGAGCCGTTCTCGTTGGTCGCGATGTGGTCGACGATCGACAAGCCGGTCATCGGCCACGAGCCGGTGTTCGTGAACGTCATGACGTAGGGGATCTGGGCACCCGGGGCGTACGCCGGCGGCGCGTTCGAGCCGTTGCCGGGCGCCTTGGTCACCTTGATCTTGTTCTGCAGGTGGGTCAGCTTCGTGGTGGCCGTCGCGGAGGCGTCGGCCACCCACGGGTCGGCCTGGTCGTTCCAGCCGCCGTCGACGTGCACGTCGACGGTGTCGGTGAAGGTCCCCCGCGCGGTCTCGCCCGGAGCGGGGTCGAGGTCCGGCCGGGTCGACGGCACCGGCGTGTCCGGCCCGTCGGGTGAGTAGCGCAGGAACTGACGGCGGTCGGCCTTGAAGACCAGGCTGACCGTCGGGTTGGCCGGCCGCTCCCAGTTGCCACCGTCGGCGCGCTGCGCGGTCACGCGCAGGCCCTGCACGGTGGCGGCACTCACGCCGGCCGGCAGCACCGGCTGCCAGTTGTTCGATCCCGAGGCCAGGGTCACGAAGGTGCCGGGGTGCCAGCAGGCGGTGAGGTCGGCGCTCCCGGCGCACCGGGCGACCAGGGTCGAGCCCTGCAGCTGGTAGGTGACCCCCGTCAACGCGTCGAGCCGGACCCGGTCGACCGGTGCGGGGACGGTCTGACGGGGCAGGCTGGCGAGGTCGAAGACGTTCCAGAACGTCGGCGTGGCGTCGGTCAGCACCATCCGCTTGGTGCGGACCGTCCCGGTGGGGCGGCCGCTGACGGTGACGGTGTAGCCGGTGCGGCTCTGGGTCTCGGTGCGCGACGCGGGGCTGATCGTCTTGGCCGCGACCACGCCGTACGTCGGCGCGACGATCGTGACCCCGTCCTTGGCGGTGCCGTTGTTGTGGCCCGCCGGGCTGTCGACGTCCGCGCGCACGACGTTGTCCACCTGCTCGCCGGCCACCACGGGGCTGGCGTCGCTGCGGTGCGTGGCACGGAGCTGGAAGGTCAGCTTGACCGTGGTGGCGGCGTCGTGGGGGATGAAGCCCGTGTGGACCACCTGCACCTGGGTGACCGAGGCCAGCTGCGCGGGCGTGAGCGCGGTCGCGGCCGCGATCGTGATCGGCGGGTCGGTCGTCGCGCCGCGGGTGAGGACCACCTGGGTGCCGGTCGCCCCCGTGGGCACCGTGATCGAGTCGATCGAGTGCAGGTCGAAGGTGTCGAAGGTCTGGGAAGCCCCGACGGCGTCGGTCACCGAGAGCTCACGGACCTTGCCGAGGCTGTCGTTGGTGGCGGTGAGGGTGGCCGTGACGAGAGGGAACAGGTCGGGGTTCGTCCCCGCCTGCGGCACACCGACCTGCGCCTGGTCGAAGGCCTTCTGGGTCGTCACGTTGACGGGCCGGTCGAGGATCGTGATCTGGGCGTCGGACGTCGACGTGTAGCTCCCGCTCGGACCGGTGCCGCGCACGCGCACCGTGTTGTCCACGAGCCCGGGGGTCCCCGTGTTGTAGGTCTGGTCACCGAGCACGGCCTGGGCCGGTGCGGAGCGCCGCTGCTGGCGCAGCTGGAGGACGAGGTCGATCGGGCGACGGTTGTCGTACGACGCCGCCACGCCGCTCCCGACCGGCGGGTCGTCAGGTGAGTCGACGCGCGCGGCGCGGGTCGGGCTCTCCACGATGGTCAGCCGGACGCCGAGGGTGGTGCTCCGCTGACCAGCGGTGAGTGTGTAGCCGGGGAACTTGCCGTCACAGCTGCTCGCCGAGGGGCACGCCTGGCCGGTGATGTCGACCCAGCTGCCCGAGGCCGAGGAGAAGATCTCGACCTTGCTCACCTTGTCGAAGGTGATGAGGGGGTCGCTGCCGGTCGTGATGGGGGCGATGCGCGCGAGGTCGAAGGCGTCGAAGACCGACTGCCCGACGTCCGCGGGGGTGGTCGCCGGGTCGGTGACGACCATCTTGTCCAGCGGGATGCCCTGGGTGCTCCAACGCAGCCGTGCCGTGCGCTGGTCGTCGGTGAGCGCGACGACCGTGGCGGCGTCCTTGGACGGACTGCCGTCGTCGAGCAGCCAGAACTTGTCGACCATGGACGGTCCGCCGCCGCCACCACCGTCGACCGGGCGCAGCTCGATCGTGTCCTGGTCCTCGTCGGTCACGGTCGGGTCGACCGCGTCGGGGTTGTGCACCTTGGACTGCACGTCGTTGGTGAGAGTGGTGTCCACGTCGGGGATCGCCGACGCGGCAGGGTCGCTGCGCAGGGTGCTGCGCAGCGCCACGCGGAAGTAGGGCGTGACGCTGAAGCCGGGCTGCAGGAGCTCGCCTGCGACCCTGGGCTCGAAGTCGAACCGGATGCCCGCGACGTCGTCGCGCAGGCCGGCCGGCACGTCGAAGCTGAAGCCGGACCGCGGGCCGTCGACCGGTCCGGTCAGCACCTTCCACGCGGAGCCGTCCCAGTAGCGGACCGTGAGCGTGGCGTTGGCGGGGACGTCGGTCGGCTCGACACGCGTCAGGTCGTAGTGGTCCCAGAAGTCGCTCGGCGCGGCCGCGGGGTCCGCCGGGTCGGCGATGCGCAGGTACTCCGAGCCCACCGTGGCGGCCCCGGGCCCGGTGTTGTCGACCTTCGCCGGCACGCTGACCAGGGTGGTGGAACCGGGGACGGCGTACATCCAGTCGCGCGAGATCTCCTTGGTGACCGACGTGTTCACCCGCAGCGGCCGCCGGGTCAGGTCGTCGGAGTCGCGCGCGACGTCGCTGGTCTGCCCGTCCGACCGGGTGACCTGCGTCGAGGCGGTGTTGGTGGAGGTGACGTCCGCCGACCCCGTGACCGGGTCGGCGGTGACGCGGAACGGGAGGACGGCGTACTGCGCCGCGGCCATGGTGCCGGTGAACGTGACGGTGAAGCCGGCGACCCGGTGCCCAGCCGTGGCGGCCGGCAGGGTGTCGCGCGACGCGGTCGACTTCGGCCCCTCGCTGTGTCCGTCGGCGTAGACGTACTGGATGCTCGCCGCGGTCGCGCCCGTCGGCCACTCGATGTCGGCCCCGACGAACCCGGTGAAGGTGAGGCCCTGGGCGACCAGGTCGCCGCTGCCGTCGGGCTCGGTGATCACCATCGTGTTCACGGGCACCGGCCCGTTGTCGACCCGCAGCGTCGCCGTCGTGGACCTGCCGGAGTCGAGCGTGGAGACCGCGAACTCCTTGGTGATCGTGGCCGTCGGCGGCTGGCGGCGGATGCCGACACTGGCGTTCGCCTCGACCGGCGTCGTCGACTGCGCGTCGAGGGTGACGTGGCTGCTGGCCCGGTCGCTGACGGTGACGGTCGTGTTGGCCGGGATCGTGGTGACGTTGTCGCGGGTCTGGGTGCGGATCACGACCTTCGCGGCCCCGGAGGCCGGCGTGATCGGCACCGCTCCGGTCGTGGAGGTGAAGGTGAACCGGAGGCCGTGGATCGCGTCGGTCGGCGACGGGAGCAGCGACGACGCGTCCACCGGGAGCGGCACCGGGCTGCCGGTGTGCCAGGTCCCGCCGGCGTCCTTCCAGTCCAGCTGCACGCGGTCGGCGCCGGTGGGGGCGGTCAGCGTCAGTCCGGTGACGGCGAGGTGCTGGAACGAGTCGGGCGCACCGTCGGCCGGGTCCTGCAGCACCAGCGAGTCGACCGTGCGGTTGGAGGAGTTGCGCCCGGTGATCGTCCAGTCCACGGGCTGGCCGGGCACCGCCGGCACCGGGTTCGCACCGTGGCTGTCGACGGTCTTGGTGACCGTGGACGCCAGGACGTCGTCCACCCGGACGACGACGGCGGCCGAGTCCGAGCGCGGGGCGCCGTTGGACTGGGTGACGTTCGCGGTGTTGGTGATCGTGCCTGCCTGCGCGGGCGTGGCGTCGGGCGGTACGCGCACGGAGATCGTGACCGTCGCCTCGTTGCCGGCCTCGAGGCCGACGTCGCCACCGTCGAGGGCCTCGGTGAAGCGCACCGACACGTTCCCGTCAGCGGTGTCGGTGGTCGAGCTCGTCACGCCGAGGACCTGCACCGGGTCGGGCACGCCGGGGTCGAGCTCGATGGGATCGGGGAGGACGTCGGTCAGCTGGGCGTTCGTGCACCCGGCGCCGTCGAGGTTCGAGCACCCGATACGGACGGTGTAGCTGAAGGTCTGTCCCGGCGTGTAGGTCGGGACCTCGCCGGCGTGACCGGTGACGTCCTTGCGGACGGTCAGCACGCCGACGTCGGCGGCCGAGGCCGGTGCGACCCCCAGGAGGACCAGCGGAAGGACGAGTGGGAGGGCGAGGAGCATCGCGATCGCAGCCATCGCGCCGCTCCGCCGCCCGGCGCGGAGCCGTGTCACGTCCAGCCTTCCTCGACCCCGCGGCACGCGGAGGTGTGCGGCACCGTCCGGGCAGCCGCCGGCGAGGGGTCAGTCGTCCTCGGGGCCGACGCTAGGACGGGGTCGGCTCGCGCCGCCTCACCCGAAACGGGCCCCCGGGACCACTCGGCTGCGACCGGGGCGGCCGCTCAGCCTGGATCCAGGCTCAGGCGCGCAGGGTGCGCCGCGCCGCGCGCCGTACGACCCCGGTGAGCCGGTCCAAGACCGGGGAGTCCAGCCGCCACCGCTGCCAGTGCAGGTCGACGTCGACGTGCAGCCGACCGACGAGGGGGACGAGCCCGTCGTCGAGCTGCGGTTCGGGGATCATGCCCCAGCCGAGGCCGAGCCGGACCGCCTCGGCGAAGTCGGCCGAGGTCGGGACCCGGTGCACGACCGGCGGCTCGCCGACACCGCGCGCGGCCAGCACGTCGTGCTGCAGCGTGTCCTTCTCGTTGAAGACCACCACGGGCATCGCCGCCCAGTCCGGGCCTCGGCCGCGCCGCCACCGCTCGGCGAGCACCGGGGCGGCGGCCGGCACGTAGCGCAGCGAGCCGAGCCGTTCGACCGAGCACCCCTGGACGGCCGTCGGCTCGCTGGTGACCGCGGCCAGCACGTCGCCGCTGCGCAGCAGCCCGGTGGAGAACGCCTGGTCCTCGACGTGCACGCGCAGCGCGACACCGCCCCAGGTCGCCACCTCCCCGAGGACCCCGCGGAACCAGGTGGCCAGCGAGTCCGCGTTCACGGCCAGCGGCAGGTCCACGGTGCCCGCGCCTCCGTGGGCCAGCGCGTCGTCGACCTCGTCGTGCAGCAGCCGCACCTGGCGCGCGAGGCGGAGCAGCACCTGGCCCTCCGCGGTCGGCCGGCAGGGGGCGGTGCGCTGGACCACCACCCGTCCGAGCTGCGACTCCAGCGCCCGGATGCGCTGGCTGATCGCGGACGGCGTCACGTGCAGCTCACGGGCCGCCGCCTCGAAGGTGCCGTGGTCGGCGATCGCCACGAGCGCCGCGAGCTGCGCCGGCACGAGGTCCATGAAGCGATGCTAATGGTTCGTCAGATTCTTTCGTTGGTCTTCATGTCGCGCCGACGCCTACCGTGGCCGGGTGCTCGACGCCCTGGCCGCCGGCCTCCTGACCGGCCTGTCGCTGATCGTCGCGATCGGCGCGCAGAACGCGTTCGTGCTGCGCCAGGGCCTCGCGCGCGAGCACGTCGGCCTGGTCGTCCTCATCTGCGCGGTGTCCGACGTGGTGCTGATCGTCGCCGGCGTCGCCGGCATCGGGTCCGTGGTCGAGCGCGCCGGCTGGGCGCTCGACGTCGTTCGCTGGCTCGGCGTCGCCTTCCTCGGTTGGTACGGCGTCAGCTCGCTGCTGCGCGCGCGGCGGGCCGAGTCACTGCAGA
This sequence comes from Nocardioides sp., assembly GCA_020636915.1. GTDB lineage: Bacteria > Actinomycetota > Actinomycetes > Propionibacteriales > Nocardioidaceae > Nocardioides. The sequence goes on from JACJWV010000012.1 coordinate 18,311, forward strand.
CGTCCCCGGCGGGGGCGGCCACCAGCCGCCGTACCGTCGCCGCTCGGATGGTCGCGCTGACCTGGCTCAACCCCCACGTCTACCTCGACACCGTGCTGCTGCTCGGCTCGATCGCCAACCACCACGGGTCGCCGGGTCGTTGGTGGTTCGCGGTCGGCGCCTGCCTGGGGAGCATCGTGTGGTTCAGTGCGCTGGGCTACGGGGCCCGGCTCGCCGCCCCGCTCCTCGCCAGCCCCCGGGCGTGGCGGGTGCTCGACGTGCTCATCGGCCTGGTCATGCTGGCGATCGCCGCGAGCCTCGCGCTCGGTTGAGCGAGCCTCGCGCTCGGCTGAGGTCCCCGAGGGTGAGGTCTTCTCCCCGCCCAGCGGCTAGGTTCGTCGCGGGCTACAGGAGGCCGCACGCATGATTCCCGCCGGCGCGGTCAGCGCCGACCCGTCGTTCGACCGGTACGCCCGGATGGTGTGCCGGGCCCTCGGCGTCCCGGTCGCCCTGGTCTCGCTCATCGAGGAGGGCCGCCAGGTCTTCCCGGGCGCCTGCGGGCTGCCGCCGGAGGTCGACGCCGAGCGGCAGACACCGCTCTCGCACTCGCTGTGCCAGCACGTCGTCGCCGACCAGCGCCCGCTGGTCGTCTCCGACGCCCGCGAGCACGACCGGGTGCGCGACAACCTCGCGGTGCGCGACCTCGCAGTGGTCGCGTACGCCGGTTGGCCCATCACCGACCACACCGGCACGATCGTCGGGTCGCTGTGCGCGATCGACCACGAGCCGCGGGCGTGGACGTCGGGCGACCTCGAGATGCTCGAGGACCTCGCCGCCGCCTGCTCGACCGAGCTGTCCGAGCGCGCGATGCGCGCGGCCGAGGAGGGTCTCTCCCACCGCAGCAGGGTGCTGCTCGCGCTCAGCGAGGCCCTCTCGGACACCCGGACGCTGACCGACGTGGCGCGCGCGGTCGAGCAGACCGCGTTGGAGCACCTCGGCTGCCTGCGCGCCGGCATCTGGCTGCGGCAGGTCGACGAGCACGGGGAGCACCTGGCCTACGTCGACTACCCCGGCGCGGGCTGGACCTCGGCGCAGATCAACCGGGTGCTGCCGCTGGACGGGACCAACCCCCTCGGCACCGCGATCGCCCGGCGCCGACCGCTCTACTTCGCCGACCGGCACGCGCAGAACCGCCTCTACCCCCACCTCGACACCAGCCGCCAGGTCGGGGACGCGCGCTCCTTCGTGCCGCTCGGCAGCCGCGACGAGACCCTCGGCGCCCTGGCGCTGGTGTGGGAGTCCAGCCGGGAGATCTCGGAGGAGGACCGCATCACGATCGAGGCGCTGACGTCGTACGCCACCCAGGCGCTGCAGCGCTCGATCCTGCTGCAGGAGCGGCTCGACGCGCTCGTCACCCTCCAGAACTCACTGATGCCGCAGCTGCCGCAGCCCGACAGCCTCCAGCTGGCGGCGCGCTACCGGCCCGCCGCGTCCCGCGACCAGGTGGGCGGCGACTGGTACGACGCCGTGGTGATGCCGTCGGGCCTGACGAACCTGATGGTCGGTGACGTCGTCGGCCACGACATCGCCGCCGCCGCGATCATGGGGCAGCTGCGCAACATGCTCCGCGCGATCGCGTGGTCGGTCGACGACACCCCGTCGCGCAACGTCACCCGCCTCGACCAGGCGATGCAGGACCTCGCCGTCGAGGGCATGGCGAGCCTGGTCTACGCGAGGATCGAGCAGACCGAGGAGCAGCGCGCGACCGGCGCACGCACCCTGCGGTGGACCAACGCCGGACACCCCCCGCCGCTGCTCGTCGGAGCCGACGGCGTGGCCACGCTGCTGCAGGACGGTACGCCCGACCTGATGCTCGGCGTGCACCCCGAGGGCGAGCGGGCCGACCGGCGGACGACCATCGAGGCCGACTCGCTCCTGCTGCTCTACACCGACGGGCTGGTCGAGCGACGGGGCGAGGACATCACCGACGGTCTGGACCGCCTCTGCGCGGCCGCGGGCCGGCACCACGGGCTCCCGGTCGGCGCCTTCCTCGACGCCGTGCTGGCCGACCTCGTCCCGGCCAGGCTCGACGACGACGTCGCGGTGCTCGCGGTGAAGTTCCGCGCCCGGGCGTGACCTCGCCCCTCCGGCGTCCGTAGGGTGCGGGCATGACCGACCAGGAGCTGCTCAGCGGTTACGTCGACGTCTGGTGGCAGGCGATCAACGACTTCACCGACCTCCTCGAGGAGCTCGACGAGGCGGACTGGGCTCGGCCCACCGACCTCCCGGGCTGGGACGTCAAGGCCGTCGCGTCGCACATCGCGCACCTGGAGTCGATCCTGGCCGGAAACCCCGAGGAGACGGTCGACGTCGGCCAGCCGGACCACGTGACGAGCGTGATGGGGCTCTACACCGAGATCGGCGTGGTCAGCCGGCGCGGCGCCGACCCGGACGCCATCATCAACGAGATCCGCTCGTCCGCGACCGCCCGCCACACCCGGCTGCTCGCCGACCCGCCCACCGACGGCGGCGCCAAGCCCGACCTGGTCTTCGGCGGCGTCGGCTGGGACTGGCGCACCCTGCTGCGCAACCGGCCGCTGGACGTCTGGATGCACGAGCAGGACGTGCGCCGCGCGGTCGACCGCCCCGGAGGCATGGACTCCCCGGCCGCCCGGCACACCGCGGAGTACCTCGCCGAGAGCCTGGGCTACGTGCTCGCCAAGCGGGCCGCGGCCCCCGCGGGCACGACCGCCGTGCTGGAGATGGAGGGCAGCGCGCCGTACGCCTTCGAGGTCGACGCGAACGGCCGGGGACAGCGACTCCCCGCGCCCCCGGCGGACCCGACCGTGCGGCTCTGCATGGACCGGGAGGCGTTCATCCGGCTCGCCGGCGGCCGGTGCGAGCCCGAGCCGGGCACGGTGCAGGTCGGCGGCGACCAGGCCCTCGGGCAGCGGGTCCTCGACGCCCTCGCGACCACCCCGTGACGGCCGCCGTCGACCGCTGGACGATCGCCGACCTCCCGGAGCAGACCGGCCGCACGGTCGTGGTGACCGGGCCGAGCCTGGGCGGGCTCGGCCAGCACACCGCGCTCGAGCTCGCTCGGCGCGGCGCCCGCGTCGTGCTGGCGGGCCGGCGCGCGGAGCGGCTCACCGAGACCGCCGCCGCGATCCACGCCGAGGTCGACCGGGCCGACGTGGAGCAGGTCGTCGTCGACCTCGCCGACCTGGGGTCGGTACGACGGGGGGCGGCCGAGCTCGCCGGGCTCGGCCCGGTCCACGTGCTGGTGAACAACGCCGGCGTGATGGCCCCGCCGTACTCCCGCACCGGCGACGGTCTCGAGCTGCAGATGGCGACCAACCACTTCGGGCCGTTCCTGCTCACCGGCCTGCTGCTGCCCCAGCTGGTCGCCGCCGAGGGCGCCCGGGTGGTGACGGTCTCCTCGCAGATGCACCGGGTCGCCCCGAGCGCGCCCCTGCAGGACCCGCGGGTGCGGCACGGCCGCTACCAGCGCTGGCCGACCTACGGGCAGACCAAGCTGGCCAACCTGCTGTTCACCTACGAGCTCGACCGGCGGCTGCGCCGGGCCGAGCTCCCGGTCAAGGCGCTGGCCGCACACCCGGGCTTCGCGTCCACCCACCTCGCGGCCAACGGGCAGTACGGCCGCGCCGCCGGCGGCCGCGCCTCGATCCTCGACGCCGCCATCAAGGCCGTCTCCCCCAACACCGCCGAGCAGGGGGCCTGGCCGACGCTGATGGCGGCCACCGCGGACCTGCCCGGTGCGACCTACGTCGGCCCCGACGGCCTGTTCGAGTGGGGCGGCTCGCCGCGGGTCACCACCAGCAGCCGACGCTCGCTCGACGAGGTCGCCCAGCGGCGGCTGTGGGAGCTCAGCGAGGAGGTCACGGGCATCCGCTACCCGTGAGCGCCACCTAGCCTGGATCCAGGCTCAGGAGCGGTCGGCGACCCGGACGAACCCGCCGAGGACCGGGACGTACGCCGCGCCGTCGGGGCCCAGCGCGACGGTGCCGTGGTGGTTGTCGGCGAGCACCCCGAGGCCGGTGCGCCGCGCCCACACCGTTCGGCCGGTGTCGAGGTCGAGCGCGGTGAGGTACCAGGCGTCCGCGCCCAGCCAGCTGTGCCGCTTGGTGTAGACGTAGGCCAGCCCCGCCTCCGCCGAGACCGCGGGGGCACCGGACGGTGCGTCGAGGTCGGACTCCCACGCCACCCGGCACCGGCCGGCGGCGACGTCGACCCGGGCGATGCCACCGGTCGTCGTGCGGCCCAGCGCGGTCGAGAGCGGTCCGTCGTACCCGTGCTGGTCGAGCACCAGCAGGCCGTCGGCGGCCGCGACCACGCCGCCGTCGGTCGCGCTGCGGTCGTCGTCGAAGAGCTCGACCCGGCAGACGACGACACCGGTGTCGGGACGGTGCACGACGACCTGCATCCGCGGGTTGCGGTCGTCGGCCACGGCGACCAGCCGCGAGGACAGGACCACCGGCGCGCCGCCGCGCTCCCCGTCGTCGTACGCCGACGACCAGGCCACCACCGGCCGGCCCCGCGAGGCGACGACCTTGTGCAGGGCGGTCGCCCCGGCGACGTACACCCCGTCGGGGCCCACGGTGGGCGGCCGCGCCACCGTGTCGTGGAGGTCGACGGTGCGCACCCGGCCGTCCGAGACCAGCCCGACCCGCCCGTCGGTCGACGAGAACCAGACCCGGCCGGGCGGCTCCGCGCGGATCCCGGTCAGGCAGCCGACGTCGGGCAGGTCGATCGTCGCGACGGTCGTGAGGTCGGGTTCCCCCTCTGCGTCGGCGGTGCCGACCGCGAGGACCTCGTCGTCCAGCCCGACCAGGGCGCGGTCGCCGACGACCGTGAAGACCGCGGGACACCGACCGGGGAGCTCCTTGGTGGCTCGCTGCCGCAGGCTCTCGGGGTCGAGCAGCCGCAGCACGCGACCGCAGGTGGTCACCAGCCGGCCGTGGGTGTCGAAGGCGATCTCCCGGCAGTCCGACGTGCCGTAGGACCTCGTCGTGACCCGCGGCGACTCGCCCAGGGGCGCCGCGACCTGGTCGGCCGTGACGATCGCCGGGCGCCCGACGTACGACGGCGTCACGAGCGCTCCCGCGCCGGGGGGCAGCCGCACCCACCCGTCGGGCACGACCCACACGAGCCCGGCGACCGCCAGCGCCGCCACGACCGACCTGAGGACCACCCGTCGGGTCGGCCGCAGCCAGGCGCGCACCCGGGGGAAGCACAGCGCGCCGGCGACGAGGAGCAGCACGACCGGCCCGATCGCCCACCACACGATGGCCACGCCGAGCAGGGCGGCGGTGCGCGCGAACCTCATCTCAGCGGCATGCTAGGTCGGCGGCCCCCCTTGGTTCGCGAGGCGCGACGACGCAGAGTGGGACGACATGAAGCGACTCTCGGACGTCCAGCGCATCGGCTACGGCGCGATGCGGCTCACCGGCCCCGGCATCATGGGCCCGCCCGCCGACCCGGACGAGGCCGTCCGGGTGCTCCAGCGGGCCGTCGAGCTCGGCGTCGACCACATCGACACCAGCGACTACTACGGGCCGTACGTCGTCAACGACCTGATCCGCGAGGCGCTCCACCCCTACCCGCCCGAGCTGGTCCTGGTCACCAAGGTCGGGGCGCGTCGCGACGACGCGGGCAGCTGGCTGCCGGCGTTCTCGCCCGACGAGATCAAGGAGGCGGTCCACGACAACCTCGGCCGGCTCGGTGTCGAGCGCCTCGGCGGGGTGAACCTGCGCTTCATGGACGGCCACGAGGGGTCCTTCGAGGAGCAGTGGACGGTGCTGGCCGACCTGCGGTCGCAGGGCCTGGTCTGCGACCTCGGGCTGAGCAGCTGCACCGCCGAGCAGGTCAAGATCGCCCAGGACATCGCGCCGGTGTCGATGGTGCAGAACGCCTACAACGTGGCGGACCGCGAGGACGACGACCTCATCGACGAGCTCGACGACCGGGGCATCTACTACGTGCCGTTCTTCCCGCTGGGAGGCTTCAGCCCGCTGCAGCTCGGCGCCGTCGACGCCGTCGCCGCCCGCCACGGCGCGACGCACATGCAGGTCGCGCTCGCGTGGCTGCTCCAGCGCTCGCCCAACATCCTGCTGATCCCCGGCACCAGCTCGGTCGCCCACCTGGAGGAGAACCTCGCGGCCGGCCGGCTGCGGCTCGACGAGACCGACCTGGCCGAGCTGGACGCGATCGGCCGGCGCTGAGCGAGCCCTTCCCGGGCTCAGGCGGGGACAGGCACGGGCTCGGGCAGCACCTGCTCGGGCAGGCCGGGGTCGAGCAGTCCCTCGCGCCGGGCGACGAACGTGGCCGCGGCGATCGTGGTCGCCACCGCAGCACCGTTGAGCAGCAGCACCGACACGCTCTTGACGAGCACGAAGGTCGCGAGCGGCTGGGACTGCAGCAGCCACAGGGTCGCGGTCGCCTTGCCGAGGCAGAGCAGCGCCCACCCGAGGGTGAGGCACCAGAAGAGCCGGCGGATCCGCGGGCGCAGGTGGAGCTCGTCGTCCATCGGGTAGAAGTCGCCGGCCAGGCGCGCGGCCATCGGTCGTGACGTCGCGAGGGTCGCGAGGAACACCGTCCCGATCAGCCCGTCGCTGATGATCGGCTGGAGGAAGTAGAGGAAGGTGCTGTCGGTGAGCAGCGCCACCAGCGTGCGACCGGTCATCACGGCGGCGGTCAGGAGCAGCAGGCCCGACGGGCGCCGCCGCGTCACCGCCCGCCACACGATCGCGCCGTAGGACCAGGCCAGCGCGGCGCCGATCGCGGTCCACACCCCCTCCAGGCGCAGGCAGGTGTAGAAGAGCGCCCCCGGGATCGCACACGCGACCAGCAGGTTGAGCGCGACCCGACGGACGACGTCGCGGAGCGAGGGGTGACCGGGCCGGTGCCCCACCTCGGGACCGGTGCGGGTCGTCGGGGTGGTGGTCGTCGGGATGGCGGTCATCGGGGTCCTGGTCGGGCTGTCGGATCGGGCTGGCGGGTCGGGCTGTCGGATCGGCGGATCGGGAGGAGACGGGTCGGCGGCCCGTCCTCCCGACGGTAGGCCGGGCCCTGTCAGGGTTCCCCGTGACCTCCGTCCCCAACCCCGGTGACGAAGGTCGCGCGGCATGATGGCCGTATGAGCCACCCACGCGCCGGTCAGCCCGCGGAGCCCTCCGACCTCGTCGACGTCGCGCACCTCGTGACGGCGTACTACACCGGGGTGCCCGACCCGGACGATGTCGACCAGCAGGTGGCGTTCGGGACCAGCGGGCACCGCGGGTCGTCGCTGCGGACGGCGTTCAACGAGACCCACATCCTCGCGACGACGCAGGCGATCGTCGACCACCGCCGCGAGCAGGGGTACGACGGCCCGCTGTTCCTCGGGCGCGACACCCACGGGCTCTCGGAGCCGGCCTGGGCGAGCGCGCTGGAGGTGCTCGCGGCCAACGACGTGACCGTGCTGGTCGACGACCGCGACGGCTACACGCCGACGCCCGCGGTGTCGCACGCGATCCTGCGCGCCAACGGCGGCCGCACGACCGGTGCCGGGCTGGCCGACGGCATCGTCGTCACGCCCTCGCACAACCCGCCGTCCGACGGCGGGTTCAAGTACAACCCGCCGCACGGCGGCCCCGCGGACACCGACGCCACGTCGGCGATCGCGGCGCGTGCCAACGAGCTGATCCGGGACGGGCTCGCGGGGGTCAAGCGGGTGCCGTTCGCCCGGGCGCGGGCCGCGGCCTCGGCGTACAGCTTCCTCGGCACGTACGTCGACGACCTGCCGCACGTCGTCGACATCGACGCGATCCGCGCAGCAGGGGTCCGCATCGGCGCGGACCCGCTGGGCGGTGCGTCGGTGGCCTACTGGGGCGAGATCGCCGACCGGCACGGCCTCGACCTCACCGTGGTCAACCCGCTCGTCGACCCCACCTGGCGTTTCATGACGCTGGACTGGGACGGCAAGATCCGGATGGACTGCTCCTCGCCCTCGGCGATGGCGTCCCTGATCGCCCAGCGCGAGCAGTACGACGTCGCGACCGGCAACGACGCCGACTCCGACCGCCACGGCATCGTCACGCCCGACGCCGGGCTGATGAACCCCAACCACTACCTCGCCGTGGCGATCGGCTACCTCTTCGGCGGCGCCCGCCCCGACTGGCCGGCGACCGCGCGGATCGGCAAGACGCTGGTGTCGTCGTCGATGATCGACCGGGTCGCGACGGCGATCGGCCGCGAGATGGTCGAGGTGCCGGTCGGGTTCAAGTGGTTCGTCCCCGGCCTGATCGACGGGTCCTTCGGGTTCGGTGGCGAGGAGTCCGCGGGGGCCTCGTTCCTCCGCCGGGACGGATCGGCCTGGACGACCGACAAGGACGGCATCATCCTGGCGCTGCTGGCCTCCGAGATCCTCGCAACGACCGGGCGGTCACCCTCGGAGCACTACGCCGACCTGGTCGCCGAGCACGGCGAGCCGGCGTACGCCCGCATCGACGCCCCGGCGGACCGCGAGCAGAAGGCCCGGCTCGCCGACCTCTCCCCCGACGACGTGACCGCCACGTCGCTGGCGGGTGAGGAGATCACGGCCAAGCTGACGAAGGCCCCCGGGAACGGGGCGGCGATCGGCGGCCTCAAGGTCGTCACGCCGTCGGCCTGGTTCGCCGCTCGCCCCTCGGGCACCGAGGACGTCTACAAGATCTACGCCGAGTCCTTCCGCGGACCCGACCACCTGGCCCAGGTCCAGGAGGAGGCGAAGGCCGTCGTCGGCGCCGCCCTCGGGTGAGGGGCGCCCGCGCGGGACGGCGCTGGCTCCCGGTTGCGGTCGTCGGTGGTCGAGCTCGTCGAGACCCCCGTGGTGTGGGCTGGGCGGTGGCTGTCCGCATCCTGCGGGTTCGCTCGGGTTGCGACCGACAGGCCGGCTACGCGGGTACGGCGCCGCTCGGCCTGGCGCTGCTTCCCGGCTCGCGGTCTGTAGTGGCGGTCGAGCTTGTCGAGACCCCCACAGCCTGTGTGGGGCCGCTGGTGCCGGCATCCTGCGGGCCGCTTCGGTTGCGACCGACAAGCCGGCTACGCGGGTACGGCGCGCTTCGGGCTGGCGCTGCTTCCCGGCTTGCGGTCTGCGCCGCAAGGTGGAGTTCGTGACGTACCTGGTACGTCACGGACTCCAGTGTTCCGGCGATGTTCCGGCGCTGTTCCAACGCCTGTGGAAACGGCCCGTTGATCGTGACCTGATCGTGACCAGAACCCCTGTGGACAAAGGGTTCTGAGCACCTGGGACTGTCGGTGGCGAGTGCTGGAATGGACCCATGACAGCGATCGCGACACCCCGCCACCGGGTCAGTGTCGCGACCGCCCGAGTGCATGACGAGCTCGACGCCGTGGCCGATGCGTCGGTGTGGTCCATGGACCCGGACGAGACCGGCCAGACCCTGACCGCGTTGGCCCGCGCGGAGGCCCGGCTGGTCGAGCTGAAGGCGCGGGTCGCCGCGCACGCCGACGACCTCCACCTCGGTCGTGAGGTCGGCGCCTCCTCGGCCGCGGCGTGGCTGGCGCACCAGACCAAGGCCACCCGGGCGGCGGCGGGTGGGGCGGTGCGGCTGGGCCGCGACCTGGAGGCGCACCCGGCGACCCGCGACGCCCTCGCCGCTGGGGAGCTGCACGTGGAGCAGGCGCGGGTGGTGATCCGGTGGGTCGACCGACTCCCCGACACGGTGCCGGCCGAGAAGGTGGTCGAGGCCGAGGCGCACCTGCTGGCCCTGGCCCGGGAGCACGACGCGGCCGTGCTGAACGGGATGGGTAAGCACCTGTTCGAGGTGATCGCCCCCGACCAGGCCGACGCCCACGAAGCCGCCCTGCTCGAACGGGAGGAGGCCGCCGCAGCCAAGGCGTGCATGTTGACGATGCACGACGACGGGCAGGGCAAGACCCGCGGCACCTTCACCATCCCGACCTTCCACGGCGCCGGGCTGCGCAAGATGCTGCAGTCGATCACCGCACCCAAGCACGTCGCGGCCACCCAGGGCGCCGGCGCGGCCGCCGAGCGGCCCCCGACGCCCGAGGCGATGGGGCAGGCGTTCTGCGAGCTCATCGAGCGATACCCCGCCGACCGGCTCCCGAAGACCGGTGGGGTGTCAGCGACGGTGGTGGTGCTCATCGACCTCGACGCCCTGACCGGGCGGCTGGAGAAGGCCGGGGTGCTCGACACCGGGGAGAAGATCTCCCCCGCGATGGCGCGCCGGCTGGCGTGTGAGACCGGGATCATCCCCGTGGTCCTCGGTGGGGAGTCCCAGCCGCTGGATGTGGGCCGCAAGAGCCGCTACTACACCCCCGCCCAACGAGTGGCGATGCTGGTGCGGGACCGCGGCTGCCGCGCAGAAGGATGCGACCGCACCACCGGGCTGCACGCCCACCACAAGCAACGCTGGGTCGACGGCGGCCGCACCGACCTCGCCGACGGTGTGTCCCTGTGCCACTGGCACCACAACCGCGCCCACGACACCCGCTACCAGACCACCTACCACCCCAACGGCGACGTCACCTTCCACATGCGGACGTGACAGACCACCAACAGCGTCTCCGTCGGGCGCCTCGGCCGGAGGTCGGATCAGCGTCGGAAGCCGCCCTCGGAGTTCAGCACCTGACCAGTCATCCATTCGCCGTCGTCACTCACGAGCCAGGCGATCAGGCGCGCCGGATCGTCGGGTACCCCGAGCCTGTGTTGCGGGAATCGATCGAGCACCGCCGCCGGTGCGTCATCGAGGTAGCCGGTGTTGACAGGTCCTGGGTTGATCGTGTTGAGCAGGATCCCTTGCGAGACGAGGTGATCGGCGACCGACCAGGTGGCTCCGGCCAGGGCAGCCTTGGAGACGGCGTAGGCCAGGTTGTCGCTCATGGGTCCGAGCACCTGTCCCGAGGTCATCCAGATCACCCGACCGCCCTTGCGCCCGTCGTGCTGGGCTGCGAAGGCTTGCGTGAGCAGCAGGGTCGCCCGCGTGTTCACGGCCCAGTGGCGGTCCAAGGCGGCAGCCGTCACACCATCGAGGCTCACAGCGTCGCCGCCGTGCGCGTGGTTGCAGACCAGGACGTCCAGGTGACCCACCGCGTCGTGCAGTCGAGGAATCAGTGCCTCGGCCGTCGCTACGTCGTCGAGGTCGCCCGGCACGTCCACGAGCCGTGCTCCTCCGTGGAGGCACGCCCGGAGCTCGCGGAGCAGGTCACCGAGGTCATCGGCGGCCCCGTACTCATCCACGTCATGAGGAGAGTGGTGGTGCACCGCCAACGACGCGCCCATCGCGGCGAGCCGGGACGCGACCGCAAGACCGATCCCTCGCCTGCGACTGACACCGGTGATGACTGCGGTTCTCCCGGACAACGGCAGCGACATGGTCCAGAACGTACCGCCGGACGCTGACGTGCCCGCTCGTCGGCTGGGTCCGGCGAAGAGCTGCCCTGGGCATCGGCGGCAACGCCGGACGACCCGACCGAGTCTTCCGCCTGGTGGAATCGGAGAGGTGACGGTGCACCAGGCAGGTGCCACCGTGGCACCCCCACCCCAGGAGGCTCGATGACATCCCCCAGCCCGACAGCCGACGACCACGGCGAGGTCGACACCGTCACCGAGGTGCCGGTCGCGATCGTCGGCGCCGGGCCCGCCGGGCTGCTGCTCGCCCACCTGCTGGGCAGGGCCGGGGTCGAGACGGTCGCGATCGACACCCGGACGCGCGAGGAGATCGAGTCCACCCATCGCGCCGGGATCCTGGAGGCCGACGCCGCGCGCACCCTGGTGGAGACCGGGGTGTCGGACCGGATCCTGCGCGAGGGTGACGAGCACGCCGGCATCGAGCTCCGCTTCGGGGGTCGCGCGCACCGCATCGACTTCCAGGACCTGGTCGGGGAGTCGGTCTGGCTCTACCCGCAGACCGCCGTGTTCGTCGACCTCGCCGACGCCCGCGACCGCGACGGGGGCACCGTCCACTTCGGGACCAGCGGCACCGAGGTGCTCGACGTGGAGTCCGACCGTCCCCGGATGCGCTGGACCGGCCCCGACGGGACCCGGCACGAGGTGCGGGCGCGGTACGTCGTGGGCGCCGACGGGTCGCGCAGCCAGTGCCGAGAGCTGGTGCCGGCCGATCACCGCACCCAGCACGCCCGGGAGTACCCCTTCGCCTGGTTCGGGATCATGGCCGAGGCGCCGAAGAGCGCACCCGAGCTGGTCTACGCGCACTCCGAGCACGGCTTCGCCCTGATCAGCCAGCGCACCGAGTCGGTGCAGCGGATGTACTTCCAGTGCGACCCGGACGACGACCCCGCCGCCTGGAGCGACGACCGGATCTGGACGACCCTGCAGGCCCGCGTCGCCGGGGAGGACGGCTTCCGGCTGCTGGAGGGACCAGTGCTCGAGCGGACCGTGCTGCGGTTCCGGTCGTTCGTGCAGGAGCCGATGCGGTGGGGCTCCCTGCTCCTGGCCGGGGACGCCGCCCACACCGTCCCCCCGACCGGCGCGCGCGGGCTCAACCTCGCCCTGCACGACGTCACCGTGCTCGCCGAGGTGCTGGTCGAGGCGCTCGGCGGCACCGACGCCGCGCTCGACGACTACCAGCGCCGCGCGCTGCGCCGCGTCTGGCGGGCGCAGAACTTCAGCTACTGGATGACCCAGCTGCTGCACGCCGCCCCGGGCGGCAGCTCGTTCGACCTGCGGCGCCAGCTCGGCGAGCTCGACAACGTGGTCAGCACCCGCGCCGGCCGCACCTACCTGGCCGAGCAGTACACCGGCTGGCCCACCCGCGACACGGACTGAGGCCCCGGCCGCGCCGGTCGTTAGGGTTCGACCATGCCGGCGCCGACGTTCCTGTGCATCGGTGCGCAGAAGTGCGGAACGACCTGGCTCGCGAGCGCGGTCGCCCAGCACCCCGAGGTCGGCACCGGCCGCAAGAAGGAGCTGCACTTCTTCGACCAGCGCGCGCGGTACGAGCGCGGCATCGCCTGGTACGAGCGGCAGTTCCGGGTCGGGCCCGCGACCCGCGCGATCGGCGAGTTCACGCCGAACTACTGGCGCACGGTCGGCACCGCGACCCCGACGACCTTCCTCGGCGCGGCCGACCGGGTCGCCTCGGCGTACCCCGACCTCCAGCTGCTGCTGTGCCTGCGCGACCCGGTCGAGCGGGCCGTCAGCGCCTACTTCCACAACATCAAGGCCGGCCGGCTCTCCCCCGAGGTCCCCTTCGCCGAGGCCCTGCGCGCGCGACCCGGGCTGCGCGACTTCGGCCGCTACGGCACCCAGCTCGAGGCCTGGCTGGCGCACTACCCGCTCGAGCGCTTCCTGGTCCTGGTCTACGAGGAGGACATCCGTCCCGACGACGCCAAGCCGGACGCGCTGCGACGGACCTTCGCGCACCTCGGTGTCGACACGACGTTCGAGCCGGCCGACACCGGAGTGCAGCGCAACGTGCGGCTGAGCGACTTCGAGATGCGGCTGCGGCACGCCTCCCCCGAGCTGCGCCGCGAGATGGAGCAGGTCCCCGAGGGCGAGCGGAACTCACCGCGGTGGACGATCTCCGTCCCGGAGGCCGACCGGCACGCCCTCGCCGAGGACTACCGGCCCGAGGTGGAGCGGCTCGAGGAGCTGCTCGGCCGGCGGATGCCCTGGGGCACCGCGGGCTGAGCGCGGGCCGTCGACCGGGGTGGGCTCGCATCCCGGCTCGGCGAGGAGGTGGGCAGCGAGGTCGACTGTCCCTTCACACTGGGCCGTTCAGGACCTCTGGCGACCGTCGGCAGAAGCCTGGAGCCGTGGAGGGCCTCCCCGGAGCGGGGTGGTCACCCCTCGGCCGAGCCGGCCGCGATGCACCACTGCCCGGCGGTGTAGGTCGCCATGACCGCGGACTCCAGCGCGCGCGCCCGGCCGGCGAGGAGGAACGTGCGGGCGCCGAGCAGGGTGTCGGAGAGCAGGAACAGCGCGGCGCCGGCGAGCGTGAGGTCGCGACCGTGGTCGTCGTCGACCGCCGCGGCCGCGGCCACCATCGTGGCCAGCGTGGCGCCGTACGCCGCGACCGGAGCGCCCAGGGCGCGGTCCTCCCGAGCGGCGGCCAGTCCCATCCCGGTGGCGAGCGCACCGCCGGCTACCAGGAAACGCCGCCGGCCGGGCGAGCCGAGCAGCGGGACGGAGGAGCGGGCCCGGAACGCGACGACGTAGGCGACGTGGGCGCCGAAGAACGAGGCCACGCCCGTCAGGAAGGGCCGTCTGCCCTTCCCCAGCAGGGCCACGTCGCCGCCCCAGGAGAACGCCTCGCCGACCAGCGTCGCCCGGACATCCTCGCCTCCGGGACGTGTGGCGAGCAGCCCGGCTGCGAGGGTGGGCATCAGCAGCGGCTTGGTGACCCGTCGCGCGGCGGCTCCTCCCGGGCGGCCGGCGAGGACGGTGTCGACCAGGGCGAGCGCGCCGTACGCGGCGCTGAGGAGTCGGGCGGTGCGCATGCACCCAGACTGCCGCACCACGGGCGGTCAGGTGGGCGGGACCGACATCTGGCGTCCTACTCGCCGAGCTCCTGGAACAGCGTCAGCTGCAGGTCTCCCGGGGCCTCGAGCCGGGCGTTGAGCGAGTCCCAGGGCGTCCGGGTGGGCGGGGCGACGAGCTCGGCGCCGCCCGCCACGAGCCGGTCGGTCGCGGCGCCGGTGTCGGTGACCTCGAAGGCCACCCGCAGACGCGGCGCCACCCGGCGACCCACCTCGACCTCGTCGATCATCTCGACCTGGGCGCGGTTCGACAGCTCCAGGGTCGCGCGCCCGCTGTCGAGGATGGTGACCCGCTCGTCGCCGTCGCCGTGCGCCTCGAGCTCGACCGGCGCACCGAGCACGTCGCGGTAGAAGCGCACCGCCTCGTCGTGGTCGTCGACCTCGACGACCAGACGCATCTGGAGCGGCCGGCTCGGCCGCCGCGGGTCATCGGTCATGGGTGCGTGCCTCCTCGGTAGCCGGGGATCAGCTGTCGCCGGCCACGCACGAACGTACTAGCCACCGCGGGACCTCCTGCGGGACCTCCGACCGTGACCCGGGCCCGGGCCCGCGCCGCACGCTGGCCTGCATGACCACCGCAGCCGCCGCCCGCACCTCCGCCCCTCGGCGCCGCCGCTCCGCCGTCGGCCTCGCCGTCGCCCTCTCGATCGCCGCCCTGCGCGACGGCTGCTCCTGGCTCGAGGCCACCGCGGAGGCAGCGGCCGCTCGGGTCAGCTGAGCCCGGTGACACCGATGGGGGTACGCCTGCACGTCCGGGAGACCGAGCCGGGACGGTGGACCTGCTCGACGGCCCACCTGCGCATCGACGAGCACCGGCGCCTGGTCGATGCGGTCGCGCACCTGAGGGCCGAGGCCGCCGCCCTCCACGAGCCGGAGCTCTGGCTGCACCTCGCCGACGGGACCTCGGAGCGGATCGCCATGGTCCCGCTCGTGCCCTGAGCCACGAGAGCCCCGCCTAGGCTCGTGCCATGACCGCCCTCGTGACCGCGCTGCGTGGGCGGACCACCGGTGGCCACTGACCCCCGCGGCCTCCGCGCCGACGCACCCCTGCTCGACGCGTGGCTCCGCTTCCAGGAGCAACCACCGAGGCCGTTCACGATCCCCGGGCACAAGCAACGCACCGACCTGGTCGGTGACGTCGTCGCCGGCGACGTGCCGCTCTACGCCGGCCTCGACACGATGAAGCTGACGTCCGGGGTGCTCGCCGAGGCCGAGGCCCGGGCCGCGCGACTGTGGGGCGCGGACGTGTGCCGCTTCTCCACCGGCGGCGCCACCCACGCCAACCAGGCCGTCGCCCTCGCCGTGGCCGGCGAGGGCGACACGGTCGTCGTCAGCCGCACCTTGCACCGCTCCCTGCTGATCGGCCTCGTGCTCGCCGGCCTGACGCCGGTGTGGGTGCGGCCCGAGGTCGATCCGGCGAGCGGCCTGCCGCTGGGCGTCGCGCCCGAGACCCTACGACGCGCGCTCGACGCCCACCCGGAGGCGAGGGCGGTGTTCGTCGGCGACCCGTCGTACGTCGGGACCGTCGGTGACGTCGCCGGACTGGCCGGTGCCGCCCACGAGCACGGGGTGCCGCTCGTCGTCGACGCGGCCTGGGCAGCCCACTTCGGCTTCCATCCCGACCTGCCGCGACACCCCCTCCAGCTCGACGCGGACGTCATGGTCACCAGCGCCCACAAGACGCTGCCGGCGTGGAGCCAGGCGGCTCTCGTGCTGGCACGCACCGCCCGCATCGACGCCGCCCGCCTCGACGCGGGTGTCGAGGCGTGCGCGACGACCAGCCCCGCCGGAGCCGTCCTCGCCAGCACCGACGCGGCCCGCGCCCTGCTCGAGCGGGACGGGGAGGAGCTGCTCGGCGCGGCCGTCGCCGCGACGGCCGAGGCCCGCCGGCGCTTGGGCGCCGTCGACGGCCTCGTCGTGCTCGACGGCCCCCGCGTCGACCCGCTCAAGCTCACCCTCGCGCTCTCCGGCACCGGCGCCGACGGGAACGCGGTCGAGCAGGACCTGTTGGCTGCCGGCCTCCCGGTCGAGTCGGCGGACCGGGACGTCATCGTCGCGATCGTCTCCCTGGCCGACACCGCCGACACGCTCCGGGCCCTGACCACGGCCCTCGTGAGGTCCCTCGAACGGCGTCGCGGCGCACCTCGTCCCGTCGTCGGGCCCGCGGTGTACGGCGTCGACCCCACCGCAGACCTACTACCGCGGCAGGCGTTCTTCGCTGCTGCCGAGACCGTGCCGCTGGCCGACGCGACCGGCCGCACCTGCGCCGAGCTCGTCGCGCCGTACCCGCCCGGGATCCCGGTGCTCGCGCCGGGAGAGCGCATCACCGCTTCAGCACTCGCCGCGCTCGACCAGGCCCGACGCGCCGGCGTGCGCGTCGCGTACGCCGCGGACCCGAGTCTTCAGACGTTACGTGTCGTCGCGGGCTGACCTCCTCAGCGCCCCTGTGGTCGTGGACCTCGGATCCGACGGACCGCCCCGGTCGCTGCTGGGTGCGGCATCGCCGCGGCGGTGACCGGGGTTGTTTGGCGAAGGCGTGCTGGAGGCTCAGCTGCCGCCGAGGGTCGCCACGAGCGCGGGAACCGGGTCGATCCAGGTGCTCGTGTTGGCCAGCGAAAGCAGGAGGAAGAAGCCTCCGGCGGCGCCGTACAGAGTGGCCGTCACGACCCACGTCGGCTGGGAGGACCGGCCCGTCCGGCGTTGGCGCCACCGTCTCGAGACCGCGCGAAGAGCCACGGTCATGAACACGACCCCCGCGCCGGCTGCCAGGACGGCCAGCACGGCGTGGTACCGGGTGAAGTCGCCGAGGAGCTCGCCCGCGATCCCTCCGACCCGCGACGGCGAGTCGGCCTCCAGGGCGGGCCTGAGGTCGGCGAGGACACCGCGGAGCTCGCCGGGTCCGCCTTCGGCCGGCAGCAACGAGGCCACGGACGCCAGAGGGGCAACCGCCCCCTGCGCGTTGGCGAGCAGGACCGTGAGTGCCCCGAGGAGCCACAGGACCACCGCGCCGTACGCCCCGAGCAGCGACCACCGGCGACGACCGCGCTCGGCGGTCTCCACTGCCTGTCGCAACGCCGAGGTGCGCCCGGCGAGGACGAGGACGAGCACACCGGCGATCAGCGCCTTGACCACGTGGAACTCCCGCCACCGCGCGGTCAGCTCGGCCAGGGCGCCCGAGTCGGCCACGCGACCGCCCAGGTCGGCATGGACGAAGGCGGACTCGGACGCCGCCACGAGGGCGGCCTCCCCCGTGAAGCCGCGAAGAGAGACGAGGAGAGCCGGGAGGACGAAGAAGGCCACCGTCGCGGCGACCGCCGTGCACCAGAGGACACCGGCCCTTCTCGGGGTTGGTGCACTCACCCTGCGGTCACCGCCCGCTCGAGCGCTTCGGAGACGACGGCGACGGTCGCCAGCACCTGGTCCACCACGTCCGAGCGGGTGGGGGTCGCGGGCCGGTGTTCGTCCGGAACGGACCTCAGTGCGTTGCTCACGGCCGTCAGCGTAGGGATGCCGCAGTGCCTGCGGACCAGCCGAAAGTCTGATCCGTCCCCGGCCGAAGGCACGACCGGCTCGGAGCCTCGCGACCGATGTCCGGCCATCCCGGCCGCCGCCACCCTGGAGCCTGGCCCTTCGCACTCGAGACGGGTTCGCCCGTGGTCGACGTCGAGGTCGCGGGAGGAACGTTCGTCCCACCCCTGGAGCAAGAAGTGAGATCACCGCGGAACAGCGTCCCCACGCAGTCGTCCCGACAGCTACCCCGGAGCGCGGCGGCAGCACCGGGGAGGCCCACGGCGACCCGCCCGCGGCCAGGGCGGCTGGTCGGTGCGACGGCGATCGCACTGACAGCGTCGGTGGCGATCCAGAACGCCGTGCTGACCTGGGCCGGAGCACCTGGCTACGGGGACCCGATCACCGAGGTGCTCGCCTTCCACGCGGAACACCGGGACGCGGTCGCGATCGCCGTCGGCCTGGAGGCGCTGAACCTGCCGCTGCTGCTCGGGTTCGTGACCGGTCTCCACGGGATCGTCCGGCGTTGCGGGGAGACGGGCAGGGACTGGTCGCGACTCGCGGTCGCCGCGGGCGCGACGCTCGCGGCGGTGCTCGCGTTCTACGTCGTCCTCTGGGACGGGGTCGTCCTGTCCGCCGGCGAGCTCACCGGGCCGAGCCCGGAGCTCGAGCTCGCCTGGCAGATGCATGCAGCAGCGTTCGCGCTGGCGCTGCCGGCGCTCGGCACCACCCTCATCGGCGCCGCGATGGCAGCGCATGCGAGCGGGCTGACGCCTGCGTGGCAGCGTCTCCTGGGACTGACCGGAGGAGGCGTCCTGATCGTCGCCGGGGCCGCTAACCTCGCGATCGCGGACGGCTCGTCCCTCCTGTTCGTCGGGATGCCGGGCTACCTCGCCTGGCTCGTGTGGCTGCTGGTGACCGGCGTCCGGCTGGTGCGCGCTGGAACCATTGAGCGCTCCGATGTCGACGCGCTCTCCGAAGCGGAGGTCTGAGGTGGCCGCTCCCCTCCAGAGTGCTTCTCCCCGACCAGGTCGCGCGAGATCTCGTAGACCGACGGGCAGAACCCCGGACCCCATCGCTTCTCGACGCTCAAACACTCCGTGTCGGCTGACTTCTGCCCGTCGGTCTACGACGACGCGTGCGGCTTTCGGCTGATCCGGATGGTTCGCCCGAACCCGTGACGCTCGACCGAGCCACGGCTCGTCGCAGATCCGCCGAGCGTCAGCAATCGCTGGGCCTCTCAGTGGGCCATGTCGACGAACCGCGAGTAGTGGCCCTGGAAGGCGACGGTGATGTCGCGGGTCGGGCCGTTGCGGTGCTTGGCCACGATCAGGTCGGCCTCGCCGGGGCGGGTCGACTCCTTCTCGTAGACGTCGTCGCGGTGGAGCAGGACGACCATGTCGGCGTCCTGCTCGATGCTGCCCGACTCACGCAGGTCGGCCATCATCGGCCGCTTGTCGCCGCGCTGCTCGGGTCCACGGTTGAGCTGGGAGAGCGCGATGATCGGGATCTCGAGCTCCTTGGCCAGCAGCTTGATCTGGCGGGAGAACTCCGAGACCTCGAGCTGGCGGGACTCGACCTTCTTGCCCGACGTCATCAGCTGCAGGTAGTCGATCACCATCAGCTTCAGGTCGTGGCGCTGCTTGAGCCGCCGAGCCTTGGAGCGGATCTCCATCATCGTCATGTTCGGCGAGTCGTCGATGAACATCGGCGCCGATGAGACCTCGCCCATCTTGCGCGCGAGCTTGGCCCAGTCGTCGTCGTTCATGTTGCCGTTGCGGATGTGGTTGAGCGGCACCTTCGCCTCCGCCGACAGCAGGCGCATGGTGATCTCCGACCGCGTCATCTCCAGGCTGAAGAAGACGCTGGCCAGGTTGTTGTGGATCGACGCCGCACGGCACAGGTCGAGCGCCAGCGTCGACTTCCCCATCGCCGGACGAGCCGCGACGATGATCATCTGGCCCGCGTGGAGGCCGTTGGTCAGGTCGTCGAGGTCGGCGAAGCCGGTGGGGACGCCGTAGAGGCCGGCCTCCCGGTTGGAGATCGCCTCGATCTCGTCGAGGACGCCGTCCATGATGTCGCTGAGCGGCGCGTAGTCCTCGGTGGACCGCTTGTCGGTGATCTTGTAGACCTCGGCCTGCGCCTCGTCGACGATGTCGTCGACCTGGCCCTCGCCGGCGTAGCCGATCTGCACGATCCGGGTACCGGCGCCGACCAGCCGCCGCAGGATCGCCTTCTCGCGGACGATCTCGGCGTAGTAGCCGGCGTTGGCCGCGATCGGCACGTTCGCCGACAGCGTGTGGAGGTACGCCGCCCCGCCGATGCGCTGCAGCTCACCCCGTCGTTGGAGCTCGGCGGCCACGGTCACCATGTCGACCGGCTCGCCGCGGCCGTAGAGGTCGAGGATCGCGTCGAAGACGGTCTCGTGCGCGGGGCGGTAGAAGTCGACCCCGCGGATCGCCTCGGTGACGTCGGCGATCGCGTCCTTGGAGATCAGCATCGAGCCGAGCACGGACTGCTCGGCGGCCATGTCCTGCGGCGGCGTCCGGTCCCCCGGCGAGGTGGGTCGCTCGCCCGGCGCGTAGGCGGCCGGGCCGTCGCCCCAGTCGTCGTACGGCGGCTCGGGGATCCCCCGCGCGTCCTGGTCGGTGACGCTCACCTCGTGGCCTCCCTGATCGCCCCTGCTCGCATCCGCATCGACCCCGTCCTGCGCTGCCGAGGCTAGAGAAGCCCACCGACAACCTCCGGGACCGTACGCGGGACGGAGGGGTCGGGGACACCCCCGTATCCACACCCCCGGTGGCGACCTGGGGAAAACGCCGGACGGGCCGTGGACGACACGCCGCCAGATGTGCACAGGTCGTGGACCGGCCTGTGGAAGAACCCCGCCCGCAACCGCCGAATACGGCTCTGACCTGCACGGATGTGTTCCCACAGGTGTGCAGGAGAAATAGTCGTCCAGGTTTCGTCGTTCAGCCCGCGGTCATCTCCCGGTCACCTGGCGGTTTGTCGACATACCGTGGCCCCGCGAGGTTTTCCCCCACTTGTCCACAAGTGTTGATAACTAGTCCTGTACGGACCACAGGCCATCACTACCACTTACCAGGACTAGAGTTCCGCCGTGACCGACCGCCGCGACCGCGAGATCCTCCGGCTCGCCGTGCCGGCGTTCCTCGCGCTGGTCGCGGAGCCGCTGTTCCTGCTCGCGGACGCCGCGATCGTCGGCCACCTCGGCGTGGCACCGCTCGCCGGGCTGGGCATCGCCGCCGTGGTGCTGCAGACCGCGGTCGGGCTGTGCGTCTTCCTCGCGTACGGCACCACCGCGAGCGTGGCCCGGTACCTCGGGGCCGGCGACCTGCGCAGCGCGATCGGGCAGGGCGTCGACGGGATCTGGCTCGCCGTCGTCATCGGCGCCGTGGTCACCCTGGCCGGGGTGCTCCTCGCCGAGCCGCTCGTACACCTGTTCGGCGCCTCCTCGGAGGTGACCGACCCGGCGGCGACGTACCTGCGCATCGCCTTCCTCGGCACCGTCCCGCTGCTGGTGATCCTCGCCTCCACGGGCGTCCTGCGTGGCCTGCAGGACACCCGCACCCCGCTCGTGGTCGCGGTCGGCGGCAACGCCCTCAACGTCGTGCTCAACCTGGTGCTCGTCTACCCCGCCGGCCTCGGCATCGCCGGCTCGGCGCTCGGGTCCGTCCTCGCCCAGCTCGCCAGCGCAGCGGTCTTCGTGCTCGTCGTCGCCCGCGCAGCACGGCGGCACGGCGCCCCGCTGCGCCCGCACGTGCCCGGCATCCGCGCCGCGGGACGGGCCGGCGTGCCCCTGGTGGTGCGGACCCTGACCCTGCGCGCCGCGCTGCTCGCGACGACGTACGCCGTCACGCTCGGTGCCACCGGCCGGCACGAGCAGGCCGTGGACCTGGCCACCCACCAGCTCGCGATGACGCTGTGGACCTTCCTCGCCTTCGTGCTGGACGCGATCGCCATCGCCGCCCAGGCGCTCACCGGGCGCTCGCTGGGCGCCGGGGACGTCACGGGCACTCGCGAGGTCACCGCCACGATGGTGCGGTGGGGCGCGGTCAGCGGCGTCGTCACCGGCGTGCTGCTCGCGGTGACGAGCCCGTTCCTGGGCCGGCTCTTCACCGACGACGCCGCCGTGCAGGACCTCCTGGTGCCCGTCCTGGTCGTCGCGGCCGTCGGGCAACCGGTCGCGGGTGTGGTCTTCGTGCTCGACGGCGTGCTGATCGGCGCCGGCGACGGCCGCTACCTCGCCCGGGCCGGCGTCGTCACCCTGTTCGCCTACCTCCCGGTGGTCCTCGCCTGCGCC
This sequence comes from Nocardioides sp., assembly GCA_020636915.1. Taxonomy (GTDB): domain Bacteria; phylum Actinomycetota; class Actinomycetes; order Propionibacteriales; family Nocardioidaceae; genus Nocardioides. Next base: position 40,644 of record JACJWV010000012.1, read on the forward strand.
GCGCTCTCCGCCGGGCTGGTCGCGATCTGGGTCTCGTTCTGCGCGGTCTTCATGGGCGCCCGCCTCGTCGTGCTGGTCCACCGCGAGCGCGGGGACGCCTGGCTGGTCACCGGCGTGGGCGCGCGGCCTAGGGTGGCGCCGTGAAGCCGCTGCAGGCCGTCGGGATGGGGCTGGTCATCGTCGCCCTCGGCGCGAAGGTCGCGGGCTTCGACCTCCTCGCCGACCCGCTCGGCTGGCTGCTGGTCCTGTACGGCGTCCGGCGGCTGCCGCAGCTGCCGTGGTCGTCCACGGTGACCGCCCTGTGCACGCTCGCCCTCGCCGCGTCCGTCGTGCTGTGGTTCCCGGCCGTGCCCGAGGCGCTCGCCGACCAGGACGCCTCCCTGGAATGGGCGGCCTCGCTCCCCCAGATCGTCGCGGTCGCCACGCTCTGCGCGGCGCTCGCCCGGCTCGCGCAGGAGGCCGGCGACCGGCGCGCCTACGCCTGGCTGCGCACCGCGCTCACGCTGCTGGTCCTCACCGCCGTCGTCCCCGTCGTCGTGCTCTCGGTCGAGCCCGGAGCGGTCGCCGGGATGCTCCTCCTCGGCCTGGTCACGATCGTCGTCGTGATCGTGCTGGTCTTCGCCTACTCCTCGCGCCCCTGGGCGGCCCCGCCCACGGACCGGCGGCTGGACCAGACCACCCCGTCCTGAGCGCGGCGGGCGGCGTACCCCCGGGCCCGGGTCGGCGTTGGTCGGTCGGGAGCGTCAAGACCCTGGGAGGGACCATGCGAACGCCTCGCCGCGCCACCGTCCTCGGCGCCGCCGTCCTCGCCGCCGTCGCGTCACTGGCCACGGCGCCGCCCCGTGCGGATGCGGCGGCGGCCGACACGTGCTTCAGCGAGGCGCAGCCGACCGGGCCCCTGGGCCTGCCGAGCGGCGCCGGCTGCGACGACACGGTGCCACCCCAGACCAGCATCGACGGACCCGAGCTCGCCGGGGGTGGCTGGGTCCGCGACACCAGCATCTCGATCACCTTCCACGGCGCGCAGACCGACGCAGACCCCGACCCGGTTTCGTTCGAGTGCCAGTTCTACAACACGCCCAGCGCGCCCTCCACCTGGCAGTCGTGCACGTCGCCGTTCACCAAGGACGGGCTGACCGAGAACACCGCGACGCCGTACACCTTCCGCGTCCGTGCGGTCGACACCCCCGACGACGCCCACGACCTGACCACCGACCCGTGGCCCTACACCGGCAGCGCGGACACGCCCGACTACGACCAGAGCCCGGCGCAGCTGGTCTTCCGCGCCGACGCCACGGCGCCCAACACCTACGGCTTCCTGCGGACGGCCTATGCCGACGAGTCCTCGACCGAGCAGCCCATGCTCGTCGCGCCCACCGCGCAGATCCGGCTGCAGAGCACCCAGGGCGACACCTACCGCTGCCGGCTCGACGGCCGGGCGACGGCGTGCAACGACGGGCTCACCACCCTGCGCGACCTGCGCCCGGGCGCCCGGCACTTCACCGCCGCCGCGGTCGACGAGGCCGGCAACGTCGACCCGACGCCGTTCGCGCAGGACTTCTTCGTGCCGCGCGACCTCGAGCCCGGCGACGCCCCGGCGTCCTCGCGCGGCGACTGGCGGCGCTTCCGCGACGCGGGTGCCTTCGGCGGCGACTACCTCGAGTCCTCCCGGTACGGCGCCACGCTCACCTTCGGGGTGCGCAACATCCGCGAGATCCGGCTGCTGGCCCCGGCCGGGCCGACGCTGGGCAAGGTGGCGATCCGGGTCGGTCGCGGGCAGTGGTTCCCCGTGAACCTGCGCAGCTCGCGGCCCCAGCGGCTGAAGGTCTACCAGGCCCGCCCCGCGCTCAGCGGGATGCTCGCCGGCGTGCTCCAGGTCAGGGTCGTCTCCCACGGCAAGCCGGTGCGGGTCGACGCGGTCGCCGCGCGCTGACCGGAGCGGTCCACCTCCGCGCAGCGCGCACCGTGCCGAGACAGCACGACGGCCCGCCAGCTGGTGCTGGCGGGCCGTCGCGACGTTGCCGCTGCGCTGCTCGGTGCTACTGGGTGCTGCGTCAGGCCGGGATCACGTTGAGGGCGACCGTGGCCGACACCTCGTCGTGCAGCTTGACCGACACCTCGTGGGCGCCGAGGGACTTGATCGGGTTGGTGACCACGATCGTGCGCTTGTCGACCTGCTCGCCCGAGACGTCGGCGAGCGCGCCGGCGATCTCGCTGACCGTGACAGCGCCGAAGAGGCGGCCGCCGGAGCCGGCGCGCACCTTCACGCTCACCGGCTGGGCCTCGAGCTTGGTCTTGATCTGCTCGGCGTGGTCGTGGTCGCGGACCGCACGCGAGGAGCGCGCGGCCTTGATCGACTCGACGGTCTTCTCCGCACCCCGGGTCCAGCGCAGCGCGAGGCCACGCGGGACGAGGTAGTTGCGGCCGTAGCCGTCCTTGACCTCGACGACGTCGCCGGGGGCACCGAGACCGGTGACTTCCTGAGTCAGGATGAGCTTCATCGAAAGTCCTCCTCTCAGCGGCCGGTGGACGTGTAGGGCAGGAGCGCGACCTCGCGGGCGTTCTTGACGGCGGTCGCCACGTCGCGCTGGTGCTGGACGCAGTTACCGGTCACCCGGCGGGCGCGGATCTTGCCGCGGTCGGAGATGAACTTGCGGAGCAGGGCGGTGTCCTTGTAGTCGACACCGGTCGCCTTCTCCTTGCAGAACTGGCAAACCTTCTTCTTCGGCTTGCGAATCACTGCCTTGGCCATTGTGGTGCTTCCTCTCTAGAAGCCCGGCCCCACGAGTGGGTTGAGTGCCGGAATGGTTGAGGGTGTTCGGTTGGGTTGAGGGATCAGAACCTCAGAACGGCGGCTCGTCCGAGCCGGCACCCGGGGCGCCCCAGGGGTCGTTGCCCGCGGGGGCCTGGCCGCCACCGGAGGGCGCGCCGCCCTGCTGCGGAGCCGGGGTCGCCCAGGGGTCGTTGCCCGACGACTGCGGCCGGGACTGGCCCCCGCCGCCGCCGTACCCGCCGCCGCCACCCGAGCGGGACGCCCGGGTGACCTTGGCGGTGGCGAACGCGAGCGCGGGGCCGACCTCGTCGACCTCGAGCTCCACGACCGTGCGCTTCTCGCCCTCGCGGGTCTCGTAGGAGCGCTGCTTGAGGCGGCCCTGCACGATCACGCGCATGCCGCGCTGCAGGGACTCGGCGACGTTCTCCGCGGCCTGCCGCCAGACCGAGCAGGTGAGGAACAGCGCGTCGCCGTCCTTCCACTCGTTGGTCTGCCGGTCGAAGGTGCGCGGCGTCGACGCGATCCGGAAGTTCGCCACGGCCGCACCCGAAGGGGTGAAGCGCAGCTCCGGGTCGTCGACGAGGTTGCCGACCACCGTGATGACGGTCTCGCCTGCCATGTAGAGCTCCCTAAGCGTTGGTTCTGGTCAGAGTCGATCCGTGGTCGTCCGACCACGTCCGCCCATCGTGGCGTCTCGCACCGACAGGCGGTAGTGGTCGTCCACAGGATCAGTGCACGTCGGGCCGGATGACCTTGGTGCGCAGGATCGACTCGTTGAGGGTGAGCTGGCGGTCGAGCTCCTTGACCGTGGCCGGCTCGGCGTTCAGCGTGATGACGGCGTAGATGCCCTCGGCGTTCTTCTTGACCTCGTAGGCCAGGCGACGACGGCCCCACACGTCGACGGACTCGACGCTGCCGCCGTCCTTGCGGACGACGTTGAGGTACTTGTCGAGCGACCCTTCGACGGTCCGCTCTTCGATGCTGGGGTCGAGGATGACCATCACTTCGTAGGCACGCACAGCGGTCTCCACCTCCTCTGGACTCAGGCGGCCACGGACTCTCCGTGGCAGGAGGGCGATGCGTTGTCCGTACGGCGAGCCGCACGGAGCTCCCTGCGAGCACCCGTCGGTGGGTGCCGGGAGCAGAGAACGCCCAAGATTAACAGCGCGCTCACCCGCCCACCCAATCGCTAGCGTGGCCCCGTGGACAGCGCAGACCTGGCAGCCGCCCGGGAGCGGGTACGCCGGCACGTGCCCCCGACCCCGGCCCGCCGCTGGCCGCTCCTGGAGCGGGCCACCGGGACCGAGACCTGGGTCAAGCACGAGAACCACAACCCGACCGGCGCGTTCAAGGTCCGCGGCGGCGTGAACTTCGCGGCCCGCCTGGTCGAGGAGGGCGCGGGTGCCGGGCTGGTCTCGGCCAGCCGCGGCAACCACAGCCAGAGCCTCGCGTACGCCGGCGCCGCGTTCGGCGTGCCGGTCACGATCGTCGTGCCGGAGGGCAACTCGCCGGACAAGAACGCCGCCACCGAGGCGTTCGGCGCCGAGCTGGTGGTCCACGGGCGCGACTTCCAGGAGGCCCTCGAGCACGCCCGCGAGCTCGCCGGGCGGCGCGGCCTGACGATCGTGCCGCCGTTCCACCCGTGGCTGGTCGAGGGCGTGGCGACGTACGCCGCCGAGCTGCACGAGGACGTCCCGGACCTCGACGTCGTCTACGTGCCCGTCGGCATGGGCAGCGGCATCTGCGCGAACATCGCGGTCCGCGACCTGCTCGGCCGCGCCACCGAGGTCGTCGGCGTGGTGGCCGAGAACGCCCCGGCGTACGCCCTCTCCTTCGAGGCCGGCGAACCGGTCGCCACCCCTACCGCGGACACGTTCGTCGACGGCGTGGCCTGCCGGACGCCCGACCCCGAGGCGGTACGCCGCATCGTGGCCGGCGCCGCGCGTGTCGTGCGGGTCGGCGAGCAGGACGCCGCGGACGCGATGGCGCTGATGTACCGGAGCACCCACAACCTGCCCGAGCCCGCCGGGTCACTGGCGCTCGCCGGGCTGCTGGCCGAGCGCGAGCGGGTCGCCGGCAGGCGCGTCGCGATCGTCCAGACCGGCGGGAACGCGGACTTCGACGTGCTCGCGCGCGCCTTCAGCTGAGCACGCGCACGCCAGCCGCGCGCAGCTCGGCCACGCCCCGTTCCGGTGCACCCGCGTCGGTGATCACCCCGGCCACGGCCGAGAGAGGCACGACCTCGAACGCCGAGGCGGCGCCGATCTTCTCGCCGCTGCCCAGGACGTAGGTCTCGGCCGCGCGGGCGGTCCAGGCCCGCTTGATCGCGGCCTCGTCGGCGTCGCCCGTGGTCAGCCCGGCGGTCGGGTGGATGCCGGTCACGCCGAGGAAGAACAGGTCCACGCTGACGCGGCCGATCGCCTCGTGCGCGATCGCCCCCGCGGCGACGACCGAGTGCTTGAAGAGCCGCCCTCCGACGATGATCACCTCGACGGTCGGGTGGGTGGCGAGCTCGACCGCGATCGTCGGGCTGTGGGTGATCACGGTGGCGCGCAGGTCGGCGGGCAGCCGGCGGGCGAGCTCGCGCGCCGTCGTACCCCCGTCCACGGCGACCGTCTGGCCGGCACGGACCAGCGCGGCCGCGGTGCGGGCGACCTCGACCTTCGCGCCGGTGCCGATCGCCGTGCGCGCGGTGAAGTCGGCGACCGCCGGGGACGCCGGCAGCGCGCCGCCGTGCACCCGGTGCAGCAGGCCCTCGGCGGCCAGCTCGCGCAGGTCGCGGCGGATGGTGTCCTCGGAGAGGTCGAGCTCGGTGGCCAGCTCCTTGGCGACCACCCGTCCCTCCGCGCGGAGAGTGGCGAGGATCAGCTCCTTGCGTTGGGCGGCGAGCACGGCGCCCACCCTAACCGCTCTGCACGAAATATCTTGTTTATGCACGCTTCTGCACGTTATTGTCGTGCCATGACGAAGCCCCTGATGATCCTGATCGCCGGCCCCTACCGCTCCGGCACCGGCGACGACCCCGAGCGGATGGGCGCCAACCTGGCCGCCCTCGAGACCGCCGCCTGGCCGCTGTTCCGCGCCGGCCACCTGCCGATGGTCGGCGAGTGGGTCGCGCTGCCGGTGCTCAGCAGCGCCGGCGCCGCCGGACCGCTCGACCCGCTGGCGGAGCAGGTGATGTACCCGACCGCCGAGCGGCTGCTGCAGCACTGCGACGGGGTGCTCCGCCTGCCGGGTGAGTCGACCGGCGCCGACCAGGACGTGCGGATCGCCCGGGAGCGGGGGATCCCGGTCTGGCACCGGCTGGAGGACGTGCCGGGGTGTGTCGGGGACGCCGCCTAGGGTGGGCCGCATGAGCACCCCGGGAAGCATCGCGATCGGAGCCCATGTCGAGCAGACCGACCCGATCGCCGAGGCGCAGGCGCGGGGGGTGCCGCACGTGCAGTTCTTCCTCGGCGACCCGCAGGGCTACCAGGGACCCGAGATCCGGTACGCCGGCGGCGCCGACGCCCTGCGCGCCGACGCCGAGGCGGCGGGTGTCGGGCTCTACGTCCACGCGCCCTACATCGTCAACGTCGCCACCACCAACAACCGGATCCGCATCCCCAGCCGCAAGCTGCTCCAGCAGCACGTCGATGCGGCGGCCGCGATCGGCGCGCGCGGGCTCATCGTGCACGGCGGCCACGTCAACAAGGCCGACGATCCCGAGAAGGGCTTCGACAACTGGCGCAAGGCGGTCGAGGCGGTCGACCTCAAGCTGCCGCTGCTCATCGAGAACACCGCCGGCGGCGACAACGCGATGACCCGCTACCTCGACCGCATCGGCCGGGTGTGGGACGCGATCTCCACCACCGAGCAGTTCGACCTCGTCGGCTTCTGCCTCGACACCTGCCACGCCCATGCCGGCGGCAACGCGCTGGAGACCCTGGTCGACGACGTCCGCAAGCTCACCGGCCGCATCGACCTCGTGCACTGCAACGACAGCCGCGACGCCTTCGACTCCGGCGCCGACCGGCACGCCAACCTCGGAGCGGGCCAGGTCGACGCCGACCTGCTCGCCGCGGTCGTCCGCGACGCCGGCGCGCCGGTGGTCCTGGAGACCCCGGGCGGCGCGGCCGAGCACGCCGCCGACGCCGCCTGGCTGCGCGCGCGCCTCTAGGAGACTGCTGAACAAAGGCGCGCCTCCCGGGGTCGTCGGGGCGACCCTGAAATCCTGAGGGCATGCAGGGTGAGTCCGATCGGCAGCGTGAGCTGCTGGACGTGGAGTCGTCCGCCTGCTGGGCATCTGCTCGGCTGGCCGGACAAAACCTCGCCCCGGTGACGCGTCGCTGGCCTTCGGCACGCGGACCGGTTGTTCCCGGCGGCGTTGTTCGCCGACCTGTTCCCCTCGGTGCGGGGTCGGCCCTCGATCCCGGGCGAGGTGATCGCCTCGGTGATCGTGGCAGGCGCTGTGCCAGGCCGCTCGGTCGACGACCGTGAAGCGGTCGACGCGTTGACCTTCGACCTGCGGTGTGGAAGGCGGCGTGCGGGTACGCGATCGACGGGGAAGGGCTTCGATCCTCGACGTTGACCTACTGGCGGCGCCGACTGGCAGCGCCAGCGACTCGTCCGCAGCGGATCTTCGAGCGTGGTCCGCCGAGGTGGATCGACCGAAACCGGGCGCGGTGGCCGGCGAGACGCGCCGCGCGCTGGACTCCACCATCCTCGACGACGCGGTCGCCGTCAGGGACACCGTGACCCAGCTGAGCGCCCAGATCCGCCGGGTCGGGCCCGTGGTGCCCGACGACCGAGCGCTGTGATCGCCCACCGAGTGCACCCGGCTGGCGGGGTTGACCAGGCGCGACCTGTGACAAGCCGGGCAAGCCGCGAGTCGCGTGGGACGACAACAGCCGCCCGCGACGAGCTCGGCCTCCGCGCGCCTGGCTCGGCGACGCCGTCGCGCTGCTGGCTGCCCTAGATGCTCAGGTCGGGCTCTCGAGGCGATCGATAAGGCTGGCGGGAAGCCGGCTGAGGCCGTCGCGCTGCTGGCCCTCCTGGTGGCCGGGCAGGACGTCGAGCCAGGCCGGGACCTGATGGCACCGACGGCCGGTGGCGGATCGCGCGCACGACCGCGCCGGTCGCCGGTGATGTCTCGACCGTGGGCCCCGACACCCGCCACGCACACAAGACCCGCGGGCGTCGCCGGACGGCTTCAGGCCCACGTGGTGGTCGAGCTGCGACACCCGGCTGACCACCGTCGCTTGAAGCTGACGCGACCAACGGCTGGGCCAACTCCGACGCCAACGTCGGCCGCGGAACTGGTCACCACCGACGCAACGGTCGCTCGCCGGACCACCTCGAGGTCCTGGGCGACTCGGCGCCGGCGCCACCGGCGACGCGCCTGGCGCCCTGCACGGCAAGCTGAAGTGGACGCCATGCTGCTCAAGCCCTGGCCGATCAAGCCCGCAGTCCAGGACGGATTCACCATCGACGACTTCGTCCATGGCCCCGCACCGCGACGGTGACCTGCCCGGCCGGAGTGACCCGGCAGATCACCAGGACCCGTAAGGCCGTGTTCGGGATCGCCTCGCCCGAGTGTCCGCTGCGTGCACGATGCACGACCGCATCAACAATGTCGGCACCACGATCGAACTGCATCCTCACGATCCTGCGCAGCCAACGCGAGCACCGCCGACGCCGGCCGCCGCCGACGAAGCGGGTTCCAAACCACGGCATCGACAGCACCGCCCGATGGTCGAACGCAGGCATCGCCTGGCGGTCGAGGCGGCGACCCGGCGCTGCGCGTCCGAGGGGTGGCCGGCGCTGGCAACAACTGGCTCCACCCGGCGCGTCGCCGCCCTCAACCTGCGCCGACTCCTCACCATGGGACTCACCGTCCAGGACGAGACCTGGGTCCTGACCTGACCAGCCCGACAGGCCGGCCCACCGCCCCTGTGACCGGCCACAGCGCCGCCCACAACGGCACAGAGGCGGCGATGCGACCCCGTCTCGCAACCCACAGCGCCAACCCAACCGCCACCTCGACGGCCAACCTGTAGCGCTCCAACGCCGCCAAACCACAACTCCAGCGCCACCAAGGACGCCTTGTTCAGCAGTCTCCTAGGTCTCGCCCCGGCGGAACTCGCCCGCCGCCCGCGCGGACCGCCCGCCTGCCTCCGGACGCCGGGGAGGGCGAGTGGGCGGCGGCGAGGTCAGGGGCGAGACGACGGAATACGAGGGTGGACGACCAAGCTTCGTCGTCCCGCCCCGGATTTCGTCGGCCGGCCGACAAAACTCGCCCCCGGTGACCGGGCGCTCGCGTCCTTCGGGGGCGGGACGACGGAATACGAGGGTGGACGACCAAGCTTCGTCGTCCCGGCTCGGATTTCGTCGGCCGGCCGACAGAACTCGCCCCCGGTGACCGGCCGCTCGCGTCCTTCGGGGGCGGGACGACGGAATACGAGGATGGACGACGAACCTTCGTCGTCCCGCCTCGGATTTCGTCGGCCGGCCGACAAAACTCGCCGCCGGTGATCGGGCAATCGCGGTCAGGGGAGAGGTAGGCGGACGGGTCACAGGTGACCCACAGACCGGCCACACCGCAGGGCCAAGGGCCGACGCGACGGTGGGGTCATGAGCACCGCGACCCTCACCGAGCGCCCAGTCCCCGCGCCCCCGGCCCCTCCCCCGACCGCCCCCGAGCGCTGGTACCCCCCGACACTCGCCGGGCTGTTGCTGGGCACCGCCGTCCTCTACCTGTGGGGCCTGGGCGAGTCCGGGTGGGCCAACAGCTTCTACAGCGCCGCCGCCCAGGCCGGGTCGGAGTCGTGGAAGGCGTTCTTCTTCGGCTCCTCCGACGCCGCGAACAGCATCACCGTCGACAAGACGCCGCTGTCGCTGTGGCCGATGGCCCTGTCGGTCCGCGTCTTCGGGCTGTCGTCCTGGTCGATCCTGGTACCGCAGGCGGTCGAGGGCGTCCTCGCCGTCTGGCTCCTGGTCGCGACGGTACGGCGTACCGCCCGCTCGTCCGCGGCCGGACTGCTCGCCGGTGCCACGATGGCGCTCACCCCCGTCGCCGTGCTGATGTTCCGCTTCAACAACCCCGACGCGATGCTGGTGCTGCTGCTGGTCGCCTCGGCCTACGCGACCCTGCGCGCCGTCGAGTCCGGCGTCCGGCACCCGGTGCGGTGGCTGGCACTCGCCGGCGCCCTGGTCGGCCTGGCGTTCCTCACCAAGATGATGCAGGCGTTCCTCGTGCTGCCGGCCCTCGCGCTGGTCTACCTGGTCGCCGGGCAGCCGGCGGTGCTCCGGCGCCTGGGTCACCTGCTCGTCGCGTTCGGCGCGATGATCGCGGCCGCCGGCTGGTGGGTCGCGATCGTCTCCCTGTGGCCCGCGGCCAGCCGGCCCTACATCGGCGGCTCGCAGGACAACTCGATCCTCGAGCTCACCCTCGGCTACAACGGCTTCGGCCGGCTGACCGGCGACGAGACCGGCTCGGTCGGCGGTGGCGGGGCCGGCGGACCCGGCGCCGGACCCGGCGGCGCGGGCGGCTCGATGTGGGGCCAGACCGGGATCACCCGGCTGCTCGACGGCGAGATCGGCGGGCAGGTCGCCTGGCTGCTGCCGTCGGCGCTGGTCCTGCTGGTCGCCGGCCTCTGGCTGACCCGCCGCGCCGCTCGCACCGACCTGGCCCGCGCCGGGCTGATCGTCTGGGGCGGCTGGCTGCTGGTCACGGCGCTGACCTTCAGCTTCATGGCCGGCATCTTCCACGCCTACTACACCGTCGCCCTGGCGCCCGCGATCGCCGCCCTCGTCGGGATCGGCGCCGCACTCGTCTGGCAGCACCGCCGGTCGCCGGTCGCGGCCGGCGCCGCAGCGCTCGCCGTCGCGGCCGCCGCGGTGACCGGGTTCGTGCTGCTCGGCCGCAGCCCCGACTTCGTGCCCTGGTTGCGCTGGGTGGTCCTGGTGCTCGGCCTGGTGTCGGCCGTCACTCTCGCCGCGATCCGCTTCCTGCCTCGCCGGGTCGCGCTCGTCGCGGCCGCCGTGGCGGTCGCCGCGTCGCTGGCCGGGCCGGCGTCGTACGCCGTCCAGACGGCCGCGACCGCGCACACCGGGTCGATCCCGACGGCCGGCCCCGCGGTCACCTCCGGCGGACCCGGCGGCGGACCCGGCGGCGGACCCGGCGGCGGACCCGGCGGCGCACCCGGCGGCGCACCCGGCGCCTTCGGCGGTCCCCCGGCAGGGATGCAGCAGGGCACCCCGGGCACCCCGGGCGCCCAGGGCATGACGCCCCCGCAGGGCATGCCGGGCGGTGGCCAGGGCATGCCGCTGGGCATCCCCGGGGGCGCCGGCGGGCTGCTCGAGAGCAGCGAGCCGAGCGCCGAGCTGACCGCGCTGCTCGAGCAGGACGCCGACTCCTACACCTGGGTCGCCGCTGCCGTCGGGTCCAACTCCGCGGCGGGCTACCAGCTCGCGACGCAGGAGCCGGTGATGGCGATCGGTGGCTTCAACGGCTCCGACCCGAGCCCGACGCTCGAGGAGTTCCAGCAGTACGTCGCCGACGGCGAGATCCACTGGTTCATCGGTGGCGGCGGCTTCGGCCGGTCGATGGGTGGCAGCAGCTCCAGCAGCGACATCGCGTCCTGGGTCGAGGAGAACTTCGACGCCTCGACCGTCGACGGGGTCACCGTCTACGACCTCTCATCGGGGGCGACGACCGGGACGACGGGAGTCGCCTCGTGACCGCCGAGATCCGCGCCGACGCCGTGACGGACGCCGACATCAGCACCGTGATCCTGGACGTGGTGGTGCCGGTCTACAACGAGGAGCGCGACCTCGCCGCGTCGGTGGACCGGCTCCTCGACCACCTCGCGACGCTGCCGTGGTCCTACCGCGTCACGATCGCCGACAACGCGAGCACCGACGCCACGGCGATCATCGCCCGGCGGCTGGCCCACACCCACCCGCACGTCGAGGTCGTGCACCTGGCCGAGAAGGGCCGCGGCCGGGCGCTCAAGCGGGTGTGGACCGGGTCGGACGCCGCCGTGCTGGTCTACATGGACGTCGACCTGTCCACCGACCTCAATGCGCTGCTGCCCCTGGTCGCACCCCTCATCAGCGGCCACTCCGACCTGGCGATCGGCACCCGCCTCGCACGCGGCTCGCGGGTGCACCGGGGCCCGAAGCGGGAGGTGATCTCGCGGTCCTACAACCTGCTGCTGCGCGGCACGCTGCGCGCGCGCTTCTCCGACGCGCAGTGCGGGTTCAAGGCCATCCGCGCGGACGTGGCGCGCGAGGTGCTGCCGCTCGTGGAGGACGACGCCTGGTTCTTCGACACCGAGCTCCTGGTCCTCGCCGAGCGCGCCGGCCTGCGCATCCACGAGGTCCCCGTCGACTGGGTCGACGACCCGGACAGCACCGTCGACATCGTGCGTACGGCGCTCGACGACCTGCGCGGCGTCGTACGCCTCGGACGCGGCCTGGTGTCCGGTCGGCTGCCGGTGCGCGAGGTCGCCGAACGGCTCGGCCGGGCCTCGGCCGACGCCGGCAGCGGACGGCTCGGGATGCAGCTGGCGATGTTCGCGATGGTGGGCGCCGCGTCGACCCTGGCGTACGCCGTCCTCTACGTGCTGCTGCGCGGCCCGTTCCCGGCGTTCACCGCGAACCTGCTGGCGCTGCTGCTGACGGCCGTCGCCAACACCGCGGCCAACCGGCGGCTGACCTTCGGCGTCCGCGGCCGCCACGACGCGCTGCGCCACCAGGTGCAGGGGCTGGTGGTCTTCGCCGTCGGCCTGGCCGTCACGAGCGGGTCGCTGTGGCTGCTGCAGGCGACCGGCTCCACCAGCCGCGTCCTGGAGGTTGCGGTGCTGACCGCCGCCAACCTCGCGGTGACCGTGGGCCGGTTCGTGGCGATGCGCAGCTGGGTGTTCGTGCGGGGACGGCGGTCAGCCGACCTGCACGAGCAGGTCACGGACCTCGCCTGACCCGGGCCGGTCGACCCGGCTGCGGACCAGCCGCAGCGGGTGCGGGCCCTCGCCGGCGCCGTGGAAGGCCAGGAAGTGGAACCCGTAGTCACCCACCTCGAGCGGGACCAGGTGGGCCGGGAGGTCCTCGACCTGCCAGCGGCTCAGCCCGAGACCCCGGCGGCGGAACCTGACCTCGAGCCGGCCACCGGCCGGGATCCGGACCAGCTCGCCCGGCTTGGGATCGCGCAGGATGTGGTGCGGTGCCGTCGTCGTCATGCCCTCGAGGAGCGCCGGGGGGCGTGGCAGATACCGGGCCCCTGGCCGGTAGCTCTGTGCGGACCGATCGCCAGCGGACACCTCACCCGAAGCACACGAGCGGCACCGGTGCGATGCCGGAGCTGACGGCCGGCACCGCCGCGGCGAGAGCGACCGCGGGGTCCGCCCCGGAGGCCAGCTGCTGGTGGACGGCCACCAGGACGTCGTACGCCGCCGCGTCGTTGACCGCTGCGGGGGACGCGATGACGCAGCGGGCACCGGCGTGCAGCCAGGCGGTCGTCATGCCGATCAGCTCGTCGCCCCAGCGCACGGTCGAGCGGCCGACCTCGCAGGCCGACAGCAGCACCACGTCCGGCACCCGCCGCAGCTGGTCGATGTCGTAGCCGAACCACGGACCGTCGGCGAGCTGGAGACCGGAGAACATCGCGTTCTCCGAGGAGTGCCGACCGTGCGCCGCCACGTGCAGCACGTCGACGGTCTCGGCAAGCGCCGAGACCGCGGCGCACGTCGCGTCGCCACCGGCCAGGACCCGCGTGTCGTCCCACTCCTTCGCGGCCGCGGTCACCTCCTCCTCCGCGCGCGCCACCCGCGGCCCGGCGACGAACCCGGCGGTAGCCGACCGCAACGGCGTCGTACGACGAGACAGCCAGCTCGTCGCCGACTGCGCCACCGTCACCGGGCGGCCGGTGAAGCCCGGCAGCAGCGTCCACGGCACGCCGGCGAGCACGCCCGACGGCGTGAGGACCACCGACCGGTCGCCGACGGCCGTCAGCACCGGATCCACCAGCACCGACGCGATGGACGCGAGGCGGTCGGCCAGCTCGGCACGCACGAACCCGGCCATCACGTCGGGCAGGTCGGCGGCCGCGACGTCGAGGTCGGGCAGCAGGCCGCCGAGCAGGGCGTCGACCCGGGCCCGCACGCCGAGGTCGACCCACGTCACCTCGCCGGCGGTCACGACCAGCGCCACCACCCGGCCGGCCGCGACGACGTACGCCGCCAGCGCGGTGTCCTCGGGAAGGGCGGATCGGAGACCGTCGAGGCTGAGGGGGTCGGCGACCTCACCCGAACCCCGGTGCTGCCACGCCCGCTCGCGAACGCGCTGCCGGAGCTCGGCCTCCCGCTCCGGGTCGCGGCGGCCGCCCTCGGCCGCCATCGCCCGCAGCTCGGTCAGGTCCGCGACGATCTGCTCGTCCTCGGGCGCGCGCACCGGCTGCACCCTGCTCGCCAGCATCCGCGCCCGCTCGGACCACTCGAAGAGGACCTCGGGCGCTGCGGACCCGACGGCGAGTGCGAGGCCACGCGCGGCCAGTCGCAGACCGCGTCCACTCACGCCGGTCTGGAGGTCCAGCGACCCGAAGGAGCTCTGCCAGGCGTGCAGGTCCGACAGGCCGGCGCGCAGGTGCTGGAGCGCGGTCGAGTGGCGGCCGGTCGCAGCGGCGACCTCCGCGCGGACGTCACGGTCGAGCAGCCGGACGACGAGCGGCGCGCTCGGTCCCGGGCGTACGTGCCGGAGGTGCAGCGGCCCCGCGCGCACCGGTCCGGCGCCCGCCGACCTCCGCCGCGCAAGCGCCGCCGTCGCGTGCAGTCGGAGCATGGTCGCGGGCCACCGCATGTCCTGCCGGTCCAGCTCGACCGCGAGCTGCTCGGCCGCCTCGATGGACCGAGGGCCGGACCGCCCCAGCTCCAGGTCGGCGGCCAGCGCCACCGCTCGGGCCCGGGTCGCCATGGCGTCGGCCCCTGCCGCGCCGAAGTGCCGCGATGCGGAGCGGGCGGTCGTCCGGGCGAGGGCGGGGGCGTCGTCGAGGCGGGCGCGCGCCAGGGCCAGCTCGGCCTCGGCCTCCCGTCGACGCAGCCGGCGCGATCCATAGGCTCGGGCGCTCGCCGCCAGCGCCGCGGTGCCCTCCTCGACCAGGCCCGCGGCGAGCAGCACCTCGGCCCGGTCCTGGTCGCAGGTCGCCTGGGCGACCGCGCTCAACGGGGCGAGCACCGCGCGGGCCCGGTCCATGTCGCGCAGCGCCCCCACCAGGTCGCCGGCGAGCAGCCGGGTGTAGCCGAGGTTGTGCTCGGCCATCGCCGCCTCGACGCCCAGACCGGCGCCGGCCAGGAGCGCCGCGCCCTCGGTGAAGTCGGTCCGTGCCCTCCGCAGGTCCCCGAGCTGGAGGTAGGCGTTGCCCCGGTTGACGTGAGCGCGGCCGCGCACCACCGGGGAGTCCCCCAGCAGCTCGATCGCGGTCGCGAACTCCGGGAGCGCCCCGGCGGTGTCGCCCGCGAGCATCACCAGCAGGGCCCGCTGCCCGTGGATGGTGCCCCGCGTCACCTGGCCCAGCCCGGGTCGACCGAGCGCCTGCTCGCACAGCCGCATCGCCTCGACCCGGTCGCCCAGCTCGGCCTCGACGTACGCCAGGCTCGCCTCGATCGACCCGAGGAACGCCTGGTCGTCGGTGCGGGCCCGAGCCTGACGCAGCGGCTCGCGAGCCGCCGCGACGCGCCCGGCCTGCATCTGGGCGACTCCGCGCGCGTGGAGCTCCCGGGCTGTCAGCACGGCGTCAGTCTGGCCTGATGCCGGTCACGTCCTCCACCGCGGCCCAACCCCGGGCCACCGCGGCCGCACTGTCGTCGGTGTCGATCCGCCCGAGCAGCGCCGCTGCCAGCCGACCGGCCACCACCGGCGCCGCGAAGGAGGTCCCGCTCCACACGCCGAAGCCGCTGCGGAAGTCGTCCGGGTCGATCGACTCCCGCACCCGGCCGAACGCGGTGGTGCGCGCGACCGGCTGCAGGCCGCCCTGGAAGCGCGGCATCGTGCTGAGCAGGGCGGCGCCCGGGGCGAAGGTGCGCACCCACGACCCGGCGTTGCTGAAGAGCGCGTCGGTCGAACCATTGGGGTTCAGGGCACCGACCGAGACGACGGGCAGGCGCGAGGCGTCGGTCGGGACCGGTCCGGCCCCGTCCGACCACGGGCCGAACGCTGCCGGGAAGCTGGGACGGCTGGTGGCGTCGTTGCCCGCGGAGCAGACGACGATCGTCCCACTGCTGCTCAGGTCCTCGAGGATCGAGGACATGGTCGGGTCGAAGAGTGCGTCCTCCGGCGTCTCGTGGTAGTAGCCGATCGACAGGCTGAGCACGTCGATCGCGCGGCCGCCCTCCTCGCCGGCGCGATAGCGGCGGGCCAGCTCGGCGATCTGGGCCAACGCCGCCACGAGGTCGGACTCGACGATCGGCCCCTCGGAGGGGACGATCCGCCACGCCAGGATGTCGGCATCCGGACAGCCCTGGTGCACCAGCCCGGCGATGAACGTGCCGTGGCCGGCCAGGGGGTCGATCACCCCGTCGAGCTGGCCCTGCAGGTCCCCGCCGCGGATCTCGGCGTTCGTGAGCGGGCTCGTGTAGCCGATCTCCTGGTCGTCGATGCCGATGTCGGTGGTGACCGCACGGTCCAGCCACGGGTGCCGACCGCACCCGGTGTCGAGGACCGCGACGACAGGTCGCCGGCCCGCGACCTCATCATGGCGCACCGGTTCGGGGCCGACGTACGCGATCGGCTGTCGGCCTCCGGACCCGGCAGCCGCGTAGGTGGCGATCGGCGCCGACTGGCCACCGCTCGCACCGGACGGGATGTGGAAGGGACTCGGGATGTGGAAGGGGCTCGGAATGTGGAACGGGTTGGGCTCGATGTCACCCGGGAAGAGCACGTGATCGAGCCCGACGCCGCGCACGGCGCGCACGCCGAACTGCGCGCGGGTCTGCTGCAGCAGCGTCCACCCGTCCGGTGCGATCGCCGCGCGGTCGGAGGCCACGGAGATGGTCGCTGTCCGCAGACCGTGCCTCAGCCCCACGGTGCGCGGGTCCTCCGGCTCGAGGGTGACCTTCCAACCGAGCCGCTCCGCCACGAACGACAGCACCTCGAGGGCGGCGTCGACGTCGACCGACTTCGAGATGGTCAGCCGGGGTCCGACGTACACGGTCGGTCGGGGGACGACGTTGTCCACCACCAGGGCGGTCGCCGGGTCCAGCACCCGACCCTGCACGGTCGCGATGCTGTCGCGCGGCGGCGGCGCCGGATCCCGGTCGAGCGGCTTGCGAGCGGGGCGCTTCTGCTCGGGAGTCTCGGACGGCTCGGCCATGGCGTTCCTCAGATCTCGAAGGTCGGCGTCGCGAACGCCGGACGGGTCGCGTCGTGGGGCTCCAGGCGCAGCCGGAGCAGCCCGAGGGGCAGGTCGGTGAGCTCGAAGCGACCGGTGTCGGTGACGACCGCGGCGTGCCGGGCCGGCGTCTGCTCGGGCAGCGCGCGCACGGTCATCGGCTCCGGCGGGACCACCCAGCCGTCGACGCGGGAGCGGTCGCCGTCGACGGCGACCCGCAGCAGCAGGTCGGTGTCGCCGTGCACGAAGCGCAGCGTGTACGACGACGAGCCCCTCGCCCCGGCCAGCTCGGACGCCTGCTCGACGAGCTCCATCAGCTCGACGTCGAGGTCGGAGGCGGCCAGGGCCGCGACCGCCTGCATCGACGTGACCAGGTGCTCGGGCACGGGGTCGTGCCGCTCCCACACGTCGCGGACGATGCCCAGGAGGGCGTCCCTGCTCAGCTCGCTCATGCTCGCTCCCCTCCGCGGTGGTGGCCGTCCGTGCCGTGGCCGGTCTGCATCAGGGCGACGCGGAGCTTCGCCAGGCACCGTCCCCGGGTGGGGCCGATGCTGCCGACCGGCATCCCCAGGTCGCTCGCGAGCTCACGGTAGTCCGGCCGGTTCTCGAACGCGACGATCCGCAGCAGCCGCCGGCAGCGCTCGGGCAGCCCGTCGACGGCGGACCAGAGGCGGTCGCCCTCGTCCTGCTCGACCGCGGCCTCCTCCGCCGAGCGCTGCGCGGGGATCCGCGGCTCGAGCTCGTCGTCGGCGACCGGCAGCGCGCGCCCGTCGCCCTGGGCGACCCGCCAGGCCTCGCGGCGCGCCGTCGTCGTCAACCAGCCGCCGATCGCGACGGCGTCGACGATCGCGGCGCGGCGGCGGACCAGCGCGAGCCAGGTCGTCTGGATGACGTCCTCGGCGGCCGACTCCGGCAGCCGGTAGGACCGCACCACGTGCCACAGCACCGGCGTCATCACACCCACGAGGTCGTCGAGCCCGGCCGGGTCGCCGGCGACCCATCGGTTGAAGCCGTCGGTCGCCTCCGCCCAGACCTCACGAGCGCGCGTGGACGTCCCGCCCGGAGCCCCGCCCCCGGCCGGTCGTCCCGAGCCGTGCCCGCTCACTGGTCGTGTCGCTCCCCGTTGCCTGGCCTGTCTCTCGATCAGGATCACGCCTGTAGGAGTCCGAGGATCCCACCCAGATACACCGGATGGCGAGAACTTTGTGAGCAGGGGGCGCCAGGTGGCGCCCGGGGCCCCCCGCCGACCGTTGGGTAACCTCGGACGGTGCCCAGGTCCCCGCTCTCCGTCCGCACCATCAGTGCGAGCGATCACCTGGACTTCATCCGGGGACGCCGCTCGGTCAGCTTCCTGCAGACGCCGGCCTGGGGGCGGGTGAAGTCGGAGTGGCGGCACGAGTCGATCGGCTTCTTCGACGGCGACCGGCTCGCCGGCGCCGGGCTCGTGCTCTACCGGCAGCTGCCCCGCCTCAAGCGCTCCCTCGCCTACCTGCCCGAGGGCCCCGACCTGGACTGGGCCGACGAGGACCTCGGCGCCTGGCTCAGCCCGATGGCCGCGCACCTCAAGGGCCAGGGCGCGTTCGGGATCCGGATGGGCCCACCGGTGGTGACCCGCCGCTGGGACGCGGCCACCGTCAAGGCCGGCATCGCCGACGACGGCGTACGACGCCTCGGGGACCTGCCGCCGACCGAGCGCTCCCACACCGGTGCCCGCGTGGTCTCGCAGCTGACCGAGCTCGGCTGGCGCCCGCAGGCCGTCGAGGGCGGCTTCGCCGCGGGCCAGCCGCAGCACGTCTTCTGGATCCCGCTGGCCGGCCGCACCGAGGACGAGGTGCTGGCCGGGATGAACCAGCTCTGGCGCCGCAACATCAAGAAGGCCCTCAAGGAGGGCGTCGAGACCGCCGCGTACGCCGGCGCCGCCATCGACCCCGAGCTCAAGTCCTTCCACGACCTCTACGTGCACACCGCCGAGCGCGACCACTTCACGCCCCGGCCGCTCTCCTACTTCACGACCATGGTCGAGGCGCTGTCCGCCGAGGACCCCGACCGGATCCGCCTCCACACCGCGCGGCACGAGGGAACCCTGGTCGCCGCCACGATCGCGATCCGCGTCGGCGCCCACGCGTGGTACTCCTACGGCGCCTCGTCGACCGAGAAGCGCGAGGTCCGCGGCTCCAACGCCGTGCAGTGGGCGATGATCCGCGACGCGATCGCGGCCGGCGCCGACGTCTACGACCTGCGCGGCATCACCGACACCCTCGCCTCCGACGACCCGCACCTGGGGCTGATCCAGTTCAAGGTCGGCACCGGCGGCGAGGCCGTCGAGTACGTCGGCGAGTGGGACCTGCCGCTGAGCCGGCCGCTCTACAAGGCCTTCGACCTCTACATGAAACGCCGCGCCGGATGAGCCTCACCCTCACGGTCGACGGCGACCGCTGGCGCGGCCACCTGCGCGCCTTCACCGAGTCGACGCCCGGCCTGGTCCCGGTGGCGAAGGGCAACGGCTACGGGTTCTCCGTCGGGCGCCTGGCCCGCAAGACCGGATGGCTGGGGCTGGACACCCTGGCGGTCGGCACCTACGACGAGCTGCCCGAGGTCGCCAGCCGGTACGACGGCAGCCTGCTCGTGCTGACGCCCTGGCGTCCCTTCGGCGCCGCCCTCGAGGTCGACCCGGCGCTCGCGAAGCGGGTGGTCCACACCGTCAGCCGCACCGAGGACGTGGCCGACCTGCTCGGTCGCCAGCCCGGCGCCCGGTTCGTGCTCGAGCGCGCGACCAGCATGCTGCGGCACGGCATGACCGCGCGCGGCCTGTGGGCGGCCGCCCGCGAGGTGGCGGCGCACCCGGGCGCGAAGGTGGAGGGCGTCGCCCTGCACCTGCCGCTCGCGCACGGCGCGCACCTGACCGAGGTCCGCCGCCTCGTCAACGACGTGGTCGCCGCGGAGCTCGAGCTGCGCACGGTCTGGGTCAGCCACCTCAGCGCCGGCGAGCTCGCCGAGCTGCGCGCGTCGTACCCCGACCTGACGTTCCGCCCCCGCATCGGCACCGACCTGTGGCTCGGCGACCGGGGTGCGCTGCGGGTGACCGCCACCGTGCTCGACGTGCACGAGGTCGAGCGCGGCGACTCCTACGGCTACCGGCACCGCACGGCGCCCAAGGCCGGGCACATCCTGGTCGTCAGCGGCGGCACCGCGCACGGCATCGGCCTCGAGGCGCCCACTGGCGACGCCTCGCTCAGGGCACGGGCGGCGACGCTGGCGCGCGGCGGTCTCGACGCGGCCGGGTTCGTGCGCTCGCCGTTCTCCATCGACGGCAAGCAGCGGCTCTTCGCCGAGCCGCCCCACATGCAGGCCTCGATGCTCTTCCTCCCCCACGGCGCGCGGGTGCCGGAGGTCGGCGAGCAGGTCGACGTCCGGGTGCGCTACACCGCGACGGCGTTCGACCGCGTCGTTCTGAGCTGAGCCTCGACGACCGCGGCCCGGACCGGGTCGTGGCGGGGCCGCACGATGTCGCGCACCACCATCGCCACCAGCCAGAGCTCGGCCGCGACCCGGAGGATCGTCGCGGCCCAGTACCACGCCGCGTCCCCGCCGCCGGCGGGCGCCAGGAACCCGCCGAGGTACCACCAGACCGCGGCGAAGTAGAGCACCTCGCCTGCCTGCCAGATGATCAGGTCGCGCCAGCGCGGCCGGGCGATGACGGCCAGCGGCAGCAGCCACAGCACGTACTGCGGCGAGTAGACCTTGTTGACGAGCAGGAAGCCGGCGACGACCAGGAACCCCAGCTGGGCCAGCCGCGGCGTCGAGGGCGCGCTCAGCCCGAGCAGCAGCACCCCGATGCACCAGGCGCCGAAGAACAGCCACGAGCCGACGTTGATCGTGTGCGGGTCGAAGGTGAACGGGTCGCCGGTCTGCTCCATCGCCTGCTGCACGACCAGCCACACCGACCCGAGGTCGGCGCCGCGGTCGGAGTTGAACGTCCAGAAGACCTTCCACTCCGACGGCCCCGAGAGGTACGCCGGCAGGTTGGCCAGGATCCACGCCCCGGCCGCCCCCAGGGCCGCGAGCCCGAGCTCGCGCGGGCGCCGCTGGCGCAGGCAGATCACCAGGACCGCGCCGAGCAGGAAGAGCGGGTAGAGCTTGACCGCGGTGCCGAGCCCGATGAGCACGCCGGTCAGCAGCGGCCGCCCGCGGGCCCACGCCCACAGGGCGCCGGCGACCGTCACCACCGCGAGCAGGTCCCAGTTGACGAGCCCGGTCAGCAGCAGGGCAGGCGACAGCGCGAACGCCGCGGCGTCCCAGGGCCGCCGCGGGTTGACGCCGCTGAGCAGCCAGGCGCTGAGCAGCGCCAGCACCGCGAAGCCCAGCGCGTTGACGATGACGAAGATGCGCATCTCGCGGTGCACCTCGTCGGTCGACGACATCTCGCCGACCGACTGCGAGCGGCGGGGATCGAGGTCGGGTGAGCCGTTCAGCCAGTGGGTGACCCATGCGGTGCCGTACGCCCAGTAGGCGATGCCCGCGGGGTACTCCATGACCTCGTAGCGGGCGCGCGTCTGGGCGTCCTCGCTGTAGGGCCAGGCCAGCTCGGCGAACCCGCGCCCGGTGTAGAGGTAGGGCAGGTCGGAATAGCACATGTGCGTGTAGCGCGCGTTGCCGTCCTGCCAGGTGTCGTCGTAGCAGTTGGTCTTCTGCCACATGCCGAGCGCGAGGCAGACCGCGGTCAGGGCCAGCACGACCCGCACCGGGGTCCACCACGGGTGCCGCCCGGCGTGGGGCCCGGTCGGGCCGCCGAGGCCCTCGCTGAGCGCGGTGACGACCGGGTCGTCGGTGCTGGGATCGACCCAGTCACCCCGCGCCGTGGGCATCAGGCCGCCTGGAGGCGCCGCCGCCGGCCCTGTCGCTGGCGCCCGCCCTGGCCCGGGCCACCGGACTGGCTGGGCGGCGGCGTGCTCGGGGTGCCGGACTGGGTCGGCGTCTGCGACGGGGTGCCACACCCGCCCAGCAGGGTGCAGGTCGGCGACGGCGTCTGGGTCGGCGTCTGGCTCGGCGTCTCGCTCGGGGTCTGGGTGGGGGTCTCGCTCGGCGTGGCCGACGGCGTCTTGGTCGGCTTCGGCGTCTTGGTCGGCGACGGCGGCGGGGTGTACGGCTCGTGCCCCGACGCGGGCGCCTCGCCGTCGAGGTTGGCGGGCTCCGGGAAGTCCTCGACCGGCAGGCCCTCCATGTCCTTCTGCATGACCGCGGTCCAGGTGCGGGCGGGGTAGTTGGCGCCGAAGTAGCCGAGCTGACCGCCGTAGTCGGGCAGCCACCCGTCGAGCTGCTCGTTGCCCTTGCCGCGCACGTACATCACCGCGGTCGCGAGCTGCGGGGTGTAGCCCACGAACCACGACGACGACACGTCGTCGTCGGCGTTCGTGGCCGTGCCGGTCTTGCCCGCGGCGGGGCGGAGGAGCGCCTGGGCCGCGGCGCCGGTGCCGTTCTCGACGACCTGCTGCAGGGCGTACGACGTGTCGGCGGCGATGTCCTCGTTGTGCTGGGCGTCCTCGGGGTCGAAGGCCGGGGACGTGTGCTGCTTGTAGGAGTAGTCGACGGTGCCGTCCTCGAGCTCCACCTTGTCGATCACGTGCACGTCGGCCTGCTCGCCGCCGTTCGCGATCGACGCGTAGGCGTTGGCCATGTTGATCGGAGCGATCGTCGCCGAGCCGAGCGCGATGCCCGAGACGGGCTCGAGGCCGGGGCTGTTGTCGATGTTGTTGTAGCCGTGCTGGGACTTGTCCCAGGCGGGGATGCCGAGGTCCTCGGCCGTCTTCATGATCGCGTCGGGCCCGTCGTCCATGCTCATGGTCAGGTCGGCGAACGCGGTGTTGATGGACTCCTCGGTGGCAGTCAGGAGGCTGACCGTGCCGTAGTCGGTGCCCAACCCGTCGTAGCCGGACCCCTCGTTGCGCACCGCGTCACCGGTGCCCTCGCCGTTGTAGTAGTACGGCGAGTTGCCGTCGAAGGTGTCCTTGAGCGAGAAGCCCTGCTCCAGCGCGGCCCCGACGGCGAACGGCTTGAACGTCGAGCCGACCGCGCCCCCGGTGACCGCCCAGTTGATCTGGGACTCCAGGTAGTCCTGGCCGCCGTAGAAGCCACGCAGGGCACCGGTGCCGGGCTCGACGCTGGCGACGGCGACGTGGAGGTCCTTGTTCGCCTTGCCCATGTCGGGGCGGATCTCCGCGACCCCGGCCGCAGCCGCGTCCATCGCCTTCTTCGTGAAGGTGGTGGTGACCCGCAGGCCCTCGCCGTCGATCTGCTGGTCGCTGTAGCCGAGCTCGTGCAGCTCGTTGCGCACCAGGGTGAGCATGTGGCCGCGCTGACCGCCGTACCGGCTCTCGGCCTTGATCTCCGGGAACTTCGGCAGGTGCTTCGACGCCCGGTCGGCCTCCTCGGCGGTGATGTTGCCCGCCGACGCCATCCCGGAGAGCACGTAGTCGTAGCGCTCGTGCAGGTCCTGGCGCGACTGCTTGCCGTTGGCCGGGTCGAAGTGCGTGGGGTTGTTGAGCACGCTGGCGAGGACCGCGGACTCCTTGAGCGACAGGTCCGCGGCGTCCTTGTCGAAGTACGCCTTGGCGGCCGCCTGGACGCCGTACGCGCCCCGGCCGAAGTAGATGGTGTTGAGGTAGCCCTCGAGGATCTCGGACTTGCTCTTCTGCCGCTGCATCTTCAGCGACAGGATCGCTTCCTTGATCTTGCGCTGGTAGGAGCGCTCCTGGCTCAGGTAGAGGATCTTCACGTACTGCTGGGTGATCGTCGACGCGCCCTGGGTCGAGTTGCCCGAGGCGTTGCTGAACGCAGCGCGGATGATCCCCTTGGGGTCGATGCCCTTGTCGCTCCAGAAGGTCCGGTTCTCCGCGGCCACCACGGCGTCCTGGAGGTTCTCCGGCATCTCCTTGAGCGGGATCGACACGCGGTTCTGCTTCGCGAAGCTGCCCACCTCGGTCTTGCCGTCGGAGTAGTAGACGAACGAGGTCTGGGTCTGGAAGTCCTTGTTGGGGTCCGGGATGTCGGTCGTCTTGTAGAGGTAGACGAACCCGGCGACGGCGACCAGCACGAGGGCCAGGCCGACGATCGCCGCCCACTTCACCACGCGGAGGACCTGCTGCTTGCGGGTGCGGGGTCGCTTCGGCGCAGACTTCTGGGTGGCTGGGCCGGCGGCCCTGCGCTTTCCACTCACGTCGGGAACTCCGCGGTTAGGGGGCAGATCGGGGGTCGGACAGGTCGGAACGGGGGTCCCAAGATCCTCGTCAGGGTACGGGCCGGCGCCAACGCGGCCCAAGACGACGCCCGGGTGCGTTGCGCCACGTCGGCCCGGGACCAGACCCGTGTGCGTCCCTGACAGGTCCCCGGTTCGCAACGCGCGGATATATCGCTACGATAGGTCGCATGGCACGTCGTGCGGAGACCATCGAGCTGGCAGTCCTCGGACTGCTGCACGAGGCACCCATGCACGGCTACGAGCTCCGCAAGAGGCTCAACCTCATGCTCGGCTGGGGGCGGGTGCTCTCCTACGGGTCGCTCTACCCCACCTTGAAGAAGATGCTCCGCGCCTCCTTGATCGAGGAGACGCTGTCGACCAAGACGCCGGGCACCCCGGTGTCGAAGCGGCCGCGCATCACCTACCAGGTCACCGAGGCGGGCACGCGCGAGTTCGAGCGGCTGATGTCGGAGGTCGGTCCCACCGCCTGGGAGGACGACAACTTCGACATCCGCTTCGCCTTCTTCTCCTCCACCGACATGGAGATCCGGCTGCGCGTGCTGGAGGGCCGTCGTACCCGTCTCCAGGAGCGTCTCGACCGGGTGCAGAGCCAGCTCTCGCTGACCCAGGCCGAGGTCGACCGGTACGCCGCCGAGCTGCAGCGTCACGGCGTCGAGTCGGTCGAGCGGGAGGTCCGGTGGCTCTCCGACCTCATCAACGCCGAGCGCAGTGGAGAGCACGGCACCGAGCACGGCACCGAGCACAGCACGACCCAGAGCGGCAACGGGGCCCCGATCGAGGGCACCGACAACCCCCACGGCCAGCAGGCCACGTCCCAGAAATAGGCGCCGAAAGCGTGACAAGGAAGGAAACCCCGATGGGTTCGGTTCGAGTAGCAATCGTGGGAGTCGGCAACTGCGCCTCCTCCCTCGTCCAGGGAGTGCATTTCTACCGGGACGCGGACCCCGCGGGAACGGTGCCCGGTCTGATGCACGTGGCGTTCGGTGACTACCACGTCTCCGACGTCGAGTTCGTCGCCGCGTTCGACGTCGACGACAAGAAGGTCGGCAAGGACCTCTCCGAGGCCATCAACGCCTCCGAGAACAACACCATCAAGATCTGCGAGGTCCCGACCTCCGGTGTCGAGGTGCAGCGTGGCCACACCCTCGACGGCCTCGGCAAGTACTACCGCCAGACCATCGAGGAGTCCGCGGCCGACCCGGTCGACGTCGTCCAGACCCTCAAGGACGTCGAGGCCGACGTGCTGGTGTCCTACCTGCCGGTGGGCTCGGAGGAGGCCGACAAGTTCTACGCGCAGTGCGCGATCGACGCGGGCGTCGCGTTCGTCAACGCCCTCCCGGTCTTCATCGCCTCCGACCCCGAGTGGGCGAAGAAGTTCGAGGACGCCGGCGTCCCGATCGTCGGCGACGACATCAAGTCGCAGGTCGGCGCGACGATCACGCACCGCGTGATCGCCAAGCTGTTCGAGGACCGCGGCGTCCGGCTGGACCGCACCTACCAGCTCAACGTCGGCGGCAACATGGACTTCAAGAACATGCTCGAGCGCGAGCGCCTGGAGTCGAAGAAGGTCTCCAAGACCCAGGCCGTCACGTCCAACCTGACCGGCCCGCTGGCCGGCCTCAAGGACGACCGCAACGTCCACATCGGCCCGTCGGACTACGTCGCGTGGCTCGACGACCGCAAGTGGGCCTACGTCCGCCTCGAGGGCACCACCTTCGGCGAGGTCCCCCTGAACCTGGAGTACAAGCTCGAGGTCTGGGACTCCCCGAACTCCGCCGGCATCATCATCGACGCGATCCGCGCGGCCAAGATCGCCAAGGACCGCGGCATCGGCGGCCCGATCATCTCGGCGTCGTCGTACCTGATGAAGTCCCCGCCGGTCCAGCTCCCCGACGAGGAGGGCCGCCGCCGCGTCGAGGCCTTCATCAAGGGCGAGGAGTGACCCTGCGCTGATGGACCTCCGCTGACGCGGAGAACGTCGAAACACCGCAAACGGCCCCTGGAGCACAGCTCCGGGGGTCGTTGGGTGTCGCGGGCCGGGTCGTCAGCGTTCGATTGCGGCTCTCGTGCTGCATCCGTGGGTGCCGCGACCCGGGCCGGGCTGTCGACACCTGCCCGGGAAAACCCGCACGACACGCCGGGCCGGGGCGGCGTGTCGTGCGGGTTTCCCCCAACCGGTTCGACCTCACGTGGCTGGTGTGACCGCTGAGACCTCCGGGACCCATGGTGGTGGCGCAGGCGCAGAGCTGCGGTCCTTGACGGTGGGGACGGTGGGGACGGTGGGGACGGTCGGCTCCCGTGCGGCCGCCCGACCAGCTACCCACCGATGCGCCGCACGAGCCTCGATCGAACGCTCAGGAACGCTCCGCCCACCACGCCAGCAGGGCCGCGGTCGCGTCCTCCTCGCTCAGCGGGCCGCGGTCCATGCGCAGGTCCAGGAGGAACTGGTACGCCGCGCCGACCTCGCGCCCGGGTCCGATGCCGAGCGCCGCCATGATCTGGTTGCCGTCGAGGTCGGGACGGATCGCGTCGAGCTCCTCCTGCTCCGACAGCCGCGCGATCCGCTCCTCGAGCTCGTCGTAGGTGCGCTGGAGCCGCTCGGCCTTGCGGCGGTTGCGGGTCGTGGAGTCCGCGCGGGTGAGCACGTGCAGCCGCTCGAGCTGGTCGCCCGCGTCGCGGACGTAGCGGCGCACGGCGGAGTCGGTCCACTCCCCGGTGCCGTAGCCGTGGAAGCGCAGGTGGAGCTCGACGAGCCGACCCACCGCGTCGATCTCGTCGTTGGAGAACCGCAGCGCCCGCATCCGCTTGCGGGTCATCTTCGCCCCGACCACGTCGTGGTGGTGGAAGGTCACCGTGCCGTCGTCGACGAAGCGCCGGGTGCGCGGCTTGCCGACGTCGTGCATCAGCGCGGCGAGCCGCGCGACCAGGTCCGGGCCGCCGTCGGGCAGCCGCGGCTCGAGGTCGATCGCCTGCTCCAGCACCGTGAGCGTGTGCTCGTAGACATCCTTGTGGCGGTGGTGCTCGTCCCGCTCGAGCTTCAGCGCGGGGAGCTCGGGCAGGACCAGGTCGGCCAGCCCGGTGTCCACGAGCAGCGACAGTCCCCGGCGGGGGTAGGGCGCGCACACCAGCTTCACCAGCTCGTCGCGCACCCGCTCTGCGGAGATGATCTCGATCCGCCCGGCCATGTCCGTCATCGCCGCGACCACCTCGGGGGCCACGGTGAAGCCGAGCTGCGCCGCGAACCGGGCGGCGCGCATCATCCGCAGCGGGTCGTCGGAGAACGAGTCCTCGGGCCGGCCGGGCGTGCGCAGCACCCGGTGCGCGAGGTCGACCACGCCGCCGTACGGGTCCTCGAGCTCGCGACCGGGCAACCGGACCGCCATCGCGTTGACGGTGAAGTCCCGCCGGCCCAGGTCGCCGGCCAGCGAGTCGCCGAAGTCGACCTCGGGCTTGCGGGAGCCGGGGTCGTAGGCCTCCGAGCGGTACGTCGTGATCTCGACCTGCCAGGGTCCCCGGCGGCACCCGATCGTGCCGAACGCCCGCCCCATGTCCCAGATCGCGTCCGCCCAGCCGGCCAGCAGCCGCTCGGTCTCCTCGGGGCGGGCCGACGTCGTCAGGTCGAGGTCGTTGTGCTGGCGGCCGAGCATCGCGTCGCGCACCGGCCCGCCGACCAGCGAGAGCTCGTGCCCGGCCTCGGCGAACCGTCCGCCGAGGTCGTCGATGACCGGGGCGATCCGGTCGAGCTCCTCCGCGACAGCGCGTTGGACGTCGGCCATCTGCGGAGGCGGGGGGAGGGCTTCGGGCACGGGCGAGCAGTCTAGTGGCGACGGCGAGGGCCACCGATTCGGCACAGGGTCGGACAGTAGAGTCACGGGCGTGCTTCGCCCGGTGTCGCTGCTGCCTGCCCTCGTGGTGGTGGTCGCGCTCCTCGGCCTCGGCGGGGTGCCCCCAGCCGGTGCGGCGGCCGCCCCCGCCACCACCGGACAGACCACCGGACAAGCCACCGGACAAGCCACCGGACAGAGCACCGGGAAGGCTCCCGGGAAGGCCTCCGCGAGAGCCGGGGCGAAGGCGGCCCCGAGCACCCCGCTCAGCGTCACGATCGACACCCTGATCCCCTCCGTCATCCCCGCCAAGGGCGAGGTGCACGTGACCGGGTCGGTCACCAACCGCAGCGACGAGACGTGGACGAACATCCACCTCTACGCGTTCGCGTCCTCGACCCCGATGACGACCACCGCGGAGCTGGAGGGAGCCGCCGCGACCGAGGGCGACGCGTACGTCGGCGACCGCATCCTCACCGAGGGCACCTACGACTCCGTCGACGAGCTCGCGCCGGGCGACAGCGCCCAGTACTCCTTCGCCGTCCCGCGCTCGGAGATCCACGTCACCGAGCCCGGCGTCTACTGGTTCGGCGTGCACGCCCTCGGATTCAACGAGGACGGCGGGGACGACTTCGCCGACGGCCGCGCCCGCACGTTCCTCCCGCTCGTCCCGCACACCGGCAGGTCCGTCGACACCGCCCTGGTGCTGCCGGTCCGCCGGCTGGTCTCCCACGCGCCGGACGGCTCGCTCGAGGACGTCGACCGCTGGAGCGGCGCGCTCGCGCCGGGCGGGTCGTTGGGCGCCCTGGTCGAGCTCGGCACCGCCGCGGGGTCGCGACCGGTCAGCTGGCTGGTCGACCCGTCGGTCATCGACAGCGTGCGCCGGATCGCAGCGGGCAACCCGGCGCGCTTCCTCGGGCCCACGACCGACCAGGGTGGCGAGAGCGACGGCGACCAGGGCGACGGCGACGCGTCGTCCCCGAGCCCGTCGCCGAGTCCCTCGCCGTCGGCCGACACCGGCGACGACGCGGAACCGAGTCCCGAGCAGGTGCGCGCGGCCGAGGCCGCCCAGAGCTGGCTCGACCGGCTCCACGAGGGCCTGGAGGGCAACGAGATCCTCACGCTGCCGTACGGCGACGTGGACGTGGCCGCCGCGGCCGAGCACGACCCGGCGGTCTACCGTGCGGCTCGCAAGCGGTCGTCCGGCCAGCTCGAGCCGTGGGGACTCCCCACCCGGCCCGCGGTCTCCTCGCCCAGCGGCTACATCGACGGCGCCGGGATCCGGCTCACCGAGCCCGACGCCACGATCTTGGTCACCGACCGGATGTTCGGGTCCAGGGCGCCCGCGGTCGCCCGCACCGCCGGACGGACCCTCGGGGTGACCTCGTCCGGGACGGTGTCCGGTGGACCCGGGCCCGGCTACCGGCTGTCCCCCGTGGCGGTGCGGCAGCGCATCGTCAGCGAGGCGGCCCTGCGCCTGCTCACCCCGGGTCGCAAGCCCCTGATCGCCGCCTTCCCGTCGACCTGGGTGCCGGGCTCGACGGTCGGCTTCTGGAGCGGGCTGGACCTCCCGTGGCTGCACCTGACGACCGTGGCCGACGCCATGCAGCGCACCGGGGTCGACGTGCCCGTCGAGCGGCTGGACTACCCCGACTCCCAGCGCCGGCTGGAGGTCGCCGCGTCGACCTTCGCCGCGGCCGACGGCCTGGCGCGGTCCGGGGAGACCTTGCAGAACCTGCTCACCGAGAACGAGACGGTCGCGGCCGAGGTGCAGGACGAGGCGTGGACCGACCTGTCCTACTCGAGCCGGCCGCGGCCCCTGCGCGCCCGGACGTCGGCCGACGGGTCCCGAGCCTGGATCGAGTCGCAGCTGCGGTCCGTGCGGGTCGACGCCCCCAAGGCCGTCATCCTCTCCAGCGGCAGCGGCCGCTTCGCGGCGACCGTCACCAACGGACTCGACCAGCCGGTGAGCGTGCGCGTCCAGGCGCTCTCCGACCCACCGCTGAAGGTGGCGGTGCCGAAGGAGACGATCGAGCTGGGCTCGGAGAGCAAGACCACCGTGCTGCTGAGCGCCTCCTCCTCGGCGGTCGGCATCCGGAACGTGACGCTGCTGCTCACCGACACCGACGACGTACCCCTCGGCTCCTCCGACGACGTCCCGATCCGGTCCAACCGGGTGAGCAACGTGATCTGGCTGATCGTCGGCACCGGGGTCGCGCTGCTGTTCGGCGCGATCATCGTCCGGCTCCTGCGCCGGATCCGCGCGGCGAGGCGGACGGCGTGACCGACCGCCGCGACACCGACCGGCCCACCGGCCGGCCTGTCGACCCGCTCGAGGCGGCCGAGCGGGCCGCCGAGCAGGAGCCGGGTCAGGAGACCGAGCAGCAGCGCGTCCTGGCCAACAGCGCGGTGATGGCCGCCGGGACGGTCGTGTCCCGGATGAGTGGGTTCGTGCGGTCCGCGCTCCTGGCGGCGGCCCTGGGCGCCCAGCTGCACGCGGACCTGTTCAACATCTCCAACACGATCCCGAACATGCTCTACATCCTGCTGGCGGGCGGGGTCGTGAACGCCGTGCTCGTGCCCCAGCTGGTGCGGTCGATGGGCCACGACCCCGACGGTGGCGATGCCTACACGAACCGGATCATCACCCTCGCCGCGCTGTTCCTCGGCACGGTCACCGTCCTGCTGGTGGCCGCCGCCCCCTGGGTGATGGACGTCTTCCTCTCCTCCCGGTACGACGCCGCGTCGATGGTCGAGGAGAAGGACTCGGTCATCGCCTTCGCGCGCTTCTGCCTGCCGCAGGTCTTCTTCTACGGCATGTACGTCCTGGTCGGCCAGATCCTCAACGCCCGTGGGCGGTTCGGCCCGATGATGTGGGCGCCGATCGCCAACAACGTCATCTCGGTCGCGGTCCTGGTGACCTACCTCGTCGTCTTCGGGCCGGCCCAGGGCGCCGAGGTGGTCGGTCCCTACACGGCGGGGCAGGAGCTGCTGCTCGGCGTCGGGTCGACGCTCGGGATCGTCGCCCAGTTCGTGATCCTGGTGCCCTACCTGCGCGCCACCGGGTTCTTCTACCGACCCCGGTTCGACTTCCTCCACACCGGTCTCGGGCACACCTTCCGCCTCGCCGTGTGGACGGTGCTGTTCGTCATCGTCAACCAGCTCGCCTACACGGTGGTCGTGAAGCTGGCGTCCTCGGGCACCGCCGATGCCGTCGACGGCACCGGCTACTCGGTCTACTCCAACACCTTCCTGATCATGATGGTCCCCCACTCCGTGGTCACGGTGTCCCTGGCGACCGCGATCCTGCCCCGCCTCTCCCGTCGGGCCGCGGAGGACGACCGTGCCGGGGTGGCCGCCTCGCTCAGCGAGACCCTGCGCAGCGCCCTGGCGGTCGTCATCCCCTTCGCCCTGCTGCTGCCGGTCGTCGCCGGCGACCTCTCCCGGCTGATCTGGGGGTACGGCGCCGCCGCGGACGTCACCGACCACTACGCCCCGTCGCTCGCGCTCTTCGGCGGCGGCCTGGTGTTCTTCACGGTCCACTACCTGATGCTGCGCGGCTTCTACGCCTTCGAGCGCACCCGCACGGTCTTCTGGATCCAGTGCGCCGTGGCCGCCACCAACATCGTCGCGGCCCTCGTGCTGGTCCGGGCCGCGACCGCCGAGCAGACCTCCCCGGCGCTCGTCCTGGCCTACACCGCGTCGTACGTCGTGGGGTCGGCGATCTCGTACGCCGTGCTGCGCCGCTCCCTCGGCGGGCTCCGCACACCCACCCTGGTCAGGTTCCTCGTCCGCCTCGCGATCGCGGCGGCGGTGTCGACCACCGCGGCGGCCGCGACGGCGTACCTCCTCCACCGCGTCGACGCCGCGCCGTCCTGGGCGGTCGCCGGCGCGTGGCTCCTCCTCGTCGGTGCCGTCGACGTGGTCGTGCTCGTGCTGATGGCGCGGATCCTGCGGCTGCGCGAGGTGACGGCGGTCGTCGAGGCGTTCACCCGCCGCATCCCGGTCCTGCGCCGCCCCTAGCGATCGGCGCGCCTACGATGGTCCCTGTCCGGGACCCGACGAGAGGAGCTGCGTGCCGAGCTCGATCCGGCCCGGCGACGTGCTCGCCGACCGGTACCGCCTGATCGACCTGCTCACCGAGAGCAGCGGGGCCCGGTTCTGGCGAGCCCACGACAAGGTCCTCGAGCGGTACGTCGCCCTGCACGTCATCGCCAGCGACGACGACCGCGCCGAGGAGCTGCTCGAGGCGGCCCGGCGGTCGGCGACCGTGCACGACCGACGGATGCTGCGGGTGCTCGACGCCGACCGCACCGACTCGATGGTGTTCGTCGTCAACGAGTGGGGGTCGGGCGACTCCCTCGACATCATGCTCGCGGCCGAGGGCCCGCTGTCCCCGCGGCGGGCCGCCTGGCTGGTCTCCGAGGTGGCGTCGGCGATCGCGGCGGGCCACGACGCGGGCGTCGCCCACGGCCGCCTCGTGCCGGAGAACGTGCTCGTCGACCACGCCGGCGCCGTCCGGCTCATCGGGTTCGCGGTCGACGCCGCCCTCTTCGGTCTCGGCCCGGGCCGGCCCTCGCAGGACGTCACCGACCTCGGTGCCCTGCTCTACTGCGCCCTGACCGGCAAGTGGCCCGGTCCCTCGCCGTCCCAGGTGCCGGCGGCCCCGGTCGTGTCCGGCCGGGTGCTGCGCCCACGGCAGGTGCGCGCGGGCATCCCCCGCCCGCTGGACCTCCTCTGCGACGAGGTCGTCAATCCCTACGCCGGGCACGGCGCCCGCCTGCGCGAGGTGCACGACCTCGCCACCGCCCGCGGCATCGCCGACTACCTCGCGGCCTTCGTGGGCGACCCGACCGGCCTGGCCGCCGCCGAGGCCGCCGCCGGGCACCGCGACACCACCGACACGATCTCGCTGCCCGCCCTCCCCGACCCGCCGCCGCGCGACGCCGAGCCGCCCTCGCCGCCGGTGCCCGAACCCGTCCCCGAGCCCGAGCCCGTCCCCGAGCCCGTCCCCGAGCCCGACCCCGTCCCCGAGCCCGAGCCCGAACCCGAGCCCGCATCGGACGCCGAGCCGGCGTCCCCCCCGGTACCCCCGGCGGCGTCGGCGACCCCACCGGGCCGGACCTCGACCGAGCTGCCGACCGAGGCGGGGCTGCCGATCTTCGACGACGACAACGACGACGTCTCGTGGTTCTCCGCCCGCGCCGAGACCCCGCCGCCGCCTCCGGCCTTCGACGACCCGCCGGAGCGACCCCTGTTCGCCCCCGAGCCGACCGAGGGCCCCGCACGCCGACCACGCCACCCGGTCCCCGCCGGGGCCGGCCCGTCCGGTGCGACCTACTGGCCCTGGGACACCGGCGCCGGACCCGGCACCGGCACCGGGTCGACCTCCGTGGTCGACGAGCCCGACGAGGAGGACCCGGTCCCCGGACGCCGGTGGCTGCGCCTGGCCGCCGCCGTCGCCGGCTGCCTGCTGCTGCTGCTCGCCATCGTGGTCGCCTACAACCTCGGGCGCGGCCGGACGCCGCTGGCCCTGCCCGGCCTCGACGACAACAGCTCGTCGGCGAGCGCCTCGCCGACCGCGCGCGCCGTCGCGCAGGTCGTCACCGGCACCACCGCCGACGATCTCGACCCGCAGGGTTCCCCGCCGTTCGACGAGCACCCCGAGCTCACGGCCCTCGCGGTCGACGGCAAGCCCGGCACCGCCTGGTCGACGATGACCTACGACCAGAACTTCGGCCCCGGCGGCCTGAAGACCGGCGTCGGGCTGGTCGTCGACCTGGGGCGCGCGTACGACGTGAGCTCGGTCGACCTGACCTTCGTCGGGGCGCCGACCGGCTACTCGCTGTACGTCACCGACACCGCACCGACCGCGGTGAAGGGGTTGACCCCGGTCGCCACCGAGACGGCCGACTCGACCCGCAGCCGCGTCGACCTCGACGAGCCGACGTCCGGCCGCTACGTGACCGTGTGGTTGACCTCGATCCCGGCCGTCTCCGACGGCTTCCGCGGCGGGATCGCCGAGGTGACGGTCCGGGCATGACCCCCACGAACCCACTGACCGGCACGTCCACCGGCACGTCCACCGGCACCCGGCGACGTCCGACGTGACGCCCGACGAGCGCGAGGGCGCCACCGACGCCGAGCTGCTGCGCGCCCACGTCGACGGCGACCCCCACGCCTTCGCCACGCTCTTCGGCCGCCACCGCGACCGGCTGTGGGCGGTGGCGCTGCGCACCACCGGCAACCGCGAGGACGCGGCCGACGGCCTGCAGGACGGCCTGGTCGCGGCGTACCGGCGGGCCGGCTCGTTCCGGGGCGACGCCGCCGTCACCACCTGGCTGCACCGGGTCGTGGTCAACGCCTGCCTGGACCGGATGCGCGCGGCCCGGGTGCGGCGCGCCGAGCCGCTGCCCGACGACCTCGAGGAGTACCGCGACCGCGGCTCGCTGGTCACGGCGGGCGCCGCGGCCGCCGACGACCCCGCCGAGGTGTCGGTCCGCGACGAGCGCCGGGCGCAGGTGCTCGCCGCGCTGCGGGTGCTCCCCGACGAGCAGCGGGCGGCGCTGGTGCTCGTCGACATGGAGGGGTACGCCGTCGCCGAGGCCGCCGCCGTTCTCGACTGTGCCGTCGGGACCGTGAAGTCGCGCTGCTCTCGTGGCCGCGCCCGGCTCGCGGAGCTCCTCGGCCCCCTGCTCGATGCCGAGGGTGAAGCGGACCACCCGCCCGGACGGAACCCCGACCGCTCCCGGCCCGTCGAAACCGACGATGCCCCCCGAGGGCCGCCCGGCCCCTCCTGACCGCCTGCACCACCAGATCCCGCCCGCCCGCATCAGCGCAGCCCCCCGAGAGGAGGTGACACCCGTGCCGCACGACGACCACGAGGACCAGGTCCGCCGACTGCTGGCCCAGGCCCGCCACGACGAGCCCGTCCCGCCCGACGTGGTCGCCCGCCTGGACCGGGTGCTCGCCGACCTCCGGGCCGATCCCGCCGCGCAGCCGTCGGCCGCGCCGGACGCCCGACCCGGCGCCCGACCCGGCGCCGGACCTGGCACCGGACCTGGCACCGGACCTGGCACCGGACCTGGCACCGGACCTGGCGTGGTCGACCTCGAGGCCGCCCGACGCCGCCGGCGGGTCCGCACCCTGCTCGTCGCCGCCGCGGCCGTCGTGGTGGTGGGCCTCGGCGTCGACCAGCTGCGGGGGCTCGACACCGGCGCCGGAGGCGATGCAGGCGGGACCAGCGCCGACAGCGCGGTCTCCGCCCAGGAGGACTCCGCCGCCGGCGGTGCGGCCCAGGACGGCCTCGAGGCACCCTCCCCACAGGACTTCGACGCCGCCATCGGTCTCGACCCCGACCGGTTCGCGCGACAGGTCACCCGGATCCGTGAAGGCCGCGCCCTGCTGTCCCTGACCGGCCAGAAGGCCGAGCGCAACGACGCCGCCCTGGCCGGGATCCCGGCCCGCTGCTCCGCCCCGGGGCGCGGCCGGGTCGTCGTGGTCCGCTACGCGGGCAGCCCCGGACTGCTGGTGTTCCGGCCCGTGCGCGGCGACACCCAGGTCGTTGACCTCTACCTGTGCGGCCGGGCCGGGCCGACCCGCTCGGTCACCCTCCCGGCACCCTGAGCCGGGTCCCGGGCTCCGGTCCGGCGGGAAGTTTCCTCCCCTACGATCGGTTGTACTGGTCGCCGTGCCGGCACCACCAGGCACCACCGTCCCGCCCGCCATCCGAGGAGAGTCACCCTCCATGTCCGACGTCCAGCCCGACCTCCGGAACGTCATCGTCATCGGCTCCGGTCCTTCCGGCTACACCGCCGCCCTCTACACGGCGCGGGCCAACCTGAAGCCGCTGGTCTTCGAGGGCTCGGTCACCGCCGGCGGGGCGCTGATGAACACCACCGAGGTCGAGAACTTCCCCGGCTTCCGCGACGGCATCATGGGTCCCGCGCTCATGGACGAGATGCGGGCCCAGGCCGAGCGGTTCGGCGCCGAGCTGGTCGCCGACGACGTCGTGGAGGTCGACCTCACCGGCGACGTCAAGGTCGTGCGGACCGCCACCGACACCTTCCACGCTCGCGCGGTGATCCTCGCGATGGGCTCGGGCTACCGCAAGCTGGGCCTGCCGCGCGAGGAGGAGCTCTCCGGTCGCGGTGTCTCGTGGTGCGCGACGTGCGACGGGTTCTTCTTCCGCGACCAGCACATCGCGGTCGTGGGGGGCGGCGACTCGGCCATCGAGGAGGCGACGTTCCTGACCCGCTTCGGCTCGAAGGTGTCGCTGATCGTGCGCCGTGACGAGCTGCGCGCCTCCAAGATCATGCAGGAGCGAGCCTTCGCCGACCCCAAGCTGGAGATCCTCTGGAACTCCAAGGTCAAGGAGATCAACGGCGCCGACCGGCTGGAGTCGCTGACGCTCGAGGACACCGTCACCGGTGAGACCCGCGAGCTGCCGGCGACCGGTCTGTTCATCGCGATCGGCCACGACCCGCGCTCGGAGCTCCTGCCCGGCCAGGTCGACCTGGACCCCAACGGCTACGTCATCGCCAGCCACCCCTCGACCGGCACCAACCTGCCCGGCGTCTTCGCCGCCGGCGACCTGGTCGACCACCACTACCGCCAGGCGATCACCGCCGCCGGCACCGGCTGCGCCGCGGCCCTGGACGCCGAGCGCTACCTGGCCGAGCTCGAGCACGTCGCCAAGGACGGCCGGGAGGCCCAGGACCGCGCCGACGCGGAGATGCTCGCCGAGACCGTCCCGGCCGCCGGGGCCTGACGCCGGTCCGCCGCGCGCCGCGGAACAACGGTCGGCACCGCGGTGTTGACTGTGATCAGACCTCCGAGTTCATCCGAAGAAGGGATCCCCCTGTGGGCAACATCAACGCCGTGACCGACGCCGAGTTCGAGGCGCAGGTCCTCAAGTCCGACAAGCCGGTCCTCGTGGACTTCTGGGCGGAGTGGTGCGGTCCGTGCCGCCAGGTCGCCCCGATCCTCGACGAGATCGCCACCGCGCACGGTGACAAGATCACGTTCTACAAGATGAACGTCGACGAGAACCCCGTCACCCCGTCGAGCTACCGCGTCACGGGCATCCCGACGATCAACGTCTACCAGGGCGGCGAGGTCGTGAAGTCGATCGTCGGCGCCCGCCCCAAGGCCGCGATCCTCAACGAGCTCAACGAGTTCATCGCCTGACGCGTCTCCCTAGCGCGCCTCCCGCGAGGCCCGGGTCGCCTTCGGCGCCGGGCCTCGCGCCGATTTCGGGGTCGGTCGCACCGCACCGAGCAGGCGCTCGAGGGCGGCCTCGACCTCGTCGCGCCAGCTGATCGCGGTTCGCAGGTCCATCCGCATCCGGGGGCTGGTGGGGTGGCTGCGGTGGGTCTTGAAGCCCACGCCGCCGAGAAAGTCGACCGGCACCACGCAGCGCCCGGCGCGTCCACGCGGGTCGCCGAACGCCTCGACCGCGCCGATCCCGCCGCGCCGGATCAGGTCGCGGGCCATCCCCTGCACCAGCATCCGGCCCAGGCCACCACCCCGGTACGCCGGCTCGACGTACGCCATCGTCAGCAGCACCGCGTCCGGGGAGACGGGTGCGGTCGGGAATCCCGCCGCGCCGGGGACGAACGCCTCCGGGGCGTAGACCAGGTAGCCGACGGGCCGGTCGTCGACCAGGGCGACGCGACCGCAGGAGCCCCACTCGCGGAGCACCTCGGACACCCAGGCGTCCTTCTCGGCGAGGGGGTCCTCGACGCGCTCGCGGCGCACCGGGTCGAGCTCCCAGAACAAGCAGGTCCGGCACGGTGCCCGGAACGTGTCGAGGTGGTCCAGCGTCAGCCGGACGATCTTGCGCGACATCACACCTCCCCGGGTGGAACCCCGACGCCATCGTAGGGGTCGGCCTGTCAGGATGTCGGGGTGCGCAAGATCCGGCAGAGCCGCAAGCTCCAGAACGTGCGCTACGACGTGCGCGGGCCCATCCTCGTCGAGGCCCAGCGCCTCGAGGCCGAGGGCCACCACATCCTGAAGCTCAACATCGGCAACACCGCCCCGTTCGGCTTCGAGGCGCCGGAGGCCATCGTGGCCGACATGGTGCACCACCTGCCGGATTCACAGGGCTACAGCGACAGCCAGGGCATCTACTCCGCCCGGACCGCGGTCGCGCAGTACTACCAGAGCCACGGGCTGCGCGAGGTGCTGGTCGACGACGTGTTCATCGGCAACGGCGTCTCCGAGCTGATCACCATGGTGCTGCAGGCGTTCCTCGACGACGGCAACGAGATCCTGGTGCCGGCCCCGGACTATCCGCTGTGGACCGGCGCGATCACCTTGTCCGGCGGCACGGCGGTGCACTACGAGTGCGACGAGACCAACGGCTGGAACCCCGACCTGGCCGAGGTCGAGTCCAAGGTCACCGAGAACACCCACGGTCTGGTGATCATCAACCCCAACAACCCCACGGGCGCGGTCTACAGCGAGGAGACCGTCAAGGGGCTGATCGACATCGCCCGCCGGCACGACCTGGTCGTCTTCGCCGACGAGATCTACGAGAAGATCATCTTCGACGACGCCGTCCACCACCACGCCGCCACCTTCGCCGGCAGCGACGTCCTCTGCCTGACGTTCAGCGGGCTCTCGAAGGCCTACCGCGTGTGCGGCTACCGCGCCGGCTGGGTGATGATCTCCGGCCCGAAGGAGATCGCGGAGGACTTCCTCGAGGGGCTGACGCTGATCGCCAACATGCGGATGTGCGCCAATGTGCCGGCGCAGCACGCGATCCAGACCGCGCTCGGCGGCTACCAGTCGGTGGAAGAGCTGATCGTGCCCGGCGGCCGGTTCTACGAGCAGAACAAGCTCGCGGACCGGCTGCTCAACCAGATCCCCGGCGTCACCAACGTGGCCCCCCGCGGTGCGCTCTACTGCTTCCCGCGGCTGGACCCGGAGGTCTACCCGATCGAGGACGACGAGACCTTCGTGATCGACCTGCTGCGCGCCAAGAAGATCCTCGTCACGCACGGCACCGGCTTCAACTGGCCGCGGCCCGACCACTTCCGGCTCGTCACGCTGCCCGACGTGCACGTGCTGGAGGAAGCGATCGGCCGGATAGCCGAGTTCCTCGAGGTGCGGCGGTGATCTCGTGCGCGACCTGACGTATCCCCCCATCATCGTCACCGCCAAGACGGCCTTCCGGGTCCTGGGTCAGCGGTTCCAGATGACCGGCACCCAGCACGTCCCGAGCACCGGCGGCGTGCTGCTCGCCTACAACCACATCGGCTACGTCGACTTCATCTACGGCGGGCTCGCAGCCAACCCCTCGGGTCGCCTGGTGCGGTTCATGTCCAAGCGCGAGCTGTTCACGCACCGGTACGTCGGACCGCTGATGCGCTCGCTGCACCACATCGAGGTCGATCGCGGTGCCGGGGAGGCGTCGTTCCGCACCGCCGTCGACTACCTGCGGTCCGGCGAGGCCGTCGGCATCTTCCCCGAGGCCACGATCTCGCGCGCGATGGAGCTGAAGGAGTTCAAGACGGGCGCCGTCCGGATCGCGGCCGAGGCGGGCGTGCCGCTCGTCCCGGTCATCCTCTGGGGCACCCAGCGGATGATGACCAAGGACCACCCCCGCGACTTCTCCCGGGGCAAGACGATCTCGATCCGGGTGGGCGAGCCGCTGTTCCCCACCGGCACGGACCCGATCGCCGAGACCGCCCACCTGCACGCGGTCATGACCGACCTGCTCGACGCCACGATCCGGGAGTACCCCGCCGACGAGCAGCCGCCCGGGTCCTGGTGGTTGCCAGCCTCCTACGGCGGCAGCGCCCCGACCCTGGAGGAGGCGGCCCGCCTCGACGCCGAGGAGAAGGAGCGTCGCGCAGCGCGTCGTAGTCGATAAGTCGACAAAGCGCTTTATCGCTTCATTGCCTTGACGACCTGTCGATCCTCAGGGGGGCGGGGCCGCGTCCGGATCGGATGGCCCGGTCAGACAGGCCAGTCAGATGGGCCGGTCGGACCGGTTGCGCGGATCCATGATGTCGACGATCCGCTGGAGGTCGTCCAGCGAGGCGAACTCGACGGTGATCCGACCCTTGGTGCGACCCAGGTCGACCTTGACCCGGGTCTCGAACCGGTCGGAGAGCCGGTCGGCCAGGTCCACCAGGCCCGGCGCCACGGGCTTGCGCCGGGTCACCCGCGGCGTGGGGGCGTCGAGGTCGCGGACAGCCACGATCTCCTCCAGACCACGCACGCTGATGCCCTCGGCGACGACCCGCTGCGCGAGACGGTCCTGGACCTCGGGGTCTTCGACCGCCAGCAGCGCCCGGGCGTGCCCGGCCGAGAGCACCCCCGCAGCGACCCGACGCTGAACCGCCGGTGACAGCTTGAGCAGCCGCAGGGTGTTGCTGATCTGGGGCCGCGACCGCCCGATCCGGGCGGCGAGCTCCTCGTGGGTGCAGCCGAAGTCGTCGAGCATCTGCTGGTAGGCGGCCGCCTCCTCCAGCGGGTTGAGCTGGGACCGGTGCAGGTTCTCCAGCAGGGCGTCGCGGAGCATGTCGACGTCGTCGGTCTCCCGCACGATCGCGGGCACGGCCTCCAGGCCCGCCTCCTGCGCCGCACGCCACCGGCGCTCGCCCATGACCAGCTCGTAGTCGGCGTCGCCGCGTCGCCGGACGACGACCGGCTGCAGCACGCCGATCTCGCGGATCGAGTGGACCAGCTCGGCCATGGCCTCCTCGTCGAAGACCTGCCGCGGCTGGGCGCGGTTGGGTGCGATCCGACCCACCGGGATCTCGGCGAAGTAGGCGCCGGCGA
This sequence comes from Nocardioides sp., assembly GCA_020636915.1. GTDB lineage: Bacteria > Actinomycetota > Actinomycetes > Propionibacteriales > Nocardioidaceae > Nocardioides. Next base: position 81,653 of record JACJWV010000012.1, read on the forward strand.
CCGGCGCCAGGTCGCCGGTCGCGCCGGCCGTCGCCGTCCCACCGGCGGGCTCCCCCAGGGGGGTCTCGCCGGCGCCCGGCTCCGGGCTGGGCGCGGTCGGGATCAGCGAACCCAGACCGCGGCCGAGTCCGCGGCGCTGTGGCGGACGGTTGGCGGTGCTCATGCGGCGGGGGCTCCCTTGGTCGCGATCTCGCGCGCTGCCTCCAGGTAGGACAGCGCGCCCGGCGACCCCGGATCGTAGGTCATCACGGTCTGCCCGTAGGACGGCGCCTCGGAGACCCGCACCGACCGGGGGATGGTGGTCTTGAGCACCTGGTCGCCGAAGTGCTCGCGGACCTCCTCGGCCACGCCCGCGGCGAGCCGGGTCCGGGCGTCGTACATCGTCACCAGGATGGTGGAGACCGCCAGGGTCGGGTTGAGGTGGGCCTTGACCATCTCCACGGTCTCGAGCAGCTGGCCCAGGCCCTCCAGCGCGTAGTACTCCGCCTGGATCGGGATGAGCATCTCGCTGCCGGCCACCAGGGCGTTGAGGGTGAGCAGCCCGAGCGAGGGCGGGCAGTCGACCAGCACGTAGTCGAACCGGTCCGCGCCGACCTCGGCGGCGCTGCCCACCAGCGGGTGCCCGTGGATCGCCTTGCGCAGCCGGCTCTCCCGCGCCACCACCGAGACGAGCTCGATCTCGGCGCCGGCGAGGTCGATCGTCGCCGGTACGACCAGGAGGTCCTCGACCTCGGGGCTCACCGCGACGACGTCGGCGAGGGGGACGCCGTCGACGAGGGCGTCGTAGGTCGACGGCACGCCGCGCCGGTGGTCGACGCCGAGGGCGGTGGAGGCGTTGCCCTGGGGGTCCAGGTCGACGACCAGCACCCGCTGGCCGAGCTGGGCGAGCCCCGCGGCCACGTTGACCGTGGAGGTCGTCTTCCCGACGCCGCCCTTCTGGTTCGCGACCACGAAGACCCGGGTCGACTCCGGGCGCGGGAGCGGGGGGCGCATCCGGGCGCCGTGCCGCGCGAGCACCGTGTGCTCGGCGGCCTTCGCCAACGGGGTCGCGTGGTCCCCTCCGAGGTCGGCGTCGGTCAGACCGGGGGCGGCGACGGCGATGTCGGCAGCGGTACGCACCGTGAAGTCGGTCGGCTGGGAGACCGGTCGGTCGGCCCCGGTTTCACGTGAAACATCCTCCGCCGCCCGGTCGGCGTCTTGTGGAGAGACCTCCGCAGGCTGTGGAAAACCACGCTCAGCGGGCGTCTCGCCACCGGTGGAAAACTCAGTCAAGCCCGACGCCTCCGATGTGCCTTGGTGCGCCCGCGTCCGGCGCGCTGCTCGGTGCGACCGCCGCTCGACGGTGCCGCGATCGGCCACGTTACCCGGCCCGGCTCGGCCCAGGCCACCCGGAGCACGGTCGCGGTGGACGGCGCCGCGGGCGGTGTCCCGCCCCCGGAGGCGGGCTCGTCGGACGGACCGGTCAGCACGACCACCTCCGGCTCCGCGCACCCGAGCTCGTCGAGGACCGGGCGGGCGGCCTCGACCTCCTCGGTGACCGAGGAGCCCTTCATCGCGACGAGGGCACCTTCGGGCTCGACCAGGGGCATCGACCAGCGCAGCAGGCGATCCAGCGGCGCCACCGCGCGCGAGGTCACCACGGCGAACCGGCGGTGCCCGTGCAGGCTGTCGGCACGTCCACGGACCACGTCGACGCGCTCCAGCCCCAGGGCCGAGACCACCTCCTCCAAGAAGGTGGTGCGGCGCAGGAGCGGCTCGACGAGCGTCACGGTGAGGTCCGGGCGCGCGATCGCCAGCACCAGGCCGGGCAGGCCGGCGCCCGACCCCACGTCGCAGACCGACGCTCCCGGTGACACCACCTGCGCCACCAGCGCGCAGTTGACCAGGTGCCGGTCCCAGAGCCGGGGCACCTCGCGCGGTCCGATCAGCCCGCGCACGACCCCCTCGGTCGCCAGCAGCTCGGCGTACCGCTGTGCCACCGGAAGCCGCTCAGACGGAAACACCCCCCGCGCCCGGTCGGGCGCGGAGGGTGTTTCACGTGAAACGTCGTTCACCCCGGCAGCACGACGACGTGGCGCCGGGGCTCCACGCCCTCCGACTCCGAGGTCAGCCCAGCGGCAGCCACCGCGTCGTGGACGACCTTGCGCTCGAACGGCGACATCGGGTCCAGCGACGCCGGCTCGCCCGACTCCCGCACCCGCGCCACGGTCCGCTCGGCGAGCTCGACCAGCTCGGTCCGCTTCTGCGCGCGGTAGCCGGAGATGTCCAGCATCAGTCGGGATCGCTCACCGGTCTCCCGGTAGACCGCCAGGCGCGTGAGCTCCTGGAGAGCGTCGAGCACCTCGCCCCGGGCGCCGACGAGCTGCGACAGGTCGGCACCCACGATCGACACGGCTGCACGGTCACCGTCCACGTCCATGTCCAGGTCGCCGTCGAGGTCGGCGATGTCGAGGAGCTCCTCGAGGTAGTCGGCCGCGATGTCGCCCTCCTGCTCGAGACGCTCGGTCCGCGAGGGGGCGTCCGTCGCCACCTCGTCGCGGTCCTCGTCCGGTGCGGACGCGTCTGCGGTCGCGATCGGCTCGGTCAGGTCGGTCGACTGCTGGTCGGTCACTGGTTGCCTCCCTCGGGCTTGGGCTTCGAGGCGGGCTGCGGCCCGCCGGTCTTCTTGCGCTGCTGGCGCGACTGGCGCTTGGGCTGCTGCCGCTGGGTCGGCCGGACCTCGGGAGCCGGCTCCTCCACGACCGGGGCCGCCACGGCACGGCCGTGCTTCTGGGCCTTGAGCCGGTCGCGCTCCTCCTTCGCCTTCGCAGCGGAGGTGCCGGGCGCCGGGTTGTTGCGGATCACGTAGAACTGCTGGCCCATCGTCCACAGGTTGGAGGTGGTCCAGTAGAAGAGGACGCCGATGGGGAATGCGATGCCACCGACCGCGAAGACCACGGGCAGCACGTAGAGGAGCAGCTTCTGCTGCTGGGCGTACGGGCCGCTCAACGCGTCCGCGGGCATGTTCTTGCTCATCAGCTGCCGCTGCGTGGTGAAGGTCGTCGCGGTCATCGCGATGACGAGCACGGCGGCCACGATCTGCACCGCGAGGACCCCACCGCTGTCGAGGAACGTCGCGCTCAGCGGCACCACGCCGAACAGCTTGGCGTTGCCGAAGCTCTCGGCCAGCGGGTCGGTCAGGAACGCGATGCCGTCACCGTTGGCCGCATGGTGGTCCAGCAGCCGGAAGAGCGCCAGGAAGATCGGCATCTGGATCAGGATCGGCAGGCACGAGGCGAACGGGTTGGTCCCGCTCTCCTTGTACAGCTTCATCGTCTCCTGGGCGAGGCGCTCCCGGTCGTGGCCGTACTTCTTCTGCAGCTCCTTGACCTTGGGCTGGATCAGCTGCATGTTCCGGCTGGACTTGATCTGCTTGACGAACAGCGGGATCAGCGCTGCCCGCACCGTGATGGTCAGGCCGATGATCGACAGCACCCAGGTCGCGCCACCGTCGGGGTTCATCTGCAGGATGTTGGTGAACATCCAGTGCCAGGCGACGAGCACGGCGGAGATGGCGTAGTACAGCGGCGTCATGATGAAGTGGCCGATGTCGCCGAGGAATCCCACGGATCAGGCTCCTTGCTGGGTCGAGGGAGAGGTACCCGCATTCAGGCGGGACGACGGTGCGGAGGGGCGGGCGGGCACGGGGTCGTAGCCGCCGGCGGCCCACGGGTGACACCGGACCAGCCGACGCACGGTCAGCCACGACCCGATGATGCTGCCCCGTTCGGTCACGGCCTGGAGGGCGTAGGCCGAGCAGGTCGGGTGGTAGCGACAGACCTGCCCGTAGAGCGGGCTGATGAGCAGCCGGTAGGCGCGGAGGAGGCCGATCAGCAGCCACCGCAGCGGGTCGTACCTCATGTCCGGACCTCCGGCTCCACCGGGGCGAGCGCCCGACGGAGGCAACGCGCGAGATCGGTGCGGAGTTCCGCGGCAGAGGCGTCGGCCGAGGCCGGGAGCGCCCGGACCACGAGCACGGCGCTGCCCGGGAGCGACGAGAGGTGCTCCCGGACCAGGTGGCGGAGTCGGCGCTTCACGCGGTTGCGGGTGACGGCGTTGCCCACGGCCCTGCTGACCACGAAGCCGACCCACGGTCCCGAGCCCGCCGCGCCGCCCGACGTACCGGAGGCCAGATGCACGACGACGGTGCGCGATCCGCTGCGGCGGCCGCTACGGACCGCCTCGCGGAACGAGGCACCGTCGGTGAGGCGGTGAGCCGAGGACAGCACGCGGCTGGCCTGGATCGGGCCGCAGCGCCGTCAGACGGCGAGGCTCTTGCGGCCCTTGCGGCGACGCGAGGACAGGATCGAGCGGCCGGCGCGGGTGCGCATGCGCAGGCGGAACCCGTGCACCTTGTGGCGGCGGCGGTTGTTCGGCTGGTACGTACGCTTGCTCACGAGCTTCTCTCCATGGTGTTGTCAGGGCAGTCACGCCGGGCCGGGCAGCAGCGCAGCACCGTGTCCGCGAGGACCTTCGGCTGGCACCGCCCACCCACGCGGCGCTCCAGCGCTGTCGTGGACATGCGGCACCGGTCGACACCGGGTGACCGAGCAACGGTACGCGCTGGCAATCCACAGGGTCAAACCGGCGCTGGACCGGCCTCGGCCAACCTGTGGATGACGGGTTGCCGCCGCCTGCTGACGCTTGTTACGTTCGCTCGCAACGAGGTTCCCCGCCATCGTGGACGCACCGGACGGATCACGCGTGTGACGCAGGTCACGACACCTGGAAACAGGCCTCTGACCTGCACAGATGCTCGGTCGATCCGGTCCTGCGATGGCCTCGCGCCGGCCCGCTCCACCTCGGGGCGGTCGGGTTCACAACCTGTGGACAAACTTGTGGACGCAGTACGAAGTCCTCCGGGCGTGGTCAGATCCGCGACAGGATCGGCCGGAACCACCGACCATGACGTCGGCCCCCGCAGGACCGGCCGACCAGCAGATCAGGAAAGCGGGAACGGTGGAGCAGAGCACCTCGGACCTCGGGCCGAACCTGGGTCCGGACCTGCGCGTCGCCTGGCGCGGCGTCGTGGACGACCTCCAGCCCAACCAACGGGCCTGGCTGCGGGCCAGTGAACCGGTCACCCTGCACGAGAGCACCGCGATCGTCGCGGTGCCCAACGACTTCACGCGCAACCAGCTTGAGGGTCGGCTGCGCGCCCAGCTCGAGGACGCGCTCACCGTCCGCTTCGATCGCGAGATCCGGATAGCGGTCACCGTCAACCCGCAGCTCGAGGAGGCCGGCCCGGTCGCGCCTCCCGTCCTCGATGAATCGACAAGTCGAGAGATCGATATGTCGACAATTCCCCACGAGGCGCCTCCCGCCCCCCTGCCCGTCGGTCCTCGGGAGCCGGCCATCGACAGCGGGACCCGGCCCAGCGCCCTCGAGACCCGCCTGAACCCCAAGTACACCTTCGAGACCTTCGTCATCGGGTCCTCCAACCGATTCCCGCACGCCGCCGCCGTCGCCGTCGCGGAAGCCCCGGGCAAGGCGTACAACCCGCTCCTCGTCTACGGCGACTCCGGTCTCGGCAAGACCCACCTGCTGCACGCCATCGGTCACTACGTCCGATCGCTCTACACCGGCGCCAAGGTCAGGTACGTGTCGAGCGAGGAGTTCACCAACGAGTTCATCAACGCGATCCGCGACGACCGGCAGGACCGGTTCAAGCGCCGCTACCGCGACGTCGACGTGCTCCTCATCGACGACATCCAGTTCCTGGAGGGCAAGACCCAGACCCAGGAGGAGTTCTTCCACACGTTCAACACCCTCCACAACGCCAACAAGCAGATCGTGCTGACCTCCGACCGCGCCCCCAAGCGCCTCGAAGCGCTCGAGGACCGGCTGCGCAACCGGTTCGAGTGGGGCCTGATCACCGACGTCCAGCCGCCCGACCTCGAGACCCGCATCGCAATCCTGCGCAAGAAGGCCGCGATGGACCGGCTCACCGCGCCCCCGGACGTCCTGGAGTTCATCGCGAGCAAGATCCAGACCAACATCCGAGAGCTCGAGGGCGCGCTGATCCGGGTCACGGCGTTCGCGAACCTCAACCGCCAGGAGGTCGACATGACCCTGGCCGAGATCGTGCTCAAGGACCTGATCCCCGAGGGCGGCGAGCCCGAGATCACCGCCGCCCTGATCATCGCCCAGACCGCGGCGTACTTCGGGCTCTCCATCGAGGAGCTCACCGGACCCAGCCGGGGACGCCACCTGGTGATGGCCCGGCAGATCGCCATGTACCTGTGCCGCGAGCTCACCGATCTCTCCCTGCCCAAGATCGGCGCCCAGTTCGGCAACCGCGACCACACGACGGTCATGTACGCCGACCGCAAGATCAACCAGCTCCTCGCGGAACGCCGAGCGGTGTTCAACCAGGTCTCCGAGCTGACCAACCGGATCAAGCTCCAAGCCCGTCAGGCCTGAGCGCCGGGCGAACCTGTCACGTCCCGAACCGGTCCCGAGCCACTCCCCGGGACCGGTTCGGCACCGGCCCGGCGCCTGTGGACCACGTGTGGGCGGTGGTGCCCAGACCAGGGAGAGCCTGTGGACACAGAACGACACGCATCCGACCGCCGGCCGCCGCTCCACACCACCGACGAGATCCTCATTTGTCGTTCCACAGGGCCTGTGCACCGCGGCTCGCCGCGCTGACCTGCGAGAACAGCACTTCTCCACAGTCTCCACCGACGCTATGACTCCTCCGTACCTCCAGACATCACGATCGTCCGTGAACATCCACCCGGGCCCCTTCCTGGGGACAACTCCCGCGGGTCGGCGGTGCATGGCAGGATTCGCATCCCAGAACCGGCGCCCCCCGGGGTGCCCGGACCCGTGCCAGGTCCTCCTGGCATCCCGAACCAGCCGACCCGAAGGAACCCCATCGTGAAGTTCCGCGTCGAGCGCGACGTGCTCGCCGATGCCGTCGCCTGGGCCGCCCGCAGCCTCCCGGTCCGACCCAGCGTCCCGGTGCTGGCCGGACTGCTCATCGAGGCCACCGACGACGGCCTGGTGCTCTCCAGCTTCGACTACGAGACCTCGGCCCGGGCGACGCTCAGCGCCCAGGTCAGCGACGAGGGCCGGGCCCTGGTGAGCGGCCGGCTGCTCGCCGACATCTGCCGCAGCCTGCCCGCCAAGCCCGTCGACATGGTCCTCGACGGCGCCCGGGTGTCCCTGACCTGCGGTTCCGCGCGGTTCAGCCTGCAGACGATGCCGGTCGAGGACTACCCCTCACTGCCCGACATGCCCGCCGCGACCGGCACCGTCGACGCCGAGGGGTTCGCGCACGCGGTCGCCCAGGCGGTCACCGCCGCCGGTCGCGACGACATGCTGCCGGTCCTCACCGGCGTCCGGATCGAGATCGACGGCGACACGATCTCGCTGCTCGCCACCGACCGTTTCCGGCTCTCGCACCGCGAGCTCGCCTGGCACCCCCGCACGCCCGACGAGTCGGCGGCCGCGCTCGTCCCGGCCCGGGTGCTCGGCGACACCGCCAAGTCGCTCACCGCCGGCGGCGAGGTGACCATCGCGCTGGCGACCACCGGCACCGGCGAGGGGATCATCGGCTTCGAGGGTCAGGCGCCCGGCGGCGTACGTCGCACGACCACGCGCCTGCTCGACGGCGAGTTCCCCAAGGTCCGCAGCCTCTTCCCCAGCGAGCACCAGACCACCGCGGTCGTCGACAAGGCCGCGCTGGTGGAGTCGGTCAAGCGGGTGGCCCTGGTCGCCGAGCGCAACACCGCCATCCAGCTCGCCTTCAGCGACGGCGTGCTCACCCTCGACGCCGGGTCCGGCGACGAGGCGCAGGCATCGGAGTCGATCGAGGCGACGATCGAGGGCGAGGACATCACCACGGGCTTCAACCCCCAGTTCCTCCTCGACGGCCTCACCGCGATCGACCAGCCCGTCGTCGAGCTGGCCTTCACCCAGGCGTCCAAGCCGGTCGTCGTCAGCGGGCGCGGTGACGACCAGGACGACCCGTCGTTCCGCTACCTGCTGATGCCGCGCCGCCTGCTGTCCTGAGTGCGCCCGCAGGCTCGCCCGACCTCCCGCCGCACGCGGGCCACGACCTCGTCGTAGCGCGGTCCTCCCGGGTTTCGACGCGGCGTTGCGACCTCGCAAGCTCGGTCGCAGCCTTGCTCAACCCCCCGCCACACGCCGTGCACGACTGCGTCGTGCCCGGCTAGTGTCGTGACATGGACATCGGACTCGTTGGTCTCGGCAAGATGGGCGGCAACATGCGCACGCGGCTGCGCGAGGCGGGACACACGGTCGTCGGCTACGACCGCAACCCGGACCTGGCCGACGCCGACAGCCTCGCGGCGATGGTCGAGCAGCTGCCCTCCCCCAAGGTGGTGTGGGTGATGGTGCCGGCCGGCGAGCCGACCCGCGACACCATCACCGAGCTCGCCGGGCTCCTCGGAGACGGCGACCTGGTGGTCGACGGCGGCAACTCCAAGTGGACCGACGACCAGCAGAACGCCGCGATGCTGGCGGAGAGGGGCGTCGGGTTCGTCGACTGCGGCGTCTCCGGCGGCGTCTGGGGCCTCCAGAACGGCTACGCGCTGATGTGCGGGGGCACCGACGAGGACGTCGCCAAGGTGCAGCCGGCCTTCGACGCCCTCAAGCCGACCGAGGGCGGGTTCGTGCACGCAGGACAGGCCCCGGGCGCCGGCCACTTCGCCAAGATGGTCCACAACGGGATCGAGTACGCGATCATGCAGGCCTACGCCGAGGGCTGGGAGCTGCTGGAGAAGGTCGACCTGGTCGACAACGTCACCGACGTGTTCGACTCCTGGCGCTCCGGCACCGTGATCCGGTCCTGGCTCCTCGACCTCCTCGTCGCCGCGATCCAGGAGGACACCCACCTGGACAAGATCGCCGGCTACGCCGACGACTCCGGTGAGGGCCGGTGGACCGTCCAGGCCGCGATCGACAACGCGGTGCCGATGAACGTCATCGCCGCGTCCCTCTTCGCCCGGTTCGCCTCGCGGCAGGACGACAGCCCGGCGATGAAGGCGATCGCAGCGATGCGCAACCAGTTCGGCGGCCACGCCGTCCACACCGAGCCGCCCCAGGGCGGCGACGTCGCGCCCTAGCCGCGGCCCGACCACCACACCGCCGTACGCCGTGCACGTCTCGCACCTGACGCTCCACGACTTCCGCTCCTACGCGACCGCTGAGGTCGCGCTCGGGCCCGGGGTGACGGCGTTCATCGGACGCAACGGTCAGGGCAAGACCAACCTGGTCGAGGCGATCGACTACCTCTCGCGGCTCGCGTCCCACCGCGTCGCCAGCGACGCCCCGCTGGTCCGGGCCGGAGCGGAGAGCGCGGTCGTCCGGGCCGCGGTCGTCCGCGACGGGCGGACCGCGGTGCTCGAGGTCGAGCTCAACCCGGGCCGGTCGAACCGCGCCCGGGTCAACCGGTCCCCGCTCCCCCGTGCCCGCGAGCTGGTCGGCCTGGTGCGCACGGTCGTCTTCTCGCCCGAGGACCTCACGCTGGTCAAGGGCGACCCGGGCGACCGGCGGAAGTTCCTCGACGACCTGCTCGTCCTGCGGGCACCGCGGCTGGCCGGCGTGCGTGCCGACTACGACCGGGTGCTGCGGCAGCGCAACTCGCTGCTCAAGACCGCGGGAGCCGCACGCCGCGGCAGCTCGTCGCAGGAGTCGGCCCTGTCGACGCTCGGGGTGTGGGACGCCCACCTGGCGCGGACCGGCGGCGAGCTCCTCGCCGAGCGGCTCGCGCTGGTCGACGCGCTGCGGCCCTACGTCGGCAAGGCGTACGAGACCGTGGCCCGCGGCGCCACCCGGGACGACGCCGACATCGAGTACCGGCCGTCCTTCGACGTCGACGGCCGGACCGCGCGCGAGGACCTCACCGAGGCGCTGCTCGCCGAGGTCGAACGGCGGCGGGGTGACGAGCTCGATCGTGGGGTCTCGCTCGTCGGCCCCCACCGCGACGAGCTGCTGCTGACCCTGGGGCACGGGGCCGGACCCGATGACGACCCCACCCGCCTGCCGGTCAAGGGCTACGCCTCCCACGGGGAGTCCTGGTCCTTCGCGCTCGCGATGCGGCTGGCGTCGTACGACCTGCTCCGTGCCGACGGCGACGACCCGATCCTGATCCTCGACGACGTCTTCGCCGAGCTCGACACCGACCGGCGGGCCCAGCTCGCCGACCTGGTCGCCGGTGCCGAGCAGGTCCTGGTCACCGCCGCCGTCGCGGCCGACGTCCCGGCCGCGCTGGCCGGCGTCCGCTACGCCGTCGGGAACGGGGAGGTGGTCCGTGAGCAGTGAGCACGACGGCGAGTCCTCCGCCCCGCCGGACCTCCCCGAAGGTCCCCCACCGACCGAGGACCCCGAGCACCGCGACGACGGGCTGGACCTGGCCCGGGCGCTGACGCGGGCCACCGCGCGCTCGACCCCGGCCGCCCGGACCACGCGGCGTCGTCGCCCGGACTCCCCGTCCCGCGGCCGGGTGTCCGGTGCCCACCCCGACGACCGGGACCCCCAGCTGCTGGACACCACGCTGCACCGGCTGGTCGACGACCACGGCTGGGAGCTCGACCTGCGCGTGCACGGCGTCTTCGGCCGGTGGGAGGAGCTGGTCGGCGCCGAGGTGGCCCAGCACTGCACCCCCGAGTCCTTCGCTGACGGGCGGCTGGTGGTGCGCACCGACTCGACCGCCTGGGCCACCCAGCTGCGCCTGCTCGCGCCCGCGGTCGTCCGCCGCCTCAACGAGGAGCTCGGGCACGGCACGGTCACCGCCATCGACGTGCAGGGCCCGCACCTGCCGACCTGGACCAAGGGTCCCCGATCGGTCCGCGACGGCCGTGGGCCGCGGGACACCTACGGCTGAGCACGCGTCCGCGCCGACAGGCTCGCCGCAGACGATCTGGCGGCCGCTTCGACGTACGGGGGCCTGTCCGCACCCCTGCGCGGCCCGTCGATCGCCGCTCACGCGACGCTCAGGACCCTTTTTCATCCACAGACACCCCCCGGCCGGAGGGTGCCGCGTGGAATACGGCCTCTGGAGGGCTATCATGGGACTCGGCCGCAGCGCCCCCGGGCACGCGGCCGTCACCATGTCAGGACTCCCCTGATCGACAGCCGGAGAACAGCCGAAGAAGAGGTGCGCGTGAGCGACGTCAACCCCGTCGACCCGGACGAGACCCCCACCGCTCCGCCGGCCGTCAGCAACCGGGTCGAGACCGAGTACGACGCCTCCGCGATCCAGGTCCTCGAGGGCCTCGAGGCGGTCCGCAAGCGCCCCGGCATGTACATCGGCTCCACCGGTGAGCGCGGCCTGCACCACCTGATCTGGGAGATCGTGGACAACGCGGTCGACGAGGCCCTGGCCGGCTACTGCGACCGGATCGTCCTGACCCTGCTCGCCGACGGCGGCATCCGGGTCGAGGACAACGGGCGCGGCATCCCGACCGACACCGCTCCGGGCCAGGAGCTGCCCGCGCTGACCCTGGCGCTCACGGTCCTGCACGCCGGCGGCAAGTTCGGCGGTGGCGGCTACAAGGTGTCCGGTGGCCTGCACGGGGTCGGCGTCTCGGTCGTCAACGCGCTCTCGTCGCGGGTCGTCGCCGAGGTGCGCAACCGCGGCCACCTGTGGCGGCAGAGCTTCACCCTCGGCGTACCGGACGGGGACCTGGAGGAGGTCCGCGCGATGGAGCCGGGCGAGCGCACCGGCACCACGATCACGTTCTGGGCCTCCCCCGACATCTTCGAGACCACGTCGTACTCCCTGGAGACGATCACCTCGCGGATCCGGGAGTACGCCTTCCTCAACAAGGGCCTGGAGATCGTCGTGCGCGACGAGCGGCCGGCGGCCGACGAGCTCGCCGACGCGGTCGAGGACGACACGGTCGCCGACGACGTCGACGCGAACCGGCACGACAGCATCAAGCGGGCCGAGACCGGCGGCGTCGAGCAGGTGTTCCGCTACGACCGCGGGCTGGTCGACTACGTCCAGCACATCAACCGCAAGAAGCAGGCGTCGAACCCCTCGATCATCTCGTTCGAGGCCGAGACCCCGGACTCGGTGGAGAACCACATGAGCCTGGAGGTGGCGATGCAGTGGAACACCTCGTTCACCGAGTCGGTCCACACCTTCGCCAACACGATCAACACCCACGAGGGCGGCACCCACGAGGAGGGCTTCCGCGCGGCCCTGACCTCGCTGGTCAACAACTGGGGGTCCGAGTGGGGCCTGATGAAGAAGCAGGAGGACCGGGTCTCGGGTGACGACATCCGGGAGGGCCTGACCGCGATCATCTCGATCAAGCTCGGCGAGCCGCAGTTCGAGGGTCAGACGAAGACCAAGCTCGGCAACACCGAGGCCAAGGGCTTCGTCCAGCGCGTGGTCAACGACCAGCTCGGCGCGTGGCTCGAGCAGAACCCGGCCGAGGGACGCGACATCATCCGCAAGGCCCAGGCCGCGGCCCAGGCCCGGATGGCCGCGCGCAAGGCGCGCGACCTGGCGCGATCGCGCAAGGGCCTGCTCGGCGGCGGCGGCCTGCCGGGCAAGCTCTCGGACTGCCAGTCGACGAACCCGGCCGAGTGCGAGGTCTTCATCGTCGAGGGCGACTCCGCCGGCGGCTCGGCGCGGCAGGGCCGCGACCCGCGGATCCAGGCGATCCTGCCGATCCGCGGCAAGATCCTCAACGTCGAGAAGGCCCGCATCGACAAGGTCCTCGGCAACCAGGAGGTGCAGTCGATCATCTCGGCGCTGGGCACCGGCATCCAGGACGAGTTCGACCTCGACAAGCTCCGCTACCACAAGGTCGTGCTGATGGCCGACGCCGACGTCGACGGCCACCACATCAACACCCTCCTGCTGACGCTGCTCTTCCGGTTCATGAAGCCGCTCATCGAGGGGGGCTACGTCTACATGGCGCAGCCGCCGCTCTACCGGCTGCGGTGGAACAAGCCGCACGACCACGAGTTCGTCTACTCCGACGCCGAGCGCGACGCGCTGCTGCGCGACGGCCAGGCGGCCGGCAAGAAGCTGCCCAAGGAGAACCCGGTCCAGCGCTACAAGGGCCTCGGCGAGATGAACGCCAAGGAGCTGTGGGAGACCACGATGGATCCCGAGCAGCGGCTGATGCTGCAGGTGACGCTCGACGACGCCGCGCACGCCGACGAGATCTTCTCGATCCTCATGGGTGAGGACGTCGAGCAGCGCCGGTCCTTCATCCAGCGCAACGCCAAGGACGTCCGATTCCTCGATATCTAGGTCTCTAGCACCATTCCTAGATTTCCGTAGAAGCGACCAGAGAGAGCACCTGTGACCGAGACCCCCACCGACGGCGGCACCACTCCCCCCGAGGGCCCGGGCGGCCGGATCGAACCCGTGGAGCTGCAGACCTCGATGCAGCGCGCGTACATCGACTACGCGATGGCCGTCATCGTCGGCCGCGCGCTCCCCGACGTGCGCGACGGCCTCAAGCCCGTGCACCGCCGGGTGCTCTACGCGATGTACGACGGCGGCTACCGTCCCGACCGCGGGTTCTCCAAGTGCTCCCGCGTGGTGGGCGACGTCATGGGTCAGTACCACCCCCACGGCGACACCGCGATCTACGACACCCTCGTCCGGCTCGCCCAGCCCTGGGTGATGCGGGCCCCGCTCGTCCACGGCCAGGGCAACTTCGGCTCGCCGGGCAACGACTCCGCCGCGGCGATGCGGTACACCGAGTGCCGGATGGCCCCGCTGGCCATGGAGATGGTCCGCGACATCGAGCAGGAGACCGTCGACTTCCAGCCCAACTACGACGGCCGCTCCGAGGAGCCCGTCGTCCTCCCGTCCCGCTTCCCGAACCTGCTGGTCAACGGATCCGCCGGCATCGCGGTCGGCATGGCCACCAACATCCCCCCGCACAACCTCGGGGAGGTCGCCGAGGGGGCGAAGTGGGCGCTGGAGCACCCCGACGCGACCCGTGAGGAGCTCCAGGACGCCCTGATCGAGCGGATCAAGGGCCCCGACTTCCCCAACGGCGCGCTGATCGTGGGCCACCAGGGCATCGAGCAGGCCTACCGCACCGGCCGCGGCTCGGTCACCCAGCGCGCGGTGATCGAGGTCGACGAGGACAGCAAGGGCCGCACCTGCCTGGTGATCACCGAGCTGCCCTACATGGTCAACCCCGACAACCTCGCGCTGAAGATCGCCGAGCTCGCGGACTCCGGCAAGGTGCAGGGCATCTCCGACGTCCGTGACGACACCTCCGACCGCACCGGCCAGCGGCTGGTCGTCGTGCTCAAGCGCGACGCCGTCGCCCGGGTGGTCCTCAACAACCTTCTCAAGCACACCGAGCTGCAGACCAACTTCAGCGCCAACATGCTGGCGCTGGTCGACGGCGTCCCGCGCACGCTCTCGATCGACCAGTTCATCAGCAATTGGGTCACCCACCAGGTCGAGGTCATCCGCCGGCGCACGGAGTTCCGGCTCCGCGAGGCCGAGAAGCGGGCCCACGTCCTGCGCGGCCTGGTCAAGGCGCTCGACCAGCTCGACGAGGTGATCGCGCTGATCCGCCGGTCGCCCGAGGTCGACGACGCCCGCCGGGGGCTGATCGAGCTCCTCGAGATCGACGAGATCCAGGCCAACGCGATCCTCGACATGCAGCTGCGCCGGCTGGCCGCGCTCGAGCGCCAGAAGATCATCGACGACCTCGCCAAGATCGAGCTCGAGATCGCCGACCTCGAGGACATCCTCGCGAACGTGTCGCGGCAGCGGCAGATCGTCGCCGACGAGCTCACCGAGATCGTCGACAAGTACGGCGACGACCGCCGCACCCAGATCATCGCCGCCGACGGGGACCTCTCGATGGAGGACCTGATCCCCGACGAGGACCTGGTCGTCTCGATCACCCGCGGCGGCTACGCCAAGCGGACCCGTGCCGACCAGTACCGCACCCAGAAGCGCGGCGGGAAGGGCGTGCGGGGCGCGGCCCTGCGCGGCGACGACGTGGTCGAGCACTTCATCGCCACGACCAACCACCACTGGCTGCTGTTCTTCACCACGGCCGGCCGGGTCTACCGGACCAAGGCCTACAACCTCCCGGAGGCCTCGCGCGACGCCAGGGGCGGGCACGTCGCCGGCCTGCTGTCGTTCCAGCCCGACGAGAGCATCGCCCAGGTGCTGGCGATCCGGGACTACGAGCAGGCGCCGTACCTCGTGCTCGCCACGCGCAGCGGCCTGGTGAAGAAGACCCGGCTGGGTGACTACAACAGTCCCCGGCAGGCCGGCGTCATCGCCATCAACTTCCGCGAGGACGACGACGAGCTCATCGGCGCCGAGCTGGTCGAGCCCGCCGACGACATCCTGCTGGTCTCCCGCAAGGGCCAGGCCATCCGGTTCCGCGCCGACGACGCACAGCTGCGGCCGATGGGCCGGGCGACGTCCGGCGTCACCGGCATGAAGTTCCGCAGCGACGCCGACTCCGTGCTCTCGATGTCGGTGATCCGAGCCGACCAGGTCGCGGCCGAGGAGGCCGCCGAGGCCACCCTTCGAGACGCTCGCAAGCTCGCTCCTCAGGGACCGCCTGTCGATGCACCGATCCAGGCTGGAGACCTGCCCGACGTGAAGGAGCAGTACGTCTTCACGATCACCGACGGTGGCTTCGCCAAGCGGTCCCGGATCTCGGAGTACCGCACGACCAACCGCGGTGGCCTCGGGATCAAGGCGATGGCACTGGCCAACGAGGACCGCGGCCAGCTGGTCGGCGCGTTCATCGTGGTCGAGGGTGACGAGATCCTCTCGATCACCCAGGGCGGTCAGGTCGTGCGGAGCCCGATCAACGCCGACTTCCGCCCGACCGGCCGCTCGACCATGGGTGTGAAGTTCGTGACGCCCAAGTCCGGTGACGCCGTCGCCGTCGTCGCCCGCTCGATCGAGGCGCGCGAGGACGAGGCGGCGGACGAGGCGGCGGAGGCGACCGAGCCGAGCAACGAGGCGCCGGAGGCAACCGACGACGCCGTGAAATCGTCTGTTGAGGGTACGGATGCAACAATCGACGAGTCCGACACCGACGAGAGAGAGTAACGGCTGATGACCGATCGCCAGGACACCGCCGTTCGTGCGCCCCTGGGCGAGCGGATCTCGGCCAAGCTCAGCCGGGCGGCCGACGAGCACCGTGCGAACGCCCAGCCCGAGTCGGCCAAGGCCGCGAAGAAGGCCGCCGTCGGCAAGCGCCCGCCGCGGCGCGCGCGCCTGCGACTGACCCGGATCGACCCGTGGTCGGTGATGAAGACGTCGTTCCTCCTGGCGGTCGCCCTCGGCGTCGTCACGGTCGTGTCGGTCTTCATCATCTGGTCGGTGCTCGCCGCTGCCGGTGTGTGGGACTCCATCAACCAGACCGTGCAGGACGTGGTCGGCGGCCAGGACGCCGAGGGCTGGGACGTCGAGACCTACGTCGGCATGTCGCGGGTGATGGGCTTCACGATCCTCGTCGCGTGCGTCGACGTCATCTTGATCACCGCGATCGCGACCCTCAGCGCGTTCCTCTACAACATGTCCGCAGCACTGCTCGGCGGCGTCGAGCTGACGCTGGCCGAGGACGAGCGCTGAGGGTTGTCGCTCGGCCGGTCGTCGGCGGGCACCCCGTTTTGTCGCCCCCTTCGCAGATCCGGTAATGTCACGCCTCGGTTCACGGGCCTATAGCTCAGACGGTTAGAGCGCTTCCCTGATAAGGAAGAGGTCACAGGTTCAAGTCCTGTTAGGCCCACTCGCCAGGGGTTCCGCCCCTCGGTCCCCGGTCCCGATCCAGTGGGAGTGCAGCATGAAGAAGATCCTGGTCCTCGCCCTCCTCGTCGGCGCCGCCGTCGTCGTCAAGCGCAAGCTCGACGAGGGCAAGAAGGAGCAGGCGCTCTGGGCCGAGGCGACCGACCCGGTCGAGCGCGCCTGAGTCGCTCGCTCCACCGCTGCACCCCGCTCCACCGGGGGCCTTGGCGCAATTGGTAGCGCACCTGCTTTGCAAGCAGGGGGTTAGGGGTTCGAGTCCCCTAGGCTCCACCATGCTGTCTTGTCCCAGCTCGCGGACATGGCGCCATGGGTAGCGGTCCGCCCACCCCGTGACTCCGTGGGGAATCCCTGCACTTCGTGGGTGTTGCAACACCCATCAAGTCCAGGGATCCCCGGTCAGCCGGGGAAACCTGCAGGGGCGCCGTCGACCAGGCTGAGGGCCGAACACCGGACGCGCACGGCGCCGCGGCCCTACGCTGGCCGTGTCGAGAGATCGGCACCGATCCCGGGCGGGCCACGAGGATCGGAGGACCGACGTGTACGTGCTCATGAGCGACGCGGGCTGGATCAGCCTGGGGATCATCGGGCTGATCATCTGGGTGGCCATCGCCTTCTGGCCGGCCCGGGTGGCGGGCCGCAAGGGGCACAGCTTCTTCGGCTACTTCGTGCTGAGCCTGATCTGCTTCCCGCTGGCGCTGATCCTGGCCTACGTGGTCAAGGACCGCGCCGGCCTGTACGTGCGCGGCTGACCGCTCACGAGCCCGCGAGCTCGGCGTACTCGCTCGGGTCGTGGGCGCAGAAGACGGTGACCTCGTCGCCGTGCGAGCGCTGCAGCTCCCGCAGCCGCTCCTGGTTGGCGCGCCGGCGCTTGTCGTCGACCGCCATCAGCGCCTGGAAGGTGCGCAGCGCGACGGGGGCGGCCGGTGGCGTGTCCTTCTCCGAGGCGTGGAAGTAGGAGTCGCCGGCGTGCAGGAGCCAGGTGCCGTCGGGGCGGCGTACGGCGACGCCGCAGTGCCCGCGCGTGTGGCCCTGCAGCGGGACGAGGAGCACGTCGTCTGCCAGCGCGGTCACCGAGCCGAAACCGAACCACGGGTCGCCTGGCACGTCGTGGCGCACCCACCGCGGGACGTGCGCGCGCTGCACCTCGAGGTAGCGGGCGCGCTCGCGCGCGGTCGGGTGCAGGGCGGCCTCGAGCTCGTCGGTGAACACGTGCACCCGGGCGTCCGGGAAGTCGGCGAGGCCGCCCACGTGGTCGAGGTCGAGGTGGGTCAGCGCGATGTCGGCGACCTCGCGCGGGTCGTGACCCAGGGCGCGGACCTGGGCGACCGCGGTCTCGGCGGGGTCGAGGACGGGGCGGACCACCGAGCGGAACGGCCGGCCGAGGCGCTTGGGGTCGGCGCAGTCCGCGGCCCCGAAGCCGGTGTCGACGAGCAGCAGGCCCTCCGGCCGCTCGACCAGGAGGCAGTGCGCGACCATCGGCGGGCTCGCGAGCGGGCGCATGCTCGCGCAGTTGAGGTGCCGGATCGTCATGCCGCGATCCTGACGGGTTCAGTCGGCCTCGGTGGCGTGCAGCGACCGTACGGTGGGGGAGGTCTGGACCGTCGCCGGGTCGGGGTAGGTCCCGAACAGCCGGTCCGCCGTACCCGCCGTGGTGACGGTGAACCAGTAGTGCTCGCTCTTGTAGTGGTGCAGCCGGTGGTTGCGCCACACCGACCGGTACCACCGCGACCGCGGTCGGTAGTCGCTGTGCACGAGGTAGTGGGTCCACTCGTAGCCCAGCTTGATGCCGTAGACCGAGACCAGCAGCGTGAACATGCCTGTCGTCGTCGGCGTCGCGAGCCATGCGACCACGACGTACGACGGCAGCAGCCACACCAGCGCCGGCCACGGGATGAACACCAGCGGGATGTCGCGGGGGTCGGCGTGGTGGGCACGGTGCTTGCGCGCGAGCAGCGAGTCGACCTCGACGGGGCCGAATCGGCGCGGGCGCCAGTGCAGGATGCACACGTGGATGACCCACTCGATGACGGGGAAGAGCGCGACCAGTCCGACGGGGACCAGTGCCTCCCACCACGAGCCGCGGCCCGCGAGCACGCGGCCGACGACCGCCGCGACGAGGAAGGCCGAGATCATCCATGGGCTCGGCGCGCGCCAGAACGAGCGCCACGCGGTCCCGAGCGTGACGTTCGTGCGGCGGGCGCCGGTGATCCGCTGCTCGTCGGCGGCGAGCCGCTGTGCTGCGAGCGCGTCGACCTCGGCCGGCGAGAGGGCGTCCTGGGGCTGGGTCATGACTCCTCCGTCGTGAGGGGTGAGTCCGTCGTGAGGGGCGAGGACAGTGCGTCGAGCGCGGAGAGGATGCTCGCGGTGGCCGGTCGCAGGACCCGGTCGGCCGCGGCCCGGGCGGTCTCCGGGTCCCCGGCGGCGATCGCGACCGTGAGGACGCGATAGGCGCCGACCTGGCCGACCTCCTCGGCCATGACGGGGGCCAGCGCCTCGAGCGCGGGCTCGTACGCCGCCCGCAGGCTGTTGAACATCAACCGGAACACCATCGAGTCGGCGGCGTCGACGACGTGGTCCCAGAACGTCAGCGCCTGGACCTGCCGCTCGACGTCGGCACCCGGCCCCTGGGCCGCCGCGAGCGCGTCGACGGTCTCGGTCAGCACGGCCTCGAGCGCGGGTCCGCCGCGCTCGGCTGCCAGCG
This sequence comes from Nocardioides sp., assembly GCA_020636915.1. GTDB lineage: Bacteria > Actinomycetota > Actinomycetes > Propionibacteriales > Nocardioidaceae > Nocardioides. Next base: position 101,137 of record JACJWV010000012.1, read on the forward strand.
CCGCGACCCCGGGCCCGACGACCAGGCGCGCCTCGAGCACGCTGCGGGCGACGGCCGCGTCCAGCACCCCGCCGCGCACCAGCAGCCGCGGCAGCAGGTCCATGCCGGCGTACCGGCGGAAGTCGCGCACCGTGGTCGCGCCGCCGTGACGCACCTCGAGCAGCCGGGTCTGGGCCATGCGCTGGAGCGCCTCGCGGACGGCCGGGCGGGAGACGCCGAGAACCTCGGCCAGCCGCCGCTCGCTCGGGAGCGGCTCGCCGGCGCCGATCCCGCCGTCGACGACCTCGGCGAGCACCTGGTCGAAGACCTCGTCGGGCACGGAGCGGCGGGTCACGGGTTGGAGGGGCACCGCGGCACGGTAGGTCGGTGCTGATCCGGTGGTCAAGTGGTCAGACCAGATGGTGGACCCGTACGCTGGCCGGTGTGTCCAGCAAGCTCGCCCCGCGGTACTGGGGTGGCCACCTGCTGGCCCTGGTCGCGGTCGGCGTGGCGCTCTGGCTGGGCCTGTGGCAGTACGGCGCCTGGCAGGCGCACCGGGACGCTGAAGCGGCCGATCTGACGGGCGCGAGACCGGTCCCGCTCGCCGACGTGATGGGTCCCGACGACCCGTTCCCCGGGACGAAGGTCGGGCAGCCGGTCACCCTGGCCGGGACCTGGGTGCCGTCGGGGACGCTCTTCGTGTCGGGGCGCGAGCGCGACGGCGTCGACGGGTACTGGGTGGTGACCCCGGTCGCGGTCGGCGGCCCGGACGCCGCCGCGCTGCCGGTGGTCCGGGGGTGGGTCTCCGACCCCGCCGAGGCGCCGGCCCCGCCGACGGGGAGCGTGCGCCTGGACGCCTGGCTGCAGCCCCCCGAGGGCACCGGCGAGGTCGACGACGACCCCGGCGACGACGTGCTCCCGCAGCTGCGCATCGCCGACGTCATCCAGCACGTCGACCAGGACCTGTACGGCGCCTACGGCGTGGCCGAGGAGCCCGGGCCCGGCCTGGAGCAGGCCTCTCCCGAGCAGCTCCCCGACGTCGGTGCGCTCACCAGCATCCGCAACCTGCTCTACGCCGTCGAGTGGTGGTTCTTCGGTGCCTTCGCCGCGTTCATCTGGTGGCGGTGGGTGACCGAGGCGACACCGGAGGAGGTCGCCGCCCAGGAGGCCGCCGACCGCTCGCAGGTCACTCCGTAGGCTGAGCGTCGTGAAGCTGTTCTGGACCTACCGGGTGCTGGCCTTCGTGGTGGGCATCCTGCTCGCCTTCTGCTCGTTCGTCGCGCTCCCGCTGCGCTACCTGCCCGCCGAGGGCAGCGACCTGCAGCGCCTGGGCGAGACCCTGAGCATCATGTGGGTCGCGCACGGATGGGCCTTCATGGCGTACGTCGTCGTCACGTTCCTGCTGGCCCGCCGGATGCGCTGGTCGATCACGTTCACCCTGCTCAACCTGGTCGCGGGTCTGGTCCCGCTGCTGATCTTCTGGGTCGAGCACAAGGTCAACCTCAAGGTGCGTGCCGAGCACCCCGAGCTCGTGGGACCCTCTCCCGTGTGACCCACCGACCGTCGTCGCCCGGCCGCGTGCGATGACCACCGCCTTCGTCCTGGGTGGCGGCGGGGTGCTCGGGGCCGTCGAGGTCGGCATGCTGCGCGCCCTCCTCGAGCGCGACATCGTCCCCGACCTGGTGCTCGGCACCAGCGTCGGCGCGCTCAACGGTGCGCTCGTGGCCCGGGAGCCGGACCTGTCGGTCGTCGAGAGGCTGACCGCCCTGTGGCAGCGGGCCGGCCAGTCCGAGAGCGCCCAGGTGTACGGCGACAGCGCCCTGCGCACCGTCCGCCGGGCCGTGTCGACCAAGACCCACCTCTGGTCGTCGGACCCGCTGCGGCAGGCGCTCGACGAGGAGTTCGGCGACCTGACCTTCGAGGACCTGCCGGTCCGGTTCCAGGTGTGCGCCGCCAGCATCGAGCGGGCCGCCGAGCACTGGTTCACCACCGGGCGGGTGGTCGACGCGGTCGTCGCGAGCGCCGCCGTGCCCGGGCTGCTGCCGCCGGCGCAGGTCGGCGACGAGCACTTCCTCGACGGGGGGATCGTCAACTCGGTGCCCCTGGGCCGCGCGGTGCAGCTCGGGGCGACCCGGGTGTACGTCTTGCAGGTCGGCCGCATCGACCGGCCGCTCGCGGTGCCGAAGCGCCCGTGGGAGGTCGCGCGGGTCTCCTTCGAGATCGCTCGCCGGCACCGGTTCAACCGGGAGCTCGCCGAGCTGCCGGAGGGCGTCGAGGCGCACGTGCTGCCGGCCCGCGGCACCTCCGCCAAGGACGACACGCTGCTCGGGAGCCGGGACTTCTCCGGGGTCCAGCAGCGCATCGACGAGACCTACGCCGCGTCGGTCGCCTACCTCGACGAGACCCGGTGAACCGGTGGCCGTGACCTGGGTGCTGCGCCGCCTGGTCCTGGCGCCGGCGGTGGTCGCCCTCGTGGTGCTGCTGTGGGTGACCCTCCCGGTGTGGCTGCTGGTGGCGGCCGCGCTCTCGCCGATCGTCCCGGGCCGACTCCGCCCGCTGCGCATCTTGTGGGTGGCGATCGTCTACCTGACCTGCGAGGCGCTGCTGCTGGTGGTGATGCTCGGTCTGTGGATCTCGTCCGGCTTCGGGTGGCGGCTGCGGACGCCGTACTTCGAGGGCATCCACTACGACCTGGTGCAGGGCACGATGTGGGTCTTCTTCCGCGAGGCGCGGCGGGTGCTGCGGCTGCGGATCGAGACCGAGGGGCCGGCACCGGACGCCCACCCCGGGCTGCCGATCCTGGTGCTCTGCCGGCACGCCGGGCCGGGGGACTCCTTCGTGCTGATCCACACGCTGATGGCGTGGTACGACCGCGAGCCCCGGGTGGTCCTCAAGGACACGCTCGCCTGGGACCCGTGGATCGCCGTGCTGGCCGGCCGCATCCCGGCCCGGTTCATCGCCCCGAACCCGGGCGACGGAGAGCGACTGGAGGAGCAGATCGCGTCGCTGGCCACCGGCCTGGACGCGAACGACGCGTTCGTGATCTTCCCCGAGGGCGGGAACTTCACCCCGCAGCGCCGTCAGCGCGCCATCGACCGGCTCCGCCGCCTCGGGCTGGAGCGGATGGCCGAGCGGGCCGAGCGGATGACCCACGTCCTCGCGCCCCGGCCGGGCGGCTTCCTCGCGGCGCTCGACGCCGCCCCGGGCGCGGACGTCGTCCTCGTCGCGCACACCGGCCTGGACCACATGGCCACGGTCGCCGACGTGTGGCGCGAGCTGCCGATGGACAAGCGGATCGTGATGCGCTGGTGGCAGGTACCGCGCGAGGAGATCCCGGACGGCCGCGAGGAGCGGATCGACTGGCTCTTCGGCTGGTGGGAGCGGATCGACGACTGGATCGCCGCCAACCGCCCCTGACCGCTTGCCAGGGTGGGATGCCGAGTCGGCGCGTCTTGCCGCGTGAGAGGGCCGAGTCGGCGCATCCGGGAGAGCGTGAGCCGCCGAGTCGGCGCATCCGGGAGAGCGTGAGCCGCCGAGTCGGCGCATCTTGCCGCGTGAGAGGGCCGAGTCGGCGCATCCGGGGAACCCTGGAGCGCCGACCCGGCGGTGGTGCGGTGCTACTTCTTGGGCTCGTCCGCGACGTCGACGACCTCGGCCGGGTCCTCCGGCGTGGTCACCGGGTGCGGGGCCTCGGCCTGGTCGGCGATCGCCTCGTCGGGCGACGCGCCGGCGGCCTCGTCAGCCACCGCCGTCGGCCGCGGGGCGGGCGTCGGCGTGTAGGACGACTGCCAGTTCTCGCTCTCGCCGCTGCTCTGCATCTTCTTCACCACGAAGGCTGCGACCGCGGCGATCCCGGTGATCACCAGCAGGGTCTTGACCTTGCTCCGCTTCTTCTTCTCGGGAGTCGCGACCTCCTCGATCTTCTCGGCCGCGACCTGGGCCGCCTCGGCGGCCTTCTCGGCGGCGATCGCCGCGCCGGCGGCGATCTTCTCGGCCGCGAGCGAGGCACCGGACGCCACGGCCGGCGCGGCCTTGGCGCGGGCGTCGGCGATGACGGGGGCGGCCTTGGCCTTCGCGTCGGCGAGCGCCGGGCCCGCCTTGTCCTTCGCCGAGGCCACGGCGGACTCCACCTGCGGCTTCACCTGCTCGACGTACTGGCTGACGGTCTCGCTCGCCTGGTCGAGGAAAGACTTGTTCTTGCGCAGACCCATTTTCCTGGCACTCCCTCTCGTCGTGTCGTGTCGCTTCGATCATGGCACCCACGAGCAGGCCACGGGACCCGATCGGCGGGTGGACTGCCGGGCCCTCTTGGTACTCGTGCGAGGATCGGACGGCACAGACAGCGCGGTACGCCCCAGGTGTACCCACCGGACGCGAGAGGCACTCATGGCTGACCTGCAGGCCATCTTGAAGACCAACCGGGGCGACATCACCCTGAACCTGTTCCCCGACCACGCCCCCGAGACGGTCGCGAACTTCACCGGCCTCGCCGAGGGCACCAAGCCCTACGACGCCGGCAACGGGCGCTCCGGCCCGTTCTACGACGGCCTCGGCTTCCACCGAGTGATCCCCGGTTTCATGATCCAGGGCGGCTGCCCGCTCGGGACCGGCACCGGGGGCCCCGGCTACACCTTCAAGGACGAGCCCCACCCCGAGCTCGTCTTCGACAAGCCCTACCTGCTCGCGATGGCCAACGCCGGCCCGGGCACCAACGGCTCCCAGTTCTTCATCACCGTGGGCGCCACGACGTGGCTGAACTTCAAGCACACGATCTTCGGCGAGGTCGCCGACCAGGCCTCGCGCGACGTCGTCGACGCGATCGCCGGCACCCCGACGGGTCCGGGCGACCGGCCGGTCGACGCGGTCGTCATCGAGTCGGTCGAGATCGTCCGCAGCTGACCGTCTGCCCGAGCCACCTGAGCCACCGCGCGTGACCCAACCCACCGGTCCCGAGACCGGGGTGCCTGTCTGCTACCGGCACCCCGGCCGGGAGTCGCACATCCGCTGCCAGCGCTGCGGCCGTCCGATCTGCCCGGACTGCATGCGCGACGCCGCCGTCGGCTTCCACTGCCCCGAGTGCGTCGCCGAGGGCCGGCGCACCACGCGCAGCGACCGGACGACGTACGGCGGGCTGCGGCCGACGAACGCCGCGACCACGTCCCTGGCGATCATCGGCGTCAACGTGACCGTCTGGCTGGCGATCCTGCTCACCGGCGGGGCCGGCAGCCGGCTGCTGGACCTCCTGGAGCTGAGGCCGAAGGGCTTCTGCGACCTCGGCAACGGGTTGATCAACCTGAGCGCCGACCAGGCCACCTGCACCAGCCACGGCGCGACGTGGATGCCGGGCGTGGCCGACGGTGCCTGGTGGCAGCTGATGACCAGCGCCTTCACCCACGTCGAGGTGCTGCACATCGCGTTCAACATGTTCGCGCTCTACGTGCTCGGACCCCAGCTGGAGATGGTGATCGGTCGGGCCCGCTTCCTCGCCCTCTACCTGATCTCGGCGCTCGCGGGCTCGACGCTGGTCTACTGGGCCGGCCCCGAGTACGGCGCCACCGTCGGCGCGTCGGGGGCGATCTTCGGCCTGATGGGCGGGCTGCTCGTGGTGGCGCTGAAGATGCGCGCCAATCCCCAGGGCATCCTGATCTGGATCGGCATCAACTTCCTGCTGACGGTCAGCGTCAGCGGCATCTCCTGGCAGGGACACCTCGGCGGCTTCCTCGGTGGCGCGGCCGTCGCGGCGCTGCTCGTCTACGCCCCCCGCGGCTCCCGGCGTACCACCGTCCAGGTCGTCGGCCTGGTGGCGATCACGCTCCTCCTGCTGGTGGCGATCGCCCTGCGCACCGCCGCCCTCACCTGATCCTGACGCCGACCCGGGGTACCCGGGCGACGTCGGTCCACGGGCCTTCCCACGCCTGGGTGGCAACCCCCGCCGACTCGGCCCGCTGGCGCGGGCAGCTCGCGCCGACTCGGGCGGCTGGAGCGGGCAGCTCGCGCCGACTGGGCATCCCTCGTTTCTCCCCAGGTGTGGAACCACCTGTGGAGAACTACACGCGTGTAGTTCTCCACAGGTCTGTCCCCAGCTGGGGAAATCTCGGGCTCGAGCTACCTTCGGTCCGCAGGTGTCGGCGCGGTGTCCCGGCCTGGGGGTTGATCGGTGGTCCTGCTGTCGTCACCTGCCCGGGGAGACCCGCACGACACGCCGGGCCGGGGCGGCGTGTCGTGCGGTTTCCCCCGACCGGTTCGACCTGGCGGGGCTGGTGTGACCGCTGAGACTTCTCGGACCCGACGTCGCGTCGAGCGCGAGGACGTGGGAAGCAACGACGCCGGCCGGCCCCGAGGGACCGACCGGCGTCATCGCTGGGATGGATCGTCAGCGCCGACGGCTGGGTCTCGACACGCGGGTCGCGGCCTCCTTCGTCGGTCGCGCCGCTACTCGACCTGGCTGCTGGATCCCAGCCTTCGCCAGCTCAGGCTGGGGCAGCTCATCACTCCCAGCGGGTGGCGAAGGTGAAGCCGACCGCCATGAAGCCGATGCCGACGAAGAGGTTCTTCTGGCCCAGGTCGTTCATGACCGGGATGTTGGAGAGGTCGTTGCTGAAGACGTAGTACATGCAGATCCACAGCAGGCCGATCAGGAAGCACCCCAGCATGCCGACGACGACCCCGCGGCCGCGGCCCAGCGGGGTGGAGGGGTGCGCGGAGACGACCAGGCCGACGAAGAGCAGCCCGAAGCCGATCAGGTAGTTCCAGTTGCCGAGGTCGGCCATGAAGGCCGGCTTGCCCGGGTCCGGTGCCGGGATGACCGTCGGGTCCACGCGGACGACGACGTAGTAGTACGCCATCCAGGCGATGCCGGCCAGCATCAGCACCAGCGCCACGATGAAGCGGGGCGAGAAGATCGGGCCCCGGACGGGGGCGAGGGGGTCGAGCTTGGCCTTGGCCACGGGTGCTCCTCGATCATGATGGGGCGACGGCTCCGCGCTACCTTAGTCGTCGTGACCGGAGGATCCCACGCGCGGGCCCCGGAGCCGCACGACGACGGCTCCGACGGGCCGGGTCGCGGCCTGCTCCGCCGGTCGGTCCGCCGGCTCTCCCGGCCCCAGGCACGCCGCTCGCACGGCGCGTGGCGGATCGGCACGCCGGTCGTGATCCTGCTCTGCGGCGCCCTGTTCATCGTCAGCGCCGCCAACAGCGACGGCACCGACCTGCGCCCCGGCCGCTACACCGACCTGGCCTCCCTGGTGAAGGACGAGGCGGACCAGTACGCCGGCCTGCGTGACCAGGTCTCCGACCTCGACGCCCAGGTCCAGGCGATGACCGCCTCGATGAGCGACCGCGACGTCAACCGCTACCACCAGCGGGTCGCCGAGCTCAAGGACCCGGCGGGCCTGACCCCCCGCACCGGTCCGGGCGTCACGATCACGCTGTCGGACGCCCCGGAGGACGTCATCAACTCCACCACCGGCGACGTCAACCTGCTCCTGGTCCACCAGCAGGACATCCAGGCGGTCGTCAACGCGCTGTGGCGCGGCGGCGCCGAGGCCGTCACCGTCGAGGGCCAGCGGATCGTCTCGACGACCGGCATCAAGTGCGAGGGCAACGCCGTCCAGCTCCAGGGCGTGCCCTACCCGCAGCCCTACGTGATCCAGGCGGTCGGCGACCAGGGCGAGCTGCTCACGGCGATCGAGGGGGACGACTACCTCCAGGCCTACCGCGAGCAGGCGGCCGACCCGGCCATCTCGGTCGGCTGGGACCTGCAGCTGGAGTCCACGGTCGTGGCGCCGGCGTACGACGGCCTGCTCGACCTCAGCTACGCCGTCCCGATCGACGACGGGGCGTCGCCCGGCTGACGCGGTCCGCCAGCACCGCGGGGGTGTCGGCCTGCGGTCGGGGCACCACCACGCTCGGGCTCCCGGTCGGGCTCCCGGAAGGGCTCTCGGAGGGAGACTCCGACGGGCTCGGCGACTCGGTCGGCTGCTCCTCGAAGGTGGACACCAGGATCGTCACCGTCGTCCCCTGGGGCGGGGTGCTGCCGGCCTCGGGGCTCTGGTCGGTGACCGTGCCCTTCGGCTCGGTCGAGCTGTTGTCGGGCAGCACCCGCGGCTCGAAGCCGGCGGCCCGGATCTTGTTCTTCGCCTGGCCCTGCTGCAGGCCCCGCACGTCGGGGACCTCCTCGGGACCGTCGGAGTAGAAGACCGTGACCGCGCTGCCCGGGTCGACCTCGGTGTTGGCGCCCGGGTCGGTGCGGAGCACCTGGTCGGCCGGCTCGTCGGAGTCCTCCTCCTTCAAGGTGACCTCGAAGTGGTAGGGATCGCTCTCGAGCTGGCGTTGGGCGTCGTCCTTGTCGAGACCGACCACCGACGGCACCGCCACCTGCGCCTGGCCCAGCGAGATCACCAGGTCGACCGGGGTGTCGGGGTCGACGTACGTGTCGGCCTCGGGGTCCTGGCTGATCACCTTGCCGGCGGCGACCTTGTCGCTGTTCTGCCGGTCGATGGTGCCGACCGCGAGTCCCGCGTCGCCGATCGCGGCGCGCGCCTGGTTCTCGGTCTTGCCCACGACACCCGGTGTGGCCACCTGCTCGGGGGCGGACTCGAAGAGCCGGGGCATCAGGTAGGCCGCGCCGGCGATGAGGATCACCAGCAGCAGCCCGAGGGCGACGAGCAGGCCGGTGCGTCCGCGCGGCTCGTCCTCCTCCTCCGGAGGGAGCGGCGCGACCGCGGTGACCGCCGTCGGGTAGGTCGGTGGCGGCGGCGGGGGCACGGCCGGGGGCAGGGGCGCCTGGACCGGGCGGCCGGCGAGGTAGCGCTCGATGTCGGCGCGCATGGCGGCCGCGGACTGATAGCGCTCGTCGACCCGCTTGGCCAGCGCCTTCATCACGATCGCGTCGACCTCGGGCGGCAGCTCGGTGTCGTGGTCCGAGGGAGGTACGGCGGGCTCGCGCACGTGCTGGTAGGCGACCGCGACCGGGCTGTCGCCCACGAACGGCGGCCGACCGGTCAGCAGCTCGTAGAGCAGGCAGCCCGCGGAGTAGACGTCGGAGCGGGAGTCGACGGTCTCGCCGCGCGCCTGCTCGGGTGAGAGGTACTGCGCGGTACCGACCACGGCGGCGGTCTGGGTCATCGTCGACGAGGCGTCGCTCACCGCGCGGGCGATGCCGAAGTCCATCACCTTCACGTCACCGCTGGGGGTGAGCATCACGTTGCCGGGCTTGATGTCGCGGTGGATGATGCCGGCGCGGTGGCTGTAGTCGAGCGCGGACAGCACACCGCTGGTGATCTCCAGGGCCCGCTCCGGGAGGATCTTGCGGCCCTCGCGAAGGATGTCGCGCAGGGTGCGCCCGGCGACGAACTCCATCACGATGTAGGGCTGGGAGACCCCCGAGCCGTCGGTGGCCGGCTCCTCGCCGGTGTCGTAGACCGCGACGATCGCGGGGTGGTTGAGCGAGGCCGCGGACTGCGCCTCCCGGCGGAATCGCGCCTGGAAGGTCGCGTCGCTGGCCAGGTCGGTGCGCAGCCGCTTGACGGCGACCACGCGACCCAGGCGGGTGTCGGTGCCCTTGCGGACCTCGGCCATGCCACCGCGGCCCAGCAGCTCGCCGAGCTCGTAGCGCCCACCGACCACGGTCGGCTGTTGGTTGGTCATCGAGGATCAGCCTGCCTGACTGCTGGTGGTGGCGGCGGGAGATTGCGGAGGCGCCACGCCGGTCGCGGCGGCCGACGGCGGCGCGGTGGACGACCGGCTCGGGCTCGGGGAGGGCGTCGCGCTGTCCGTCGGGGTCGGCGTCGGGGTGGGGGTCGCCGTGTCCGTGGGGGTGGGGGTCGGCGTGGGCGTCGGAGAGGTGCTCGTCGGCGACTTGGTCGGCGTGGGGGTGGGCGTCGGGGACGAGCTGGTCGGCGCCTGACTGGTCGGCTCCGACGGGCCGGACGAGGAGGAGCGGCTCGGCGTGGGCGTGGGCGTCGGCTCGTCGGGGTTGTCGTCGCCGTTCAGAGCCCGGGCGACCAGGAAGGCCACCAGCACGGCCAGGATGACGACCGCGATCACCGCGAGCACCGGCCACAGCGACCGCTTGCGTTGGATCCGCTGGTCGTCCTCGGGCTGGTGGCCGGCGGTCGGGCCGGCGACGACCGTGGGCGCGGGCGCCACCACCGGCGGCATCACCTGCGTGTTGTCCACCGGCGGTACGGCGGCGGCCTCCGTCGCCGCGGTCGCGGGGTCGCGGAGCGCCGCGGCGAGAGCGGCGCCGTCGGCGTACCGGTCTTGGGGCAGCTTGGACATCGCGCGGCGGACGACGGCGGCGAGGTCGGCCGGGACCGAGTCGGGCAGGTCGGGGACGGGCTCGCGCAGGTGGGCCAGCGCGGTCGCGACCGCCGTGTCGGCGACGTAGGGACGGTGCCCGGCCAGGCACTCGAACGCGACGACGCCGAGGGAGTAGACGTCGGACGCCGGGGTCGCCGTCTGGCCCTGAGCCTGCTCGGGGGAGAGGTACTGGGGGGTGCCCATGACCTCACCGGTCTGGGTCAGTCCCATCCCCTCGGCGGCCCGGGCGATGCCGAAGTCGGTCACCTTGACCTCGCGGTCGGGGGTGACCAGCAGGTTCGCCGGCTTCACGTCGCGGTGGACGATGCCAGCGGCGTGCGCGGCCGCCAGGCCGTCGGCGGCCTGGGCCAGCAAGCCGCGCACGGCGTCGGGGTCCAGAGACTCCTCCGGGCGCAGCAGTGCGGAGAGCGGCTGGCCGTCGACCAGCTCCATCACCAGGAACGGGCGGTGGCTGCCCGACCCATCGGTCGCCTCGGTCTCGCCGAAGTCGTAGACGGCAGCGATGTTGGGGTGGTGCAGCGACGCCGCGTGCCGGGCCTCGGTCTCGAACCGCGCGCGGAACGACGGGTCGTCGGCGTACTCGTCCTTGAGCACCTTGACCGCGACCTGGCGACCCAGCGTCGTGTCGGTCGCCCGCCAGACCTCGCCCATGCCACCGGTCGCGATGCGCGACTCGAGGCGATAGCGCCGCGCGTCGTCGGCGAAGGCCTCGCCGGTCGGTCCCTGGTCGCTCACTTGATCACCGCCTCCATCACGGCCTTGGCGATCGGCCCGCCGTAGACACCGCCGGCGATCTCACCGCGCGGGATGTCCGCCTTCTGGATCATCACGGCCACGGCGACCTTGGGGTCGTCGGCCGGCGCGAACGAGATGAACCACGCGTACGGCGGCACCGCGTCGATCCCGCTCTGGGCGGTGCCGGTCTTGCCGGCGACGTCGATGCCGGGGATCTGGGCCGGCGAGGCCGTGCCGTCGGCGACCGTCGCCACCATCAGCTTGGTCACCTCGCTGGCGGTCGTCGACGAGACCGCCTTCGAGAGCTCCTGGGGCTCGGTCTTGTCGAGGACGTCGAGGTCGGCCGACTGCTGCTCGTCGACGATGTAGGGCTTCATCACCGTGCCGCCGTTGGCGAGGCCCGCGGCGACCATCGCCATCTGCAGCGGGGTCGCGGCCACCTCGAACTGCCCGAAGCCGGTCTGGCCGAGCTCGGCGTCGTCGAGCTCCTCGGGGAAGACCGACTCCGCCTGCGGCTGGAGCTCGTCGAAGAACCCGCTGTTGAAGCCGAACGCCTCCGCGGTCTTGGCCATGTCCTCCGCACCGACCTGGCCGGCGATCTGCGCGAAGGAGGTGTTGCACGACTGCTCCATCGCCTGGGTGAACGGGATCTTCCCGCCGTTGGGGCCGCACGCGCGGCCCTCGTTGTCGATGAGCCCGGTCTCCCCGTGCGTCAGCGGCAGCTGGTAGGTGACGCCGCCGGGCACCAGGTCGTCGGCCTTGTAGAGGCCCTTCTCGATCGCCGCCGCCGCGGTCACGACCTTGAAGGTCGAGCCGGGGGGCAGCCGGGTCTGGATCGCCCGGTTGAGCAGCGGCTCGGCGGGGTCGTCGTTGAGCCGGGCGAAGTCCTCGGTCACGGCACCCAGGTCGTGAGAGGCGAGCGCGTTGGGGTCGTAGGTCGGGAACGACGCCATCGCCAGGATCTTCCCGGTGTCGGGCTCGATTGCGACCACCGCGCCCTGGGTGTTGGGGCCGAGCGCCTTGAGCCCGTCGTACGCCGCCTCCTGCGCCGCCGGGTCGACGGTCAGCAGCACGTTGCCGCCCTGGGGCGGGTCGTTGCTGATCAGGTCGACGAGCTTGGTGACGAACAGCCGCGAGTCCTCCCCCGACAGCACGTCGTTCTGGGTGCGCTCGATGCCGGTGGAGCTGTAGTAGGAGAACCAGCCGGTGATCGGGGCGAACTGGAACGGCGCGGGGTAGGTGCGCTGGTACTGGTACTCGTCGTCGGACTTCACGCTCTTGGCGACCGCGCTGTTGCGGCCCACCAGGATCGCGCCGCGCTCGCGGGAGTACGACGCCACCAGCTCGCGCCGGTTGCGCGGGTCGTCGTTGAGCTTGCCCGACTTCCAGTACTGCAGGTAGCTCGCGTTCACCATCAGCGCCAGGAACAGCAGCAGGCAGAAGATCGAGATCGTCCGGATCGGCTTGTTCATGGCAGCCGCCCTGCGGTGGTCGTCATGTGGCCCATCAGAGCTTCACCACCTGAGTGGCGTCTGAGTCGATGGCCGAGGTGTCGTCCGACAGCTGCGGGACCGGACGCCGGGCCTGGTCGGAGATGCGCAGCAGCAGGGCGATGATCACCCAGTTGGCGATGAGCGAGGAGCCGCCGTAGGAGAGGAACGGCGTGGTGAGCCCGGTCAGCGGGATCAGGCCGGTCACGCCGCCCACGACCACGAACACCTGGAGCGCGAAGACGCTGCCGAGGCCGGTCGCGAGCAGCTTGCCGAAGCCGTCGCGGCAGATGAGCGCGGTGCGCAGCGCCCGCTCGACGATCAGGCCGTAGAGCATGATGACCGCGATCACGGCGGTCAGCCCGAGCTCCTCGCCGATGGCGGCGAGGATGAAGTCGGAGTTGGCGTAGGGGATCCGGTAGGGGTCGCCGTCGCCGAAGCCGCGGCCGATCAGCCCGCCCCAGCCCATGCCGAACATGGCCTCGACCGGCTGGTAGGAGAGGTCGCCGTTCTTGTTGTAGTAGTCGAACGGGTGCAGCCAGATGTCGAACCGGATGCGCACGTGCCCGAAGAGGTAGTAGGCGAGCGTGGCGCCGCCGACGAAGAGGACGCTGCCGACGACCAGCCAGCCGGGGCGCTCGGTCGCGACGTAGAGCATGATCAGGAAGACGCCGAAGAACAGCAGGCTCGAGCCGAGGTCGTGCTGGAACACCAGGATCCCGAGGCTGATCAGCCACATCGCGAGGATCGGGCCCAGGTCGCGGCCGCGGGGCAGGTCGACGAAGAGCACCCGGCGGCCGGCGAGCGCGAGCGCGTCGCGGTGCAGCACGAGGTAGCCGGCGAACGCGATGACGATCAGGACCTTGGCGATCTCGCCGGGCTGGAAGCTGAACGGCCCGAGGTGGATCCAGATCCGGGCACCGTTGATGGTGCGTCCGATGCCGGGCAGCATCGGCAGCAGCAGGAGCACGATCGCGGCCAGGCCGCTGGTGTAGGTGAACCGCTGGAGGACCCGGTGGTCGCGGAGCAGGACCAGGGTCGCGACGAACAGCAGCACCCCGAGGGTCATCCAGATCAGCTGCTGCTGGGCGAAGGCGTGCGGCTTGCCGGCCGCCTCGGCGGCCAGGTCGAGGCGGTGGATGACCGCGAGGCCGAGGCCGTTGAGCGCGCCGACGACGGGGAGCAGCACGGGGTCGGCGTACGGCGCGACCAGCCGGATCACCACGTGGGAGCCGATCAGCAGCGCGGCCAGCCAGCCGCCGTACGCGAAGAGGTTGGCCGGCACCTCCTGGTCGACCCCGAGCCCGACGGCGACGTAGGCGCCGATGCCGACCGCGAGCGAGAGCACGAGCAGGAACAGCTCCGCGCCCCGGCGACGCCGGTGCACGAAGCCCATGAGCGTGCTCTGCTGGGCCATCACCCGGCCACCCCGCTGCTGGAGGTGCTCGTGTCGGTGCTCGTGTCCGGGGGCGCCTGCCGGGCGGCGAGGTCCTGGACCTTGGCCTCGGCATCCGCGAGGTTGTCGTAGGCGATGCCCTCGCGGACCCGGTCGGCCTCGATCTCGCTGAGCCGGTCCAGCTGCACGTCGGTGGTCTCGTAGGGGTCCGAGAGCGAGATCCCCGCGAGCTCGGTGTTGATGCCGCGGTAGATGACGACGCTGCCGTCCTGCTCGCCGACGTAGTACTGCTGCTGGGTCCACGACCACGCCCAGGCGAGCGCGACCCAGACCAGGCCGATGACGACGAGCGCGACGAGCAGCCGCTTGAGCCACACGAAGCGCCGCGGCGCGCGCGGTGCGTAGCGCGCCTCCTCCGGGTCGATCGGGTCGGCGGTGATCGCGTAGCCGGGCAGGTCGTCGGGGATGTCGTCCAGGATCGGCTCGAGCTCGCCGGTGTCCCCGGCGCGGTGGCCGCGGAACAGCCCGCCCATGCCGCCGCGGCGCTGCTGGCGACGCTCGGCGGCGGCGCCGACCACGAGTGCCTCGGTCGCCTCGCCCGGGCCGAGCGGGGTGTCGGCGGGGACCGCGTCGGCGACCAGGCACGTGACGTTGTCGGAGCTGCCCGCCTCGAGGCTGGCGCGGACCAGCTCGACGGCGGCGTACTCGGGGCTGCCGCTGCTGAGGACGTCGGCCAGGCGCCCGTCCGGGAGCACCCCGCTGGCGCCGTCGCTGCACAGCAGCAGCCGGTCGCCGGGGACCAGCTCGATGACGAACAGGTCGGGCTCGGCCTCGTGCACCCCGTCGAGGGCCTTGAGGATGAGGTTGCGGTGCGGGTGGACCCGCGCCTCCTCCTCGGTGATGCGGCCCTCGTCGATCAGCGTCTGGACGAACGTGTGGTCGGCGGTGAGCTGGGTGATCTCCCGGTCGCGGTAGAGGTAGGCGCGGCTGTCGCCGACGTGCCCCATCGCGACCCGCGAGCCGTCGAAGAGCGCGAGCGTCGCGGTGGTGCTGGTGCCGTTGAGGGCGGGGTCCTCGTCGACCAGCTCGCCGATGCGGTCGTGGGCGCGGTGCAGCGCCCCGGCGACCCGACCGAGGAGGTCGTGGTCGGGGTCGTCGGTCGGAGGGACGTCGAGCTTGCGCAGCTGCGAGATGGCCGTGGCGGACGCGATGTCGCCGCGGGCGGCCCCGCCGACGCCGTCGCACACCGCGAGCAGCCACGGGCCGACGTACCCGGAGTCCTGGTTGTCCTTGCGCACCCGGCCGACGTCGGAGACCGCCGCGAACCGCAGGCGCAGGGCGGCCGTCGCCGGCGCCTGGTCCTGGGGCGTGCCGTCGGGCGTGCCGTCGGGGGTGTGCGTCATCGGCGGACTACTTCCGCAGCTCCAGGACCGTCTTCCCGATGCGGACCTGGGTGCCGATGGTGATGGTCGTGGGTTGGGTGATGCGCACCGTGCCGACGTACGTGCCGTTGGTCGAGCCGAGGTCCTCCACGAACCACTGGTCGCCGGACGCGGCGATGCGAGCGTGCCGGGTGGACACGTAGTCGTCCTCGAGCCGGATGGCCGCGTCCGAACCGCGACCGATGAGGATCGGGGCCTGGTCGAGCTCGGCGCGGGCGCCGACGTTGGAGCCGGCCGTCACCGCGACGTGGGTCGGTGCGCCCCGCCGCTTGCTCGGCTGCTTCGGCGGCTTGGGGGCCTTGCCGCCCCGGTCGCCGCGGGCGCCGCGCGCCGCCTCGGGGACCCGCGCGCCGAACATGTCCGAGCGGATCACGGAGATCGCCGAGAGCACGAAGATCCACAGGATCGCCAGGTAGGCGATGCGGATGAGGAAGAGGGTGAGCTCGGACAAGTAGTGGTCACCCTCCCTCGACGACGCGGACCGTCAGCGTCGTGTTGCCGATGCGCACCCGCGACCCGTCGTGGAGCTGCGTCGAGGAGATCCGGTGGCCGTCGACCTGCATCCCGTTGGTGGAGCCGAGGTCGGTCACGGAGATCGCGAGGGTGCCGGAGTCCGAGCCGGCCACGGTGAACTCCACGTGCCGGCGGCTCACCCCGGGGTCGTTGATCCGCACGTCGGCCTCGGTGCCGCGACCGACGACCAGCCCCGGGGGCTGGAGCGGGTGGCGGGTGCCGTTGACCTCGAGGACGGCGCGGGCCCGGCCGACCTGGGTGTGGGTGGCGTGGCTGGTGACCTTGGCCTGGGCCCGGCTGCGGATCCGGAACCGGCCGGTGGTGAGGTCCTCGGCCGCCTCGAAGGCGATCGTCACCGGGCCCGGGAAGGTGTAGCCCTGCTGGTCGGCGTACACCCCCAGCTGGGTGCGCATCTCCTCGGCCAGGGCGGAGTCGTACGGCGAGAGCCGGTCCAGGTCGGTCTGGGAGAGCTCGACGTGGAAGTCGTTGGGCACCAGGCGGCGGTCGCGGGAGAGGATCTGGGCGTTGTTGTCGCACTCGCGCTGGAGGGCGGCCGAGATCTCGACGGGTTGCACCGCCGACCGGAACGCCTTCGCGAAGGCGCCGGAGATCACCTGCTCGAGCCGCTGCTCGAGCCGCTGGAGTCCACCCACGCCGCCTCCTTCCTCGGTTCCCGGTCGTCGTGCCCGCTGTGGCGTCGTCCAAACCGTGCGGACCGGTCTCCCCCGAGTGGGGCACGTCACGGCAGGTGGGCAGGCCCGGCGTCGCCGGGTTGCGTCGATCGTAACGGGACGGCCGCAGCCTCCCCGGTTTGGGCACAGTCGACGCGCTGGGATAGCCTTGCCCCCGCTTCACGCGCGAGTGGCGGAATAGGCAGACGCGCACGGTTCAGGTCCGTGTGTCCGAAAGGACGTGGGGGTTCAACTCCCCCCTCGCGCACGTGTGACTGGCCCCGGGTTGACGATCCGGGGCCTCGTCCATCTCGGCCAACGGGGTGACGCCGGCGGCTTGGAGTGCCTCGCAATGTTCGGTTGTCCCCGTTGCTGCGGCGTGACCTCCTGATTGGGTCTGTGAGTGCTTGTCTCAGCCACCTAAGTCGCAGCAGCAAGTCCGGGCGATCAATCCGCGGCAGGTTTCTGGGACGAGCGCGTGGACTGCGCGAGACCCACGTGCACCCTCCCGAGGGTGTACGTCACCCACTGCAACAAGACCTCTTCGCCGGGGCGCTCGCGAGGGCATGCCGACGCACTGCTGGGCGGTCGAAGTCCTCCTCGCAGGACGCGATCGGGGTTTGGGTCCCCGAATTGCCGATACGTATGGTGGGCGCTCATCCCGAGTGCTCATGGAAAGGAGCACTGAGATGGACAAGATGATGGGGCCGGCCGGGGTCACTCCGATGCCATCCACGACGATCGCGCGGTTCGTGGCGATCTACGACGAGTTGTGTCCGACCGTCGACGACGAGGTTCGGGTCGAGGTCTTCGCCGAGTGCTTGGGCTGGCCGTTGTCGTCAGTCCTGACGGTGGCGGATTGGTGCCGCGACCGCGACCTCATCGATATCGACGCCGGTATGGGTGAGCCCATCCGGATCATCGAGGGGCGTTACCGCCGGTGAGGTAGCTCAGCTGCCGGCCTCGTCGTCCGTTTCCTGATCATCTTGCTGCTGCTTGTCGTCTTGATCCTGTTCGTCCTGGGTGTGGTCGGGTCGCGAGGTGAGGAGAACTGGGACGCGGGTGGTGGCCTTGATGTGGGCGGCAAGCGAGGGCTCGATGAGGTCGGCCAGCTCGAGCAGCAGTGTGTGCTTGCGTTGCAGGTCCTCGGTCAGCAGCGGCTCGTGGTGTGCCACCCGGTTGCGGAGCTCGTGCAGCTCGCCAACGCGGATGTCGACGTCGGGCCGGGCGGTGCCGGCGGGGAACGCGTGGTGCAGGTAGGGGCGCCACAGCGTGACGTCGTGTGCGCTGGAACTGAGGTAGCGCCAGAATCCGAACATCAGTTGCGCGACGATCTTGCCAGGTGCGGCCTGGCGGCCGCCGGCCTCGCGGATCGCTCGGTCGAGGTGCTCGCGGGGCTTGGTGTTGACGTCGACCTGGACGTTGACCCGCCGCCCCTGCGCTCGGTCCCACCGTCGCTTCGTTCTCCAGACCGGAGCGAACGCCTGGGTTCCGCACAGCGTCCAGTGCTGCGGGTAGGTGGTGTGCTGCTCCAGGGCGGTGTTGTAGGCGTTGCGCAGTCCGACCTCGACGTGGGCGAGGTCGTGGAGAATGGCTGAGCTCGTGTCGGTGTTCCACTCGTACAGTTCGAGCGCAAGGTCTTGGTCACCTCCGGCGGCGGTCAGATAGACGCCGAACCGGGCAGAGCTCAGCCAGCGCGTGACCCAGGCGCCGGCGGCGACTGGCTGTAGTGGCTGTGAACTCGTCATCGAGGCCATTATCGGGTAGTCTTCTTCTCGATAAGCCCCAGTGGACCTCTGACCTTCACGGTCATGTCGCTGGGGCTAAGAACATTTTTAGGGCCCGATGTGGCCCAAAGCCACTCGCGCCGACGCACGGGCGACCCAAGAGCGCAGCCTTCGAACTTTGGGTGCACGCGCAGGCAGGGTGAACGCGGAGCCGGTTAGCCAACTGGTGACGCCACTTACCTATCTAGGTTCGAGCAACGGCGCCCGCGTCTCGCCCGGACGCCCGTTCTACGACAGCCTTATAGAAGAGCTACACCTGATATGGAGTGACCTCCTGTCAGAGTGGCAGCACAGGCGCCCGTCCCGAGCGATCGGGACGGGCGCCTCGTGCTTCGTCGTCTTGATGGCTGGTGAGCGTGTCGTTGGCGACGCGCGGTCAGACTGATATGCGCGGGTTGGGTACCGCAGGACGGTGTTTCGGCAGGAGCGGGACCGCGTGTCTAGCGTCGAGCGTCGCGGACGGGGTGTCCGTTGCTCATAGGTGTCTCGCGGGTCGCTCCACGCGCTGCCACCAGCCTGTTGGACGACGGAGCAGCTCGGGTGGCTACTCCTCGAGCACGGCCAGTGACCAGCACCAGCCGGCGAGCTCGCGTGCGATAGCGACGTTGGCGATCGTGGGTCGCTTGCGGCGCTCGATGAACTTCACCCAGCGTGCGTGCAGTCGCCGATTTCCCTCGTCCCCGCGAGCGCGTGCTTCGGCGGGTGCCAGCGCCCAGCGGTCACGCATGGTCTTGCCCACCAGATAGCGGGCGCGATGGTGCCAGGCGGCTTCGACCAGCAGTCGCCGCACGTGGGTGTTGCCGGTCTTGGTGATCGAGCCCTGCACCCGCGACGCGCCCGAGGAGTACTCGCTGGGCACCAGGCCGACAAAGGAGCCGATGGTGTTGCCGGTGAACCGGTGCCAGTCGCCGACCTCGACCGCCAATGCGAACCCGGTCAACGTGCTGATTCCACGAAGGCATCCCAGTCGTCGCACGATCGGAGTGAACTCAGAATCGGCAGCCAGCTCCTCGATCGCGGCATCGAGCCGGTCACGGCGTGCCTTGGTTGTCAGCGCGTGCTCGTAGTCGAACTCGAAGGTCATTTCGGTGGCCCGGCCAGCAGTCGCGGTGAGCTGAGTGCGGGCCTCGTGGCGCAGCCAGGCGTCGTGCTTGCTGGTCCAGGCGTCACCGCCGGAGTAGACGATCCCGTGACGCAGCAGCAACTTCGACAACCGGTGCCGGGCCCGCATCAGGTCGGCCCGGCAGTCCTCCCGGGCCCGCACCAGGTCCCGCGCCGCCTCCTGGGCGACCGTGGGGATCGACACCGCGGTGACCTCGTCCAACCGCAGTAGCCGTGCCAGGTGGACCGCGTCCTTGGCGTCGGTCTTCACCCGGTCACCCGACGGCTTCTGCAACTTCGACGGCGCCACGACCTCACACCTGATCCCCGCCGCGGTCAGCTGTCGGTGCAGCCCGAACCCGGTCGGGCCAGCCTCGTAGGCCACCGCCACCGGACCCGCCAGCTGACTCACCCAGGACCGGATGTGCTCGTAGGACGGGGTCAGTTTCGCCTGGACGAGCTCGCCCGTGACGCCATCGATCGCTGCTGCCGCGACCGACCGTGCGTGCACGTCGAGCCCAACGCTCGTACGCTCGGTAAACACCGGGGCCTCCCACAACTGTTGGATAGGCCGAGCAGGCCAGCCCTACTCGGTAACCCACGACCATTTGTGAGTGGGGCCCCGGCCCGCAACCCTCAGCAACCCTGAGCGGTCACTCCATACCGTCTAGAGCAGAGCGATGCCTTCCTCTTGCCATCGCGACCTAGTGTCCGCATCTCGGCAAGTCGGTTGGTTCGTTCCGCCCCTGCACGCGCACGGTCGCCTACCGGGTGTGCGACGGTCGTTCCGGATCTGCGATGGTCGTTCCCTCTCCTTCGTTCTCAGCGGCGCGGCCCCCGACTGGCTCGGGCAGTCTTCTGTCGACTCGACTCGACTCGTCCGGCGGCCGCTTAAGGATTGCTGAGAGAGCTCGTGTGCGGCGCAGATCGACTTAGGCTCGAGGGCAGTGTAGGAGCGGGCTGTTACGTCGATGGAGGTCAGTGGTGCAGTTGAGCCGCGGCGCCGTCCGATCGCCCCAGTGTGGTCGGTGTCGATGAGCAGCCTCCTGGTCGTTGAGGACGATCCTGCGCTCATCGCGAGCCTGAAGCGGACCCTGGCGTTCGAGGGGTATGTGGTGACGACTGCGGCGGACAGTGAGCAGGCGTGGGCGGAGGTGACGGTCCGGCGTCCTGACTGCCTGATCGTGGATGTTGGCCTGCCTGGGGTGTCGGGGCTTGAGCTGACTCGGCGCCTGCGGCGCAGTGGGGACCAGACGCCGGTGTTGATGCTGACGGCCCGTCAGTTGACCGGTGACCGGGTGGCGGGGCTCGACGCCGGCGCTGACGACTACTTGACCAAGCCGTTCGAGGTGGAGGAGCTGCTGGCGCGGATCCGCGCGCTGCTGCGCCGCAGCGGGCTGACCGCGGATCCGGGTGCGCCGGCGGAGCGGGTGGTCGGTGACCTGCGGCTGGACACGCTGAGCCACGAGGTGCACCGGGGTGATCGGGAGGTGGTCCTGACGCGCACCGAGTTCCTGCTGCTGGAGTTCTTGATGGCTCACCCGCGCCAGGTGCTCAGCCGGTCCCAGTTGCTGCGTCATGTGTGGGGTTCGGACTTCGACTCCGGCTCGAACACGGTCGAGGTCTTCGTGTCGTACCTGCGCCGCAAGACCGAGGCCGCCGGGGAGCCCCGCCTGATCCACACCGTCCGCGGTGCCGGGTACATCATCAAGGAGCCACGACCGTGAGCGCCGCCCGTGCGCGGTCGCTGTTCGACTCGCGGCGCTGGAGCGTGCGGACCCGTCTCTCGCTGGTCTCGACGGTGGCCGCCACGGTCGGGCTCCTGGGCGCCAGCACGGCGGCGTACGTCGTGACCCGCAGCGTGCTCTACGGGCAGATCGACGACGGGCTCACCTCGGCCATGTCCAGTGTCGGCGCACGGCCGGGCGGCCAGTTCCCCGAACCGCCCGAGACTGTGCTGTGCGACACGCTCGACAGCGCCGACGCGCCCGCGCCGGGACAGTTCACCATGGAGCTGGTGAAGCCGGACGGCAGCACCTGCAAGAACCCCTCGGTGCCCGGTGTGCAGCTCGACGAGAGCGACGTCGAGCTACCCGGCGGCTCGGAGATCACGCTGTCCGACGGGGTGCTGTCCGACGGGCACGCTGCCCGGATCGCGTCCACCCGGGCTGAGGGGTCGGCCGGCTCGACGCTTCTCCTCGCTCGGGACATCCAGGGCGTGCTGGACGTGCTGGGCATCCTCAAGCTGACGCTGTTGGGCGTGACCGTGCTCGGCGCGTTGGTCGCGCTCGCGTTGAGCCGGTGGACCACGAGAGCCGGGCTGCGCCCGATCACGCGTTTCACGCGGCTGGCCGAGGAGATCGCCGATCGAGGTCGGGCGGACGACAGCTGATCGCATCGGCGGTCGGGGCAACGCAGCAACGGCGACGGCTCGACCGCTGGCTCACGCGTTCGACCATGACGGCGGCTCTCCGACGCCGAGGAGAGGCGCGCCGGCTGGTCGCGGACGCGGGGCTGGCTGCGCGCCCTGTCGAGCCTCCGCGCCAGCGTCGACCTCCACCGCGCTCCCGCCGGTCGGGTCGCGAGCTGTCACCCGGACGACGGAGCAGCTCCTCGACGACCTCGCCGGAGCAGACCCGCAGGCTCTCCGGTCTCGTCGACGGGCTGTCCGGCGCGCGACGACGCACCGGCCGATCGCAGTTCACGACGGTGCGTCTCGACTCGTGCGTCGAGGCCGCTCTGGGCCGGGTCCGCACCCGGGTGGACGGTCATGAGCTGCGGGCCGAGATCGAGTCGGTCACGGTGCTGGGCGACGAGACCGACCTGGAGCGTGCTGCGCTCAACCTGCTCGACAACGCGGTGAAGTTCTCGCCCGCCGGCTCCGTGGTCGATGTCGACCTGACCGACGGGCTGCTGACGGTCTCTGACCGCGGGAGCGGGATCGCGGAGAAGGACGCGTCCCGCGCGTTCGAGAGGTTCTGGCGCTCACCCCGCGCGCGTGCACTGCCCGGCAGCGGGCTGGGCCTGGCGATCGTGCGGGACACCGCGGAGCGACACGGTGGGTGGGCGACGCTGCGGCCGCGCCTCGGTGGCGGGACGGTCGCCAGTCTCTACGTTCCCCCGCTCGAGACCACGCCTGAGGATCTCTAATCCCTCCCTAATCCTGCGCCGATCGTCCGTTCACCGCCGCGACGCAGTCTGGAACATGAGCCGGCTGCGCTCGAGCCATCTGCTCGTCTGCAGCCGGCTTCCACCGTGCCCAGAACACGAGAGAGACACCGTGCCCACTCGATTCCTCCACAAGCCCGGCCGAGGTGCCGTCATCAACGGCGTCATCGCTCTGGCGGTCCTGCTGGTCGTCCTGCTCACCGTCTGGACGGTGACCAGCGACGACACCACCGCGACCAGCGCGACGCAGACCACCGAGGTGAGCCGCGGCAGCGTCACCGCCACGGTCAGTGCGAGCGGCAACGTCGAGTCGGTCGACACGATCAACGTGGACTTCCAGGGCTCCGGCGGGATCGTGAAGGAGATCTACGTCGAGCAGGGCCGCCCAGGTCCCGCAAGGGTCAGGCGCTGGCGCGGGTCGACCAGACCTCGGCGCGCCAGAGCCTGCGCTCCGCGCAGGCCGGGCTCGCGTCGGCGCAGGCCGGGCTCGAGACGGCCACCCAGGGGCGGACCAGCGCGGAGGCTGCGCAGGACCAGCAGTCGATCGCGTCGGCCCCAGCAGTCGGTCTCTGCCGCCCAGGTCAGGTTAAGCAACGCGCCCGACAGACAGCGGAACCTGGACCGTCGGCACCAGAACCAGTCGTCGCTGGGCCGAGCGCGCCTCGCAGCGCGCTTAGGCCCAGCAACAGGCGCAGGAGCTTACGGCGCCGATCATTTCTGCCGAGGCTCTGACCCTCAGCGGCCAGTCAGCGACCTCGGCGGCGCGAACCTCGCTGGCGACCGCGCAGGCGACCCGATCGCAGACCTTGCTCGCCAACGGCAGAGCATCCGCACCCAGCAGTCCGCGGTCGCGTCAGCCTTGGGGCCTCCAGTCATGAGCCGCCGTCGCAGTCAACGCCGGGCACTGAACCGGTGGTGTAGTGCGCAGCGCAGGTCGCCAGCACAGGTGGCCGTCGACCAGGCCCATACCGACTGCGCCAGACCGTCCTGCGTGCGCCGGCCGCCAGCGAATCGCGTCAGTCAGCAGTGTCGTCGGCGGTAGGGCCTCGAGCGCCACGGGCGCGTCGTCGGCGCGTCCTCGACCTCCGTCCGAGCAGCACCTCAGGCAGCGGATTAGCAGCAGCTCGACGACGAGCACCAGCGGCTTCCGTGACGTGATGGTGTCGGCCGGCGTCCTGCAGTAAGAAAGGCGATGGTGGCCACGGGCCGGTATCGACGCGCCGTCCAGGTGGGGCAGAACGCGCAGATCGATGGCCGCCGACGACCGGACGTTCGCCGGGACGGTCGCAGGCGTCGACGCCGTGGAGACCGTCACGAACGCGTCGTCAGTACGGCAATGCGGTACTTCGACGGCCGAAGGGCGTCAAGCTCGGTCAGACCGCAACATCGTCGCCACGACGGGGTCCAGGGACGACGTCAACGCGCCTCAACGCCGCCCTCGACAAATCGGCGGCCAGACCACGGCGACCGTGCAGGCGGACGACGGCACCACCAGGACCGCCCCGGTCGAGGTCGGCCTGGAGGGCGACA
The DNA here is from genome assembly GCA_020636915.1 of Nocardioides sp. GTDB lineage: Bacteria > Actinomycetota > Actinomycetes > Propionibacteriales > Nocardioidaceae > Nocardioides. The sequence continues at coordinate 125,272 of JACJWV010000012.1, forward strand.
GCCAGACCCAGATCATCTCCGGGCTCGAGCCCGGCGACGTGCTGGTCATCCCGCAGCAGTCAGGCGGATCGGGCGGCTTCACCTTCCCCGGCGCCGGTGGCCTGGGCGGCATCGGCGGCGCACCGTGACGCGAAGCCCCCGAGTCGAGCGGCCACACGTCGTCGACATGCGCCGGATCCGCAAGACCTACGGCTCCGGAGAGACCGCCGTGCACGCCCTGGACGGGGTGGACATCAGCGTCGAGCAGGGCGACTACGTCGCCATCATGGGTGCCTCGGGTTCGGGGAAGTCGACGCTGATGAACATCATCGGCTGCCTCGACGTCCCCACCAGCGGGCGGTACCTCATCGACGGCATCGACGTGCGCCACCTCAGCGATCGGCAGCTGTCCCTGATCCGCAACCGCAAGATCGGGTTCATCTTCCAGAGCTTCAACCTGATCGCCCGGACCACGGCCGCCAGCAACGTGGAGCTGCCGCTGGCCTACGCCGGAGTCCGGCTGGCCGAGCGTCGGGAACGCGCTGCCCGCGCCCTGGAGCTCGTGGGGCTCGCCGACCGGACCGGCCACCAGCCCAACGAGCTCTCCGGTGGCCAGCAGCAGCGCGTGGCAGTCGCGCGCGCGATCGTCACCGAGCCGGTCCTCCTGCTGGCCGACGAGCCCACCGGAGCTCTGGACAGCAAGAGCACCGCCGACGTGCTCGACCTGTTCGACCAGCTCGCGCTCGAGGGCCGCACGATCGTGGTCATCACCCACGAGGACGACGTGGCCGCTCGGGCCAAGCGCGTCGTACGGATGCGCGACGGTGCCATCGTGTCCGACGTCCGCACCGTGGGCGTGGATGCTCCGCCCCCGCACCTCGGCTCCCGTGAGGTGGCCACCCGATGAACGTGCGCGAGGCGCTGCGGTTCGCGTGGCGCGGCGTGATGGCGAACAAGGTCAGGTCGTTCCTGACGACGCTGGGCATCCTGATCGGCGTCGCGGCTGTGATCATCCTGGTCGCCGTCGGCACCGGGTCGAGCCGCAGCGTCCAGGAGCAGATCAGCTCCCTGGGCAGCAACACGTTGACGGTCACGGCGTCCGCCACCGGCGCGGCAGGTGGCTTTCCGGGCGGCGGCGGGGGCTTCCCCGGCGGGGGCGGCGGCCTGCCCGGCGCGGGGGCTGACAGCGGGGCCGGTAGCCAGAGCTCCACCGACGTGCGCGCCGCTGTCCTCACGTTGGACGACGCCAAGGCGATCGCGACCTCCGGCGAGGCCCCCGACGTCCTCGGCGTGGCGCCCGTGGTCAGCGCCCAGTCGGTGACCGCGACCTACCGCGGCTCGACGCGACGTGAACACCGCCAGCCGGGACGACACCGGCTACCTGGCCATCGACAACACCCGGGTCGTCGAGGGCCGCAACTTCACCGACGACGAGTACCTCGACCACGCCGCGGTGGCGCTGGTCGGGCAGACCGTCGCCGAGGACCTCGTCGGCTCCGACACCTCCGAGATCGTCGGCAGGACGATCGCCCTCAACGGCGTCGAGTTCGAGGTCGTCGGCCTGCTGGAGGAGAAGGGTTCGACCGGTCCCCAGGACCAGGACGACCGCGTCATCGCCCCGGCCACCGCCGTCCAGGACGCACTGTCGGGGTACGGCGCGATCGACTCGATCTCGGTCAAGGCGACCTCGCCCGACACCGTGGACGCGGCGCAGAGCCAGGTCGAGGCGATCCTCGACACCCGGCACGGCGTCACGGCCGCCGACCGCGACTACTCGGTGTCGAGCGCTTCCTCGATCCTCTCGGCGGCCACCTCGTCCAACCAGACCTTCACGGTGCTGCTCGGCGCGGTGGCGGCGATCTCGCTGCTGGTCGGCGGGATCGGGGTCATGAACATCATGCTCGTGACCGTCACCGAACGGACCCGCGAGATCGGGATCCGCAAGGCGATCGGCGCCGGCAAGGCCGACATCGTCGGCCAGTTCCTGGTCGAGGCCATCCTGCTGTCACTCTTCGGCGGGATCGTCGGCGTCGTCGTCGGCCTGGTGGGGTCCCAGTTCACCATCGTCGGCGTCGAGCCCGTCGTAGCGCCGTACTCGGTCTTCCTCGCCTTCGGCGTCGCTCTGCTGATCGGGCTGTTCTTCGGCCTCTACCCCGCCAACCGTGCCGCCTCGCTGCGGCCCATCGACGCGCTGCGCTACGAGTGAGCGACTCGTGAACCAGGAGGAACCCATGACCGACGTGACCAGCGAGCCGCCGGCCCCGACCGACGACGACCTGTTCGACGAGGAGTGGCTCGCCACCGACACCAAGCGGCACCGCGCCCGCACCGTCCTCATCGTGCTGCTCCTGGCCGCCTGCGTCTTCTACGCCGGCACCGTTGTGCAGAAGCACTACGGGACGTCGTCTGCGTCCGGGTCCGCGGCGACGCCCAGCCCCGGGGCCGGTGGATTGCCGTCCCTGCCCGAGGGCGCCAGTGGAGGCTTGCCGGGTGGCGGCACGCTGCCGTCCGGCGGCGCCGGTCCGTCCAGCGGCGGAGCGACCTCTGACGCTGACCCGTCCGGGAGCGATGCCGGTGCGTCCACTGCGAGCACGCCGGTCGTGGTCGGCACGCTGAAGAAGGTCGCGGGCGATACCTGGACCGTCGTGGACTTCGGCGGTCGGGCCCACCGGGTCCGGGTCAGCGACAACACCCAGGTCACCCGCCCCCTCGGCGACGCCGCCGACGCGATCCAGGTCGGCGCCGACGTCTCAGTCGAGGGGACGACGGCCGACTCAGGTCTGGTCACGCCACGTGACCTCTCACTCGAGCGAAGATGTCACGCCTGACTGACCAGGCCGGTGCAGGAGCAGCCATCGCGTCCTGCTGGTCACTCACCGGGTGCGGTGGTCCCGGCGCCAGCGCCGCGACACCGTCCTCCGCGGAACCCAGCTTCCGGTGGGCGCAGCAACCCTCGATCGACACCGGACAGCTCAAGAAGATCACCCCAATGCCTCAAGGCCGCTGGGTCGACACCTCAACATCACCACGACCGCGAGCAGGATGCCCAGCAGGATGCCAGGCAGTGCCCCAGCGACATGCGAAACTGGCCCTCCAGGCAATGCACCGGGCAGGATGCCGTCAGGAGACCAGGCGGCGCCATGTTCTCGACCCGAGGTCAGGGCGGCACTCAAGGCATGCGGCATCGGCCTGCCGGCCCCTCCCGGCACTGCAGCGGGATAAGACGCGAACGCGGTCGGCAGGTTACCGCAGGTCCCAGTCACGCCGACGCGTCGGCGCGGCTAGCCTCGCAACCGAGAGATCGCTCGCAGGCGCAGCCGACTCATATGGCGGACGGCGGTCGAACCGCAGCGCACGCCTGCGTAAGCGCCGATGATGGGACCGCCATCACCAAGCACGGTCAGTGGCCATTGAAAGCCCGTGAGGGCCAGCGACCCGGCGGCGGGCGCAGAACCGCCTACCAAAAGGCCGACGCGGTGCCACCCGTGTAGCGACCGATTTCCTGCGCGAGGGCCATCGTCGCTGGAGGAGTGAGTCCGTTGCCGCCGACGGGGAGCGTCAGCAGCACTCAAGTCAGCACGAGCCAGGCCTCGTCGCCCGCCCACGCCGCGTACCCGAGGAGTGCGACCGCGGGCGTCGTCGAGATCCAAAGCTGAGCCGTCCGGAGCCGCACCGCGCCGACCCGGGGACGGTTATACGGAACACCAGGCTCGCCGCCGACGTCACGACAACGTTGGTCGCGAACACGGCGGCGTACGTCGTCGTCCCGATGCCCCAGCTGCCCCTGCTGGACGATCGACGAGCCCCCCATGTAGTCGAAGAAGCCGGCCGCACGTTGTGCCACCAGCGAAGCCGCGAACGCCGGCAATCCGCCACGCGCGGACATCGGCATGCGCGGACACTCCGTCGGTGTCTTCGAACGGCTGCAACAGGTCACATTCGTGAGCCGGCCTCGGTGATTATCGACTACCGTTGTGGCGCCGGCGGAAGTCGGTCCAACTGGATACGGCTGGTGCACCCCTGGGGTGCACGGACCCGAGGTAACGGGAGGCAACCGGAGGTAACCGAACACCGGTTTCGCGCTCAGGACGGCGGTTGGGGCATATCACCCGTGGCGGTCATACGGTTCAACTCCCCCTCGCGCACGTGACGGGCCCTGGGTCCATCGGATCTGGGGCTTCGTCCATTCGGGCCACCGCTGTGTCACCGGGGCGGGGACTATTTCGCGATGTTCGCTTGTCGCCGTTGCTGCGGCGTGCTCCTCCTGCGGTGTGGGTGCACTTCTCAGTCACCTAAGTCGCAGGGGTGGGCGCGGGCGATCAATCCGCGGCAACTTTCTGTGCCAGCGCTTGCCCGAGCGTGGCCGCCGCAGGCACTCGGCCCCTGCTGTATCTCACGCCGAGGTCGGCGCCTGGCGACCACGACGCGCACTCACATGGCAGCCGAGATGAGTGCATCTGCACACGCTCTGTCACCCGGCGGCGTGGGCGTCTCCCGCGAGCCTGACTATCTCGTCAACGACGTCGATGAGCGGTCGAGTCGCGTCGATGACTACGCCAGCGGCGGGGATGTCGTCTTTGGTCTCGTGCAGGCGTGAGATGAGATCACGCTCGGAAGGCTGAGCGCCCCACTCGTCGGGCGGACGCTGGTCAAGTCGCCGATGCAGCGTGTCGGTGTCGATGTCGAGGACGAAGACCTCGTCGAACACGTCGAGGAACTCGGTGAAGTTGCGTGAGCCCCCGCAGAAGAAGGTTGCTGGCTCGTGAGCATCTGCTGCGATGGCTCGCACGAGTTCAACGTCCCAGAGGTGGTGCTCGTGTCAGCGGTGTCGGTGCGCTCGCCGGTCTGGGGATCACCTTGGTACGCAAGTTCTCTGTCGCCGTTGATCGCGTGGTAGCCACGGCGTACCAATTCGCGACAGACCGAGGTCTTGCCGGAGGCGGACACCCCCTCGACGAGAAAGTTGCGAACGCCCACATGCCGAGTATGTAGCCACACGTTCGACCCTGGTTCGCACGACTCTGCCGCTTCTCAGTCGGGCGTCTGTGTAGCAATCAGACGCAATCGGGGTGTTACGCCCGGTAGCCGTGTACCTGAGGCGCGCTTTGCTGACGCGTTGGTTTGCGGGATGGAACGAACCTGCATGGAGCACCCTCAGCAGGTCAATTTCGCCGCTTCTCGCCTGCTAAGGCTTGCCGCTGTCCAGCCTGCCCGATCAGTCGCAGCCTGCGTCACAGGCGCTCAACGGCGTCGATGACGGCGCGGGCTCCGAACGCCCGGTTGTAGGTTCGGCCTGTGATCTCGGCCAGCACGCCGATCTCGCACAGACGGTCAATCGCCGACTTGGCCGTGGGTGGACTCACGCCGTACTTCTGCTGGACGAAGGCCGATGTGATTACGGGCCAATCAACTAGGTCCTCCACGATGCTCAGTACAGTCCCACTCCAGTGTCGCTCACTGAGTTCCTGCCGAACGCCAGCAAGCCAACCCAGGAGCGTCTCGACCACCGCGACGTGCGCCCGCGCCTGCTCACACAGAGCTTCACAGAAGAACGCGACCCATGGGTTCCAGTCGCCGGTGCGACTGACATTCAGCAGGTGGTCCTGGTATTGGTCGCGGCGTTTGCGGAGCCAAGGCGAGATGGTGATGGCCGGTTCGGAAATGATGCCGGCGCGCAGGAGCTGCAGCACGATCACCAGCCGACCGATGCGGCCGTTCCCATCGCCGAAAGGGTGAAGCGACTCGAACTGGTAGTGAGCCATCGCTGCTTTCAAAGCAGGCGGGAGTGGGTGGCTCGCCTCTAGCCAGTCTTGCCACAGTTCGAGGCCAGACCAAAGACGATCGTCGGGCGGTGGGGGGATGTACCGAGCTTCATAGATCGTTCCGTACTTCGGTCCAATAACCACCTGATGCTTGCGCACTTGCCCTGGATCGAGCTGTGGGTCCTTCGACTCTGCCGCCAGGATCCCTTGAAGGTCAGAGAGTAGGCCCAGGGTGACGGGACGTTCCCGTACCCATCGGAAGCCCTCCCAAGCGGCTCGCTCGTATGCACGAATCTCAGCCACCTCTGCGGATCGGGGGCGCGCTTGGGAGAGCCTCGCCTCGAGGACGTCAGCAAGAGCGCCGTATGTGCCCTCGAGGGCTGACGTGTCTACGGCTTCCTTCGCGAGGGCGGGTGCAATCAGCAGACCGGGGTTCGGCAGCGGCGCACACGCTTGATGGAGTCGCCCGAGCGCCTCGGATGCCTCGGCGACCTTGGTCCACGTTGCTGGAGAGAGGTTGATCTCGGTCGGAAGTGGGTCGGGAAGGAACGCGAAGTAGGAGAACTCCTTGCCCTGTTCGTCGTGCCCGTCGATGGGAACGAGCTGACCGACCGGGCTCACGCGTAGTGCATCAACGTCCACAAGTTAGGATCTTACGCTAACAGCCGAAGTTTCACTGGCGTAACTTAAGGATCCCCATTAGTGTGGGTGTACCCAAGTTAGGAGATCATCGCCACCTCCTTAAGTTGGGCAGCGCAACGTTAGGGACTAGCTACTGACTGGGCTTACTGTTTGGTCGTAACCGTGGGGGCCTAGCATCGTGGTCAGGGGAGACGTCGGCTCCTGCTTGTCTGACGCCGTTGCGAGTCGATGCGCGCGCCCGTTGCGCCACCAGTGCATGCGCGCTGCTCGCGGGCAGCGTCCGAGCTGTCGGCGACGTTACTTGGACCGATGGCCTGCCGAGGGCTTCCGTCCGGTCCCCTCGTCCTTGAAGCCACCGTTGAGCCGGTACCGGGCGTGCTCGAGCAGGCCCTTCCTCGGCGTTCTCCAGCACTTCAGCGCGTGGTGCTCGTCGTGCATGAGGCAGATGTTGCAGCTCACGCAAGCCGGCATGCTCTGCGTGCCCGCCTGAAGGCGCTGGACGAGGTCGGGCTCCCGAATGAAAGGACGAGCCATCGAGACGAACTGGACCTCGCCCTCGTCGATCAGCGACTCGATCGTTGGGAGTCGCCGGAGACCGCCGACGAGGATGACTTGGGTGGCAACCTGCGCGCGTACGGCTTGGGCGAAGGGTAGGAAGTAGGCCTCGGGCTCGACTGTAGAGCGGTGAAGCCGATGGACGAGGAGGTCGGCGAGAGCGCGCCTGCGGTCGACAGCCACATAGCCCCGGATGGAGGCGCTGACGTAGTCACTCATCAGGTTGGACGAGACCTCGACGCCGTCGAGCCCCGCGGCGACGAACGCGGCGATGCTGGGGATCGAATCCGCGATCGCCAGGCCGCCTGGGTGTTCGACCAGGTCCTGGACACCAACCTTCATCGTGAATCCCTTATCGGCTGGCAGCTCGGCTCTGATCGCCTTGACGACCTCCAGAGGGAATCGATCGCGGTTCTCCTGGCTGCCTCCCCAGAGGTCCGCGCGCCGGTTGGTCAGTGGTGACCGAAACTCGCTTATGAGGTAGCCGTTGGCGCCGTGCAGGTGTACTCCGTCGAATCCCGCCTCCATGGCCCTCCGAGCAGCTTGGCCGAACGCGTCGATGGCTTCAGCGATTTCGTCGGCGGTTGCTTCTGCCACCGGTCGACCGGTCATCACGTTGTTGACCGGTGAGGGCGCAAGCGGCTGGGTGCTGAACACCATCGACTGGCTGCCGGCATGGGCGATCTGGGCGAAGATTCGACCGCCCTGCCGATGGACGGCGTCGGTGACGGTGCGGAAACCAGGGATGGCGTTGTCGTGGTCGAGCCCGGCCTGCAGGCTCCCATATCGGCCACGAGGATGGCTGAATATGTGTCCGGTGAACGCGAGCCCTACCCCGCCGCGTGCCAAGGCCGCATGTAGGCGGACGTAGTCGCCGCCGACGTGCCCGGCGGCATCGGCCATCGATTCCCCGGTACCCGCTCGGATGAACCGATTCCGGACCGAGACGGGGCCGAGCTGAGTGGGTTCGAACACCCTTGACGTACTCATCGCAGGCATCCCTCAGGGGCGTAGCAACAGTTTGCCGACGGTCGCTCGAGACTCGAGGTCGTCGAGCGCGCGTCCGGCCTCGGCCAAGGGGTACGTCGCACCGATCGCAGGCCGCATTACGCCGCGTGCGACCAGGTCGAGCAGGTGCACGGATCGCGCGGAGATGGTGCTGGCGTCACCGAGGTAGTCGCGACCCGCGGCGCGGGTCAGGTACCACGAGCCGGCCGAGAGGTCGCGGGCAGCGATCTGGGCCTCCTGCCCCGACGAGGACCCGTAGAGCACCATCGCCCCGCGGGGTCGCAGGCTGCCGATCAATGGTTCGGCCACACCACCGCCAATCGCATCGAAGACTGCGGCCATTCCGCCTGGCTCCAGTGCGAGAACTTGCGCGGCGAGATCCTCGCCGTACTGCAGGACCGCGCTCGCACCGGCCGCGCGTGCGGCCTCAGCCTTTGCCTCGCTCGAGACGACGCCCAGCACCTGGACCCCAGCTGCCACGAGGAGTTGGGTGAGGAGCTGGCCGACACCGCCTGCGGCGGCCGTGACAATCGCGGTGTCCCCGCTCGACAACGGCCAGGTGTCGTGGCAGAGGTAGTGGGCGGTGAGCCCCTGGAAGAGGACGCTGGCCGCGGCCTCGTCCGGTACGCCGTCCGGGACTGGCACCAGGCTCGTGGCCGGCGCCGCGATGACCTCGGCCCAGCTCCCGGGGACGCGGGACCATGCGACGCGGGTGCCCGCGGACAGGGAGTCGACATCGCCGCCGACCTCGGTGATGACCCCGACGCCCTCAGTGCCCGGGATCCGGCCCGGCAGGGGGACTCGACCCTGGCGTTGCATCACCTCCCAGTAGTTGACTCCGGCCAGGACCACCCGGATCCGGACATGGCCGTCGTCCAGCACGGTCGGTGCGGGCGATTCGACGAGCTCGGCTCGCCGTGACTCATCCAGCTCGATCTGTCGCGACATGTAGGTCGATCCTTCCGGCGGACTTCGATTCAAATTACAATTCCCTTGAAAGTCATTCAATCATGCGCAAGGCTGAGCCATGGGCATGAGCGCGAGAACGGAGCGCTCGGTCCCAGCCGCCGATCGACGGTTCCCCCGACCGGTCGGACAGGGTTCAATGTGATTGAGTCCATTTCAAGAAGGGTCGGCGGAGCCTCGCCGATCGCCACCCGAGGAGCGCGATGCCGCAACAGCGAGTAGAACTCAGGGGCGTGTCCAAGCGCTTCGGAGATGTAACCGCTCTGGATCGAGTCGACTTCGACCTCGCCGTCGGTGAGATCCATGCGCTCGTGGGGGAGAACGGCGCAGGTAAGTCCACTCTGATGCGGGTGCTCGCCGGTCAGATGTCCGCGGATGCGGGCACCCTGCTCCTCGAGGGCGAGGCGATCGACCTAATCGGGGCCTCGCCTGGCTTCCGGGCCGATGTCGGGTTCGTTGAGCAGGAGGGCGGGTTGATCGCTGAGCTGACGGGCGCGGAGAACCTCCTCCTCGCCCTTCCGAAGGGTCCCGTCGCTGACCGCAAGCGTGCAAGCCGAACGATCAACGAATTGGCGGAGCGGTTCGGCGGCACGATCGACCCGCACCTTCCTGTCCAGCTGCTCGCGGTCGGTCAGCGGCAGCGGCTCGAGATCCTGATCGTGATGGCACGCGGTGCCCAGGTCCTGGTGCTCGATGAGCCGACCGCGGCGCTCGGCACCGAGGAGGCCCAGGCGCTGGGCGGAATCATCCAGAAGTTCGCCGCGGAGGGCGGATCGGTCGTCTACATCAGCCACAAGTTGGGTGAGGTCGTGCGACTGGCCGACCGGATCACCGTCATGCGCCGCGGGCGGGTCGTGGGCCGTCACTTGTCCGACGCCGTCACCGTCGAGGAACTGGCCGTCGAGATGGTCGGCGAGGTGGTCGCCGCCGATCCTGCTGACCCGGACCGGCGCGAGCTGCTCGAGGTTGCTATGGGCAAGCGGACTGTCGCCGAGACCAGCGAGAGCGCTCGGCTGGTCTGCTCCGCAAGGGGCGTGACGGCGCCCAGCCCGATGCCGGGCGAGGCGCCCCTGAAGGGACTCGACCTCGACGTCCACGCCGGTGAGGTCGTCGGCGTCGCCGGGGTTGTAGGCAGTGGACAGACGACTCTCGCCGAGGTGCTGGCTGGCTTCACCAACCCGCAGGGCGGCGTACTCGAGCGCCCGGGCGGTGATGTCGCGGCCTACATCCCCGAGCACCGGCACCGCGACGCGGTCGCGGTGGACCTCTCACTGAGCGACAACCTCCTCCTACGCAGTCATCGTCGACCCGAGTTCTCGCGAGGTCGGGCGTGGTTCGACGGCGAGCGGGTTCGCGAGCACGTGACCGAGGTGCTCGACCGGTCGCACGTTCTCTACGCCACCGTCGACCAGCCGATGCGCGCCTTGTCGGGCGGTAACCAGCAGAAGGCTGTTGTCGGCCGGGAGCTCGACGAGGCCCCGCTCTTGGTGGTGGCCCACAACCCGTTCCGCGGCCTCGACGTGCGAGCGATCTCCGAGGTGCGCGATGCGCTGCTGCTCGCCGCCGACGCTGGAGCGGGCGTGGTGATGATCAGCCCCGACATCGATGAGCTGCGCCAGATCGCCCACCGGGTCGTCGTGATGTTCGACGGTCGTGTGGTGGGCGAGATCGCTCCCGATGACCACGACGCCGAGCGCCTCGGCCGACTAATGGGAGGTGTGGTGTGACGCTGCTCCAGAGCGGGGTCGAGACCCCGGAAAATGACAGTCCGCAACGCGACCGAGCAGCGGTCACTCACGCCCTGTTGTGGCGAGCGGCAGCGATCCTCGGTGCGGCTACTGCGGGCATCCTCGTGCTCGTCGTCGTCCTCGAAGCCGTGTCGGTGGACCCCGTCCTCGCTTGGGACTCCATGTGGAACTCGACCTTTGGGACGTGGCGGAATTTCGGCGAGACCTTGGTCCGCGCGACGCCGCTGCTGCTCGTCGCCCTGACCCTGATTCCCTCGCTGCGCGCGGGGCTGTACAACATCGGGGCTCCCGGTCAGATCGCAGCCGGAGGGTTCGTGGCCACCGCGCTGGCCCTGCAGCTCGGCGATCAGCCGCGCATGGTCTCGATCGTGATCTGCGGCTTCGCTGCCGCGGCGGCCGGTGCCCTTGTTGCTGCCTTCCCGGGCTATCTGAAGGCGCAGTTCGGGGTGAACGAGATCATCACCACGCTGGCGATGAACTTCATCGTCATTTCCGCCATCGGTTGGCTCCTGAACGGGCCGTTCAAGGGCAGCTACGCGAACCTGCCCCAATCCGACCTGGTGCCGGACAACGCGGCACTGCCGGTGCTGATCCCGGACACGCGCGCTCACTACGGTCTGCTTATCGCGCTCGCCTTCGTGCCGCTGCTCTGGGCGCTGGACCGCTCGCGTACCGGATACCGGCTCCGTGTTTTCGGCGCCAACCCGCAGTTGACCCGACAAGCCCGGATCAGCCGTCGGCGCTACCTCGTCGGGCTGATGGCCTTCGGTGGTGTCGGGGCCGGGCTCAGCGGGTGGATGCAGGTGGTCACCATCGACCACCGCCTCTACACGACCGTCGCGGACCCGATCGGGTACGCCGGCCTGTTCGTCGCCCTGTTGGGCGGCCTGACTTGGTTCGGGTGCATCATCGCCGCCTTCCTCCTCGGTGCTCTCCTGCATGGAGGCGACGGGCTGCAGGTCGGTGCCAACGTCTCGCCCGAGATCGTCCAGGTCGTGCTCGGTCTGATCCTGCTCGCCTATGCCATCCAACGCGGGCGCAGCGCCACCAAGGAGATCCGCATCCCGAAGAGGAGGTCGCCGTGGAAACGTTCGAAGCGGTGATGAGCAGTGCCGTTCGCCTGATGGTTCCCCTCCTGCTGGCCGCCCTGGGAGAGCTCATCTCCGAGCGGGCTGGCGTGATGAACATTGGATTGGAAGGCTTCATGACGGCCGGCGCCTTCACGGCGTTCGCCGTGATCGTCGGTGGCTGGGGCGTACTGCCCGCAATCTTGATGGCGGCGGTGGTGGCGGCCCTGGTCTCGAGCATCATGGCGGTGGGAGCCGTCTGGTTGAGAGGCAACGCCATCCTGGTGGGATTCGCCCTCTTCGTAATGGTTCCCGGGCTGGCGAACTTCCTCTACGTCCAGAAGAACAACCAGGACGCGACCCCGAAGCTTCACATCTTCACGGTGCCGGTGCTGGAGAAGATCCCCGGGATCGGGAAGGCGTTGTTCTCGGAGAACGTCTTCTACTGGATCGCGTTAGTCCTCTGCGTCGTGGTCTACCTCCTGTTCTCACGGACCCAGGCCGGACTCACCATCACCGCGACAGGTCACGAGCCGGAGACCGTGCGCAAGCGCGGCAAGGACCCGCGCGTCGTCCAGACCTTGGCCGTCCTGGCCTGTGGTGCGCTCGCCGGTCTCGGTGGCGCCTCCCTGACCCTCGGCGCGGTCGGCTCCTACCAACCGAACATCGTCGACGGCCGAGGTCTCATCGTGATCGCGATCGTCATCCTGGGACGGTGGACGGTGCCCGGCGCGATCGCCGGAGCGTTCTTGATCGCCCTCCTCGACGCGATGAAGCTCCGCGTGTCGCAGGACTCCGACATTCCGATCCAACTGCTCGGGGCGCTGCCGTGGATCGTCGTGATCCTGATGCTCGTGGCGAGCACTCGGATGCGCTCCAGTGCGCCCAGAACCCTTACCCAGTAGCGACGACCAGCGAAAGAGGCCTCCGATGACCGACTACTCCTACCTCTACGGCCAGCGGCGAGCGCTTCCCGCCGACGGTTCGTACGAGTCGTACTTCGACCTGTCCCGCACTGCATTCGTGTCCATCGACATGCACGAAGGTCACCTGTCGGAGAGCCCCAACTGTCCGTGCCCGGCTCCCCGTGCTCGGGCCATCATCGATGAGGTCAACGCCGTGCACCGCCGCGGCCGCGATCTCGGGGCTCGCGTGGTCCATGTCCGGACTGGGTTGCGGCCCTCCGGAGCCGACGATGTGAACGGCATCCCCAGCGCGTGGCGGCTACCGTTCGCCGAGTACGTTGGCGGGATCCCGAACGTCGACCAGCACGCCCTGGAAGGCACCGAGTGGACCAACATAGTCACCGAGGTGCTGCCCGGGGACGAGATCGTCAGCAGTAAGAAGCGACTCTCTGCCTTCTATCCGACCGACCTCGACTTCCTGCTTCGCCAGATGGACATCCGGACCGTCGTGCTCACCGGATGCATGACGGATTGCTGCATCCTCAATAGCGCTTTCGACGCCTCCAACCACAACTACCGGGTCATCGTGGTTCGCGACTGCGTCGCCGGGACGAACGACGAGTTGGAGAAGGCGGCCCTCACCATCATCTCGCTCAATCTCGGACTGGTCATGGACGCCAACGACCTCGTCGACTCATGGTTGTCACGGCGAGATGACGATTCTGTTGAAGTTGCTTCAACACCATTGACCTTCAGCGAGTGAGGCTCTAGATTCAGCGCACGTCAGCGTTGTTAAACAATATTGAAACCTTTCTCGGCGGATATTGAGGAGCTCGTCAATGGGCAACAAGCGTCTGGTAGTGCTGGCCGCCGCGATCTCGGGGGCGTTGGTCCTCTCCGCGTGCGGGGGGAGTGACAAGTCCTCCGGCTCCGAGAGCTCGGGCGAAGGCATGAAGCTCGGCCTCATTCAAGAGGCTCGGCCGGAGGTCGAACCGTGGAGTGCTTCCTGGCACGACTCCGTGCAGGCGGTCATCGATGACAACCCTGGGACCACCGTGACCGAGACGTTCGACGCTTACGACGCGACGCGCGCCGAGCCGGTGATTCGTCAGATGCTCGACGATGGTGCCAACGTCATGCTGATGTCGACCTTCGTCCTTGCGGACGCAGCCAAGGCTGTCGCCGCCGACTACCCCGACATCCCGATGATCGTGACCGCGTTCGGGGTGACCCAGAAGCCGAACCTCAACGCCGGCACGGCGAGCTACCTCGAGATCGGCTACTCCACCTGCTGGCTCCTGACCAAGCAGTCCCCCGACGGTCGCATCGGCGTGGTCGGCGCCCAGGAGGCACCGTTCGAGGTGGAGATCCAGAAGGGCTGCGAGCTTGGCGCGAAGGCTGCGAACCCGGACTACAAGATCACCAAGCTGAGCACGAACAGCTTTACCGACGTGCAGGCCAGCCGCGAGCAGGTGCAAACGCTCCTCGACCAAGGCATCGAGCAAATCTACCTGCTCTCCGGCACCGAGGACGCTGTCGGCGGGCTCCGGCTCTGCGAGGAGGCGCAGGCGCAGTGCGCCACCTGGGGTGGCGACGCCGCGCAGTGGGCGCCGAACGGCACACTCCTCACCGTCGGCCTCGACTGGCAGGGCGTGATCGAGGAGCTCATGGACCAGGCTGAGAACGGCCTCAAGGACCCAACGACCTTCGACCTGACCTATGGCTCGAAGGGCCTGACGGCGCTCGACTACGCCGACAACCCGGCGGTCAGCGACGAGGTCCAGGCCGAGTTCGAGCAGGTCCTCGCTGACCTGGCCAGCGAGAAGATCAAGCTGCCGGACAGCGAGGCTCACCCGGGTCTTCGCTGACGGTTAGGAACGCCAAGCGAGTGTTAGCGGTGAGGGGTAGGTTCTCCGGGATCTACCCCTCACCGCTTCGCGGCGTCCTCTTCGATCTTGACGACACCCTCCTCGATCATCGAGGTGCGGTCGACGAGGCGCTCGCCCGATGGCGCCGACTCGAGGGTCTCGACATTGCTTATCAGCTGCTCCGCGAGCGCTGGCTTGAGCTTGAGACCACGTACTACCGCCGATTTCAGGCCGGTGAGCTCACCAAGGCCGAGCAGCGTCGCGCTCGGATCCGGGCGCTCCTCCCGCAGCGTGAACTCAACGACGTCGAGGCCGACCTTGCCTTCGGCCGTTACTGGGCGGCGTATGTCGATGCGTGGCGAGCTTTCCCCGACGCTCTAAGCGCCCTGGACCGCGCTCGGCAGGCAGGGCTTGCGACCGGGATCCTGACGAACGGCGATGGCGACGACCAGCGACGCAAGGTCGTCGCAGCAGGTATTGCCGCGACCGGCGTCCCCGTCTTCGCGTCCTCGGAGCTCCCGGCGGCGAAGCCGGACCCCAGGGCGTTCACGACTGCCTGTTCTCGCCTCGGGGTCAGGCCCGAGCACTGCCTGGTCGTCGGGGACTCGCTGGAGAACGACGTCTCAGGAGCACGCGCGGCATCGATGCCAGTCGTGCTCCTGGATCGGTATGCGCGGCACCTAGCCGTCGACGTCCCGCGGATCTCGTCGCTCGATGAGCTCCGGTTCCAGCCGCCGCCGATTCGGTCGGCATAGGTCTGCTCGCCCTCAGGCGTCGGAGGGGACTCCCACGTCGAAGACCTGCATTAGGTCGGCCAGCGTGCGGTAGTAGCCGACAAGGGCGATGACTTCGATCATCGGCGGCACGCCGAGGCGGGAGGCCAGGGTGGCGTACGTCGCGTCGTCGAGCGCTGCTCCGTCGAGGACGCAAGCCACCAGGTCCACGCTCGCCTGCTCGACCGGGTCGGTGCTAGTGAAGTCACCGCGGGCTACGGCCTCCAGCTCGGCCTCGGTGAGGCCAACGGCCAGGCCGATGGGCTCATGGGCCCATGCCTCGAAGGCCGACCCCGTGGCCCGGGCGACCATCAGGATCGCGATTTCGCGGACCCTTGGGGTCAGGGAAGTGCCATAGCGTATCGCCGACCCTAACTGCTGAAGCGCGTTGCCCAGCTGGGGTGCGTGGAGCATGATCCCGAAGGGCCCGTTGAGGGAGCCGTCACCGGCGGTCAACGGGAAGTGCTGGACGCCCTTCGCCCGGTCGCCACCCGCGATGCCGTCGTACACGACCTGCTGGGCGTCGTCGAGCGCATCCGGGGTCAGTCGCGGTAGTCGCTCTGTCATCGCTGCTGATACCAGTCGTCCCACGGACCGAACTCGCGGGCCTCGGTCGAGCGAGGCCCACCCCCGGACCGTGACCGCCGACCGAAGGCCAGCCAACTGAGGGCGAAGCCGAGGAGGCCCCCGATGATCGCCTGGCCGTAGCGTTCCTTAATCATCGGTACCACAAGAGACAGCATGTCCATGCTCTCCCCGCCGTCGGCGACCCGTGACGAGGAGGCGGCCGCGGGGGAGGTCGGGGCTGACGACGCAGGGGACGGAGCGGAGGTGCTCGCCGCCGCCGGGCGCCCGATAGCGGCCGAGATGTTGGCGGCGAACTGGCCTAGCAGGCGGTTGCTCACGTCGGCGATGGCACCTCGGCCGAACTGGGCCATCCGCCCGGAGATGTCCAGCTCGGTGTCGATCAGCACCCGTGTGCGCGTCTGCGTCGCAGGCTCCAGCCGCGCGTGGATCTGCGCGTTGGCGGCGGCCTGGCCCTTGGGATCCTTGCCGGCCGCCGCGATCACGGCGCTGTGGCTGCTGTCGTCCTTTTGCGCGAAGTGCGCCGTTCCGCGGAAGTGCGCCGAGATGGGTCCGACCTTGACCTTGACGCTGCCTAGGTAGTTCTCGCCCTCCACGCCCTCGAGCGCTGCGCCGGGCATGCAGGGCATGACCCGTGTGAGGTCGGTCAGGAACTCCCAGGCCTCGTCAATCCCGCAGTCGATCTCGAATTCGTTGTTGAGCAGCATGTCCCCAGTCTCCTTATCAGCCCACGCTGCTTGTGAAGCCCTCGATGACTTCGTCGGCGCCGCAGTCGAAGAAGGCCATGATGCGGCAGGGGCACGCCTCTCCGCCCTCGATCTTCCAGGGGAATGCACCGATGATTGCGCGCTGGTTCAGCACGGTCTTCAGGTCGCCTCCGACGTTCTCGGCGTGGATGCAACCGTCCTGGAATGCCAAGTGGTGCATCGGGAAGATGTCGGAGGTGATCTCGCGCCCCGACATGTGGTGGGTGTAGGTGTACTCGCCGAAGAACTCCTTGTAGGACATCCCCACGTGCTTCTCGAACTCCGCGAGCAGGTCGGGGCGCATGTTGCGGATCGTGGTGTTCATCGGGTGGTCGCCGGAACCGGCGTCGATGCCCCACCACCGGATCTCCATGTCGGCCATCCACTCGGCCAGCCGCGCCGAGCCGCCCGGGTGCATGGTGAAGTAGCGGACCAGGTCCTGCTTCGGCATGTCCTGGTAGTAGTCGATGAACCCGGTGTGGATAATCAGGATGTCGCCCTTCTTGATCTCCACGTTGCGCGTGATGTGCTCGGGCTCGATGAGGTCCCAGTCGCTGACGACGTCGGACACGTCGACGATCGCGCCGGGGTGGATCAGCTTGTCCAGTGGCAGGGAGGCCATGTCGAGACCACCGTCGGTCCCGTGCATGGGTCCGTCGAGGTGGGTGCCGGTGTGCAACGACGACTCGATCCGCTGGGAGACGATCTGGTTCGTCTGCAGGTTCTGCGTGTAGTACATCTTGTTGCCGGCGTACCCGACCCAACCGGGCGTGTGGATGCTGTAGGGGTGCGTCATGTCGACGATGCGCATGGAGGTCTCCGCTCTGAGCCTATGTCAATCCTGGTGAAAGACATTCTATGGTATTGAAACCTGATCCACCAGTCGCCTGAGCAGTAGGGGACGGATCGGTACGGAGGTGATCGCCCCCGGGATGCGAAGCGCGTCGTCGACAGCAGAGCCGATCGCGGCTGCGACCGCCGTGGTGCCGCCCTCGCCGGCACCCTTGACCCCGAGCGGGTTGAGTGGGCTGGGGGCGTCCTCAGTCAGGAGGATCTCCACGTCAGGCATCTCGCGGACGGTCGGGATCAGGTAGTCCATGAAGGTGGTGCACAGCGGGGTGCCGTCCTCGGAGTAGAGGAACTCCTCATAGACGGCGCCGCCGATGCCCTGGGCGACCCCGCCGGTGATCTGGCCCTCGACCAGAGTCGGGTTAAGCGCCCGGCCCACGTCGTACCCCACGATGAAGCGTTCGATCGCGAGGTGTCCGGTCTCGCGGTCGATGGAGACCACGGCCGCGTGCAGCCCATAGGGGTAGGTCATGTGGTCGGTCCGGAACCACCCATCGGCGCTGAAGCCCGGCTCCTCCTTCATCGCCGCGGCGTTCATCGGCTCGAGAAGCTGCGCGATCTCGCCCAGAGTCAGCCGCTGGGCGCGGTTCTCGCGTACCTCCACGCCGCCTTCGACGAGCTCGACCTCTTCGAAGCTGACCTTGAACTCGTGCGCTGCGACCCGGCGTGCCTTCTCAGCGAGCGCCTCGGTCGCGATGGCCGCCGCCGAGCCCGCCATCACGGCGAGGCGGGTGGCGAAGGCGCCGCGGCCGTACTCGAAGAGGTCGGTCCGCCCGCGGACGACGCGGATGGGCTCGTGGGAGATCTGCAGGCCGTCCGCGACGACCTGGGCCAGCACGGTGTCGACACCCTGGCCGACCGAGCTCGCGCCGCAGGAGATGGTCACCTGGCCGGCGCCGTCGACGGCCACGCGAGCACCTTCGAACGGACCGATCCCGCTTTTCTCGACGAAGTAGCCGAAGCCGAAGCCGACCAACTCGCCCTGCGCACGGCGCCCCTCGACCTCGGCGCGGATGCCGGGGAAGTCGAACCGTTCCGAGACCTTGTCGAGGAGCAACGCGTAGTCACCGGAGTCGTGGACCAGGTGCGTGCCCATCGCCTGGATGGGTCGCTCGAAGGGCATCTTGTCGGCGGGGATGAAGTTGGTACGCCGTACGGTGGCCGGGTCGAGGCCGAGTTCGCGAGCGATGGTGTCGACAAGCCGCTCCCGAGCGAAGGTGCCCTCGTAGCGGCCCGGCGAGCGGTAGGTCCCGGCCGGCGTCTTGTGCGTGAGGCGGACTCGGGCGCGGGCCCTGAAGTGCGGGATGACGTAGGGGCCCGGGAGCATCGAGGCGGTCAGCGACGCGACGGTGGCGCCGTGGGTGCGCACGTAGGCACCTTGGTCGAGGAAGAACTCGGCGTCCATGGCCTCGATGAAGCCGTCCTCGACCCGGACCAGCGCCTGGATGCGGTGGTGCTGGCCTCGTGAGTGGTTCGTGGCCACAAGGTGCTCCTGGCGGTCCTCGATCCACTTGATCGGCCGCCGCAACCGCATCGCCGCCACCGTGACCAGCACGTCCTCGGGGTAGAGCTCGCCGCGAGGCCCGAAGCCGCCGCCGACGTGAGTCTCGCGGACGACCACCCGGTGCGGAGGCAGGCCGACCATCGCTGCGATGGCCTCGCGGTTCCAGAAGGGGACCTTCGCGGCTCCGTCCACGACGAGCAGCTGGTCGGACTCGTCGTAGGACGCCACGAGCCCGCGGCACTCCATGGGCACCGCGGTGTGCCGACCGATCCGTGCCTCGGTGGTGAAAACCCGGTGAGTGCCCTTCTTGACGAGCCGGTCCGCCTTGGCGAAGGCGGCGTCGATGTCGCCGTACTCCTCGACGAAGGTGGTCGCCTCGGAGTCCTGGGCCGCGACCTGGTCGCCGGTGTTCGAGGCCCAGGTCGCCTGCTCGGCGTCGATCCAGGGGATCGGCTCGGTGTCGGCCTGCAGATGTGCCTGGCCGGGCTCGATCTCGACGTCGACGAGCTCGGCGCCGTCCTCGGCGAGGTAGGCCGAGGTCGCGAAGACGACGGCGACGGGTTCGCCGACGTACCGGACCTCACGACGCGCCAGGACGGGCTGCCGATAAGGGATGAGCTCGGGGCGAGGTGTCAGGCGGAACCCGATCGCGGGCAGCTCGGCGATGTCGTCGAAGGTCCACGCGGTCACGACACCGTCGAGCAGCAAGGCCTGCGAGACGTCGACCTTGACGATCCGACCGTGGGCCACGGGCGAGCGGACGACCCGCATGTGCAGCTCGCCTGAGCGGACGGTGTCAGCGGCGAACCGACCCGCGCCACGGAGCAGGACGGGGTCCTCGATGCGCCTGGCGCGATCGCCGATCATGCAGGCGCCTGCTCGGCCGGCTCCGCACCCGACTCGGCATTCATGGTCCGCTGGGCGGCGAGGGCGGCCTTGATGATGTTCTGGTAGCCGGTGCAACGACACAGGTTGGAACTCAGGACGTCGCGCAGCTCCTCCTCGTTGGCCGTCGGGTTCTCCTCCAGGTAGCCCGTGATCAGGGTCAGGAACCCGGGCGTGCAGAATCCGCACTGCAGCCCGTGGTTATCCCAGAACGCCTGCTGGACCGGGTGGAGGGTGTCGTCGTCGGGCGCGAGACCCTCGACGGTGCGGACCGAGGAGCCCTCGGCCTGGACCGCGAACATCAGGCACGCGCGCACGGGCTGCCCGTCCACCAGGACGGTGCACGCACCGCAGACACCATGCTCACAACCCAAGTGGGTGCCCGTCAGCCCACAGTCGTCGCGCAGGGCGTCGGCAAGGGTGCGGCGCGGCTCGACGTCGAGGTCGTAGCGGTCACCATTGACGTAGAGGCGAAGCGGTGTCGTCATGCGGGGATCTCCGAGTCGGATGGGTGGCGGTCGAGTCGCAGGTCGTGCCCGTCGCGGATAGCCGAACGGATCCGGTGGGGGGTGGCCGGGAGGTGGAAGACCCCGACGCCGAAGGGACGCAGCGCGTCGCTGATCGCGTTGGCGATGGCGGCCGGAGCGCCGATCGTGCCGCCCTCGCCCACGCCCTTGGCGCCCGTGAGGGTGGCGGGGGAGACGGTGCAGACGTGGGCGATCTCGATGTCTGGCACTTCCGCAACGGTCGGAGGCAGGAAGTCCATGAGGGATGTCGTGACCAGCACGCCGCGCTCGTCGTACAGGAGCTCCTCAAAGAGTGCGTTGGCGATGCCCTGCACGACGCCGCCCTGGATCTGGCCGTCGACGATCGCCGGGTTGATCAGCTTGCCCGCGTCCTCGGCCACCAGGAAGCGTGTGATGTCGACCTGTCCGGTCAGCGGGTCGACCTCGACCTCGGCGACGTGGCAGGCGTTGGCGAAGGTCCCACTGGGGTCGTAGACCCCGACGGACTCGAGCGCCGGCTCGCCCTTGTCGGGGTTGAGGTGTGAGGAGTGGTACGTGTCTCGGGCCAGGACCGCGATCGGGACCGAGCTCTCGGTACCGCGAAGTCGCGCGCGACCGTCGGTGAGCTCGATGTCCCCGGGGAGACCGCCGAGCCTGTCCGCCGCCAGCCCGCGCAGCCGCTCGGCGAGGTCCTGCGCAGCGAGCATGGATGCACCCCCTGCGATCACCATCGCCCGGCTGGCGAAGCTGCCCCAGCCGTACGGCGTCGCGTCGGTGTCGCTCGCGATCACCCGGACCTGGTCAGGGGAAAGTCCCAGCTCGTCGCAGACCACCTGGGCGAGGGAGGTCTTGAGTCCCTGACCGTGGGGGGATGCACCGATGCGCAGCGTTACGCATCCGGAGGGGTCCATCGCCACGACCACGCGCTCGAAGCCGGGGGTGATTAAGGCCTTGCGGGCCTCGGCGTGACCGAACGGTCGGGACCGCGCGACCATCGCCGGCGTTCCGTAGCCGGTGCGCTCGGCAAAGCAGGAGAACCCAATCCCGAGGTAGCGGCCCTGGCTGCGAGCGACTGCTTGCCGGGCGGCGAAGTCGTCGAGGTCGGCCATCCCCGCGGCGATCGCCAGGGTCTCGCGGTGCGAGGCCTCGTCGAGCACGAGTCCGGTGGGGGATCGGTGCGGGAACTCCGAGACGAGGTTGAGGTCGCGGATCGCGACCCGATCGATCCCGAGCTCCTCGGCCGCCACGTCCATGAGCCGCTCGAGGGCCAGCACCTGGATCGGGCGCGAGACGCCCCGGTACGGCGCGATCGGGCACTTGTTGGTGGTCACCCCGCGCGAGCGGACGTCGTACTCCGGGACCTTGTAGGGGCCGCTCAGCTCCGCTAGCGCCATGAGCGGCTCCACGCCCCAGGTCACCGGGTAGCAGCAGTAGGCGCCGAGGTCGCAGACGATGTCGGCCCGCAGCGCGACCAGCTCGCCGTCGGCCGTGAAAGCGCCGTCGACGTCGTACACCTGCTCACGGCTGTGCCAGCCGGCCAGGAAGTTCTCCTCCCGCGTCTCGATCCACGCCACGTCACGCCGGAGCCGGCGAGCGACCCAGACGATCGCCACGTCCTCGCGGGCCAGGGTCATCTTGGCGCCGAAGCCACCACCGACGTCTGGTGCGACCACACGCAGGTCGTCCTCGGGGATTCCGAGGCAGTCGGCGATTCCCGTCCGGGTGACGTGCGGCATCTGCGAGGTGGCGTGCAGCGTGGTCCTACCGCTGCTCCGTTCGAAGGCGGCATGCGCGGCGCGCGCCTCCAACGGCATGGCGCTCTGGCGACCTGAGCTAACCCGGACGGACACGGTCCGGTGCGCAGCGGCGAAGGCGGCATCGGCGTTCGGTGTCGTGATGCGTCCGTCGACCACGACGTTCGGCGCGTTGGGGTGGTCCTCCGGTACGTCGTCGTGCACGATCGGCGCGTCGTACGCCAACGCTGCGCTCGCGGAGAGCACCGCGGGCAGCTGCTCGATCTCGACGGCGACCCGCTCGGCGGCGTCCTCGGCCTCGGCCTCGGTCGCCGCGACGACTACCGCGATCGGCTCACCCACGAAGCGAACCCGGTCACCTGCCAAAATGGGGGTGGCGACCTCGACGAAGTCGGGCCGGTGGAGGACTGCGCGGATGGGCTCCACCTCGACGAGATCGGCTGCTGTGAATCCGGTGACGTCAGGGGGGATCGCCACCGAGACGATGCGGCCCGAAGCCACGCTGCTACGCACGAAGCGAGCGTGCAGGACCTGGTCGTTGTGTGACGCGATGTCGGCAACGTAGTTGCCCCAGCCGCGCACGATTGCGGGATCCTCCAGCCTCGGGATGGGGCGTCCGGACCAGGTCGGCGGCTCGGCAGAGGGGGAGTTCACGTCGCCCCCATGCCGGATCGGACGGCACGTGGGAGCAGTGCCCGTACCAGGTCGCGGCGGTAGTCGGCGTCTCCGTGGACGTCGCTGGGAGGATCGACCTCGTCCGCCGCGGCCTCAGCTGCGGCGACGACGAGCTCGGGAGTGAAGGCCTGCCCGGCGAGAACAGTCTCGGCGGCTTCACTCCTGAAGGGGATCTCGTGCACGCCACCCAGGCTGATTCGGGCCTCGGCCACGACACCCTCAACGATGTTGAGTGCAGTCGTCGCGGTCACGATGCCGAAGTCGCCGGCCCGGCGGGCGAACTCGGCGATGCCGGTGACCCAGGTCTCGCCCAGGACGGGAAGGGTCACCGCGACCAGGATCTCGTCGAGCTCCAGGGATGTGGTGAAGATGGACTGGAAGAAGTCGGCCGCCTGGATCGTGCGCTCGCCCCGCGAGGCACTGACGACCGTCATCTCGGCGTCGAGCAGAGCAGCGACCTGGCACCACTCCGAGGCGGCGTCGCAGTGGGCGATAGATCCCCCAAAGGTGCCGCGGGTCCGGATCGGAAGGTGACCGACATGACCCGCCGCCTCGCGCAGCAGCTCCCCCAGCGGTCCGGGCAACTCGTTGCGTTGCACATCGATGTGCCGGGTCCGAGCGGCGACCCGGAGCCGGTCGCCGCTGACAGACATTCCCTCGAGGTCGGGCACCCGGTTGATGTCGATGAGCCGGGTCGGGCTGGCCAGGCGGAAGTTCATCATCGGTACCAGGCTCTGTCCACCCGCCAGGACCTTGCTCTCGTCAGGGTCCCGCGCCAGCATCCCGAGGGCCTCCTCAAGGCTCTCGGGCCGGTGGTACTCGAACGGGCTGGGCTTCACAGGATCTCCCCTCGATAGGCCACGCCATAGACATCGGTGCGTCGGTCCGCCCGTGGCCGGATCCGGTCACCACGCACCCGCGAGGCGCGCACGGCGTCCAGGTCGATCTCCACCAACGCGTGGTCGGGACCGGTTCGGGACAGCGGGCCCGCAAGGAGCTCGCCGTACGCATCGACCGCGACCGACCCGCCGAGCGTCGCTGGCCCGCCAACGCTGGCGCCAGCGACCTGGCTCACCGCCACGACGGCGACCTGGTTCATGTTGGCCTGGGCGATCACACCGTCTACGTGACCCGTGGCACCGGCCACCGGCACGTGCTTGTCGAACCCCCCCACCCAGGCCGCCGGCGCGATCACGAGGTCGGCTCCGCGAAGGGTGAGGGCTCGTAGCACCTCCACGAAACGGAGGTCGTAGCAGATGCAGACCGCCAAGCAGCCCCAACGGGTGTTGGCGACGGGGAGACCCAGGTCTCCCGGCGTGTAGGCGTACTTCTCGGTGTCGAAGAGATGCAACTTACGGTAGTGGAGAACGGGCCCCTCGCCATCGACGACCACGACCGAGTTGAAGTAGTCCGACCCGGCGCGCTCGCAGAAACCGACCGTCACGAGGCCGTCGTACTCACGGGCCACCTCGATCAGCGCGGCGACGCCAGGGCCGTCCACCGGCTCGGCGAGCCGGGCTACGTCGTCGTTCGCGACGACGTAGCCGCTGAGGGCGAGCTCGGGGAGCACGACGAGGTCGGCACCGTCTGCGAACGCCGCACGGGTGCGCGCGAGAGCTGTCGCGAGGTTGCCGGCGCCGTCACCTGGCCGAAGCTCGACCTGCTCCAGCCCGACCGAGATCGTGGCAGCCCCAGCGCTCACGGCTGCGCCGCGGGGAGGTCCACCCGGTACGCGAGGGCGTCGACGTCCACGCCGGCGGCACGGAGCATATCGACGTCGGCCGGGCAGGGCCCGCCGACGCTGACGACCCGCTCGCCGCGGTCGGCCGCCACGGCGTGCCAGAACCCGATCTCGATGTGGACCGTGTCGCCCGGACCGAACTCGAGCTTCTCCCCGGTCGTGACGTTCTCCGCGGTGCCTCGGCCCTCGAGGATGTGGATGGTGTCCTCAGAGATGGCGTGGACGTGTTCCCGGTTGCGCTCTCCCGGCTCGAGCACGACGTAGTTCATGTTGGCGGTCACGGCTCCTGCGCCCAGCCACACCACGAGGCGGGCATCGCGCGAGATGAAGGGGACCATCAGGCCCGGTCGGTCGCGGTGGTAGACCGTGATGGCGGGTTCCGCGCCGACCACGGGCTCTCGTGCGCCGATCTGCGCGTCCACCGGGCTCGGACCACCCACGAGCCTGGCGCCCGCCCCGCTGGTGAGGCTGTAGACGCTCCCGCCGGGCACGTGGACCATGCCGCCCGGCTCGAGCGTGTGCCGGAGCTCCCCGCTGCCGACCTGCTCGATCACAGTGACGGCGCCGTCGACCACGTAATAGACCCCCTCGCCCTCATGCGTGAGGGCGACGCTGGCGCCGCCCGGGGCCAGCGCCACGTCGTAGAAGCTTCGGCACGCGGCGCCTCGGCTCGGGCCGACGATCTCACGCCAGGTGCCGTCGGTTAGGAGCCCGAGGTCCGGACCCCACTGGTCGGGTGAGATGACGGCCAAGCCGGGGGATTTCGCGCGGTCTTCGATCACGCGCACAACACTACTTTCAACCATATCAAAATGTCATGCGGTATCGTTGAATTCGGTCCTCTCGGCTGAGGGCCCGATGGCTCAGTCGGAGTCGAGATTGACCCAGACGGCCACGGCCGACTCTGCCCCTGAGTTCATGATTCGGTGCGGACGGCTCGAACTGTAGGCGATCACGTCGCCGGGGCGGAGGACGTGCTCCTCCCCCTCGAGCTCGACGGTCAGCGAACCTGAAATGAGGACACCGAACTCGCGGCCATCATGGTGCGTTGCGACGGGGCCACTCGCGCCACCGACGTCGTAGGTGTTCACTGCCAGCTCGAGGCCGGCCAGCACGTCGTGATGGGCAACCCTGCGAGTGGTGCCCTCACTTGTGCGAACGACGGTCTGGTCCTCGAGCAGGGTGAGCGGCGACACTTCGGCCGTCGCGGGGTGGTCGAAGAGGTCGTACATGTGCACGCCGAGCGCCGACGCCACCGACACGAGGGTCCCCACTGACGCAGTGGCCACACCGCGTTCAAGCATGCTCAACATCGAGACGCTGACGCCCGTCCGATCCGACACGTCCTTTAGGGTCAAGCCCTGCCGCGACCGGAGGGCGCGGACCCTGGCGCCAACCATCGCAATCGTCTGGTCTGCGGTGGTCACCGTGTCCTTTGCGGGCTCGCCTTGCCGCTTGGCTTCACTGCTCTTGGTCTTCGCGGGCGCCGCATCTTGGGGGGCCATCGTTCTCCCATTCAACAAAGGGTCCGTTCGACACCGACGTCCGAGGTGATCGAGACTGCCAGGCTCAGAGAAGGGTTTCAGTCTGGATGAAGAGCGTCAAGCGTCCTGCACGGCCGGGGTCGGCTGAGTTTCAGTGGGACTAATCTAGCGGCTTTGAATCTCGCCGCTCCGGATAGGTTCGTCCAGGGGTTTGCCTGAGCCGATCGAGGGCCTTGCGAACTTTCATTAGCCGCACTAGGCTTCAATAACATTGAAGTGCGTTCGAGAGGAGCGCCGTCATGACGAACGGCCTGAGTCAGTACGTGGAGTTCCGCCGCGGTCTCGTGGACGGTGGCGACTGGGTGTTGATCGCGCGGCGTGTCGCCGCGTCCATCCAGCACTGACCATTCGGAGATCCTCATGACCCAACTTGCCCTCACCCACTTCTGGCACCCGATCTGCACCTCTGAAGAGGTGACCGAGCAGCCCCGGCGGTTCACCCTGCTCGACGACTTCGTCGTCGCCTTTCGCGACGAGAACGGAGTGGCGGCCTTTCGCGACCTCTGCATCCACCGCGGGGCTGCGCTCTCGCTCGGTTGGGTGCGCGACGGCAACCTGACATGCCCGTACCACGGTTGGCAGTACGACCGTAGCGGTGCCTGCATTCGTATCCCCTCGCGGCCGGCCGACGCCCCCATCCCGGCCACCGCAAAGGCTCAGGCCTACCAGGTCCAAGAGAAGTACGGACTGGTTTGGGTCGCGATGAACGAGCCGGCCGCCGACATTCCCAGTTTCCCCGGTGATGTCTGGGGTAAGCCCGAGTGGAAGTCCTTCGTCGGCTACCGCGAGGTATGGAACACTTCGGCAGCACGCGCGGTCGAGAACTTCATGGACTTCTCGCACTTCCCCTACGTGCACAACGGCATCCTCGGTACCGAGGAGACGGCCGAGATCGCCCCCTACACCGTCGAGAAGCGTGATGACGGCCTCTTCTACTACCTCGAGCAGGAGGAGCCGAGCGACCTCTACGGCGCGGGCGGGACACAACGGGTGCGCTACGAGTACACGCTCGTGGTCCCATTCACGATCCACCTCAAGAAGATTGAGATCGGGACTGGGCGCGAGACCATCATCAGCCAGTTGACGCTCCCGCTCACGTCCAAGACCACCGAGTTGTTCGTCTTCATCGTCCGAAACCACTCGCATGACGAACCGGATGCGACGTTCGGCGACTTCACCACGAAAATTATGGAGCAGGACCGCGTGGTGGTGCAGAGCCAGCGCCCTGAGGAGTTGCCCGAGTCGCTCCGCGAGGAACTGCACATCAAGGTGCCCGACGCTGCGAGTCTGCTCTATCGCCAACGACTCGCTTCGTTGGCCAAGGTCGAGGTCTTCGGTCCCTACGGAGCCTGAGATGCCAGCGGACCTCCACCTGGTCCGAGTGGCCAGGCGAGTCGAGCTGGCTGAGGGCGTCGTCGGACTGACGCTCGAGTCAGTGGATGGCACACTGCCGCCATGGGCGCCGGGTGCTCACATTGACCTCGTGCTGCCCTCGGGAATCGTGCGCCAGTATTCCCTGTGCGGCCCACTCGGCTCGGACACGTATGAGATCGCCGTCCTCCATGAGCCGGATGGACGGGGGGGATCTGCCGAGGTGTACCGGGCGATAGGGCCGGGCGCCGAGCTGAAGATTCGTTCCCCCCGCAACCGGTTCCCTCTGGAGCAGTCGACCGAATATCTCTTCTTCGCAGGGGGCATTGGCATCACGCCGTTGCTCCCGATGATCGAGGCGATCAATCAACAGGCCCTCCCCTGGCGCCTGGTCTATGGGGGTCGCAGCCGGTCGAGCATGGCCTTTCGCGACCTCCTTGACCCGTACGACCAGGTCACCATCTGGCCCCAGGACGAGTGCGGCCTCATCGAGGTGGTGAGTGAGCTGACCGCGAGTCCCGGGGCCGCGGTTTACGCATGCGGCCCATCCCCCCTCATCGATGCAGTCGGGGCCGCGGTCGACCGGGCCGGTCGAGGGCCTCTCCACTTCGAACGCTTCGTGCCGGTTCCGGTCGCCTCTGGTCAGGAGGGGGCCCCTTCCCAAGCCTTCGAGGTCCAGCTCGGAGAGGACGGCCCTGTCGTCCAGGTGGCTCCGGATCAGTCTGTGCTGGATGCAGTGCTGGGCGCAGGTGCGGATGTGCTCTTCTCCTGTGAGGAAGGCAGTTGCGGTAGCTGCCAGACGAGAGTGCTCTCGGGCTCTGTCGACCACCGTGACGATCTGTTGACCGAGGAGGAGCGGGTCGCAGGCGAAATGCTCATCTGCGTGTCCCGCTGTCTGTCGGACCGCCTTGTCCTCGACATCGCGCTCTAAGCACCAGCCGGCTCGTCCAGAACCCGGCAACTTCGATTCCCCCGTCCTCGATCGGCATCCATGCCGTATCGATTTGATCCATCGCTGAGGAGATCCAACGAGATGAGTGCGCACACCGTGAAGGGCGTGGTCGCCCGCGGCAAGGGTCAGCCCGTCGAGCTCGTCACCATCCACGTCCCGGACCCGGGTCCGGGGGAGGCGCTGGTGCAGGTGCAGGCCTGCGGGGTCTGCCACACCGACCTGCACTACCGGGAGGGCGGGATCAACGACGACTTCCCGTTCCTGCTCGGCCACGAGGCCGCGGGTGTCGTGGAGGCGGTCGGCGAGGGCGTGACGACGGTGGCGCCCGGCGACTTCGTGGTGCTGAACTGGCGGGCGGTGTGTGGCAACTGCCGCGCGTGCGACCGCGGGGAGCCGTGGTACTGCTTCGCGACCCACAACGCGACGCAGAAGATGACGCTCGAGGACGGAACCGAGCTCTCCCCGGCGCTGGGGATCGGCGCGTTCGCGGAGAAGACGCTCGTCGCCGCGGGGCAGTGCACGAAGGTCGATCCGTCGGCGCGTGCAGCGGCGGTGGGGCTGCTCGGGTGCGGCGTGATGGCCGGCCTGGGGGCTGCGATCAACACCGGCGCGGTGACGCGGGGGAAGTCGGTGGCGGTCATCGGCTGCGGCGGCGTCGGGGTCGCGGCGGTCGCCGGGTCCGCCCTGGCCGGGGCGAGCCCGATCATCGCGGTCGACATCGACCCCAAGAAGCTCGAGGCCGCGCAGCGGATGGGCGCGACCCACACGATCGACTCCTCGCAGGTCGACCCGGTCGAGGAGATCAAGAGGATCTGTGCCGAGGTCTACCGCGGGGCCGACGGCGCGGACGTCGTCGTCGAGGCGGTCGGTCGCCCGGAGACGTGGAAGCAGGCGTTCTACGCTCGCGACCTCGCCGGGACCGTCGTGCTGGTCGGCGTCCCGACGCCGGACATGAAGGTCCCCGACCTCCCGCTCATCGACGTCTTCGGCCGGGGCGGGTCGCTGAAGTCGTCCTGGTACGGCGACTGCCTGCCCAGCCGCGACTTCCCGATGCTCGTCGACCTCTACCGGCAGGGCCGGCTCGACCTCGACGCGTTCGTGTCGGAGGAGATCGGCATCGGCGACGTGGAGGCGGCGTTCGAGAAGATGCACCACGCCAGTGACGGGCAGAGCGTGCTCCGATCGGTGGTCGTCCTCTGATGGCTGCCCGGGTCGACCACGGCACCACCAGCGGGACCTTCAGCCTGGACGGGCAGACCTTCGAGGTCGACAACAACGTCTGGGTGGTCGGCGACGACACCGAGTGCGTGGTCATCGACGCGCCCCACGACGTCGACGGCATCCTCGCTGTCGTGGGGGACCGGACGGTGAAGGCGATCGTGTGCACCCACGCCCACGACGACCACGTCCGGGTCGCGCCGCAGCTGCGCGAGCGCGTGAACGGCGGGGCCGGGGCGCCGATCATGCTGCACCCCGACGACCGGCCGCTGTGGGAGCTGACCCACGGCGGCCCCGACGACCCTCACGGCTACCTCTGGGACCTCGACCTCGCCGACGGCGTACGCATCGAGGTCGGGGGGACGACGCTGGTGGTGCTGCACACCCCCGGCCACGCCCCGGGTGCGGTGTGCCTCCACGCGCCCGAGCTCGGCTGCGTCTTCACCGGCGACACCCTCTTCCACGGTGGTCCCGGCGCCACCGGTCGCTCGTTCTCCGACGCCGACCTCATCGTCGAGTCGATCCGCGCGCGGCTGCTCACGCTGCCCGACGACACGGTGGTCCACACCGGTCACGGCGAGGACACCACGATCGGTGCGGAGCGGGCCCGCGTCTTGGCCGAAGTCGTCCGTGCCCGATTGGCTCGTCGTCTGCCTGGGGAGGAAGTGACATCGTAGGGCTCGCGTCGCGGTCAACGGTCGGTTCGCAGGGCGATCGTGAGCTCATGCGCAGCTCGCAGGAGAAGTCGACCGAGTTTGCCACGCCGTGCTGGGGCGAATCGGTGCTCTATCCCAGTGAGCGTCAGCGCCCACTGCGGTCGGTTGGCGACGTCGAAGACGGCAGCGCCGAGGCCCCAGCTGCCTTGGACGATGAGTCCAGGGTTGAGTGCGAAGCCGGCGTCGCGGGTCTCTCTGACTCGCGCGCGCACTTGATCGGGCTCATGGCCGGACCCGTAGGACGAGAGGTTTGTCCGGGAGAGGTAGTCCTCGATCTCCGAATCGGGCAGATAGGCAAGGATCGCGATCCCTGCCGAAGCGACGCCCAGGGGGAAGCGGATGCCTTCGTGCAGAACATGGGATCGGATCGGGAAGCTACCGTCCTCGCGGACGAGGCAAACCGTCTCGTCGCCTCGTCGTGCGGAGAAGAAGGCGCTCTCGCCTGTGGTGCTGGCGAGTCGGCGTACGAAGGGTTGCGCGACCGTCGTGACGTCATACCTCGGCGCAGCTGTCATCCCCAACAGGTAGAGCTCTGGGCCGAGGAACCACCGCCCGTCCTCGTTGCGGTCGAGGAGCCCGTCGCCCAGGAGGGACGTCAGCAGACGGTGCGCTGTGGGTCGCGCAAGACCTGTCGATCGCGCGAGCTGGGTAGTCGTTACGCCGGTGGGTTCGTTTGCCGCCACCGCGCGCAAGACAGTGCCGACACGGCCAACCACATCTGCGGGTGCGTCCATTCTATGAACGATATCGCGCCTCATGGCTCATACAGCGATCTAAGTTCGTCGAATGAGTGAGAGTCCATTGACTCCGTTTGGTTCGACGGAGTTCCATCGCGGCATGGACAAGGTGGTTCGGTCTCCGGCCTCGGCGGTGGCGGACATCCCGGACGGCGCGACGTTGTCGGTGGGTGGTTTCGGGCTCTGCGGGATCCCGTCGGTGTTGATCGCGGCTCTGCTGGAGGCGGGGACGCGGGATCTGGAGGCGGTGTCGAACAACTGTGGTGTCGACGACTGGGGTCTGGGGTTGTTGCTGGCGCAGAGGCGAATCCGGCGGATGATCTCCTCCTACGTGGGGGAGAACAAGGAGTTCGCGCGGCAGTACCTCTCCGGTGAGCTGGAGGTCGAGCTGACCCCGCAGGGCACGCTGGCGGAGCGGATGCGTGCGGGCGGGTCGGGGATCCCGGCGTTCTTCACCGCGACCGGGGTCGGGACGCAGGTCGCGGAGGGTGGTCTGCCGTGGCGCTACGACGCCGAGGGCAATGTGGTGGTCGCCTCGCCGGCCAAGCAGACCCAGGTGTTCGCCACGGCTGGGCCGGATGGGGAGATGGTGGAGAAGGAGTTCGTGCTCGAGCACGCGATCACCGCGGACTTCGGGCTCGTGCGGGCCTGGAAGGGTGACCGGCACGGCAACCTCGTCTACCGCGACTCCGCGCGGAACTTCAACCCGCTGGCGGCGATGTGCGGGCGGGTCACGATCGCGGAGGTCGAGGAGCTGGTCGAGCCGGGCGAGCTGGACCCGAACGAGGTCCACACGCCGGGGGTGTTCGTGCAGCGGGTGGTGCCGCTGACCCCGGAGCAGGCCGCTGACAAGCGGATCGAGAAGCGGACCGTCAGGTCCGCGAACTGAGCCACCGCGGCGGCGGGAGTCCTCGACCCTTCGTCCCTTCGCTGCGGTGCCTGGGAGTCGAAGAGCCTGTGGTCGCGTGCGGGGCCCTTCGACTCCCAGGGCTGACCACGAAAGATTTAGGAGTTAGTGATGGCTTGGGATCGTGGAGAGATGGCTGCGCGGGCGGCCTCGGAGCTCTCGGACGGGTCGTACGTGAACCTGGGGATCGGGTTGCCGACGTTGGTGCCGAACTACGTCGGGGAGGACGTGGAGCTGGTGCTGCAGTCGGAGAACGGGATCCTCGGGGTGGGTGCCTACCCGGTCGACGGGGAGGAGGACCCGGACCTGATCAACGCCGGCAAGGAGACCGTGACGCTGCGCCGTGGGGCGTCGTTCTTCGACTCCGCGACGTCGTTCGGGATGATCCGGGGCGGGAAGATCGATGCCGCGATCCTGGGTGCGATGCAGGTCTCGAAGGCTGGGGACATCGCCAACTGGATGATCCCGGGGAAGATGGTCAAGGGCATGGGTGGCGCGATGGACCTGGTCCACGGCGCGAAGAAGGTGATCGTGCTGATGGAGCACGTTGCCAAGGACGGCTCCTACAAGATCGTCGAGGAGTGCTCGCTGCCCTACACCGGCCGCGGGGTCGTGCAGCGGATCATCACCGACCTGTGCGTCATCGACGTCATCCCCGCCTCCGAGGGCGGGGGCCTGCGGCTGGTCGAGCTCGCACCCGGCGTCACCGAGGACGAGGTCCGCGAGAAGACCGAGCCCACCATCGAGGTCCCAAGTTGACGTGCCCGCGACCCGCCGATGTCAATCGGCTCATCTACTCGACCGCGCAGTTCGAGCGGGCTGAGTTGCTGGCGGGGGAGTGGGTTCGGCGACCGGTCTCCGAGGTGCATGCCACGGTTCCCGGAACGACATTCACCGTATGTGGGAAGCCCGCTGGCACCTGGCCCAGGTTCTGGGACCATCACTTTCTTGAGGTCCGGCTTCCCCGGTGCTCTGCGTGCGTGCGGTCGCTCGCAAGGCAACAACCATGAAGGACGATTCTCCGGACCGCGATCTGAGCGTGACAACAGTTCGCGACCATGCCGCTGGGATCCCTGCCGTGGCTGTCGCACTAAGACAGGCTCTACGTCAGATGGGGCCCATGCGTACGGCCCGGACCTTGACGCGGGTGAATCAGCACGGCGGGTTCGACTGCATGTCGTGTGCGTGGCCTGATCCCGACCACCGGCACGCGGCCGAGTTCTGTGAGAACGGGGCGAAGGCGGTCGCGGAGGAGGCCACCAAGGCGCGGGTGGCGCGGACGTTCTTCGCCGAGCACAGTGTCGACGATCTGGCGACCCGGTCCGAGTACTGGCTGGGCAAGCAGGGCCGCCTGGTCGAGCCGATGGTCAAGCGGCCAGGGTCGAGGCACTACGAGCCGATCTCGTGGGACGACGCCTTCGCGACTGTCGCGGACCACCTGAACCGGCTTGGAAGTCCGGACCAGGCCGCGTTCTACACCTCCGGACGGGCGTCGAATGAGGCCGCGTTCGTCTACCAGCTCTTCGCCCGCGCCTTTGGCACCAACAACTTGCCCGATTGCTCCAACATGTGCCATGAGTCCTCGGGGGTCGCGCTCACCGAGGCCATCGGGATCGGCAAGGGCACGGTGTCCTTGCTAGACCTCCACGGTGCGGACCTGATCGTCCTCGCCGGCCAGAATCCGGGCACCAACCACCCTCGGATGCTTGCCTCGCTCGAGGCGGCCAAGCGCCGCGGCGCCCGGATCATGACCATCAACCCGTTGCGCGAGGCCGGGACCGTGAACTTCCGCAACCCGCAGACCGCGCGAGGAGTCGTCGGTGGCGGCACCGACCTGACCGACCTCCATGTCCCGGTGCGCGTCAACGGTGACCACGCCCTGTTCCTCGGCATCGGACGCCTCCTTCTCGAGTGGGGCGCCGTCGACACCGACTTCATCGAGCAGCACACCAGTGGGTACGAGGACTGGGCGAAGGCCGTCCGCGAGGTCGAGTGGGAGCGGATCGAGCAGGGAAGTGGGCTCAAACGCGACCAGATCGAGGCGGCTGCCCGGATGATCGCAGACTCCAGTGCCACCGTGTGGTGCTGGGCGATGGGCCTGACCCAGCACCACAACTCCGTCGCGATCATCCGCGAAGTCGTCAACCTTGCACTCATCAGAGGCGACCTCGGCAAGCCCGGTGCAGGCCTGTGCCCGGTCCGTGGACACTCCAACGTCCAAGGTGACCGCACCATGGGCATCTGGGAGCGCCCACCGGCCTGGTTCCTCGATGCACTGGCTGGCGAGTTCGGGTTTGACCCTCCTCGCCATGACGGCTTCGACACCGTCGAGACCATCCACGCCATGGCCGAAGGACGGGTCAAGGTCTTCATCGGACTCGGCGGCAACTTCGCCCACGCCGCCCCCGACACCGGATTCACCACCGACGCGCTGAAAACCACCGACCTGACCGTCCAGGTCTCGACCAAGCTCAACCGATCCCACGCCGTCTGCGGACAGACCGCCTTGATCCTCCCCACCCTGGGCCGCACTGAGATCGACACCCAGATGACCGGCCCTCAGCAGGTGACCGTAGAGGACTCCATGTCCATCGTGCACCTCTCCCGAGGCAACCTGAAGCCAGCCTCGGAGCACCTTCGCTCGGAGGTTGCGATCATCTGCTCCATCGCCGCTGCGACTCTTGGGGATCGCGCCGCTGGCGTCGACTGGGCGGCCATGTGCGGTGACTACCGAGTCATCCGCCACCACATCGAGAATGTGATCACTGACTTCGAGCAGTTCGAGGAGCGGGTAAACCAACGTGGCGGGTTCGTGCTTGCCAACCCACCCCGCGATTCACGAACCTTCAACACCTCTACCGGTCGCGCCGAATTCGCCACCTCCGCCCTCACCACCCTCGACCTCCAACCCGGTCAACTGTTGTTGCAGACCTTCCGCAGCCACGACCAGTTCAACACCACCATCTATGGCCTCGATGACCGCTACCGCGGCATCCGCCGTGGGCGACGTGTCGTGTTCCTCAACCCCGACGACATCAACGACCTGTTGCTGGCCGCGGGAGACATAGTCGACGTCGAGACCGTCTGGCACGACGGACGCCAGCGAGTCGCCGCCGGGTTCCGCATAGTCGCCTACGACACGCCCCGCGGATGTGCCGCCGCCTACTACCCCGAAACCAACCCCCTCGTCCCCATCGATTCCACCGCCAAGGAAAGCAACACCCCCACCTCGAAATCCGTGGTGGTCACGTTGCGACGGAGCGCCGCCCCCCACGACTGAGACCGCAAATGCGCGTCGAATCAAGCCAGTCCCGTATTTCTTCCTCGGCTCGGTCATATTGCTGTCGCTTCGAACTTGTCGCGAGCAGCGTCCGGATCCGTGCCGGTGCTCAAGCTCTCGGGCTCCCCACACCGGAACCCGTCGACTTCACCTCCGGCTTCCGCTACATCGACAAGCTGGTTCGGGAAGAAGGTGCCTGGCGGATCGCCGAACGCTTCGCTCTGCGGGAGTGGACTCGATGCGATGTCGGGTATCGGGACCCGGAAGGCTCGGGACCCCGAGGCGCTCGGGACAGGAGTGACCCCGTCTATCGGCTACTCGACGACCTTGAACGAGCCGAATGAGGAAGAAGTACTCCCGAGCAACCGAGGATCGATCAAGAGCCGACCTGGCGCAGTCCATCGCCGAACTGGCACGCCACCCCCCGCCCATCCAGGCAGTCCTGACCCACGGCGATTGCTAACGCCCTGCTAACGCGCACTCGCCAACTCCCACGAACCTCAATGAACCCGAGCGAACGTTGCGCAACGTTGGACTACGGTTTGCGTGCCGGTGGGAGCCGGCTCAACTGGATACGGCTGGTGCACCCCTGGGGTGCACGGACCCGAGTTAACGGGAGGGAACCGGGGGCAACGGGACGCCGGTTTCACGCTTACGACCGCGGTTCACGCGTGATCAGGCGTGGTGGTCTTACGGTTCAACTCCCCCCTCGCGCACGTGAACGGCTTGGCCCCGGGTCTTCAGATCCGGGGCTTCGTCCCTTCCGGTCAATGTTGTGTCGCCGCGGCTGGGGACTACCTCGCGATGTTCGGTTGTCGCCGTTGCTGCGGCGTGCTCCTCCTGCGGTGTGGGTGCACTTCTCAGTCACCTAAGTCGCACGGGTGGGCGCGGGCGATCAGTCCGCGGCAACTTTCTGTGCCAGCGCTGGCGGCGAGCGCGGCCGCCGCAGACACTCGACCTCAGATGTATCTCACGCCGAGGCCGGCTCCTGGCGACCCGGTCTCCTTCCCAGTGCCCGGGCACGGCCCGGTCCTCGACCTCAGCCGGACGCTCGCTGATCATCACCATCCCCGGGATCCGGCCGCGACGCTCGTCGACCTTGCGCTGAGGCTTGCGCATCGCCCGCCCGGTGCGCAGGTGTCGGGTCAGCTCACGCTTGAGCCCACCGCGCGACTGGACGTAGAGCGACTGGTAGATCGTCTCGTGCGACACCCACATCTCCGGATCGTCGGGGAACTCCTCACGCAGCCGCCGGGCGATCTGCTCGGGACTGTGGTGCTTGAGAAGACGATCCTGCACCTCACGGCGCAAGATGAGGTTGGTCGCCAGCTTCGCCTGCTTCGGTCGACACGCTGACTGGTCAGCGCGGGACTGGGCGTAGTCCGCGGAGTAGCCACCGCCACGGCCTCGTCGATGCGCACTGATCTCGCGGCACACCGTGCTGCGGTGTCGGCCCAGGTCCGTGGCGATCGCGGCCGCAGACCACCCGACATCGAGCAGATCCTCGATCCGGCAACGCTCCCGATACGACAACCGCCGAGTCGGGGCACTCAGTCGTGGTTTCACACCACCCGATTGACGTACCCACCACTTGGCCGTGCCCTCCGACACGCCGACAGCAGCACCCGCCGCCACCAACGACGGCCACCACGGCACCTGCTCCCAGAACTCTCGCTCGAGCTCACGACGAACACGCGGACGAACCATCAACGCCTCCTCAGGAGTCAGGCGTTGCGATCACCGCATGAACCGAAGGCCGGGGCCAGGGCCGAAGCACGTCATGGATGGCACCGCGACTGCCGTCGTCAACCGACCGAGAGTCTCGGGCTGTTGGAGCGCGCCTGGTACACGGTCCAGTCCCCGAAAGCGCCACGCGCCACGTACTCGCGGTCGACGACCTGCTGCGCGGTCGCGCTGTCGACGCCCCAGGTCGCGAGACTCGTGCCGGCGACGATGAGCCAGGTAGGCCGTTGTGGGGATTCCAGCACGGAGGTGAAAGCCGTCAGGTGCGGGTCGCGCACGCGGACTGGGAGGCTCCAGAGCTGGGGGTACGGGCTTGGCAGGCCCGCCCGCTCTAGGAGGGCGGGGTCTCCGAACGCGACCACGGCCGTGTCGCCCGGCCGGGCATGCCCCGCCAGGAACTCGACCGCTGCCGCGTCAGCCGTCGGGGCGTCGACCTTCTCGAACGCGGCGACGTCGGCGGCCGTCGTGACTGCGAGCGCCCAGACGAGGCATCCGGCGACGAGCGGCAGCCGGCGCGGGTGGTGGACGCCGGCCGTCGCCACGGCGAGGACGAGGCCGGGGATGATCGCGATGAGGTAGTGCAGCCAGTAGCTGCCGCCCAGTGCGACGCCGGTTAGCTCCCACCCGAGCACGGTGACGAGGAGCAGCCTGGGGTCGGGCTCCGTCGTGATCCCGGGACGGGCCCGGTCTCGTCGAGGCACGAGTGCGCAGGCGACGATGCCGAGTGCCCCGCTGGCCAGCAGGGCGAGCCCGAGCGCCTGCGCACGGTCGTCGTTCGACGACGGCGCGCTGGCCGAGATGACCGCTCCCGCCTGGGCGCGGAACGTGACGACCGCGTCCCAGAGCGGCCCGGGGTTCGTCCCGTGTAGGGCGGCCCACAGCAGGACGGCCGACCCGGCCGCCAACGCACCGGACAAGAACGCGACCGCACCCCGGGCTGCGTCCGACGGACTCCGCGTCAGCGCGAGCCACGCGAGGAGGACCCCGGCCGCGACGAAGCCGTCGAGCAGGCTCTGCTTCACGGCGAGCGCACCGGCGGCCGTGGCGCCGGCCGCCGCCCAGTGGGCGATCAGCGTGGCCCGGCTCCGGGTGCGGGTCGCGCCGACGGCGAGGGCAAGCGACGCGAGCACGAACGGCAGCCCGAGCAGCTCCCCGTCGATCTCGGTCGCGCCACCGAAGAGCGCGCTGTCGAGCAGCACGGCCGCAGTCGCGGCGGCGAGCACCGGCAGCACCGCACGGACCCGCGGTGCGGACCCGGCGGCGGGTCCGAGCAGTCGGCCGAGGCGGCCGGCCAGCAGGACCGACGCGATCACGGCGACCATCCCGAGGAGGCGGAGCGACACCGCCTGGTGCGACGCACGGGCCACAGGCTCCAACAGCGCGATCAGCAGCGGCGGGCGGTCGACCCAGTAGTCACCGTACAGCGACGTGCCGGGGTGCCACTGCGCGGCGACCATGAGGAAGCCGCCCTCGTCGGAGGTCAGGGGCGCACCCAGGAACGGGATCCGCGCGAGCGCGGCGACGACCGCGACGGCACCGACGGCCAGCAACGAGCTCCGCGGCCACCACTGGGCGACGCCGAGGACCGGGCCGGGCCGCTCCGGCGGCTGGCGGAGGACGGGGCGGTCATCGGTGGTCGTCATCGCGAGACGAGTCGCTCCCCGCCGGCGGTCGCAGCCTCGGTGCTGCCGGAGCCCGTGAGCTCGCCGAGACGCCAGCGGGCGACGCTGAGGAAGGCCTCGACCGCGACGGCGCCGTCCATCTTGGATGCGCCGGTGGCGCGGTCGGTGAAGACGATGGGGTGCTCGCGCACGCGGAGCCCGGAACGCTCGGCGCGCCAGGTGTTCTCCACCTGGAACCCGTAGCCGTTCGAGGTGGTGGCGAGCAGGCCGGCCCGGTGGACCGCGGACGACCGCCACGCCCGGAAGCCGGCGGTCGCGTCGTGGGTGCGGAGTCGCAGCGCCGCCCGCGCGTAGAGGTTCGCCGCCGACGACAGCGCCCGCCGTGTCCAGGGCCAGCCACGGGTCGCGCCACCTGCCACGTAGCGCGAGCCGACGACCACGTCGGCACTGTCGAGCCCGGCGATCATCGGGAGGACGTCGTCGACGGGGTGCGAGCCGTCGGCATCCATCTGGACGACCACCGGGTAGCCGGCGTCGACGGCGTGCGCGAAGCCCGCCCGGTACGCGGCTCCGAGGCCTTCCTTGCCCGGCCGCAGGAGCAGCCGGACCCGCCCGCCGTACGCCGGATGGGCGCGGACGACGTCGGCGGTGCCGTCCGGGCTGTTGTCGTCGACGACGAGGACGTCGACGTCGCCGCCCGCCGTGGCGGCCAGCAACCGGTCCAGGAGGACCGCGATGCCATCGGCCTCGTCGTAGGTCGGCACCACGACGCAGCAGCGGGCCGGGCGCAGGTCGGGCAGGGCTGAGGAGTCCACGCCGCTAGCCTGACCAGTCGGACCTGCCTGCCACCTGATCCGTCGATGTGCCGGCAGGTGCCAGGCCGTGGTCCGCCAGCGGACCCAGCGGAGCGGGCGTGGACCGGGCGAGCAGGGG
This sequence comes from Nocardioides sp., assembly GCA_020636915.1. Lineage (GTDB taxonomy): Bacteria > Actinomycetota > Actinomycetes > Propionibacteriales > Nocardioidaceae > Nocardioides. Next base: position 164,813 of record JACJWV010000012.1, read on the forward strand.
GATCGCGGCCAGCGTCGTCCGCCAGCTGCCCGGGGCCGCCGTGCGGTCGCTGTCGTGCAGGAGGACGGTCCCGCCGGGGGCCAGGGTCCGGCCCAGGGTCCGATGGACCCTGGCCGGAGTCGCGCGCCGCTCCCAGTCGCGACCCCAGGCGGTCCACAGCACCGGCTGCAGCCCGGCCTGCTCGGCCGCCCGGAACGCCTGGGGAGCCAGCGCGCCGTACGGCGGCCGGTACCACCGGACCGGCGCCCCCGTCGTCTCCTCCACGAGGTCGCGCGACCGGGCCAGGTCGTCAGCGAGCCGGTCGGCGGACATGAGCGGGGCTGCCCGGTGGGTCCACCCGTGGACCGCGAGCTCGTGGCCCGCGTCCCGCATCTCGCGCACGAGACCGCCGGCTGCGGAGACGTGAGCGCCCAGGAGGAAGAAGGTGGCGCGGACGCCGAGGTTCGTGAGCACGTCGAGGAGGTAAGGCGTCGACGCCGTGTCCGGTCCGTCATCGAAGGTGAGCGCGACGTGGTGCCGGCCGCTGGCGCCGAGGAGCTCGGGAGGCACCAGCGTGCCGGCGTACCGCAGGCGCAGCGGGTGCAGTGACAGTGCGGCGCAGGAGGAGCGCCGCCCCTCCCAGCTCACGCCCGACCCGGCACGGTGACCAAGGAGGCGACGGCGTCGCAGACCCGTGGTCCGTCGCTCGGGAGGCGGTCGACCCGAGGCGCGACCGCCATCGCGTCGAGGACGCGCAGGAGGTCACCCGCCTCCCGGACGTACGGCGCCAGGCCGGCGCGCTCCATGGCCTCCGCGTTCGC
>JACJWV010000013.1 GCA_020636915.1 Nocardioides sp.
GGTGGGGACCGCGACTTGGCCGTTGACAGCGTCTGCTCGGGTCGAGGTCGTTGCCGGCGCCGCGCCTCGGTTTGACGCTCCTGCGCCGGGCCGAGGGCCTCCGGCGCCCCGAGCGCGAGGTGGGCGCCTGCGGCCGCCTTCGTCCCGGCTCGTCGCTACCTCGCCGGGTCGCCGGTGGCGTCTGCTCGGGTCGAGGTCGTTGCCGGCGCCGCGCCTCGGTCTGACGCTCCTGCGCCGGGCCGAGGGCCTCCGGCGCCTCGAGCGCGACGGGACGCTCCGGGCCGAGGGCCTCAGGCGTCCCCGACCGGGGCTCGTCCGACCCGTGCTCATCGGGGACGGGAGGGGCACACTGGGAGACTGAGAACCTTCCGGGCGCGCGGTGCATCTCAAGCGTGACGGGCCCGGTGGGCGGGTCCGGGAGGAGCGCTGGGATGAGGTCGAGGACGGGAGCCGCCGTGCTGGCGGCGATGACGGTGCTGGGGCTGGGGAGCCTGCCGACCGGGGCCGCCCGGGGTGCCGCCCAGGGGGGTGTGGTGGAGTGCTCCAACGCGGAGCTGGTGGCGTCGTACCGGGCCGGTGACGCGGCGATGAGCCACCGGTACGGGCGCATCGTGTTGCGCAACACCTCCGACCACGCCTGCAGCATCCGGGGGTTCGGCGGCCTGTCCTACGTCGGTGGCGGGGACGGGACCCAGATCGGGGCGCCGGCCGACCGCACCAGGAGCCGGGTCCGCACCATCGTGGTGGACCCGGGCCAGAAGGTGATCAGCCAGGTCGAGGCGACCGTGGCGGGTGCGTACCCGCGGCACCGGTGCCGGCCGGCGCACGTGGACGGGTTCCGGGTCTACGTCCCGGACGAGACCCACTCGCAGTACGTCGCGCACCCCACCACCGGCTGCCGCAACCACCGGGTTCACTTGCTCGGCCACAAGGCTTACCGTCGACCATGACCGAATCTCGGGAGCAGACCGACGAGCCCACCGACGAGCCCACGGACGGGCCCACGGACGGGCCCACGGACGGGCCCACGGACGGGCCCACGGACGGGCACAGTGACGAGGAGGTCGAGCAGGAGCGCCAGGAGCGGCTGGACCCTGACAACCGGCCGGAGGAGGCGGAGGTCGACAACACCGATCGCGACTTCGACGAGGAGAAGGGGATGTTCACCGACTCCGAGGGTTACGAGGAGGCCGACGAGCGGTTCCCTGCGATGGGGGAGCAGGGCGCCTGATTCCCGCTGGGGGCGGGTGGCCTGAGACAATCGTGGGGTGAGCATCCCCACGCAGACCGACGTGCTCGTCGTCGGCGCCGGCCCCGCCGGGTCGGCGGCCGCGGCGTGGGCGGCCCGCGCCGGGGCGGACGTCGTGATCGTGGACGCCGCCACTTTCCCGCGCGACAAGACGTGCGGGGACGGGCTGACGCCGCGCGCGATCGGTGAGCTGCAGCGGCTCGGTCTCGAGGACTGGCTGCGCGCCCACACCGTCAACCGCGGGCTGCGCGCGCACGGGTTCGGGCAGACCCTGCTGCTGCCGTGGCCCGGCGGGTCGCTGCCCGGCTGGGGCTCGGCCGTCGCCCGGACCGAGCTCGACGACCACCTGCGCACCACCGCGATCAAGGCCGGCGCGACCGCGGTGGACGGCCACCGTGCGGTGGACGTGCGGATGTCGGGGGACCGGGTCTCGGCCGTGGTGTTCAGGACGGCCGACGGGCCGGTCGAGATCGGGTGCCGACGGCTGGTCGTCGCCGACGGCGTGCGGTCGCCGCTGGGCAAGGTGCTCGGGCGCGAGTGGCACCGCGAGACCGTGTACGGCGTCGCCGGGCGGTCCTACGTCGCCTCGGGCCGCTCCGACGATCCCTGGATCAGCTCTCACCTCGAGCTGCGCGGCGAGGACGGCGCCATCCTCTCCGGCTACGGCTGGATCTTCCCGCTCGGCACCGGCGAGGTGAACCTCGGCGTCGGGACGCTGGCCACCGCCAAGCGCCCCGCCGACCTCGCGATCAAGCCGCTGATGTCCTTCTACGCCGACGAGCGCCGGGCGGAGTTCGAGCTCGGGGACGAGCTGCGGATGCCGACCTCCGCACTGCTGCCGATGGGGGGCGCGGTCTCCCACGTCGCCGGGCGCAACTGGGCGCTGGTCGGCGACGCTGCGGGGTGCGTGAACCCGCTCAACGGCGAGGGCATCGACTACGGCCTCGAGACCGGCCGGCTGGTCGCCGAGCTCCTCGGCGAGCAGGACGCAGACCGGGTCGACCTGGCGACGACGTGGCCGGCCCTGTTGCGCGACCACTACGGCGAGTCCTTCTCGATCGCGCGCCGGCTGGCCGGACTGGTCACGGTCCCGCGCCTGCTGCCGACCCTCGGCCCGGCCGGGATGCGCTCGGACTGGCTGATGACGCTGGCCCTGCGCTGGATGGGCAACCTGGTGACCGACGAGGACCGCGACCGCGCCGCCCGGGTGTGGCGCTGGGCCGGCCGACGTTCCCTCGCCCTCGACCACCGGCCGCCGTTCACCTGATGGTGGGACTTCCCCAGCGGCAGCGGGTCGCGGCGTACGCCGTGATCCTCCGCGACGGCGACATCCTGCTCAGCCGGCTGGCCGCCTCGGTGACACCCGACGAGCTGTGGACCCTGCCCGGTGGCGGGCTCGACCACGGCGAGGACCCGCGGGACGCGGTGGTGCGGGAGATCCACGAGGAGACCGGGCTCGAGGCCACCGTCGGTGAGACCGCCCGGGTCTACTCCGCACACCTGCCGGGGGTGTGGCGCGAGGGGCGACGGGTGGACGCCCACGCGCTGCGGATCGTGTATGACGGGTGGGTGCCCGTCGACGCTCCGGCGCCACGGGTCCTCGAGGTCGGCGGGTCGACCGTCGAGGCGGCGTGGAAGCCGGTCAGCGCGGTGCTCGACGGGTCGGTCCCGGTCGCGGCCATGGTGCTCGAGGCGCTCGCCGACCACCGCCCGTCCCAGCTCCAGCGGCTCGCGGCGTACGCGTTCGTCACCCGCGACGCCGAGCTGCTGCTGACCCGGATCTCCCCCAGGGGCCACCACAGCGGATCCTGGACGCTGCCCGGTGGCGGGGTCGAGCACGGCGAGTCACCTCGGTCGGCGGTGGTCCGGGAGGTGCGCGAGGAGTGCGGGGTCGAGGCCGCGATCGGCGAGCTGCTGACCGTCCACGACGTGCACTTCGAGGGGACCGCGCCCTCGGGACGTCGCGAGGACTTCCACGGCGTCCACCTGGTCTTCGAGGCCACGATCCCCGAGGACGCCGAGCCGCGGGTCGCCGAGACCGGTGGCACCACCGACGCCGTGGCGTGGGTGCCGCTCACGACGGTCGAGGCCGGCGACCTGCCGGTGCTCGACGTCGTCACCGAGGCGCTCAGGGCAGTGGCGCAGCCGCGATCTCGCAGAGGTTGAGCTCTGGTCTCCGCTTGTTGTTGAGGACGGCGTAGGACGACACCGCCCAGGCCTGCTTGACGCCGTTCACCGACCACCAGATGCGCATCATCCCGTTCCTGGGCATGCGCACCGGTCCGAGCAGCCCGGTCACCGGGTCCCAGGTGAGGTCGTCGTAGTCCTCGAAGATGTCGGGATTGTTGACGCTCCCCTCACCCTGGACGACCTCGTAGTCCATGTAGGACGCCGGGTCGTCGGTCTTGAGGGCGATGGTCGGCCGCTCGTCCTGGTCGCCGGTCTCGCAGCTCAGCTGAGCTTCTCCGAACCCAGCGATCGGCGAGGTGCTGCTCGTGCTGCTCTGGGCCTCGTCGCTGCCGTGCCAGCTCAGCCCGAACTGCCTGTCGGTGTCGGTGTTGAGCTCCAGCGTCATCTTGCAGAACTGGCTACCGGGGTAGGCGAAGCGCTCCCAGTACCACGTCAACCGGAACGCCGTCGCCGGAACGCCCAGCACGCCGCCGCCGGGCTGGTTGCGTCCCGGCCGCTTGCTGATGACGCCGTAGGCCGTGCCCTTCTCGAAGTCCTCGATCGGGGTCTTCTGGTTCAGGCCCTCGTGCGCCTGCGAGCCGGTGCCGCCCTTGCCGTCGTCAGCCGCGGTCGCGTAGGTGTAGACGCGGACGTTCTTGACCGCGACCCGGTCGGTGCCGTCCTTGGTCTCGAACTTGGCCAGCCACATCTGATTCTCGGCACGGCGGTCCGCCGCGTGCATCCGGATCATCGTGCTGTTGGGCCGGCAGACCAGGTCGACCTGCCCGACGCCGGGGACGTCCGCGGTCTTCACGTACTTCGGCTTCTTCTGCCACCCCTGCCACTGCACGGTGATCTTCTTCGACTGCTGCACCGCCCGGGGCGCAGCCGGTCCGCCGGCGTACGTCGGCGCGACACCGATCGTCGCCAGCACCAGCGCCAGCGATGCGGTGAGCAGCACCAGGGGGTGACGGGTCATCGAGCAGGATTCTCGCTCTGCACGGGCTGAGGAGGCGCGGTGCCCGTGGTCACGGTCTCGGGCGCGTAGAGCTGCGGCTGTTTCTCACCGGTCAGCCACTGCTGCTGCAGCTGCACGGTCTGGTTGGAGAGGGACACCAGGTTGTTGGCGACTGCCAGGGACTGGGCCGTGCGCAGGTAGTGCTGCATGAAGTCGCGGACCTCGGCCCGGGCCAGGGACCGGGTCGTGGTCGTGATCAGCAGCTGCCGGGCCAGCGGGTACTCACCGCTGGTGATGGTGCGCTGGCTGGGGAAGATGCAGTTCATCCGGCCGCCGGGCTCGGTGATCTCGAAGGGCCGGAGCTGGTCCTCGAAGAGCTCGTAGTAGCTGAACCGGAAGTACGCCACGTGACCGCGGTAGCGGTTGTAGGCGTTGCGGGCGTCGTTGACGGTGCGCCAGCGGGCGTTGACCTTGCGGTAGTGCGCGACCGCAGCGTTGTAGCGGATCACGGCCTTGCTGCGGCGGACGTAGGCCGCGTCCACGCGCGCCTGGTCCTTGGCCTTGTCAGCAGGGCTGCGCTTGTCCCGGATGCCCTTGGCCCGCTCGGCCAGCGCGACCGCCAGCTCCTCACGGGCGGCCAGGAGCTCCTGGCGGGCGTCCTGGACCGCCTGGTCGGCCTGGGCGCGCAGGCGCGAGGCGTCGTCGAAGCGCGCCGCGCGCTCGCGCATCCACGGCCGGCCCACCACGAACAGCCTGGCGGCCTCGTCGGACTGGGCGAGGTAGTAGTCGGAGCGCAGGTCGACCCGGGAGGGCTCGGGGGAGCCCAGGACGTTGCGCCCGAAGAACGCGAAGCCCTCGTTGGTGGGGTCGGGGCCTCCGACCCGCAGGGGGACGTCGTCGTAGTTGAGCGGGTCCTGGCTCCAGTTGGTCAGCGGCGAGCCGGCTCGCCAGATGTCGCGGACCTGGTCGGTGCTCAGGCAGTCGGCACCGACGTCGGTCTCCGACTTGATGGCGACGACGATCGCCTCGGCTGCGACCTGGAACTGGACGACGTCGAGCCCGACGGCCTGGCAGGCCTCCCACTCGGCGCGGCTGATCGGGCGGGCGGAGTCCACCAGGTCGATCTGCCCGGCGCACAGCTCCTGGAAGGCCTGGTCCTCCCCGTTGGTGCCGACGCGCACGTCGGCCGCGTTGGGCGTCGCTTCATAGATCGCCACCTCGCGCTGGGTCAGCGAGCCGTTCGCCACGCCGTCGACGTCGACGACACCCGAGGGTCGCGCCGGCAGCTGCGCATAGGCGCGGTCGATGTCCTTCTGCGCGGCCTGCTGCGCCGAGAAGTCGTCGGCCTGGCCCTGGTTGACCGTGTCCGTCGCCTCTTGCGAGGGGTCGGAGCAGGCGGTCAGGAGGGCGAGGGAGACGGCAGCGACGGCGAGCGACCCGGTCAGGCGGGTGCGACGCGAGTGCTTGGTCATCACGGGCTCACCTCCACGGTCAGCGTGCTGGTCGGCGAGCTGGTCGGCGACGGCGTGCTGCTCGACGAGGGCTGCCCGCTCGGAGACGTGCTCGGGCTGACGAGGACGACGTCGTCCTCCTCCGGTGGGTAGTGGTAGGTCTGCCCGATCGGCAGCACCTCGAAGTCGTTGAGCGTCAGGCCCTGCAGCTCGTTGCCCTTGATCATGGTGTCGGTCACGTTGCGCTGGGCGTACAGCGTGGGCACGGCGGCACGGTCGACGACGATGGCGCCGTACGTGCGCAGGCAGGCGACGATCGCGTCGGACATCCGCTGCTGGGCCTTGGTGAGCTTGATCAGCTTGCCGGTGATCGGGTCTCGCGGCTTCGGGAGCACGACGTCCCGCTTGAGCCGGATCCGGGCGCCCTCGGGGATGGAGGAGGGTCGGCCGTTGCCGTCGGTGGAGGACGCCGGCTGGACGAAGATGCCGACGGCCGGGCCAGGCACGCTGATCGCCAGCGCGTGCTGGATCTCGCCGGACTGGAGCTCGCCGGGCCGGATCAGGCCGGCGAACAGCGGCAGGCCGGAACCGCGCGCCGCCTCGGTCCAGGGCGCGCTGTAGCCGGGACCGTTGAGGTCCCACTTGCGCATGAAGTTGTAGGAGATCGTGTCGTCGTCCTCGCGACGGGCGCGCCACAGGTCGTAGGCGACCGAGGCTGAGGTGTCGAACACCGTGTACCAGCCGTCGTAGCGCGGGTCCGGGTCGACGTCGTCCGGGATGTTCAGCGTCGTCGTGTTCGAGCCGTCACCGCACACGAGCTGCCGGCAGACCAGCTGCGTCGGCCGGCCGCCGGCCACCACCGGGACGGTCCAGCGGTAGGTGTTGATGTAGAGACCGTCGTCGACCAGGTTGCGGACCTGGGTGATCACGTTGGAGTTGGGGAGCTCGGTGACGCCGACCCGCTCCTGGGCGAAGTGGATCATCCGGTCCGAGTGCGGATCCACCTTGAGGGAGTCGATGCGGTGGTTCCAGGGGGAGCTGTCGTTGAAGAAGCGTCGCTCGGGCACGACGACGTTGTTCGCCTCGTTGGGATCCACCGTCACGACGACGTTGCCGCCGGCGCTGGTGTTGTCGTTGCTGGTGTCGTCGCTGCCCCCGCAGCCGGCCAGCAGGAGGGCGGTCGCGGCGGTCAGCACCAGCATGACGTGGGTACGGCGGCGCAGGGTCGGGCTCCTCAGGCTGGTGCTCACGTGGACCACGCCCCTGTCCCCCGGCTGCGGTTCAGCGTGGCGTCGGTCGCGTCAGCCACCCGCGAGACGGCGTCGCCGAGCACGGCGAGGTGGTGGCCTCGGTCGGCGGGGTCGACCTGGTCGTCGTCGATCTCGCCCGCGCGCAGCCGAGCCGCGGTGACGATCGCGTGCGCCTCGCGTCGCGACTGGAGCCGGATCAGCTCGGCGTCCAGCTCCGCCTGCGCGGTGACCAGCTCGTAGCGGCGGGTCGCCTCGAGCTCCATGGCCTCGAGGTGGCGCAGGGTCGCCTGCTCGGCCTCCCGCATCCGGGTGATGACGTCGGCGGCGATCTCGTCGACGCTGCGGCCGACGTCGACGATGCGGCCGTCCGCCGTCTGTTCCAGGCCCGGAACGGTGGCGACCGGTGGCGCGAAGGTCGGCGGCAGCTCGCTGCTGACGGTGTGGACTGGCTCGGGGACCGGCACGGTGACCGGCGCGGGGACGGGTTCGACCGCCGCCGGTGCGGGCGGGACCGGCGCGACGGCCGGCGCCGGGGGCAGCACCAGGGTCGGCGCCTCGACGACCGGCTCGGTCAGCTCGACCGGTGCGGCCAGCTCGACGGGTGCGACCGGCTCGACCGCTTCGGCTGGCTCGACCGCTTCGGCTGGCTCGCCCGACTCGCCCGACTCGCCCGGCTCCGGCTCTCGCGGTCGCTTGGGCCGCCGCGCCTTCTTCGTGCGCTGCTTCGGTGCGACCGGCGCCGGGGCGGGCTCCGGGGCGGGTCCGGCGAGGGGTGCGGGGTCCGGCTCGACCGCGGGATCCGCGGGATCCGTCGCGAGCTCGGCGACGGGTTCCGGGGCGGGCTCGGGCTCCGGGTCGGGGTCCGGGTCGGGGTCGGCCGTGTCTTCGGGCTCGGGCACGGGCGCCGACTGGGCGGCCGCCTGGGCGGACCGTCGCTCGGCCTCGCGACGGGCCCGGACGCTCTCGGGCCGCGGCGTCACCGACGCCGGCGCCGCGGTCGCGGCCGCGCCGAGGGTGGCCGTGAAGTCGACCTGCCCGATGCGCCCGTCGCCGGAGAGCGCCGAGAGCACGTCGTCGACCGACGGCGGCGGGGTGATGGGGGCCTGGCGCTGGTCAGCCATCACGACCCCCCGCTGCCCTGGTCCGTGGTGGGCTGACCCTGGATCTGGTCCTGCGTCGTGACCAGGTTGGGGGAGTAGTTGGCCGGCACGTTGACGAGCACGTAGCGCGGCGTCTTGTAGACGGCCTGGAGCTGGGGGTCGTTGCCCGCGGCTGCGTCGGGGTAGAGCTTGGTGAGCAGGTCGCCGTTGTCCATGGTGTCGATCAGCATGTAGTCGACCTGGCCGGCCGGGTCGCGCGCGACCTCCTTCCACGGACCGTCGCTCTTGTCCACCCGGTCGAAGAACCACTCCGGGTGCCCGGTCAGCATCATCACGGCGTAGGTCTGGGCGTTGTCGGTGAGGATCGAGTTGTCCGACGTCACGTTGTTGCGGATGTACTCCGCCATCGCCTGCTCGGACACGATGCCGACCTTGTCGCCGTTCAGGGTCTCGGCGCCCTCCTGGGACTCGCCGGTCGTGATCGCGACGGCGAACGGCGCCTCGAGGTTCTGGTAGCGGTAGGTCTTCATCGCGTGCAACGTCCACGGGATGCTGATCACCAGCGCGACGACCGTGAGGCCGGCGACCAGCGTGCTCCCCTCCTCCGCTGAGCGGGCCAGCCAGATCGCACCGACGACGGCGATCAGCAGCATCGGCAGCGCGTTGCGCATGAGCATCGGCGAGTCGGTGAGCCGGAACGCCACCGCGAGCGCGGGGGTGAGGATCGAGGCGCCGAGCATGACGCCCAGCCACAGCGCGAACGGGTTGCCGCGCGCCAGGCCGGAGAAGATCAGCATGGGCAGGACGACGATTGCCAGCGGCGCGCCGTACAGCACCAGCTCGCCCGTGGCCTTCATCAGGTCGACGGCGGAGAACATCTCGAGCCCGCCGGACGCGGCCGCGTCACTGCTGTTGGTGATCCACGCGAAGGGGTTCCACAGCAGGATGAAGTTGAAGACGGTCCACAGGGCCACGACGTAGACCGTGGGCGCGGTGAACCCGACGACGGTGCCCTCCACCTCGACGCCGTCGGCGCCGAGCCGGGCCAGGATGGCGCCGACCATGATCGCGCTCAGCACGAACAGCGTCAGCGACGAGTAGCCGGCCAGGGCGGCGACGGAGTAGGAGATGCCCGCCAGCAGCACCCAGCGGACGTCCGCGGTGATGTACCACGCGAACAGCGAGCCGAGCGCGGTGATGACGAAGGCGATCCACACGAAGTGCCGGGTGCCGGTGGTGGCGTAGAGCAGGAGCAGCGGGTTGCAGCCGAGGGCGAGCAGCAGGGCGTAGCGCAGCGGACCAGCGACCAGCGCACGCCGCATCATCGTGTTGAACGCGACCATCGTGATCGCGGCGAAGATCGCCGAGGCGACCGGTACGGCGGCCATCGAGGTCACGAAGCTGCGGACGACCGCCAGGGGCGTGATCAGCAGGGTGGCGAGCGGCGGGTAGTCGAAGCCGATCGCGGACAGCTTGGCCGGGTCGTTGTGCCACACCATGAGGGCGCGGTTGAGGCGGTCGAGCGTCTCGAACCCGACCACGTGGAGGTCTACGACGACCCAGTAGCCGAACCAGCTGTAGGCCACGGTGAAGAAGGCGAAGACCAGCACGCTCTCCCAGCGCCGCTTCGGGACGTCGTTCGGGCGACGACCGACCAGCTGGACGATCCCGCTGAGGCGTTCCTTGGTGTGGACGACGTTGACGGTGCTCATGACGATGCCGATCCGTCGTCGAGGCCGTGGGTGGTCTTCTCCCAGTAGAACGGGTTCGTGAACAGCTGGATGAAGCCCTTCCAGGCCGCCCAGCTCATCAGGCCCCAGTAGAGCGGCGAGATCAGTGCCGTCCGGGTCAGGGAGAACTCACCACGCTGGAGGCTGCCGGCGACGTTGAGGTAGACGAAGATGAAGTTGCCGATGAAGAGCAGTGCGCTGGCGACGTAGAAGATGATCCCGGGGAACAGCTGCTCGATGAAACCGGCCTGGGTGAAGACGTACAGCGTCGTCAGGCCCCAGAAGATCGGGTTCAGCAACAGCACGAACGCCGTGAGCATGGTCAGGTTGAACTTGAGGAAGTCGCGCATCCCGGTCGCCGCGAGCAGCTGCATCGGGTGCCGCATGTGCACCAGCCAGGTCTGGATGTAGCCCTTGTTCCAGCGGCTGCGCTGGCGGATCCAGTTCGGGACCTGGGAGTTGGCCTCCTCCAGCGTCGTCGAGTCGATCATCGCGGTGCGGTAGCCCTCGCGGTGCAGCCGGATGCCGAGGTCGGCGTCCTCGGTCACGTTGAACGGGTCCCAGGCGCCGAGGTCGCGCAGCTTCTCGGTGATGAAGTGGTTGGACGTGCCGCCCAGGGGGATCGGCGCCCCCGCTGCACCCATCGCCGGGAGGATGAGCTCGAAGTGCATCGAGTACTCGTTCGCGAACCACGCGGTCAGCAGGTTCTGGTCCTGGTTGAAGTGGTTGAGCTTGGCCTGGACGCAGACCACGTTCTCGTGCACCCGGGTGAAGGCGATGACCGCCTTCTTGAGCTGGTCGGGGTCGGGACGGTCCTCGGCGTCGAAGATGACGGTGAGCTCGCCGGTGGCGAGCTGGAGCCCGTAGTTGCAGGCCTTGGGCTTGGTCTTCGGCTGGCTGTCGGGGACGACGACGAGGTGGAAGTGCGGCGGCAGCTGCATCTCCCGGATCCGGTTGACCGTCTCCTGGTCGTCCTCCTCGCACAGCAGCTTCACGTCGAGACGGGTGCGGGGGTAGTCCAGCGCGTTGATGTCGCGCACCAGCCGCGGGACGATCGCCGCCTCCTTGTAGAGCGGCACGAGGATCGTGTACATCGGCAGGTAGCGCTCGTCGAGCGTCGCGATCTCCTCGTCGGTGACGTCGGTCTCCAGGTGCGTGCCGAGCGCCTGCATGGTCAGGCGGACCTTGTAGAAGGTGACCACGAGGTAGAGGAAGCTGCAGAACCCGACCAGGCCGATCGCGGTGGGCCACGGCCAGATGACACCGCAGACGACGATGATGATCGCGAGGATCACCAGGCCGGCCTTCTGGCCGCCGGAGATGACGATGTGGGCCGATTCCTCGGGACGCGTCTCCATCAGGAGCCGGGTGGAGACCTCGGCGTAGTGGCGCGAGTGCACGCGCTGGATCAGCTGGTCGAGCTCGGCGCGGTTGGCGAGGAGCTGGCGGAACGGCGAGCCGAGGGCGTCCTCGACCTCGGCGGCCTGCTCGGCCCCGAGCGGACGCGCGACGGCGAGCAGCACCAGGTCCTCGGTGGCGGCGACCGGGACCGCCTGGAAGGCGAGCGCGAGCGGCTCGGGGAGCCGGCGGGCGACCTCCATGTCGGGGGTGAACTCCGAGAGGCCCACCCGCTGCATCTGGTACATCTCCGAGAGCGCCGCGACGAGGGTGTCCTCGGTGATCGCCTCGTGCGAGACGAGGATGTCGCCGAGCGGGTCACCCGTGCGCGAGTACTCCAGCATCGCCCGCTGCAGCTGCTCGTCGGTGATCAGGCCGCTACGGGTCAGCATCTGGGCCATCTGCATCCGGGCGCGGCGCGCCTCGGGCGTCTCGACCTCGGTTCCCTGCGGCGGGTAGACCGAGTCGATGGCGGCGGTGATCTCGTTGACGGTGTGCCGCACCAGGCGGACCGGGCGGTCGATCCGCTCGGCGACCACGTGCGCGGTGATCGTGTCGTCGGCGTCGGCCGCGGCGACCAGGACGGTGCCGTCGATCGCGGCGTACGGCATCACCCGGAACGTGCGGCAGATGCCCTCGGGGATCAGGTAGCGCAGGTCCTGGTCGACGCCGTCGGTCAACCGGGCGCCGCGGCGCACCTCGGTCGAGGCCGTGGCCGGCGTGGTGCTGGTCATGACGACGCTCCCGAACCGAAGCCGTGGCCGGTCGGGCGGTGGGCCTCGGGCGCCGCGCCGGGCGTGGACCCGGGGGCCGGCTCGGGCCCCCGCTTCTTGCCGCGGCCCCTGAACATCATGAAGGCGAGGTAGGCGAGGAGGAGCACGGCCAGCGGTGCGATCAGGAAGCTCAGCATGACGGTCGCGAAGATCGCCAGGGTCAGCAGGATGCCGACGAAGGCAGCGCCGACGGACTTCGTCGGTGGCCGCGACGGGCTGGTCTGCACCGTCATGTCATTCCCCCCTGCTCGGTCGTCCCCCAACGCCCGAGCCATGTCGACTCACCACCCCCATGGTGGACTCGATCCCCATGGTGGACTCGATCTATGCCACGGTAGTGCCGTTTCAGGCACATCCCGGCCCGGTCTGGTCCACCGTTGATGGACTGTTGCCGAGTCGTTGACGGGCCGTGGATCGGCTGTGGATCTGGGGGCCGCCGGAGCCTCCTCGGACCGGCTCAGCCGTCCGCGTGGCCGGTGAGCCACTTGCGTGCCACCAGGCCGTACGCCGTGGGGTGCCCGCGCTCGTCGGTGACCAGTGCCATGGGGTCCGACGGGTGGTCGGCCCACACCCAGAACAGCACCCCGATGCCGTGCTCGTCGGCCCAGTCGAGGTAGCTCTCGACGTACCCGCTCCCGGGGTGCTGGGCGCCCAGCTCGGAGGTGACGACCGGGACGCTGTCGGCCAGCGTGCCGAGCACGTCGTTCCAGCACGTCTCGTCGGAGCACGCCTTGAAGTCGTAGGAGTGGACGGCCGCGACCAGCTGGTCGTCGTCGGGAGCGAACTCCAGCCAGTGGCTCAGGTCGTTGGCGTAGTCGAGGCCGCCCAGCAGGACGGGCTGCTCGGCCCCGGCACCCCGGATCGCGGTCACGACCGCCGCCATGCCCTGCACCGGGTAGGTCACCCGGCCCAGCGTGGCGGTGTGGTCGTCCTCGGTGGGTGCCTGGCAGCCGCCGTCGCGCCAGCACGCCCACGTGAGGTCGAACAGGTAGTGCGTGCCGCTCGCGTTGTAGCGGGAGTAGGGCTCGTTGAACGCGTCGAACATGACCGAGGGGTTGCCGGCGTACTCCTGGGCGACGGACTTCCAGAACGCGATGGACTCCGAGTCCGGCATCGCGAGGTTGCCGAACTCCGGCTGCCCGATCCGCTTGCGGCTGTGCAGGTCGAGGATCACGACCAGGCCCTCGTCGTTGAGCGCGGTGACGAACTTCTGCACCTCGGCGCGGTAGCCGTCGACAGTGCGCTCCTCGTACTGGTCGCTGACGGGCGCGCCGCGGGTGCCGAGCCAGCAGTCCTGGTTGAGCGGGAGGCGCACGGTGTTGGCGCCCCACTTCGCGATCATCTTGGCCTCGGTGGCGTAGGGGTCCGCGGCGATCACGTTGTCGAGTGCGGAGTAGCCCCACCCCTGGGCGCAGGCGTACTCGAAGCTGCTCCAGTTGACCCCGCGCGGCACGAACTCGCGACCGCTGCGGGAGTCGACGATCCGGTTGCCGTCGACGACGGGGTGCGGCGCCCCGGTGTCGGGCGAGCCGAAGGAGGCGATCGGCTCGCGCAGCTGCGTGTAGAGCGCGCCGCCGGCGACGAGCACGACGACGACCCCGAGCACGACCCAGCGCGCGCGGCGCCAGAGCTGACGCATTCGAAGCCCCCCTCTTCGCTGGGGCAAGGTTACTAGGGTGGCGGCGTGAGCGAGACGGTATTCACCTACGCCGCCCCCGCCCTGAAGTTCGGCAGCGGTGCCAGCGCCGAGATCGGCCACGACCTCGCGTCGTACGGCGCCCGCCGGGTGCTGCTCGTGACCGACCCGGGCGTCGCGGCCACGGGACACCCGGCCCGGATCGCCGAGCAGGTCACCGTCCGCGGGCTCGAGGTCACGACGTACGCCGGCGTGCACGTCGAGCCGACCGACGACTCGCTGCGCGACGCGGTGGCCTTCGCCCGCGACGCCGGGCCCTTCGACGCGGTGCTCGCCGTCGGCGGCGGCTCCTCGATCGACACCGCCAAGGCCGTCAACCTGCTCACCACCAATCCCGGCGAGCTGATGGACTACGTCAACGCGCCGATCGGGCGGGCGCAGGCGCCGAGCGCGCCGCTGCTCCCGCTCGTGGCCGTGCCGACCACCACCGGGACCGGTGCCGAGAGCACCACGATCTGCGTGCTCGACGTGCTGTCGCTGCAGGTGAAGACGGGGATCAGCCACCCGGCGCTGCGCCCGACCCTCGCGGTGGTCGACCCGTCGCTGACCGTGACGCAGCCCGCGATGGTGACGGCGGCGGCCGGGATGGACATCCTCTGCCACGCCCTGGAGAGCTGGACCGCGCGGTGGTACGCCGACTTCGACGCCAAGCGGCCCGAGCAACGGGTGCCCTACTGCGGCGCCAACCCGGTGGCGGACATGTGGGCGGAGAAGGCGCTCACCCTGCTCGCGGGGGTCTTCCGTGACGCCGTGCGAGACGGCGGCGACCGGGCGGCGCGGGAGCAGATGGCGATGGCGGCCACCTTCGCCGGTCTGGGCTTCGGCAACGCCGGCGTGCATATCCCGCACGCCAACGCCTACCCGATCGCCGGGCGGGTGCGCGACTACCACCCGGAGGGCTACCCGGAGGTGATGGTCCCGCACGGGATGGCGGTGGCGCTGACCGCGCCGGAGGCCTTCCGCTTCACCTTCGAGGCCGCCCCCGAGCGCCACGTGCACGCCGCGCGGCTCCTCGACCCGGCGGCCGAGGCTGGCTCGGACGGCCTGCCGACCGTGCTGACGGACCTGATGCGTGACATCGGACTGCCGAGCGGCCTGGCCGAGGTGGGGTACGGCGAGGCCGACGTGGACGACCTGGTGGCCGGTGCCGTGCAGCAGCAGCGGCTGCTGGCGACGGCGCCGCGGAGTCCCACGGAGGAAGACCTCGCGTCGGTGTTCCGCCGCTCGATGGAACACTGGTGAGGTGACCGACGCCGCCCCGGACCTGGCTTCGCGGGACGTCGCGGGGCCCGACCTGGTCGCCGCGCTGCGCCGGCGGGGCGTGGCCGACGTCGACGACTCGACGCTCGCCCGGGCGCTCTACTCCTCCGACGCCTCGCTCTACCGCGTGGTGCCGCAGGTCGTGGTCCGGCCGCGGCACGCCGACGAGCTCGACGCGGTCCTCGACGTCGCCTCCGAGACCGGCGTGCCGGTCACGATGCGCGGTGCCGGGACGTCGATCGCGGGCAACGCCGTCGGGACCGGGATCGTCGTGGACACCGTCCGACACCTGAACCGGGTGCTGGGGATCGACCCCGAGGCCCGCACGGCCGTCGTTCAGCCGGGTGTCGTGCACGCGGACCTGCAGCGGGCGGCCGCCCCGCACGGGCTGCGGTTCGGACCGGACCCGTCGACGCACACCCGCTGCACGATCGGCGGGATGATCGGCAACAACGCGTGCGGCTCGCGGGCGCTGGGCTACGGGCGCACGGTCGACAACGTCGTCGCGCTCGACGTCGTGCACGGCCCGGGGGCCACCGAGGTGGAGGCGCGGCTGGCAGCGCTGGTCGACCAGCACCTCGCCCACGTCCGCACCGGCTTCGGCCGCTTCTCGCGCCAGGTCAGCGGCTACTCCCTCGAGCACCTGCTCCCCGAGAACGGTCGCTCGCTCGACCGGTTCCTCGTCGGCTCCGAGGGCACGCTCGCGCTGGTGCGCGAGGCGACGGTGCGCCTGGTCGACGACGTCGTCGAGCGGCAGCTGGTGGTGCTCGGCTATCCCTCGATGGTGGACGCCGCCGACGCCGTACCCGCCCTGATCGCGGCGACCGGCGGCCGGATGGTCGCCTGCGAGGGCCTCGACGCGCGGATCGTCGACCTGGTCCGCGCCCGCGGTGGTGCGGTCCCGGACCTCCCCCGTGGTGCCGGGTGGCTCTTCGTCGAGGTCGTCGACGCCGAGCTCGTGCCGCGGGTGGTCGCTGAGGCCGGTGCGCTCGGCCACCGGGTCGTGGCCGAAGGTCCGGAGGCGGCGGCCCTGTGGCGGATCCGCGAGGACGGCGCCGGGCTCGCGGCCCGGTCGCTGGCGCGGCCGGCGTACTCGGGGTGGGAGGACGCCGCGGTGCCGCCGGAGCGGCTCGGCGCCTGGTTGCGCGACTTCGACCGGCTCCTGAAGGAGCACGACCTCGACGGCGTCCCCTACGGGCACTTCGGCGACGGGTGCGTGCACGTGCGCATCGACTTCCGGTTCGACGACCGCGGGGCGTCCTTCCGGGAGTTCCTCACCGCCTGCGCGGTCGAGCTCCGCAAGCACGGGGGCTCGCTCTCCGGGGAGCACGGCGACGGCCGGGCCCGCTCGGAGCTGCTGTCGGTGATGTACGACGAGGAGTCGCTCGCCCTCTTCGCCGCGGTCAAGGCGGTGTGCGACCCGCGCAACCTGCTCAACCCCGGCAACATCGTCGACCCGCGGCCGCTCGACGCGGACCTGCGGCCGGCGCGACCGCGGCCGGCGATCCCGCTCGCCGACGCGGTGCACCGCTGCACCGGCGTCGGCAAGTGCGTCGCCCCGCGGACCGCGGGCGTGATGTGCCCCTCCTACCTCGCGACCCGCGAGGAGAAGGACTCCACCCGCGGCCGCTCCCGGGTGCTGCAGGAGGCGCTGGACGGCACGCTCGTCGCCGGTCTGGCGGACCCCGCGGTGCACGAGGCGCTCGACCTCTGCCTGGCCTGCAAGGGCTGTGCGTCGGACTGCCCGACCGGCGTGGACATGGCGACCTACAAGGCGGAGGCGCTGCACGCGACCTACGACGGCCCGGACGGGCAGCGGCGCCCGCGCAGCCACTACCTGCTCGGGCGGCTCCCGAGGTGGGCGCGCCTCACGGCGCCGGTGGCGCCGGTGGCGAACCGGATGCTGCGGTGGGCACCGGTCGCGCGGTTGGCGAAGGCGACCGCCGGGATCGACCAGCGGAGGTCGATCCCGTCGTTCGCCGCCACGTCCCTCCGCAGGTCCGTGGGCACGCCGGAGATCATCCCGGACGTCTGGATCTGGGCGGACTCCTTCACCGACCACTTCTTCCCGGACAACGCGCTCGCCGCGATCCGCTTCCTCGAGTCCGTCGGCGTGACCGCCCGCGTGATCCGCGACGACGCCTGCTGCGGCCTGACCTGGATCACCACCGGGCAGCTGGACCAGGCGCGGTCGATCCTGACCCGGACCGTGCGCACGCTCACGCCCTACGTCGAGTCCGGCGTGCCGGTGGTCGGCCTCGAGCCGTCGTGCCTGGCGACGCTGCGCAGCGACGCGGAGGAGCTGACCGGCTCGACGGTCGGGGTGCTCACCTTCGCCGAGCTGCTGGAGCGGCTCGACGTCCCGTTGCCGTCGCTCGAGGGCGTCGAGGTGGTCGCGCAGCCGCACTGCCACCACGCGTCGGTGCTCGGCTGGGCGGCCGACCGGCGGCTGCTGGAGAAGGCCGGCGCGACGGTGACCCAGGTGGCGGGCTGCTGCGGCCTGGCCGGGAACTTCGGCATGGAGAAGGGGCACTACGACGTGTCCGTCGCGATCGCCGAGACGCACCTGCTGCCCGCCGTACGCTCCCAGCCGACCGCGGTGGTGCTCGCCGACGGCATGTCCTGCCGGGTGCAGCTCGACGACCTCGCCGGGGTCCCCACGATGCACCTGGCCGAGCTGCTCGCCTCTACGCTGGAGCGGTGAATCCCCGCCACCGCCGACTCGTCATCCCGATCGCGCTGGTGGCGCTCCTGCTCATCGTCGTGATCGCGGCGGTGGTCTGATGAGTGAGCCGCTGCTGCGCGAGCTGAACCGGTTGCGGGGGCTGGTCCTCGATCCCGAGGTGCTGGTGAAGGCCGTCGCCTCGGGTCGTCAGAAGGGCGAGCAGCCGACCTGGCGGCGGGCCGAGATGCGCTACGTCGACCTCAAGGCCGGCCGGCACCTCCAGGTCACGACCTACGACGCCACCCAGGCGCACACCGCCAACCACGCCGAGGGCGACGCCGCCCGGGACGCGGTCGACACCCTGCTCGACGAGCCGTTCGGCAACTGGCACGTCGAGACGACCACCCAGACCCACGCCCTGCGCGTCACCAAGAAGCTCGAGGCCGTCGTGCACACGACCGACCGGTCCGCGCCCGTGCAGGCCGACCGGGGGCACGACCGCGACAAGGAGCGGCTGCTGCCCGAGGACGACCCGGTGTTCGTGGCCCTGGGGATCTCCGACCGCGACGGGCGGCTCAAGCCGAGCCGGCAGGCGAAGTACCGCCAGGTCGAGGAGTTCCTCCGGTTGCTGGACGCCTCGATCACCGACGCGCTGGAGAAGGGACACCTGCGCCGGCCGACGACGGAGGCGCCCCTGCGGATCGTCGACCTCGGTTGCGGCAACGCCTACCTGACCTTCGCGGCGGAGCGTCACCTGTCACAGAAGCTGCCCGTGCGGCTGACCGGGGTCGACGTGAAGGAGCAGTCCCGCGAGCACAACGCCGGCGTGGCCGCACAGCTCGGCGTGGAGGCCGACTTCGTCGTCGGCACGATCGGTGGCGTCGAGCTCGACCCGGCACCCGAGGTGGTGCTGGCGCTGCACGCCTGCGACACCGCGACCGACGAGGCGCTCGCGCAGGCGGTGCGCTGGGGCGCCCAGCTGGTGCTGGCCGCGCCTTGCTGCCACCACGACGTGGCCGCCCAGCTGCGCAGGGCGCCGACCCCGGCGCCGTACGCGATGCTGACCCGGCACGGGATCCTCCGCGAGCGGCTCGCCGACACGCTCACCGACGGCCTGCGGGCCTCGCTGATGCGTCAGCAGGGCTACCGCGTCGACGTGGTGCAGTTCGTGGAGAGCCAGCACACGCCGCGCAACACGATGCTGCGGGCCGTGCGGACGGGGAGCCCGGTCAGGGGTGGCTCGGTGCGCAAGGAGTACGACGAGCTCGTCGGCACGTGGGGGCTGCGCCCGAAGCTGGCCGAGCTGTTGGAGCAGACCTCTGAGCTGACCTCTGAGCTGACCTCTGGGCTGACCTCTGGGCTGACCTCTGGGCAGGCGTCGGGCTGATGCTCGTCCCGGACTTCACCTTCGCGGACCCGGCGATCGTCGAGTCCAGCGGGCTGGTGGTCCGCGACGGGTTGTTCGTGACGGTCAACGACTCCGGCGACCGCGGCCGCGTCTTCACCGTGGACGGGTCCGGGGTCACGGTCGGCGTCACCTCCTGGTCGCCGGCCCCGGTCGATGTCGAGGCTCTCGCACCGGCGGGCGACGGCGAGGTGTGGGTCGGTGACATCGGTGACAACACCGCCTCGCGGGCGTCCGTGACCGTGCTCCGGGTCCCCGTCGGGCCGGGCGACCGGACGGTCACCCCGCCGGCGTACACGCTCGTCTACCCCGACGGCGCCCACGACGCGGAGACGCTGCTCGCGGCCCCGGACGGCCGGCTGCTCGTCGTGACCAAGGACCTGACCGGCGGCACGGTCTACGCGGCACCGCGGCAGCTGTCGACGGCGGAGCCGAACCGGCTGCGGCCGATCGCGGACGCGCTCGGCTTCGCGACCGACGGGTCGTTCTTCCCCGACGGGCGGCACTACGTGGTGCGCGGTTACGGCAGGGCCGCGGTCTACACCTGGCCGGGCTCCCGCGAGGTCGCGTCGTTCCGGCTCCCGCCCCAGCCGCAGGGCGAGGGGATCGGGGTCGGCGAGGACGGCTGGGTGTACCTGAGCAGCGAGGGTGAGCACAGCCGCGTGCTCCGCGACGTCGCCGTGTCGGCCTGGGGCTGGCTGCGCAGTGCGGTCGTGTTTGCCGGCGGTGCGCTGCGGCTACTCCTCGGCCATGGTCAGGCTCCGTAGGACGTCCCCCGACCAACCGGGGTGGACCCGGCGGCGGGCGGGGCGGGGGTTCGTCTACCTCGACACCGGCGGCGACCGGCTGCCGGCGGAGGAGGTCGAGCGGGTCAAGGCGCTGGTGATCCCGCCGGCCTGGCAGGACGTCTGGATCACGCCGTACCCGAACGGGCACCTGCAGGCGGTCGGCACCGACGACGCCGGCCGGCGGCAGTACCTCTACCACCCGGAGTGGCGGACCCGCCGGGATGCGGAGAAGTTCGACCGGATGCTGATGTTCGGCCGGGCCCTGACCAAGGCGCGCGAGCTCGTCGTCGCCGACCTCGGGCGCGAGGGCATGCCCCTCGAACGGGCCTGCGCCGCCGCCGTACGCCTCCTGGACCTCGGCTACTTCCGGATCGGCAACGACGTGTACGCCGACGAGAACGGCTCGTTCGGCCTGACCACGCTCGAGCGGCGGCACGTGCGCCGGCGCCAGGACCACCTGGTCTTCGCCTTCGTCGGCAAGTCGGGCGTGGAGCACCACATCGAGATCGACGACGTCACCGTGATCGAGGCGATCGACGTCATGCGCCGCCGGCGCGGGCAGGACCTACGGCTGCTGGCCTACAAGGAGGGCCGGTCGTGGCGGTCGATCCTGCCGGACCTGGTCAACGAGTACGTGCGTTCGTCGACCGGCCTCGAGGCCACCGCCAAGGACTTCCGCACGTGGCACGCTACCGTGCTCGCGGCCGCGGCGCTCGCCGAGAGCCCGGAGCCGGGGGAGACCAAGACGTCGCGCAAGCGGGCGGTCGCGGGGGCGATGAAGGAGGTCGCGTCGTTCCTCGGCAACACGCCGACGCTGGCGCGGTCGTCGTACGTCGACCCGCGGGTCGTCGACGCCTACGCGGAGGGGCGCACGATCGAGCGCACGACGCGCCGCACCTTCGACACCCCCGACGAGCGACAGGCGGCGCTGGAGCGTGCGACGCTCAAGCTGATCCGGGAGAGTTGACCTCGTGGAGGTCACGGTCGTCCGGGGCGACATCACCCGGCAGCAGGTCGACGCGGTGGTGAACGCCGCGAACCGGCGGATGCGCGGGGGTGGCGGCGTCGACGGCGCGATCCACCGTGCGGGTGGTCCTGCCGTCCACGACGACTGCGTCGCCCGGTTCCCGCACGGCCTGGCCACCGGCGACGCGGGCTGGACCACGGCCGGGGCGATGCCGGCGCGGTGGGTCATCCACGTCGTCGGGCCGGTCTACGGCAGCGGCGACCGCGAGGAGCTCCTGTCGTGCTACCGCCGCGCCCTCGAGGTGGCCGACGAACTCGGCGCCGCGACCGTCGCGTTCCCACTCGTGTCGGCCGGGATCTACGGCTGGCCGCGGGAGGACGCGATCGCGGCTCCGTTGGAGGTCTTCGCGTCGGCCTCGACGGCGGTCGCCGAGGCGCGGCTGGTGGCGTTCGACGAGACCACCTACGAGCAGATCGCCGCCGCCCTCCGGGACCGCGCATGAGAGCTCTGCCGGCGGCGTACGACCTCAGCGGTCGGGTCGCGCTCGTGACCGGTGCGGGCAGCCCCGACGGCATCGGCTTCGCGACCGCGCGGCTGCTGGGCGAGCTGGGGGCGCGGGTGGCGGTCACCGCGACGACCGACCGGGTCGACGAGCGCGTCTCCGACCTGATCGACGCCGGTGTCGAGGCCGTCGGCCTCGTCGCCGACCTGACGGATCCCGAGCTCGTGTCGGGGGTCCTGGAGGAGGTCCGGGCGACGCTCGGTGCCCCGACGATCGTGGTCGCCAACGCGGGCATGACCAGCGTCGTCTCGCCCGGGTCGTCCGGACGGGCCGTCGACGTCTCGTACGACGACTGGCGCGCCTCCATCGCCCGCAACCTCGACACCGCGTTCCTGGTGACGCGTGCCGCGCTGCCCGGCATGCTGGAGGCGGGCTGGGGACGCGTCGTCATGGTCGCGTCGGTCACCGGTCCGGTGATGGCGATGGCCGGCGAGGCGGGCTACGCCGCGGCCAAGGCCGGCACGCTCGGCCTGGCCCGCTCCGTCGCGATCGACCACGCTCGCGTCGGGGTCACGGCCAACGCCGTCGCGCCCGGCTGGGTCGCGACCGGCAGCCAGACACCGGACGAGGCGGCCCAGGGCTCCCGCACGCCCGTCGGGCGCAGCGCGACGCCCGCCGAGGTCGCCGCCGCCGTCGCCTTCCTCTGCTCGCCGGGCGCGGCCTACGTCACCGGTCAGTGCCTGGTCGTCGACGGGGGCAACAGCGTCGCCGAGCAGCGGGTCTGAGCGCGCGGCCACGACCCGGGTCGGCGGTCACGAGAGCTGGGGCTGCCTGAGGGTCGCGCGGGTCCGGCTCGGGCTGGCACCGAACCATCGCGTGCAGCTGCGGGAGAAGACGCTCTGCTCGGTGTAGCCGAGCAGGTGGGCGATCTGGGCCAGCGGGAGGTCGGTGTCGCGGAGGAGGTGTGCGGCCTCGTCGCGCCGGATGTCGTCGACCAGCTGCTGGTAGGTGGTCCCCTCGGCGGCGAGCTGGCGTTGGAGGCTGCGCGGGTGGATGGCGAGCTGCGCGGCGACCTGCTCGAGGCTCACGGTGCCGGTGGGGAGCATCCTCCGGACGGCTGCGGCCGGGGACCGGTCCTCGACGTCGACCGGGATGGACTGGGCCGTGAGGTGGTGCAGCGCCAGCTGGTGCACGGCGACGTCGTCCGAGAGCGGTCGCTCCAGGACGCGGCGGCGGAAGAGGAAGCCGTGCCGCCCCGTGTCGAAGCGCACGGGGCAGCCGAAGTACTCGACGTAGGCCGCCGGGTCGCCGAGTGGAGGATGACCCAGTACCACGACGTCAGGCGTGAAGGAGTCGTCGGCGAGGACGCGGAAGATGCGCAGCGCCACCCCGAGGCCGAGCTCCGCGCTCTGCTGGTGCGGCAGGGCGTGCTGGGTCCGCAGGCGCCACTCGAAGCGCGCGAAGCGCTCGGTCGGCTGTGGGTCGACCCGGGCGAGGAGCTCGGGTGAGTAGGTGGCCAGGTGTTCGTCGACGGCGGCGAGCGCGTCGCCGACGGTCGAGGACGAGCGCGCCGCGATCCCGAGCACGCCGAGGATCTCGATGCCCTGGTGCAGCGCGAGGCGGCGCCCGAAGTCCGGCGCTCCCGTGGTCCTCGCCGCGTGCTCCAGGAGGCTCAGCACCCTTCTGGTCGCGATCAGGCTCTCGGGGTCGCCGACCGCGGCCGGGTCGATCGCCGCGTCGGCGAGCAGACCCCACGGGTCCGCACCGAGGTCCTCGACCAGCTCGCTGAACCCCTGGAGCGAGGAGCCGCGGATCGACGACATGTCGCCCAGCGTCAAGAAGTTGTCGCTCGGGGTCAAGACGGTGCGAGACCGGTTTCGGGAGGGTGACGCCGACCACCTGAGCGCACCGCCCCGGTGTGCCGTCGAGAGGCAGCCCATGACCCGACAGCTGTTGAGCCCCGCGGAGCTCCAGGAGTTCAAGACCGCCCAGCGCCTGGCCTACGACGCAACCGCGGCGATCGAGGCGCGGCTGCACGAGGGCGTCACGGAGAAGCAGGCGGCCGCGATGCTGGAGGAGTGGCTGCGCGAGCGTGGGGTGCGGCGGTTCTTCCACTACGGCTTCGCCTGGTTCGGCGACCGCACCCGCTTCCGCGGCCACGTGCGCCCGTCGAACAACCCGCTCAACGACATCCTCAACCCGAAGATGGCGCACTTCGGGAAGCAGTTCCTCCCCACCGACCGCCCGTTGCGCACGGGCGACGCCGTGATCCTCGACGTCGGGCCGATCGCCGGACGCGCCCCGTCGGACATGGGCTACTCCTGCACGCTCGGCGAGCCGACGCCGGAGTTCCACGACGCCCGGATGGCGCTCGAGCCGTACCGTCGCGTGATCCTCGAGATGGTGCAGGCGGGGGCCACCCAGGGAGCGATCTACCACCGCATCGACGAGATCATCGCCGACCAGGGCTACGAGAACATCCACAGCTACTACCCGGGCGCGGTGATGGCGCACCGGGTGGGTCGGGTGCCCGGGTTGCGGCTGCCGACGTTCCGGATGAAGGGCTTCAGCCCGCAGGCGATCGGCTACCTCTCCTGGGAGGTGCTCGAGTCCGTGGTGCGGCCCCGGAGCCACGCTGCCCCGATCTGGAACCACGAGTCCGACCGTCCGTGCGAGCCCGGCCTGTGGGCCATCGAGCCGCACATCGGCAAGGGCGACATCGGGGTCAAGTTCGAGGAGCTGCTCGTGGTCACCGACGACACCGCCTACTGGCTCGACGACGACCTGCCGCACGTGCGCTACTGGGCCGAGCACGCCACGACGCCGGCGTAGGGGACGGCGGGTCTCGACGAGCTCCACCACCGGTGGAACAGGAGAGCGACGTGTCGCGCGAGGTCAAGAACTTGTCGCGTCAGGTCAAGTCGACCGGTCACCGGTGCCGTGAGGATCGCTTGCTGGAGACCGACGGCGCGTGGAGGGCCGGCGCCGGTGGTCGGGATGGGAGATGGTCAGTGCCACGGATGCTGATCCGGGTCGGCGGCGCGGTCTCCGCGGACGTGCGGGAGTCGCTGGCTGACCGGTTCCCCCAGTTGGTCGTGCGCGTCGAGGAGCCCACCTCGGTGCTCGTCGGCCACGTCGAGGCCGGCGAGCAGCTCAGTGAGACGCTGGCGCGGCTCGATGAACTCGGCGTCGGCGTGGTCGAGGTCGTCTGGGCATGTAGGTGAGACGTGGACGGGAGGGGGGTTGATGACCCTCGGGTCGCGCTCGTCACCGGTGCGTGCAGCCGCGACGGCCTTCGCCTGCCTGTGCTCGCCCGGCGCCTCCTACGTCGGTCAGTGCCTGGTCGTCGACGGGGGAGCAGCGTCGCCGAGCAGCGCGGCTGACCTACGCTCGGACCGTGGACTCTCGGGTGAGGACGGCTGCGAACCGTCGACTGCTGGCGGACTTCTTCGACGGGCTCGACGAGAGCCAGCTCGCGACCCGGAGCCTGTGCGACGCCTGGACCGTGCGCGAGGTCCTCGGCCACCTCGTGATGCCCATGGTCGGGAGCCTCGGTGGGTTCCTGGTGCAGGTGGTCAAGGCCCGTGGCTCGCTGGACCGGGCGAGCGTGGCGGTCGCCCGGGAGATCGCTCGGCGCCCGGTGGGTGAGCTGACCGGGTTGCTCCGCGGGCACGCCGACCAGCACGGTCGCGCCCCCGGTGTCGGCCCGATGGGGCAGATGGCCGACGGTTGCCTGCACCTGCGCGACTGCGCCCGGCCGCTCGGCCTTCCCGACGACGTGACCCTCGAGGACTGGCGGATGGTCCTCGACTGGCTGCCGTCAGGCGTGCCCGGGCTCGTCCCGCGACGGCGGGCGGAAGGTCTGCGGCTGCTCGCGACCGACCAGGACTGGTCCTGGGGCGAGGGGGAGGAGGTGACGGGTCCCAGCGAGGCGCTGGCCATGGCGCTGGCCGGGCGCCTCGTGGCGCGCTCGAGGACCTCGCCGGACCCGGCGTCGAGGTCCTGCGCAGTCGGACGGCCGGGAACGGGTAGGGCTGCGTCAGCCGAGAGGAGAGTGCGGTGGCAGGGATGAACCAGGTTGATCCGCGCCACCGCACTTGCTGGGCTGACCGGTGCGGCTGAGCACGGTGCGGGCGTGGGTGTGTCCCCGCCGGCGCGGTGGTGGCCGGCGGGGTGGGGGTCAGCCGGTATGTCGCTGGCTCTTGCCGGGGTCGGTGTCGGTGTAGCCGAGCGGGCTGGTCCAGGTGAACCCGGTGACCGGGTCGTAGTCGTAGGTCCAACAGGTGTTGGTCTTGAGGCGGTGGTGGCCGCGGCAGGGTGGGTACAGGTTCGACGAGGTGGTCTTGCCCTCGGGCCACTCCTGGCGGTGGTCGAGGTCCGACCCGTGCTCCTGCTGCTGGCCGGTGCCGGCCGGATCCGTCCGCTTCTTCCGCTTCTTCGCCCTATGGCCGGGGCGGGAGGGGCGGTGGCAGTCGGGGAACGGGCACTCGCCGAACCGGAGCTTGACCTGCTCGACCATCCGCTCGGTCGGGGTGTACGACTCGGTGGCCATCTCGGCGTTGAGGTCGATGACGGGCCGGATCGTGACCTTGGTGCCGGCCCTCGTGCACCACTCGCGGACCTGTTCGACGGTGGTGGTCGACCGGGTGTTGTCCACGTCGGCGGTGGCCTGGCCGGGGCGGGTGTGCACGAAGATCATCACCCCCGGCGCTGACCCCTCCTCCTCGCCCGTATCGCCGTGCCGGCCGCCGAGCATGCCCAGGACCATGGAGCGGCGGACCTGCAGCGGGATCGTCGGGTCCATCCCGGCGGCGCGGGTGGCGACGTAGTCCTCGAACGCGACCGCGTCGGGGACGTCGGCCATCGCGGTGATCGGGACCAGCCCGTCGTAGGTCATCGCCCCCAGGTGGGTCTTCACGTGCCGCTTCTCCGCCGCTTCGACCCGTCGGCGTTCGGTCTCGACCGGGTCGTGCTCCTTGCGGGCCTTCTCCACCTGCCGGTCGATCTCCGCGTACGAGCACCGGGCGGCGACGAAGTACAGGGCCCGATCGACGGCCGCCGCACCCTCCGGCGGGAGGCTCACGGTGGCTTGGGCGATCCGCCGCGCCTTCCACACCGCCACCTCCCCGGCCAGCACCCGCCCCCACACCCGGGGGAGCCGATACGCCAGCTCCACCGCGTCCCCCAGGTAGCGGCGACCCGAGTCGGTGGAGTGCCCGATCGCGAGCGCGAACTCCGCGACCGCGCCCTCGTCGACCGTGGGGGCACCGTCGCCGGCGATCTCCAGCTCCCGCATCCCCCACTCGATGGTGGTGTCGACCTCGTCTCCGGGGTGGAGCCGGACCCACTCCACGGCGAGCTGGAGCTTGCGGACCGCGGCACCGGTCTCGATGTCGTGCTCGTGGATCGCGGCCGCGATCACCTGCTCGGCGGACACCTCGCCGGCGGTGGTCGCGGTGGTGGTCATGGGTCTACTCAAGCACTCGCCACCGACAGTCGATGATGCTCAGAGCCCTTTGTCCACAAGGGTTCTGGACACGATCAGATCACGATCAGCAGCCCGATTCCACCGCGCCGGAACAGCGTCGAAACAGTGGAGTCCGTGACGTACCAGGTACGTCAACAGCTCCACCGTCCGCAGCCGCGACCGCAACCCGGGAAGCAGCGCCAGCCCGAAGCCGCGCGCCCGCGTAGCCAGCCTGTCGGTCTGAACCCGAGACCAGCCCGAGGCATGCCGACAATCACCGCCCCACGCAGGCGGCGGGGTCTCGACAAGCTCGACCACCGGAGAGACCGCAAGCCGGGCAGCAGCGCCAGCCCGAGCGGCGCCGTACCCGCGTAGCCGGCCTGTCGGTCGCAACCCGAAGCTGACCCGCACGACGCGGACAGTCGACCGGGGTGGTTTCGAGGCTCAGGCGCAGAGCGCCTTCGCACCTCAACCACCGTGCCGACCGCAAAGCCGGGCAGCAGCGCCGGCCCGAGCGGCGCCGTACCCGCGTAGCCGGCCTGTCGGTCGCAACCCGAAACCCGCCCGCAGGACGCCGACAATCACCGCCCCACGCAGGCGGCGGGGGTCTCGACGAGCTCGACCCGAACCGGGGGACGCCTGACTACAGGGCCTCGACCACCCAGTCGATGCAACGCGTGAGCGCCTCGACGTCGTCGGGGTCGACGGCGGGGTACATCGCGATGCGCAGCTGGTTGCGGCCCAGCTTGCGGTAGGGCTCGGTGTCCACGACGCCGTTCGCCCGCAGCACGGCGGCGATGCGCGCGGCGTCGATCGACTCCTCGAAGTCGATGGTGCCGATGACGAGGGAGCGGTGGGCCGGGTCGGCGACGTAGGGGAAGGCGTACGGCGACTTCTCGGCCCAGGTGTAGAGGATGTCGGAGGACTCGGTGGTCCGGGCGACCATCGCCGGAAGCCCGCCCTGGCCGTTCATCCAGTCCAGCTGCTCGGCCATGAGGAAGAGCGTGGCGACCGCGGGGGTGTTGTAGGTCTGGTTCTTCGCCGAGTTGTCGATCGCGGTCGGCAGGTCGAAGAACGCCGGCACGTGCCGGCCGGAGGCGGCCACCGATGCCGCTCGTTCCAGCGCGGCGGGGGAGAACAGCGCGATCCACAGCCCGCCGTCGG
The DNA here is from genome assembly GCA_020636915.1 of Nocardioides sp. GTDB lineage: Bacteria > Actinomycetota > Actinomycetes > Propionibacteriales > Nocardioidaceae > Nocardioides. The sequence continues at coordinate 27,993 of JACJWV010000013.1, forward strand.
AGGCGAAGCACTTCTGCGGTGCGAAGTAGTAGACGTCGGACTCGCGCACGTCGACGGGTAGGCCGCCTGCGCCGGACGTGGCGTCGATCAGCACCAGGGCGTCGTCGGCGGCACCGGCCGGCCGGACCACGGGCGCCATCACCGCGGTCGACGTCTCGTTGTGGGCCCAGGCGTGGACGTCGACACCCTCCTCGGCGACGGCGACCGGCGCCGTCCCGGGCTCCGACGCGATGACGGACGGCTCCGCGAGCCATGGGGCCGCGGACGCCGCCTTGGCGAACTTCGAGGAGAACTCGCCGAAGGACAGGTGCTGGCTCTTCTCCCGGATCAGGCCGTAGGTCGCGATGTCCCAGAACGCCGTGGCGCCGCCGTTGCCGAGCACGACCTCGTAGCCGTCGGGCAGGGAGAAGAGCGAGGCGAGCCCGGACCGCACCCGGCCGACCAGGTCGCGCACCGGTGCCTGCCGGTGCGACGTCCCCATCAGCGACGTGCCCGTCGCGGCGAGCGCGTCGAGGTGGGACGTCTGGATCTTCGACGGCCCGGCGCCGAAGCGGCCGTCGGCGGGCAGGAGGTCGCGGGGGATCTGCGGAGCGTCGGTCATGACAACCTTCCGGAGTGGGTCGGTGGTGCGCCCTGACCACGTTGTCAGACCTGCCTATTCTGGCACCCCGGTCGACGACGTTCTCGAGGAGTCCAGATGGCCAGCCCGCGGGGGTTCGAACGCAACCGCATCCAACGCAACGTCCTGCGGGTCGCCGGCGTCGTGCTCCTCCTGGCCGGCGCCTACTTCCTCGTGGTCGGCGGGATGCAGTTCGCCGACGACGCGAACAGCTCCGACGTCGACACCGGCTTCGGGCCGGTCCTGCGGCTCGGGCTCGGTGGCTTCCTGGCCGTCTTCGGCCTCGCGGCCCTCAACGCGGGTTTCCTGGGCGCGCAGGCGCGCTACGCGGCCGGTGAGACCCTGCCGGTCGTCAAGGACTCCGCCGAGTACCTCTCGGACGGTGAGGGCGTCCTCGGAGTCGGGCGGAGCGCCGGACCGTTCTGCTCCGGCTGCGGCGTGCGCAACGACCGCGACGCTCGCTTCTGCGACGGGTGCGGCGCGCCCCTGCGGGCCTGAGCCTCGTCGGGCGCCCGCCCGACGCCGCGGTGCTAGGCCCGGCGCCTGCCGACGACCGCGTAGCGCTCGTCGTCGATCCGGCCGCCCCAGTAGGCCTCGTCGGGCAACGGCCGCAGCGTGGCGGACAGCCCGGCACCCTCGACGAGTGCCACGCTCTGCTCGGAGGTCAGGCCGGCACCGGTCGACCAGCTCCCTTCGATGAGCACCACCCGGCCGTCGGGCACGAGCAGGTCGACCCACCGGCCCAGGGCCGCCGCCGGGTCGGGCAGCGCCCAGAGGACGTGGCGGCACAGCACCACGTCGTACGCCGCGGGCGGCAGGTCGGGAGCTGCAGCGTCGCCGACCGTGAAGCTCACGCCGGGGAAGGTGCCCGCCTTCGCCTCGGCGCGGCGGATCATCTCGGGGGAGAAGTCGACGCCGTCGACGTGGTGGGCGTCCTCGGCGAGCAGCAGCGACAGCGTGCCGGTGCCACAACCGAGGTCGGCGATCCGCGAGGGGATCGGTGGCACGAGCGAGCGCAACAGGCTCTGCCAGGCGTCACGGACGACCGGGTCGTGGAGGCCGTGGTCGGGTTCGGTGTCGAAGGCCTCCGCCTCGGCGTCCCATTGCTCCCGAGAAGATGTCACTCGGCCGACCCTATGCTGAACGCCGTGCTCCTCCCACCCAAGGTCGCCCACGGGGTGGCCGACGGCTCGGTGACGCTGGCCTTCCGCCGGTGGCGCACGCCGGACGTGCGGCCGGGGTCGACCTTCACGACGGTGGCGGGCGTGGTGCGGGTTGTCGAGGTCGAGGTCGTCGACCCGGCCGCGATCACCGACGAGGAGGCACGCGCGGCGGGCTGGCCGGGTGCCGCCCGGCTGCGCAAGCAGCTCGACAAGGTCGACGCCAGCGTGCCGACGTACCGCGTCCTGCTGGTGTGGGCCGGACCGGACCCGCGCGTGGCGCTGCGGGAGGAGGCCGACCTGACCGACGCCGACGTGGCCGCGATCGACGCCCGGCTCGAGCGCCTGGACCGGGCCAGCACCCACGGAGCGTGGACGATGGCGACGCTCGACGTGATCCGCCGGCGGCCGCACACCCGGGCGCCGGACCTGGCCGCCGAGCTCGGCCGCGAGCGGGACCCGTTCAAGATCGACGTGCGCAAGCTGAAGGGCCTCGGCCTGACCCGCAGCTTCGAGGTCGGCTACGAGGTGTCGCCGCGCGGCCGGGCCTACCTCGAGCGCACCACGCGGCCGCTCGATCCCACGTAGGCTCGACGGCCATGCGCCTCGGGATCGCCAGCCTCCTCGCCGTCCTCGCCCTGGTCGCCGCACCTGCGGCCGCCCAGGCCCAGATCGAGGGCCAGATCGAGGGCTATGCCTCCTACGACCCGTCGACGACCTGCCACGTCAAGCCCCGCGCGGGCACCGTGACGCTCTACCACTGGGTGGTCCACCGCTATGGCGGCGGCTACGCGGGCGCCTCGCGGCCCTGCCACCGCAAGCCCGCCTCGGAGCACCAGACCGGTCGCGCCTTCGACTGGGCACTGGACGCGACGAAGCGGGCGGACCGCCAGCGCGCCCGCGCGTTCCTCGACCGGGTCCTCGCGACCGACGCCCGCGGTCACCGGGACGCCTGGGCGCGTCGGATGGGCGTGATGTACGTGATCTGGGACGACCACATGTACCCCGCCTGGACGCACTTCGAGCGCGAGCGCTACCTGTCCTCGAGCTGCCCGTCGCGCAAGAAGTGCTCGGCGACGCTCCGGCACCGCGACCACCTGCACGTGTCGCTGAGCCGGCGCGGGGCGAAGGGCCTCACGAGTTGGTACGACGGGCGCTGACCGCCGCCCGCGTCTCAGCGCCGCCCGCCGGGCTGCCAGCGGTGCACCTCGACGCCGGCGAACCGGCCGGCGGCCGGGTCGGCGTCGAGCAGTGACCACGCCGCCGCGGCGTCCGGCCCCGGCACCAGCGCCGCTGCCCCCAGCAGGCGGGTGCCGTCGTCGGAGAGCAGCGGCCCGAAGCCGATCAGGTCGCTGCGGGGCACCGGCAGGTCGTCGTACGGCTCGGGCCGGGCGGTGAAGCCGAGGACCAGGAACCCGTCCCCGCCGGAGGCGTCCAGCCGCCTCCAGCGCGTGCGGCGGATCATCACGTCGCGGTAGGCGCCGGCCTGGTAGCAGGGCTCGTCGAAGGCGAAGGCGCGCGCGGCGACGGGGTCCGGGAGGTCGACGACGTGCACGCTGCCGGTGAGGGTGTCGTCGTCGGCGAAGGTCGGCCCGCGCGCGGCCATCGCCGCGTCGAATCGGTCCATGTAGGCCCAGTGCTGCTCGACCATCTCCGCCCGGAGGGGCGTCGAGCCAACCCGGTCGCGGTGGTAGCAGAAGAACTGCATGCTCAGCGGGACGCGAGCGCCCGCGCCTCCTGCCAGCGCCGCTGCTTCGCGACGAACCGGGTCGACGACCGCTGGACGAAGCCCGGGAAGAAGCGCCCGAGCCGCCAGGCGATGCGCGCGGTGCGCGGCGTGACCAGCATCGCCCGGTTCTCCGCGACCGCCTCGAGGACCTGCGCCGCGAAGACGTCGGGGTCGAGCGGGTGCCGCACGCCCTGGCCCTTGAGGTAGTAGTCGCGGCCGTGGAACCGGCCGATGTGGCCCTTGTCCAGGATCGGGGTGTCGACGGCCGACGGGCACACGACCGTGACCCCGACGCCCTTCGCCGCCGCCTCCGAACGCAGCGCCAGCGAGAGCCCGACGACGGCGTGCTTGGTCATGACGTAGGACGTGATGAGGCCGGCCGCCATCAGCCCGCCCATCGACGCGGTGTTGACGATCTGGCCGCCGGAGACCCCGTCGCCCGCGCGGGCGACCATGCGGGGGTAGGCCGCCGCGACCCCGTGCACGACGCCGCGGATGTTGACGTCGATGATCGCGTTCCACTGCTCGAGGGTCAGGTCCTCGGTCTCGCCGCCGAAGGTGATGCCGGCGTTGTTGAAGAGCAGGTCGGGGTCGACCTCGTCGACCAGCGCACGAACGGCGGCGGCGTCGGTGACGTCGAGCGCGACCGCCCGGGCCCCGACCGGCTCGGCGATGCGAGCCGCCGCGGCCGCGTCGAGGTCGGCGCAGACGACGTCCGCGCCGGCCGCCGCCAGCGCGCGGGAGAGCGCCGCGCCGATGCCGGAGCCGGCACCCGTGACGATCGCCCGCTTGCCGAGGTAGTGCGTCCCGAGGGGGGTGTCGCTCACCCCGCCCACTCGGAGCGCCAGCCCTCGACCTCGGTGGCGGGTCGCGACGACGGCCCGGTGTAGACGGCCGAGGGCCGGATCAGCCGGCCGGTGCGCTTCTGCTCCAGGATGTGCGCGGACCAGCCCCCGGTCCGGGCGCAGGTGAACATCGAGGTGAACATGTTCGCCGGCACCTCGGCGAAGTCGAGCACGATCGCGGCCCAGAACTCGACGTTGGTCTCCAGCACCCGGTCCGGCCGGCGCTCGCGCAACTCGGCCAGCGCCGCCTGCTCGAGCTGCTCGGCGACCTCGTAGCGCGGGGCGTCCAGCTCCCGCGCCGTACGACGGAGCACCCGCGCTCGCGGGTCCTCGGCGCGGTAGACGCGGTGCCCGAAGCCCATCAGCCGCTCGCCCTTGTCGAGGAGCTCCTTGACGTACGACGTCGCGTCGCCGCGGTGCTCCACCTCCTCGATCATGCCGAGCACGCGCGAGGGCGCGCCGCCGTGCAGCGGCCCGCTCATCGCCCCGATCGCACCGGAGAACGCCGCGGCGACGTCGGCGCCGGTCGAGGTGATGACCCGGGCGGTGAACGTCGAGGCGTTCATGCCGTGCTCGGCCGCGGAGCTCCAGTAGGCGTCGATCGCCTTGACGTGCCGCGGGTCGGCCTCGCCCTTCCAGCGGATCAGGAACTTCTCCGCCAGCGTCGCGCCGCGCTCGACCTGGCTCTGCGGCACCACGGGCTGGTCCAGGCCACGCGCCGACTGCGCGGCGTAGGAGAGCACCATGACCGCGAGGCGGCCGATGTCCTCGCGGGCCTGCTCGTCGCTGATGTCGTAGGTCTGGCGGAACCCGAACGCGGGCGCCAGCATCGCGACCGCCGCCTGCACGTCGACGCGCACGTCGCCGGTGTGGACCGGCAGGTTGTAGGGCTCGGCGGGCGCCAGGCCGGGCGTGTAGCTGCCGTCGATCAGCAGGCCCCAGACGTTCTCGAACGGGACCCGGCCGACGATCTCCTCGATGTCGACGCCGCGGTAGCGCAGCGCCGACCCTTCCTTGTCGGGCTCGGCGATCTCTGTCTCGAAGGCGACGACGCCTTCCAGTCCGTGGTGTACCTCAGTCACGACCGCAGTCTAGGGACACCCTCGCGGGACGCGGCTAGGGTCGAGGGCATGGACCTTGCCGCGCTGCGCCAGGAGTACGGGCGGGCGGGACTCGTCGAGGGTGACCTCGCCGCCGACCCGGTCGCCATGTTCGAGCGGTGGATGGCCGACTCCGTCGAGGCCGGCCTGCACGAGCCGAACGCGATGGTCCTCGCGACCGTGGACGCGGCCGGCTCGCCGTCGTCGCGGATGCTGCTCCTCAAGGGCCTGCGCGACGGCGAGTTCGTGTTCTTCACCAACACCGGCTCCCGGAAGGGCCTGGAGCTGGCCGCGAACCCGCGCTGCGCGATGCTCTTCCCCTGGCACCCGCTCGAGCGCCAGGTCCGCGTCGAGGGGGTCGCTACTCCGTTGCCGCGCGCGGACGTCGAGGCCTACTTCGCGACGCGTCCGCGGGGGTCCAAGCTCGGCGCGTGGGCGTCGCCCCAGTCGCGGGTGACCACCCGGGAGAAGCTGGCCGGTGCCTACGAGGCGGCCGAGGCCCGCTACCCCGACGAGGTGCCGGTCCCGGACGAGTGGGGCGGGTACGCCGTACGTCCGGAGGTCGTCGAGTTCTGGCAGGGCCGTCCCGGACGGATGCACGACCGGCTCGTCTACCGGCGCACCGCGGACGGATGGGCTACCGAGCGCCTGGCTCCGTGACGACGGTCGCGAGCCGCCGCACGCCCTCGACGATCTCCTCCGGCGACGTCTCGCCGTAGGTCAGCCGCAGGTACGCCGCCTCCGGCTCGGCCGGGAACCAGGCCCGACCCGGTGAGACCAGGACGCCCGCTCCCCGCGCCCGCTCGGCCACCGTGCGGTCGTCGGGCTGGTCCGGGAGGTGGTCGGGGAGCCGCACCCACGCGTGCATGCCGCCCCGGGGCCGGGCGGTCACCTCGAGCTCCGGCAGCAGCCGGTCCAGGGCGGTCAGCAGCGCGTCGCGCCGCAGCCCCAGCTCGCGGGCGACGGTGCGCCGGTGGCGCGGCCAGGCGGGGGAGACGAGGAAGTCGGCGGCGGCGGCCTGGAGAGCAGCGGGGACGTAGAAGTCGTCGAGCGTCTTGGCCGCCCGCAGGCGCGCGAGCGCCGGCCCGCGGGCGCACAGGGCGGCGACCCGGAGGCCGGGCGCCACCGACTTGGTCAGCGAGCGGAGGTGCACCACGTGCCCGTCGGGGTCGGCCGTCGCCAGCGGGGCGGGCTGCTCACCGTCGATGCGCAGGTCGCGGGCGAAGTCGTCCTCGAGCACGAACGCACCGTGGCGGCGCGCGAGCTCCAGGAGCTCGGCCCGCCGTGCGGTCGCGAGCACACTGCCGGTCGGGTTCGCGTAGAGCGGCTGCACCACGACCAGACGCGCGCCCGTCGCGGCCAGCACGTCGCCGAGCAGGTCGGTGCGCAGCCCGTCGGCGTCCGCGGGCACCGGGTGGATCGCGAGGCCGTGGCTGCGCGCGACCGCGATCAGGCCGGCGTAGGTGGGGCTCTCGACCACGACCGGGTCACCGGGGCGGGTGAGCGCGCGCACCGCGATCGAGAGCGCGGCCTGCCCGCCCGCGGTGACGAGGACCTCGGCGGGGGCGAAGGAGCCGCTCTCGGCGGCGAACCAGCGCCGCAGCGCCGGGAGGCCCTCGACCGGCGCCCGGCCCCACGCGCCCGGAGCGCGGGCGGCCCGGCCGAGCGCCGCGGCGAGCTCACGTGCGGGGAGGAGGTCGGGGTCGAGGTAGCCGCCCGCGAGGCGCACCACCCCCTCGGCCGGGGTCGCGTGCAGGTCGAGGCTGCGGCTGGCGTCGTACGGCGGGTGCCCGCCCAGCGCCACCTGCTGCCAGGCGAGGTCGCCGCCCCGCCGCTCGCGGGTGGGCGCCGCCACGAACGTCCCTGCGCCGGGCCGGACATCGACCAGGCCCTCGGCCGCCAGGGAACGCACGGCCTGTTGGACCGTCAGTGGTGCCACGCCGAACCGCCGCTGCAGCTCGCGCGCGCCGGGCAGCCGCGTCCCGGGCGTCGCCGACGCGACCAGCTCCCGCAGGTGCTGGGCCACAGATCGACGACTGTTATCGTCCTTCATGGAAGCACAGAGTAGCGTTACTGTCCCGCGTGCCCCGGCGTTGTCCGGCTGGTTCCTGGGATCGGTCGGGGTGCTGGCCTTCAGCCTGTCGCTTCCGGCGAACGCGCTCGCCGTCGTCGGCATGTCGCCGGTCGCGGTCACGGTCTGGCGCGCCGGGCTCGCCGGGATCCTGGCGGCCGGCTACCTCGCCGCCACCCGGGCGCCACTGCCGTCTCGTGGCTGGGGATCCCTCGTGGCCGCCGGGCTGGGTGTCGCCGTCGGCTTCCCGCTCCTGGCCTCGATCGCCCTGCAGTCGATCAGCCCGGCGCGCGCGGCCGTGGTGCTGGGCATGCTGCCCGCCCTCACCGCGGTCTTCGCCCGGCTGCTCGGCGGCCCGGCGCTGCCGTGGACCTTCTGGTGCGCGACCGGGGCCGGCGCGGTCGTGCTCGTCGCCTACCTCACCAGCCGTGCGGACGTCGGCGCCCCGGGCCCGGGGCCGGGCGACCTGGCGATGCTCGGCGCGACGGCGAGCTCCGCCCTCGGCTACGCCCTCGGTGCTCGACAGGCCGTGACGCTCGGGGGACCGCAGAGCGTGTGCTGGTCGCTCGTGCTGCTGCTGCCGGCCAGCCTCCCGGCGAGCGCCGTCGTCGCCGGCCGGGGTCGACGTCGCCTGGACCGGGTCGGTGGTGGTCGGTTTCGCCTACCTCGTGGTCGTCTCCCAGCTGATGGGCTTCTTCGCGTGGTACGCCGGGCTCGCCCGCGGCGGCATCGCCCGGGTCGGGCAGGTGCAGCAGGTCCAGCCCGTGCTGACCGTGCTCTGGTCGGGGTGGCTGTTCGCCGGGGGAGTGGATCCGGTGGCCGGTGTCGTCGGCGCCGTGCTGGCGGGGTGCGTCGCGGTCGCCCAGCGCGCTCGCTTCGCTGAAAAGAACTTGTGAGTGAGTGCTCACTCACATAGAGTCCCGGGTCATGGTGATCAGGGAACGGCCGCCGCGCCGCGAACGGGCGCGGCCGATGTCGCCCGAGGAGCGTCGCGAGCATCTCGTCGACGCCACGCTCAACCTGCTGCGCGTCCACGGCCGGGTCGTCACGACCAAGCAGATCGCGGAGGAGGCGGGGGTCGCCGAGGGCACGATCTTCCGGGTCTTCGACTCCAAGGAGGAGCTCGTCGACGCCGCCATCGAGCGGGCCTTCGAACCGGGCGACGTCATCGCGCGGATCGAGGAGATCGACCCCGACCTGCCCCTGCGCGACCGCCTGGTCCTGCTCGTCTCGATCCTCCAGCAGCGCTTCCGCGCCACCTTCGAGCTGATGCAGCGGGTCGGGCTCGTCGGCCCGCCCCGCCACCTGCACGACGGCGACGCCGCCCAGGCCTGGCGCGCCCGCCAGGAGCAGATGCTCACCGCGGTCCTCGGCGCTGACCGGGACCGGTTGCGGGTCCCCGCCGACGAGTTCGTCCACGTCCTGCGGCTGCTGACCTTCGCGGGCAGCCACCCGCTGATCTCCGACGGGCGGCTGCTGCCTCCCGAGGAGATCGTCGACACCGTGCTCACCGGGTTGCTCCGGCCCGGGAAGGAGTCCTGATGCTGCTCCGGCTGCTGCGCGAGCGGCTCGCGCCGTACAAGTCCTGGCTCGCGCTCGTCGTGCTGTTCCAGTTCATCGGTGTGGTCGCGATGCTCTACCTGCCGACCCTCAACGCCGACATCATCGACAACGGGATCGTCACCGGCGACACCGGCTACATCGTGCGCACCGGCGGCGAGATGCTCGCCATCTCCCTGGGGCAGATCGTCTGCTCCGTGCTCGCGGTCTGGTTCGGTGCGCGCACGGCGATGTCCTTCGGGCGCGACGTGCGGCGCGACCTCTTCGCGCGGGTCGGCGCGTTCTCGACCCGGGAGATGCAGCACTTCGGTGCTCCCTCGCTGATCACGCGCAGCACCAACGACGTCCAGCAGGTCCAGATGATGGTGCTGATGGCCTGCACCATCGCGGTGTCCTCGCCGATCATGATGGTCGGCGGCGTCGTCATGGCGCTGCGCGAGGACATGGGCCTGGGCTGGATCCTCGCCGTCGTGGTGCCGGCCCTCTTCCTCAGCGTCGGGTTCGTGGTCAGCCGGATGGTCCCGAGCTTCCGGTCGATGCAGGCCCGCATCGACGAGGTCAACCGGGTGCTGCGCGAGCAGATCACGGGGATCCGCGTCGTCCGGGCGTTCGTGCGCGAGCCCTACGAGGCCCGCCGGTTCGGCCGGGCGAACGACGACCTCACCGAGGTCGCCGTCCGTGCCGGCCGCTGGATGGCCACGATGTTCCCGCTGGTGATGCTGGTCGTGAACGTCTCGAGCGTCGCGGTCATCTGGTTCGGCGGGCACCGCATCAACGACGGCGAGATGCTGCCCGGAGCGATGACGGCGTTCCTCTCCTACCTGATGCAGATCCTGATGTCGGTGATGATGGCGACCTTCATGCTGATGATGATCCCGCGCGCGTCGGTCTGCGGGGACCGCATCGTCGAGGTGCTCGACACCGACACCTCGGTCGAGCCGCACGCACGGCCGGTGGCCCCGGACCCGGCGCTGCGCGGCCACCTCGACCTCGACCACGTGACCTTCGCCTACCCCGGCGCGGAGGAGCCGGTGGTGTGCGACGTCTCCTTCGAGGCCCGGCCCGGCCAGACGGTCGCGGTCATCGGGTCCACCGGCGCCGGCAAGACGACGCTGGTCAACCTCGTCCCGCGGCTCTTCGACGCCACCTCGGGCACCGTGCAGGTGGCCGGCCGCGACGTCCGCGAGCTCGAGCCCGAGCTGCTGTGGGCCGAGCTCGGCCTGGTGCCGCAGAAGGCCTATCTCTTCAGCGGGACCGTGCGCAGCAACCTGCAGTACGGCAAGGCCGACGCGACCGACGAGGAGATGTGGGCGGCGTTGGAGGTGGCCCAGGGTCGCGACTTCGTCGAGGCGCTGCCCGACGGCCTCGACGCCCCGGTCAGCCAGGGCGGCACCAACTTCTCCGGCGGTCAGCGCCAGCGGCTGGCGATCGCCCGGGCCCTGGTCCGCAAGCCCGGCATCTACCTCTTCGACGACTCCTTCTCCGCCCTCGACCTCGCGACCGACGCACGGCTGCGCGCCGCGCTCCGGCCGGTGACGCGGGACGCGACCGTGGTGATCGTCGCCCAGCGGGTGACGACCATCAAGGACGCCGACCTGATCCTGGTGCTCGAGGACGGCCGGGTCGTCGGCCGCGGCACGCACCACGAGCTGCTGGCCGCGAACCCGACGTACCAGGAGATCGTCACCTCCCAGATGACCGCGGAGGAGGCGGCATGACCACCACGGCTCCGGCCAAGGGTCCCAAGGGGCAGGGCTTCAAGGAGACCGAGCGCATCGAGTCGCCGATGGGTGGCCCCGGGCGCGGCCCGATGGGCGGCGGCATGGTCGGCCAGAAGGCGATGGACTTCGTGCCCTCGGCCAAGCGGCTGGTGGGCCGGATGCGGCCCGACCGGGGCAAGGCCGTCGCGGTGGTCCTGCTCGGCGTGGTCAGCGTCCTGCTGATGTCGGTCGGCCCGCGGATCCTCGGGCACGCGACCGACCTGGTGTTCAACGGGTTCGTCGGCTCCAAGATCCCGCCCGGGACGCCGCGCTCGATGTGGCCGCAGGCCGTGCAGGACATGGACGTCGTGCCGGGCCAGGGCGTGGACTTCGGGGCCGTCGCCGACGTCCTGCTCCTCGCGCTCGCGGTCTACGCGGGCGCCTCGCTGCTGGGGTGGCTGCAGGGCTTCGTGCTGAACACGGTCGTCCAGAACACGATCCGCCAGCTGCGCCAGGACGTGGAGGACAAGATCAACCGGCTCCCGCTGGGCTACTTCGACCGATCCCCGCGCGGCGAGCTGCTCTCGCGCGTGACCAACGACATCGACAACGTCAGCCAGACCCTCCAGCAGACGATGAGCCAGCTGCTCACCTCGGTGATGACCGTCCTCGCGGTGCTGGCGATGATGATCTGGATCTCCCCGCTGCTCGCGCTGGTCGCGCTCGTGACCGTGCCGCTGTCGTTGGTCGTCACCGCCCAGATCATGAAGCGGTCACAGGGCCAGTTCGTCGCGCAGTGGCGCCGTACCGGAGCCCTCAACGCGCAGGTGGAGGAGGCGTTCTCGGGTCACGCCCTGGTCAAGGTGTTCGGCCGGCAGCCCGAGGTCGAGCGCCGGTTCGCCGAGGAGAACGACGAGCTGATGCGGGTCAGCTTCGGCGCGCAGTTCGTCAGCGGGCTGATCATGCCGTCGATGATGTTCATCGGGAACATCAACTACGTCCTGGTCGCCGTCATCGGCGGGTTGCGGGTCGCGCACGGGCAGCTGTCGCTCGGCGACGTGCAGGCCTTCATCCAGTACAGCCGGCAGTTCACCCAGCCGCTGACCACGGTGGCGTCGATGGCCAACCTGCTGCAGTCCGGCGTCGCGTCCGCCGAGCGGGTCTTCGAGCTGCTCGACGCCGACGAGGAGCCGGCCGACGTACCGGACCTCGCCGAGCCCGCCGTCCGCCGCGGCGAGGTCGCCTTCGAGCACGTGTCCTTCCGGTACGACGAGGACCGGCCGCTCATCACCGACCTGTCGCTCGTGGCCCGTCCCGGCCAGACGGTCGCGATCGTCGGGCCGACGGGAGCCGGCAAGACCACCTTGGTCAACCTGGTCATGCGCTTCTACGACGTCGACGCGGGCCGGATCACGCTGGACGGCGTGGACGTCGCGGGCATGCCTCGCGCCGCGCTGCGCGGCCAGATCGGCATGGTGCTCCAGGACACCTGGCTGTTCGCCGGGACGATCCGCGACAACATCGCCTACGGCCGGCCGGACGCGACCGAGGAGGAGGTGCTCGCGGCCGCGCGGGCGACCTTCGTCGACCGGTTCGTGCACTCGCTGCCCGACGGCTACGACACCCTCATCGACGAGGAGGGCTCGAACCTGTCGGCCGGCGAGCGCCAGCTGGTCACCATCGCCCGCGCGTTCCTGACCGACCCGGCGCTGCTGATCCTCGACGAGGCGACGTCGTCGGTCGACACCCGCACCGAGCTGCTGCTGCAGCACGCGATGGCGGCGCTGCGCACCGACCGGACGTCGTTCGTCATCGCCCACCGCCTCTCCACCATCCGCGACGCGGACCTGATCCTGGTGATGGAGGACGGGGCGATCGTCGAGCAGGGCGACCACGAGGAGCTCATCGACCGCGGTGGCGCCTACGCCCGCCTCTACCGCTCGCAGTTCGCCGCCGCGGTCGAGGAGGACGTCGCCTGACGGGTCGGGCCGGTCCCGGCGGTGCCGCGGACGTCATCCGGGGTGGTTGCTCGGGCGGCCGGGTCGTCTGACGTTGCGCGGGGCGTCATGCGGGGTGGTTGCTCGGGCGGCCGGGTCGTCTGACGCTGGGCGGGGCGTCATGCGAGGTGGTCGCCAGGCGAGCCGGGTCGTCTGACGTCCCGCACGAGGTCATACGAGCTGGTCGCCTGGGGGACCAGCTCGCATGACGTCTTCCCGACGGTCGCGGGCGGGCGGGTGGGACGACGGATTCCGATGCGGGACGACGAAGCTTTGTCGTCCCGCATCGGGTTTCGTCGGCCGGCCGACGAAACTCGACGCCGCGACCCCCGGGACGACCTGTCCGCCTGACGTCCGCCCCGGGGTGGCCCGGGCCTCAGTAGACGATCACCCCGCGCAGGTTGCGGCCGGCGTGCATGTCGTCGTAGCCGAGCGCGACCTCGTCGAGCTTGTAGGTGCGCGTGACCAGCTCGTCGAGCTTGAGGTGACCCTCGGTGTAGAGGCGCAGGAGCTTGAGGACGTCGGTCTTGGGGTTCGAGGCGCCGAAGAGCGAGCCCTGGATCCGCTTCTGGAACAGCGTGATGTCGGCGAGCGAGATCGGAGCACCGACGTCGGCGATGTTGCCCAGCCCGGTGACGACCACCGTGCCGGCCTTGCGGATCGCACCCATCGCCTGGCCCAGGTGCTCGCCCTTCGTGACGCCGACGGTGACGATCGCCGAGTCGGCGCCCTGCCCGTTGGTCACCGACTGCGCGAGCTCGGTGGCCTCCTCGATGGAGGCGACGGCGTGGGTCGCGCCGAGCTCGAGGGACTTCGTGCGCTTGAGCTCGACCGGGTCGACCGCGATCACCATCGAGGCGCCGGCGTGGGCCGCGCCCTGGACGGCGTTGATGCCGATGCCACCGACCCCCATCACGACCACGACGTCGCCGGGGCGTACGTCGGCGGAGTTGATCGCCGAGCCCCAGCCGGTGCCGACGCCGCACCCGACCAGGCAGGCCTTGTCGAGCGGGATGTCGTCCGGGACCTTGACGGCCGAGTCCACGGCCACCGTGGTCACCTCCGCGAAGGTCGAGATGCCGCACATCTGCCCGACCGGCTGGCCCTCGTGGGTCAGGCGGAAGCTCGTGGGGTCGTCCCACCGCGACCCGTTGAGCAGGGTCGCTCCGAGGTCGCAGAGGTTCTGCATCCCGCGGGAGCACCAGGTGCACCGGCCGCAGGAGGGGAGGAAGGAGAAGACGACGTGGTCGCCCTCCTGCCATCCCGGGGTGTGCGGCCCGACCGCGGTCACCACCCCGGCGCCCTCGTGGCCGCCGCAGAACGGGTAGACGCCGACCGGGATGTCACCGGTCGCGACGTGGTCGTCGGAGTGGCAGAGCCCGGAGGCCGTCATCTGGACCTGGAGCTCGCCCTGCCGGGGGTCGTCGACCTCCAGGTCGACCACCTCGTAGGTGCCGGGGGCCTGCTTGATGACCGCGCCGCGTGTGTGCATGGGTCCTCCTCGAGAGCGAACGCTGGTGATGGGGGTCACGCCACGGTCGCCGAACGGCCGTTGGCAACCGGTTGGTCGCTGCGGCGGCCCGGGCACCGGGTCCGTCCGGCGTTAATCCCTTGAACGGCGCCGCCGGCCGACCTAGCGTGAGCGCACACGGGAAAGGAGGTGGTCCGAGGAATGATTTCTTCATGGACGCGTGAGGTGGCTGCCCGCTAGCAGCCCACTGGCATCACCCCGGGGTGGAGTCACCCCGGGACGGCTGCTGGTGAATCCCAGGCAGTCACCCGACCCGCAGGCGATCCGGGACCACGTCCCCCGGAGCGGGCTCCGCGAGGAGTCCACGCCTGCGGGTCGTTCCATGTCCGGCACGGGGCCCGCGAACGGTGGCGCTCGCCACATCGGTTGCATATGTCAACCAATCCGGAATAAAGTTGTCGCCGTCAACCTTGTATCCGACATGAATCGAGCCTCCGTGTCCCAGGCGCCGCCTGCACCTGCCTCGGCCGAGGAGTCCGGCCAGATGTCCCACCGCCAGATCATGGAGGCCCTCAGCGGCCTGCTGCTGGCGATGTTCGTCGCGATGCTGTCCAGCACCGTCGTCACCAACGCGCTGCCGCGCATCGTGAGCGACCTCCACGGCAGCCAGACGGGCTACACCTGGGTCGTCGTCGCCACCATGCTCGCCATGACGGCGACCACCCCGATCTGGGGCAAGCTGTCGGACCTGTTCAGCAAGAAGATGCTGGTCCAGCTGGCCCTGATCGTCTACATCGCCGGCTCGCTCATCGCGGCGTTCGCGCCCTCGATGGGCGTCCTGATCGGGGCCCGGGTCGTCCAGGGTCTGGGCGTCGGCGGCCTCACCGCCCTGGTGCAGGTCGTGATCGCGACGATGATCTCCCCGCGCGAGCGCGGTCGCTACTCCGGCTACCTCGGCGCGACGTTCGCGCTGGCGACCGTGAGCGGTCCGCTCATCGGCGGGCTGATCGTCGACTCGCCGCTGGGCTGGCGGGGCTGCTTCTTCGTCGGCCTGCCGTTCGCGCTGGGCGCGTTCGTGCTGCTCCAGAAGACCCTCCACCTGCCGGTCGTGACGCGACCGGTCCGCATCGACTACCTCGGCGCGACCCTGCTGGTCGGCGGCGTCTCGACGCTGCTGGTCTGGGTGAGCCTCGCCGGCAACGACTTCGACTGGGTCTCGACGACGTCGGCCCTCCTGGTCGGCCTGGGTGCCCTGCTCGTGGCCGGCGCGATCTACGTCGAGGCGCGGGTCGCCGCCGAGCCGATCATCCCGCTGCGGCTCTTCCGGGACCGCACGATGACCCTGGCCACGATCGCCTCGGTGATGATCGGCGTCGCGATGTTCGGGTCGACGGTCTACCTGAGCCAGTACTTCCAGACCGCGCGCGGGATGTCGCCGACCGAGGCCGGCCTGATGTCGATCGCGATGGTCGGCGGCCTGTTCCTGTCCAGCCTGGTCTCCGGCCGGATCATCAGCGACACCGGCCGCTGGAAGCGTTTCCTGGTCGGCGGCATGGTCCTCGTCGTGGTCGGGCTCGCGCTGCTGAGCACGATCGACGAGACCACCAGCCTGGTGGTGATCGGTGCGTTCATGGCCGTTCTGGGCGTCGGGCTGGGGGCGACCATGCAGAACCTCGTGCTCTCGGTGCAGAACAACGTCACCATGGCGGACATGGGTGCCGCCAGCTCCGTCGTCGCCTTCTTCCGCACCATGGGCGGCTCGATCGGCGTGTCCGTCCTCGGCGCGCTGCTCAGCCACCAGGTCGCCCAGCAGGTCACCGACGGGTACGTCGCCGCGCAGCGCCCCCCGACCTTCTCGGCCGACAGCCACGCCGTGCCGGACGTGCCCGCCCTGCCCGGCTGGGAGCAGGCGATCTGGGAGGCTGCGTTCGGTGAGTCCTTCGGGCACATCTTCCTGGTCGCGGTGCCGTTCGCGATCATCGCGCTGCTGTGCGTGCTGCTGATCCGCGAGGTGCCGCTGCGCACCTCGAACCTCGAGGCCGAGGTCGAGGCCTCGCCGGAGGTCGCCGCCGAGCTGCACCACGCCGTGGTGAGGAGAGAGGCCTGAGATGACGACGCCGACCCGCACCGCGCGGACCGACCTGCTCCGCGGCCTCGAGCAGGAGGTCGGCGTGACGATCCGCCGGATCCGCCGGGTCATCGCCGAGCGTGCGCACGCCGTGCACCCCGAGCTCCAGTCGTCGTCGTACCTGATGCTCTCCTGGCTCGACCAGCACGGGCCCCAGCGCGCGTCCGCCATGGCCGACGCCTTCGGCATCGACAAGGGCGCGATCAGCCGCCAGGTCCAGCACCTGGTCGAGCTCGGGCTCGTCGACCGGGCGCCCGACCCGGCCGACGGCCGCGCGACGCTGATCTCGGTCAGCGCCGAGGCCGCGTCGCACCTCGCGGCCGTCGCCGGCGAGCGACGCCGCTGGCTCGACGAGCGCCTCCGCGACTGGTCCGACGAGGACCTCGCGGCCTTCGCCGACCTGCTCGGCCGCTACAACGCCGCCCTCGACGAGCGCGCCTGACCGGTCCCCCCGGTCAGCCCAGCCAGACCGCCGTGTCCGCGGGCAGCGTCGCGCCGACCGGCCCGCTGGCCATCAGCACGTCGCCGTCGGGGACCGCGACCGGCTCGGTGCCGCAGTTGAGGGCGACGGTGAGCGGGCCACGGCGGAAGGCGACCACGTCGGGCCCGAGGTCGAGCATCTCGACCGCGTCGCCCGCGGTGTGCGCGAAGGTGCGGCGGACGGCCAGGGCGGCCCGGTAGAACGCGAGGGTCGAGTCCGGGTCGGCCTCCTGCTTCTCCACCGTGAGTGCGGCCCACGCGGTCGGCTGCGGGATCCACGGCTGACCGTCGCCGGGTCCGAAGCCGAACGGCGGGGCCTCGCCGCTCCACGGGATCGGCACCCGACAGCCGTCGCGACCGACGTGGCCGGTGCGTAGCCAGAACGGGTCCGACCGGTGCTCCGGGGCGACGTCGACCTGCTCGAGGCCGAGCTCCTCGCCCTGGTAGAGGTACGCCGAGCCCGGCAGCGCCAGCATCGTGAGCGTGGCCGCGCGGGCCCGCGCCAGACCGACCGGGCCCCCGCCGTACCGGGTCACGTGGCGGTCGACGTCGTGGTTGGACAACACCCAGGTGGGCGAGCCGTGGACCGCCTCGGTCGCCGCCAGCGTCCCGGTGACGACCTCGGTGAACTCCGACGCCGACCACGACGCGAGCAGCCAGGCGAAGTTGAACGCCTGGCTCATCTCGTCCTCGCGGATGTAGCGGGCCATCGACTCCGGGCTCTGCGTCCAGGCCTCCGCGACGAGCATCCGGTCGCCGTCGTACTTGGCGAGCACCTCGTGCCAGCGCCGGTAGACGTCGTGGACCTCGGGCTGGTCCCACATCGGCTCGTCGCGCTCGGTGCGCTCGACCATGGGCACGTCGGCGGCGTCGCGTGCGTCGCTGCTGGGCTGCCGGCCGGCGGCGACGACCTGGTCGCGCAGGCTCTCCTCCTTGAAGAGGCCGTGTGCCACGTCGACCCGGAAGCCGTCGGCCCCCCGGTCGAGCCAGAAGCGGAGCACGTCGACGAACATGTCGCCGACCTCGGGGTTGCGCCAGTTGAGGTCGGGTTGGCTGGCGTCGAAGAGGTGGAGGTACCACTGGCCGTCCTCGACCTGGGTCCACGCGTCGCCGCCGAAGACCGAGCGCCAGTTGTTGGGCGGCGTGCCCGGGGCTCCCGCGGGGCTGTCGCGGAAGAGGTAGCGGTCGCGCTCGGGGCTGCCCGGCCCGGCGGCGAGCGCCGCCTGGAACCACTCGTGCGCGTCGGAGGTGTGGTTGGGGACCAGGTCGACGATCACCTTCAGGCCCACCTCGTGCGCCCGCTCGAGGAGCTCGTCGGCGTCGGCGAGCGTGCCGAAGAGCGGATCGATGTCGCGGTAGTCCGCCACGTCGTAGCCGTGGTCCTTCTGCGGGGAGGTGTAGAACGGCGAGATCCAGACCGCGTCGACGCCGAGGTCGCGCAGGTGGGGCAGCCGCGAGGTGATGCCGGGCAGGTCGCCCACGCCGTCGCCGTCACCGTCGGCGAAGCTGCGCGGGTAGATCTGGTAGGTGACCGCGTGCCGCCACCACTCCTGGCCGTGCGCGCCGATTGGATCGTTCAAAACCATGCGCGCCATCCTACGTCGCCGGGGGAGGGTCAGGCGAAGTCCGCGGGGTCGACCCTGATCCACAGGTGCTCGGCGCGGGCGACCACCCGGCCGTCGGGGTCGTGCACGGTGGCGGCCGTCCAGGTCTTGCGGCCCTCGGCGCCGAGCACCAGACCCACCACCACGTGCTCCTCGCCGGTGCGCGGGAGCGCGTCGACCTGCGCCGACATCCGGGCCAGGACCATCGGCCGCTCCTCGAAGCCGCCAGCCCAGCCGCCCACGCAGTCCAGGGCCGCCCACGTCGCCGGCAGCGTGACGTGGGCGCCGTCGGAGACGCCCTCGTCCGGCGTCCAGGTCGCCGCGGACCGGGCCGCGCCGTCCTGGTCGTCGACCGGGCCGGGGAAGATCCGCATCCCGTCCCCGGGCGCGCGGCCGGTGCCGCAGACGAAGCAGGTGGGGAAGGGGTGCGATCGGTGGCCCGGGTACGACGCCTCGGCGGCCCTGGCCAGCTCGGCGGGGACGGCCTCGACGACGGTGAGCTCGCGGTCGGCCGGTTCGACCGCGGCCGTGGCGACCACATGGTCGTCGTGGTGGGCGGTCGTGACGCCGTCGAGCACGCTGACCGGCATCGGGGTGTCCAGGGGAGGCGGGCGCCGCAGCGACACCGTGACGACGGGACCGGGGCCGGCCGGCACCGCCAGCTCCGCCAGCGCCCCGGCGGTCCAGCCGCCGTTGCCGCTCGACGGCGGTCCGCAGAAGCGGTGCGGGACGAGCAGCTCGGTCATGCGTGGTGCCTCCTCGGGTTCGGACCCTCCACGCTCGCATGCGGCCGGGTCCCGGTCCACCACGGCCCCGCACGCCGGGCGGCCCAGGCAGCCAGGGCGGTGACCAGCAGGAGCAGGGCGACGTTGTGCCCGTACTTCTCCGCCCGGCTCACCTCGCCGATCGGGGTGGTCAGGAAGGCGAAGCACCCGGCGGCGACGAGGGCCCCGGCCGCCAGCGCCAGCACGTGCGGCTGGCCCCAGTCGCCCCGGTGGGAGAGCCGCCAGACCGCGACCACGCAGGCGCCGGCGAGCAGGATCACCAGGGCGGTGCCGAAGCGGCTCGGGGGGATCGCGACCCAGCCGATCATCGCCACGAAGGAGGCTGTGGCGACCACGAGCGGTCGCGGGACCGGACCCGGGACGATCAGCGTCGGCCGGCGCCCGACGCGGACCCCGGCTACGACGAGCCCGATCGCGACCAGCGCCGACCCCAGCAGCTGACCCGTGGTCGCGGTCGCCTCCCCGGTCTGGTGGGCGTCCACCAGCACCAGGGCACTCGCGCCCAGGTAGAGCAGCGCCAGGACGACGGCCGTGACCGGACCGAGCCACGGCTCGTGCCGACGCCGCGGAGTCAGGGTCTCGACCACCGCCACCGGCGATCCGATGCTGAGGATGACGTGCCCGCCGACGAACGACACCGCCAGGTAGATGCTCAGCCCGATCGGTGCCAGGTAGGTCGGCACGGACATGTCCTGCCAGTACGGGATGTCGCGGTAGTCGGTGCTCCACATCGACTGGTCCACGATCCCCGCCTCGACGACCCCGAAGGCGGCGGCCAGCAGCAGCAGGCCCGGCCAGCCGAGGCCGTACCGGCGGGCCGCCTCCCGGATCAGGACCGCCGGCGCCCCGTAGAGCGGGGAGAAGACGACCAGGTTGCCGACCAGGGTGGCCGGGTGGCCGGTACTGTCGTCGTAGCCCCAGAGGTACTCCGCGCAGACCGGCGCCAGGACGAGGAGTCCCAGGACGGGCAGCCAGGCCGTGCGCATGCTCCGACGCTAGGAGCCGCCGGGCCGAGGCGGATCGGCCTCAGGTCTGGACCGACCCCGACCAAAGTCACCGGATCTGCTCCCACCGGTCCAGGGCTTCGCGACGCTCCGCGGCGTGGTCGACGATCGGCGCGGGGTAGCCGGCGGCGTCCCGGTCCTCCGCGCTGGGCTCGTGCGGGTCGGCGACGCCGGCGAGCTCAGGCACCCAGCGGCGCACGTAGCGGCCGTCGGGGTCGAACTTGCGGCCCTGGGTGGTCGGGTTGAAGACCCGGAAGTACGGCGCCGCGTCGACCCCGCTCCCGGCCGCCCACTGCCAGTTCTGCTGGTTGGACGCGAGGTCGCCGTCGACGAGCCAGTGCATGAAGTGGCGGGCGCCGTGCTGCCACTCCAGGTGCAGGTCCTTGACCAGGAAGCTCGCGACGATCATCCGCACCCGGTTGTGCATCCAGCCCTGGGCCCGCAGCTGACGCATCCCGGCGTCGACCACCGGGAACCCGGTGTGCCCGTGCTGCCAGGCCTCGAGGCGCTCGTCCGGGTCGTCGTACCGCATCCGGGCGTACTCGGGTCGCAGGTACTCCCGCGCCGTCTCGGGCCGGGCGAAGAGGACGTCGGCGAAGAACTCGCGCCAGGCCAGCTCCTTGCGGTACGTCGCCGCGCCGCCGCTGCGCAGGCGGGCGAGGTCGGCGAGCATCGTGCGGGGGTGGATCTCGCCCCACCGCAGGTGCGGCGACATGCGTGAGGTGGTGTCGCGGTCGGGCCGGTCGCGGTCGTCGTCGTAGTCGGCGACCCGTTCGAGGAAGTCGGCCCACTGGCGCAGTGCGGCCGCCTCGCCGGCCACGGGCAGCGTCATCCCGGCCGGAACCGCGGGGTCCGGGATGTCCGTGGTGTCCTTCGTCAGGGTGAGCCAGCTGCCGCCGCTCGGCGGGTCGACCGGTCCCCGCCACCCGTGCTCGGCCCAGGCGCGGGAGAACGGGGTGTAGACCTTGTAGGGCTCCCCGCTGCCGTTGGTGACCCGGCCAGGAGCCACGGCGTACGGCGAGCCGGTGCGCACCAGCTCGATCCCGTGCTCGGCGAGCGCCTCCTCGACGGCGCGGTCGCGGCGGTGGCCGTAGGGGCCGAAGTCGGCCGCGACATGGACCCGGGAGGCGCCGACCTCGTGCGCGGCGAGCACCACCCGGCGGACCGGGTCGCCCCGCACCACCGACAGCGCCGTGCCGCGTTGCCGCAGGGAGCCGTCGAGCGCGCGCAGCGACGCGCCGAGGTAGGCGCGACGGGCGGGGCCCGACGGCCCCCACAGGGCGGGGTCGAGCACGAAGAGCGGGAGCACCGGGCCGTCGGCCACCGCGTCGAGGAGGGCGGGGTTGTCACCGAGACGCAGGTCGCGGCGGAACCACATGACGGAGGGGGTGTCGTGAGCGGCCATCCCCGCCAGCCTGCCACCCGCAGCCAGGACCAGGGCACATGCGACACAATGTGCGGCGTGAGCGACCTGATCGACACGACCGAGATGTACCTCCGGACCATCTACGAGCTGGTCGAGGAGGGCATCGTCCCGCTGCGCGCCCGGATCGCCGAGCGGCTGCACCAGAGCGGGCCGACGGTGTCGCAGACCGTCGCGCGGATGGAGCGGGACGGCCTGCTGACGGTCGAGGGCGACCGGCACCTGCAGCTCACCGACGAGGGCCTGCGCCTGGCGACCCGGGTGATGCGCAAGCACCGGCTGGCCGAGCGGCTGCTCACCGACGTCATCGGGCTGGACTGGGAGCTCGTCCACGACGAGGCCTGCCGCTGGGAGCACGTGATGTCCGAGACCGTCGAGCGCCGGCTGATGCAGCTGCTCGACCACCCGACCGAGTCGCCCTACGGCAACCCGATCCCCGGGCTCGACGAGCTGGGGGAGTCCGGCGTCGGCGAGCAGTTCATGGAGGGTGTCGAGCCGCTCTCGCGGGTCGCCGCGCCGGAGGAGGGCCGGGCCCTGGTCCGCCGCATCTCCGAGGAGATGCAGAAGGACGAGGTCCTGATGAGCGCCCTGCGCCGGGTCGGCGCGCTGCCCGACAAGACCGTCACGGTCGTCACCACCGGGGAGGGCGTGCTGATCGGCTCCGCCGGGGAGACCGCCGAGATCGACCTCGACGCGGCCGACCACATCTTCGTCAGGAAGCTCTGAGCACCGCCCTGCCTGAGCTCGCGAAGGCAGGGATCCCGGTGCCAGGTCGAGTAGCTCCCGCGACCGACGAAGGAGGTCGCGACGGAGCGTATCGAGACTGGTTGGCGTCCGTCCGGTCTCGACACGCTCGCTGGCGCTCGCTACTCCACCATCGAGAAGGCTGCACTCGCCGCCGCGAGCCCGGTGAGGAACTCGCTGCACCCGGCCTCGAGCTTGTACGTCGCCAGCTCGTCGCCGCGGGTGGGTCCCCTGTTGACGATGACGACCGGCGTGCCCGCCTTGGCGGCGCGCCGCACGAACCGGAAGCCCGACATCACGGTCAGGCTCGAGCCGGCGACCAGGAGCACGCCGCCGGTCTCGGCGAGCGCGTCGACCGCCGCGTAGCACCGCTCCACCCGCACCGCGGGGACGTTCTCGCCGAAGAACACCACGTCCGGCTTGAGCACGCCGCCGCACGCCTCGCAGCCGGGGACGACGAAGCCGGCGGTGTCCTCGAGGTCGACGTCGCCGTCGGGACGCACCGCCACGTCGGCGTACCGCTCGGCGAAGCCGGGGTTCGCGGCGGCCAACCGGGCCTGGAGACCGGCCCGCGACGACGTGCTGCGGCACCCGAGGCAGACGACGTCCGCGATCCGGCCGTGCAGCGCCACGACCCGTGACGAGCCGGCGCGCTCGTGGAGCCCGTCCACGTTCTGGGTGATGAGGAGGTCGGGGTCGAGCGCGGCGAGCGCGCGGTGGCCGGCGTTGGGCTCGGCGTGGCGC
This sequence comes from Nocardioides sp., assembly GCA_020636915.1. GTDB lineage: Bacteria > Actinomycetota > Actinomycetes > Propionibacteriales > Nocardioidaceae > Nocardioides. The sequence goes on from JACJWV010000013.1 coordinate 51,157, forward strand.
ATCCGGCCCCACCCGAGGTGGCTGCGAGCCCAGTAGCGCTGCTGGGCGGCGGGTCCGGAGACGAACTCCTGGTAGGTCATCGGCGTGCGCGACGGCGAGCCCGGCCCGCGGTAGTCGGGGATGCCCGAGTCGGTCGACAGCCCGGCGCCGGTGAGGACGACGAGCGGGCGGTCGGCGAGGAGGTCGTGGGCCTCGGTCACGCCCGCACCTCGTGCGCCGGTCCCCTCACCGGGCGTACCGCAGCTCGGCTCGGGCCCGCGCCTTGGCGGCCTCGACCTCGCGGTTCTTCGGTGGTGCGCTGGTGGTCAGGTCGTCGAGCAGGTGCTGGGTCAGGTGGGCGATCTCGCGCACGGCGCGGTCGAACACCTCCTGGTTGGCCTGGCTCGGCCTGGTCGTGCCGCTCACCTTGCGGACGTACTGCAGGGCCGCCGCGGTCACCTCGTCGCGGGTGGCCGGCGGCTCGAAGTTGTTGAGCGGGCGGATGTTGCGGCACATGTCCCCGAGAGTACGTCGAGCTCCGGCGCCGTGGCACGACCTGACAGCATGGGCCGCATGACCTCTGGCAAGGCGCGTGAGCACGACGTCGTCATCTTCGGCGCCACCGGCTTCACCGGCGCCCTCACCGCGGAGTACCTGCTCCGGCACGCCCCCTCCGGGCTGCGCTGGGCGCTGGCCGGACGGAACCCCGCGAAGCTGGAAGCGGTGCGCGACCGGCTGGCGGCGATCGACCCGTCGGCGGCCGACCTGCCGTTGCTGCACGCCGACTCGACCGACGCCGCCTCCCTGGCTGCCGTCGCCGCCTCGACCCGCGTGGTGATCACCACCGTGGGTCCCTACCTCGAGCACGGCGAGCCGCTGGTGGCCGCGTGCGCCGAGGCCGGGACCGACTACGTCGACCTGACCGGTGAGCCGGAGTTCGTCGACCGCATGTACCTCGCCCACCACGCGACCGCCCAGCGGACCGGTGCCCGGATCCTGCACGCCTGCGGCTTCGACTCCGTCCCGCACGACCTCGGCGCGCTCTTCACGGTCCAGCAGCTCGCCGCGTCCGGCCCGGTGCGCGTCCGGGGCGTCGTCCGCTCGAGCGGCACCTTCTCCGGGGGGACCTTCCACTCCGCGCTCGGCCAGTTCTCCCGCGCCCGGCAGATGCGCGCGGCGATGCAGGAGCGCCGGCGGGCCGAGCCGCGCCCGGAGGGGCGCCGCTCCCGAGCCGTCCAGGGCAAGCCGCACCGTGACGGCGTCCTCGGCTTCTGGCTGGTGCCGCTGCCCACCATCGACCCGTTCGTCGTCGCGCGCAGCGGCGCCGCGCTGCCGGCGTACGGACCCGACTTCACCTACTCCCACTACGCGGGAACCAAGACCCTGCGGTACGCCGCCGGCGGTGTCGTGGGGGCCGCGATGGTCTTCGGTGCGGCCCAGGTCCCGCCCGTGCGCAACTTCCTGCTCGGCAGGGTCGCCCAGGGCGAGGGTCCCGACGAGGCGCGGCGCGCGAAGTCGTGGTTCACCGTCGACCTCGTCGGCGAGGGCGACGGGCGGACCGTGCACACGCGGGTCAGCGGGGGCGACCCCGGCTACGACGAGACCGCGAAGATGCTCGCCGAGTCCGCGCTCTGCCTCGCGCTCGACGACAACCCACCGACCTCCGGGCAGGTCACCACCGCGCAGGCGATGGGCGACAACCTGATGGCGCGCCTGCAGGCGGCCGGGATGCGCTTCGAGGTCGTCGACTAGAGCAGGGTTCCCCGCGGGCGCCGAACCGCTACCGTCGTGCGGGACGGATGGAGGTGCCGGATGTCCAACCACTTCACCGGTCTCAGTCTCGGGCCGCCCCTCGGGGACCAGCGCCTTGACCTGTGCGACCTCTACGCGTTCCAGGCGCCCGCGGATCCCACGCGGACCGTCCTCATCCTCAACGCGAACCCGCAGGCCGACGCGCTCCACCCGGACGCGATCTACCGGTTGGGGATCGACACCGACGGCGACCACCTCGACGACGTCGCGATCAGCTTCGTGTTCGCGCCGCCGGTCGAGGGCAGCCAGACCTTCGACGTCCACGTGGCCACGGGTGCGCAGGCGCGCTCCGCGGAGGCGGTCGGGGAGCAGGTCGTCTCCTCCGGGCCGGTCTCGTTCGGACCCGACGCCCAGGTCGTCCGGTCGGGCGACTGGACGTTCTTCGCCGGAGCCCGCAGCGACGCGTTCTTCTTCGACTTCGACGGGATCAAGAACCTCTTCGACATCCGGGGCAACCGGAACTTCACCGCCCCGCGGTTCGGTGGCGAGGCCCCGTGGACGGGGATCGACTCCAACGCCGAGGCCAACGTGTTCTCGATGGCCGTCGAGATGCCCACCGCGGCGCTCGGTGCTGCCGGGGTGCTGCACGTGTGGGGACGCTGCAGCGTGCGGCGCGACGGGCATCTGGTCCACGTCGACCGGGCCGGGCACCCGTCGGTGAGCAGCTTCTTCAACACCGACGAGACCAAGGAGGAGTACAACGCGAGCGAGCCCGTCCACGACCGGGAGCGCTGGACCGACCTCTTCGTGCACCTGATGGGTCACACCGGCGGCTACACGGAGGAGGAGGCCGTCGCCGCCATCGAGGCGGAGGGGCTGCTGCCCGACGTGCTGACCTTCGACCCGTCCCGGCCGGCCCGCTACCCGAACGGCCGGGTGTTCACCGACGACGTCATCGACCACCGGCTGCAGTTCCTGTCCAAGGGCGACGTCCCACCGCCCGGGCTCGCCCCGCACGAGGACACCCTCGAGGAGTTCCCCTACCTCGGCAACCCGCACCCGGCGAACTAGGCGCCGCAGTTCGTCGGACCCGGCAACGACCCCGTCGGGTGAGTTTGCGATCCGTGGGGGCGGTCACGGGCAGGGCATGACCGCCGTGCCCGACCTCCACCGCCTGCGCGACCTCCTCGAGGTGAGTCGCGGGCCGGTGGCCGACGCCCTGGCCGACGTCGTCGGGATCCCGCGCACCAGGGCGGAGGACGCGCTGCTCGACGCCGGCATCGACCCGGAGACGCCGGCCGCCGCGGTCACCGACGCCGAGGTCGGGCGGGTGCGCGGCCGGCTGGTCGCCGTACCGGACCCTCGTCGCGACGGCTGACCCCCACCTGACGCCACGTCTGACCCTGCGCCGACGTCGAACGACCCGCGGCCGCCCTCATCGAGGGGTCGGCCGCGGGTCGGGACGAGGTGTCCTGCTCAGCCCTGGGCGACGCGGTCGTGGCCCTGGCCGGGGTGGATGTGATCGAGGCCGGGACCGCCGCGCAGCCAGTCGTTGCCCTTGCCGCCCCACATCCGGTCGTTGCCCTTGGCGCCGTTGACGAAGTCCGAGCCGGCCCCGCCGAGCACGACGTCGTTGCCGGCGTCGGTGAGGACCCACAGGCGGAAGCGCCGCGGCAGCGTGCGGCCGTCGACGTAGTCGTTGCCCAGTCGCGGCCAGACCTGCACGAAGACCTTCTTGTGGTCGAAGCTCTTGGGGATGGTGCACACCGCGGAGATCCCGGTCTTCACCTTCTCCCGCTGGCAGCCGTGCGCCGGCAGCTTGAGCTTGGCGGTGCGGGTGTCGCGGTAGCGCAGCGCGTTGCGGTGCTCGACGTACTTCACCCGCAGGTGGCTGCTGTGCTTGCCGGAGATGTAGACGTAGCCGTACTTGGAGTGCCGGATGATGGCCTCGTGCCCGATGCCCGACACGTGGGCGTCGCCGGGGCCGAGCATGAGCGGCGGGTGACCCGCCACGGCCGGGCCGGCGACGGCCGTCAGGCCGGCGACGAGGGCGAGAAACAAGGTGCTGACGATGCCGAGAAGGCGCATCGGGAAGGTCCCTTCCAGGTGGTGGCGATCGGGCTCGACCCTAGGGGTGGGTGGCCGAGGTGGCCAATCCTCGGTCGGCCGGACCGGGTGGGCGCAGGGCCGTTGGGCCCCCGTGCGCGGTGCCCTCAGTCGGGATCCGCACCCGGCGGTCTGGACTGGACCAGGGGGTCGTCCGGCCCGGGGTGGCGCCGGCCGCTGCCGACGCCCGGTGGTGCCCGTGGTGCGGGTGGTGCGGGTGTGCCGGTGGTGCCCCAGGCCAGAGTCGAACTGGCGACCTTTCGCTTAGGAGGCGGCTGCTCTATCCACTGAGCTACTGGGGCGGGTCGGTGCCCATCTTGTCAGCAGGGGGCGCCCGCACCCGAATGCGGCCTCTCGACGACCGGCAGCGGGGCCGACGGCGTCAGCGCAGGCCGAAGAGGGGCCGCGGCGATCCGAGCCCGGGAGTGGGAGGCGGCGGGCCAGCGCGGTTGCTGGACGACCTCGACCGTGCAGTCCCGGACGAAGTCGAGCGGGTCGGCCTGACCGACGTAGGTCAGCAGGCCCGGTGCCTGGCCGACGCCGTCGAGCGAGCAGTAGATCTTGTCCTGCACGCCGTCGTCGGTGGCGATGACGTGGTGGTAGCCCTCCTCGGCGAAGATCCGGTCGGCTCCGTCGCCGGGGTAGATGGTGTCGTCCCCCGGGTCGCCGGTGACCTGGTCGTCCCCGGGGCCGGCGTCGAGGACGTCGTCGCCGTCGCCGCCGTCGAGCTCGTCGTCGCCGTCCTCGCCGAAGACCTCGTCGTCGCCGTCGGATCCCGAGACGTGGTCGTTGCCGCCACCGCCGTGCAGCAGGTCGATCCCCGCGGCGCCCATGATCACGTCGTCGGTCGGGCCGCCGGTCCCGGTGTCGTCGCCCGGGCCCAGCATCATGTCGTTGTCGCCGGCGCCGCCGTCCACCACGTCGTCGCCGCCGCCCGCGAGCAGCCGGTCGTCGCCGTCACCGCCCCAGCCCTGGTCGTCGTCGGGGCCGAGGTCGACCAGGTCGGCACCCGGGCCGCCGTCGACCTGGTCGTCGCCGCCTCCGCCGAGGATCTCGTCGTCACCGTCGCCACCGGTGCCGGTGTCGGCGCCCGGCCCGAGGTCGAGGTCGTCCGCGCCGGTGCCGCCGACCACGCGGTCGTTCCCGCCCCCGCCCAGCACCCGGTCGTCGCCGCCGCGTGCCGCCACGACGTCGTTGCCCCCGCGGGCGTGGATCGAGTCGCGCTTGGCGGTGCCGTGGAGGTTGTTGGCGCCGTTGTCGCCGGTGATCGTCGACGCCGCGGCGATCGTCGGGACGGTGAAGACCGCCAGCATCGCGAGTGGAGCCAGCGTCGGCCGGGCCCCGGCGGGCCCGGTCCGGCGGCTCCGCCCGGTCGGTGGCATGCGCGTGATGGTAGCTCTGGATCGTCTCGGGTCGCGGCGGCCGCCGTACCGTCGTTTTGTTTATCCGCGCTGGTCACAGGGACAATTAAGGATCGGGCCGTACCTTCGGCCGCGACCCTGACCCCCGACCACCGAGGTTCGTCGATGTCCGACCCCGCGCCCGACGGCGTCGAGAGGGACTCCGGCGCGCCCAAGCGACGAGCGCGGGTCCGCAAGCGGCACACGGTCGGCAAGGTGCTGCTGGCGAGCGTCCTGGTCATGGCGATGGTGACCGGGCTGGGGACCATCTGGCTCTACCGCCACCTCAACGGCAACCTCAACGTGCTCGACGTCACCAGCCAGCTCGAGAACCGACCGGACAAGGTCGAGGTCGAGGGCCCGCAGGAACCGCTCAACGTGCTGGTCATGGGGTCGGACAGCCGCGACTGCGCCGGCTGCAACATCGACAACCTGACCGGCGGGGGGCAGCGCTCCGACACCACGATCCTGCTCCACCTCTCGGCCGACCGGAAGCGTGCCTACGGCATCAGTATCCCGCGCGACCTGATCATCAACCGTCCCGACTGCACGGCCGAGGACGGCTCGACGATCCCGGGCGGGCAGGGCGTGATGTGGAACGAGGCCTTCGGGCTCGGTGGCCCGGCGTGCACGATCCAGCAGTTCGAGCAGCTCACCGGCATCCGCCTCGACCACTTCGTCGTGGTCAACTTCGAGGGCTTCCAGGGCATGGTCGACGCCATCGGCGGTGTCGAGGTCTGCATCCCCGAGCCGATCGTCGACCCCGCCCACGGCATCAACATCGAGGCCGGGACCCGCAAGATCAAGGGCAAGGAAGCGCTGAACTACGTCCGCGAGCGGTACGTCGTCGGCAACGGCTCGGACATCGGCCGGATGAAGCGCCAGCAGGCCTTCATCGCCTCGATGGCCCACCAGGTCGTGACGGCGGGGACGCTGGCCCGCCCCGACCACCTGGTCCGCTTCCTCGACTCGGCCACCAAGTCGCTGACCGTCGACCGCGGGCTGGAGAACGTCGTCAAGATCGCCCAGCTCGGGATCCAGTTCAAGGACATCGGGCTCGACAAGATCCAGTTCATCACCATCCCCAACATCCCCGACCCCTCCGACCCGAACCGGCTGGTCTGGAAGCAGCCGCAGGCCAAGCAGGTCTGGGACAAGATCGCGCACGACGAGCCGCTGACCAAGCAGCTGAGCGAGGACGTCATCAGCGCCGGGAACCTGCCCGGCTCCGGGTCGTCGTCGTCCTCCGGGGGCGGCAAGGGCGGGGGTTCCGAGGCCGACAAGCAGGCCCTCGAGGACGCCGGGCTGTGCACCTGAGGCGGACCCCGTGAGCACCGAGCGCACGGGTCCCGAGCGCCCCCGGTCGGACTGGGAGCGCCGCAAGCGGCTGGCCGAGGTTTTCGGTGACGCCCTGCCTGACACCACGAGCGACGAGCGCGAGGACGGCGGCGCGGCCGCCGGCGAGGCAGCGTCAGACCGGTGGTTGCGGGAGCAGGTGCCCCCGCACCACGGTTCCTGAGGAGGTCGCTCCGCGACCGTCTCGAAGGGCGGTTCCTGAGGCGGTCGACCTAGAGCGGCGGTCGGCCCTGCTGTGCCGCGAGCAGGTCGCGGATCTCGGTGAGCAGGGCGACGTCCGCCGGGGTGCCCTCCTCCTCGCCCGGGAAGTACCTCTCCTTGGCCTTGGTGTAGGGCATCACGATCAGGAAGTAGACGACGGCGGCGATGATCAGGAAGCTGATGACTGCCGTGACCCAGGCGCCGAAGGGCAGCCCGCCAGGCGTCCAGCCGGAGAAGTCGGGCTGGCCCCCGACCTTGCCGATCAGACCCATGATCAGGTCGACCGTCGCCGTGACGATCGCCGTGAACGCGAGCGCCATGATCAGTGCAACGGCCAGCTCGACCAGGTTGCCGCGGAGGATGAAGTTCTTGAATCCCGTCATGCCAGCACGCTAGCCGCCGAGCGTCACGGTCAGGAACGTGCGGACCGAGGCGTCCGCGATCCGGGCGACGTCGCCGGGCTCGGCACCGACCACGATCAGCCGGCCGCCCAGGCCGGTGCCCGTCACCCCCGGAGCGCCGTCCTCGTCCACCGGGAGCGCGAGCACCGGGACGGCGGCGGCGACGACCTCCGCCCCGGCGTGCTGCGGGTCCGCGGACACCAGGTCGACGCGGTCGCCGACGGCGAGCAGCCCGGCCACGCCGCTGTCCGGCAGCCGCACCGGGACCGCGACCAGGCCGGGGTAGCCGTCGGTGAGGGCCGGCCCCACGAGGCGGACGTCGGTCAGCGGCTCGCCCGCTCGCAGGGGCGCGGCGAGCGTGCGGCCGTCGGGGTGCCCGACGGCGCCGGCGGGGACCGAGCCCGGTGCGAACCCGACCGTCCGGACGTCGCTGGCACCCAGGACCGTGCCGGACGGGAGGTCCCGGGCCGCCACCAGGACGGGGACCGTCGCCGGCGGCGCCGCGGTCGCCGCCTGCAACCCGGCCGCGACGGCGACGGCCGCCAGCACCGCCGCGAGCAGTCGCCGGCGGGCCAGCACGGCACGTCGTACGGGACGCAGGAGGGCGGCGAGACGGCGCATGGCGCGACGCTAGGCCGGATCGGCGGACCGTGCGTCCGCTCTCCACAGGGCCGGCCAGGGCGGGCCCGTTCGGGCTCAGGTCAGGACGAGGAGGCGGCCGCGGCGGCCGGCTTCGACTCGGTCTTGGTCGTGGTGGTCGTCTCGGACTTCTTCTCGGACGTCTTCTCCGGTCCACCGGACGTGGTGGAGCCCGAACCCGAGCCGGCGCGGCTGTCGGTGCGGCTGTCGGTGCGGTAGAAGCCGGAGCCCTTGAAGACCACGCCGACGGCGTTGAAGAGCTTGCGCAGGCGGCCCTCGCACTGGGGGCAGTCGGTCAGCGCGTCGTCGGAGAAGCTCTGGACCTGCTCGAAGGCGTGGCCGCACTCGGTGCAGGCGTACTGGTAGGTGGGCACGGTTCTCCTTCGCGGCTCGGCCGGCACCCGCGAGGCGCTGGCACTCGACCCTGACGAGTGCCAATGGTACGGCACGGCACAATGGCGGTCGACATGTCTGGCGGTTTCGGGTTCCGGGGGTGGCCGCGGGCCGCACGCTGGGCGACGTACGTCGCCGCGGGTCTCGTCGTGCTCCTCGTCGCGCTCGGCCTGACCGCCGTGCACGTCGTCCGCGAACCGTTCCCGCAGACGACCGGCGAGCTCGACCTGCCCGGTCTCGAGCACCCGGTGCAGGTGGTCCGCGACTCCGCGGGCATCCCGCAGCTCTACGGCGACTCGCTCGACGACCTGATGCGCGCGCAGGGCTACGTGCACGCCCAGGAGCGGTTCTTCGAGATGGACGTGCGTCGCCACGCGACGGCCGGCCGCCTGGCCGAGATGTTCGGCGAGGCCGGGGTCGAGAGCGACGAGATGGTCCGCACGATGGGGTGGCGCCGGGTCGCCGAGCAGGAGCTGGCGATCGTGTCGCCGCAGACCCGCGCCGCGCTCGAGGCGTACGCCGACGGGGTCAACGCCTATCTCGACGCGCACACCCCCGCCCAGATCGCGGTGCAGTACACGATCCTCAACGCCGGTGGGCTCGACTACCGACCGGAGCCCTGGACGCCGGTCGACTCGTTGGCCTGGCTCAAGGCGATGGCGTGGGACCTGCGCGGCAACATGACCGACGAGATCGACCGGGTGCTCGCGCTCGCCGGGCACACGGCCCACGAGGTGGCCGAGCTCTACCCGGCGTACGACTATGCGGCGCACCGGCCGATCGTCGACCAGGGAGCGGTCGTCGACGGGGTGTTCGAGCAGGACGCGACGTCCCCGGGGACCCGCAAACCGACCCGTCCGGCGTACACCGCCGACATGCGGGCGGCGCTCGCCGGCCTGCGCGACCGGGTCGCGGAGATGCCGCCGCTGCTCGGACACGGCGAGGGCCTGGGCAGCAACAGCTGGGTGGTCGACGGCGCGCACTCCGCGACCGGGGCGCCCCTGCTCGCCAACGACCCGCACCTCGGCGTCTCGCTGCCGGGGGTCTGGATGCAGATGGGGCTGCACTGCCGCACCGTCTCCGAGGACTGCCCCCTCGACGTCGCCGGCTTCACCTTCTCCGGGGTGCCGGGGGTGATGATCGGGCACAACGCCGACATCGCCTGGGGCTTCACCAACCTCGGCCCCGACGTGAGCGACCTCTACCTCGAGCGCGTGCAGGGCGAGAAGTACCTCTACGACGGCCGGTGGCGACCGCTGCGCACCCGGACCGAGACCATCGAGGTCGACGACGGCGCGGACCGCACGATCACGGTGCGCTCGACCGGGCACGGGCCGCTGCTGTCCGACGTGTCCGAGGAGGTCGCCGACGTCGGCGACGACCCACCCGGGGTGAAGCAGGGGCGGTACGCCGTCGCGCTGGAGTGGACCGCGCTGCGGCCCACGGCGACGGCGGACGCCATCCTCGGCATCGACACCGCGAGCGACTGGGACGAGTTCCGCCAGGCGGCCGCGTCCTTCGCCGTACCGGCGCAGAACCTGGTGTACGCCGACCGCGCGGGCCACATCGGCTACCAGGCGCCGGGCCGCATCCCGATCCGCAAGTCCGGCAACGACGGGCTGCTGCCGTCGGCCGGCTGGCGCCCCGAGAACGACTGGACCGGCGAGTACGTCCCGTTCGACGGGCTGCCCGACGTGCTCGACCCCGAGCGCGGCTTCCTCGTGACGGCGAACCAGGCGGTGACCGGCCCCGACTACCCCTACTACCTGACCGACGACTGGGACCGGGGCTACCGCTCGCAGCGGATCGCCGACCTGCTCCAGCAGCAGGTCGACGGCGACGGGAGCGTCTCGGTCGACGACATGCTCGCGATCCAGCTCGACGACCTGAACCCGATGGCGGCCGAGCTCACGCCGTACCTCCTCGACGTCGACCTGCCGCGGGGGTACCACTCCGCGGGTCAGCGGCAGCTGCGGCACTGGGACTTCCGCCAGGACGCCGACAGCCCGGGCGCCGCCTATTTCAACGCCGTGTGGCGCAACCTGCTCGCGCTGACCTTCGACGACGACCTCCCCGCCTCGATCCGGCCCGACGGCGGGAACCGGTGGTTCGCGGTCGTCAGCGACCTGCTCGGGCGGCCCGGGAGCCCGTGGTGGGACGACAAGCTCACGACCGGCGTCCGCGAGACGCGCGACGACGTGCTGCGCCAGGCGATGCTGGACGCCCGCGACGAGCTGACCCGGCGGCAGGCGCTGGACAGCGACGACTGGACCTGGGGGCACCTGCACCGGCTCGACCTGCACGACCCGACCCTCGGCGAGTCGGGCATCGGACCGGTCGAGTGGCTCGTCAACCGCGACGGCTGGGAGGTCGACGGCGGCTCGTCGGCGGTCGACGCGGCGGCGTGGGACGCGGCGGACGGGTACGACGTCGTCAGCGCGCCCTCGATGCGCATGGTCGTGTCGCTGGCCGACTGGGACGACTCGCGGTGGATCAACCTCACGGGCGTCTCCGGCCACCCCTTCGACGACCACTACACCGACCAGACCGACCTCTACGTCCGCGGCGAGACCCTGCCCTGGGCGTTCACCTCCGACGCCGTTGAGCGGGCCGGTGACGACGTGCTCACCCTCGAGCCCACCCCCGCCGACGGTTGAGTCGAGAGTTCCGTCGCTTCAGTCGAGAGTTTTGACCACCGTCGTTCACAGATGTCTCGACTCAACCGACGGAAGTCTCGACTCGACCGACGGAAGTCTCGACTCGACCGACGGAAGTCTCGACTCAACGGAGCCGGCGGACGCCGGAGGGGGTCGCGGCGTAGTGGACGGGGCGGTCGTGCGGCTCGACGGGGACGTCGACGCCGACCTCCTCGTCGTAGAGCAGCGCACAGGTGAAGGTGCCGACCGGGACCCGGCCCAGGGCGCGGTCGTAGGAGCCGCCGCCGCGGCCCAGGCGCATCCCGGTCGACGAGACGGCCAGCGCCGGCACGAGGACCACGTCGGCGGTGGCGATCGCGTCGGGACCGAGTCGCTCGCCGACCGGCTCGAGCAGCCCCCACCGCGCCGGCGCGAGGTCGTCGGGGGAGCGGTAGACCGCCCAGTCGAGGTCGCCGTCGGGCAGCAGCACCGGCAGGATGACGCGCTTGCCGGCCGCGCGCAGCCCGTCCAGCAGGGGGCCGGTGCCGGGCTCCCCGTTCATCGAGACGTACGCCGCCACGGTGGCCGCCCGGCGTACGTCGACGGTGTCGAGCAGGTGCTCGGCCAGGGCCCGGGCGCCGGCGCCGAGTTCGGCGACCGGGCGGCGGTGGCGGGCGGTCATCAGCCGGTCGCGCACCGCGATCTTGGCGGGTGATTGCATGGCCGTCACGGGGGAAGCCTACGATCGTGACCATGGGTAGTGCTGGCCTGACGAGGGCACGCGACAAGATGGCTGCGGCGGGAGTGGACGAGGTCGCCATCGACACCTTCGCCCACTACTACCGGCTGCTCGAGCACGGCGAGACCGGGATGATCCCCGAGTCCACGATCGACCCGGTCGACATGGAGTCCCTCGCCGACCTCGAGGTCTCCGACGACGACGGCGCCGAGGCGATCCGCGCCACCGCCGTCATCAAGCTCAACGGCGGTCTCGGCACCTCGATGGGCATGGACCGCGCCAAGTCGCTGCTGTGCGTGCGCCGCGGGCTGTCGTTCCTCGACATCATCGCCCGGCAGGTCCTGCACCTGCGACAGCAGTGCGACGCCACGCTCCCGCTGATCTTCATGAACAGCTTCCGCACCTCGGCCGACACCTCCGCCGCGATCGCACGCTACGAGGACCTCCCGGTCGAGGGCCTGCCGATCGAGTTCCTGCAGAACAAGGAGCCCAAGCTCCTCACCGCCGACCTGAGTCCCGTCAGCTGGCCCAAGGAGCCCGACCTCGAGTGGTGCCCGCCGGGCCACGGCGACATCTACACCGCGCTGCGCGGCACCGGTCTGCTCGACCGCCTGATCGAGGCGGGCTACGAGCGCGTCTTCGTCTCCAACTCCGACAACCTCGGCGCGGTCCCGGACCCGCGGCTGGCCGGCTGGTTCGCCACCAGCGGAGCGCCCTTCGCGATCGAGGCGGTGCGCCGTACGCCCTCGGACCGCAAGGGCGGCCACTTCGCCCGCCGCAAGACCGACGGTCGCATCGTGCTGCGCGAGACCGCCCAGACCCCCGACGCCGACCAGGCGGCGCTCGCCGACCTCGAGCGCCACCGCTACTGCTCGACCAACAACATCTGGTTCGACCTGGCCGCGATGAAGCACGCGCTCGACGTGCGGCAGGGGATCCTGGGGCTTCCGCTGATCCGCAACGTCAAGAACGTCGACCCCGGGGACAAGAAGTCCCCCGAGGTCATCCAGATCGAGACCGCGATGGGCGCGGCCGTCGAGGTCTTCGAGGGCTCGCGGCTCATCGAGGTGGGGCGCGACCGGTTCGTGCCGGTGAAGACCACCAACGACCTGCTCGTGCTGCGCTCCGACGTCTACGACCTCGGCGCCGACTTCGTGCTCGACCAGACCGCTCCCGAGGTGCCGTTCGTCGACCTCGACTCCGCCTACTACAAGCTCGTCGGCGACTTCGACAAACGGTTCCCCGAGGGTGCGCCGTCGCTGAAGAAGGCCGAGTCGTTCACCGTCACTGGGGACTGGACCTTCGGCCGCGGCGTGCAGGTCGTCGGCGACGTCGACCTGAAGGCGAAGTCGGCCCAGCGCGTCGACGCCGACAGCGTGCTGTCCTGACGATGAGCGACGGCACCGACGCGCTCGTCACGGTCGACGACCACCTGGCCCGGATCCTCGCGGCGATCGAGCCGCTGCCGGCGTTCCCCCAGCCGTTGATGGAGACCCTCGGCATGGCCGTCGCCGAGGACGTCGTCGCCACCATCGACCTGCCGTCCTTCGACAACTCCGCGATGGACGGGTACGCCGTCCGCCACACCGACGTCGCGACCGCCTCGGACGAGGCGCCGGTGCACCTGCCCGTCGTGGGCGAGATCGGCGCCGGCCAGGCGCGGCTCTTCGCGATGTCGCCCGGCACGGCGGTCAAGATCATGACCGGCGCGCCGGTGCCGGCGGGTGCCGACACGGTCGTGCCCTACGAGTGGACCGACCGCGGGGTCGCGCAGGTCCGGATCGACCGGGCGCCGACCTACGCCCAGCACGTGCGCCCGGCCGGGGGTGACGTGCAAGTCGGTGACGTGCTCGTCTCCGAGGGCACCGTGCTCGGCCCGCGCCACCTCGGCCTGCTCGCGGCCGTCGGTCGCGCCACCGTCGCGTCCCGCCCACGGCCGCGCGTCGTGGTGATCTCGACCGGGTCTGAGCTGCGCGACCCCGGCACGTCGCTGGGGCACGACTCCATCTACGACGGCAACTCCTACCTCCTCGCCGCCGCGGCCCGGCGCGCGGGCGCGATCGCCTACCGCGTCGGCATCGTGCCCGACGAGCCGCGCGCCTTCCTGGACGCGCTCAACGACCAGCTGGTCCGCGCCGACGTCGTCGTCACGAGCGGTGGCGTGTCGCAGGGCGACTACGACGTGGTCAAGGAGGCGCTCGCTCCGCTGGGCACCGTCTGGTTCGGCGGGGTCGCGATGCAGCCCGGCAAGCCGCAGGGCTTCGGCAGGGTCGGCGAGGACGGGACGCCCATCTTCACGCTGCCGGGCAACCCGGTGTCGTCGTACATCTCCTTCGAGATGTTCGTGCTCCCCGCGCTGCGCAAGCTGATGGGCCGCGCGCCGTACTCACGACCCGTCACGACCGCCCGGCTCACCCACGACCTGCGCTCGCCCGACGGGCGCCGGCAGTTCGCGCGGGCGCAGTACGCCGTCGACCAGGCCGGACCCGCGGTGACGCCGGTCGGCGGGCACGGTTCCCACCTCATCGGTGATCTGGCACAGTCCGACGCGCTGGTCGTCGTCCCCGAGGGCGTCGGCTCGGTGCCGGCCGGCGAGCAGGTCCAGGTCCTGAGGCTCGACGAGGAGTTCTGATGTCGGAACCGTCCGTGCCGCCAGGGTCACCGGGCCGCCTGACCCACGTGGACGAGTCCGGCGCCGCGCGGATGGTCGACGTGTCGGGCAAGGACGTGACCGCGCGCACCGCCACGGCGTCCGGCCGGGTCCTGGTGTCCTCCGAGGTCGTCGCGCTGCTGCGCGGTGAGGGCGTCCCGAAGGGCGACGCGCTCGGCGTCGCGCGCGTCGCGGGCATCATGGCGGCCAAGCAGACGCCGTCGCTGGTCCCGCTGTGCCACCCACTCGCGATCTCCGGCGTCACGGTCGACCTCACCGTCGAGGACGAGGCGGTCGCGATCACCGCGACCGTGCGCACGACCGACCGCACCGGGGTCGAGATGGAGGCGCTGACCGCCGTGTCGGTCGCCGCGCTGACCGTCGTCGACATGGTCAAGGCCGTCGACAAGGGTGCGGTGATCACCGACGTCCGCGTCGAGACCAAGACCGGCGGGAAGTCCGGCGACTGGAGCCGGGGATGAGCATGCGCGCCGAGGTCGTCGTCGCGTCGAACCGGGCCGCCGCCGGGGTCTACGAGGACACGACCGGCCCGCTCATCGTGGACTTCCTGCAGGAGCTCGGCTTCGCGGTCGACGCCCCCGTCGTCGTGCCCGACGGAGAGCCCGTCGGTGCCGCGATCCGCGCCGCCGCCGACGGGGGCGCCCGGGTCGTGCTCACCACCGGTGGCACCGGCCTCACGCCCACCGACCGCACCCCCGAGGCGACCCGCGCCCTGCTCGACCGCGAGGTGCCCGGCATCGCCGAGGCGATCCGGGCGTACGGCGTCGCGCAGGGTGTCCCGACCGCCGTGCTGTCTCGCGGGGTCGCCGGCGTGGTCGGCTCCTGCCTGGTGGTCAACCTGCCGGGGTCGCGCGGGGGAGTGAAGGACGGGCTCGCCGTCCTGCGCCCGGTCCTGGTGCACGCGGCGGAGCAGGTGCTGGGGAGCGACCACGTGAGGACCGAGCCGTGAGGACCGAGCCGTGAGGACCGAGCCGTGAGGAGCGGGCATTGAGGGCCTGGCCGGTCCGGCTCACCGCCGGTGAGGTCACGGTCCGCCCGCTCACCTACTCCGACGCCACCGCCTGGCGCGACGCGCGGCGACGCAACGTCGCGTGGCTCGCGCCGTGGGACGCGACCGTCCCGCCGGGCTCGGACTCCCGGCCCTCGTCGTTCCGCGCGCTGGTGCGGCGCCTGCACCGGCAGGCGCGGCAGGGCACGACGTACTCCTTCGCCATCGATGTCGACGGCCGCTTCGCCGGCCAGGTGACGGTCAACAACGTCGTGCGCGGGTCGGCGCAGTTCGCCTCGATCGGCTACTGGCTCGACCAGCGGTACGCCGGCCGCGGCGTGATGCCGCGCGCCGTGGCGCTGGTCGTCGACCACTGCTTCACCACGGCAGGGCTGCACCGCATCGAGGTCGCGATCCGCCCGGAGAACACCAACTCGCTGCGGGTCGTGGAGAAGCTCGGGCTGCGCGAGGTCGGCTACGCGCCGAAGTACCTCCACATCGACGGCGACTGGCGCGACCACCGGCTCTACGCGATCACCCGCGAGGAGTGCCCGCAGGGCCTGCTCCGGCGGCTGGAGTCCCAGCAGTCACACGAGTGATTTTGCGACACACCTGTGGACATCCGAGGAGGAGTGAGGTAGCGCTCCTAACCTCTGACACGTGGACCTGAGCGCACTCATCTTCGTCGCCCTCGCCGTGGCGTGGGCCGTCTACCTCGTCCCGAAGGCGCTCCGTCACCACGAGGACGTCGCGCGCAGCCGGTCGGTCGAGCGCTTCTCGCACACCATGCGGGTGCTGGCCCGGCGCGAGCCGGTCAACCGCAAGAGCGCCCGACTGGTCGTCACGCCGGGCCGCCCGGCCTCGGAGGCGAAGGTCGTCACGAAGCCGCGACACCAGCCCGAGGTGCCGGCCGAGGTGCGAGCCGACGTACGAGCCGACGTGCGGCAGGAGCAGGCGCCCGCGCCGGAACCGGTCCCCCTCACGCCGGCCCAGCTCCGCGCTCGGCGTGCCGCGGCCAAGCGCGCCACCAAGCGCCGGCGCAACGTGCTGGCCCTGGTGCTGCTGGTCAACCTCGTCGTCCTCGGGGTCGCGGCCTTCGGCGTCATCAGCTGGTGGTACGTCGCCCTCCCGGTCGCCCTGCTCGCGGCCTGGCTGGTGACCTGCCGGATCATGGTCAAGGGCGAGCGTCGCGGCCTCGAGCCGACCCGGCGGCTCCCGGTGGAGCCCCTCGAGGAGGAGGCCACCGAGGCCCCCGAGGACCGGGTCCTGGTCGAGGAGGAGTCCGACGAGGCCGACCCGATGGCCGACACGTCTGCCGGCATGGCCGCGGTCGTCGACCCGGCGCTCTGGGACCCGGTGCCAGTCACGCTCCCGACCTACGTCGGCAAGCCGGCCGCCACCCGCCGCACCGTCCGCACCATCGACCTCGAGGGCACCGGCGTCTGGACGTCGGGTCGCACCGAGTCCGACGCGCAGCTGGCCCGCGAGGCCGACCAGGCCGAGAAGGCGGCCCGCCAGGCCCGCGCCGACGACAAGCGCGCGACCGGCTCCTGACGCGACCCCCGCGCTCGTCCTAGGCTCGACGGCATGCCCGTCGAGCTCGCCTCCTCCCGCACCTACCCGGTCACCGTCGAGCACGCCTTCGACGTCACGCTGCCCCTGCCGCTGCCCGACCTCTTCTCGCGCCGGTACGCCGCCATCCCGCCGATCCGCGAGGTGCGTGACCAGCAGGGTGCGTGGGGCACGGTCGGCCAAACCCGCACCATCCGGCTCGCCGACGGCGGCAGCATCCGCGAGACGCTGCTGTCCGTGGACCGTCCGCACGCGTTCACCTACCGGCTCACCGACATCAGCGGGCCGATGAAGCCGCTCGTGACCGAGGTCGAGGGTCGCTGGCTCTTCGAGCCGGCCGGCGACGGGGCTCGGGTGCGCTGGGGCTGGACCCTCCACCCGCGCGGCCCGCTCGGCCGCGCCGCGATGCCCCTCTTCGCCCGGATGTGGCGCGGTTATGCCCGCCAGGCGCTCGAGGAGCTGGAGCGGACCCTGGTGCCCTGATCGCCCCTTCCGGAGCCGGGTCGTGTGCCTCACCACGCGCCATGGCGCGTTCTCGGGCACACGACCCCGATGGGGCGCGGGTCGATTCGGATCCCGCCCGAGCCGGGTGCTAACGTTTCCCACCGCGCCAGCAGGCGCGAGCAACACCGAGCAGTACCTGGGGCTGTGGCGCAGTTGGTAGCGCGTCTCGTTCGCAATGAGAAGGTCAGGGGTTCGAATCCCCTCAGCTCCACCGAGATCGAGGGCCCGGCGCAGGTGCGCCGGGCCCTCGTCGTTCGTCAGCCGGGAGAGCGGGCCGTGGTCGTCAGGCAGCGAGCGCCATGGTGAGCTGGACCGACCCGGCCGCCAGCGACAGCGCGGCGACCACGAGGAGGCCGACGCTCACGGCGTACCGCCGGAACAGTGTCGCGATGCCGCCGAAGAACAGCGTGAGGGCGAACAGCACGGTGGCCAGGTCGAACCGGTCTCCGACCTCGTCGTTCTCGATCGCACGGTCGTACGCCGCCTTCGCAGCGGCTGCCTTGACGTCGGCCTGGTCCAGCTCGGCGACCTCGTAGGGGTTGCCGGGCAGGTCGTCGAACGGGGTGAGCGACTCGTCGTTGTCGAGCCACCAGTCGAGGGCCTCGACCATCTCGGGGCGCATCAGCGTCCGGATGTACGCCGCGGCCCGCGGCGGTGCGTCGGGGTCCTGCGCGGTCGTGGCGAACTCGACGAACAGCTGGCGGTCGCCGACCTGGACCTGGTTGGCGACGCCGTAGAGGTGGTTGGCCTCGCCCAGCGCCGCGGTCGACTCGGTGAATGCGGTCAGCGAGTCCCCGTCCTCGAGCGCGGCCTGGTAGGCCGAGAACGCGGTGAGGGTGGCCGCCAGGCCGAGGAAGATCGCGGCCAGCAGCGACAGGCGGTTCTCGGCGGGTGTGTGCGGCGTCGGCACGAAGCTCTCGGTCATGGCGGTCTCCTGGGTTGCTCGAGGCTAGCGACGCTGGGGTGACCCCGAGGCCGGATCGTCAGGTTCCGGACCGGTCAGCGACCTCGGGACTGCGCCCGCGGGCGCTCGACGTCGGCATGGGACGATCCAGCGGTGGCAGCGAGCGGGACGATCGGCGTCGTCGGCGGCGGGATCGTCGGCCTCGCCGTCGCCCGGGAGCTGACGCGGCGCCGGCCCGGTTCGCGGGTCGTGGTGCTCGAGAAGGAGGACCGGGTCGCCGCCCACCAGACCGGGCACAACTCCGGCGTCGTGCACGCCGGCATCTACTACCGGCCGGGCAGCCTCAAGGCCGAGCTGTGCACGCGCGGGCGCGCGCTGCTGCGCGACTACTGCACCGAGCACGCCCTGCCGTACGACGAGTGCGGCAAGCTCGTGGTCGCCGTGGACGGCAGCGAGCGGGTGCGCCTCGACGCGCTGGAGGCGACGGCCCGGGAGAACGGCGTGCCGGGGCTGCGGCGGGTCGACCGCGCTGGGATCGCCGAGGTCGAGCCGCACGCGGCCGGGGTGGCCGCGCTGCACTCGCCGCACACCGCGATCACCGACTACGTGGCGGTCGCCGAGCGGCTGGCCCAGGACGTCCGTGACGCGGGTGGCAGCGTGCTGCTGTCGAAGCCCGTCACCGGGATCGAGCGGCGACCGGGCGGGATCGATGTCGTGACGGGCTGGGCCGAGCGGCACCGCGTCGACCGGTTGGTCGTCTGCGGCGGGCTCGAGTCCGACCGCCTCGGCGAGCTCGCCGGCGGGGAGGCGGCGCCGCGCATCGTGCCGTTCCGGGGCGAGTACCTCTCCGTCGTACCCGCGAAGGCGGACCTGGTGCGCGGGATGGTCTACCCGGTGCCGGACCCGCGCTACCCGTTCCTCGGCGTGCACTTCACCCGCCGGGTCGACGGGTCGCTCGAGATCGGTCCGAACGCGTTCCTCGCACTCAGCCGCCGCTCCTACGGACGCCTGTCGGTGCAGCCCGCCGATGTGGCCAGAACCCTGGCGTGGCCCGGGTTCTGGCGTTTCTCGGCCGCGCACTGGCGCACCGGCGTCACCGAGCTGCGTGGCGTGCTGTCGACCGCCGCCTACCTGCGCTCGGCCCAGCGCTACGTGCCGGAGATCGGCCTCGCCGACGTACGCCGGGGCGGGCTCGGCGTGCGGGCGCAGGCGATGCGTCGCGACGGTTCGCTCGTCGACGACTTCGTCGTCGAGCAGCGCGACGGCATCACCAGCGTCCGCAACGCCCCGTCACCTGCGGCAACGTCCAGCCTGGCCAT
This sequence comes from Nocardioides sp., assembly GCA_020636915.1. Classification (GTDB taxonomy): domain Bacteria; phylum Actinomycetota; class Actinomycetes; order Propionibacteriales; family Nocardioidaceae; genus Nocardioides. Next base: position 70,717 of record JACJWV010000013.1, read on the forward strand.
CGCCGAGCTCGTGGCGGACCGGGTGCTGGGCGGCTGAGTTGTCCCGACAGCACGCTTCAGCCGGCGATGCGGCGAGCGGCCCGCTGCTCCTGGCGGGTCGCCCGCAGGCGGCGCAGGCGGCGGACCAGCCGGGGCGCGTGGGCCTCGGCGGCCGGCAGGTCGATGAGCCGGTTCAGCTGGAGGTGGTAGTCGGCCGGGGTGATCCCGAACCGCTCCAGCACCGCGGACTCCTTGGCGCCCGCATGCGTCACCCAGTCCTGCTCGAAGGCGAGGATCTCGCGCTCGAGGTCCGAAAGACCGTCCGTGTGCATGGGGAAGATCCTCACACGAGGGCGGACGAGGCGAGGAACCGGTCCACCTCGATCCGGACCGCCACCCGCTCGGGGTTGGGTCGCGGCTGCCGGTAGCGACGTGCGTAGCAGTCCTCCGCCCGTCGTACGTCCTCGGCGGCGGTGAGGACGGTCGCCCGGCCCTCGAGCGTCGACCAGTGCCGCCCCTCCACCTGGCAGGCCGCGACCCGGCCGTCCCGCTGGACGTCCCGAGCCTTCTGCGAGCCGCCGGAGGTGATCACCCACGCACAGCGCCGCTCGAGGTCGAGGGCCACGCCGACGGGCACGACGTGCGGCCGCCCGTCGGTGCCCAGGGTGGTGAGCGTGCACAGGCGCCGCTCGGTCCAGAAGTCCAGCAGGGCCTGGGGGAAGTCGTCCCAGCCGGGTCGCCACGAGGTCACGCGGCCATGCTGGCACGACCGGGTGTGCGGCGCTGGATACGTTGGAGGCATGCCGCCCCTCGCGTCGCTCCTCGACACCGTCCTCGACCGCACGGTGGTCCCCGGTTACACGCGCCTCGGCCCCGCGGTCCGCCGCCACCTGCCGACCTGGCCGGCCGACCCGGAGCCCGACGCCCTCGCCGGCGCGCGGGCGCTGGTCACCGGTGCCAGCAGCGGCCTGGGCATCGCGACCGTCGAGGGCCTGGCCGCGCTGGGCGCCGAGGTCGTGCTCGTCGTGCGCGACACGGACAAGGCGGCGCGGGTCGTGCGGGAGGTGCAGGAGCGCCACCCCCTGGCGCGCTTCGACGTGCAGCGCTGTGACGTGGCCGACCTCGACGACGTACGCCGGTTCGCGGCCAGCGTCGATGCGGACGTGGACGTCCTGGTGCACAACGCCGGGGCGATGCCGCCCGAGCGCACGGAGTCGCCCCAGGGCCACGAGCAGACGATGGCGCTGCACGTGCTCGGGCCGGTGCTGATGACCGACTTGCTCGCCGCGCACCTGCGGGGCGGGCGGGTGGTCCTGGTCAGCTCGGGCGGGATGTACGCCCAGCGGCTGCGCGACGACGACCCGGAGTACCTCGACGGCGACTACTCGCCGACGACCGCCTACGCCCGGAGCAAGCGCGCGCAGGTCGAGCTGCTCCCGATCCTGCAGCGGCGCTGGGAGCCGGCCGGCGTCGCCGTGCACGCCATGCACCCCGGCTGGGCGGACACCCCGGGCGTCCAGGACTCGCTGCCGACCTTCCGGCGGGTCACCGGCCCGCTGCTGCGCGACGCCGCCGGCGGCGCGGACACGACGATCTGGCTCGCCGCGTCCCAGCCGGCCCCGGCGGGCGGGCTGTTCTGGCACGACCGCCGTCCGCGCCCGACGCAGCTGCTGCCCAGCACCCGCACCGGAGAGTCCGAGCGGCAGCGGATGTGGTCGTGGGTGCAGTCGCAGACGGGGCTCGTCGCGGGCTGACAGCCGCCTGGCAGCGCCTGGGCGCGGTGCTCGTCTGGGAGTCCGACCGGGTCTCGAGACGCCGGTCGCGGCTTCGTTCCTCAGCCGCGCGGCTCCTCGACCTGGCTGCAGGCCCTTCGTCACCCGAGCGGAGCTCGGGCGACGAAGGCAGCTCAGATCCAGCGGGAGAACCAGATCCGGTCCAGCCACTCGCCGTGGGTGAGCATCTGGTTGGTCCAGATCGGCCAGAACCACGCGAAGTTCAGCAGCGCCAGCACCACGAACGCGCCGGAGACGACGACCCCGAAGGTCCGGCGGGCTGACGGCCCGGGGGAGGACCCGACCAGCCGCCCCATCGCCAGCGTCAGCGCGAGGACCACGAACGGCAGCGCGGTGACGATGTAGAAGAGGAAGATCGGCCGGTCGTCGTACTGCAGCCAGGGCAGCCAGGTCGAGGCGACACCGACCACCGCGACGCCGTACCGCCAGTCCCGGGCGCCCACCCACATCAGGACCGCGAAGAGCAGCGCGAGGCAGCCGCCCCACCAGATCGTCGGGTTCCCGAGGAGCAGCACCTGGCGCAGGCAGTCGCTGTTCGCCGGGGCGTCACAGCCCTGGCTGCCGGGCTTGATGCCGGTGTCCGCGGCCACGCCGACCGGACGGTTGAGCAGCAGCCAGCCCGACGGCTTCGAGGCGTAGGTGTGGGTGCTGTCGTTGAGGAAGTGCGTGTGGAACGCGTAGACGTCCTGGTGGTAGTACCAGAGCGACCGCAGCGACTGGGTGACCTCGCCGAGCCCCGAGGCGTCCGGCTCGGTGCGCGTGGGCCAGTCCTGCCCGCCCTCGTAGTGCGTGTACTGAGTCGCCGAGAGGTGCTCCTCGTACTGGTGGGCGTGCGCCAGCCAGCCGGTCCAGGTCGCGAGGTAGACGATCGAGGCGACGAGCACGAGGTGCACGAACGCCGGGATGCCGTCGGTGAGCACCGACCTCGGGATCGCCCACCGGACGCCGAAGGAGCGGCGCGCACCCGCCGACCACAGCCAGCACAGCAGGCCGAACGCGGCGAGCGGGTAGATCGCCTCCCACTTGGTGCCGAGCGCCAGTCCCCACATCAGGCCGCCGAGGAGCAGCCAGGGCCGGAACAGCAGGCCGCGCACCGGACCGAAGCCGTGCGTGACCGGTTCGGCGGTCAGCCTCGCGAGCCGGCCCCGGTGCCAGTCGCGGTCGGCCACGATGCAGTGGACGCCGCAGAGGATGAAGAACGCGACGAAGATGTCGAGCAGCGCCAGCCGCGAGAGCACGAGCTGCAGGCCGTCGAGCGACAGCAGCAGCCCGGCGACGACCCCGAGCATCGTCGAGCCGGTGATCCGTCGCGCGAAGCGGCACATCACCAGCACCATGAGCGAGCCCACGACGGCCGCCGAGACCCGCCAGCCGAAGGGGTCCATGCCGAACGCCTTGATGCCCAGCGCGATCAGCCACTTGCCGACCTCGGGATGGACGATCATCTCGGGGTTGTCCTTGTAGACGCCCGAGAGGGTCGTGCCGTCGAGGATCAGGTCGTTCGCGTGCGCCATCGAGTCGCGCTCGTAGCCGAAGTTCAGCAGCGACCACGCGTCCTTGGCGTAGTACGTCTCGTCGAACTCGAAGACGTGCGGGGTGCCGAGGTGCCACAGCCGCAGGAACAGCGCGAGCAGCGCGACGGCGACGGCCGCCGTCCAGCCGACGAACGGGTCCTCGAGGCGCAGGCGGGCGCGGGCCCGGTCCCAGGCCGACGGGACGGGCCGGCCGGTGGCCGTGCGCGAGAGACCGACCCGGGCGGGCCCAGGCCCCGGCGGAGCCTCGGGCGGCGCGGCGGTCGTCACGATGGGAGACTCTACGGTCGTGACGGTCGACGACAGCGGACGTGGTGTGCTCGTCCTGGCGGCAACACCGATCGGCCGGTCCGCCGACGCCCCGCCCCGGCTCGCGGAGGAGCTCGCGACCGCCGACGTGGTCGCCGCCGAGGACACCCGCCGGCTCAAGCGGCTGACGAGCGACCTCGGGGTCACGGTGATCGGCCGGATCGTCTCCTACTTCGAGGGCAACGAGTCGGCCCGTACGCCGGTGCTGCTGGAGTCGCTGCTGGAGGGCCGGCGCGTGCTGCTGGTGACCGACGCGGGCATGCCGAGCGTCTCCGACCCGGGCTACCGCCTGGTGGCCGCGGCCGTCGAGCACGACGTGACCGTGACGGCGGTGCCCGGCCCGTCCGCGGTACTGACCGCCCTGGCCGTGAGCGGGCTGCCGGTCGACCGCTTCTGCTTCGAGGGGTTCCTGCCGCGCAAGGCGGGCGAGCGCGGCCGACGGCTGGCCGACCTCGCCGACGAGCAGCGCACGCTGGTGTTCTTCGAGGCGCCGCACCGCACCGAGGCCGCGCTCGCCGCGCTGGCCGAGGCGTTCGGCGGCGACCGCCCCGCGGCCGTGTGCCGCGAGCTGACCAAGACCCACGAGGAGGTCCGCCGCGGGCCCTTGGCCGACCTGGTCGCCTGGGCCGCCGACGGGGTCCGCGGCGAGGTCACGCTGGTCGTCCAGGGCGCGCCGCCACGGGCCGCCGTCGACGACGATCCCGCGAGCCTGCTGGCCGCGGTCGCCGACCTCGAGGCCGCCGGCAGCACCCGCAAGGACGCGATCGCGCAGGTGGCCCGGCTGGCCGGCGTACCCAAGCGCGAGGTCTACCAGCTCGTCCACGCACCGACGACCGCTGACCGACCGCTGACCGACCGCTGGCCCGAGCAAGGAGCGAGATGACCGACCGCATCACCACCGTCCGCAACGAGGGCCTGACCTTCGACGTCGTCGACGAGGGGCCGATGGACGGGACTCCGGTCGTGCTGCTGCACGGCTTCCCCGAGCGGGCCAGCACCTGGCGGCTGGTCGCGCCGATCCTGCACGAGGCGGGCCTGCGCACGCTGGCGATCGACCAGCGCGGCTACTCCCCGGGCGCCCGGCCCCGTGGGCGGTCGGCGTACCGCATGCAGCACCTGGTCGGCGACGTCGTCGCGCTCATCGACGCGGTCGGCGGGCCGGTGCACCTGGTCGGTCACGACTGGGGCTCGGCGGTCGGCTGGGGGGTCGCCGGTCGGTTCCCCGACCGGGTGCTGACGTGGACGGCGGTGTCGGTTCCCCACCCGGCCGCCTTCGCACGGGCGCTGAAGAAGCCTGCCCAGCGTCGCAAGTCGCGCTACATGGCCTTCTTCAACGTGCCGCTCGTGCCCGAGCTCACCGCGCGCCGGCGCGGCGGTCGCTTCGACCAGAGCATGCGCAAGGCCGGGATGACCGCCGACGAGGTCGCCCGCTTCCGCACCGAGATCGTCGAGTACGGCGCGCTGCGGCACGCATTGGGCTGGTACCGCGCCCTGCCGCTCTCGGGCGGTGGTCGCTCGACCGACTTCCAGGTGACCGTGCCGACCACGATGGTGTGGAGCACGCGCGACATCGCGATCACCCGTGAGGGCGTCGACGGCACCGAGCGATGGGTGTCGGCGCCGTACGAGCTGGTCGTCCTGGAGGGCGTGTCGCACTGGATCCCGACGCAGGCCCCGGAGGAGCTCGCGGCCGCCGTCCTCGCGAGGATCGCCGGGTGACCGGCATGCCGGCGCCGCCGGAGCCGCTGCCGCACCCGGTCGTCGACAACCACTGCCACCTCGACGTCGTGCGCGGTGACGGCGAGGCGCTGTCGGTCGACGACGCGCTGGCGCGGGCCGCCGCGGTCGGCGTGACGCGGATCGTGCAGATCGGCTGCGACCTGCCCGGGGCCCGGTGGGCCGTCGACGCGGCGCAGCGGTACGAGGCGCTCGTGGCCGGCGTCGCCCTCCACCCCAACGAGGCACCCCGGCTCCCCGACCTCGACGCGGCGATGGCCGAGATCGAGCGCCTCGCCGGCGCCCTCGACGCGGTCCGCGCGGTGGGGGAGACCGGCCTGGACCACTTCCGCACCGGCGAGGAGGGGCGGGCGGTGCAGGTCGACTCGTTCCGCCGGCACATCGACCTCGCCAAACGGCTCGACAAGACGCTGGTCATCCACGACCGCGACGCGCACGAGGAGGTGCTCGCCGTCCTCGACGAGGAGGGCCCGCCCGACCGGTGGGTCATGCACTGCTTCTCCGGCGACGCCGCCTTCGCGCGTCGCTGCCTGGACCGGGGCGCCCACCTCTCCTTCGCCGGCACCGTCACCTTCAAGAACGCCGCGCCCCTGCGCGAGGCGCTCGCCTTGACGCCCCGGGACCGGGTGCTCGTCGAGACCGACGCGCCGTACCTCACGCCGATGCCGCACCGCGGCCGCACCAACGCGTCCTACCTCGTCCCGCTGACGATGCGCGCGATGGCCGAGGTCCGCGGTGACGACCTGGGTGAGCTGTGTGCCGCCGTCGACGCCAACACCGAGGTCGCCTTCGGCGGGAGCTGGTAGCCCAGAGGTGATAGCCCAGGTGACGCGCCCTGAGACCCGTGTGACCCATGGTGCTGATGGGGCGCGACACCGCTGGCTTTACCGACGAGATCCTGCTCACGACAGCGCCGGATGTGGGAGGTTCGGTTTGCATTCGAGCGGGAAGGCTGGTGCCCTGGAAGGACTTGACGGCCGGGATCGGGACTGATTCCGCCAGTGCTGGTGGCCTCCGGGCCCCGCAGATGTGACCCCCGTACGCATCGCCCCGCAGCTCGCGGTCGCGCGCGTCCGGCGCGCTGGCACCCGAGGACCGGGGAGTACGACGTTCGGAGAATCGTGCCCGATCTTGGACACACGACCGAGCTGCCGCAGCAGCCGCAGCAGGACAACGACAGCAAGCCCGGCCGCCTGAGCCGAGCCCTTCGCAGCCGACCGCTGATGATCGCCCTCGCCGGCGTGGTCGTCCTGGCGGTCGCCGGCTCCACCTGGGGCTACAGCGCCCTCAGCAAGACCGTCACCCTCTCGGTGGACGGCCAGCCCGAGCAGGTCACCGCGTTCGGCGGGACCGTCGGCGACGTCCTCGACGCCCAGGGCATCGACGTCACCGCGCGCGACGTGGTCGCGCCGAGCCTCGACGAGAAGGTCGAGGACGGCAGCAAGATCACCGTGAAGTTCGCCCGTCCGCTCGAGCTCGACGTCGACGGCCACAGCCGGACCTACTGGGTCACCTCGACCACCGTGTCCCGCGCGCTCTCCGACATCGGCCGTGCCTACCGCGGCAGCGAGCTCTCGGTCAGCCGCGGCGCCGACATCGACCGCGAGGGCATGACGCTGAAGGTCGTCACCCCCAAGACGCTGCACGTCAAGCTCGCCGGCCACCCGATGGTGAAGAAGACCGTCACGGCACTCACCGTGGAGGAGGCCCTCGGCGACCTCGGGGTGCGGCTCGGCAAGCACGACGAGACCAAGCCCGCGCCGCAGCACGTCCTGGAGGACGGCGACACCCTGGTCTTCACCGACGTCAAGGTCCTCACCAAGCGCGTCAAGGGCGAGGTCCTGGACTACGCGACCGTCGAGCAGGACGACGACTCGATGACGCAGGGCGAGACCACGGTCGTCCGCGACGGCCGCACCGGCCTGCGCGACGTCACCTACCGCATCGTCCTCCGCAACGGCGACGTCAGCACGCGCAAGGTGCTGCACCAGGAGGTGCTGCGCCAGCCGGTCTCCGAGATCGTGAAGGTCGGCACCCAGGCGCCGGCCCCGACGACGAACTTCGCGTCCGGCAGCACCGTGTGGGACCAGCTCGCGCAGTGCGAGTCCGGCGGCAACTGGGCCATCAACACCGGCAACGGCTACTACGGCGGCCTCCAGTTCAACCTCGGCACCTGGCAGGCCTACGGCGGCAGCGGGCTGCCGAGCAACGCGAGCCGCGAGACCCAGATCGCGATCGCGACCAAGGTCCGCGACGCCTCGGGCGGCTACGGCGCCTGGCCGGCCTGCGCGGCCTCGCTGGGCCTGCCGCGCTGACCCGGCGGCTCCAGGCGCCGGGTGTAGCTCGGCACCGGGCCGTCGTCGTGCGGGTTGTCGGAGATCGTGTCCTGCGTCCGGAAGAGGTACGTCGCGAGCGCGACCCGCACCCACGCGGGTCCGCCCGCGCACGTCCGGGGCAGCACGATGCGCACCGTGTCCGCGGCGTAGTCGACATCGTGGTGCAGGCCGGGGCAGGCGAGCCGGTGCTCGGCGCGGTCGAGCAGCCGGTCCCGTCCACCCGGGTGCGCAGGGTCGACGGTGACGATCGCGCGGCGGAAGGGCCGGTCCGAGCGAACCCGCAGGGAGAAGTCCTGCCAGTGCCCGGCGCGGAGGTCGACGAACCGCAGCGTGGCCGTGACCGAGTCGGCCCCGTGCCGCACGGTCGCCAGGACGGTCGCCAGGAGGGTGATGGCCCGAGTCCTCATGGCGACCACGGTCGTCGCCCCCGTGGTGTCCCGGTAGGGCCGCACGTCCCTGCCCCTCCAGGCACTCTGACTACGCTGGCGCCCATGTCCGACACGTCCGCGGGACCTCGCCTGCTCGGGCCGGCGGACGTTCGTGCGCTGGCGGCACGGCTCGACCTGCGGCCCACCAAGCAGCGCGGCCAGAACTTCGTCATCGACGCCAACACCGTGCGGCGCATCGTCCGTGAGTCCGGGGTCGGACCGGACGATGTCGTGGTCGAGGTCGGGCCAGGTCTCGGCTCCTTGACGCTGGCCCTGCTCGAGGTCGCCGGGCGGGTCGTCGCGATCGAGGTCGACGACAAGCTCGCCGGGCTGCTGCCGGAGACGATCGCGACCCACGCCCCCGGGCAGGCCGACCGGTTCGAGGTCGTCCTCGCCGACGCGATGCGCGTGACCGGGCTCCCCGGCCCACCCCCGACCGCGCTGGTGGCCAACCTGCCCTACAACGTCTCGGTCCCCGTGCTCCTGCACCTGCTCGCCCTGCTGCCCTCCCTCGAGCACGGCCTCGTCATGGTCCAGGCCGAGGTGGCCGACCGGCTGGCCGCCGTACCCGGCTCCAAGGTGTACGGCGTCCCCTCGGTCAAGGCCGCCTGGTACGCCGACGTCCGCCGGGCCGGTGCCGTCGGGCGCAACGTCTTCTGGCCGGCGCCCAATGTCGACTCGGGCCTGGTCGCCTGGACCCGCCGCGACCCGCCGAGCACGACCGCGACGCGCGAGCAGGTCTTCGCGGTCGTGGACGCCGCGTTCGCCCAGCGCCGCAAGGCGCTGCGCGGGGTGCTGCGCGCGCTCGCCCCCGCCGCGGCGGTGGACGCGGCCCTGGAGGCCGCCGGGATCGACCCGCTGGCGCGCGGGGAGTCGCTGACGATCGACGACTTCGTCCGGCTCGCCGAGGCGTTGTCGCAGGAGTCCGCGCGGTGAGCGAGCTGACCGTCCGCGCGCCCGCCAAGATCAACCTCCACCTCGGCGTCGGCGCGCCGCGCGAGGACGGCTTCCATCCCCTGGTCACCGTCTACCAGGCGGTCGGGCTCTATGACGACCTGACCGCCCGGGCCGAGCCCGGGTGGACTCTGGACGTCGGGCTGCCCGACTGGATGCCGGCCGGCGCCGTACCCACCGGCGGCGAGAACATCGTCGACCGCGCCGCCGACCTGCTCGCCGCGCACCACGGGATCGAGCGCAGCGGTGCCGTGCACATCGCCAAGGCGATCCCGGTGGCGGGCGGCATGGCGGGCGGCTCGGCCGACGCCGCCGCCGCGCTGGTCGCGCTGGACCGGCTCTGGCAGCTGCGCACCCCCGACGAGGACCTCCTGCAGCTGGCCGCCCAGCTGGGCAGCGATGTGCCGTTCGCGCTGCTCGGTGGAACCGCGCTCGGCACCGGACACGGTGAGGTCGTCGAGCCGGTCGAGGACCGTGCCACCTGGTGGTGGGTGGTCGTCCCGTCCGAGTTCGGTCTCTCGACGCCCGAGGTCTACCGCCACTTCGACGAGATGTTCCCCGACGCCCCGGCCGACCCGGTCCCGGCCGACGCGCTGCTCCGCGCGATCGCCGACGCCGACGCGTGGACCCTGGCCGACGCGCTCCACAACGACCTCGAGGCGCCGGCCGTGGACCTGCGCCCCGAGCTCGGGGAGCTGATCGAGACCGGCGAGGCGGCCGGCGCGCTGCGCGGGATCGTGTCGGGCTCGGGACCGACCTGCGTCTTCCTCTGCGGCTCCGCCGACCACGCCCGCTCACTGGCGGCCGACCTGTCCGGCGCCGGTCACCCCGTCGTCCTCGCCGCCAACGGCCCGGTCGCGGGCGCCCACCTGGTCTCCTATGCCTGACGCGCGCGCCAACCTCGTCAACCTCGAGCGGGTCTCCAAGTCGTACGGCGTCCGCCCGCTGCTCACCGACGTGTCCCTCGGCATCGGGGCCGGTGAGCGGATCGGCATCGTCGGCCGCAACGGCGACGGCAAGACGACGCTCCTGGAGGTGATGACCGGCTTGGAGGAGCCGGACGCCGGGCGGGTGTCGCGGCAGCGCGGGCTCCTGATCGGCTACCTCCACCAGGGCGACGAGCTCGAGGACACCCACTCGGTCCGCGAGGCGGTGCTCGGGGGGCGCTCCGACCACGAGTGGGCGGCCGACCCGCGCACCCGCGAGGTCGTCGAGGAGCTGCTCGCCGGCGTCGCTTTGGACCGGGCGGTCCTCGGCCTGTCCGGGGGTGAGCGCCGCCGCTGCTCGCTCGCGGCGCTGCTGCTCGGCGAGCACGACCTCGTCGTACTGGACGAGCCGACCAACCACCTCGACGTCGAGGCCGTGGCCTGGCTGGCCCAGCACCTCGCGAACCGGCCATCGGCGCTGGTGGTGGTCACCCACGACCGCTGGTTCCTCGACGCGGTGTGCCAGTGGACGTGGGAGGTGCACGACGGCGTGGTCGACGCCTACGAGGGCGGTTACGCCGCGTTCGTGCTCGCCAAGGCCGAACGGCAGCGGCAGGCGGCGGCGTCCGAGGTGCGGCGGCAGAACCTCGTGCGCAAGGAGCTGGCCTGGCTGCGCCGCGGCCCGCCGGCGCGGACCTCGAAGCCGAAGTTCCGCATCGATGCCGCCAACGCGCTCATCGAGGACGTCCCCCCGCCGCGGGACCGGATGGAGCTCCAGCGGTTCGCGACCCAACGGCTGGGCAAGGACGTCATCGACGTGGAGGACGTCGACCTGGTCCGCGGCGACCGTCAGCTGCTGTCCCACGCCACCTGGCGCCTCGGTCCCGGCGACCGCGTCGGCATCGTGGGCGTCAACGGCGCCGGGAAGTCCTCGGTCCTCGGGCTGGTCGCGGGCGAGCTCGAGCCTGCGGCGGGGCGGGTCAGGCTCGGGCGGACGGTCGCCCTCCAGCACCTCAGCCAGCAGCTCGACGACCTCGACCCCGACGGCCGGGTGCTGCCGACCGTGGAGTCGATCCGCCGGGTCACCCGCACGGCCGACGGCGAGATCACGGCGAGCGCGATGCTCGAGCGGTTCGGCTTCACCGGCGACCGGCTCACCGCACGCATCGGCGACCTCTCGGGCGGCGAGCGGCGCCGCTTCCAGATGCTCCGCCTGCTGCTGACCGAGCCCAACGTGCTGCTGCTCGACGAGCCGACCAACGACCTCGACATCGAGACCCTCAACGTCCTCGAGGACTTCCTGGACGGCTGGCCCGGGACCCTGGTCGTCGTCTCCCACGACCGCTACTTCCTCGAGCGCGTCACCGATTCGGTCTGGGCGCTGCTCGGCGACGGGCAGATCTCGATGCTCCCGCGCGGTGTCGACGAGTACCTGGAGCGCCGTGCCCGAGCAATGGAACGCCCAGGCACCGCGGCGGAGCCGATCCCGGTGCCTGAGCGTTCCACTGCTCAGCAAGCGGCGCCGAAGGCCAAGGCGGGCAGCGCCGAGGAGCGGGCCGCCCGCAAGACGCTGGCCCGACTCGACAAGCAGCTCGAGCGCATCGCCGAGCAGGAGTCGGTGCTCAACGCCGAGGTGCTCGAGCACGCCCAGGACTACGAGCGGCTCGCCGAGCTGTCGGCCCGCCTCTCCGAGCTGGCCGTCCAGAAGGACGAGCTGGAGCTGGAGTGGCTCGAGGCCGCCGAGCTGCTGGAGTAGCGCTGGGTTCGTCGCCGGCGGGCGGTGGGTGGTCCACCTTTCCCGAGCGGGACTCGGTGGACAGCTCACCGCTCCCGGGGCTTGCGGCGGGCGGGCGGTGGGTGGTCCACCTTCCCGAGCGGGACTCGGTGGACAGCTCACCGCCGGCCCGCGGTCGCTCAGCCGGCGAACGGCGCGAGCAGCGTGCGCAGGAGCGCCGCGAGCCGGGTGCGGTCGCGGTCGGGGAGGTCGGCCAGGAACTTCTGCTCGGCCTCGAGGAGCGCCTCGAAGGCGGTGTCGACGGCGGCCTTGCCCTCCGGGGTCAGCCGGACCAGCACCCCCCGCCGGTCGTGCGGGTCGGGCAGCCGCTCGACCAGGCCCCGGGCCGCGAGGCGGTCGACCCGGTTGGTCATCGTCCCGCTGGTCACCAGGGTCTCGCGCAGCAGGCGGCCGGGGGAGAGCTCGTACGGCGTCCCGGCCCGGCGCAGCGCGGCCAGCACGTCGAACTCCCACGACTCCACGCGGGCCGCGGTGAACGCGTCGCGTCGGGCCAGGTCGAGGTGGCGGGCGAGCCGGCCGATCCGGCTGAACACCTCCACCGGGGCGAGCTCGAGGTCGGGACGCTCGCGCGCCCACGCCTCGACGAGCTCGTCGACCTCGTCCCTCACCGGGTCCGCCACGCCGCCATCGTATCCGACTCCATCGAGAATCTTGACATCAAGACAAGCACGACGCAGGATATCTCGACGTCAAGACATCTGTGAGGAGACGTGATGGCACACACCTGGGACCCCGAGCGGTACCTCGCCTTCGCCGACGAGCGCAGCCGGCCGTTCGTCGACCTCCTGGCGCGTGTCGGGGCAGCCGCGCCGCGGACCGTCGTCGACCTCGGCTGCGGGCCGGGCAACCTGACGGCGCTGCTGGCCGACCGGTGGCCGGACGCGGAGGTGCTCGGGCTGGACTCGAGCCCCGAGATGGTCGAGCGGGCTCGCGCGACCGCGGAGGGGGTGACCTTCGAGGTCGCCGACCTCCGCGACTGGGCGCCGCTCTCGACGGGCCCGACCACCGGAGCGGTCGACGTGCTGGTCTCCAACGCCACGCTCCAGTGGGTGCCCGACCACCTCGACCTGCTGCCGCGGTTGGTCGACGCGGTCGCCCCCGGCGGGTGGCTCGGGTTCCAGGTGCCCGCGAACTTCGACGAGCCCAGCCACACCATCCGCACGGAGCTTGCCGCCGAGGAGCCCTACCTCGCTCACACGGAGGGCGTCGCCGTGCCCAGCAGCCACGACCCGGGCACCTACCTCGAGGTGCTCGCCGAGCTCGGCTGCCGGGTCGACGCCTGGGAGACGACGTACCTCCACGTCCTCACCGGCCCCGACCCGGTCTTCACCTGGGTCTCCGGCACCGGCGCCCGCCCGACCCTGCAGGCGCTGCCCGACGACCTGCGCCCGGAGTTCGAGGCCGAGTTCCGCGAGCGGCTCGCGGCGGCCTACCCCGAGCACCCGTACGGCGTCGTGCTGCCGTTCCGCCGGGTCTTCGTCGTCGCCCGGGTCGGTGCGGCGTCGTGAGGCTCCATCACGTGCAGCTCGCCTGCCCGCCGGGCGGCGAGGACGACGCCCGCCGCTTCTGGGTCGAGGGGCTCGGGATGGCCGAGGTGGAGAAGCCCGCCGACCTCCGGGGCCGCGGTGGGGCCTGGTTCCGCGCCGGGTCCGCCGAGATCCACGTCGGTGTCGATGAGCCGTTCGCCCCGGCGCGCAAGGCGCACCCGGCCGTGGTCGTCGACGACCTCGAGGGCACGGCGGCGCGGCTGGAGTCCCTGGGTTTCGCGGTGGTCTGGACCGAGCGGCACACCTTCCCCGGATGGGAGCGCTGCCACACCGTCGATGCCCATGGCAACCGCGTCGAGCTGCTGGGCGTGTGACAGTCTCTGACGTGTGGAAGCGGACTCCGCGCGGCAGGCGTGCTCGTTCTGCGGCGAGCCCGGCCGACGCGACCAGCCGATGGTCGGCGGCCTCGGCGCCTTCATGTGCGGCACCTGCCTCGACTACTACGCCGGGGTGGTGGCCGAGGTGCGGCGTACCGGTGTCGAACGGCCGCCGCCCTGGCACGACATGTCCGACGCCGACCTGCTAGGCAAGCTCCCGCTGATCGCCGAGACCGGTGCACAGGTGGACCGGTTCATGATCGAGTGGGTCCGGATGCTGCGCACCCGCAACATCTCCTGGGCCGAGATCGGCCGCGCGCTGGGGGTCACGCGCCAGGCCGCCTGGGAGCGGTTCGCGGGCTGACGCCCCCCGCGAGGCCGGCAGCGTCACGGCGGCCCGGTCACGACACACCCCCGTGGTGCCGCCGACCGAGCCGCCGTCAGGGGCAGCCTGACAAACGTCAGGACCCCCTGACAAGTCCGAGCGTCCCGAGGTCCCGGATCGCGGTGCACGAGCGGGTCACCATCGCGGCGAACATCCGGTCCCCTCGCTCGGTCCGCGCGCCGTACGCGCAGCCGAAGACGGCCACCAGCGGACCCTGCAGCATCGCGAAGACGTAGTCGTCGAAGGTCTGGTCCACCGAGTAGTCCGCCACGCCGTACGGCGTGAGCGCGGCGTGGTAGGCGGCGACCAGGTCCCGCTCGTGGGACCGGCGGTCCGCCGGCAGGAGGCTGGTGCCGAGGAAGAACGCCAGGTCGCGCGCGGGCAGCGCCAGGCTGAGCGTCTGGAAGTCGACGGCGACGACGCCGGCGGAGCCGTCGGCCGGGAACATCAGGTTGTCGAGGCGGTAGTCCCCGTGCACGAGCGCGAACCGGTCGGCACGGGCCAGGGCCCACTGCTCGCAGACCGCGACGCACGCGCGCAGGGTGTCGGCGTCCTCGGGCGAGACCAGCTCGCCCAGCTCCTCCAGGAACAGCTCGGTCGCCGGTCCGTAGAGCTCGGCCAGCAGCGCCGCGTCCTCGGCCCCGTTGAGCGAGAGCCCCTCGACCTCGAGCAGGGTCGGGTCGCTCCAGCGGGGGCCGTGCAGGCCGGCCAGGTTCACCACGGCCTCGCGCGCCTGGTCGACGGTGCAGCCGGCCAGCTGGTCGCCGGGGCGGTGGGACGCCAGGTCCTCCAGCAGCAGCACGAAGTCGCCGGAGTCCGGGGACATCTCGGCGTGGTGGCAGGCCGGGACCCGGGCCGCGACCGTCGCCGCCAGCTGCTGGTAGAACCGGACCTCGCCGCGGTAGGCGCCGGCCATCATGTCCCGCGCCGCCGGGTCCGCGGCCGGCAGCTTGGCCAGGACCGTGCGGTCCCCGTCCATCCGGAGCCGGTAGCAGGTGCCGATCTGGCCGGTCCCGACCCTTGTGGCGCTCAGGTCTCGGACCGGGGTGCCCAGCGCCTGGGAGAGCCACGCGGGGGTGATGTCCTCGATGTTCACCGGGGTGGCCAGCCGCTCACGAGGTAGAATGTGTTCTCGTTCATGCGTGCGACGCTAGTGCGGGTTTCGGCTGTCAGCAGCCGAAACCCCCAGGACGCGCCGACCCGTCGCGGCGTGTCGTGAGGGTTCTGGCTGCCAGCAGCCGAAACCCGCAACCCGGGTGACGCCGCAAGTTACCGACAGGTAATGTCAGTCGGCATGAGCCAGCTCTCCACCCCGTCCGTGCTCGGCCTCTGGAACACCGCCACCCGGCTGCCGCTGGGCGACCGGGTGTTCTCGGTGCTGTTCGCGCAGAAGGCGCCGTACTTCTTCTCCGTGCGTCCGCGCTTCACCGTGATCGAGCCGAACCACGCCGAGCTGGTGATCCGGGACCGGCGCGGCGTCCACAACCACCTCGGGACCGTGCACGCGATCGCGCTGTGCAACGGGCTCGAGGCGGCGATGGGGGCGCTGGCCGAGGCGAGCATCCCCGCGGACAGGCGGTGGATCCCGAAGGGGATGGAGGTCGCCTACACCGCGAAGGCGGCCGGTGACATCACGTGCATCGCCGAGACCGACCCGGAGCAGTGGGCGGGTGCCCTCCCGGACTCCGGAGCAGACCTCCCGGTCCGCGTCCGCGGGGAGCTCGCGGACGGGACCGTGGTGGTCGAGGGCGTGATCCGGCTGTGGGTCACGCCGCGTCGCTGAGGGGCTTCCGGTCCCGCAGCCAGTGCCAGGCGAGCGCACCGACCCACAGCTCGTAGCCGAGGCTGCTCAGCGCGAGCGCGGGGAAGAAGGCGCCGCTGACCGTGGTCGCGGTGCCGACGACGCTGAGCAGGGCGATGGCGATGCCGGTCCGCTGCAGCCACGGCGAGTCCCCGACCAGGCGCAGCGCGAGGACGATCGCCATCACGAAGAAGACCCGCGGCAGGGCGGAGAAGGCCAGCGAGTACGGCGCGACCGAGTCCCAGCCGGCCAGCAGGCGCACGTCCGTGCCCTTGTCGGCCGCGTCGAGGGCGACGTCGTGCAGGACCGCGGCGTAGGGCCACACCAAGGCGAGCAGGGCCCCGGCGGCGAGTGCCACGGTGGCCAGGGTGCCGGTGGCGTCCGCGCGTCGCAGGCGGACGTGGACGGCGCCGAGGAAGCCGAGCAGCAGCACGCCGGCCACCATGAAGACGTAGTTGCCGATCCGGTAGGCGTCGGCGGCCTCGAGGACGTGGTGCCCCCAGACAGACGGGTCCTGGCCGGGCCCGCCTCCCTTCGGTAGCACGAAGATGCTCATGCCGACCATCACGGTGAGCTGGCAGGCGGTGAAGGCGATGCCGAACCAGGTGCTGAGGCGGGTGACGTCGAGCCCCGTCGTACGGGTGGTCGACCGGCCGGTGGTGGGTGTGGTGGTGTCGAGAAGAGTCATGCCGAGGAACCTAGGAACCGGGCCGGTCCTCCCACATCGACCGCAGGGCGGCTTCCCGGATCAGCCCCTGGGCTGAGGCCGGACGCGGCCCGATCGGCCTACGCTGCGGCCGTGAGCGTCAGCGAGGGCCGCCTCGGCACCAACCGCACCGACGTGGTGCTGGCTGCCGTGCTGGTGGTCCTCGGGATCGTCCAGGTCACGGTGTGGCCGATCGCCGACTCCGTCCTCGGGCAGCTCTACGTGCTGTGCACGACCCTGCCGCTCGCCTGGCGCCGCACCCGACCCGTCCCCGCCGCGTTCGTCTCCACGCTGCTGTGGGTGGTGCCCACCGAGGGCTACCCGATCCTCGGTTTCGTGGCCGTCGTGCTGCAGTTCTTCGCCCTCGGCAGCTGGGGTCGGCCCGGGCGCGCCGTCGTCGCCGTCACGGCGTGGGCGGTCACGGCGACCGTCGTCGGCACCCTGGTGGGGCCCGAGCCGCCCGTCGCCGCGATCGGCGCAGCGCTCGCCGTGGCCGCGCCGGTCCTCGCCGGCCGCCTGGTCGCCCACCTGCGCGCCCAGAACGAGGAGCTCGACCGGCTCGCCGCCACGCTGCGCGAGGAGCGCCGCCGTGCGGAGGAGACCGCGGTCGAGCTCGAGCGCGCGCGGATCGCCCAGGAGCTGCACGACGTGGTCGGCCACGAGGTGACCCTGATCGCCGTGCAGGCCGAGGCCGCGGCGGCGGCGCTCCGGTTGGCGCCGGATCGAGCCGTCGAGCCGGTGGAGGCGATCCGGATCACCGCCCACCGCACGCTCGCGGAGATGCGCGGCGTCCTCGACGTGCTGTCCGCCGAGGACGGGGTGCGCGGCGCGACCGACGACCTCGCCGAGGTGGCGCGGCGGGCCGAGCAGGCCGGGATCCCCACCACCCTCGATGTGCACGGTGCACCGGGTGAGGACGACGAGCAGGCCCGGCTGGCCGTGAACCGCGTGGTCCGCGAGTGCCTCACCAACGCCGGCCGCCACGCGCCCGGAGAGCCCGTCGCGCTCGACGTGGTCTGGGAGCCGGACCGGGTCCGGGTCGTCGCCGCCAACGCGACCGGCCTGGCCGCCGTCCCCGCCGCCGGCCGCGGGCTGACCGGGATGCGGCACCGGGCCGAGCTGCTCGGGGGCGGCTTCGCGGCCGACGTACACGACGGCCGGTTCACGGTGCGCTTCGAGCTCCCGCTCGCCGGGGCGGCGCGATGACCCGGGTCGTGCTGGTCGACGACCAGGGCCTCGTGCGCCAGGGGCTGCGGCTGATCCTGGAGCTGGCGGGCGTGACGGTGGTGGCCGAGGCCCGCGACGGCGCCGAAGCGGTGGCGGCCGTCGCCGAGCACACTCCCGACGTGGTGCTGATGGACCTGCGGATGCCGGGGATGGACGGGATCGAGGCGACCCGCCGGATCACCTCGTCGTACGACGGCGTGCGGGTGCTGGCGCTGACGACGTTCGACCTCGACGAGCACGTCGTCGACGCGCTGCGGGCGGGGGCGGTCGGGTTCCTCCTCAAGGACGTGACCTCCGACGGCCTCGTCGACGCGGTGCGCCGGGCTGCGGCCGGGGAGCCCGTCGTCGCCCCGGCGGTGCTCGCCCGGATGATGGCCGGCTTCGCGGCGCGGCCGCCCGCGACCGTCCCGCCGCCGGGGTTCGAGGAGCTCAGCGACCGCGAGCGCGAGGTGCTCGCGCTGATCGGCGCGGGCCGGTCCAACACCGAGATCGCGGCCGAGCTGGTCATCAGCATGGCAACCGTGAAGACCCACGTCCGGCACGTCTTCGCCAAGCTCGGCCTGCGCGACCGGGCCCAGGCGGTCGTGGCCGCCCGGGACGCCGGGCTCGCCTAGCGCGTTGCGCGGGGTCGGCGTGCGGCGGTGGCGAGTTTCGTCGGGCGGCCGACGAAATCCGAGCCGGGACGACAAACCTTCGTCGTCCCGGCTCGGATTCTGTCGGCCGGCCGACAAAACCCGGGCGGCCCGAAACTGGTCGGCACCGTTCAATTGCTGGGAAATGCCCGGGGTGGAACGATCCGAGCCGGTCAGGAGCCGGAATCGAGCGACAAGACGCGGCTACCGCACCTCATGCGGTCAGGAAGATGGGGTTCGTCAGGGCGACCAGCTGGTCCACCGGCGTCGTGCCGCGGCGCACCTCCGCGCGGACGTAGGCGGTGCCACCGGGCACCGTGCGGTCGAACACGATCCTGCCGCTCTCGTCCGCGGCGGCCTTGCCGTAGGACGCGCGGGGGCCGTAGAGGAACGCGGTGCACCCGGGCACCCCGGTGACCTCGAGGTGGACCGCGACCTGGTCACCCGCCGAGCTCGGCACGTGGTCGCCGCACTCGCCGCTCACGTCGTCGAGGGTCGCGCTGAAGTCGAGGTCCACGGCGGACGACTCGGCGATCCACGAGTGGCCGGCGCGCAGCGCCTCGATGATCGCGGTGGTGGACAGCGACCCGGCCCGGACTACGTTCTGGGGCAGGCCCACGGTCTGGCTGCGGTTGTGGCTGTCGGAGTTGCCCACCGCGGGCTTGTAGGTCCCGTTGTTGAGGAGGTTCACCCATCGGGTGACCGTGGCGCCGTCGAAGCCGTCCCACGGTCCGTTCCACACCTCGACGGCGTCCATCTCGGCGAAGCTCGGGTCGAAGTCCCAGCGGATCGACGGCACGCCGATGTCGGGGTGGGCGGCGATCGCGAGGCCCCCGAGGTCCCGCACGAGCTGCGTGAAGTCGGCGAGCTTGTCGTCCTCGGGTCGGTAGCGCCAGTCGACCCAGGTGCCCGCGGGCAGGCCCGTCGCGACCCAGTGGCCGGCGCGGGTCGTGACCTCCTCGCCGGCGATGACGAGGAAGTCGTCCTCGACGTAGGAGCCCCACGTCAGCTGTGCGGAGTCGGTGTTGTGGTCGGCGCTGCCGATGAAGTCCAGGCCCGCGGCCCGGGCGTCGGTGAGCACGTCGGTCTGCGTCTGCGATCCGTCGGAGTGGACGGTGTGGATGTGCAGGTCGCCGCGCCACCAGCTCTTGGGTTCCGGCGGGGTGGCGGAGGTCGGCGCGGGTGTCGGCACGAACGCCGGCCCGCGCGGCCCGAAGACGAGGGTGACCCGCACCTCGTAGTCGACGGGTGACACAATCTGGTACGGGCCGAGCGCGACCTTCCACCGCCCGGGACTGATCGGCCCGGCCAGGTAGCCAGGGGTCGCGGACGTGCGGCTGAGGCGGAAGGACTTCCGCGCGCCACCGGACCACCCGCGGAAGCCGGCGGCGTTGCCGAGTCCGTTGCCGGAGGAGTCGAAGATCCCGATGTCGATGACGTTGGAGCTGTAGCCCGGCCCGGGGATGGGGTCGGGGTAGCGGTAGCTCACCCGGACCTCACGCACGCCCCGGGGCACGTCGAAGGGCAGGTAGTGCCAGTCCGCCTTGTTCGCGGGGGTGAAGCGCCCCTTGAACTTCTTGGTGACCGTGGACCCCGCCGCGGCGGGGTCGAAGCGCAGGACCGCGGCGGCGGACGCGATGCCGGCGCCGGAGAGGAGCAGCGCGCGGCGGTCGAGGTGCCGATCGCTCATCGCACCGGCCCGCTCGTGCGGCGGGCCACCGTGGCCCGATTGCTCTGGCTGGAGAGCACCGAGCGGTTGCTCTGGTGGCTCATGATCGACCGGTTGCTCTGGGAGGAGAGCAGTGACCCGGTCGACATCCAGGAGCCGATCGAGAAGGCCGACATCGCCGACCCGATGCTGCCGATCGAGGCGAAGGAGCCGATGCTGCCGATCGACAGCACGGAGCCGGTGGAGCAGATGGACAGGATCGAGTTCTGCGAGCGCCAGGAGAGCACGTCGGCAGCCTAGGCGGGAATGGCGCCGCAGTCCGGTGTTCACCCGGACCCACGCGCCCGTTCATCCCGGCGATGAGCGCTCGTCGTACGGGGCCCCGAGGCTCGCCCGCGTGAACACCTCATTCCTCGCAAAGACCAGCATCCTGACCCTCGTGGTGGGCGGCATCGCGGGCGCGGCTGCCATGAGCGCCGACGCGAAGGCGACCGTCTCCGTGGCGGACGTCCCCTCGGCCAACGCCCGCGCCGGTGTCGCCGACAACGTGCTCACCACGTCGGCGACCGAGACCGCGGTCGCGTGGGGCAACCTGCCCCTGACCAACCCTGACACCGCCAACGGCGTCACGCACTACGGCTACAACACCGCCGTCGCCGGGCCCCTGACCCAGGCGACGGACGAGGCCCACAAGACCGAGCCGGACAAGAACGTCTACCTCGTCTTCAACGGCCACCACTACCTCTACCAGGGCCACGAGGCCGGCCCCCGCGGCTACGTCACCCGCATCGACCTCGACCAGACCGACCCGACCAAGCGGGTCAGCCTGGTGTCCGACGTCGACAGCTCCGGCAACGCCTACCCGACGATCGACGGCATCACCTGGGACCCGTTCACCCACCAGCTGCTCCTGACCGCGGAGTCCAAGTCGCCGAACGGCGGGGTCTTCGGAGTCTCGCTCGACGCGAACGGCGACCCGGTCGACGGCAAGGCCACCCGCCTGGACGCCCTCGGCTCCGGCGGCTACGAAGGGGTCCAGAACGACAAGGATGGCAACGTCTGGCTCGTCGAGGACATCGGTGGCGCGTCGGCCAGCGGGGGCAAGGTCCCCAACAGCTACGTCTACCGGTTCCGTCCCACCGACAAGACCGACCTGACCAAGGGCGGCACGCTCGAGGCGCTGCAGATCCTCCGCAAGGACGGCACGCCGGCCACGGCGGCGCAGCTCCAAGCGAACCCGTCGGACGCATTCATCGCGGACCTGCACACTTACGGCACGTCCTTCAAGACCCGGTGGACGACCGTCCACAGCGGCGCTCCGGCCGCCTTCGACGCGACCGCCGCCGCGAAGGCCGCGAACGCCACGCCGCTCAAGCGGCCGGAGAACGGCGTCTTCCGTCCCGGCACGGACTTCAAGCAGTTCTACTTCACCGAGACCGGCGACACCTCGGCGACCAGCACCCTGCCGGGCGCTTTCGGAGGTGTCTTCCGCCTCAGCCAGTCCGGCCCCAGCGCCGCGACCGGCACCATCACCATCGCGGCGGTGGGCGACGTGGCCCACACGGGTCTCGACAACATCTCGTTCCTGACCAAGGACGACCTGCTCGTGGTCGAGGACGCTGGAGACGGCCTGCACCAGCAGCGCAACGCTCTCGACTCGGGCTACCTCTACAACCTGGCCACCCCGAAGAACGACAAGGGCAAGGGCAAGAAGAAGGCGCCGAAGGCGGTGAGGTGGCTCGCCGAGGGCCGCGACGCGTCCGCGACCTTCGACGCGATGGGCGGCCCGTCGTACAACGACGGCGACAACGAGATCACCGGCATCCACGTCTCCGACGGCGACCCGACCCCCGCCGGCCTGCTCGGCGCCAAGGTGCCGAACCCCGCCGCGGCCGCCTGGCGGACGTTCTGGACGCAGCAGCACGGCGACAACACCACGTGGGAGGTGCGCTGGCAGTTCGGGCGCTGAGCCCGAGCTGGACCCGGGACCGGGCTCGGGGCCGGTTCCGGGACCGGCCCCGACGCGGGCCGCGGCGGGGGACACCCGCCGCGGCCCGTTCGTTTTCCCGACGACCGGTGTGCCGCCGTACCCTTGACGACTGTCATGACTGCTACTTCCGCCGGGCGCACGTACGAGGTCCGCACCTACGGGTGCCAGATGAACGTCCACGACTCCGAGCGCCTCTCCGGGCTGCTGGAGGACGCGGGTTACGCCGCTGCGCCCGCGGGCGAGCAGGCGGACGTGGTCGTCTTCAACACCTGCGCCGTGCGGGAGAACGCCGACAACAAGCTCTACGGCAACCTCGGCCACCTCGCGCCGGTGAAGGCCGCGAGGCCCGGCATGCAGATCGCCGTCGGCGGCTGCCTGGCGCAGAAGGACCGCGCGACGATCACCCAGAAGGCGCCCTGGGTGGACGTCGTCTTCGGCACCCACAACATCGGCTCGCTGCCGGCGCTCCTGGAGCGCGCCCGGGTGCAGGAGCAGGCGCAGGTCGAGATCCTCGAGTCGCTCGAGGTCTTCCCCTCGACGCTGCCGACCCGCCGCGAGTCGGCGTACGCCGCGTGGGTGTCGGTGTCGGTGGGCTGCAACAACACCTGCACCTTCTGCATCGTCCCCAGCCTGCGGGGCAAGGAGAAGGACCGGCGGCCGGGCGAGATCCTCGCCGAGGTCGAGGCGCTGGTCGCCGAGGGCGTCTCCGAGATCACGCTGCTGGGCCAGAACGTGAACTCCTACGGCGTCGAGTTCGGGGACCGCCAGGCGTTCTCGAAGCTGCTGCGGTCGTGCGGGTCGGTCGCCGGGCTCGAGCGGGTGCGGTTCACCTCGCCGCACCCCGCGGAGTTCACCGACGACGTGATCGAGGCGATGGCCGAGACGCCGAACGTGATGCCCCAGCTGCACATGCCGCTCCAGTCCGGCTCGGACAAGGTGCTGCGCGACATGCGACGCTCCTACCGCCAGAAGAAGTTCCTCGGCATCATCGAGCGGGTCCGCGCCGCGATGCCGGACGCGGCGATCACCACCGACATCATCGTGGGCTTCCCCGGGGAGACCGAGGAGGACTTCGCCGAGACGCTGCACGTGGTGCGCGAGGCGCGGTTCTCCGGCGCGTTCACCTTCCAGTACTCCAAGCGGCCCGGCACCCCCGCCGCCGCCCTGCCCGACCAGATCCCGCCTGCGGTCGTGAAGGACCGCTACGAGCGCCTGGTCTCCCTCGTCGACGAGATCGCCTGGGAGGAGAACAAGCGGCTCGTCGGCCGGCACGTCGAGCTGATGGTCGCCGAGGGGGAGGGGCGCAAGGACGCCGCCACCCACCGGCTGAGCGGACGCGGGCCCGACAACCGCCTGGTCCACTTCTCCTTCGATCCGGTGGTTGAGGAAGGCGCTCTCGCGCCTGTCTCGAAACCCCGTCCCGGCGACCTGGTCACGGTCGAGGTCACGTACGCCGCTCCGCACCACCTGGTCGCGGACCGCTTCGTCGAGGTCCGCCGGACCCGGTCGGGCGACGCGTGGGAGGCGCGGACCGCCGCGCCCGCGACCGGCACGGCCGGCGTCCCGCTCGGCATGCCCGCCGTCGGCGTACCCGCTCCGCTCCCCGACGCCCCGGTGTGTGGCTGACGTGGCGGCCGACGCTCCGACCATCCTGGCGACCTCCGGCGGCTGGGCCCTCGACGACCGGCTCCGCTGGCGCGTCGGCCCGCTGACCGACCTCGCCGTCGAGCTCTCCGGTGTCACCGGGCGGGCGCCGCGGGTGACCTTCCTGGGCACGGCGTGCGGCGACAACCCTGCGCTCTACCACGAGTTCTACGCCGCCGCGCAGCGCCGCGGCTTCGCCGGCTCCCACCTGCAGCTCTTCACGATGCCGAACGTCGACGACGTCACCGCGCACCTCCTCGAGCAGGACGTGGTGTGGGTCTGGGGCGGCAGCGTCGCGGGCCTGCTCGCGATGTGGCGGCTGCACGGTGTCGACGAGGCGATGCGCACCGCGTGGGAGGCGGGTGTCGTGCTGACCGGCGTCTCCGCCGGGTCGATCTGCTGGCACGTCGGCGGGACCACCGACTCCTTCGGCCCGCAGCTGCGCCCGATCGGCGACGGCCTCGGCCTGCTCCCGTGGTCCAACGGCGTGCACTACGACTCCGAGGAGCAGCGCCGGCCGCTGTTCCAGTCCCTGATCGCCGACGGCACGCTGCCGGCGGGCTACGCGACCGACGACGGCGCCGGGGTTCTCTACCGCGGCACCGAGATGGTCGAGGCCTACGCCGAGCGCGACGGCGCCGGCGCCTACTTCGTCGAACGCGGCCCCGACGGCACCGCCGTCGAGACCGAGCTCCCGGTCACCCGCCTGCGCTGAGGGTGGCGCCGTCGGGTTGCTGGCGGTCGGGTGGGCATCCGGGCGCGTGCATCCACCCGGGGGCGGGACGACGAAGTACGAGGCGGGACGACGAAGTTTTGTCGTCCCGCGTCGGATTTCGTCGGCCGGCCGACAAAACTCCGCGCTCGCCCCGCCGGCCGGCTCAGATCTCGTCGTCGGCGCGGGGGTCCTTGCTCGAGTAGCCCGCCTTCGGCGGGATCCCGACCGGGTTGTCCTCGGGGTTGCCGGTCGACTGCTCGGGGAGCGTCTCCTCCTCGGGGGACCGCTCGTGCGGCGAGACGTCGCGCAGGCCGTCGGTGGCGTCCTGGCCCGGGCCGGTCGGGCCGACCCGCTCGCTGCTGACGCCCATGTCGCCGGCCGCGCGGTCGGGTCCGGTGGAGCCGGGCGTCGACGACTGGATCTCCTCGTTCGAGTCGTCGCGCCCAGGGGCCTCCGAGGTCTCGGAGCCCGGGCTCATGCGGGCGACTCCTTGTCCGACTCCTCGTGGTGGCCATCGTCGCTGCGCGTGGCCTCGGTCGAGGTGTCCTCGCCCTCCTTGACCGACTCCATGAGCGGGTCGGGCGCCTTCTCGTCGATGGCGGGGTTCTCGTCGGGCGACAGGTCCGGGATCGAGTGCCCACCGTTCTCGGGCTGCGCGTCCACGCCGCCGGGGTTGGGCTCTCCGGGTTCGATCTGGGGCTCGGGCTGGGGTCCGAGGTCCGACATGTGTCCCTCCCTGGTCAGAAGCCGAACGTCGAGTACGCCGTTGTCGTACCCGTTCGCAGGGCCTCCAACACGGCGCGCTCGTGAGGCACGACCGGCTCGGGGAGGTCGTCGAGGCGGCACCACCGCAGCTCGGCCGCCTTGGCGGCCTCGAGGATCCGGGGCTCACCCGACCAGGACCGGGCGGTGAAGAAGAAGTCGATCCGCTCGTCGATCGGCTCGCCGCCCCGCGTGCGCTGCATCGAGGTGACGAAGGCGAGGTCGAGGTCGGTCACGCCGATCTCCTCCAGCGCCTCGCGGTGGGCCGCGTCGAACGCCGTCTCGCCCTGCTCGACGTGGCCGGCCGCCGCGGCCGCCCAGTGGTCGTCCATGTAGCCGGTGTTCTGCCGCAGCTGCAGCAGCACCTCGGTGTCCGGACCCGAGCCGCGCAGCAGGAAGACGTACGCCGCCGGCACGACCACGAAGCGGCCGTGCGAGGGAGCCTGCGTCACTCGGCGGCCTCGTCCTCGGCGTCGAGGTCCTGAGGGGTGGCCTCCGCCTCGCCGAGGGGGTCGTAGTGCGTGCCGGTCTCGCCGGAGACCGCCTCGCGCTCGTCGGCCTCGAACTCCTCCTCGTCGGGCCGCTCGTCGACCACGACGTCCTCGGTCATGTCGAACTCGCTCATCTCACTGCCCTCCTGCGTCGTCCGACGGCTCGTCGAGCGACGTCTCCGCATTCTCCTCCTGCTCGGCGGGGCGTGCACCCGCATCGGCACGGTCCGGCAGCTCGCCGGCGTGCTCGCCCGGCGGGGTGTCGGTGCCGAGCGGCTCCTGACGCTCTTCCTCGGGGATCGGTGCGGTCATGCCTGCCACACTAACCACGTGCCGGACAGCCGAAACCGCGCGCCCCAACGCGCGATCGTGGCCGTGGTCGGCGCCACCGCGTCGGGCAAGACGGACCTCTCGCTCGACCTGGCCGAGCGCCTCGACGGCGAGGTCGTCAACACCGACGCCATGCAGGTCTACCGGGGCATGGACGTCGGTACGGCGAAGCTGCCGGTCGCCGAGCGACGCGGCATCCCGCACCACCTCCTGGACACCCTCACGGTCCGCGACCCGGCAACGGTCGCGGAGTTCCAGGGCTGGGCGCGCGCGGCGATCGCGGACATCCGCGGGCGGGACCGGACGCCGGTGCTCGTGGGTGGCTCGGCGCTCTACACCCGAGCGATCCTGGACCGGTTCGAGTTCCCCGGGACCGACGACGCCGTACGCCGGCGGCTGGAGGAGGAGCTCGAGGACGTCGGGCCCGCCGCACTGCACGAGAGGCTGCGCGCGGTCGACCCCGAGGCCGCCGACCGGATCCTCGTGGACAACGGCCGGCGCATCGTGCGCGCGCTCGAGGTCGTCGAGATCACCGGGCGACCGTTCACCGCCTCGCTCCCGCGGCTGGAGTATCTCGACCCGCGCACGGTGCAGATCGGCGTCGACATCGACCGGCCGACGCTCGACGAGCGGATCGCGCAGCGGGTCGACGCGATGTTCGACGCCGGGTTCGTCGCCGAGGTCGAGCGGCTGCTCGCCGAGGGGCTCGCCGAGGGCCGGACCGCTGGTCGCGCGATCGGCTACCGGGAGGTGGCGGCGTACCTCGCTGGGGAGCTGACCCTCGAGGAGGCGCGCGAGCGCACGGTCAACGCCACCCGCCGCTTCTCCCGGCGCCAGGACTCGTGGTTCCGCAAGGACCCCCGCGTCGTCTGGATCCGGTACGACGACCCGGGGCTGGTGAGCAGGGCGCTCGAGGCCGTCAGGACGAGCAAGATCGATCAAGCGCCCGAGGGTGGGGCACCGCCAGACTGACCCCATGGCGACGACGGGACGCGACCGGCTCCGCGAGCTGCTCGACGCGGTGCTCGACGACCAGCACCGCACCCTCGACGACATGGCCGGTGGCGCGTACGCCTCGTCGTACCACTTCTCCCGGCAGCTGTCCGCGGCCGCCGGTGAGCCACCCGTCGCGATGCGCCGCCGCGTGATGCTCGAGCGGGCCGCCTGGCGGTTGCGCGGGGGAGCGGCGGTGACCGACGTGGCGTTCGAGGCGGGGTACGAGTCGGTCGAGGGGTTCAGCCGGGCCTTCTCCCGCGCCTACGGGCACCCGCCCTCGCAGCCGGTCGCGGGCTCGCACTGGCTGCCCGCGCCCAACGGCATCCACTTCCACTCACCCACGTCGCTGTGGGTCCACTCCGGGGAGCGCCCGATGGCCCAACCACTCGACCTCATGGTCCACCACGACCTCGACGACACCCGGGCGCTGCTGGACCTCGCCAAGCAGGTCCCGGAGGAGGACTACCGGCGCGCGGTGCGCCCGGTGCGCACCTGGGAGGGCGAGGAGTCGACCCTCGCGCAGGTGCTCGAGCGGCAGGTCCACACCCTGGAGGTCTGGCTGGCGGCGATCCGCGGCGAGGACTTCCCCGTGGACCGCTCCGACGACCCGGCGGCACTGGTCCGGCGGCACGACGAGGTCGCGCCGCGGTGGCTGGACCTGGTCCGCGACGTCGACCGGCGCGGCGCGTGGGACGACCGGATCGTCGACGCGCTCTGCGACCCACCGGAGAGCTTCGTTCTCGGCAGCATCCTCGCCCACGTCCTGACCTACTCCGCCCACCGCCGCCTCGGCGCCCGCGCGATGCTCGTCGAGCTCGGGGTCGAGGTCGACGAGGGCGACCCCATCAACTGGCTCCGACGACGCTCGGGCGACAGCGAGGAGGGTGACGCGTGAAGACCGTCTACTACACCGCCAGCTCCGTCGACGGCTTCATCGCCGACGCCGACCACTCGCTGTCGTGGCTGCTCAGCCGCGACATCGACCAGGAGGGGGCGATGGCCTACCCCGGCTTCCGGGCGACGATCGGCGCCGCCGCCGTCGGGGCCAACACCTACCAGTGGGTGCTGGACCACGACCCGGACGGCTGGGACTTCACCATGCCCACGTGGGTCTTCACCCATCGCGACTTCCCACCGCAGGACGGCGTCACGTTCACGACCGACGACGTCCGCACCGTGCATGCCGCCCTGGCCGAGGCGGCCGGCGGGAAGGACGTCTGGCTGATGGGAGGCGGCGACCTGGTGGGTCAGTTCGCCGACGCCGGCCTGCTCGACGAGGTGTGGGTGCAGTACGCGCCGATCACCCTCGGCGGCGGCGCGCCGCTCCTGCCCCGCCGGCTCGAGCTGCGGCTGGAGGAGCAGGACCGCAACCGTGAGTTCCTGGTCGCCCGCTACACCGTTTCGCCGCCCGGCTGACCGGGCACGGGGGTTCATGCGTCTCGGGATCGCCATACTGGTTGCTGCCCTCGCCTCGTTCACCCTCGTCCCAGCCGCCTCCGCGGCCGAGACGGGCCCGCCCAAGCACGCGACCGCGAGGGGGTACGGCGGAGCGGTCACCTCGGTCGACCCCGAAGCCTCCCGGATCGGACTGAGGGTGCTGAAGGACGGCGGCAACGCCGTCGACGCCGCGGTCGCGACGGCGGCCGCGCTCGGGGTCACCGAGCCGTTCAGCTCCGGGATCGGTGGCGGCGGCTACTTCGTCTACTACGACGCGAGGTCGCGAACGGTCCAGACGCTCGACGGCCGCGAGACCGCGCCGGCGGCGATGGGGCACGACGCGTTCATCGACCCGAAGACCGGCAAGCCCTACGGCTTCTCGCCCGCGCGGGTGACCAGCGGCGTCTCGGTCGGCGTGCCCGGCACCCTCGCCACCTGGCAGGGCGCGCTGGCGCGCTGGGGCAGCCGGTCTCTCGCGCAGTCGCTCGAGCCCGCGGAGCTGCTGGCCCGCAGGGGCTTCGTCGTCGACCGGACCTTCCACGACCAGGTCGAGCAGAACACCCGTCGATTCAAGGCGTTCAAGCCGACCCGGGCGCTCTACCTCCCGCACGGCCAGCCCCCCGCCGTCGGCAGCCGGTTCCGCAACCCGGACCTGGCCCGCACGTACGACCTGCTCGCCGACCGCGGCGGTGCGCCGTTCTACCGCGGCGCTCTGGGACGCCAGATCGTGCACGCGGTCCGCAAGCCGCCGACGACGAGGGCCACGACGCTTCCGGTGCCGCCCGGCAGGATGACGCGCCGCGACCTGGCGCGCTACCGGGCGCTGCGCCAGGCTCCGACCCATAGCGACTACCGCGGCCTCGACGTCTACGGGATGGCGCCGTCCTCCTCGGGCGGCAGCACCGTCGGCGAGGCCCTCGACATCCTCGAGCAGCACGACCTGTCCGCGCTGCCGCGGCCCGAGGCGCTGCACTACTACCTCGAGGCCAGCGCCCTCGCGTTCGCCGACCGCGGCGCGTACGTCGGTGACCCGGCTTTCGTCGACGTCCCGCTCGACGACCTGCTCTCCGACGACTTCGCCACCGAGCGCGACTGCACCATCGACCCCGCGCACGCGAGCCAGAAGCCGGTCGAGGCCGGCGACGTGTCGTCGTACGACGGCCAGTGCCCGCCGGGGCGGGCCACCAGAACCCGGACCAACGACACCGAGAACGTCGAGACGACCAACCTCACCGTCGCCGACCGGTGGGGAAACGTCGTCGAGTACACGCTGACGATCGAGCAGACGGGCGGCTCCGGGATCGTCGTGCCCGGCCGCGGGTTCCTGCTCAACAACGAGCTGACCGACTTCACGGCCGTCTACGACAAGGCCGACCCCAACCGCATCGAGCCGCTCAAGCGGCCCCGCTCGTCGATGTCGCCGACGATCCTGCTCCGCCACGGCAAGCCGTTCCTCGCGGTCGGCTCGCCGGGCGGCTCGACGATCATCACCACGGTGCTGCAGATCCTCGTCGACCGCATCGACCTCGGCATGAGCCTGCCGCAGGCCATCGCCGCACCCCGGGCCACGCAGCGCAACACCCCCGAGGACCTCGCCGAGCCCGCGTTCGTCAAGCGGTACGGTGCCGCGCTCGAGGCGCTGGGCCACGACGTCGTGACCTACGACGACGTCTTCACCGGCACCCACGAAATCGGGGCGGCGACCGGGATCGAGTTCGGCAAGGGCGGGCTGCTGACCGTCGCTGCCGAGCCGGAGCGGCGTGGTGGCGGGTCGGCGACCGTCGTACGCCCGCGGAAGTGACGCGCGTCCGGCGCTCGGTCGCCGGTACCGTGGTGGGGTGACGACCACCCCGGCTGCACCCACCGCGCCCTCGACCGGCTGGACCGAGATCGCCTCGGTCGCCGAGCTGGTCGACCTGCTCGGCGAGCCGCACGAGAGAGCGCGGGACAAGGCGCGGCCCGCGCTGCTCGAGGTCGACCGGGACTGGCTGGCCGCGACGCCGTTCTGCGTGATGGCGACGTCCTCGGCGAGCGGCGAGTGCGACGCGTCGCCCAAGGGCGACCCGGCCGGGCAGCTGGTGCACGTCATCGATGACCACACGATCGCGATCGCCGAGCGGCCCGGCAACAAGCGGGCCGACGGCTACAAGAACATCCTCGAGAACCCACACGTCGGGCTGAACTTCTTCATCCCCGGCCGGGGCGACACGTTGCGCATCAACGGGCGGGCCCGGCTGGTCAGCGACGCGCCGTTCTTCGACGAGATGGTCGTCAAGGGCCACCGGCCGCTGCTGGCGGTCGTCGTCGACATCGACGAGCTCTTCTTCCACTGCGCCAAGGCGTTCCTGCGCGCCGGGCTCTGGAAGCCCGAGACGTGGGACCCGGAGGCCAAGGTGCCGCGGCGCGCGCTGATCGCGAAGAAGGTCGAGCCGAGCGGGATGACCGTCGAGCAGCTCGACGACTACTACCGGCCCGAGAACTACGCGCGCGGCCTGTACGGGACCGGCAGTGCCTGACTACCCCTTCCTCAAGGGCCACGGTACGGAGAACGACTTCGTGCTCCTGCCCGACCACGACGGCACGATCCACGGTGACCTGTCCGCCGAGCAGATGGCGGAGCGCGTGCGCGCCCTCTGCGACCGGCGCGCGGGGATCGGTGGCGACGGGGTGCTGCGCGTCGTCCGCGATCCCCTCGACGGCGATCCGCTCGGCGGGGAGGGGTGGTTCATGGACTACCGCAACGCCGACGGCTCCGTCGCGGAGATGTGCGGCAACGGGATCCGGGTCTTCGTCCGCTACCTGCTCGAGGCCGGGCTCGTCGACGGGTCGGCGCCCCTGCCGATCGGGACGCGCGACGGCGTCAAGGTCGTGACCGTCGACGGTGACCTGGTCACCGCCGACCTGGGGACGCCGCAGGTGCTGGGCGAGACGAAGGTCGCCGTACCCGGTCGCGCCTGGGTCGCCCGCCACGTCGACATGGGCAACCCGCACGCCGTCGCCTTCGTCGACTCGCTCGACGACGCGGGCCGGCTGCACGACGCCCCCGAACACGACCCGGCGACCTACCCCGACGGCGTCAACGTCGAGTTCGTCGTACGCCGGGGTGAGCGCCACGTCGCGATGCGGGTCCACGAGCGCGGCTCGGGGGAGACCCGCTCGTGCGGCACCGGTGCGGGCGCGGTCATGGTCGCCGCGGCCGTCGCCGACGGCGCCCGACCCACCGACGCGGACGTCGCCTACCGCGTCGACGTCCCCGGCGGCACCCTCACCGTCACCTGGACCACCGACGACCGGGTGCTCCTCACCGGCCCCGCCGTGATCGTGGCGCGGGGCACGACGTCGCTTTAACGACACGCCGGGTTTCCCGGGCAGGACGGCCGGCCGGAGCACCCTGACAGTCCGACTGTGAGCATGGCTATGCTCGCCAGCCATGGACATCAACGGAGCAAGTGCGATCGTCACCGGCGGGGCGTCGGGCATCGGCGCGGCGGCCGCGCGCCAGCTGGCCGCGAAGGGCGCGGTCGTGGTCGTGGCCGACCTGCAGGCCGACAAGGGCGAGGCGCTCGCCCAGGAGATCGGAGGCGTGTTCGCCCAGGTCGACGTGACGAACACCGACCAGATCAAGGCGGCGGTCGACGCTGCCGCCGAGATCGCGCCGCTGCGGGCGTGCGTGAACTCCGCCGGCATCGGCTGGGCGCAGCGCACCATCGGTCGCGACGGCGAGTTCGACTCCGCGCACGACCTCGCGGCGTTCAGCCGGGTCATCGCAATCAACCTGATCGGCACCTTCGACATGACCCGCCTCGCCGCGACCGCGATGAGCCGCAACGAGCCCGACGCCGACGGCTGCCGCGGCGCGATCGTCAACCTCGCGAGCGTGGCCGCGTTCGACGGCCAGATCGGGCAGGCGTCGTACTCCGCCTCCAAGGGCGGCGTCGTCGGCATGACCCTCCCGGTCGCCCGGGACCTCTCCGCGGCGGGCATCCGCCTCAACACCATCGCCCCCGGCCTCATCGACACCCCGATCTACGGCGAGGGGGAGGCGTCCGAGGCGTTCAAGGCCAAGCTCGGCGAGAGCGTGCTGTTCCCCAAGCGCCTCGGCGTCCCCGACGAGCTGGCCAGCATGGTCGTCGAGTGCATCACCAACAGCTACATGAACGCCGAGGTGATCCGCGTCGACGGCGGCATCCGGATGCCTCCCAAGTGAGGCCCTGAAGCACCCCAGCAGCACCCGGGCCGCGGCCGTCGTATCTGACGGCCGCGGCCCGGCTCCTTCCCGGGCATGAGCGCACTCGCCCCCGTCGTCGACACCCGGCAGGCCGCCCGCCCGAGCACGTACGCCGGACCGAGCACCCCACCCTCGCCGTACCTCGAGCTCTCGGTGCCGGTCGCCGTCGAGCACTACCGGAGCCTCGCGGCCGCGCTGCCGGGCACGGCGGTGCACTACGCGGTGAAGGCGAACCCGGAACCGGCCCTGCTGCGGGCGCTGCACGAGGCCGGCAGCAGCTTCGACGTGGCCAGCCCGGCCGAGGTGCTCGCCGCGCTCGCGGCGGGGGCCGCGCCGGACGAGCTCGTCTACTCCAACCCGGTCAAGCGGCGCTCTGACATCGCGTTCGCCGCACGCCACGGCGTCCGTCTCTTCGTCGTCGACAGCCCGGAGGAGACCGTGAAGGTCGCGGCCGCGGCCCCGGGCAGCGCCGTGCTCTGCCGGCTGGTCACCTCCGGGGAGGGGTCGGACTGGCCGCTGTCGCGCAAGTACGGCTGCTCCACCGGCGAGGCCGTGCGGATCCTCGTCGCCGCGGCGGCGCTGGGCCTGGAGCCCGCCGGGGTGTCCTTCCACGTGGGCTCGCAGCAGCGCGACCCCGAGGCGTGGGGACCACCGATCGCCGCCGCGGCCCGGGTCTTCGACGAGCTGCGCGCCGAGGGCCTGCGGCCCTGGCTGCTCGACCTCGGCGGCGGGTTCCCCGCCCGGCTCGCCGACGACGGCGCCGCCGGCTGCCCGCCGTTGGCCGAGTACGGCGCCGCCATCGACCGCCACCTCACCCGGGCCTTCGGGCCGACGGGCCCGGACCGCCCCCGCACGCTGGTCGAGCCCGGCCGCGGGATCGTCGCCGAGGCCGGGCTGCTCCACAGCCGGGTCCTGGCGGTGATCGACCGCGGTGGCACCCGGTGGGTGTTCCTCGACGCCGGCGTCTTCACCGGCCTGGTCGAGACGATCGAGGAGGCGATCCGCTACCCGGTCACGACGTCCCGCGACCGTGACGGCGGGCCGAGGGTGCCGTGCGTGCTCGCCGGCCCGACGTGCGACAGCGCCGACGTGCTCTACGAGCAGGCGATGGTGCACCTGCCGGCCGACCTCGCCGAGGGCGACTGGGTGCGGCTGGAGTCCGCCGGTGCCTACACGAGCTGCTACTCGACCGTCGGGTTCAACGGCTTCCCGCCGCTGCCGACCCTGCTGCGCGCCTGAGGCCGGCCGTGCGCTCCGGCCTCCTGCGGACGCTCGTCGGGTACGCCGCCGCCTCGCTCGCCACCGCGCTGCCCTGGCCGCTGCTGCTCGTGCTGGCCTGGGACGAGTGGGGCGGAGCGGCCGCCGGGCTGGTGGCTGCCGCCCGGATGGCCCCGTACGTCCTGCTGTCCTGGGCGGTCGGCAGCCTCGGCGACCGGGTCCGGCGCGACCGGCTGGTGCTGGCGACCCTGCTCCTGCGCCTCGGCCTGCTCGGGGGCGTCGCCGCGGCCCTCGCCGCCGGGTCGCTGCTCACGGCGGTGCTGCTGGCCGGGCTCGCCGTGGCGAGCGGGCTGCCGGCGTACCCCGCCGTCGGCGCGGCCGTGCCCGGCCTCGTCGGGGACCACCGCGAGCGCGCCACCGACGCGCTCGTGACGATCGAGGTGTCGGCCTGGGTCGTCGGGCCGGCGCTCGGCGGGCTGCTGCTCCTGCCGGCCACGCGGGCCTGGCTGCCCGCGACGGCCGTCGCGCTGGCGCTGGTCGCGGTCGTCCTCGCCGCGGGGGTGCCGCTGCCGAGCCCGCCGCCCGCGCAACGCGCCGCGGCCTCGGTGCGGTCGATGCTCGGGTCGGTCGTCCGCAACCGGCCGGTGCTCCTGGCGCTCGCCACCGCCGGCCTGGTCAACGTGGTGGGTTCGGCGACCGCCCTCGCGCTGCTGCCGCTGACCCGGGAGGTCTGGGGGCAGGGCGACGGCGGTTACGGCGTCGCGACGGCCTGGCTGGGCTTCGGCGCCCTGGCCGCGCCGCTGTTGTGGTGGCTCCCGGGTCGACGCGCCGGGGGCCTGGTGCTGCTCGGCGGGGCGACCGTGGTGGCCGGCCTCGCCCCCTGGCCGACCACCGCGCTGCCGGTGCTCGCGCTCGCCGGCGCCGCGGCGGTCGTCGTCGAGAGCTCGGTGACCCAGACGATCCAGGTCGCCGTGCCCGACGAGCACCGGGCGGGCGCGCTGGGGCTCGGCGACAGCGTGATGGTGCTCGGCGCCCTCGTCGGCTCGCTGCTCGCTCCGCCTCTCGCGAGCGTCGGCGGAGCGCGGCTCGCCTTCGTGCTCGGCGCGGGCGCGTGCCTCGCCGCCGCTGCGGCGGCTCAGGCCCGGCGGCCCATGCGGGCGAGCAGCCGGACCTGGCGCGAGGCGTCCGCGGGAACGTCGAGCGGCGACCTGAACACGCCGTCGTCGTACGCGTGGTCCCCGAAGCCCTCGAACGCGGCCTCCATCGCGTCCATGTCGGCGTCGCTGAACGTCGTCGGGCGGCCGCCCGCGGAGCCGAGGTCCCAGCCGTGGACGACGAGGTCGAAGCCGTAGAAGTGGTCGAGGGTCGCACCGATCGTGGTCCGGCCGAAGAACCCGTCGTACTCTCGCGCCCGCAGCTCCTCGGTGACCAGGGGGCGTACGGCGGCGAGGTGCGCCGCCCACACCGCCTCCGGTGATCCGGTCGGCCGGTCGGGCATCGCGACGTCCATCCGGGACAGGTAGTCGCGCTCGGTGTCGACGACGTGGTCGACGACGTCGGCGGCGGTCCAGCCCTCGCACGGGCTCGGCGCCGACCAGTCGGTGGTCGCGTCGACGACGGTGGTGAAGCGGTCTGCTGCATCGAGGTAGAAGGTCATGGCGCCAGCATCGTCGCGGGGCGTCGGTGGCTCTGGTAAGAATCCGACACATGGCGGACGGGAGTGACGGTACGGGTGAGGAGGCGGGTCCGCGCAACCGGCGCATCGACCCGACCGAGCGCGCGCACCTGTTGGACGCCTCGGGCTACACCCCGCCGATCCACCGGTTCGCGCCGACCCCGGACCTCGCGCCGCTGGTGCGGCGCTACTGGATGCCGGTGTGGTCGCTCCCTGACGGCCGCGTGTCGGTGCAGCGGGTGCTGCAGTACCCCGTCTGCCTGGTCGTGGTCTCCCACGATTACGCGCTGCTCGTCGGCCCGAGCAGCGGCCTGTCGACGCAGGAGCTCAGCGGTCGTGGGTGGGCGCTCGGCACCATGCTGCAACCGGCGGCCGGCCTCGCGCTCGCCGGTGGCCCGGTCGACCGGCTCACCGACCGCACGGTGCCGCTCGCGGACGACGCGCTCGTGGCGGCGATCCGGGCGGCCGTCGGCGACGACCCCGATGACCCCGACCGCCAGCGGGCCGCGGTCGCCGCCGTCGAGCAGGCGCTGCGGCCGATGCTGCCCGTCGACGAGGAGGGTCTGCTCGTCAACGCGATCGTCGAGTGGGTCGAGGGCGACCCCGAGGTCCAGCGCGTGGGCCAGGGCTGCGAGAAGTTCGCGATCACCGAGCGCACGCTGCAGCGGCTCACCGCCCGGCGCATCGGCCTGTCCCCGAAGTGGCTGGTCCAGCGCCGGCGCCTGCACGAGGCGGCCGAGCGGCTCGCCGGCGAGGAGCGACCGGACCTCGCCCGGGTCGCCGCCGACCTCGGCTACGCCGACCAGGCCCACTTCGGTCGCGACTTCCGGGCCGTCACGGGCCTCACGCCGGGGGAGTTCGCGGCGGAGCCCAGGCGCTGAGGTCGACGACCAGGTCGGCACGGTCGCGAGCCGCCTCGACCAGTCGCGCGTTGGCCTCGTCGACCCGGGCCACCCATGCCCGCGCCCGGTCCGGCGTCTTGCCGAACTCCACGTGCCGCGCGACCAGCCGCTCCACCCGCACCGCCTCGTCGGCGACCACGTGCCAGACGAGGTCGAGCTCCCGCCGTACGGCATGCCAGCGCGACTCGTCGAGCAGCAGGTAGTTGCCCTCGGTCACCACGGTCCCTGTCGGGGGCACGAAGATCGCGCCCGCGAGCGGCTGCTCGAGGTCGCGCTCGAACGCCGGTGCGACGACGTCGTCCTCGCCGGCACGGACCCGGTGCAGCAGCGCGGCGTACCCGGGAGCGTCGAAGGTCTCCGGAGCACCCTTGCGGTCCAGCAGTCCGCGGCGGACCAGCTCGACGTCGGCGTAGTGGAAGCCGTCCATCGGCACGACGGGCAGCCCCAGCGCGGCCGCGAGCGTCGACTTGCCGGCTCCCGGCGCCCCGGTGATGCCGAGCAGGCGGGTGCCGGGCGCGACCTCGGGTAGCACGGACGCCACGGTAGCTCTGTGCCGGGAGGTGGCTGTGTGCGTCTCGCATGGTCGACGCACCGTGTGCCGCGAGATCTCGTAGACCGACGGGCAGAACCCCGGACCTCATTGGTCCTCCACGCTCGAGCACCCAGTGCAGGCTGACTTCTGCCCGTCGGTCTACGACGGCAGACGCAAGAGCCGTGGCACGACCGACGGACCTCCCGAGGCGGGGTGGGAATCCCCACGGAGGGGTTAAGCGTTGTACGGGGCAGATGAGACACACGTACGCTGCCCCGCATATGACGAACGCACCTGACCTCAATGCTGAGTTCTCGCTGGGCGAGGAGCTCGACGAGACCGAGGGCTGGGACGACGAGGACTTCGAGTCCGGGCTCTCCGACTCCTGGCCGGACCAGCCCGACCCCGAGGACGCCGGGTTCGACCCGACCACCGGTGAGCTGGACCTGGCCGAGCGCCACCAGCTGCGCCGGGTCGCGAGCCTGCGCACCGAGCTCGAGGACATCACCGAGGTCGAGTACCGCCAGCTCCGCCTGGAGCGCGTGGTGCTCGTCGGCGTGTGGACCGAAGGGTCCGTCGAGGACGCCGAGAACTCGATGGCCGAGCTCGCGCTGCTCGCCGAGACCGCCGGCTCGGAGGTGCTCGACGCGATCTACCAGCGCCGGCAGTCGCCGGACCCGGCGACGTACGTCGGGCGTGGCAAGGTCGACGGCCTGAAGGAGATCGTGCAGGCGACCGGTGCCGACACCGTCATCTGCGACGGCGAGCTCGCGCCCAGCCAGCTGCGCAACCTCGAGGACCGGCTCGGCGTCAAGGTCGTCGACCGCACCGCGCTGATCCTCGACATCTTCGCCCAGCACGCGAAGTCGCGGGAGGGCCAGGCGCAGGTCGAGCTGGCGCAGCTGAGCTACATGAAGCAGCGCCTGCGCGGCTGGGGCGGCAACCTGTCCCGCCAGGCCGGTGGCCGCGTCGCCGCCGGTGCCGGCATCGGCGGGCGCGGGCCCGGTGAGACCAAGATCGAGACCGACCGCCGGCGCATCAACACCAAGATCGCCAAGCTGCGCCGCGACCTTCGCGAGATGAAGGGCACCCGCGACACCAAGCGCCAGGAGCGCCGCCGCAACCACGTCCCGAGCGTCTCGATCGCCGGCTACACCAACGCCGGCAAGTCCTCTCTGCTCAACCGGCTGACCGACGCCGGCGTGCTGGTCGAGGACGCGCTGTTCGCCACGCTCGACCCGACCACCCGGCGCACCACCACCGCCGACGGCCGGGTCTACACGATGAGCGACACGGTCGGGTTCGTGCGGCACCTGCCGCACCAGCTGGTGGAGGCCTTCCGCAGCACGCTGGAGGAGGTCGCGGACTCCGACCTGATCCTCCACGTCGTCGACGGCTCGCACCCCGACCCCGAGGGTCAGCTCTCCGCGGTCCGCGAGGTGTTCGCCGAGATCGGCGCAGCCGACGTCCCCGAGCTGGTCGTCATCAACAAGGCCGATGCCGCCGACCCGATGGTGGTCGCCCGGCTGCGCCAGCGCGAGCCCCACTCGGTCGTCGTCTCCGCGCGCACCGGCGAGGGCATCGCCGAGGCGCTGCGCGTCGTCGAGGGCGAGCTGCCCCGCCCGGGCGTCGAGTTCAAGGCGCTGCTGCCCTACGAGCGCGGCGACCTCATCAACCGGCTCCACCAGCAGGGCGAGATCACCTCGATGGAGCACACCGGCGAGGGCACGGTCGTCGTCGGCCGGGCCAACGAGGACCTCGCCGGCGAGCTCGCGGCGTACGCCGTCTGAGCCCCGCCGCCGCCCGTAGGCGCGAGTCGGCGCGTCTTGCCCGTGCTGAAGGGCCGAGTCGGCGCGTCTTGCACGCTGCGGACCGCCGAGTCGGCGCGTCTTGCACGCTGCGGACCGCCGAGTCGGCGCTTCTTGCCCCGGTTCTGCACAGGCCGGGCCGGGCGGTCACCGTCGGGCGGGACCAGCGACCGCATCTGACTGTCCCAAGCCCCGATGACCATCGCCTCTGGAGGGGGCGAGGACGGACCGGTGGAGTGGGTCCTGGGACCGAGGAGGGAGCCGGCGGTGCTCACGTTGGTGTCCGAGATGACGGTGGCCGGAATCACGGCCCGGGAGATCACCGACTTCATGCTCGAGTGCGACGACGCCCGCTACCAGGCTTGGTGGCCGGGCACCCACCGATCGTTCCACGTCGTGGAGCCGGGCCCGGGACCGGGCCACGTCGGCGACCGGGTCTGGATGGACGAGCTGGTCGGAGACCGGCACCTCCGGATGGCCGCCGAGGTGGAGGCGGCGCGCCCTGGTGACCGGATCGTGTGGCGCCTCCTGCCGTGGCGGCTGCGGGTCCCGGTCCGGCTGACCCTCGCCGTGGCGGACTGCGACGACGGCGTCCGGGTCCGCCACGCCCTCACGGCCGGCTGGGTGGGATGGCGGCGCGTGCTCGACCCGCTGTGGCGGCTCTACTTCACCCGGTCGTTCGCGGTCGCGCTGGACCGGCACGCACGGACCGAGTTCCCGCGCCTGGCGCCGCTCCTGCACCCCGGCGAGGGCCGGACTCGGTGAAGGGCGGGACGCCGCCTCGTCCTGTGCCCGACCACCGCCCCGACTCGCCCTCCATCGGCGGGCAAGATGCGCCGACTCGCGCTCCTTCGGCAGGCAAGATGCGTCGATTCGTGCTCCTGGCGCGTGCAAGATGCGCCGACTCGCGCTCCCTCGGCGTGCAAGACGCGCCGACTCGACCTGGGCTCAGTCCCCGACGGCCTTCTTGCCGCGCTGCACGATGAGCGGGTCCGGCGTACCGACGACGTCGGCGTCCTTGCCGTCGTAGTCGAAGCGGGTGAGGAACGCGCGCATCGCGTTGATCCTGGCGCGCTTCTTGTCGTTGCTCTTGATCGTCGTCCAGTGCGACCACTTGCTGTCGGTGCGCTGGAACATGGCCTCCTTGGCCGCGGTGTAGTCGTCCCACTTGCTCAGCGACTCCAGGTCGATGGGGGAGAGCTTCCACTGCCGCACCGGGTCGACCTGGCGGATGATGAACCGGGTCCGCTGCTCGCCCTGGGTGACCGAGAACCAGAACTTCGTCAGGGAGATGCCGCTGTCGACGATCATCCGCTCGAAGAGCGGGGTCTGCGTCATGAACTGCTCGTACTCCGGCTCGGTGGTGAACCCCATCACCCGCTCGACCCCGGCGCGGTTGTACCAGGACCGGTCGAAGAGGACCATCTCCCCGGCGGCGGGCAGGTGCCGCACGTAGCGCTGGTAGTACCACTG
This sequence comes from Nocardioides sp., assembly GCA_020636915.1. Taxonomy (GTDB): domain Bacteria; phylum Actinomycetota; class Actinomycetes; order Propionibacteriales; family Nocardioidaceae; genus Nocardioides. The sequence continues at coordinate 110,991 of JACJWV010000013.1, forward strand.
GCTCTGCTCGCGGTCGCTGGGCTTGGTCAGCGCGACGGTGCGCGCGTACCTCGGGTTGAGGTGCTCCATGAACCGCTTGATCGTGCCCCCCTTCCCGGCGGCGTCGCGACCCTCGAAGATCAGCACGTGACGCGTCTGGGTCTCGAAGGCCCACGTCTGGAACTTCAGCAGCTCGACCTGGAGCCCGTACTTCAGCTCGTCGTACTCGTGGCGGTCCATCCGCTCGTCGTACGGGTAGTTCTCGCGCCAGGTGTCGACGGCCTTGCCGTACGGGTCGATCAGGATCGGGTCGTCGTCGTGGTCGTCGCCGATCGTGTGCCCCTCGATCTGCAGCTGGTCGATGTACTCGCGCAGGTCCTTCAGCATGGATCCACGGTAGGGATCTCGCGACGGCGGCGGGTCAGATACCGCCAAGCCGACGAAGGTCTGTGAGCACCGTCTCCAGGCGGGTGACCAGCGAGAGGTGGCCCTCGTCGTCGAAGAGGTGCGCCTCGGCGCCCCGGACGTTCGCCGCGAGCCACTCGCCGTGGGCGAAGGGGACCATCGCGTCCTCGCGGCCCTGCCACACGGCGACCGGCACCCGGATGCCGTCCAGGTCGAAGCCCCACGGGCGGACGGCGGCGAGGCCGTCGTCGCGCACGCCGACGACCCCCTGCGCCCCCGCGCGGTGGAAGGTACGGGCGATCCAGTCGGCGAAGTCGCCGGTCATCACGGCCTTGTCGACCGGCGTGACCAGGCCGCCCATCGCCTCGGCGACCTCGGCCGCGGAGGCCCGCAGCACCGGGGAGAACTCCGCCTCGAGGTACGCCGCGTAGGCGTCGGCGCCCTGCTCGGCGGCGTGGTACTCCGCGTGGTTCTCCTCCGCCATGCCGTCGAACCAGTCCAGGTCCGCGGCGTCGTACGGCGCGACGCCCGCGACCGTCGCCGCGGCCCGGCACCGGTCGGGGAGCAGCGCCGCGCACGCCAGCGCCCGCGGGCCGCCGCCGGACCAGCCGAAGGTCAGGAAGTCGTCGATGCCGAGGTGGTCGAGGACGACGGTGGACTCGGTGACGTCGTCGGCGTACGTCCCGGCGTCCGGGCGCGGCGTCGAGGCGCCGTACCCGGGACGGGAGTAGGTGACCAGCCGGAGCCCCAGCTCGCGGGCGGTGTCGTCCATCGGCTGGTAGGCGGCGACGGCCGACGGCGAGCCCCCGTGGTAGAGCACCGCGAAGCCCTCGGGATCACCCCCGTCGAGCACCTCGATCGTGCGGCCGTCGGGTCCGGGGGCGTGGAGGAGGTCGCTCACCGGGCCAGCACATCACGTCCCAGGTCACGATTCGGCCGCGGACCGGCACTTTCTGCGTCATTCGGGAACATCCGGCCCGTCCTGTCGCTGAACATGTGGCTGGACGCGTCGGTCGACGGTCCAAGGTGGGGTCAGCTCGGGGGTCAGCGTGGTCGGTGTGGTGCGTCGTCCGGCGGTGTCGGTCGGCCTGGTGGTCGTGCTGCTCGCCACGGTCCTCGTCGTCGCTCTCGGGTTCCGTGCGCGGGGCGCCGACGTGGACCGCTGCGACCGCTTCGCCGCCGACTCCCACGCCCGCGCCGCGCTCGACAGCGGCAGCGGCGAGCGCGTCGTGGTCATCGGCGACTCGTGGTCGGCCGGCCTGGGCCTGGACCGCATCGCCGGCTCGTGGCCCTCACGCCTGAGCGGCTCCGTGCACGTCGCCGGCTTCTCCGGCTCGGGCTTCGGCGACGAGGCCGGCTCGTGCCGTCACGTCTCCTTCGCCGACCGGGCGCCGGCCGCCGTGCGGGGCGGCGCCGACCTGGTCGTCGTCGAGGGCGGGCTCAACGACTACGACGTCCCGAGCGCCGACGTGCGCGCCGGGTTCGCCCGACTGATGCGGGAGCTGCGGGGCCAGCACGTCGTCGTGGTCGGCCCGGCCATGGCCCCCTCCCGCGCCGCCCAGGTGCCCCGGGTCGACGCGCTGCTGGCCGACCTGGCGGCGTCGTACGGCGTCGGCTACGTCCGCACCTCCACCCTGACCCTGCCCTACCTCGACGACCGGCTCCACCTCACCGCCGCCGGCCATGTGCAGTTCGGCGACTACGTCGCCGCTCAGATCGCCGCGCTCGGGTGAGGCGCCCGGCGCTGTAACGCCGTGTGACAGCGTGTACCCACCCCGTTGCAACAGGGTGGGTACAGCCAGTCACACGGCGTTACAGCTGCGCGCGGGCCAGCCGGCGACCGGCGATGCCCCAGGCGAACGCGATCGGCAGCACGATGTTGCCCATCGAGGTGACCGTGCCGATGAGGAGGGCCGCGGGGAACGCGACGGTGAGCAGCACGGCCGTGGCCCGAGGGCGGTAGCCCCGCACGAGCAGCGTGGTGCCCAGGACGGTGGAGCCCAGGATGGTCAGCAGCACCACCGGCAGGGAGACGACGAAGACGGCGTCGATCAGCCCGTTCGGCTCCGCGGTCCACTGGGTCCAGTACTCGCCCGTGACGCTCAGGCACGCGCCGACGTACACCCAGGGCATCACGCGCCACGCGAAGCGCTCGAACCTCCGTGCGGACCGGTGTCGACGGGCCACGAACGCCATCGCGGTGAAGGCCGCGAAGACGGGCAGCCAGAGCTTGCCGTACGTCGTGTACACGAGGTCCGGGTCGGCCCACGTGAGCAGCGGGGAGAGCAGGTCGCCCGCGGGGTCGGCCCAGGCGCTCACGATGCCGGCGTCGAGGTCGCCGCTGCCGTCCTCGGTCCGGTAGCGGGACAGGGCGTGCAGCAGGCCGAGCGCGACGCCGAACCACGGAGCGGCCCAGGCCAGGCGGCCGACCAGCGCCTCGCGCTCGGTGCTCGGTGCGGTGTCGGCCGCGTCGCCTGGCAGATGCGTGTCGGCTGTCGGGTGTGCGTCGGCCGCGGGCCGGGTCCTGCTGTCCATCGGTTCCTCCTCGAGCGGTGACCTGTCGCCGCCCGACGCTAGGAGCCGGAGCCCGCCCCGGTCGTCGCCGCGGAGGTGGGACCGGTCTCCACCCCTGGTTGGACGAGCGCCGGAGCCCGGCGCGCGTAATGTCCAGCCATGGGAACGCAGGTCCGGGCTCGGGACGCCCTGCTGCCGGCCGCTATCGCCGGTCTCGCCATGCTCGAGCTGGCCACGATCGACGTAGACGGGCGTCTCGCAGCGGGCGCCCTCGAGGTGTCGGCGTGCGCGCTGCTCGTCGTCCGCCGTCGCTGGCCGTTGGTGTCGGCCTCCGGCGCCCTGCTCCTCGCGGCCTCGCCACCCTGGGTGGGGCCGGCGGTGGACGAGGTCTCGTCGGTCCTGCTGATCGTCTTCCTCGCGTGCTACACGCTCGGCCGGCGGATCCCCGGGTACGCCGGCCTGGCCGTGTTCCCCCTGTTCCTGCTCGACGTGCTCGGGGTCTATGTCGTCACCGACGCTCGCGACCACGGCATCGGGGACGTCGTCTTCGTGGCGGCGCTGGTGCTGCCGCCCTACGTCTTCGGGCGGATCGCGCGGCGACTGGCCGAGCACAACGAGCTGCTCGTGCGGGAGCAGGAGCTCGTGCGCCGGGAGGCGGTCCGCGACGAGCGCGACCGCATCGCCCGCGAGCTGCACGACGTCATCGCCCACAGCGTGAGCGCCATGGTCGTCCAGGTCGCCGCCGTGCAGGACCTGGTGCGCACCGACCCGGCCCGTGCCGAGGAGATGCTGGCCCGGGTCGCGGAGACCGGCCGGCGTGCCATCGGGGAGACCGGGCGCCTGCTGCACGTCATCCGCGACGCCGACGACGAGCTCGGGCTCGCGCCGACACCCGGGCTGCGGGACCTCGACGACCTGGTGCGCGAGTTCGAGCGCGACGGGCTCGAGGTCGAGCTGGTGGTCGACGGGCTGCCGGAGCAGGTCCCGGCGGCGGTCGACGTGTCGGCGTACCGCGTGGTGCGCGAGGCGCTCACCAACGCGCTGCGCTACGCCCCCGACCGGCGCGTCCGGGTCGAGGTCGCCGGCACCGACGCAGGGCTGACGATCCGCACGGTCAACCGGGCGGGCGGCGGGGCCGCCGTCGGCTCCGGCCTCGGCTCCGGGCTCGGCCTCGCCGGGCTCGCGGAGCGGGTCGAGATGCTCGGTGGGAGCATCCGGCACGGGCCGACGCCGTCCGGCGAGTTCGAGCTCGTCGCGAGCGTGCCCGCATGACGAGCGTCGTCGTCGCCGACGACCAGGACCTGGTGCGCAGCGGCCTGGAGCTGGTGCTCGAGGCCCGCGGCTGCCGGGTGGTGGGCACCGCGGCCAACGGGCGGGACGCCGTGGAGACCGTGCGTCGGCTCGCGCCCGAGGTGGTCGTGATGGACGTGCGGATGCCGGTGCTGGACGGCATCGCCGCGACCCGGGAGATCACCGCGGCCGGGTTGCCGACCCGGGTGCTCGTGCTGACGACGTACGACCTCGACGCGTACGTGTACGACGCCCTCCGGGCCGGCGCCGCCGGGTTCCTGCTCAAGGCGACCCCGCCCGACCGGCTCGTCGACGGCGTCCGGACGGTCGCCGCCGGTGACGCCCTGCTGGCGCCGTCGCTCACGCGGCGCCTGATCGAGGAGCACGTCCGCCGGCCGCCGCCCACCGAGGGCGTGCCCCGGGAGCTGCGTGGGCTCACCGAGCGTGAGCTCGAGGTGTTCGACCTCATCGCCCGCGGGCTGGGCAACGACGAGATCGCCGCCACCTTGGTGGTCTCCGAGGCCACGGTGAAGACCCACGTGAACCGGATCATCGCCAAGCTGGGGGGCCGCACCCGCCCGCAGCTGGTCGTCCTCGCCTACGAGTGCGGGCACGCGCGACCCGGGGGCCGGTCGGGCCGTGAGGCGCTCGGGTGAGCTGTAACGCCGGGTGACAGCGTGTGCCCACCCCGCTGCACCAGGGTGGGTACAGCCAGTCACACGGCGTTACAGCTGCGCGCAGCCCAGCGCCCTAGGATCGCCGCGTGCGCCATTCCCTCGCGGGCCGCGCGGAGAACGCGATGCAGGCCCGCATCCTCGCCCAGCTGCGTGACGAGGGCCCGCTCTCCAAGGCCCAGCTCGCCGACCAGCTCCAGGTGTCGCGGACGACGATCGCGGCGGAGGTGGCGCGGCTCGCCGAGGTCGGCCTCGCCGGCGAGGCGGGTCCGGCGGCCTCCCGCGGCGGCCGCCGCTCGACGCTGGTCGACCTGTCGGAGGACATCCGGTTCGTCGGCATCTCGATCGGGGCGACCGGCATGTCGGTGGGCGTGACCGACGGCCGCCTCGCCGTGCTGGCGACCCGGCACCGGGGCTGCGACATCCGCCAGGGCCCGGAGGCGGTCCTCGCGGCCGCGCTGGCGCTGGTGCGCGAGGTGCTCGACGAGGTGGGCGTCGACCGGCCCATGGGGGCCGGGGTCGGGGTCCCCGGGCCGGTGGACTTCCACCGGGGCGTCCCGGTGTCGCCGCCGATCATGCCCGGGTGGGACGGGTACCCCGTCCGGGACGCGGTGTCGCGCGAGCTGGGCTGCCCGGTGGTGCTCGACAACGACGTCAACGTCCTGGCGGTGGGCGAGCAGCACGCCGGCGTCGCCAAGGGCGCCCGGGACTTCCTGTACGTCAAGATCGGCACCGGCATCGGCTGCGGCATCGTCATCGACGGAGACCTCTACCGCGGGGTCAACGGCTGTGCGGGCGACATCGGGCACATCCGCATCGAGGAGTTCGGGCCGACCTGCGCCTGCGGCAACACCGGCTGCCTCGAGGCCTTCTCCGGGGGCGCCGCGCTGGCGCGGGACGCGACCACCGCGGCGCGCTCGGGCCGCTCGCCGGCCCTGGCCGCCCTGCTGCAGGAGAAGGGTGAGCTCACCGCGGTCGACGTCGGTACGGCGGTGTCCCAGGGCGACCCCCAGGCGGTGCAGCTGATCCGGGACAGCGGGCGCCACGTCGGGCGGGTGCTCGCGGCGCTGGTCTCGTTCTTCAACCCCGGGATGATCGTGATCGGCGGCCGGGTGACCGGCCTCGGGCACGCGCTGCTCTCCGAGATCCGCGGGGTGACCTACCGCCAGTCCCTGCCGCTGGCCACCGGGAACCTGCCCATCGTGCTGTCCGAGCTCGGCGACGAGGGGGGCGTGGTCGGAGCCGCCCGGCTCATCTCGGCGGCCGTCTACTCGCCGTAGCGCCCTCCAGATCACCACTTTCGACACTCACTTTGAAAAGTTTGCCTTCAACCGTCGAATCTTTCGCCTGAACTGGTTGCGGAGCCCCGTCTGGCGCGCCTACTTTGTTCGAAGTCCCGACAAAGTCGGTGAGCATCGTCACGGTGGGAGGTGCCCGGTGCGGAGTGCCAAGCTCTCGCTCGTCCTGCGGCACCTGCGCGACCACGGCCCGCGCTCCCGCGCCCGGCTCGCCGCCGAGCTGGACCTGCCCCGGTCGGCCGTCTCCGCCCTGGTCGGCGATCTCGAGGAGCTCGGCCTCGTGCGTCGCGCCGGGATCGAGCGCGGCAACCTCGGACGCCCGGGCACCGCCGTGGAGCTCGACGGGAGCACCGTCTGCGGGATCGGCGCCGATCAACGTCAACCACATCGCCACCATCGCGCTGGACCTGGCCGGGGACGTGGTCGCCGAGCACCGGGTCGCCCTCGACGCGCACCGGCTCACGGCCCCCGAGGTCCTCGACCGTCTCGCCGCGCTGGTCACGCAGACCGAGGCCGACGTCCGCGTCACCGGCCACCAGGTCGCCGGGTGCGTGGTGGGGGTCGCCGGCCTGCTCGACCGCACGCATGAGGTGCTGACGGTCGGGCCCAACCTGCGGTGGAAGGACGTCCCGGTGGGCGCCGAGCTGCGGGGCCGGCTCGGAGCGGGCCACCGCGTCGCCATCGAGAACGAGGGCAACCTCGCCGCCATCGCCGAGGCCGTCCCGGGCGACCCCACCCGGCAGGACATCCTGGTGATCTTCGGCGAGGTCGGCGTCGGCGGCGGGATCGTCGCGGACGGCCGGCTGCTGCGCGGCCACCAGGGGTACGCCGGCGAGTTCGGCCACATGATCGTCGAGCCGGGCGGCCGTCGGTGCGGGTGCGGGCGCATCGGCTGCTGGGAGACCGTCGCCGGTCTCCGGGCGCTGCTCGACGCCGCCGCCGACCCCGACGACCCGGTGCGCGACCCGGCGCTGTCGCTGGACGAGCGTCTCGGCGAGATCAACCGGCGCGCCGAGCTCGGCGACGTCCGCACCCTCGACGCGCTCGACCAGGTGGGCAATGCGATCGGCACCGGCGTCGCCATGCTCACCAACGCGCTCAACCCGGCGGCGATCGTGCTGAGCGGCTACTTCGCGGTGATCGGCCACCACCTGCAGCCCACCATCGAGGAGCACCTGGTCTCCGGCGTGCTCGCGCCGCAGGCCGGCGGCACCCGGGTGGAGTTCTCGACGCTCGGCTTCACCGCCGCCGTCCGGGGCGGGGCCACGGTCGCGCTCCAGCCCGTGTTCGACGACCCGACCGTGGTGGCACCGCGGTCCGACGCGCTCGTGGGAGGAACCCGATGACCGTACTGCTCCAGATGACCGGGATCGTCAAGGAGTTCCCGGGCGTCCGCGCTCTCGACGGCGTGGACCTCGACGTCCGTGCCGGTGAGGTCCACTGCCTGATCGGCCAGAACGGCGCCGGCAAGTCGACCCTCATCAAGGTGCTGTCGGGCTTCCACCAGCCCGACGCCGGCACGATCGTCTGGGACGGTCAGGAGGCGACGCTGTCGACGCCGGCGAAGGCGATCGAGCGGGGCGTCGCCACGATCTACCAGGAGCTCGACCTGGTGCCGCACCTCGACGTCGCCGAGAACATCTTCCTCGGCCACGAGGCCGCGGTCGTCGGCTTCACCCAGCGCGTCCGGGCGCACCGTGAGGCCCGCGAGCTCCTCGCCCGGCTCGGGCACCCCGAGATCGCGCCGACCCGGATCGTCGGGGACCTCCCGCCCGCCAAGCAGCAGATCGTCAGCATGGCTCGCGCGCTCTCCCGCGACACGCGGCTGCTGGTCCTCGACGAGCCCTCGGCCGTCCTCGACCAGGAGGAGGTCGACAACCTCTTCCGGGTGATCCACGGCCTCACCGCCGAGGGCGTCGCGATCGTCTACATCTCCCACCGCCTCGAGGAGATCCGGGAGATCGGAGACCGGATCACCGTCCTCAAGGACGGTCGCACCGTGGCCACCGGCCTGGCCGTCGAGGACGCCCCGACCGCCGACCTGATCCGGCTGATGACCGGCCGCTCCATCGAGTACGTCTTCCCGCCCCGGGCCGAGGAGCCGCGCGAGACTGCGGCGCCGGTCCTCGAGGTGCGGGACCTCGCCCTCGCCGGGGTGTTCTCGGGCGTCGACCTCACCGTGCGGGCAGGCGAGATCGTCGGCCTCGCGGGCCTGGTCGGCGCCGGCCGCTCCGAGATCATCGAGACCGTGTACGGCGCCCGCCGGGCCTCGTCCGGGACCGTGACCGTCGACGGGAAGCGGCTGCGCCGGGGCTCGGTGCAGCAGGCGGTGCGGGCCGGGGTAGGGCTCGCCCCCGAGGAGCGCAAGAGCCAGGGCCTGCTGCTCGACGAGGCCGTCTTCAAGAACATCACCGTCTCCTCGATGAGCAGATTCGCCCGCCTGGGCTTCCTCGACCGCGGCGAGGAGCGACGCCAGGCGACCGAGCTCACCGAGAGCCTCGACGTACGCCCCGCCGGCGTGACCCGGGCGGCACGCACGCTGTCCGGCGGCAACCAGCAGAAGATCGTGCTGGCCCGGTGGCTGATGCGTGACTGCCGGGTGCTGCTGCTCGACGAGCCCACCCGCGGCGTCGACGTCGGCGCCCGCTCCGAGATCTACCAGCTGATCCGGTCGCTCGCCGACCGCGGCGTCGCCGTCGTGGTCGTGTCCAGCGAGATCGAGGAGGTGCTCGGCCTGGCGGACCGGGTGCTGGTCGTCCGGGAGGGCGAGGTCGTCCACGAAGCCGCCGCCACCGCGATCGACGAGGCCGGGGTCCTCGACCTCGTCATGGAAGGAAAGGTTCCGGCATGAGCCAGGACAGTGCCCGGGTCGAGCGCGCGGCGCTCGAGACCGAACGCGAACCCAACCCGGTCCTCGCGGTGCTGCGCACCAGCGTCGGCCGCAACGCGGGGCTGGTCGTCGCCCTGCTCCTGATCTGCATCGTCGGCGCGGTCACGGCCGGCGAGCGCTTCTCGTCCACCGACAACGCGCTCACGATCCTCCGCCTCGCCGCCACCATCGGCGTGGTCAGCATCGGCATGACCTTCGTGATCATCGGCGGCGGCATCGACCTGTCGGTCGGCGCGATCGTCGCGCTCTCGTCGGTCTGGTGCACGACCGTCGCCACCCAGACGATGGCCGAGAACACCCACTGGATCGTGATGGTCGGGGTCGCGCTCCTCGTCGGTGCGGGCTGCGGCCTCGTCAACGGGTTGCTGATCGCCTACGGCAACATCGTGCCGTTCATCATGACGCTGGCCATGCTGGCCAGTGCCCGTGGCCTCGCCGAGATCATCAGCGACAAGAAGACCCAGATCGTCGGCTCCGGCGTCAGCGGGTTCAAGGAGTTCTTCAACCGGGACTTCCTCGGCGTCGACGTGCAGATCTGGCTGTTCGCCCTGGTCGCGGTCGTGGGGTGGATCCTGCTCAACCGCACCACGTTCGGCCGGCGCACTGTCGCGGTCGGCGGCAACCCCGAGGCCGCCCGCCTGGCCGGCATCAACGTCAAGCGGCACACCGTCTACCTCTACGTGCTGATCGGCATCTGCTGCGGCATTGCCGCCCTGATCCTGGTGGCCAAGACGACCACGGGCAGCTCGACGCACGGCACCCTCTACGAGCTCGACGCCATCGCCGCCGTCGTCATCGGCGGCACCCTGCTCACCGGCGGCCGCGGCACCATCGTCGGCACCGTCCTCGGCGTCCTCATCTTCTCCACGCTCACGAACATCTTCATCCTCAACAACCGCTCCTTCTCCGAGCAGTCGCTCTTCAAGGGAGCCATCATCGTCGCCGCCGTGCTCCTGCAGCAGCGGTTGGCGTCTCGGAGCAGCACCTAGCTGCACGCACCACACGCACGACCTGCAGCACCTCGCAGCAACAACGAGAAGAGCCAACCAAGGAGCACCGCCATGTCCCTGTCGTCCACCACTCGCACGTCCCGGAAGATCGCTACCGGCCTGATCGCCGGCGTCGCCGTGCTGGCGCTCGCCGGCTGCACCAGCAACAGCAGCGACTCGGGCGACGACAACACCTCCGGCGGGACCTCCGCCGCGCCCGCCGGCTCCAACGACGAGTCCGGCGACAAGGTCGTCATCGGGTTCTCCGCACCCGCGGCCGACCACGGCTGGATGGGCTCGATCACCGAGTCCGCCAAGAACGAGGCGGCCAAGTACGACGACGTCGAGCTCAAGGTAGCCGAGGGCACCAACGACGTCAGCGTCCAGACCAGCCAGATCGAGACCTTCATCAACGACAAGGTCGACGCGATCGTGCTGCTGCCCTTCGACGGCGCCGCGATGACCCCGGTCGCGCTCAAGGCGATGGCGGCCGGAATCCCGGTCATCAACGTCGACCGCGAGTTCGACGACCCGAACGCCGCCCGCGTCACGGTGCTCGGCGACAACTACGGCATGGGCGTCTCCGCCGGTGCCTACATCTGCGAGCAGGCCGACGGCAACAAGGACGCCATCGTCGCGGAGATCGCCGGCATCGACTCGCTGCCGCTGACCCAGGACCGCAGCCGGGGCTTCAAGGACGCGCTCGCCGAGTGCGGCCTCGACGTCGACAACCGCGTCGCAGCCGACTTCACCGTCGAGGGTGGCTCGGACGCCGCGGAGCAGCTGCTCCAGGCCGCGCCGAAGATCGACTACCTGTGGAACCACGACGACGACCAGGGCGTCGGCGTGCTGGCCGCGATCGACAACGCCGGCCGCGACGAGTTCACCATGATCGGCGGCGCCGGCTCGAAGAACGCCATGGAGCTCATCAAGTCCGGTGACAGCGTCCTCAAGGCGACGGTCATCTACCCGTCGACCCAGGCCGCCGACGGCATCAAGCTCGCCCGCCTGCTGGTCCAGGGCAAGTCGATGTCGGACCTCGTCGAGGTCGAGGTGCCGCGGACCGTCCAGCTCTACGCTCCGGTCGTCACCGCCGACAACGTCGACCAGTACATCGACTCCGCGTTCGAGTCCTGAGCGACAGCTCGGCACCAGGACCACCACCGCGCGTGCCCGCCTCTCCCTTCCCTTCTGGAGGGGCGGGCACGCCACCACCCGGGAGCACTCATGACCGAGACCTCCGCACGACCCCTGCGCGTTGCCATGGTCGGGCACGCGTTCATGGGCAACACCCACTCGCACGCGTGGCGCACCGCGCCCCGCTTCTTCGACCTCCCGCTCCGGCCCGAGATGGCCGTGGTGGTCGGCCGCGACGCCGACCGCGCGGCCGAGGCAGCCGCCCGGCTCGGCTGGGCCGAGAGCTCCACCGACTGGCGCGAGGTGGTCGCCCGTGACGACATCGACCTCGTCGACGTCTGCACCCCCGGCGACACCCACGCCGAGATCGCGATCGCGGCGCTGCGCGCCGGCAAGCACGTGCTCTGCGAGAAGCCGCTGGCCAACACCGTCGCCGAGGCCGAGGAGATGACCGCGGCCGCAGAGGAGGCGCACGCCCACGGTGTCCGTGCCATGGTCGGGTTCACCTACCGCCGGGTGCCCGCGGTCGGGCTGGCCCGCCGGCTGGTCCAGGAGGGCCGGATCGGCGAGGTGCGCCACGTCCGGGCGCAGTACCTCCAGGACTGGATCGCCGACCCCGACGTACCGCTGTCGTGGCGGCTCGACAAGTCCCGTGCCGGCTCGGGCGCGCTGGGCGACATCGGCGCCCACGTCATCGACATGACGCAGTTCGTCACCGGCGACCGGATCGGTGAGGTCACCGGCCGGATGGAGACCTTCGTCAAGGAGCGCCCCTACCCGGCCGGCGACACCGCCGGCGGCCTGGGCGGAGGTGGCTCGTCGGCCGAGCGCGGCCCGGTGACCGTCGACGACGCGGCGTCGTTCCTGGCGACGTTCCGGTCCGGTGCGATGGGCGTCTTCGAGGCGACCCGCTTCGCGACCGGCCGCAAGAACGCGATCCGCATCGAGGTCAACGGCTCGCTCGGCAGCCTGGCCTTCGACTTCGAGGACATGAACGTCCTGGAGTACTTCGACGCCCGTGAGGACGCCGAGGTCGCCGGGTTCCGCCGGATCCTGGTGACCGAGCCCGGTCACCCGTACGTCGGCGCGTGGTGGCCACCGGGCCACGGGCTCGGCTACGAGCACGGCTTCACCCACCAGGTCGTCGACCTCGTGGAGGCGATCGCGGCCGGCGGCGACCCCGCCCCCTCGTTCGCCGACGGCCTGCAGGTCCAGCGCGTGCTGGCCGCGGTCGAGACCAGCTCCGACACCCGCACCTGGCAGGAGATCCCTCGCTGATGACCGACTACACCCCCCGCCCCGAGGACAAGTTCAGCTTCGGTCTGTGGACCGTCGGCTGGCAGGGCGTCGACGTCTTCGGACCCGCGTCGCGCCCGCTGCTCGACCCGGTCGAGGCGACCTACCGGCTCGCCGAGCTCGGTGCCGCCGCGGTGACCTTCCACGACGACGACCTGCTGCCGCACGAGAGCACCCGCCAGCAGACGCTCGACCGGTTCCAGAAGGCGCTCGCGGACACCGGGCTGCGCGTCGAGATGGTCACGACCAACACGTTCTCCGACCCGGTGTTCAAGGAGGGCGCGATCACGGCCAACAACCGCGACGTGCGCCGCTACGCGCTGGCCAAGGTGCTGCGCAACATCGACCTTGCGGCCGAGCTCGGCGCCGAGACCTTCGTGATGTGGGGAGGTCGTGAGGGCGCCGAGCACGGGGCGAGCAAGAACGTGCCGGCGGCGATGGACCGGTTCCGCGACGCGCTCAACATCCTCTGTGCCTACGTCGAGGAGCAGGGCTACGACCTCCGGTTCGCGCTGGAACCCAAGCCCAACGAGCCGCGCGGCGACATCCTCCTCCCGAGCATCGGGCACGCCATCGCGCTGATCTCCGAGCTCGACCACCCCGAGATGGTGGGCCTGAACCCGGAGGTCGGGCACGAGGAGATGGCCGGTCTCAACTTCGCGCACGGCATCAGCCAGGCGCTGTGGCACGGGAAGCTGTTCCACATCGACCTCAACGGTCAGCACGGTCCGCGCTTCGACCAGGACCTGCGCTTCGGTGCGGGCAACCTGCGCGGCGCGTTCTGGACCGTCGACGCGATGCTCGGCGCCGGCACCGACCTGCGCTACGACGGCTACGTCCACTTCGACTACAAGCCGCCGCGCGCCGAGGCGATCGACGGTGTCTGGGAGTCCGCTGGCGCCTGCATGCGCAACTACCTGATCCTCCGCGACAAGGTGCAGGCGTTCCGGTCCGACCCGGAGGTGGCGGCGGCGATCGAGGCGGCCGGCGTCGCCGAGCTCGAGGTACCCACCGTGGCCGCGGGCGAGTCGCTCGACGACGTACGCGCACAGTTCGCCGGGGACTCCTTCGACCTGGACGCGCTGCGCAACCGGAGCGTCGCCATGGAGGCCCTCGACCAGCTCGCGATGGAGCACCTGCTCGGCGTGCGCTGAGCCACCGACGTACGGAAAGGAAGGAACTGACATGCCTCGACCGATCACGCTGTTCACCGGCCAGTGGGCCGACCTGCCGTTCGAGGAGGTGGCTCGGCTGGCGTCGGAGTGGGGGTACGACGGGCTGGAGATCGCCTGCTGGGGCGACCACCTCGACCCGTGGCAGGCCGACGACGACTCCTACGTGCAGGGCAAGCTGGACCTGCTGGAGAAGTACGGCCTCCAGGTCTTCGCGATCTCCAACCACCTCAAGGGACAGGCGGTCTGCGACGACCCGATCGACGCCCGCCACGAGGCGATCCTGTCGTCCCACGTGTGGGGTGACGGCGATCCCGAGGGGGTGCGCCAGCGGGCCGCGGAGGAGATGAAGATGACCGCGCGCCTGGCGCAGAAGCTGGGGGTCAAGACGGTCATCGGGTTCACGGGCTCGTCGATCTGGAAGTACGTCGCGATGTTCCCGCCGGCCTCGGCCGAGCAGGTCGCCGCGGGCTACCGCGACTTCGCCGACCGGTGGCACCCGATCCTGGACGTGTTCGAGGAGTGCGGGGTGCGGTTCGCCCACGAGGTGCACCCCTCCGAGATCGCCTACGACTACTGGACGACGGTCGCCGCGATGGAGGCGATCGGGCACCGCGAGAGCTTCGGCCTGAACTGGGACCCGTCGCACTTCGTGTGGCAGGACCTGGACCCGGTCGGGTTCTTGTGGGACTTCCAGGACCGGATCTACCACGTGGACTGCAAGGACGCGAAGCGGCTGACCGGCAACGGCCGCAACGGCCGCCTCGGGTCGCACCTGCCGTGGGCCGACCCGCGCCGGGGCTGGGACTTCGTGTCCACCGGCCACGGCGACGTCCCGTGGGAGCAGTGCTTCCGGATGCTCAACACCATCGGGTACGACGGCCCCATCTCGGTCGAGTGGGAGGACGCCGGCATGGACCGTCTCGTCGGTGCCCCCGAGGCGCTCGCATTCGTCCGTCGGCTCGCCTTCGACGCCCCCGAGGCCGCGTTCGACGCCGCGTTCTCGACCAAGGAGTAGCACCAGCACCACCAGCAGCACCGCAACACCGACGCATGTCCATCTCGGGAAAGGAACCAACGTCATGTGCTTCGGCTTCGACGGCGGGCGCACGCTGCGCGACTCGCTGGACCAGAAGGGCGCCAGCCGCCGCTCCCTGCTGAGGGGAGCGGCGGTCGGTGCCGCCGGCGCCGCCACCCTCGGCACCGGTCTCGCCACCCCCGCCCTGGCCCGCAGCGGCCGGGGCGGCCACGGCGCGCAGCGCCCCATCCAGCACGACCGGATCAGCATCCAGATGTACACGCTGCGCGCGGCCACCACGACCGTGACCGACGCTGACCTCGTGCTGACCCGGCTCGCGCAGTACGGCTACGAGCGCATCGAGCGTGCCGGGCTGCTCGGCAGGTCGGCCGCCCAGCTGCGGGCCCGGCTCGACGAGCTCGGCATCCGGGCGTCGTCCAGCCACGACGGCATCAGCCAGGACGCGGCCGCGCTGCGCAACAAGCTCGAGGACGCCGTCACCCTCGGCCAGCGGTACATCGTCGTGCCCTACCTGAACTCGACCAGGCTCGAGGACTGGCAGTCCTGGGCCGACCAGATGAACGCCGAGGCGGCCGTCGCGAAGCGGTACGGCCTCCGCTACGGCTACCACAACCATGCCCACGAGTTCACGATCGACCTCGGCGGCGGCCTCACCCCCTGGGAGGTGCTGACCAGTCGCCTCGACCCCCGGCTGGTGCACCTCGAGGTCGACCTCTTCTGGGCCTACACCGGCGGGGTCAACACGGGCGCGGCCGACCCCAACCAGTTCGCGATCGACGTGGTCCGCGGGGCCCCGCAGCGGGTGCGGCAGTACCACGCAAAGGACCGTGACGAGAGTGGCCCGCCGGACAACAAGTTCGCCGACCTCGGCACCGGCGTCCTCGACTTCCCGCGGATCTTCCGCGCGCACACTGTCGAGGAGTACATCGTCGAGAACGACCAGCCGGACGTCTCGCCGCTCACCAGCGCCGCCGTGGGCCACCTGTACCTGGAGCACCTGCGGTTCTGACGCCGCGGGCTGTAACGCCGTGTTACTGGCTGTACCCACCCCGTTGCAACAGGGTGGGTACAAGCTGTAACACGGCGTTACAGCGGCGGGGGGCGCTCCAGCCGCAGCGCCAGGCGCGGGCACATGCGGACGGCGGCCCGGGCGTCGGCGAGCAGGTCCGGGGTGACCTCCCCGCCGACGACCGGGTAGCCCCACTCGTCGAGGTCGACGATCTCGGGGAGCAGCTCGTGGCACAGCCCGCGCGCCTTGCAGCTGGGCCAGTCCACGCGCAGCCGGGCGGTCACGACGCCACCTCCGCCCGGAGCGCCAGCAACGAGCGCACCAGGCGCGCGGTGCCGTCGGGGTGGGCGCAGGCGCCGCGCCCGGACACCAGCCCGGCCAGCTCCGCCGCCCGCCGCTCGGCGTCGCCGCTGCCGTCGGCGACGCCGTGGACGGCGGCCGCCAGGGCGGGCAGCCCGTTGAGGCAGGGCCCGCAGCGCCGCGCGCTCTGGGCGGCGAGGTAGTCCACGACCCGGGCCGTGTACGCCGGCGGCGGCTCGTCGGGGCAGACGACCACCCCGGCGCCCAGGGGTGTCCCGGCCGCCCGCATCGCCGCGACCGAGACGGTGCGCGCGGCCAGGTCCTCCCACGGCACCCAGGTGCCGTGGAAGCCGCCGAGGAGCACGGGGCGGCCAGCCCACTCCTCGGGCAGCACCTCGCGCCACGGGGTGCCGTACGGCACCTCGTGCACGCGCGGCGTCGTGCCCGAGATGGTGAGCAGCGTCGTGCCGGGCTCCTCGACAGTGCCGAGCGCGGCGTACCTCTGCTCGCCCACGAGGACGAGCCGCCCGACCTGGGCCCAGGTCTCGGCGTTGGACAGCAGCGTGGGCCGGCCGCGGTGGCCGGCGACGGCCTCGGGCGTCCAGGCGGTCACGGGCAGGTTGGCCCGGCCGGCCATCAGCTCGAGCACCGCGCGGGCCTGGCCGGCGACGAAGCGGGCGTCCGCGGTGTGCAGCACCGTCCGGAGGCGGTCGTGCCGCTCCGCCAGGGCCGCCTCGACCGCCGCGACCGCGCGCGGGCGCTCGCACGGGAGCACGAGGTGCACCTCGCGGGCGCCGAGGGCGCGCGCGACGGCCACGGCGCCGTCCAGCACCAGGTGGGGCCGGGCGAGCGCGAGGGCGGTGTCCTTGGCGGAGGCCGGCTCGCCCTCGCTGAGGTTGACCACCACGGTCGGCCGGCGGCGGCCCTCGGCGGCCGTCCGGAGCTTCGTCGCGAACGGGAAGGCGGCGCCGCCGCGGCCGCGCACGTGCAGCCGGTCCAGGGCGGCCAGGAGGTCGTCGAGGGCGACCCGGGGGAGGTCGCCGTACCGCCGGCGGTGGGCGACCAGGCCGGGTCCGTCGGCCAGCCCGGACAGCAGCGCCGGACCCTCGAGCACGCGCGGCCGGTCCGAGGCGCGCACCGGCGGGGCGGTCACGACGGGCTCCCGGCCGGCACCGCGAGTCGCCCGACCCGCAGGACGACCGCGCCGGCCACGAGCGCGGCGCAGGCGGCGACGGTCAGGTCGGCCCAGCCGGCGTCGGCCCGGACGTCGGCCCCGATCCCGATGCTGTGCGCCATCGCGGCCGCCCAGCCGGCGTACGCCAGCAGGTGCACCACCCGCCACGACCGGTGCCCGAGGCGGGTGCGCACCAGGCTGGTGACGGTGACGACGAGCGTCAGGTCCAGCGCGAGCGTCCCCAGGCCCAGCCAGAGCGGCTCGTAGGTCGACCCGGCCCACGGCACCAGCGCCTGCCACCAGCGGATGTCGACGTAGCTGTCGGCGACGGCGGTGGTGATGTGGACGCCGAGGACGACCACGGCGATCAGGGCGATGTTGCGGTGCAGGGCTTGGGTCACGAACCGCGGCACGCCCCGCCCGGCTCGTTGGCCGGTGGCGAGGATCCCGAGCGCGGTCGCCATCGTGAACAGCCCGAGGATGGCGAAGCCGGTGCCGCGGTTGAGGTACCAGAGGAGCGGTCCGTGGATCATGCCGCGCCCCTCTCCTCGGGCCAGCCGCCGGTGGTGCGGACGCGGCCGTCGGCGGTGACCAGGCGCGCGGCCACGCCGCGCTCGGCCAGCCAGGCCGGCGCCGCGTCACCGAGCACCACCGCCGCCGTGGTGGCGGTGTTCGCGGCGGCACAGGTGGCGCCGGTCGCCGTCACGGTCCGCCACACCTCGGGGGCGGGCCACCCGGTGCGGGGGTCGACGAGGTGGTGCAGGCGTACGCCGCGCCGCGCCCACCGGCGCACCCGCGTGCTGGAGGTGGCGAGCCCACCGCGGTCCAGGCCGACGATCGTCTCCGCCGGCGCACCCGGGTGGGTCGAGATCGCGATCGGCCAGGGCTCGCCGTCGGCCGCGGCGACGGCCAGGTCCCCGCCGATGCTGACCAGGGCGGAGGCGGACAGCTCGGCGGCGAACGCGGCCGCGACGACGTCCGCAGCCCAGGCCTTCCCCGTCGAGCCGAGGTCGAGGGCGGTGCCCGTGGGGACCAGGATCGCGCCGTCGGGGTCCAGGCCGATCTCGCGCCAGCGGTCGGGTCCGGGTACGTCGGCGGGCCAGAGCACGACCGGCGCCTGCTCGTCCTCGGCCACCTCGACCAGCTCGGCGAGGTCACGGTCGTAGCCGAGCTGGACCAGCGTCCGGCCGAGCAGCGGGTCGACCAGGCCGTCGGTCTGGTCCGCGGCCTGGCACGCGGCCGACACCGCGGTGACCAGCAGCGGGTCGACCTCGACCCACTGGCCGGCCTCGGCGTTGGCGCGGGAGAGGTCGGAGTCGGGACGGAACCTGCTGCACGTGCGGTCGACGTCGTCGAGCACCAGCTCGGCCAGCCGGCGGGCGACCGGGAGGTCCCGGGGGTCGCGGGTGGCGACGAAGACGTAGGTCCCGAGCGCGTCGAACGTGGCGGAGGTGGGGGTGGCGGTCATCGGGCTCACGACCCCGAGCTCGGCGCGGGCGGAGGTGCGGGTGCGGGCGCGGGCTGCGGCGCCGGCTGGGGGGCGGGCTGCGAAACGGGCTGGGAGACCGGCTGGGAGACCGGCTGGGACACGGTGCCCCCGCCCCCGACCGGCGCGGACGGCGCGCCCTGGACGTAGCGGGTCGTCACGTGGGTGCGGTGGGGGCGCTGCTTGAGGACGACGGGTCGGGTCGGAGCCTTCCGGTCCTGGAGGTGGCGCGCCGCCTTCGCCTGGCTGGTCTGAGCCGCCTGGCCCGTCTGGGCGGTAGGGGCGGCCTGCTGGGCGTCGGCGCTGTGCGCGGCGGTGCCCGCCACCCAGCCGGTGGCGGCGAGGGCGCTGACCGCGGTCAGCCCGGAGACGGCGGCGACGGCGAGTCGCGAGCGGTCCCGGACGGTCGAGGAGCGGTTGGTCGTCGTTGATGGCATGCGGCCACCGTGCCGGGGCCGGCGCCAAGGGTGCCTCATCGCTTCGTTAAGTCGACCTCATGAGAAGTCTTGACCTGACCTTGACGTTCCCACGAGGCGTCGATGACGGAGACCGGCGCAGGGTGCCGCCCATGAAGACAGTCGTCCTTGCCACTCTCGTCGCCGCCGTGCTCTCCGTCGGCCTGCTCGGCGGCACGCTCGCCTACCAGGCCGCCTCCAGCAGCGACGGCCCTGCGTCCAGCTCCACCGCCTCCACCGCCTCCACGGCCGCCGCGGCGCCGGCGGCGCGCGCCGCCGCGTCCGAGCGCGTCCGGCACCTGCGCCCGATCGTGCGC
Organism: Nocardioides sp.; assembly: GCA_020636915.1. Classification (GTDB taxonomy): domain Bacteria; phylum Actinomycetota; class Actinomycetes; order Propionibacteriales; family Nocardioidaceae; genus Nocardioides. The sequence continues at coordinate 130,415 of JACJWV010000013.1, forward strand.
TGGGCGCCGTGCAAGCCCCCCGCCCGCCTCCAGGGCAAGGCCTGCGTGACCGAGGAGGTGCACACCGTCGTGGTGCCCGCCCCCGCGGCGGCGCCCGCACCGGCGCCCGCACCGGCGACCACGGGCACCCGACCGCCGGCCACGCAGACCGTGTCCACCGGTGGCGAGCCCGCCGAGCACACCGAGCCGGCCGAGCACGGGAGCGAGCACGAGGGCGAGCACGGCGACGAGGGTGGCCGCGAAGGTGGCGAGGGTGGCGGCGAGCACGGGGACGACTGAGCCCGCCGCCGGGGACGCCGGGAACGCCGGGTCGTCAGGCCGGCTGCCGGGGCAGCCGGACCTCGACCCGGGTGCCGGCCGGCGTCCGCGACCCGACCACGAGGCTCCCGCCGCAGCCGGTCGCCGTGCGCCGGGCGATGTCCAGCCCGAGCCCGGAGCTGCCGACCCGGTCGTCGGGGGAGCGCTCGGAGATGCCCGGTCCGGAGTCGGCGACCACCAGCACCGCGTCGGACCCGTCCGCGGCGAGCTCGATCTCGAGCGGGGTGCCGTCGGGGGTGTGGGCGAAGACGTTGTCGACGAGCACGTCGACGAGGTCGGCCAGGTCGTCGGTCGCGGCGCCGACCACCAGGGCGTGGCCGGGCAGGGACACGGTCAGCTCGCGGCCCTGGTCCTCGGCCAGTGCCGACCAGAACTGCGCCCGCGACCGGACCGTGCTGGTCAGGTCCCCGCTGGCAGCGAGGTCGGTGCGGACCGGGCGGCGGGCCTCCTTGACGATCGCGTCGATGGAGCGTTGGAGCGCCTGGATGTGCGTGCCGAGCCGGGCCGAGAGCCCCGGGTCCGAGACGGCCTCGGCGTCCAGGCGCAGGGCGGTGACCGGGGTGCGCAGGCGGTGGGACAGGTCGGCGACCGTCGCCCGTTCGGCCGCGAGCAGGTCGACGGTGCGGTCGGCCAGACCGTTGAGCGCCTGGGCCAGCTCCCGGGTCTCCTCGGGACCGGACACGTCGGCGCGGGCGCGCAGGTCACCCTCCCGGAGCTGGTGCGCCACCGCCGCCACCTGGAGCACCGGCTCGCTGACCCGCCGTCCCAGTCGCAGCGCGACGAGCAGGGCGAGGCCCAGGAGCAGGACGCCGAGGCCGATGATGCTCGCCCAGGCGGCGGCGACCCCGCTGTGCAGCTCCTCGGGGGTCACGCTGCTCCGCACCACCGCCGTACCCGACCCGGTCACGACCGGGAGCAGCACCCGCCCGCCCTGCCCGTCCACGACGCGGAAGCCCTCACCGGCGGCCGCCCGGCGGACGTCGGCATCGGACTTCATGTCGGTGTCCGAGCCGATCACGGTGCCGTCCGCGGTGAGCACGCTGGTGCTCGGCACACCCCGCTGGTCGAGGTCGCCCACGAGGTCGGCGAGCTGCGGGTCGTCCTCCAGGGTCGAGACCAGCAGCGCCACGTTGCGCGCCTCCTGGTCGGCGGCGGCCATCGCCCGGTCCTCGGCCAGGGTCCGCACCAGCAGGCACAGGGGGATGACGAATGAGACCACCACGACCGAGGTGGTCGCGAGGACGAGCCAGGAGATCCGGCGGCGCATCAGCCGGCGTCCGGGTCGACCAGGCGTACGCCGACCCCGCGCACGCTGACCAGGTAGCGCGGCTCGGCCGCCGTCTCGCCGAGCTTGCGGCGCAGCCAGGACAGGTGGACGTCGACGGTGCGGTCGCCCCCGCCGTACGGCTGGTGCCAGACCTCGGCCAGGATCTCCCGCTTGGTCATCACCTGGCCGCCGCGCTGCGCCAGCGCCAGCAGGAGGTCGAACTCGCGGCGGGCCAGCTCGAGCCGGCGGCCGGCCAGGGTCGCCGTCCGGGTGCCCTCGTCGACCACGAGCTCCCCCACCCGGATCGGCTCCGGTGCCTGCGAGCGGTCACCGCCGCGGCGCAGGACGGCCCGGACCCGGGCCTCCACCTGGGTCGTGCCGAAGGGCTTGACGACGTAGTCGTCGGCGCCCCCGTCGAGCGCCTTGACCATCGTGGGGTCATCGTCCTGGGCGGTGATGACGATGATCGGGACCTCGCTCGCGGCCCGGATCATGCCGATGAGGGTGAGCCCGTCGACGTCGGGGAGGCCGAGGTCGAGGAGCACCGCCTGCGGCGCCTGGCCGAGCACGTGCTCGAGGCCGGCGAGCCCGGTCGCGGCGGTGGCGACGGCGTGGCCTCGCTCGACGAGCGCGCGGCGCAGCGCCTCGCGGATCGCGTCGTCGTCCTCGACCACGAGGATGCTCGCCATGTCTCCGAACCTACGCGGCTGACCGCCCCGGCACGGGGAGAATGCTGACGTGGGCTCCCTGCGGACGGTGGTGTCGGCGGTCCTCGCCTGGCTGGTCGTGGTGGCCGTCGGGTCGACGGTCGTGTGGCTGGTGATCTCGCGCGCCGGCGACGGGGTCGCACCCACCGTCGGCGCGGACGTCCCGGCCGCCTCGTCCTCCCGGTCGGCCGGGCCCTCGGGCTCGCCGAGCCCCCGGCCGCCCTCGCCGCACCCGACCCATCCGTCGACACCGGCACCCTCCACGCCCCAGCCCGACGCCGCGCAGCGTCGTACCTGGCAGGGCGCCGGCGGCCTGGTCACCGTCGAGTGCCGGGGTACGACGATCGCGCTGGTCGGCAGCTCCGCCGACGCCGGCTTCGTGGTCGATCCCGGCTCCCGCGGCCCCGCCGAGGTCGACGTCACCTTCGAGGGTCAGGGCGAGGAGGGCCGCGAGACCCGGGTCCGCGCGCACTGCGCTCAGGGGGTGCCGGTCTTCGAGGTCGACGCGCTGGACGAGTGAGCGCCGCCCCCAGCAGCTGTAACGCCGTGTTACACCTTGTTCCCAGGGTGCTGCAACAGGGTGGGTACAGGCAGTAACACGGCGTTACAGCACCGAGCCGGCGCGGGGGAGCGGTCCACCCGGGTCGCCGGACGGAGGCCGGCCGACGGGCTGGGGATGGCGGTGCGCGGGTGTCGGCCGGCGCGGCTAGGGTTTCGGGGTGCCTGAGAGCCCCACCGTCACCCCCAGCGTGACTGAGCTGCTGAGCACCGCGGTGGCGGCGCTGGGCGGCGAGGAGCGGGCCGGGCAGGTGGCGATGGCCGAGGCGGTCACCGCGGCGATGGAGTCCGAGGAGCACCTGCTCGTCCAGGCCGGCACGGGCACCGGCAAGTCGCTGGCCTACCTCGTGCCGAGCCTGCTGCACGGCGAGCGCGTCGTGATCGCCACCGCGACCCTCGCGCTGCAGCACCAGCTCGTCGAGCGCGACATCCCGCGGCTGGTGGAGGCGGTCAAAGACAGTGGTGTCGACACCAGCCACGCGGTGCTCAAGGGCCGCTCCAACTACGCCTGCCTGCACCGCATCCGCGAGGGCGTGCCCGACGACCAGGGCGCGCTGGTCGAGCTGCCCGAGGGGTCGCTGGGCAAGAAGGTCCTCGAGCTGCGCGCCTGGGCCGAGGAGGAGGTCGAGGACGGCGGCACCGGCGAGCGCGACCACGCCCCGCGCCACACCGACAAGGAGTGGCGTCAGGTCAGCGTCAACCACCGCGAGTGCCTCGGCGCCTCCAAGTGCCCCTTCGGCCAGGAGTGCTTCGCCGAGCGCGCCCGGGAGAAGGCACACCGCTCCCACCTGGTCGTGACCAACCACAGCCTGCTCGCGATCGACGCGATCGAGGGCGTGCCGATGATCCCCGACTACGACGTCGTGGTGATCGACGAGGCCCACGAGCTCACCACCCGGGTCACCCAGGCGGCGACCGACGAGCTGTGGGCGGCCGAGGTCGAGCGCGCGGCCCGCCGGAGCCAGCGCCACGTGTCGGCACGCGGGGACGGCAGCGAGGCCGACGACCTCGCCGACGCCGCCGACGCGCTGCGCGAGGCCCTGGGCGGCGCCCGCCCCGGCCGGTTCGACCGGATCCCGCAGGACGTCGGCGACGCGCTGGTGCTCGTGCGTGACGCGGCGCGAGCCTGCGTGTCGGCGTACCCGAAGACGGACAGCGCCGAGCAGGGCGCCGACGCCGGTCTGCAGCAGGCCAAGGCCGCCGTCCAGGAGGTGTTCGCCACCGCCGAGCGGATGGCCGCGGACCTCGACTCCGACGTGCTGTGGCTGGCCGAGGGCACCGAGCGGATGCCGCCGCGGCTGTGCGTGGCGCCGCTGCAGGTGTGGGGCCCGATGCGCGACAAGCTGCTCGCGGAGAAGACGGTCGTCTTCACCTCGGCGACCCTGATGCTCGGCGGTGACTTCTCCGCCGTCGCGACCAGCGTCGGCCTCAAACCGTCGGAGCGCGTCGACGAGCGCTCGACCACCGGGGGAGGCCCGTCGGGTGACGCGATGCCCTGGCGCGGCCTCGACGTCGGCAGCCCCTTCGACTACGGGCGGCAGGCGATCCTGTACGTCGCCCGCCACCTGCCGCCGCCGGGCCGCGACGGCCTCGTGGCGGCCCAGCTCGACGAGATCGTCGACCTCGTCGACGCCGCGAACGGCCGCACGCTCGGCCTCTTCTCCAGCCGCCGGGCGGCCGAGGCGGCGGCCGAGGTCGTCCGCGAGCGGTTGCCCCACCTGACCACCCTGGCCCAGGGCGACGCCCAGCTCCCCGAGCTGGCCGCGCAGTTCGTCAGCGACCCGCACACCTGCCTGTTCGGCACGCTGAGCCTGTGGCAGGGCCTCGACGTCCCGGGCGACACCTGCCAGCTGGTGCTCATCGACCGGATCCCCTTCCCCCGGCCGGACGACCCGCTGCTCTCAGCGCGGCAGAAGGCCGCCGACGAGGCCGGCGGCAACGGCTTCATGCAGGTCGCGGCCACCCACGCCGCTCTGCTGCTCGCGCAGGGCGCCGGCCGGCTGATCCGCACGACCACCGACCGCGGGGTGGTCGCCGTGCTCGACCCGCGGCTGGCGACCGCCCGCTACGGCCGGTTCCTCCAGGCGAGCCTGCCGCCGATGTGGACCACGGCCGACCCGGCGCTGGTCCGGCAGGCGCTCAGCCGGCTGTCCGGCTGAGCCTCGTCCACCGATCTTGCGCCTGCTGCGCGTCCCCATCCGGGCCCGCTGGCTGCGTTGTCGCACCTCGACGGGCCTCCGGCCCGCCTTCGGCACTCCGCCATGCCAGCACACCCGTCTGGTGACGCTCGCGACGGCGACGATCGGTCGACGAGGCTGAGCGCCCGCCGGCGCTCGGTGTCCCGCGCCGCCCTACTTGGTGACCTGGGCGCGGACCTGCAGCTTGCGCCCGTCGTCCTTCGACGTCCCCTGGCAGGAGAAGGGGCCGCCGTTCCAGCACGAGTAGCGGGTGCCGGCGTTGACGAGGGTGACCTCGACGTACTTCACGCCCGAGGAGCCGAACGACACCTTCTTGGACCCGTCACCGCTCGTGTTGATCGGGACGACCATCACCTGCGGGCCGCCGGACTTCCGCGCCACCGTGATGACCGCGGTGGTGTCGGTGCTCTTGGGCGTCAGGTCCACCGACACCTTGAGCTTCCAGGTCTTGGCCGACAGGCCGGAGCCGGGCACGAAGCGGGCGGTGGCGGCGGCCATGTGATCGACCTTGGCGTACAGCCACTTGCTGTCCTTCTTGCTCGACGAGAGCTTGATGGTGCCCGCGGGTGACGCCACCGGGTAGTTGTTGGCGGCCCCCTCGTCGTAGTTCAGGCCCGGCATCCGGTTGGCCGCGGCGAAGGACGTGAAGGCGTTGACCAGGCTGACGCTCCGGGCGGCGAGCGCGTTCTGGACGGCGAGCATCGAGTAGTCGTCGGGACCGCCGGAGGCACCGTCCGCGCGCTCCCACATGTCGCGCACGATCGTCGGCATCCCGCCCGACGCGGCGGGCAGGTGCTCGGTCAGGAAGCGGAAGAAGATCCACTCGCCGTACTGCGGTCCGGCGCCGTTGCTGAACGTGTCGACCGGCTGACCCGGCAGGGCGAGCGGGCTGTCGACGAGGTACTGCAGGTTGTCGTTGACGTCGTCGTAGAGCTCGTCCTCGGCCCAGGTCGCCGTGGCCTCCATGAACCAGTGGTCCTCGAACAGGTCGTAGGCGAACTGCACGGCGTGGAAGTACTCGTGCGCCGCGGTCACCTGCAGGTTCTCCAGGGGCGTGTTGGTGGGGAACTGCGAGGGCGAGTAGTCGTTGTCGAGGACGCAGTAGGCCCAGGCGTCGTACGACGGCGGCGGGTTCGGGAACGTCTTGTCGCTGGTGCAGTAGCCGTAGAGACCCTGGTCGCCGACGTCGGCGAGGTAGATGTCGGTCTGGCTGTTGCCGCCCAGGGAGCCGTCCGGCTCGGGGGTGCGGTAGCCCGCGCCGGCGTAGGTGCTGCGCACGTCGTCGACCGTCGCCGCGACCGACTCGACGTAGTCCGGGATGCCGTCCGCGTCGTTGTCCGTCGCCGGGACGGCGTCGCTGCCCGAGGTGTCCCAGTGGTAGCAGTTGGAGGCGGTGCACGCCGCGTGGGCGAGGTTGGGGCGCGCGACGGCCTTGGCGGCCGCGGCCCGGTCGGCACCCGTGAGCGAGCTGCGCACCTTGACCAGGTCGAGCAGCGCCATCGTGGCGTCGCGCGAGGCCGGCCCGCCCCGGGCGGGCCCGTGACCGGCGAGGGCGGCCTGGGCCCGGACGAGGGCCGCGTGGGCCTCGGCCCGCGACGGGGTGGACCGGTCGCCGGTCGTGGTCGAGGGTGCCGACGCCGACGCGGTGGGGGTCGCGGTCAGCCCGGCGGCGATCAGCAGGGGGACGGTGATGGCCGCGAGGACGGCGCGGCCGCGAGAGGTTCGATGCGCCATGCGTCCAGCCAACGTCAGGAAGCCCGCCCGGCGCATGACACGTTCGGGCGGTTCGCCCGGGCGCTATCGGACGGCGGTCGCCCGGACCTTCAGCGGCAGGTCGTCGTCCTGGGGCCGGCCCTGGCACGACCACGCGGTGCCCTGGTAGCAGCCGCGGTAGTGGATCCCGGCGTTGGCCAGCGTCACCTCGACGGCCTCGACGTCGCGCCCGAAGCCGATGCTCGTCGTGGCGTCGCCCGCGGCGGAGAGCTTCACGGCCTTGCTCTTCGGCCTGCCCGAGGTCGGGACGACCGTGACGACGACGCCGGAGCCGCGCGACCTGGTGGGCAGGTCGAGCCGCAGCTTCAGCGAGCGGGCGGAGAGGCCCGACGCGCGGTCGAGCCGCACTGTCGCCGCGGCGAGGTGGTCGACGCGCTGGGTCAGCCACCCCGAGTCGCGGTGGCTGCCGGTCAGCGAGATCCTCCGCGCCAGCGGGGCCGCGGGGTAGCGGTTGGCCTTGCCCTCGTCGTACGACGTCCCCGGCCGGCGGTTCGCGGCGGCGAACTGCGACCAGGAGGACGTGAGGCTCCCGCCGCGGTTCGCGAGCACCCGGGCCACGGCCTGGATGGAGTAGTCGTCCGGACCGCCGGTGGCGCCGTCAGCCCTCTCCCAGATCGCCCGCACCAGCGTCGGCAGGCCGCCCGCGCTCGCGGTGTCGTGCTCGGTCAGGTAGCGGAAGAAGATCCAGTCGCCGTACTGCCGGAAGCCGGAGTTCTCGAAGTGGTCCATCGACTTGGCGGGTTGCTTGAGCGGGCTCTGCGCGAGGTACTGGAGGTTGTCGTCGACGTCGTCGTAGAGCTCGTCCTCGGCCCAGGTCGCCGTCGCCTCCATGAACCAGGCGTCCTCGTAGTAGTCGTAGGCGAACTGCACGGCGTGGAAGAGCTCGTGGGCCGCGGTCACCTCGAGGTTCTCCAGCGGGGTGTGGGTGGGGAACTCGCGGTAGTCGTTGTCGAAGGCGCAGTAGGCCGGTGCGTCGAACGGACCGGTGCCGGTCGGCGGGTCGTCGCTGTCGCAGTAGCCGTAGAGGCCCTGCGACCCGAGGTCCTTGAGGTAGATGTCGAGCAGCCCGTTGCCGCCGGCCGAGCCGTCGGACTCGGGGGAGCGGTAGCCGGCGTCGGCGTAGGTGCCGAGCACCTTCTGCGCGACGTGGGCGACCTTGTCGACGTAGGCCTGGGTCGCCTTGTTGGGGCCGGTGGAGTACCAGTGCACGCAGACCGACGAGTAGCACTGCGACCGGTCGCCGCCGGGGCGCTGCAGGATCTGGGTCGCGGCGGCGCGGTCCGCGGTGCCGAGCTCGTCGCGGTGGGCGCGCAGGTCGCGCAGCACCAGCGTGGCGTCGCGTGACCGGGGGGCGCCGAGGTCCTCGGCCGCCGCGAGCGCCCGGGCCGCGGCCGGGGTGCTGACGGCGCGGCGGACCGGCGATGTCGGGTCCGGGTTGGTGGCGTGCGCCGGCACCGTGAGCAGGGGTACGGCGAGCAGCCCGGCCGTGAGCGGAGCCAGGGCGGACAGCAGGAGAGGTCGGCGCAGCACGCTCCTACCCAACCCCACGAACCTGAGATTCGCCCAACCGATGGGGCCCGGTCACTGGGGAGCGGGCCGGGACTCCTGGCTGGCAGGCGTGGTAGCGGCCTGCTCGGTCGGGATCTCGCCCGGATCGACCCGGGTGAAGGGCGACTCGAACGGCAGCAGCCGGTCGAGGGCTCTGCGGACCGGGAGGTGCCCGACCGCCTCCGCCAGCGCCCAGCCGACCAGGATGACCATCCACCCGACGATCGCGTCGATGACCCAGTGGTTGCCGGTGCCGACGATGACGAAGGCGGTGCCGAGGGCATAGAGCCAGCCGAGCACGCGCACCCAGTGCCGGGTGGCGTAGAGCTGCAGCGCGAGCGCCACCCACAGCGACCAGCCGGCGTGCAGCGAGGGGAACGCGGCGAGCTCGTTGGTCAGCCCGCCCAGGCCGCGGGGTGCGGACGCGTCCCCGCCCCACCAGCCGTCGGCGGAGTGGAGGCTGAGCACGTCGACGTACCCGGACAGGAACCGCGGCGGGGCGGTCGGCAGGGAGATGTAGGCCAGCAGCCCCAGCAGGGTGCCGATCACCAGGGCGCGGCGCGCCGGGCCGTAGCGGTCGGCGCCCAGACGCCACAGCCACACCAGGACGGCGGCGGTCACGACGTAGTGCAGCGAGGCGTACCAGTAGCTGCCGGCGAGGCCGAGCACCTTGTGGTCGGTGAAGAGCTGGTTGAGCGGCACCTCCCACTGGATCCCGAGCAGGTCCTCGAGATGCAGCAGCTCCTGGGCCCGGTGCAGCGCCGGCACCATGTTGGTGTCGGCGAGCAGCCGGGCGAGGCTGTAGAGCACCCAGAGCCCCAGGATCAGGGCGACCTCGAGCAGGGCGCGGATCCACGGCGCGAACCGGTTGCGGGCATACGCAGGCGCTGTCCTCACAGCGCCAGCGTTGTTCATGCACCCTCCCTGTGGCATCCGGGTTCCACCCGGAATCAACACCAGGGTCTGCTCAGGTATTTCCCGGGTACGGGAAGCAGTCAGACCCGGCGCAGCACAGCAGTCACTTTACCGAGGATCGTGGCATGCGTGCCGTCAATGGGATCGTAGGCCGCGTTGTGAGGCAGCAGCCACACATTTCCGCCCTTGCGCTGGAAGGTCTTGACCGTGGCCTCGCCGTCGATCATCGCGGCCACGATCTCGCCGGTCTCGGCGGTCGGCTGCTGGCGGATCACGACGTAGTCGCCGTCGCAGATCGCCGCCTCGACCATCGAGTCGCCGCGCACCTCGAGCAGGAAGAGCTGGCCGTCGCCGACCAGCTGCTTGGGCAGCGGGAAGACGTCCTCGACGCGCTCCTCGGCCAGGATCGGGCCACCGGCCGCGATCCGCCCGACGACCGGGACGTACGCCGCCGCCGGCAGCGCGTCGCCGACGCCGGTCTCGTCGAACCCGGTGTCGTCGCCCGAGGAGATCGCGCGGCGCGCCGCGGCGGACTCGGGCAGGAACACCTGCAGGGCCCGGGGCCGGTTGGGATCCCGCTTGAGGTAGCCCTTCTCCTCCAGCACCTTGAGCTGGTGCGCCACGCTCGAGGAGCTGGTCAGCCCCACGGCCTCGCCGATCTCGCGCATCGAGGGCGGGTAGCCGCGCTGCTCGAGGGAGTCCTTGATGTGGGCGAGCACCCGCTGCTGGCGCGGGGTCAGCCCGGTGGCGTCCGCGGGCCCGTCGGGGAGCTCCGTCACTCGGGGGGTCGCCGAGGGGCCGGTCTTCTTGCCGGAGGGAGTGGCCATGACAGGACGGTAGCCCGTCGAGGGCCCCGTGTTCAAACATCTGTTCGAACGGCGTGTCGCTCCGAAGCGTGCGCTGACGCGTGCCCTGAATTCCTCGAACAAATGTTCGCGTCGGCCCTTGCGGCGTTCGAACACCTGCTCTAACGTCGTACACACGTTCGATCGAACACCTGATCGAGAGCCCGGTCCAGACCGTCCCAGCGGGACTGTCGGTGGCGGCCTCTAGAACAGGAGCCGTCCGGACACCGGCCACCTACTTCCCCAGGAGCCCGACGATGAGCACGATCACCGCCACCCACCCCCTCCGCCCGACGGCCCACGCCCGCCCGGGCAGCGTGCGGCTGACCCGCCGCGGCCGGCTGGTCGTGGTCGCCCTGGCGGTGCTCACGGTCCTCGCCGTCGGCGTGCTCTTCGCCTCCGGCTCCGTCGCGACCGACGAGCCCGGCACCCCAGAGCCGACCCGCGTGGTGCAGGTCGGCGTCGGCGACACCCTCTGGGACATCGCCGCCGGCCTCGCCGGCGACGGCGACACCCGCGCGATGATCGACCGCATCGAGGAGCTCAACGCGCTCGACTCCGGCATGGTCGTCGCCGGCCAGAAGCTGGTCGTCCCGATCGGTGGTTGAGGTGCGAGCGAAGCGAGCCTCGAAACCACCACGCTGAAGACTTCGCCGGCCGCTTCGACCCCGGCCGGCGAATACCGGGGAAGACGAGGGGCGGGACCGTTCGCGGTCCCGCCCCTCGCGGCGTCCGGGGCCGCAGCACGGGTCCGGGCTTGGTGGTCCAGACGTCGTCGGCACGGGGCGGGGGCGCTGCGACGATCGACGGCAAGCGTCCGCTGGTGCGGCGGCCCCTCGGAGGAAGAAGGATCCGGTGCACGTTCGCGCAGTGCTGGTGCGGTCCACCGCCCTCATCCTGGTGTCAGGTGCCTTCCTCGTCGGCGTGTCGGCACCCGCCTCGGCCACGACCTTGGCGGTGAGCAAGACGGCCGACACCAACGACGGCGTGTGCGATGCCGACTGCTCGCTGCGTGAGGCGATCAGCGCTGCCAACGCCAACCCCGGCCCGGACACGGTCCTCGTGCCGGCCGGCACCTACACGTTGACCATCCCCAACGCCGGCGGGACGAACGAGGACGGCAACGCCACGGGCGACCTGGACGTGACCGGCTCGCTCTCCCTGCAGAAGGTGGGCGCTGGCACGGTCGTGATCCAGGCCGGCACGAACGACACGAACGGCATCGACAAGGTCCTCGCGCTCAACCCGGTCTGCACCAGCCCTATGGACGTGACCATCGACCACGTCACGATCCGCTACGGCCGCAACACCCAGCCGGCCAACGCACCCGACTTCAGCCACACCGGCGGCGGCATCGACTGGTGCGCGACCGGAAGCGGCTCGGTGTTCACGCTCAGCAACTCGGTCGTCTCCGACAACACCAACGTCAACGGGTACGGCGGCGGCCTGAACGTCGACAGCGCGAGCGCCACCGGGTTCACCGTCAACCTCACCAACGACACCTTCTCCACCAACAAGACGCAGAGCGCCACCAACACCGCCACCGGCGGCGCGGTCAACCTGTACGGAAGCGGGCTGGACGTCAACATCACCAACAGCAGCTTCACCGGCAACACCACGGGCGGCACGACCTCCGGCGGCGGCGCCATCTACTTCCGCCCCACGACGGCCAGCTCCCTGGACATCAGCGGCTCCTCGTTCAGCTCGAACACCGCCGCGGGCATCGGGGGTGCCATCGCCACGAACACCTTCGGAGCGGGCACCACGGTGAGCATCCAGGGGTCGAGCTTCACCGGCAACACCGCGACGAACTCCTTCGGCGGCGCCCTCGACCTCGACAGCTCCAACCTGAACACCACGCCGTTCTCGCTCTCGCACCTGACGCTCACCGGCAACACGGCGGGCATCTCCGGCGGCGCCGTCTACGTCGGCAACAGCAACGTCAACCTGTCCAAGTCACTGATCGTGGGCAACAACGCCCCCGACGGCAGCGGGCTCCACCGGAGCGTCGACGCCGGTACCGTCACCGCCACCAACAACTGGTGGGGCTGCAGCACGGGTCCGGGCGCCGCGCCCTGCGACACCGCGACGACCTCGGGCGGCACGCTGGGCTTCACGCCGTGGTACCGCAACCAGCTCACGGCGGCGACGTCCCCGGTGGTCGTCAACCAGTCGACGGGCCTGACGGCGAGCTTCCTCACGAACTCGGCGAACGCGGCGGTGCCCGCAGGAGACCTCGCGGAGCTGGTCGGGCGGTCCGTGACCTGGGCCGCCACCAAGGGCGACCTGTCGTCCACCCAGGGCACGGTGCAGGCCGCGGGCACCGCGACGGGCAGCTTCCAGGCCACGTCCGTAGGCACGGCGGTGATCTCGGCCAAGGTCGACCACGACAACACGGCCCCGACCAGCTCCAACGTGCTGAGCCTCACGGTCGGCAAGGCTGACACGACCGCCGTGATCACGAACTCCGCGTCGCTCACGAGCACCAACTCGGTGACCGGCGAGCCGGTGACGGTCGACTTCGGCGTGACCGGAGCGTTCGGCAACAGCCCGACCGCGCCGACGGGCAACGTCACGGTGAGCGACGGGACGAACAGCTGCACCGCCTCCGTCGCCGCCGGGACATGCGACATCGTCCTCACGTCCGCGGGGAGCAAGTCCCTGACGGCGACCTACGCGGGCGACTCGAACTTCAACGCCGACGCCTCGCCGTCGGTCGCGCACACGGTCGACAAGGCCGACACCACGACGTCGATCACCTCGGACAACCCGGACCCGTCGGTGACCGGGCAGTCGGTGACCGTCCACTACGGCGTCGCGGTCACCTCTCCGGGCGCCGGCACCCCGACGGGCTCGGTGACGGTGAGCGACGGCACGCAGTCGTGCAGCGCGTCGGTGGCCGCGGGGCAGTGCACGATCTCGTTCACCAGCGCGAGCGCGAAGTCGCTGACCGCGACGTACGCCGGCGACAGCAACTTCAACGGCAGCACCTCCTCGACCGAGGCGCACACGGTGGACAAGGCCGACACCTCCACGTCGATCACCTCCGACAACCCGGACCCGTCGACCCCCGGACAGAACGTCACCGTGGGCTACACGGTGACCGCGACGAGCCCGGGAGCCGGGACCCCGACCGGCAACGTGACCGTCTCGGACGGGACCCAGTCCTGCACCGCGACCGTCGCCGCCGGGCACTGCACGATCGCGTTCACCGGTGGGGGTCTGCGGTCGCTGACGGCGACGTACGCCGGCGACGGTGACTTCAACGGCAGTACCTCGCCGACGGAGTCGCACACGGTCTCCAAGACGGACACCTCCACCTCGATCACCTCCGATTCCCCCGATCCCTCGGTGACCGGCCAGTCGGTGACCGTCCACTACGACGTGACCGCGGTCGGTGGTGGCACCCCGACCGGGTCGGTGACGGTGAGCGACGGGACCCAGTCGTGCACCGCGACGGTGGCTGCCGGGCAGTGCACGATCGCGTTCTCCACCACGGGCGCGAAGTCGCTGACCGCGTCGTACGCCGGCGACAGCGACTTCAAGGCCAGCGACTCCTCGACCGAGGCGCACACGGTCGACAAGGCCGACACCTCCACGTCGATCACCTCCGACGGCCCGGACCCCTCGGTGACCGGCCAGTCGGTGACCGTGCACTACGACGTCGCGGCGACGGCACCTGGTGGCGGTAACCCGACGGGCTCGGTGACGGTGAGCGACGGCACGCAGTCGTGCACCGCGACGGTGGCTGCCGGGCAGTGCACGATCGCCTTCACCAGCGCGGGAGCCCGGTCGATGACAGCTTCCTACGCCGGGAGCAGCGACTACACGTCCAGCACGTCGACGACCGAGGCGCACGCCGTCGACAAGGCGGACACGACGACGACGATCACCTCCGACAACCCGGACCCGTCGGTCTCCGGCCAGACGGTGACGGTGCAGTACGACGTCGGAGCGACCGCGCCGGGAGCCGGGACCCCGACGGGGTCGGTGACGGTGAGCGACGGGACCCAGTCGTGCACCGCGACCGTCGCCGCGGGACAGTGCACGATCGCATTCACCAGCCCGGGTGCGAGGTCGCTGACGGCGACCTACGCCGGCGACAGCGACTTCAACGGCAGCACCTCCGCAGCCGAGGCGCACTCGGTCGACAAGGTCGGCACCACCACCTCGATCACCTCCGACTCCCCGGATCCCTCGGTCACCGGCCAGTCGGTGACGGTGGACTTCACGGTGGCCTCCCTCGGTGGCGGGACCCCGACCGGGACCGTGACGGTCGGTGACGGCACCCAGTCGTGCAGCGCGTCGGTCGCCACCGGGCACTGCACGATCGCCTTCACCAGCACGGGCGCGAAGTCGTTGACCGCGTCGTACGCCGGCGACAGCGACTTCAAGGCCAGCGACTCCTCGGCGGAGGCGCACACGGTCGGCAAGGCCGACACGACCACGACGATCACCTCCGACAGCCCGGACCCCTCGGTGACCGGTCAGTCGGTGACCGTGCACTACGACGTCGCAGCGACCGCGCCCGGTGGCGGTAACCCGACGGGGTCGGTGACGGTGAGCGACGGCACCCAGTCGTGCACCGCGTCCGTGACCGCCGGGCAGTGCACGATCGCGTTCTCCAGCACCGGCGCGAAGTCGTTGACAGCGTCCTATGCGGGGAGCGGCGACTACACCGCCAGCACCTCGACGGCCGAGGCGCACGCCGTCGACAAGGCCGACACCACCACGTCGATCACCTCGGACGGCCCGGACCCCTCGGTGACCGGGCAGTCGGTGACCGTGCACTACGACGTCGCGGCGACCGCGCCGGGTGGCGGGACTCCGACGGGGTCGGTGACGGTGAGTGACGGGACCCAGTCGTGCACCGCGTCGGTGGCGGCCGGGCAGTGCACGATCGCCTTCAACGGCGCGGGTGCGAGGTCGCTGACGGCGACGTACGCCGGGGACGGCGACTTCAACGGGAGCACGTCCTCGGCCGAGGCGCACGGGGTCGGCAAGGCGGACACCACCACGTCGATCACCTCGGACGGGCCGGACCCGTCGGTCGCGGGCCAGACGGTGACCGTGCACTACGACGTCTCGGTCACGAGCCCCGGCGCCGGGACGCCGACCGGCACGGTGACGGTGAGTGACGGCACCCAGTCCTGCACCGGCACGGTGGCGGCCGGGCAGTGCGCGATCTCGTTCACCGGTGCCGGCGCCAGGTCGCTGACCGCGACGTACGCAGGCAACAGCGACTTCAAGGCCAGCGACTCCTCGGCGGAGGCGCACGCCGTGGACAAGGCGGACACCACGACGTCGATCACCTCGGACGGTCCGGACCCGTCGGTGACCGGTCAGTCGGTGACCGTGCACTACGGCGTCGCGGTGACGGCTCCGGGTGGCGGCACGCCGACAGGGTCGGTGACGGTGAGCGACGGGACGCAGTCGTGCACCGCGTCGGTGGCTGCCGGGCAGTGCTCGATCGCGTTCTCCAGCGCGGGTGCGAGGTCGCTGACGGCGACGTACGCCGGGAACGGCGACTTCTCCGGCAGCACCTCGACGACCGAGGCGCACGCCGTCGACAAGGCCGACACCACCACGGCGATCACCGCGGACTCACCGGACCCGTCGGGTCCTGGCCAGACCGTCACCGTGAGCTACTCGGTCACCGCGACGAGCCCGGGAGCCGGGACCCCGACCGGGACGGTCACGGTCAGCGACGGAACGCAGTCGTGCAGCGCGACGGTGGCCGCCGGGCAGTGCACGCTCGCCTTCAGCAGCCCCGGGCCGAGATCGCTGACCGCGTCGTACGCCGGCGACGGCGACTTCAAGGCCAGCACCTCGCCGGCCGAGGCGCACTCGGTCGGCAAGATCGACACCACCACGACGATCACCTCGGACGGCCCGGACCCGTCGGTCACCGGGCAGCCGGTGGTCGTGCGGTTCGAGGTGACCGCTGTCGGCGGCGGCACCCCGACCGGGACCGTGACGGTGAGCGACGGGCCACAGTCGTGCAGCGCGACGGTGGCTGCCGGGCAGTGCACGATCGCGTTCGCCGGTGCGGGTGCCAGGTCGCTGGCGGCGACATACGGCGGGGACAGCGACTTCAAGGCCAGCGACTCCTCGACGGAGGCGCACACGGTCGACAGGGCCGACACCACCACGACGATCACCTCCGACGGCCCGGACCCCTCGGTGAGCGGCGAGCCCGTGACCGTGCACTACGCCGTCGCGGTCACCTCCCCGGGCGCCGGGACCCCGACCGGGACGGTCACGGTCGGGGACGGCGTGGACCAGTGCAGCGCCTCGGTCGCGGCCGGGAGCTGCACCCTCACGCTGACGACGCCAGGCGCGCGGACGCTGACGGCCTCCTACGGCGGCGACAGCGACCTCCGCGGCAGCACGTCCGCCGGTGAGCCGCACCACGTGTCGGCCCTCGTCGCCCCGGACCCACCGACGGACGTCACGGCGACCGCGGGCAACGCCTCGGCGACGGTGTCGTGGACGGCGCCCGCCGATCCGGGGAGCAGGCCCGTCACCGGCTACGACGTGCAGTACTCCGCGGACTCGGGCGCCACGTGGACGTCGGGCTCGCCGGCGTTCCACGGCTCCACCGCCACCGAGCAGGTGGTCGACGGGCTGACCAACGGCACCTCCTACCTCTTCCGCGTCGCCGCGATCAGCGACGTCGGCACCGGCGCCTACTCGGCTCCCTCGACCGCCGTGACGCCCGAGGGTGACGGGACCTCGCTGACCGTGCGTGCGCCGAGAAAGATCCGCTACGGCGCGTCGGCCACGATCGTCACGTCGCTGCGGGACGCCACCACGGACGCCCCGATCGGCGGGGCAACGGTCTTGCTCTACCGGCGGGCGGGCGCGAGCCTGCCGTGGTCGCCCGTGGCGACCCGCACGACGTCGTCCACGGGTGCCGCGACCGCCTCGGTGCGGCCGTCGGCCCGGATGCACTACCAGTGGCGCTATGCGGGCGACGACACCCGGGCGTCCTCGACGTCCCCGGTGGCGACCGTGTCCGTGGCCCAGGTGGTGCTCGTCCACCGGAGCCGGCCGACGGCCGAGGTCTACGGCACGGTGCGTCCTGCCGGCGCCGGACGGCACGTCTTCCTGCAGCGGCGGGTCGGCGGGTCGTGGAAGGACGTCGCGTCGACCGTCATCAGGAGGCAGCAGCTGCCCGACGGCGTCCGGACCGTCGGCTACGTCTTCGACGTGGAGCATCGCGGCCGGTACCGGGTCCGCATCCCCGCGACGCCGACCCTCCTGGAGGGCCGCTCGCGGCCGGTGCGGATCTCCTAGGCCGGTGGCCGGCTACTCGGGCACCTCGCTGGAGCGCAAGCTCGGCCTCGCTCCGGGGCAGGTGCTGTTCCTCGACGGAGCGCCGGACGACCTGGTGCTGGAGACGACCGGCCTGCGCGTGGTCCGCCGGCTGCCGGCGTCGGTCGACGTGACGCTGACCTTCCACACCACCCTGGCCGGGCTCGAGCAACGACTGCCCCGGCTCTTCGAGCGCACCAGCACGGCCGGGATGGTGTGGGTCTGCTGGCCCAAGAAGGCGGCCCGCCGGGCGCTGGCGATCCCCGGCGACCTCGACGAGGGCGGCGTCCGCAGCCTCGGGCTGCGGCTGGGGTTCGTCGACGTCAAGGTCGCTGCGATCGACGAGACGTGGTCGGGCCTGAAGTTCGTCCGGCGCCTGGCCGACCGCTGACTCAGCGCTGGTTGAGGTGCGAGGCGCGCCAGCGCCAAGCCTCCGTTGGTGGTCGAGCTTGAACTCCGGTGGTCGAGCTTGAACTCCGGTGGTCGAGCTTGTCGAGACCCCCGCACCCGAGAAGCGGCGTCAGCGCGCCGCGCGCCGCCCGCCGATCGGGCGCGGCGTGTCCACGGCGGGTGGCTCGTCGCCGTCCCCGGTCCGCGGCTTGCGTGGGGTCGGTCCGCTGGTGATGCCGAGCCGGCGCAGCAGACGGGCCACGAGCATCAGCCCCACGAACAGGCACGCCACGGCGCCGACCGACGCGATCGCGAGGAACCACCACGCGGTCGAGTCGCCCCCGCGCGCGGTCGAGCCGAAGTCGATCGCGGCGTACACCAGGTAGCCCCACGCCACGACGCACGCCGTGATCCCGAGCGCGAGCAGCAGGAGCACCGGCTGGAAGGTCGCCTTGCGGCGCGGCCCGCGCCGTGATCCTGCGTGCGTGCCCGCCGTCCCCGTTGCCACCGAAACATTGTGTCCGATCGGGCCAGCGGTGTCTTAACCTTGACGGGTGTCCGGCGACGTCGACTCGCTCGCGCACGCCGCCCTGCGGGAGCTCACCGGCATCCCCGGCGTACGGCGTGCCGCGATCGCGCTCGTCGAAGGTGGCGGTCGCCGGCTGCGGTTCCGCTCCAGCGACGGCGACGCGTGGTGCCACATCGACGCCTACGACGACGTGCCGCTGACCCTCGTGGTCCGCACCGGCGAGCCCCTGCTCGCCGACCTCGACGACCTGCCCGCCCGGTTCGCCGGCGTCGTCGCCCGCCAGCGCGGCGAGGGCACCTGCGCCATGGCGACCCTCCCGCTCCCGGGCCGCGACGCGCCGATCGGCGGCCTGGCGCTCTACTACGCGGCCGAGCAGCCCTTCGACGCCTCCCAGCGCCAGCAGCTCGAGGCGACGGCGGCGCGGATCGCGGAGGCCGTACGCCGGCTGCGCTCGGCCGCCGCCCGCGCCGCATCGCCCACGGCCGACGACACCGTCCCGCACCGCGCGACCCTGCGCCTCGAGGACGACCCGCGGGCGGCGAGCCGCGCCCGCCGGTTCCTGCGCGAGCTGCTGAAGTCGTGGGACGTCGACGGCGACGTGCTCGACACCGCCGAGCTGTGCCTCTCCGAGCTGGTGACCAACGCGATCCTGCACGCTGGCACCGAGTCGCTCCTCACCGTCAGCCTCGAGCGTGGCGTGCTGCACGTCGAGGTCCGCGACCGCGGCGCCACGCCGGGGATCGACCTGGTCGACGACGACGATCCGCTGCGGGTCTTCGGCCGCGGCCTCCAGCTCGTCGACGCGCTCGCCGACGAGTGGGGCGCCGAGCACGACGACCACGGCACCCGCTCGTGGTTCGACCTCGAGGTCGCCGCGGCCTGACCGACCCGCTGGTCGAGCAGCGAGGGCGCCCCGCGTCCGAGCGCCCGTCGAGACCCCCGCCACGGAACCGCCACGGAACCGCCACCTGTCGTGGCACGTCCCAGGGTCATGCGCATCGCCATCGCCGCCGCCGCAGCAGCAGCGACCCTCCTCGCCGCCGGCTGCGCGAGCCCCGGCACCACGACCAGCAGCGACTGCATGAGCCACTACGTCCACGTCGCCGACGCGCCGAGCCGCGCCGCTCTCCTGCAGGAGCTGCGCGAGGACGTCGACCCCCGCGTGCAGGATCTGCGGGTCATCGACGACGGCAGCCGTGAGGGCAAGGTGACCGTCAACCTGCTCAGCGGCAAGGACCGCACCCTGATGTCGCTCGACATGTGGCAGCGCGACGACGGGACGTGGACCGCCGACCGGTGGTCCCAGTGCATCGACTGACGCCGCTGACCGGCTGACCGGCCGCGAGCCCGGAGATTCCGGGGTTCCTCAGGGTCGGCCCGGATGGCAGCGCCCCCGTCGGGGGCGGATCATCTCCACCGTGAGCGAGCCGCGTGCGCCTGAGGCCCCGCGCCTGGAGCTGCCCGCCCGGCCGGTGCTGGTGTTCTGGCTGGTCGCCGTCGCGCTGGAGGTGCTGCTCGGTCTGGCGTTCCTGTTCAGCGGGGCCGACGCGGCCATCGACGAGGGGCTCTCCCGGGCGGGGCTGGACTTCGGGTCGGACCTGGTGACGGCCACCTGGGTCGTGCTCGTCTACCCGGCCGCCGCCCTCGGGGTCCTGCTCGCGCTCGCGCAGGTCGCCGCGCCGGACCTGGCGGTCCTGGTCGTCGCCCGGATCCGCGGTGGACGCCCGCTCCTGCGAGCGGTCCGGCGACGGCTCCGCCCGTGGTCCCGTGACATCGGGGCGCGCCGGGGCGCCGGCATCTGGCTCACGGTCGTCGTCGTGTTCTCGGCCTGCAACGCGGTCAGTGGGCTCCTGCACCGGGCCTTCATCCCCCAGGACTTCAGCTGGCATCTCTCCTGGAGCATGGTGGCGCTGCTGCCCGTGGCGATGTTCCTCGACGCCGGGGCCCTGCTGGAGGAGAACGGGTGGCGCGGGTTCGCGCTACCCGTCCTGCTGCGCACACACGGACCCCTGGCCGCCTCGCTGCTCGTCGGGCTCGCCTGGGCCTCGTGGCACTTCCCGGTGAAGTACGACGCGTTCCTGGACTACGGGGTCGGCGGGGCGCTCGCCTACCTCAGCGCGTTCACGGTCAAGATCCTGGCGGTCTCCGTCGTCATGACGTTCTTCTGGGCCCGGGCCGGCCAGGCCACGCTGCTGGCGATCGTCATGCACGGCCTGTCCAACGACGTCGCGCGGGTCGGCGGCCTCGCCGACGGTGCGACGTGGCAGGCGTCGGCGATCAGCGAGCTGGACCTGGCCGCGCCGTTCGTCGTGCTCGCGCTCGTCCTGGTCCCCTACGCCAACCGCCGCGGGTGGGGCGACCTGCGGCCCATCGACCGCTGATCGCCGAGTGGCGCCCGGCTACAGGCTGACCACCACGCCGGCGATCGCGGCGTTCGAGAGGTTGGCCAGCGCCCCGGCGAGCAGGGCGTAGAGGCCGAGCTTGGCCACGACCGCGCGCCGCTCGGGCACCAGCGACCCGAGGGTCCCGATCTGCACGGCGATCGAGGTCAGGTTGGCGAACCCGGCGAGCGCGAAGGTCACCACGACGACCGTGATCGAGGAGAGGTCCTCGACGTGCGGCCCGAAGGAGGCGTAGGCGTAGAACTCGTTGAGGATCGTCTTCTCGCCGATCCAGGCGCCGGCGTCGGTCGCCTCCGACCACGGGACGCCGAGCAGCCACGCCAACGGCGACAGCGCCCAGCCGAGGATCTCCTGGAAGGTCAGGTCCTCGACGCCGAACCAGCCACCGACCGCGCCCAGGATGCCGTTGGCCATCGCGATGAGCGCGACGAACGCGATCAGCAGCGCGCCGACCGTCACCGCGATCCGGCCACCGGCGAGCGCGCCGCGGCCGATCGCGTCGATCGGGTTGGACGACTCCTTGTCGCGCACCGACCGGACGTCGATGTCGCGGTCGGGGTGCTCCAGCTCGAGCTCGTCGTCGTCCTCGGTGCCGTCGGGCCACATCAGCTTGGCCATGAGCAACGACGCCGGCGCGTTCATCACCGTGGCCGCGAGCAGGTACTCCAGGGGCGCGCCGAGCAGCGAGTAGCCGACCAGCGTCGATCCCGCGGCCGCGGCGAACCCGCACGCCATCACCGTGAAGAGCTGGTTGCGCCGCAGCGAGCGGAGGTACGGCGCGATCATCAGCGGCGCCTCGCTCTGACCCAGGAAGATCACCGTGGCGCCGTACATCGACTCGACCTTGGTGATGCGCAGCAGCCACGAGAGCGAGCCGCCGATCAGCCAGGTCGCCCACTGCACGACGCGCAGGTAGTAGAGGAGGCCGATCAGGGCGCCGAGGAAGATGATGACCGGCAGCACCTGCAGCGCGAAGATCGTCTCGTTCTCGTCGCCGACCGCGGTCACCGGGCCGAAGACGAACGTCGTGCCGTCGTTGGTGTAGGCGACCAGCTCGGCCACCCGGTCCGAGACCCACTGGAGCGCCGCCTTGCCCGGACCCCACCGGAGCACGGCGACGGCGAACCCGGCCTGCAGCAGCAGGGCGACGCCCACCGTGCGCCACGAGACGCCGCGGCGGTTCTTGGAGACGGCGAGTGCGACGAGCAGCAGGAAGGCGAGGCCGAGGAGCCCGCGGAGTCCGGACATGGCGGTGGGGTGCCCGGTGACCGGGCACCCCACACCACGTCAGGGCGACGAGGTCAGGCCGCGATGGTGATCTCCTCGCGCATCCGCGCGACGAGCCGGGTGATGAGCCGGGAGACGTGCATCTGGCTGACGCCGATCTCCTTGCCGATCTCGGCCTGGGTGCAGCCGCGGAAGAACCGCATCTCCACGATCAGCCGCTCGCGGCGCGACAGCTTGGCCAGCAGGGGAGCGAGCGTGGCCCGCGCCTCGGCGAGGTCGAAGCCGGCATCGACGCCGCCGAGCCGCTGCCCGACGGTGTCGTCGTCATCGCCCAGGCTGGGTGCGTCCAGCGACGCCGGCGCGAAGCAGCCGGTGGCGCCGAGCGCGTCGATGACCTGCTCGACGTCGATGCCGAGGTGGGCGGCGATCTCGCTGGGTCGCGGCGCGCGCCCCAGCTGCTGGTACAGCTCGCTCTCGCAGCCGGAGATCTTGGACTGGGTCTCCTGGATCGACCGCGGCGGGCGGACGGTCCAGCCCAGGTCGCGGAAGTGGCGGCGGATCTCGCCCCGGATGGTCGGGACGGCGAAGCTGACGAACTCGTGGCCGCGGTCGGGCTTGAAGCCCTTCACGGCCTTGACGAGGCCGACGTAGGCGACCTGCTCGAGGTCGTCGTCGGCGATGCCGCGGCCGCGGAAGCGGCGCGACAGGTCGCGGGCGAGCGGCATGTTGAGGCGGACCAGGTCCTCCTCGATCACGGCGCGCTCGGTGCCCTCTGCGGACTCCCGCTCCAGGAACAGGCGGGTGGTCGTCTCTGAGCGACTCTCGGGGGTTTCGGTGAGCACGGGCACGGCGGTCAACGAAGGAGCCTCTCTGTGTGGTTGTCCAACACCGGCCACTGCTCGACCGGTGTGGGTGGTTCCTCCCATCGGTGGTCAAGTCATAAACCACCCGATGGGGTGGGTTTGCGCCGGGCGAGGGCGGGCTCGGTCGGCGGGGCGCCGACGACGGGTACACCGACCCCTGGGCCCACCCGGCGCGACACACCGCCCGTTCGGACTATTTGTGAAGGCCCATTGCCGCCCTGACCTGCGGCTTTGCGGATGACCCGGGATAGTCCTGCAGAAGTTCCCCGACCCTTCTTGCGCACCCCCGGGACCCGGCGTACGGTTACCCCAACATCTAGTACTTACAACGATGTAGTTATCCACATCTAGTGCACAACCGGGATGCGGAAGCCTCACAGGCAGCTCCTTGTTGTACACAGCGAGACCCCCGTTTTTCCACAGGCCCACACCCCCGTCGAGGGGTGTACGAGCCGCGCCAGGAGGCGGGGACCAGAACGACCGAGCACGACCAGGGAGGAGGGCCCGAGATGCACTGTCCGTACTGCCGCAACACCGACACCCGGGTCCTGGACTCCCGGGTCGCCGAGGACGGCGGGTCGATCCGCCGGCGGCGTACCTGCTCGGCCTGCGAACGCCGGTTCACCACCGTCGAGCTGATGCAGCTGACCGTGCTCAAGCGCTCCGGCGCCACCGAGCCGTTCGTCCGGGAGAAGGCGATCTCGGGCGTCCGCAAGGCGTGCAAGGGCCGCCCGGTCACCGAGGACCAGCTGGCTTGCCTCGGCCAGGAGGTCGAGGACGCGCTGCGGCTCGCCGGTCTCGCCGAGATCCCGGCCCACGAGGTGGGCATGGCGATCCTCGGCCCGCTGCGCCGGCTCGACGAGGTCGCCTATCTCCGCTTCGCCTCCGTCTACCGCTCCTTCGAGTCGGCCGACGACTTCGAGGACGAGATCGCGGTGCTGCGCGCCGAGCGCGACCTCACCCCATCACCCGCCACCGGGTGACCCAGACCGCCCGGCGTGTGTAGTGGGGAAGCTGCACGCGCCGGGCGCACCAACTCTTCCTCGTCTTCCCAAGACCACCTGACAGCCCGGGGTCGAGCCATCAGGGCTGTCGGTGGCACCAGCAATGATCGATGCAGGGCGACAACCAACCTCCAAGAGACGGGACACTGAGGGATGACCGAGACGGTGAGCAGTGGGGCCACCGGCGCCGGCGCGAAGACAGGCGCCGGGCTGAAGATCGAGCGAGTCTTCAGCACCGAGGGGGTGCACCCCTACGACGAGATCCGGTGGGAGCGCCGCGACGTCGTGCAGACCAACTGGAAGACCGGGGAGACGGTCTTCGAGCAGCGCGGTGTCGAGTTCCCGGACTTCTGGTCGGTCAACGCCTCGACCATCGTCACGACCAAGTACTTCCGCGGCGCGGTCGGCACCGACCAGCGTGAGTGGAGCCTCAAGCACATCGTCGACCGGGTCGTGAAGACCTACACCAAGGCCGGGGTCGACCACGGCTACTTCACGTCCGCCGCCGACGCCGAGGTCTTCGAGCAGGAGATGACCTGGCTGCTGGTGCACCAGTACTTCTCCTTCAACTCCCCGGTCTGGTTCAACGTCGGCACCCCGTCGCCGCAGCAGGTCTCGGCCTGCTTCATCCTCTCCGTCGACGACTCGATGGACTCGATCCTGAACTGGTACAAGGAGGAGGGCTTCATCTTCAAGGGCGGCTCCGGCGCCGGCCTGAACCTCTCCCGCATCCGCTCCTCCAAGGAGCTGCTCTCCTCCGGCGGCACGGCCTCCGGCCCCGTCTCCTTCATGCGCGGCGCCGACGCGTCCGCGGGCACCATCAAGTCCGGCGGCGCCACCCGTCGCGCCGCGAAGATGGTCGTCCTCGACGTCGACCACCCCGACATCGTCGAGTTCGTCGAGACCAAGGCGCGCGAGGAGGACAAGATCCGCGCGCTGCGCGACGCCGGCTTCGACATGGACCTCGGCGGCAAGGACATCACGTCCGTGCAGTACCAGAACGCCAACAACTCCGTCCGCGTCAGCGACGAGTTCATGCGCGCCGTCGAGGACGGCACCGACTTCGGGCTGCGCGCCCGCAAGACCGGCGAGGTCATCGAGCGCGTCGACGCCCGCGACCTGTTCCGCAAGATCTCCACCGCCGCGTGGGAGTGCGCCGACCCGGGCCTGCAGTACGACGACACGATCAACGACTGGCACACCAACCCCGAGACCGGCCGGATCACCGCGTCCAACCCGTGCTCGGAGTACATGTCGCTCGACAACTCCTCGTGCAACCTGGCGTCGCTGAACCTGCTGAAGTTCCTCAAGGACGACGACACCTTCGACGCCGAGCTGTTCGCGAAGGCCGTCTCGCTGATCATCACCGCGATGGACATCTCGATCTGCTTCGCCGACTTCCCGACCGAGGCGATCGGCAAGACCACCGTCGACTACCGCCAGCTCGGCATCGGCTACGCCAACCTCGGCGCGCTGCTCATGGCGATGGGCCTGGGCTACGACTCCGACGGCGGCCGCGCGATGGCGGCGACGATCACCTCGCTGATGACCGGCACGTCGTACAAGCGCTCGGCCGAGCTCGCCGGGGTCGTCGGCCCCTACGCCGGCTACGCCCGCAACGCCGAGGCCCACAAGCGGGTCATGCGCAAGCACCAGGCCGCCAACGACGTGGTCCGCACCCTGTCGATCGCCGACAGCCAGGTCCACAAGCTCGCGACCCAGGCGTGGGCCGACGTGATCAAGCTCGGCGAGGCCAACGGCTTCCGCAACGCCCAGGCCTCGGTGCTCGCGCCGACCGGCACCATCGGCTTCATGATGGACTGCGACACGACGGGCATCGAGCCCGACTTCTCGCTGGTCAAGTTCAAGAAGCTGGTCGGCGGCGGCTCGATGCAGATCGTCAACCAGACGATCCCGCGGGCCCTGAAGAAGCTGGGCTACCAGCCCGAGCAGGTCGAGGCGATCGTCGCCTACATCGCCGAGCACGGCCACGTCGTCGACGCGCCGGGCCTGAAGACCGAGCACTACGAGGTCTTCGACACCGCGATGGGCCAGCGCTCGCTCAAGCCGATGGGCCACGTGCGGATGATGGCGGCGGCCCAGCCGTTCCTGTCCGGAGCGATCTCCAAGACGGTCAACCTGCCGGAGTCGGCGACCGTGGAGGAGATCGAGGAGGTCTACCTCCAGTCGTGGAAGCTCGGCCTCAAGGCCACCGCGATCTACCGCGACAACTGCAAGGTGGGCCAGCCGCTCGCCGACGGTGGCGGCAAGGCCAAGAAGGACGCGGCCGACGCCGACGCTGCTGCTGTGGCGGAGGTCGAGGCGGCGACCAAGGTCGTCGAGAAGATCGTCTACGCCCCGACCCGCAAGCGGCTGCCGAAGTCGCGCACCTCGCGGACCACCTCGTTCACCGTCGGCGGCGCCGAGGGCTACATGACCTCCGGTGCCCACGACGACGGCGAGCTGGGCGAGATCTTCCTCAAGCTCGGCAAGCAGGGCTCGACCCTGGCGGGCGTGATGGACGCCTTCTCGATCGCGGTCTCGATCGGCCTGCAGTACGGCGTCCCGCTGGAGACCTACGTCTCGAAGTTCACCAACCTGCGCTTCGAGCCGGCCGGCCTCACCGACGACCCCGACGTGCGGATGAGCCAGTCGATCATGGACTACATCTTCCGCCGCCTGGCCCTGGACTACCTGCCCTTCGACAAGCGCTCCGCCCTCGGCATCTACTCCGCCGACGAGCGCCAGCGCTACCTCGAGACCGGCTCCTACGAGCTCATCGAGGAGACCGGCTCCGCCGCCGAGCTCATCGAGGACCCGGTGGTTGAGGCCAAGGGCACGGTGGTCGAGGAGTCGCCGGTGGTCGAGCTTGTCGAGACCCCGGAAGCCACGTCGGACCCCGTGGTCACCCACGACTCCCACGGCTCCGACCAGCGCTCCGTCCCGGCCGAGCCCGCCAAGACCGCCCACACCAGTGCCGAGCTCATGGAGCAGATCACCGGCCACGCGGTCGACAGCCCGCTCTGCTTCACCTGCGGCACCAAGATGCGCCCCGCCGGCTCCTGCTACGTCTGCGAGGGCTGCGGGTCCACGAGCGGCTGCAGCTGAAATTAATCGAGGTTTCCGTGTCCCCTGCGGGGCCCGGATCTGAGCGAACAGGAAAGTGAGAACTCCCTTGAACTAACCAAGATGCGGTGTCCTCTGGGGCTAGACCCCGACCGTGGGACACCGCATCTCCGGGGTCGAACTTGGTTGGGC
>JACJWV010000014.1 GCA_020636915.1 Nocardioides sp.
GCGAGGTGGTGGCGAGCCTCTACTGGCGCCTGCACGTACCGGCGCCTCCGCAGCTGGTCACCCTCTCGTCCTGCGTCCGGGGGTGGTCCGACGCGCTGGGTGCGCTCCCGCGCGACGCGCCGCTGCCGCGCCGGCTGGTCGAGCAGGCGGCGACCCTGGGGCGGGCGCTGGCCGGGGACGAGGCCACCGACGGCCGGCTGCTGCACACCGACCTGCACTACGAGAACGTGCTCGCCGGTGACCGGGAGCCGTGGCTGGCCATCGACCCCAAGCCGCTCAGCGGCGACCCGCACTACGAGGTCGCGCCGCTGCTGTGGAACCGGTGGGACGACCTGACGGAGGCGGCCGGGCCGGGGGTGCGGCACGGGCTCCGGGCGCGGTTCGAGGCCGTGGTGGACGCCGCGGGTCTCGACGAGGACCGCGCGCGTGACTGGGTGGTCGTCCGGATGCTGTGCAACGCGCTCTGGCGGCTGCAGGACCCGCCCGGCACCGTGCGGCGCATCGCCGACGACGAGTACCTCACCCGGTGCGTGACGGTCGCCAAGGCCGTCCAGGCCTGACGTCCGCATTCCGGCACGACAGGTTTCGTCGTCGTCCCGACTGGCAAATCTCCAGGTGGACACCCGAACCAGGAGAACCATGACCACCGCACCCTGGCCCGACGTCGACGCGTCGTTCGCCGACCGGCTCGCCGCGCGCACGCCCACGCCCTTCCGCCACGGGTTGGCCGGCGATGAGCGGCTCTCCCTCGAGGCGATCGCCCTGCTCGGTGACGAGCTGGGGCCCGATGCGATCTCCGCGGAGAAGGCGGCGAAGCCGCTGGTCTCCGACGACGCCGGGGCCACCTCGGCGCTCCAGGTGGAGAAGGTCTCCGACCAGATCCGGGGACTGGCCGCCAACGACTCCTGGTTCACGCTGCTCAACATCGAACGCGCGCCGGCGTACGCCGAGCTGGTCGACCAGATGATCGACGGCATCGCGCGCGGCGCCGGGGTGGACCCGCGCACGATGAAGCGCCGGATGGGCTTCGTGTTCGCGAGCTCGCCGGGATCGGTCACGGCGGCGCACTTCGACATCGAGCACAGCTTCCTGCTCCAGCTGGAGGGACACCGCACGCTCGGCTTCGGACGCTTCCCCAGTGCGGAGGACCGGGAACGCGAGGTGCACCGCTACTGGAACGGCTCGTTCGGTCGCCTGGACTCGATGCCGGAGCAGACCACGGAGCTGGCGATCGGGCCCGGCGACGGCGCCTACATCCCGCCGTACACCCCGCACTGGCTCAGCAACGGCGACAGCACGTCGCTCTCGCTGACCGTCACGTTCTTCGACCGGTCGAACGCCGACGAGTCGATGGTGCAGGCGTTCAACGAGAAGCTGCGCCGGGCGGGAGTCCACCCGCGGACGTACGGCGACGCCCCCGGCCGGGACCGGGCGAAGGTCGCATTCATGCGCGTCTACGGCGGCGTCAAGCGTCGCTTCCGCCCCGAGACCTCAGCGTCGCACTGACCGCACGGCGCGTCCGCCGCGCCGCGTCCTCGGCGCCCAGCTGGACGCCGGCCCAGGTGCCGTTCGCTGCACGCACCCGCTCCAGGGGCCGGCTCAGGTCGACGAAGGAGCCCTTGTAGTCCTCGGCGCCACGCATCAGGTCGACCTCGTGGCAGCCGTGGGCGATCGCGTCCTGGGCGACCGCGGCCAGCAGCACCGTGCCGGCGTTGGCGTGCTCACGCGCCGTCGAGCGGGCCACCTGGTAGAGGTTGAGCCGCCCGCCGAGCTCGAAGGCGATCGTCACGGCGATGGTGCCGCGCTCGCCGCTCAGCACGTCGACCCGGGCCTCCCCGAGCGCTGCCCCGGCGACCAGGGCGTGGGCGAGGCGTGGCAGCTCGGCGAGCAGCGCCTCCCGTCCGGGTCGGGCCTGGTGCAGGCGACGCAGCTCACGCAGGCCGTCCTCGACCTGCTCGGGCTCCAGGCGGCGGTGCGTGAAGCCCAGTGCCTCGAGCTTCCTGCGACCTCGCCGCACGTTGCGCCGGAAGGTCGCGGACCGTCCTGCCAGCCAGTCGCTGCCGGGCTCCACGACCGCGTAGGGCGCCTCGTCGTGCTGGTCGTGGGTGCCGCCGACCGCCCGGGCCAGCAGGGAGCCGGCGACGCTGCCGCGGACGTCGAGCACCCGCTGGCCCGGCCGGCCGAACCAGTCGGCGACCACCGCGACCACCTCGCTCTCTCGACCCGCAGCGGCGAGGACGTCGAGGTGGTCGGGGCACAGCACCACCGGCCCGGGGGCGGTCAGCACGGTCGCCCCGCCGCGCGTCCGGACGCCCAGCGCGAGGCCGCCGACGAGCCGGTCGTCCTCCGCGACGACGAGGTAGGTGGCCTGTCCCGCCGCGACGGCATCGAGCCACCAGGTGCGCTGGAACGGCGACGGCACCGGCTGGCGCAGCACCAGCTCGTCCCAGCGCTCGCGCCACGGTCCGAGGTCCGCGCGCTGCTCGGCGCTGATGTGCGGCATGGGCGAAGGATAGGTCGCGTGGCCACGCGACCGAAGGCGCCTCGGTCGTGCGGTTTCAAAAGACCAGGACCGGGCACGGTCCTCAGGTAGACAAAGAAGGACCGGCGACGGTCCGAGAAAACTGCGCTTGCGGAAGCCTTTCTCGGGGCCCAGCGGCTGGCGACGTGAGCTGATCACAGGGGGATGTGCATCATGTCGAACGACGCTGCCTCGAAGAGGTCGGCAGCCAAGACGGGCCGACGGCCCGCACCCAAGCCAGCGGCCGGGTCCGACGGGGACGGCACTGCGGACCAGGCGCCCGCCGCTGCCTCCAGCAGCGAGCGGGCCCAGGAGATGAGGGCCGCGCTCGGCGTCCGCCAGGAGGCCGAGTCGCTCCTGGCCGACGCCAGCCACCTCCGGCAGCGCGCCGCGGCCGAGGCCGACACCATGGTCGCCGACGCCGAGCAGGTGGCCAGCGACCTGGTCAGCGAGGCCCGCGCCCAGTCCGAGCGTTCGGTCGCCGACGCGCAGGCACACGCTGAGGAGATCCTCGCCCGGGCCCAGGCGGAGGCCGATGCCCTCCACGAGAGCACCGAGTCCGAGCGCGCTCGGATCGGCGGGGTGCTGAGCGATGTCGACGCCGCGCTGCGCGGCCTCTCGCTCACCCTCGAGGGCGCCGGCAAGACCGTCGCCGACGTGCTCGGGTCGCTCGAGCGCGTCCGCGTGGGCGGCCCGACCTCGACGGGGGCCGAGCTCGCCACGGTGTCAGCGACTCCCCAGGGCGGGGCGGGCGCCGGCCAGGGTCACGCGGCCCTGGAACCGGTGTCCTCGACCGTCGTCCCGGAGGGCGCTGCCGCCGCTCCGGACGGGGAGGACGCGCGCCCGCTCGGCTGGCTGTTCCGCAACGGTCAGGGGTGACGGCGGGGGTGGTCTCGGGACGGGATGCCCCCGCCGCGACCTCAGGGTCAACCGGACGACTGAGCGCGCGGTCGCGCGCTCGTCGTGCTGGTGGGCTTGCTGGTGGGCTTGCTGGTGGGCTTGCTGGTGGGCTTGCTGGTGGGCGTGCTGGTGGGCTTGCTGGTGGGCGAGCCACTGGACGTCGGGTCGGACTGCGGGGCCGGCTCGCACTTCGGCTGCGGTCGGGTCGGGTCGTCGTCGACCGGGTGGACGTGGACCTCGCGGACCCGGGTGCTGGGGGGCACCGGGTGGAAGAGCTGCATGCGCAACCGCTGCGTGCCGGGGTGCAGGCAGCGCCACCGGCCCGAGACCACGGCGACCAGACGGCCGGTCCGGTCGGTCAGGAAGGCCTGCGCCACGACCCGCGGCTCCGGGTGCTTGCTGGTGACATCCGCGAGCACGACGGTGTCGCCGTCCTTGTCGCGCAGTCGCACCGGCCTGGCGGAGACGGCCGAGTCGTCGACCGCCGGTCTGTCCTGGGCCCAGGCCACGTTGCGGTAGGCGACGTCGACCCGCGCGATCTTCGGCCCCTCGCTGCCCACGTCGACGTAGAACCCGTACTTCTGGCCCGGCCTGAGCTGCTGCACCTCGCAGCAGTTCGCGTCCTTCGACTCCAGGGAGATCGCCACCAGCTGGTCGTCCGCGGTGCGGGCCGAGACCACGCCGACGGCGTACCGCAGCATCTGGTCGGTCGTGTTGCGGACGACCACCGAGAGCATCCCGTCCACCACCCCCCAGCTCAGCGTCTGCAGGATGGGGGCCGGGCGGGACGAGGTCTCCGCCGGGCCGGAGGGCGCCTCGGCGCCGTCGAGCTGGTCGTGGATCGTGGAGCAGCCGCTGACCACCAGCGTCGCTGCGGCCGCGAGCACGGCGGTCTTGAACGTCCTCTGCACGAGTCCCCCTGCGGTCGTGTCGGAGCATCGAACCTCTCTGGGCCATACCCGCGATCGGGCCGGGCAAACGGCAGGACGTCGTGGTGACCGACAACCTGACCCGCGACCTGACCCGCGACCTGACCCGCGACCTGACCCGCGACCTCACCCACGGAGAGGAGCCGGAGCTGGACGCCGACGTCGCCGCGGTCAGGGGCCCGGTCGGGGACCTCGTCCCGGGTGTCCCGCCCGGGATGGAAGCGCCGCACTGGACCGTCGGCGACCGGCTCGTCGCCTTCACGGCGCTGCTGCCGCCGGAGCCTGCCGGCCCGGTCGTCCTCATGGTCCCCGACGACCTGGCACTGCACCTGCTCACGGTCTACCCCGGCGCGGTGGTGCTCAGCGAGCGCGGCCCCGAGGACCGTTCTGTCGCCTGGCCTCCCGGCACCAGCGTCGTGGGATGGGACGGGCGGCTCGCGCCCCTCGCGCCGGGATCCGCCGCCCTGGTGGTCGTCGACGCGCACCGCTACGACGAGGGCGCGGCCGCTGCGCTGGTCACGGACGACGGCGTGCTGGGTGCCATCGGCACCACCGGTGCGTATCGCATCTACCCGACGCTCGACCACCCCGAGCTCGTCTGGCGGCGAGGTTGGCCCGTGCAGGTGACGGCCGGCCCGGTGCCGTGGCTGCGACGCTCCCTCGGGCTCAAGGTCGGCCGCGGCACGGCCGTGCCCCGGCTGCGCGTGGAGGGACCGGGAGACTCCCTCGTCGACCGGGTGCTCGAGGACGTCGCCGAGGCCACCGGTCGGACCGGCCGGCTCGTCGGGCTGGTCACCGGCGGCCAGGTCGTGCTGCGGGTCCGCACCGAGGAGGGCGACCTCGCGGTCCGGCTATCGGTGACCGACGCCGACCGGCTGGTCGACACCTCGTCGCGGGTGCTGGCCGACGTGCCGGAGGCGGCGCCGTACCTCCCGGTCGTCGTCGCCCGGGGGCGCACGGCCGGCCGCCCGTGGGAGGCGACCCGCTGGACCCCGAGCCGCCGGCGCGCGGCCTGGCCCTGGCCCGCCGCAGAGCGCCGCTGGGAGGCGGCCGAGGAGCTCGCCGAGCTGCTGTCCGAGCGGGTGGTCGGGCAGACCGAGCGTGGTTGGGCGGACCGGTGGGCGGGCGCCGCCCACGTCGTCCCGGCGCGCGTGCGCGAGCGCTGGGCCGAGCGGCTGGCGGTGCTCGACGACGGCGTGCCGACGACGTGGTGCCACGGCGACCTGTGGCCGGGCAACGTGCTGGTCGACGGACCGGTGGTCACGGTCATCGACTGGGACAACGCCTCGGCCGACGCCCCGCAGGGGCTCGACCTGCTGCTCCTGCACGCCATGCGGGCCGTGGCCGGCACCGACCGGCCCGTCAGCGCGGCGTTGATGGACCTGGCCGCCACCCCCGCCCCGCTCGCCGGGGCGCGGGTGGCGGGGGCCGCCTGGGCCGACCACGACCTCGAGCACCGCCGGGCCATCGCGCTCGCTGCCGTCGTGCTCTACCTGCGCAACCGCTCCCTGCACGACCTCGGCAGGGCCGACCTGGAGCGCCACCTCGCCGCCGTCGCCCGTGGCCTCGCCGGCGAGCCCGCCGACGCCGCGCCGGCCGCCCGGCCGGCCCCCGACGTCGAGGCCGGCCGCACCGCCCGCGGCGCACTCTGGCTGGCGACCAACGGCGTCGTGGTCAAGGCGTCGCAGACGGTGGTGCTCCTCACGCTCGCAGCGATGCTCGCGCCCTCCTCGCTCGGCCTGGTCGCGCTCGGCACGCTGGTGGCCAACGTGTCGGCGATCGTCACCAGCCTCGGGACGGCGAGCGCGTTGGTCTACTGGCGCGGGGACGTGCACCGGGCGGCCCGCACCGCCGTCACGGTCGGCGTCGCGACCGGTGGGCTGCTCGCCGCCCTCCTCTGGGTCTGTGCACCCTGGCTCGCGGCCGCCCTCAACGCGCGAGACGGTGGCGCCGCCGTGATCCGCGGCCTGACCGTCACCCTGCCCTGCCTGGCGGTCGCGGCCGTCACCAACGAGCTGCTGCGGCGGCGCCTGGCCTTCGCCCGCCGGATCATCCCCGACACCGTGTCGTCGGTCGTCGGCGCGGTGGTCGCCGTCGCCCTCGCGCTCGAGGGGCACGGCGTGATGGCGCTCGTGGTCGGCCAGGTGGTGCAGGCGGTCCTGACCATGCTGCTGGCCTGGGTCGTCCACCCACCGGTCGTGCCCGGGTGGAACCTCGAGGACGCCCGAGGCCTGCTCTCGTACGGCGGTCCCTACGCCGGTGCCAACCTGCTCGAGCTCGTGCAGCTCAACGTCGACTACCTCGTCGTCTCCTGGGTCCTCGGCGGTGGAGCGCTCGGGCAGTACTCGCTGGCGTTCCGGTTGGCGTTCATGCCCTACCTGATGATCGTCGTCGTCACGACCGGTGCCGCCTTCCCCTACCTGTGCCGCCAGCGCGGCGTGGACCTCGGGCGCGCCGCGGTGACGGTGATGACCGCGACCCTGACCCTGGTCGCGCCGATCTGTCTCGGCATCGGGCTGTTCGCCGACGACCTGGTGCTGCTGGGCGACAAGTGGTCACCTGGCGTCCCGGTCGTCGCCTGGCTCGCGCTCTACGCCGTGCTCCTGAGCGTCGGGCAGCTCGTGCAGACCGCGCTGAACGCGGCCGGCCGCCCGGCCCTGTCCATGCTGCTGCGCCTGTGCCACCTGGTGCTCCTGGTGGTCACCCTCCTCGCGGTGGTCCACCGGGGCATCACCGCGGTCGCCGTCGGACAGGTGGCGGCCGCCACCGTCGTCTCCTTGGTGGCGCTGGTCCTCGCCCGCCTGTTCGTGCCCGGCTTCTCGCTGCGCCGGCTCGTGCTCTCCCTGCGCGGGGCCGCGGTCGCCACTGCGGTGATGACGGCGACGGTCCTGCTGCTGCGTCAGGTCCTCGACCCCGACCCACCCTCCGTCACCGCGCTCGTCGTGGTCGGCACGGCGGGACTCGCGGCCTACCTCGCCACGGTGTGGGCGGTCGACCGGGAGCGCCTGCGCGACGCGGCCCGACTGATGAGGAGGACGGCATGAGGGGGCCGGTGCGGCTGCTCGGCGGCCTGTCACGACCGGTGGTCACGGCCGGCCGACGGATGTCCGGCGACGCGGGCCTGACCATCATCGGCTGGCACCGCGTCGACGGTCTCGCCAGCGACGGCTTGTCGACGGGGGTCGACGACTTCCGGCGGAACCTCGACGTGCTCGACGAGTGGGGCGCCACGGTGCTCCCGCTCGACGCGGCGGTCGCGGCGCTCGATGCCGGCACGCTGCCGGACCGCGCCGTGTGCCTGACCTTCGACGACGGCTACGCCAGCGTGGTCGAGACCGCCTGGCCGATCCTGCGCGACCGCGGCCTGGCGGCGACGCTGTTCGTGGTCTCGGGCTATCTCTCCGGCGTCGGGCGGTTCGCCTGGGACCAGGTGGAGCCGCGGCACGACCGCCACCGGCTCGCCCGCTCCGACGAGCTGGTCGCTGCCGCGGGCGAGGGCCTCGACATCGGATCCCACACCGTGAGCCACCCGTGGTTGCCCGGCCTGGACCCCGACCACCTCAAGCGCGAGCTGGTGGAGTCCCGCGTCGCCGTCGAGGAGCTGCTCGGCCGTCCCGTCGACTCGCTGGCCTACCCGACCGGTGGGTGGAACCCCGCCGTACGCGCCGCGGCGGCCGACGCCGGCTACCGCATCGGGATCACCGTCGACCGCGGGCTCAACACCTCCCGGACGCCGAGGCTCTCCCTGCGACGCTCCTTCGCCCCGACCGACCCGGTCGACCTGCGTCTCGTGCTCGACGGCGCCTACACGGTCCTGCGCCCGCTGGACACCTGGAGGCGCCGGAGGGGGCCACGATGGTGAGCGACCGCGAGCAGGTCCTGGTGGACCCCCACCCGCCGGGTGACGGGGTGGACGGACCGCAGACCGCCTTGGTCCCGGTCGACCCCCCCACCCCGCCGGCGGCCCGTGGAATGTCGTGGCGTCGGGCGCCCGGCCGACCGCGGTCGGCCTGGACGGTGGTGCTGCCCCTCGCGGCGGCGGTGGTGCTCGGGACGGCGGCGGGCGTCGCGCCGGCACCGGTGGGTGGCGCCGTCGTCGCAGGCGCGGTCGTGGCCGGTCTGCTGCTCCGCCTGGAGTGGGCGGCCCTCGCCGTGGTCGGCGCGTCGGTCTTCGAGGACTACCTCGCCCAGGCAGACCCCCGGATCAGCAAGGTGCTGGCGCTGGTGCTGCTCGTCTCCTGGCTCATCCGGCGCTGCTCCCCTCGCGGCCGCCCGCCCACCCGCAGCCCGGTCCTGCTGGCGGCCCTGGCGTTCACTGCGGTGATCGCCGCGTCGACCCTCCTCCACAACAACGGCGACGCGGGCCAGCACGTCGTGGTCCGGTACGCCGGCTTCCTGGTGGTCCTGCTCGTGCTCGCCGACGCGCTGCGTGACGGCCTCACGCCGCAGCGGCTCGCGCGCGCCTACGTCGCCGCCTGTGCGGCGGCGGCCCTGTGTGGGATCGCGACCTTCGCGGTGGGGGGAGACCGTCGGGTGGGTGGCCCCATCGGGGACCCGAACGACCTGGCGTTCTTCCTCATCCCGGCGGTCGCCCTGGGGCCGGCGGTGCGAGGCGGGCGGCACCCGAGGCTGTGGGACCTCGCGACGGTGGTGGTCGTGGTCGGGATCGCCGGCACGCTCTCGCGCGGTGCGCTCGTGGGCCTGGTCGTCATGCTGCTCGTCGTCCTCGTCACGGGCATGGTCCGCGCCCGGGTCGTTGTCGGGCTGGTCGCGGCCGTCGTCACGGCCGTCCTCCTGGTGGTGGTCACCCTGCCAGGCCTGGTCTCGGTGAGCCTGCAGCAGAAGGGCGTGGTCGCCGACCAGAACGTCTCCGAGCGGCTCGGACTGTGGCGCGCGGCGGCCCAGATGACGGTGGAGCACCCGGTGCTGGGTCTGGGCCCGGGCGCCTTCTCGCTGGAGCACGACGAGTTCACCACCAACCTGCCCGACGACGTCAACCACCCGCTCGACGTCGCCCACAACACCTGGCTGGAGGTCTCCAGCGAGCTCGGGCTGGTCGGCCTGGCGGCGTTCGTGGCCGTCCTCGTCCTGGCGTTCGCGGGGGCGTGGCGTGCCTGGAAGCAGCGCGGCGACCCGGTCGGCGCGGCCGTGTGCGCCGGTCTGGTGGGGACCGCCGTCGCGGCCACCTTCGTCACCGAGCAGTACTACCTGCCGTTCTGGCTCCTGGCCGCGTTGGCCGTGGGCGTCTCCTCCCCGCCGAAGGCCGGAGGGCCGCGGCCGTGACCGGCATGCGGGTCGTGCAGGTCCTCACGCTCGACGCGGGAGGGCCGGTCGACCATGCCGTCGACGTCGCGCGGGGGCTGGCCTCCCGGGGACACGACAGCCACGTCCTCGGCCCCCGGACCCTGCGCACCGACACCGCACGGGCGGCCGGTGTCACCTGGCACGAGCTGCCGGTGACCTCGAAGGTCGACGTGCGCGGCGGGAGCGAGGCGGTGCGCCGGCTGTGGTCGCTGCGCCCCGACGTCGTGCACCTGCAGGACCGCCGGGCCGGCTGGCTCGGCCGCGGGCTGGCACCGGCCCTGCGGGCGCGGCAACCGGGGGTCGGGGTCGTCTACACCCTCCACGGCGTCGCGGACGGTCTCTCGGACCTGGTCGCAGGCAACGCGCTCGCTGCCCCACGGCGTCGGCGCGACCGCCTCTACTACCTGACCGGGGAGCGGCTGGTCACGCGCTGGGGCCGCAGCCGGGTCGTCGTCCCGAGCTCCGCCGTCGCCCGGTACGCCGTCGAGCACGTCGGGCTGCCGTCCCGGGTCGTCGACGTGGTGCCCAACGGCGTGCCGGCCGAGCGGTTCGCGACGGCCGACCCGACCCACGAGGCACCCCGGGCAGTCTGGGTCGGGGTGCTCGCGCCGGTCAAGCGGGTCGGCCTGCTGCTCGACGCCGTCGCGGCGGTCCCCGGGCTGCGGCTTCGGATCGTCGGGGACGGTCCGTTGCGGGCGGAGGTCGCCGCGCGCTGCGCACGTCCCGACCTCGCTGGGCGGGTCGAGCTGACCGGGCGGGTGGCCGACCCCTCGCCGTACCTCGCGGACGCGGACCTGTTCGTGCTGACCTCCGCCGCCGAGAACTGCCCGATCGCGCTGCTCGAGGGCATGGCCAGTGGCCTGCCGGTCGTCAGCACGGCGGTCGGCGGCGTCCCGGAGGTCGTCCGGGACAGCGTCGACGGGTTGCTGTGCCCGGTCGACGACCCCCACGCCCTGGCGGACGCCCTCCGGCGCCTCGTCGGCGACGTCGACCTGCGCACCCGGCTCGGCGCCTCGGCGCGTCGCCGGATCCTCGAGGGCTACACGCTCGAGCACTGCCTCGACGGGCTGACCGCCACCTATCACGCGAGCCGGGAGGGCTGAGCCGTGCATGTGCTGAGCGTCGTCGCCGAGATGGGATCGGGCGGGGCCGAGGCCGTGGTGCACGACCTGGCGCTGCGGATGCGCGCAGACGGGGACGAGGTGACCGTGGCCAGCGCCGGCGGCTGGCGGGCCGACGAGCTGGCCGTGGTCGGCGTACCCACCGCGCGGGTGCCGCTGCGCGACCCCGGCCCGGTGGCGCTGCTGCGGTCGGCCAGGGCGCTCCGGGCGACGCTGCGCGCGTTCGCTCCGGACCTGGTCCACACCCACAACGTGCGCGCCACGGTCGCGGTGCACGCATCCCGTCTGGGCCGGCGGCGCCCACCGATCGTCACGTCCGTCCACGGCCTGGCCGACGAGGCGTACCGCCCGGCCGCGCGTCTGCTCGCGCGCTGCAGCGACGCCGTCGTCGCGGTGTCCGGCGACGTCCGGGATCGGCTCGTGGCGGCCGGCCTGCCGTCGACCGCGGTCCGGGTCATCGAGAACGCGGTGCCCGAACCCCGCCTGGTCCCGGGTGATCCCGCTGTCGACGTACGTCGCGAGCTCGGGGTCCCGCCCGGGGCCGCGGTCGTGCTCAGCGCGGCGCGCCTCGCGCCCCCGAAACGCCTCGACCTGGTGATCGACGGCTGGGCGCGGATCCCCGACGCCCACCTGGTCGTGGCCGGGGACGGACCGGACCGAGCTGCGCTGCAGGACCGGGCCGAGGGGTGCGGTGCCGCCGGACGGATCACCTTCCTCGGCGACCGTGACGACGTGGGCCGGCTGCTGGCGGCGGCCGACCTGCTGGTGCTCTCGAGCGACCGTGAGGGCCTGCCGATGGCGGTGCTGGAGGCACTGGCGGCCGGCGTGCCCGTGGTCGCCAGCGCCGTCGGCGGCCTGCGCGGGCTGGAGCCCGGCAGCGTCGAGCTCGTCGAGCCCGGCGATGCTGTCGCGCTCGCCGACGCCGTCCGCGGCCTGCTCGCCGACCCGGGTCGCCGCAGGCGGCTGGCGGCCGTCGGTCGGGCGCACGTCGAACGACGGTATTCGTCGTCCCGGATGGCCGATGCCTACCGATCCCTCTATCGCTCGGCCGTGGGAGGTAGGGAATTGGTCGTAACCAAACCGTGACGATGACGTTGGTCCTGATGTCGACCGTGAGCGGTGCCGATCGGTGCCGCCCGGAGGACGCGACTCGGGGCGCGGAAGTGGGTGGCGGGGAGACCCCCTGCCACCGCAGAGCGAGCAATGCGGGGGAGCATGGAACCGAAGGACGTCTGGCGGGCCGTGTCGCGGCACCGCCTGCTGGTGCTGACGATCGTGGTGGTGACCGGGGCCGCCGTCGGTGTCGGCCTGTGGCTCGCGCCGAAGACCTACGTGGCGACGGCGACGCTGTCGGCGGCGTCGTCGCCCCAGGCGACGCCGACCGACGAGGACCTCGACTCGCTGCGCGGCAGCGTCGGGGAGCTGGCGAACTCCGAGGACGTCCTGGAGGAGGTCCGCTCCCGGTTGAGCCAGCCGCGGACGGTCGAGCAGCTGCGTGACTCGATCCGCGGGCGGTGGATCCAGGGCACCATCCTGGTCGAGATCGAGGCCACCGACTCCGACCCGGAGGTGGCCGCCGAGATCGCGAACACGACCGCCGCGGTGATCCCGATCTACGACCCGAGCAACGGCTCGTTCCTGTTCACGACCAGCAACCCGGCGCGGCCGCCCGCGACGTTCTCGAGCCCCAACCTGCTGCTCGGCATCGGGGTCGGGGTGCTGCTCGCGGTGATCCTGGCGGTCTGCGGCGCGCTCCTGCGCGAGCGGCGGGTCGCGGTGGTCGGCGCGCCCCACGAGGTGGAGGAGCTCGCCGATGCCCCGGTGCTCGCCCAGATGAGCCAGCCCCGGGACCCCTCGACGCTGCCGGCGCTCTACCCCGGGACGACCGCGGCCGACGTCTTCCGTCAGCTCAGGATCGCGCTCGAGGCCGAGGCGAGCAGCGACCCGGTGACGCTCGTCGTCGTGACCGGCGTCCGACCCGGCGGTGTCCACGTGTGGCTCGGAGCCAACCTCGCGGTCTCGCTGGCCAACGTCGGCCGGCGGGTCCTCCTCGTCGATGGCCGCGTCGGCGAGGAGGACGGCCGCCCGGTGGCCGCCGGCCAGGACGGCGCGGGCCTGTACGACGTGCTCGTCGGTGACGACCTCGACTCTGCGCTCAGCCCCGGACCGGTGCCGGGCCTGACCGTCCTGCCGGCGGGGCAGTGGGGCGGGGAGCCCTCCGACACCCTGCTCGAGACCCGGTTCGCGCACGTGATGGACGAGGCCGCTCGCCGCTTCGACATCGTCGTGGTGCTCGCACCACCCCTCGACCAGCGCGACGACGCCCGGGTGATGGCCGCGGGCGGCTCGGTGCTGCTGGCCGTCCCCGAGGCCGGGGTCGCCCAGCGCGAGCTGCGCGAGCACGTGGCCCGGATCCGCTCGGTCGGCGTCCGGCTGCTCGGCGTCGTCCTGCTGACCAAGCGCCCCGAGCGCCTCGCCTCCTGACCTCCGGGGCTCCGCCTGACCTACGCTTGACGTCATACGACCTGGCTGCTGGGGCGGCCGGGTCGTCTGACGTCCGGAGTCACTGCGCCGGACGTCATGCGGGGTGGCTGCTGGGGCGGCCGGGTCGTCTGACGTTGCGCCGGACGTCATGCGGGGTGGCTGCTGGGGCGACCAGGTCGTCTGACGTCCGGAGTCACTGCGCCGGACGTCATGCGGGGTGGCTGCTGGGGCGACCGGGTCGTCTGACGTTGCGGGGGACGTCATGCGGGGTGGCTGCTGGGGCGGCCGGGTGGGGCGGCCGGGTCGTCTGACGCCTCCGACGAGGCCCGGCTCGATCCTGCGGAAAGGGGCCACGTTTGGTCACCAACCGCAGGTGGGGAGCGCTCCCGCATGCTGTTGGTGACCAAACGGCGCCACTTCCCCCGCCTGAGCGCGACCGCACCTCGGAGGCGTCCCGACAGGTGGGTCAGGGTCGGCCCTCGGTCGCGTCGGGGCGACGCGGACCCGGGACCGCCGGGCCCAGCGGGATGGCGTCGCCGACCCGCAGGACCGCGCCGTCGGTCACCGCGTCCGCGACGAGCGCGACCGGTTCGGCCGCCAGGGGCTCG
This sequence comes from Nocardioides sp., assembly GCA_020636915.1. GTDB lineage: Bacteria > Actinomycetota > Actinomycetes > Propionibacteriales > Nocardioidaceae > Nocardioides. The sequence continues at coordinate 13,868 of JACJWV010000014.1, forward strand.
GCGACCGCCTCGACGGGGTCCTGCCGGTCGGCGGCGGCTTCCATCGAGGCGACCGGGCGGAGGTCGTCGACGGCGTCGAGCACCACCGTGGGGACGGCGGGTGCCGCACCGGACGGGGCGGGGGTGGTGGCCAGGGGGCGGAGCGCCATCAGGGCGTCGCCGAGCCCGTGGGAGCGCCAGTGCTGCCGCAGGGTGACGCGGGCGACGTGCTCGGCCGAGGCGTCGACATCGTGGTGCGCCTCGACGTGCGTCCGGCCGTGGCGCCCCTCCGTCGCGGCGAGATCCGGATCGAGCAACCGGCGGACGAGCGCGTCGGCCAGGGCGGTGAGGTCGCCGACGGTGACGAGCGCCCCGGCCCCGCGGGGGACGCTCTCCGCCATGCCCGTGACCCGGGTCGCGACCACGCTGCGCCCAGCGGCCATCGCCTCCAGGGGCGCGACCGCCATGCCCTCCCACCGGGACGGTGCGACGACCACGTCCGCAGCGGCGAGCCAGTCGGGCACGTCGGTCCGGTTGCCGGCCATCGTGACACCCCCGGTCAGCTGCGCGCGCGCTTCCAACTCGTCCCGGTCGGGCCCGTCGCCGACGAGCACCAGGCGGGCGGTCGGCACCCGGTCCAGCACGTGCGTCCAGGCGTCGATCAGGTCGCGCTGTCCCTTCTGCTCGGCGAGCCGGCCGACGCAGACCACCGTCGGGGCGTCGAGCAGGCCGAGGCGGGCGCGGGCGCGCCGCCGCTCGTCGTCGGTCGCCACCTCGAACCGGGCCAGGTGGACCCCGTTGAGGGCCAGGGTCACGGGTGCGGAGATGCCGTGCCGCTCGCCGGCCACCCGCTCGCTCAGGCTGACGCACACCAGCTCGGTGGTCCAGCGCTGTGCGAACCGCTCCCACGCCAGGCTCGCCGCCCGCACCGGTCCGCGCACGGCGTCGAAGGACCAGGCGTGCGGCTGGAAGATCGTGGGCCGACGGCCCCGGACCGCGAGACGTCCGGCCATGCCGGCCTTGGAGCTGTGGAGGTGCACGACGTCGGGGTCGACGCCCTCGACGATGCGGCGCAGCCGTCGGGTCTCGGAGGGCACGCGCGGTCCGGGGGAGCGCGAGGCCTCCCACCGCACCACGCGCGCTCCGGCCTGCTGCGCGGAGCGAGCCAACCAGCCCTCCTCGGGACACGCGACGGTGACGCTCCAGCCCCGCGCGAGCTGGTCGCGAACGTAGCCGAGCAGGACGGTCGCGACGCCCTCGGTGGTCGGCTGTGCCACGTGGAGCACGTGCGGCCGGTCCGGGACGACGGTACGGCGCGTCGGCCGGTGCTCCTCGCGCGGCGGCGTCGCCCCCGGGCTCAGGTCGATGCCACCGACGGCGGGTTCACCGCGGAATACCGCCCGCACGGTGCGGGCCATGATCTTGATGTCGGACCACAGCGACCAGTTCTCGATGTAGTAGTTGTCGAAGCGCACCCGCGCGTCGATCGGGGTGTCACCGCGCAGGTCGTGGACCTGGGCGTAGCCGGTGAGCCCGGTCTGGACGCGGTGGCGGTCGTCGTAGCGGAGCTCGGTGCGGGCGAACTCGCGCACGAAGAACGGCCGCTCCGGCCGCGGCCCCACCAGGCTCATGTCGCCGCGGAGGACGTTGACCAGCTGGGGCAGCTCGTCCAGGCTGGTCCGCCGCAGGAACCGTCCGACGGGTCCGAGCCGGGCGTCGTGGTCGATCGACCACTGGGTCGCGCTCTCGACCTCGTCGACCGGCTTGAGGGAGCGGAACTTGTAGAGCGTGAAGGTCCGGCCGCCCCGGCCCACGCGCACCTGGCGGAAGATCACGCCCGGCCCCGTCTCGAGCCGGACGGCGATCGCGCAGGCGACCAGCACCGGCGACAGCAGCACGAGGGCGACCGCGGACACGGCGATGTCGAGGATCCGCTTGAGGAACAGCGTGTGGGGGCGCAGGCCCCAGCGCCGCAACCGCATCACCGCGACGTCGCCGATGACCTCGGTGCGGCGGTGGTGGTCGATCCCCATCATCTCGAAGAAGCGCGGGACGACGAACACCTGGTGGTCGGCCTGCACGCACCGGCGCACGACGTCGATGGTGCGGTCGTCGGGCGGGTCGGGGAACGCGAAGACGACGTCGTCGACGCCCAGGTCGGCCATCACGCCCTCGAGGTCGTCGATCCCCCCGAGGAGGGGGACCGGCAGGTCGCGAGCCGTGAGGTCGGGGGCGGTGTCGATGATGCCGACCGGCTCCAGTCCGTACTCCGGGCGGTGCACGAACGTGGTCGCCAGCCGCCGCCCGACCGCGCCGGCGCCGACGACGACGACCGGGTGGGAGCTGCGCCCCGAGCGGCGACGCGAGTGCACGACGGCGTACGTGACCGAGCGCAGCAGGAGCAGGAGCAGGAACGTCGCGGTGGTGAACACCAGCAAGAGCCGCCACAGCTGGCCGGTCGAGCTGCCCGGCGTGAGCGCGGCCAGGGTGAGACCCGACACGATGGCAGCCACGCCGAGACGGGGCAGGTCGTCGACGATCGAGAGCACCAGGCGCGACCGGTGCAGGTCGGCGCCGCGGCACACGAAGGTGGCGGCCATGGCCGCCGCGGCGACCGCAGGCAGGGACGCCTGCTCGTGGACGAGCACCCCGGCCAGCACCACCGCCAACGGGTCGACCGCCGTCAGGACGGGTCTGATGCTGCGCAGCCAGGGCAGCACGTCGATGACACCACCGCGCATCCGGGTCCCCCTAGATCGTCCGGATCACTCGTCTCTCCACGTTCCCGCTCCACACCGCGGGAAAACCACCGGTAGGGGTGACCCGGCTCTGAGAGGATCGTCCGGTGCCGCACCTGTCGTCCGTGAACGTCGGAACCCCCCGCCCCGCCGAGTGGGCGGGCATCGGCTCGACCGCGATGGACAAGCGCCCGGTCAGCGGTCCGGTCGCCGTACGGACCCGTGGGCTGGACGGCGACCAGGTCGGCGACACCCAGCACCACGGCGGGGTCGACCAGGCGGTCTACGCGTTCGCCCGCGAGGACCTCGACAGCTGGGCGGACGTGCTCGGGCACGAGATCCGCGACGGGATGTTCGCTGAGAACCTCACCACGGTCGGCATCGATGTCAACGAGGCCGAGGTCGGTGAGCGCTGGCGGCTCGGCGGCGTGGACGGCGTGCTCCTCGAGGTCTGCAGCGTGCGGATCCCGTGCAACGACTTCAAGAACTGGATGGGCCTGGGTGGCTTCGACAACCGGGCGTGGGTCAAGCGGTTCACCCAGGTGGGCCGGCCCGGTCCCTACCTGCGGGTGCTCGTCGAGGGCGAGGTCCGGGCGGGCGACGAGCTGACGGTCGAGCACCGACCCGGTCACGGCGTGACGGTGAGCACGATGTTCCGCGCGCTGACCACCGAGGCCGACCTGCTGCCGGACCTGCTACGGGTGGACGGACTGACGGCCCAGGCACGCGCAGCGGCCGAGCGGTACGTCGCCGCCCGGGTCTGACCCGACCGACGCGCCGTCGCGGGGCAGGGGACGGGCGGGTGACGGACGTGTGACATTGTTCCCTACCCGCGGGTAGGCAAAGTGATCTAGGTTACGTCGCATCCCTCGTCCGTCTCGGTGTCCAGCAGGAGTGAGATGACCGCCCAGGCCAGCCCCGGTGTCGATCCCGGTTTCGTCGACGACCTCACCCAGAACTTCGCAGTGCAGTTCCTCGACCGCGTCGCCGCGTCCGGCGACCTCGAGGCGTTCCGCTACCCCCGAGGAGAGGGGTGGGAGTCCGTCACCTGGCGCCAGGCGGGCGACCTGGTCGAGAAGCTCGCCGCCGGCCTGCTCTCCCTCGGCATCCAGCCCGAGCAGCGGGTCGGGATCGCGTCGTCGACGCGCTACGAGTGGATCCTGGCCGACCTCGCTGTGATGTGCTCGGCAGGCGCCACGACGACGGTCTACCCCTCCACCAACAGCGAGGACACGGCGTACATCCTCGGCGACTCCGAGTGCCGCGTCGTCTTCGCCGAGGACGACGAGCAGATCGCCAAGCTCAAGGAGCACAAGGGCGACCTGCCCCACCTGGAGAAGGTCGTCACGTTCGACGGCACCACCGACGGCGACTGGATCATCGGGCTCGACGACCTCGCCAAGCTGGGCGAGGCCTACCTCGCCGACCACCCGGGCGTCGTCGAGGAGACCGCCCGCGCGATCCCGGCCGACCAGCTCGCCACCTTGATCTACACCTCCGGCACGACCGGGCGGCCCAAGGGCGTGCGGCTGCTGCACCGCGCCTGGGTCTACGAGGGCGCGGCGATCCAGGTGCAGAACATCCTGGACGAGACCGACCTGCAGTTCCTGTGGCTGCCGATGGCCCACGCCTTCGGCAAGGTGCTGCTCTCGGCGCAGCTGGCCTGCGGCTTCGCGACCGCGATCGACGGTCGGGTCGACAAGATCGTCGACAACCTCGGCATCGTGAAGCCGACGTTCATGGGCGCCGCGCCACGCATCTTCGAGAAGGCCCACGCGCGGATCGTCACCATGCAGGCCGCCGAGGGCGGGCTGAAGGAGAAGATCTTCCTGCAGGCCTTCAAGGTCGGCGTCGACGTCGAGCGGCGCAAGAAGGAGGGTCGGTCGGTGCCGTTCCTGCTCGGCGTCCAGAACGGGCTCTTCGACCGGCTGGTGTTCAGCAAGGTGCGCGAGCGCTTCGGCGGTCGCGTGCGGTTCTTCATCTCGGGGTCGGCGGCGCTGAACGCCGAGATCGCGGAGTGGTTCAACGCCGCGGGCGTCCTCATCCTCGAGGGCTACGGCATGACGGAGAACGCCGCGGGGGCGACGGTCAACCTCCCGCACTCCTACAAGATCGGCACGGTGGGTCCGGCGCTGCCCGGCAGCGAGATCATGATCGGTCCCGACGACGAGGTGATGCTGCGCGGGCCGCACGTCATGGCCGGCTACCACAACCTCCCCGAGGAGACCGCCAAGACGCTGACCGAGGAGGGCTGGCTGCGCACCGGCGACAAGGGCAGCCTGGACGCGGAGGGCTTCCTCACCATCACCGGCCGGATCAAGGACCTCTTCAAGACGTCGGGCGGCAAGTACGTCGCCCCGTCGGCGATCGAGGCCAAGTTCAAGGCGCTGTGCCCCTACGCGAGCCAGTTCCTGGTCTTCGGCAACGAGCGCAACTACGTGGTCGCCCTGATCACCCTCGACCCGGACGCGATGGTGGACTGGGCCAAGGAGCACGGCATGGCCGACGCGTCGTACGCCGAGGTGGTGGGCTCCGACGCCGCCCAGGAGATGGTCAAGGGGTACGTCGAGCAGCTCAACGCCGAGCTGAACAGGTGGGAGACCATCAAGAAGTGGAAGGTGCTCGACCACGACCTCACCATCGAGTCGGGGGAGCTCACCCCGTCGATGAAGGTCAAGCGGAACGTGGTCGAGGAGAACAACAAGGCGCTGATCGACTCGCTCTACGGGTGACGTGCGCACGACAGGTCGGAGCGGGAGCGAACCGCTGTTGACCTGATCGAACAGATGTTCGAAGATGGGGTGTGGCCAGCACCTCCGACACCATCGCGCAGCTGCGCAGCCGGATGGCGGGCATGCAGGACGGCATGCCCCGCCTCCCGCTGGAGACCCACCCGGCCCTCGCCGGGCTGGTCCAGCTGCGTGCCGGCGGCAGCTACGCCGTCGACAGCGCGAGCCTCGCGCTGGCGCTGCTCGCCGGTCCCTCCGCCGCGGGTGGCTGGTGCGCGGTGGTCGGGATCCCCGACTTCGGCGTGGAGGCGGCCCGGGTGCTCGGGGTCGACCTGGACCGCACCGTGCTCGTCCCCGACCCCGGTGACCGGTGGCTCGAGGTCACCGCCGCGCTCGCCGACGTCGTGACCGTCGTCCTGGTCCGGACGCAGGGACGGGTGCCCGAGCGGGTGGCGGAGCGACTGGGCGCCCGACTGCGCAAGCGGTCCGCCGCCCTCGTCGCCCAGGAGAGGTCCGCGGGGGACTGGCCCCGGGCCGAGGTGCGGCTGACCACGCGCGAGCCGGCGTGGTCCGGGATCGGGGAGGGGCACGGCCACCTCCGGGCGCGGCGGCTCCTCGTCGAGGCCCGGCGCGGGTCGGCTCCGCCGCGTCGCGGAGCCCTGTGGTTCCCCGCCGCGGACCAGACCTACCGCCGGGCAGACCCCGTCGCCGCCGTCGCGGAGGTCGAGGTGGCCAGTTGAGGTCGCATCCATGAGGATCATGGCCGTCTGGTGCCCCGACTGGCCGGTCGTCGCCGCCCTGGCCGACGAGGGGCTGCCGACCCACCTGCCCGCCGCGGTGTTCAGCGCCAACATCGTCTGTGCCTGCAACGCCGCAGCCCGGGCAGCCGGCGTACGCCGCGGGATGCGCCGCCGGGACGCCCAGTCGCGCTGCCCCGAGCTGCAGGTGCACGGGGTCAACCCCGACCGCGACGCCCGGGCGTTCGAGCCGGTGCTCGCCGCGGTCGAGGAGATCCGGCCGGGGGTCGCCCCGCTGCGGCCCGGCCTGCTGGCGCTGCCGGCTCCAGCGCGCTTCCACGGCGGTGAGGCGACCGGTGCAGCGATCCTCGCCGAGCGGCTGGTCGCGCACGGGGTGTGGGACTGCCGGTTCGGTGTCGCCGACGAGCTCTTCACCGCCGAGCAGGCCGCTCGCCGGGCCGAGCGGCAGGACTGTCATGTCGTGGCGCCGGGGGAGTCGGCGCAGTTCCTGCGCGCGCTGCCGGTCGACGTGGTCGACGACTCCGACGCCGGCAGGGACGCGGTCAGCCTGATGAAGCGGCTCGGGCTGCGCACCCTCGGCGACCTCGCGGACCTCTCGGCGACCGACGTCCGGGACCGGTTCGGCGCCCACGTCGCCTGGGTGCACCGGGTCGTCGGCGGTGCCGGCGCCGCCCCGCTGGCCACCCGCACCCCGCCGCCCGAGCTCTCCTGCCACGTCGACTTCGAGCCGCCGCTGGACAACGCGGAGACGATCAGCTTCAGCGTCCGGCAGACCGCCGACCGGTTCGTCGCCGGCCTCGCCCGTCAGGGCCTGGTGTGCACCGAGGTGCTGGTCGAGGCGCGCTGCGAGGGCGAGGCCGAGCCGGCGTCCTCGCGGGTGTGGCTGCACCCGCGCTGGTTCTCCGCCGCCGACCTCGTCGACCGTCTGCACTGGCAGCTGCAAGGCGCCATGAACGGGCCGGGCCGCGCAGGGGACGTGCGGGCGCCGGTCGACCGGGTCCGCTTCGAGCCGGTGACCGTCGTCCCCGACGCCGTCCACGCCGACGGGCTGTGGGGCGGGACCGACGAGCGGGTCGAGCGCGGCATCGCCCGGGTCCAGGGGATGCTCGGCCACGAGGCCGTCGTCCGCCCGGTCCTCCAGGGCGGCCGGGCACCGCGCGACCGGCAGGCGCTGGTGCCGTGGGGAGAGCGCCCCACGGGCCTCCGGCCGACGGGTCCGCCGTGGCCGGGCAGCATCCCGCCACCCGCGCCGGCGCGCGTGCTCGCCACCCCGTGGGCGGCCGAGATGGTCGGCCCGGCCGGCCACGCCGTCGACGTCGACGAGCGGGGCGGGGTGACCAGCGAGCCGGCCCGGTTCCGTCCCTCGCCGGGCGACGGCTGGCAGCCGGTCGGCGCCTGGGCCGGCCCGTGGCCGGTCGAGGAGCTGTGGTGGGAGTCCCGAGCGACGGGAGTGCCCCGTCGGGTGGCTCGGTTCCAGGTCGTCGGAGTCGACGGCCGGGCCTGGCTGATGACCTGGGACTCGGGCGTGTGGTGGACGGAAGCCGCCTATGACTAGCCACCGGACGGGGAGGGCGGGCTGATGGGCTGGAACAACCCGACGATGTCCTGGGGCGAGCTGGAGAGACGTCTCTCCGGGCGGGTCGTCACGCCGCAGGACCCCGAGGCCCCGATCTCGACGCGCAAGCGCAAACCGCGTCGGGTCGACGTGGAGCGGCCGGTCGGCGCGGTCACGCCGTACGCCGAGCTGCACTGCCACTCCTCCTTCAGCTTCCTCGACGGTGCCAGCGGGCCGGACCACCTGGTGCTCGAGGCGCTGCGCCTCGGGCTGCACGCGCTCGCGATCACCGACCACGACGGGTTCTACGGGGCGCCCCTCTTCGCCGAGACCGCCCAGCTCCATGCCGAGCAGGGACAGGGCATCGGCACGATCTACGGCGCCGAGCTGTCGCTCGGCCTCACCAAGCCGCAGAACGGCGTCCCCGACCCCGAGGGCAGCCACCTGCTGGTGCTCGCGCGCGGGGTCGAGGGCTACCACCGGCTGGCCGGCGCGATCACCGACGCCCAGCTGCGCGGCGACGAGAAGGGCAAGCCCGTCTACGACCTGGGCGAGCTGGCCGAGCGAGCGGGTGGTCCTCGAGGAGGGCACTGGCTGGTGCTCACCGGCTGCCGCAAGGGCACGGTCCGGCAGGCGCTGGCGCGCGGCCCGTCGTACGCCGCCGAGGAGCTGGACCGGCTGACCGCGCTGTTCGGCCACGAGCACGTCGCGGTCGAGCTCGTCGACCACGGCTTCCCGACCGACTCGGCGCACAACGACCTGCTCGCTCGGCTGGCCGTCGACCACGGCCTGCCCTACGTCGCGACCAACAACGTGCACTACGCGCGGCCCGAGCTGCACCGCGTGGCAGGCGCGATGGCCGCCGTACGCGCCCGGCGGAGCCTGGCGGAGATGGACGGCTGGCTGCCGGCGTCGGGGATGGCCAGCCTGCGGTCGGGGGAGGAGATGGCGCGCCGCTTCGTCCGCTACCCCGGCGCGGTCGCGCGCAGCGTCGAGATCGCCGACGCGGTCTCCTTCGACCTGCAGAAGGCCAGCCCGCGGCTGCCGAAGTTCGTGCCCGACGGGTGGACGCCCTCGGACTGGCTGCGCGAGCTGACCGAGCGGGGCTTCGCGATCCGCTACGCCGGTCAGCCGCACGAGCGCGAGGCGCGGGAGCGGGTCGAGCACGAGCTCCGGATCATCGCGCAGAAGGACTTCGACGGCTACTTCGTGATCGTCCACGACATCGTCGAGTTCGCCCGCGAGAGCGGGATCCTCTGCCAGGGCAGGGGATCCGCGGCCAGCTCGGCGGTCTGCTACGCCCTCGGCATCACCGCGATCGACCCGGTCTTCTACCGCCTGCCCTTCGAGCGGTTCATCTCCCAGCACCGCGAGGAGGAGCCCGACATCGACGTCGACTTCGACTCCGACAAGCGGGAGCAGGTCATCCAGTGGGTCTACGAGAAGTACGGCCGCCACAACGCCGCGCAGGTCGCCAACGTCGTCGGCTACCGGCCCAAGATGGCGGTGCGCGACGCCGCGAAGGCGCTGGGGCACTCGCCTGGCCAGCAGGACGCCTGGTCCAAGCAGATCACCTCGTGGACGGAGGTGGCGGTCCGCGAGGGCGGCGAGCACGACGTACCGGCCCCGGTCGTCGAGCTCGCCAACGGCTTCCTCGGAGCGCCGCGCCACCTCGGCATCCACTCCGGCGGGATGGTGCTGACCGAGCGACCGATCGGCGAGGTGGTGCCGATCGAGCGGGCCCGAATGGACAGGAGGACCGTGCTCCAGTGGGACAAGGACGCCTGCGAGTTCATGGGCCTGGTCAAGTTCGACCTGCTGGGGCTGGGGATGATCAGCGCGCTCGACCACATGATGACGATCGTGGCCGAGCACCTCGGTGAGCAGTGGACGCTGGCGACGATGCCCAAGGAGGAGCCGGCGGTCTACGACATGCTCTGCCGCGCCGACTCGGTCGGCGTCTTCCAGGTCGAGAGCCGCGCGCAGATCGGGACCCTGCCGCGGCTCCAGCCGCGCGAGTTCTACGACCTCGCGATCGAGATCGCGCTGATCCGTCCGGGGCCGATCCAGGGTGGCGCCGTCCACCCCTACGTACGCCGCGCGACCGGTCGTGACCCCGTCGAGTACGCCCACCCGCTGCTGATCCCGGTGCTCGAGCGCACCAAGGGGGTGCCGCTGTTCCAGGAGCAGCTGATGGACATGGCCCGCACCCTCGGCGACTGCAACCGCGACGAGGCCGACCTGCTGCGCCGGGCGATGGGGTCCAAGCGCGGGGTCGAGCGGATCGAGTCGGTCAAGGAGAAGCTGATGTCCGGGATGTCCGCCAAGGGCATCACCGGCGACCGTGCCGACGCGATCTACCTGCAGATCCTGTCCTTCGCGAACTTCGGCTTCGCCGAGAGCCACGCGCTGTCGTTCGCCAAGCTCGTCTACGCCAGCTCGTGGTGCAAGCTGCACTACCCCGGCGCGTTCCTCGCCGCGCTGCTGCGCGCGCAGCCGATGGGCTTCTACTCCCCGCAGTCGCTGGTGCACGACGCCCGGCGCCACGGCGTGGACGTCCGGCGCCCCGACCTCGCGCTGTCGGCCGCGACCGCCGACCTCGAGCCCGCTGCCGATGCCGGGAGGTCCACCGGTCCCACGGGGCTCGACTCCTGCCTGCGCGACGGTGAGCGCACCGAGTGGGTCCCGGGCACGCCCGACCCGACGCCCGCGCACCGGCGCGACGCGGCGTACGCCGTCCGCCTGGGCCTGGACTCGGTGCGCGGGATCAGCGCCGAGGTGGCGCAGCGGATCGTCGCGGCGCGGGAGGAGCGACCGTTCACCGACCAGACCGACCTCTCGCGCCGGGCGCGCCTCGACGCCCGCCAGCTCGAGGCGCTCGCGACGGCAGGTGCGTTCGACGACGCCTTCGCGTCCGGTCACGTCTCGCGGCGGCAGGCGCTGTGGAACGCCGGGTGGACCGAGACCGACGAGCACCTCGAGGGCATCCGGGTCGCCGCGCCGGCGCCGATGCTGCCCGACATGGACGCCGTCGAGATCACCATGGCGGACCTGTGGGCCACCGGCATCACGCCCGGGGGGCACCCGTTCGAGCACCTGCGCGAGCAGCTGCGGGCGGTCGGGATCAGGTCGGTCGCGGACTGCTTCGTGGCCGATCACGGCCGCCGGGTGCACGTGGCCGGCCTGGTCACGCACCGGCAGCGGCCGGGCACCGCCGGTGGGGTCACCTTCCTCAACCTCGAGGACGAGACCGGGATGCTCAACGTGATCTGCACGGTCGGGGTGTGGCGGCGCTACCGCGCCGTCGCCAACAGCGCCGCCGGCATGGTGATCCGGGGCATCCTCGAGCGCGAGGACGGGGTCACCAACCTGGTCGCCGACCGGCTCGAGCCGATCGAGTCGGTGCACGACGGGGCGGGTCGCGCACTGCGGTCCCGGCACCGCTCCCGCGACTTCCACTGACCGTCGAATCGAGACTTCCGCGCGTCGAGTCGACACTTCTGTCAGGTGCCATGGAGAGGAGTCTCGATTCGGCCGACGGAACTCTCGATTCGGCCGACGGAAGTCTCGATTCAACGGGGTGGGAGGATGGGCCGGTGCCCTCCACGCTGCCTGCCGGCGACCCTGTTCCTGAGGACGGGTCGCTGCCGGAGTCGGCCCTGGCGGGTGTCGGGACCCGCCCCTTCGGGGTCTACGTGCACGTGCCGTTCTGCCGAGTCCGCTGCGGCTACTGCGACTTCAACACCTACACCGCCGACGAGCTCGGTCCGGGCGCCGGCCGCGCGTCGTACGCCGACACCGCTGTCGCGGAGGTCCGCCGGATGCGCGCCGCGCTCGGCGCCGCCGACGTCGCGGTCGACACGGTCTTCGTCGGCGGCGGCACTCCGACCCTGCTCGACCCCGACGACCTGGGCCGGATCCTGCGTGCGATCGACGACGAGCTCGGCCTCGTGCCCGGGGCTGAGGTCACCACCGAGTCCAACCCCGACAGCGTCGACGCCGCGTCCCTCCGCCGGCTGCGCGAGGTCGGCTTCACACGGGTGTCCTTCGGCATGCAGTCCGCGGTCCCGCAGGTGCTCGCGACCCTGGACCGCACGCACGACCCGCGACGGGTGCCCGACGTCGTCGGGTGGGCACGCGCCGCCGGGTTCGAGAGCGTGAGCCTGGACCTCATCTACGGCACGCCGGGGGAGTCGCTGCAGGACTGGGAGACCAGCGTCGAGGCCGGGCTGGCCTGTGCCCCCGACCACGTCTCGGCGTACTCGCTGATCGTCGAGGACGGCACCGCGCTGGCCCGCCGGGTCCGTCGTGGTGACCTGCCGATGCCGGACGAGGACGACCTGGCCGACAAGTACCTCCTCGTCGACGAGCGCCTGGCCGCGGCGGGCCTGGGCTGGTACGAGGTCTCCAACTGGGCGCGCGGCGACCGCCACCGCTGCCGGCACAACCTCCTCTACTGGACTGGCGGGGACTGGTGGGGCGTCGGACCCGGCGCCCACAGCCACGTCGGCGGCGTGCGGTGGTGGAACGTCAAGCACCCGGCGGCCTACGCCCACCGGATCGCGGCCGGGCGCAGCCCCGCGCTGGCTCGGGAGCTGCTGGACGACGAGAGCCGCCGTGTGGAGCGGGTCCTGCTCGAGCTGCGGCTGCGCGACGGACTGCCGACCGACGTGCTCGACGAGGCCGGCCGGGCCGCGGTGCCCGGCCTGGTCGACCGGGGCCTGCTCGAGGCGAGCCCGTCGCGGCTCGTGCCGACCAGAACCGGACGACTCCTGGCGGATGCCGTCGTGCGCGATCTCCTCCCGTAGAGCCGCCGACGGGTCTAGCGTGTCCGCCATGACCCAAGGTCCCGAGACACCCGACCCGAGCCAGCAGCCCGGCGACTCGTCCGTCCCGCCGCCGTACACCCCGCCTCCGCCGCCGTCCGCGGAGCAGCCCCCGCCGCCCGCCGAGCAGCAGGTGCCGCCGCCCTACGGCCAGCCCGCCGCGCCGCCGCCCGCCGGGGGCTACGCGCCCTACGGCGCCAGCCCGGCCGCCCCCTGGGGCGTGCACCCGGTCACCGGCGTCCCCTACTCCGACAAGAGCAAGCTGGTCGCCGGCCTGCTGCAGATCTTCCTCGGCGGCTTCGGCATCGGCCGGTTCTACATCGGCGACAACAAGACCGCCGTGTGGCAGATCGTCGTCACCGTGCTGACCTGCGGCATCGGCTCCCTGTGGGGCCTGATCGACGGCATCATCATGCTCGCCACCGACAACGTCACCGACGCCCAAGGTCGGCCACTGCGCCAGAACTGATGGGCCAGAACTGATGGGCCAGAACTGATCGGTGCGCTCGCCGCTACCCCGGTGTGGCGGTGACGAAGTCGATCAGCTCTTCGACCCGGCCCAGCAGGGCCGGGTCGAGGTCGTGGAAGGACGAGACCCGGCCCAGGATGTGCTTCCAGGCGCGGGCGATGTCGGCCTGGTCGCGGTGCGGCCAGCCGAGCTGCTGGCAGATGCCCTTCTTCCACTCGATCGAGCGCGGTACGTCGGGCCACCGCTCCAGGCCGAGCCGCTCGGGCTTGACCGCGGCCCAGATGTCGATGAACGGGTGGCCGACGATCAGCACGTGCGCACCGACCGGCGACGCCGCGACCGCCTGCGCGATCCGGCTCTCCTTCGAGCCGCGCACCAGGTGGTCGACGAGCACACCGACCCGGCGGTCCGGCCCGGGACCGAAGTCGCGCAGCTGGTCGCCGAGGTCGTCGACGCCGTCGAGGTACTCCACGACCACACCCTCCAGCCGCAGGTCGTCGCCCCAGACCTTCTCGACCAGCTCGGCGTCGTGCCGGCCCTCGACGAAGATCCGACTGGCCCGGGCGACCCGCGCCGGGGCGTCGTGGACCGCGACGGACCCCGAGGCGGTCCGGGTCGGCCCCGCCGGGGCGCTCCGCCGCACCGGCGCGGTGAGGATCACCGGGCGGCCCTCGAGCAGGAAGCCCGGGCCGAGGGGGAAGGTGCGGCGACGCTGCCGGCGGTCCTCCAGGGTCACCGTGTGCAGGTCGCGGTCGACGGCCACGATCTCCCCGCACCAGTCGGTCGTCACCTCCTCGACCACGGCGCCGAGCTCGGCGGGCGCCTCGACGGCGCGGCCGCGCTTCGGGGCGCGCCAGTCGGTGCTCAGGACGTCGGTGCCGTAGCGGTCGCGGGAGGTCATCCGACGACCGTAGGGGTGACCACCGACACCGCCACCGACGGCGCGCCGTCAGTCGCCGGAGTCGCGTTCGTCACCCTCGGCGTCGGCACCGGAGTCGCCGGCCTGCTCGGGCGCCTTGCCCCCGAGCACGTCGAGCTCCTCGCGCGACTTCGTCCCCTCGGCGTCCTCGTCCAGCGGCACGGCCAGCGGGTTGTCCTCGGAGGGCTGGAGGTCCTCGGGGAGGTCCTCGTCGTCGATGGCGTGGGGGTTCTCGCTCATGCCCGGGTCCGTACCCCGCCTAGATGAGCGGCAACCGCTTCTGGCTGCGGGGCAGCTGCTCGTAGCCGCGCCGCACGGCGTCGGCCAGGCCCTCGCGGGGCCAGGGCCACTCGCCGACGTCGAGGGCCCGGTCGACCGGGATGCCGCGGCCGGCGAGGTCGCGGACGGTCTCCGCGACGATGCCGATGGTGTTGCGCTGGTCCTCGACGAACGCCCGGTCGACCGGGGCGCCGTGCCCGGGGACGACCACCGTGCCCGGCGTGGTCAGGCCCAGCACCACGTCGAGGGCGAGCGGCCAGTCCATCGGCCAGCTGTCCTCGCCGTACGACGGCGGAGCGGACTCCTCCACGAGGTCGCCGGCGAGCAGCACGTCTGCGTCGGGCACGCGCACCACGAGGTCGCCGCCCGTGTGGCCGCGGCCGGGGTGCACCAGCTCGACCAGGCGGTCCCCGAGGTCGAGGGCGAGCGCGGAGGAGAAGGTGCGATCCGCCGGGACGACCTGCGTCCGCAGCACCTCGTCGCGGTGCGGGTCGTCGGGGTCGGCGGCGTAGGCCGCCTTGATCCGCTCGCCGGCCGCCACCGTCCGCTCGGCGGCGGTCTCGTGCGCGTGGATCGGCACGCCGCCGTACGCCGCACGCACGGTGCCGTTGCCGAAGGTGTGGTCGAAGTGCTCGTGGGTGTTGACGATCCCGACGACGTCGCCGGCCCCGAGGTGGCGGACGTCGTCGACGACGGTCGCCGCAGCAGCGGCGGAGGCGTGCGTGTCGACGACCAGCAGGCCCCGGTCGCCGCCCACGAGGGTGACGTTGACGTCGAACCACTCGTACCGTGCGACCCACACGCGGTCGGCGACCTCGGTGAACGTCACCGGACGATAGTAGTCTTGGCACTCCGGAGACCTGAGTGCCAGACCCGAGTGCGAGCAGCCGAGGAGGCGACCATGCAGGAGGAGCGCAGGCTCGCCGTGCTGCGGGCCATCGTGGAGGACTACGTCACGACCGAGGAGCCCGTCGGCTCGAAGGCACTGGTGGAGCGCCACGGCCTGGGCGTGTCGCCGGCGACGGTGCGCAACGACATGGCGGCGCTGGAGGACGAGGGGTACATCACCCAGCCCCACACCAGCGCCGGCCGGGTGCCCACCGACAAGGGCTACCGGCTCTTCGTCGACCGGTTGACCACGGTCAAGCCGATGAGCGCGGCCGAGAAGCGGGCGATCGCCACCATCCTCGACGGCGCCGTCGACCTCGACGACGTCGTGCAGCGCTCGGTGCGGCTGCTGGCGCAGCTGACGCGACAGGTCGCCGTCGTGCAGTACCCCACGCTCTCGCGCTCCACCGTCCGCCACGTCGAGCTCATCGGGCTCACCCCGACCCGGCTGCTCGTGGTCTTGATCCTCAGCACCGGCCGCGTCGAGCAGCGCGTGGTGGAGCTGGCGGCCGAGGTCGGGGAGGCCGACCTCGCCGACCTCCGCACGGTCGTCAACCGGGCCGTCGTGGGCGAGATCATCGCCGACGCGGCCGCCGCCCTGCGCGGACTCGTGGTCGCCAGCGACGACAACCCGACGACCGCCGCCGTCGTCGACGTGCTGGTCGAGGCGATGTCGGACCACCGCAGCGACGAGCGGATCGCGGTCGGCGGCGCGGCCAACCTCGCCCGTTTCGGCGACCACTTCGACTCCGCGGTCCGGCCGCTGCTCGAGGCGCTCGAGGAGCACGTCGTGCTGCTCAAGCTGCTCGGCGAGGCCACCACCGGCGAGGTCCTGACCGTCCGGATCGGCCACGAGGGCCCCTACCAGGAGCTCGCCTCGACCAGCGTGGTCGCGACCGGCTACGGCCCCGGTGACGAGGCCTTCGCCCGGCTCGGCGTCGTCGGACCCACGCGGATGGACTACCCCGGGTCGATGGCCGCCGTCCGCGCCGTCGCACGCTACGTCTCCCGCATCCTCGACGAGGCCTGACGGCCACCGCGCACCCCCACGCACTCCCACGCACACCCGACGCACACGACGAAGGAAAAGATCAGTTGAGCCAGGACCTGTACGAGCTTCTCGGTGTCGACCGCGGCGCGGACGCCGACGCCATCAAGAAGGCCTACCGGCGGCTCGCGCGTCAGTACCACCCCGACGTCAACCCCGACCCCGCCGCCCAGGAGCGGTTCAAGGAGATCTCGCTCGCCTACGAGGTCCTGTCCGACCCGGCCAAGCGCGCGTCGTACGACCGCGGTGGGGACCCGTTCGGCGGTGCTGGTGCCGGCTTCGGGCAGGGCGCCGGCTTCTCCTTCACCGACATCATGGACGCCTTCTTCGGCGGGGGCGCCGCCACCGGCGGCCGCGGGCCGCGGCCGCGTGAGCGCCGCGGCCAGGACGCGCTGATCCGGCTCGAGGTCGACCTCGCCGAGGCGGCCTTCGGGGTCACCCGCGAGCTCAAGGTCGACACGGCGGTGCTGTGCACGACCTGCCACGGGTCGGGCGCGACCCCGGGCAGCCAGCCGGTGCCGTGCGAGACCTGCCGAGGCGCGGGCGAGGTCGCCCACGTGCAGCGGTCGTTCCTGGGCGAGATCCGCACCCTGCGGCCGTGTGCCGCCTGCCGCGGCTACGGGACGATCATCCCCGACCCGTGCCGCGAGTGCGGGGGAGACGGCCGGGTCCGGTCCCGCCGCACGTTGACGGTCAAGATCCCGGCCGGCGTCGACGACGGCACCCGGGTGCAGCTGTCCGGCGAGGGCGAGGTCGGCCCCGGCGGTGGGCCGGCCGGCGACCTGTACGTCGAGATCCACCTCGCCCCGCACCCGACCTTCACGCGTCACGGCAACGACCTGCACTGCACCGTGTCGCTGCCGATGTCGGCCGCGGCCCTCGGGACGACGCTCACCCTGCCGACCCTGGAGGCCGACGTGGTCCGCGGCGAGGGCGAGGACGTCGACCCGCAGCTGGAGACGTCCTTCGACCTCGACATCCGTCCCGGTACCCAGTCGGGCACCGAGCAGGTGCTGCGCGGACGCGGCGTCCCCGGCCTGCGCGGCGGGCGCGGGGACCTGGTCGTGAACGTGGTCGTCGAGACCCCGACCAGGCTGGACCCGCGGCAGGAGGAGCTGCTCCGCGAGCTCGCCGCGATCCGCGGCGAGGAGGCCCCGACCGGCCAGGTCCGGGCCTCCCACAAGGGCATGTTCGGACGCCTCCGCGACGCCTTCAACGCCCACTGACCTGCTGGCTGGCTCCGCCGATGTCGCTCCCCGTCCACGTCGTGCCGACGCTCGCCGGCGTCGGGGTCGGCGCCGAGGTGACGGTCGAGGGTGACGAGGCCCACCACGCGGTCGCCGTACGCCGGCTGCGGGTCGGGGAGCACCTCGTGCTCACCGACGGGGCCGGGACGGCGGTGCGCGCCGTCGTCGCCTCGACCGGCAAGCGGGTGCTGACCGCGATCGCGGAGGAGGTCACCCGCGAGGAACGACCGGTGCCCGAGGTCGTCGTCGTCCAGGCGATCCCGAAGGGCGACCGTGGCGAGCTGGCGGTCGAGGTCCTCACCGAGGTCGGCGCCGCTCGCGTCGTCCCCTGGGCGGCCGCTCGGAGCGTGGCCGTGTGGAAGGGCGAGCGGGCCACGCGGTCGCTGGCCCGGTGGCGCGCGACCGCCCGGGAGGCTGCCAAGCAGGCACGGCGAAGCTGGTTCCCCGAGGTCGACGAGATGGCCTCGACGGCGGACGTCGTCGCGCTGGTCGCCGGTGCCGACCTCGCCGTCGTGCTGCACGAGGAGGCCTCCACTCCGATCGCCTCGCTCGACGTGCCGGCGTCGGGGACCCTGGTGGTCGTCGTCGGCCCCGAAGGCGGGCTCACCGACGACGAGGTGGCCACCCTGGTCGACGCGGGCGCGTCGTCGGTGCGGCTCGGCGCGGAGGTGCTGCGCACCTCGACCGCCGGCGTGGCGGCCGTCGCCGCGCTCCTGGCGCGGACCCCGCGCTGGGGCGGCTGAGGCGGGTGGGCGGGACGACGAAATCCGAGGCGGGACGACGAAGCTTCGTCGTCCCGCCTCGGAATTCGTCGGCCGGCCGACAAAACTCGCGCCCGCCGCTCAGCGTGCGAGCAGGGCGTCGACCCGGGCGAGCTCGTCGTCGAGGTCGTCCTGCTCGACCGGGGTGAGGTCGCGGAACAGCTGCACCACCCGGGCCCGGTCGTCCTCGATCCGCCACAGCCCGGCCAGCCAGCCGTCGACGAAGACCGTGCAGGCGACGCCCCCGTTGGCGCCCATCCAGTTGCCCCGGGTCCCCGCCTCGGTCACCCGGTCCCGCGCGGCGTGCGAGAGCCACAGGTTGTCGTAGGTGCCGAGCAGCCGCACTGGAGCCGGCACGTCCTCGTCCTCGACGACCCCGTCGGCGATGTCGAAGAGCACCTTGCCCTCCTCGTCCTCGTGGCGCACCAGGTCGTCCATCGCGAGCAGCACCGGGCGCAGCCGCGTCACCGTCGACCACGCCGCGAGGTCGGACGCCGTCGCCGGGCCGAAGGCGCGCAGGTAGCGGCGCACGACCTCCTCGACGGGCCAGCCATCTACGTCGACCGGGCCACCGGCGCGCCGCTCGAGCAGCTCCCAGACGATCCCGCCCGACCCCTTCCAGGCCCCGCGGGGCGGCAGCTGCACGAGCGGGACGATCGTGCGCGCGACGACCGCCAGCTCGGCCGGCGTCCCGGGCAGCCGCGACGCCAGCAGCTCGCCGAGCCGGCGGTGCTCGACCGGCCCGTCGGCCAGCGCCTCGTCGACGACCGCCGCGACCTTCTCGTGGCTCGCCGGCACCCGGCCGGCCATCTGCTTCTCCAGCGCCGGCTGCAGCCAGGGGCGCAGCGCCCGGGCGTCGGCCACGGGGTGCAGGTGCAGCGTGCCCCGCAGGCTGCCGAGGCGGACCCAGCTGCCGTCCTCGAGGCCGCGCGAGACGTCGTACGGGTCGAAGGAGGTGAGCCGCGCGTGCAGCGAGAGGTACGGCGGCAGCGGCTCCTGCGCCTGGAGGCCGAGCAGGTGGGTGACCATGGCGGCCGGGTCGAGGTCGGCGAGCTCGAGCAGGTGCTGGCGACGCAGCAGGGTCCGGTTGAGGCGTCGGCGACTGAGTCTCACGGACCGGCCCTCTCAGGAGATCGTGATGTCCTTGGAGTCCTGCATCGGCCCGGGGCCCTCACCGCCCGAGGGGTCGTCGGTCATGACGACGAAGGTGTAGTCGCCCGGCGGGAGACCGGAGACGTCGACCTCCGTCTCCCACGGGTAGAGCTTGTCCATCCACCCCTCGGCCGTCGCGGACCCCCGCTTCACGACCTTCCCGGACGCGTTGCGCAGCTCCCAGGGCGTGGTGGCCTCGAACGAGCTGGAGACCCCGCTCGCCGTGAAGGAGCCGGACACCGTCGCGCCCTGCTCGGGCGACGTGACGTTGACCAGCGCCAGGGTCTTGATCGGGTCGGCGGCGGTGAACCCGTCCTCCGACGCCGTGTAGAACACCTGGGTCGGGTTGCCGTCGGCGTCGGTGAAGGTGATCGGGTCGCGCGACTGGAGCACCCCCTGCGCCGTGTAGACGAGCTGCTGCAGGGCGAGCTGGGCGTCGGCCTCCTGCATGCCGTCGGGCAGCTTCTGCCACGAGTCGTCCGGCAGCGGGATCGTCGCGTCCCCGGACGTCGTGAAGGTGGCGGCCGGCAGGAGCGTGCCGTAGTCGGGGTCGAGGGCCGCGCCGGAGGCGGCCAGGGACAGCGCCTCGCCGAGCGGATCGGCCGCGTCGACGCGGCGGAACTCGCGGTACAGGCGCGGCCCCTGGGGCGTGTCCCCGACGAAGTAGACCGGCACCGTCACCTGGTCCGCCTGGGCGGTCGAGCTCGGTGAGGAGCCGTCCGACGGGGTGGCCTGAGAGCTGTGGTGCCCGGTCGTGCCGCTGGCGGGATCCGGGTCGTCCGCGGTGTCGCTGCCGCACCCGCCCAGCAACGACGCCGCCACGAGGATCGCGGCGAGCAGGGCGGCGGAGCGGGGGCGACGGGTCATGGGTCCATCCTCCCGAGGTCGGCACGTCGCCGGATGATGATCGTGCGCGTGTCGCGGCCGGAACCGGTCACACCGCGGTCGTCAGACTCACGCTACTTCCACGCGCCGGGGCGCCATCGGGTTTACTGGCGGGGTGGAGGACTGCATCTTCTGCAAGATCGTCGACGGGGAGATCCCCGGCGAGATCGTGCACACGACCGAGCGCACCGTCGCGTTCCGGGACCTGAACCCGCAGGCGCCGACGCACGTGCTGGTCGTGCCGCGCCGGCACTTCGCGAACGCAGCCGAGCTCGCCGCGGGCGACCCGGAGGCGTCGGCCGAGCTGGTGATGACGGCCGCGGCCGTCGCCACTGCCGAGGGGTACGACGACTACCGGCTGGTGTTCAACACCGGACCGGGCGTGGGCCAGACCGTCTTCCACACGCACCTGCACCTGCTGGCCGGGCGCCCGATGACCTGGCCGCCGGGATGAGGCGGGGGCCCCGGGTCCTCGGTGCCCCCGTCGCACTCGTCGTCGCTGTCGTGCTGGCGCTCGCGCTCGCCGGCTGCGTGCAGGAGGGGCAGGACCGCCGTACCGGCTCCCCGACCGAGGTCCTCAAGCCGCCGGAGCCGCCCGAGGTCGTCGCCAGCCAGCTGGCCGACCTCCCCCAGGGCAAGAAGCTGCCGCTGCGTCCCGGCGAGCACCGGATGACACTGACCATGCCCGAGGAGTACACGCCCTCGGCGCCGACCGCGGGCGGCACCGACGACTACCGCTGCTTCGTGCTCGACCCGAAGCTGGACAAGGACGTCTGGCTGACGGGGAGCAACGTGCTGCCGGGCAACCCGCTGGTCGTGCACCACGTGATCCTCTTCCGCATCACCCCCGAGCAGGTCGCCGAGGCGCGCCAGAAGGACGCTGCGGACGAGGGGGCGGGCTGGACCTGCTTCGGCGGGACCGGTCTCTCCGGCGACTTCTCCAACATCGACGACGCGTCCTGGCTCGCGGCCTGGGCGCCGGGCGGTGACGAGACCAAGGTCAGCGACGGGTACGGCGTGAAGCTCGAGAAGGGCGCCCAGGTCGTGATGCAGGTCCACTACAACCTGCTCAAGGGCGCCGCGCCGGACGTGTCCAGCACGCAGCTGCGCTGGATGCCGGCCAAGCGCGCCCTGACCCCGCTCCACACGGTGCTGCTCCCGGCGCCGGTGGAGCTGCCGTGCCGTCCCGGGCACGACGACGGCCCGCTGTGCGACCGGGACGCCGCCGTGGCCGACGTGCTGCACCGGTTCGGTGGCGCCGGCAACACCAACGCGCTGCTCCACCTGCTGTGCGGCGAGGAGGTCGTCCCCGGCAACACCCAGTCCTGCACCCGGTACGTCCCGCAGGGGATGACGATCCTCGGGGTCGCCGGCCACATGCACCTGCTCGGCCGCAAGCTCCGTATCGAGACCAACCCCGGGACTCCGGAGGCCAGGACCGTCCTCGACATCCCGATGTGGGACTTCGACAACCAGGGCACCAAGCCGATCAAGCCGGTCCACCTCGACGCCGGCGACACCGTGCGGATCACGTGCACCCACGAGCAGTGGCTGCGCGACCGGCTGCCGGCGTTCCAGGGCCAGGAGGAGCGGTACGTCGTCTGGGGCGAGGGCAGCACCGACGAGATGTGCCTCGGGATGCTGCAGGCCGCCTTCGACGACGAGACCTGACCGGACGACGCACGTGGCCTCGGACCGCCCTGTCCTGCTCACCCCCACCCTGTCCACCGCCCGGCTCCGGCTGCGTCCGGTGACCGGCGACGACGCCGAGGCCCTCTTCGCGATGCACAGCAGCCCGCTGGTGCTGCGCTACTGGGACGCGCCGCCCTGGGGCGAGCGGGCACGCGCCCAGCGGTTCATCGCAGCGTGCCGCGAGATGGCGGACGACGGCGTCGGCGTGCGGCTCGCGATCGACCGGGCCACCGACGACACGTTCCTGGGCTGGTGCAGCCTGACCCGCTGGAACCCCGAGTACCGCAGCGCGGCGATGGGCTACTGCCTCGAGGAGGCGGCGTGGGGGCACGGCTACGCGACGGAGGCAGCGGGCGCCCTGCTCTCCTGGGCGTTCGGGGCGTGGGACCTGAACCGGGTCCAGGCCGAGACCGACACGCGCAACGTGGCATCCGCCCGCGTCCTGGAGAAGCTCGGCTTCGTGCGCGAGGGGACGCTCCGCGAGGACTGCGTGGTCGACGGCGAGGTGTCCGACTCCTGGGTCTACGGACTCCTCCGGCGCCAGTGGCGGCCGCCGCCCGTGGCCGACCAGCCCGCTCGCGGCGGGTCTCAGAACAGGTAGTAGACCCGCATGAGGGCGAAGACGACGGGCAGCCCGAAGACGACGAGCATCACCCACGCGGTCAGCCGGTGCACCGGCTTGCTGGAGTCCAGCCGACCGGCGAAGTCGAGGATGGCGCCGTCCGGGACGTGGTGCGTGAGCCCGATGCGGCGGGCGTCGTCGGGCAGGTGGTGGCCGGCGAACCAGTACGGCGGGGTGTCGTCGTCGTGGTCGTCCTCGTCGTACGCCCGCTCGTCGACCTCCCGCATGCGCACACGGTACTCGCCGGCGTCCCCGCCGGTGGCTTACTCGCTGGGCCGGCTGGCGCCGAGCCCGTAGCATGGAGGGGCTCGTCCACCCCACCGAAAGGTCGCCCACCGGGCATCCATGACAGACACCAGCCACCACGGGGCCCACGCCGCCAACGCCACCCGCCACACGGTGGTGGTCCCCAACAGCATCAACATGGTCAGCCTCCTGGGCCCCGGAGACGAGCACCTCGGTCTGATCGAGCGCTCCTTCGGCGCCGACGTGCACGTCCGCGGCAACCGCATCACGCTGCACGGCGAGCCGGGCGAGGTCGCCCTCGCCGAACGGCTGCTCGACGAGCTGGTCGCGATCATCCGCACCGGCCAGGGCGTCACGTCGGAGACCGTCGAGCGGGTGCTCGGCATGCTCCGCGCGGAGACGACCGAGCGGCCGGCCGACGTGCTGAGCCTGAACATCCTCAGCAACCGGGGCCGCTCGATCCGCCCGAAGACGCTGAACCAGAAGCGCTACGTCGACTCCATCGACAAGCACACGATCACCTTCGGCATCGGCCCGGCGGGCACCGGCAAGACCTACCTCGCCGTGGCGAAGGCCGTGCAGGCGCTGCAGTCGAAGAACGTCAACCGGATCATCCTCAGCCGCCCGGCCGTCGAGGCGGGGGAGAAGCTCGGGTTCCTGCCCGGCACGCTCACCGAGAAGATCGACCCCTACCTGCGTCCGCTCTACGACGCGTTGCACGACATGGTCGACCCCGAGACGATCCCCAAGCTGCTGGCTGCGGGCACCATCGAGATCGCGCCGCTGGCGTTCCTGCGCGGCCGGTCCCTCAACGACTCGTTCATCATCCTCGACGAGGCGCAGAACACCACGCCCGAGCAGATGAAGATGTTCCTGACCCGGCTCGGGTTCGGCTCGAAGATCGTGGTGACCGGCGACGTGACCCAGACCGACCTGCCCAGTGGCCAGAAGTCCGGGCTGCGTGCGGTCGAGGAGATCCTCGACGAGATCGACGACATCTCGTTCAACCGGCTCACCAGCCACGACGTCGTACGCCACAAGCTGGTCGGCCGGATCGTCGCGGCCTACGACGAGCACGACGCGCGGTCCGGGGTCAAGCACGCCCACCAGTCGTGAGCTGGAGGGAAGCCACGATGAGCATCGAGATCCTCAACGAGTCCGGCCGTGACCTGGACGAGAAGCGGTTGGCGAGGCTGAGCCGCTTCGTGATGGACCGGATGCGCGTGCACCCGCTCGCCGAGCTGTGCATCAAGGCCGTCGACGAACCGACCATCGCCGAGCTCAACCAGCACTGGATGGAGAAGGAGGGACCCACCGACGTCCTGGCCTTCCCGATGGACGAGCTGCGGCCGGGCCTGGTCAACGAGGACCTCGAGGAGGGCGTGCTCGGCGACCTGGTCCTCTGCCCGGACGTCGCCGAGCGGCAGGGTCGGACCGCCGGTCACGGCACCGAGGCCGAGATCGAGCTGCTGACGGTCCACGGCATCCTCCACCTGCTGGGCTACGACCACGCCGAGCCCGAGGAGCACCGCGAGATGTTCGGGCTCCAGGACGACATCCTGGCCGCCTGGCGGGCCGAGAACCCCGCCCGGTGAACGCCTGGCTGCTGCTCGCCGCGGCGGCCCTCGTGGTCCTCGCGGGGCTGTTCTCGGCCGCGGATGCCGCGTTGTCGGGCTTCTCGCGCGCCCGTGCCGAGGAGCTGCACGCGGAGGGTCGAGCAGGCGCCGGGCGGCTGGTCGTGCTCCTCGACGACCTGCCGCGCTACCTCAACACGGCGCTGCTGCTGCGGCTGCTCTGCGAGATCTCCGCGATCGTGCTCGTCACGCTCGAGATGCAGGCGGCGTACGACGCCTGGTGGCCGACCGTGCTGACCGCGATCGGCGCGATGCTGGTCGTCTCGTTCGTGGCGATCGGCGTCGCGCCGCGCACCATCGGCCGCCAGCACGCCGACCGGGTCGCGCTGGCGTCGGCGCCGCCGGTCGCGGCGGTCACCGCGGTCCTGGGCCCGCTGCCGCGGCTGCTCATCCTCGTCGGCAACGCGCTGACGCCGGGCAAGGGGTTCCGCGAGGGCCCGTTCTCGACCGAGACCGAGCTGCGCGAGCTCGTCGACCTCGCCGAGGCGTCGGCGGTGATCGAGTCCGGCGAGCGCAAGATGATCCACTCCGTCTTCGAGCTCGGCGACACCACCGCCCGCGAGGTGATGGTGCCGCGCACCGACGTGGTCTTCATCGAGCGCTACAAGAACCTGCGGCAGACCCTGTCGCTCTTCCTGCGCAGTGGCTTCTCGCGGGTCCCGGTGATCGGGGACAACCTCGACGACGTGGTCGGCATCGCCTACCTCAAGGACATCGTCCGCCGCGACTTCGAGGCGCCGGACGTCGAGTTCACCCAGCGCATCGACGAGGTGATGCGCCCGGCCCACTTCGTGCCGGACTCCAAGCCGGTCGACGCGCTGCTCTCGGAGATGCAGGCGATGCGCCAGCACATCGCGGTCGTCGTCGACGAGTACGGCGGCACCGCCGGACTGGTGACGATCGAGGACGTCCTGGAGGAGATCGTCGGCGAGATCGCGGACGAGTACGACGACGAGACCGTCGACGTCGAGAAGCTCGACGACGGCTCGGTACGGGTGTCCTCGCGCTACCCGATCGACGACCTCGACGAGCTCTTCGGCTTCGAGGTCGAGGAGGAGGACGTGGACAGCGTCGGCGGCCTGATGGCCAAGCACCTCGGCGTCGTCCCGATCCCCGGGTCGGCGGTCGAGGCGCACGGGCTGCGCTTCGAGGCGGAGGCGGCGTCCGGGCGCCGCAACAAGATCGGTACCGTGCGGATCGCGCGGGCGGACGAGAGCGAGGACGACGGTGAGTGACCCCTCCGGACAGCTGTCCGCCGAGGACCGCAAGCTGGTGACGCTGGCGCGGGCGTCGCGGGCGCGCACGCGGGCGGCCGAAGGTGCCGCCGTACGCGACGCGGACGGACGCACCTACGCCGCCGCGACCGTCGCGCTGCCCTCGCTGGAGGTCTCCGCGGTCGGCGTGTGCGTCGCGATGGCGGTCGCCTCGGGCGCGAAGGGACTGGAGGCCGCCGTGGTGCTGACCGAGGCGCCGGCCGTCGCCGACACCGACCTCGACGCGCTGCGCGACCTGGCCGGGCCCGGGGTGGTCGTCTACCGGGGCGACGCGAAGGGCACGGTCGAGGAGACCCTGACCACCTGAGTGGCTGCCAGAATGCCGCCATGCCCACCAGCCGCCTCGAGGCGTTCAGCGACGGCGTGCTCGCCATCATCATCACGATCATGGTGCTCGAGCTGCGCCCGCCCGAGGGCGCGACGCTCGAGGACCTGCGCGACGTCAGCACGGGGTTCCTGACCTACCTGCTGAGCTTCGTCTACATCGGCATCTACTGGAACAACCACCACCACCTGTTCCAGCTGGTGCGACGCGTCGACGGCCGGGTGCTCTGGGCCAACCTCGACCTGCTGTTCTGGCTCTCGCTCTACCCGTTCACGACCGCCTGGATGGACGAGACCGGTCTGGCCCGCACGCCGGTCGTCGTCTACGGCGTCAACCTGCTGGCTGCGGCGATCGCCTACTACGTGCTGCAGCTGACGATCCTGCGTGCCGAAGGAGACGACGGGGTGGTGCGGGCGGCGATCGGCCGGGACCTGAAGGGCAAGCTCTCGCCGGTGATCTACCTGCTGGGCATCGGGTCCGCCCTGTGGGTGGCGGAATGGCTGGCGCTCGTCTGCTACGTCGCGGTCGCCGCGATGTGGCTCGTGCCGGACCGGAGGTTCGAGGGCTACGTCGTCGAGCACGGTACGGCGGCCTGAGACGCGCAGGACTCGGGGCAGGAGTAAGTTGCCGTCCGTGAGTCTGCGTGGGTGGGGAGCACACGAGGAGGCGGTGGCCCGGTTGCGGTCGTCGTACACCGCCATCCCGGCGGACGCTCCGGTGCGGCTGGCGAAGAAGACCTCCAACCTGTTCCGCCCACGCGCGGCGACGTCTGCCCCCGGTCTCGACGTCTCGGGCCTCGACGGCGTCATCGCCGTCGACCCGGTGGCGCGCACCGCCGACGTGCAGGGCATGTGCACCTACGAGGACCTCGTGGACGAGACGCTGCCACACGGGTTGATGCCCTACGTCGTCCCGCAGCTGCGCACCATCACGCTCGGCGGCGCGGTCACCGGTCTCGGCATCGAGTCGACGAGCTTCCGCAACGGGCTCCCGCACGAGTCGGTGCTGGAGATGGACGTCTTCACCGGGTCCGGTGAGGTCGTGACCTGCCGTCCCGGTCCGGACGGCGAGCACGCCGACCTGTTCGACGCGTTCCCCAACTCCTACGGGTCGCTCGGCTACGCGACCCGCCTGCGGATCCGCCTCGAGCCCGTGCCGGGCTACGTCGCGCTGCGCCACGTCCGCTTCGACGACCTCGGGCTGCTGGCGAAGTCCATCGCCGAGATCGCCGAGACCGCGTCGTACGACGGCGAGCGGGTCGACGCCGTCGACGGGGTCGCCTTCGAGCCGGGGGAGTACTACCTCTCGCTCGCGCGGTGGACCGACGAGCCGGCGCCGACCAGCGACTACACCGGCCAGCAGATCTTCTACCGCTCGATCCAGCAGCGCGAGACCGACGTGCTCACGACCTACGACTACCTGTGGCGCTGGGACACCGACTGGTTCTGGTGCTCGGGCGCGTTCGGCGTCCAGAACCCCACGGTCCGGCGGTTGTGGCCCCGGCGGTGGCGCCGCTCGGACGTCTACCACAAGCTGATCGGCCTGGATCGCAAGGTCGGCTTCGCCGACTGGCTCGACCGGCGCCAGGGCAAGCCGCTGCGGGAGCGGGTCATCCAGGACATCGAGGTGCCCGTCGAGCGGTTGCCGGAGTTCCTCGAGTGGTTCGACGAGGCCGTCGGCATGCGTCCGGTGTGGCTGTGCCCGTGCAAGGCGCTCCGCGACTGGCCGACCTACCCGCTCGAGCCGGAGCACCTGTACGTGAACGTCGGCTTCTGGGGCACCGTGCACGTGGGCCCGGACGCCCTCGAGGGACCGCGCAACCGGGCGATCGAGGCGAAGGTGCACGAGCTCGGCGGCCACAAGTCCCTCTACAGCGAGGCCTTCTACGACCGCGACACGTTCGACGATCTCTACGACGGCGCCAACCTCGCCGCCGTGAAGGGGCGCTACGACCCCGACGACCGGCTGACCAGCCTCTACGACAAGGCGGTGAAGAGACAGTGACGATGACCATCGCGCAGGCCTTCGACAAGCTCCTGGTGGAGCCGTTGCCGTTGCGCTTCACGGCGTACGACGGCAGCGTGAGCGGTCCGGAGGACGCGCCGTTCCAGTTCCACCTCCGGACCCCGCGCGGGCTGGCGTACCTGGTGACCGCGCCGGGCGACCTCGGTCTGGCCCGGGCGTACATCACCGGCGAGCTCGAGATCGAGGGCGTGCACCCAGGAGACCCCTACGAGGCGATGCGGCTGCTGCAGAAGGGCCTCAAGCTCCGTCGGCCGTCGCCGGCCGAGGCGGTCGAGATGCTGCGGTCGGTCGGGCTGTCCAACCTGCGCCCGCCGGCCCCGCCGCCGCAGGAGGCGCTGCCGCGCTGGCGCCGGCTCCTGGAGGGCCTGCGCCACTCCGAGGGCCGCGATGCGGAGGCGATCCACCACCACTACGACGTGTCCAACACCTTCTACGAGTACGTCCTCGGCCCGTCGATGACCTACACCTGCGCGGTGTTCCCGACCGAGGACGCCACGCTCGAGGAGGCGCAGGAGACCAAGTACGACCTGGTCGCCCGCAAGCTGGACCTCCAGGAGGGGCAGCGGCTCCTCGACCTCGGGTGCGGGTGGGGCGGCATGGTCCGGCACGCCGCGCGCGAGTACGGCGTCAACGTCATCGGCGTCACGCTCTCGCGCGAGCAGGCGTCCTGGGCCCAGCGCCGGATCAAGGAGGAGGGGCTCGACCACCTCGCCGAGGTGCGGTTCATGGACTACCGCCACGTGGAGGAGTCGGGCTTCGACGCGATCTCGTCGATCGGGCTCACCGAGCACATCGGGCTGAAGAACTACCCGTCGTACTTCAGCTGGATCCGTGACCACCTCAAGCCGCAGGGGCGGCTGCTCAACCACTGCATCACGCGCAACGACAACACCCAGTCGGCGAGTGCCGGGGCGTTCATCGACCGCTACGTGTTCCCCGACGGGGAGCTCGCCGGCTCGGGCACGATCGTCACGGCCGTCGAGGACTGCGGGCTCGAGGTCCAGCACCAGGAGAACATCCGGGTGCACTACGCCAAGACGCTCGCGGGCTGGTGCCGCAACCTCCAGGAGAACTGGGACGCCTGCGTCGACGAGGTCGGCATCGGGACCGCGAAGGTGTGGGGCCTGTACATGGCGGGCTCGCGGCTGGCGTTCGAGCGCAACGAGATCCAGCTGCACCACGTCCTCGCGACCAAGACCGAGGACAACGGGGCCAGCGGCTACCCCTTGAGGCACACGTTCTAGCGCCCGATAGCGTGGCCGGGTGAGCACGAGGGCCCGGCAGTACGACGCGGAGGTGCTGCGGCGTGAGCGGCTCTCCGAGCACCTGGTGCGCCTGGTCCTCGGGGGCGCCGGCCTGACGTCGTTCGTCTCGACCGGGGTGCCGGACGAGTGGGTCGGTCTGGTCGTGCCCGGGCAGTTCCAGAGCCGGTACTACACCGTGCGGTCCTGGGACGGCTCCGAGCTCGTTCTCGACGTCGTCGTGCACGAGGACGGTCTGGTGACCGAGTGGGCGCAGCTCGAGGGCGCCGGGTCGTGCGTCGGGCAGACCGTCACGCTCACCGAGCCCAAGGGCTCCTTCGCGATGCCGGCGGGTGCCGCGTGGCTGCTGCTGGTCGGTGACCTCACGGCGCTCCCCGCGATGGCGCGGATCTGCCGCAGCGTCGACGTCCCGACGCAGGTCTGGGCCGAGGTGCCCGACGACCTGCCCGACTACCTGCCGTCGGGCACGGCCGTCACCTGGCTCGTCCCGCCGGGACCCGGGCAGAGCAGGCTCGCCGAGGTGGTGGAGCAGATCGACTGGCCGGCTGGCGACGGGTACTTCTGGATGGCGGGCGAGTCCGCCCAGATGCGGGCGATCCGCAAGCACCTGATGCGCGAGCGGCACCTGCCGTCGTCCGCGTACGACGTGATGGGGTACTGGCGCGGTGCGACCCAGCGGCAGCCGCGGGCCGTCGACCCCGGCCCCATCTGGCGGGCGGGCAAGGCGGCCGGCCGGAGCGACGAGCAGATCTGGGCCGACTACGACGAGGCGAGCAAGGCATGAGCGAGCAGGGCAGGAGCGAGCCGGTGCACCGCAGCGGTTTCGTGTCGTTCGTCGGGCGTCCCAACGCCGGCAAGTCCACGCTGACCAACGCGCTGGTCGGCCAGAAGGTGGTCATCACCTCCGACAAGCCCCAGACCACGCGGACCGTCGTGCGCGGGATCGTGCACCGCGAGGACGCGCAGCTGATCTTGGTGGACACCCCCGGACTGCACCGGCCGCGGACGCTGCTGGGCGAGCGCCTCAACGACCTGGTGGCGACCACGCTCGCCGAGGTCGACGTGGTCGCGGTCTGCTTCCCGGCGAACGAGAAGATCGGCCCCGGCGACCGGTTCATCGCCACCGAGATGGCGAAGGTGAAGCGGACCACCAAGGTCGCCCTCGCCACCAAGACCGACCTCGCCACGTCGGAGCAGATCGGCCAGCACCTGCTGGACATCGCCGCCCTCGGGGCCGAGATCGGTGTCGACTGGGCCGAGATCGTGCCCGTCTCGGCGAAGAGTGGCGACCAGGTCGGGCTCCTCGCCGACCTGCTGGTCGCGCTGCTGCCGGAGGGCCCCCAGCTCTACCCCGACGGCGACCTCACCGACGCGCCCGAGGAGGTCCTCGTCGCCGAGCTGGTCCGCGAGGCCGCCCTCGACGGGCTCCGCGACGAGCTGCCCCACTCCGTGGCGGTCGTCGTCGACGAGATGGGCCTGCGGGAGGGCCGCCCCGAGGACAAGCCGCTGCTCGACGTCCACGCCAACCTGTACGTCGAGCGCGACTCGCAGAAGGGCATCATCATCGGCCCGAAGGGTTCCCGGCTCCGCGCGATCGGCACCAAGGCGCGCCAGCAGATCGAGGCCCTGCTCGGCACCCCCGTCTACCTCGACCTCCACGTCAAGGTCGCCAAGGACTGGCAGCGCGACCCCAAGCAGCTGAGGAAGCTGGGATTCTGATGGAACGACCCGCACCTGTCGCCGCCTGGCACGCGCTCGCTGAGGCGCGCGACCCGAGCGCCCTCGACGCCCTGCTCGCCGACGACTGCACGTTCCGCTCACCGGCCGTGCACACGCCGCAGGAGGGCAAGGCCGTCACGACGGCGTACCTGTCCGCGGCCATCGTCGTGCTCGGCCCGACGCTCGAGTACGTCCGCGAGTGGTACGCCGAGGACTCGGCCGTCCTGGAGTTCCGCGCGGAGCTCGACGGCCTGACCGTGCACGGCATCGACATGCTGACCTGGGGCCCGGACGGCCGGCTGACCGACTTCACCGTCATGGTCCGGCCCTTCAAGGGGCTGCAGAAGCTGATCGAGCTGATGGCGGCCGAGCTCTTCGGCTGACCTCTCGGTGGGAGCGCTGGCTGCCGGCCTGTCTCGGTGATGACCGAAGGGCAGCAACGACGGGGCGGCGCCGCTTGGGCTGGCGCTGCCTTCCGGCTTGCGGGTGGTCCCGGGACCTCGACTCGTCGCCGAAGAAGGAGATCTTCGGGCACGTGTGGTGCCTGAAGATCTCCCTTTCGACCCGTGCCCACGGGTGCGGGCATGGGTGTGTCCCCGCCGGCGCGGTGCCTGACGGCGGGGTGCGGCGTCAGCCGGTATGTCGCTGGCTGCTCGGGTCGCTGCTCGGGTCGCTGCTGGTGCCGGGGTCGGTGTAGGTGTAGCCGAGCGGGCTGGTCCAGGTGAACCCGGTGGCCGGGTCGTACTGGTAGGTCCAGTCGGTGAAGGTCTTGAGCCGGTGGTGACCGCGGCAGGGTGGGAACAGGTTCGACGACACCGTCTGGCCCTCGGGCCACTCCTGGCGGTGGTCCAGGTCCGACCCGTGCTCCTGACCGGCAGGATCGGCTGTCTTCTTGCGTCTCTTGGCCTTGTGGCCGGGGCGGGAGGGGCGGTGGCAGCCGAGGAACGGGCACTCACCGAACCGGAGCTTGACCTGCTCGACCATCCGCTCGGTCGGGGTGTACGACTCGGTGGCCATCTCGGCGTTGAGGTCGATGACGGGCCGGATCGTGACCTTGGTGCCGGCCCGGGTGCACCACTCGCGGACCTG
Source organism: Nocardioides sp. (assembly GCA_020636915.1). GTDB lineage: Bacteria > Actinomycetota > Actinomycetes > Propionibacteriales > Nocardioidaceae > Nocardioides. The sequence continues at coordinate 45,989 of JACJWV010000014.1, forward strand.
TTCGACGGTGGTGGTCGACCGGGTGTTGTCCACCTCGGCCATGACTTGGCCGGGGCGGGTGTGCACGAAGATCATCACCCCCGGCGCTGACCCCTCCTCAGCCGCATCGCCGTGCCGGCGGCCGCCGAGCATCCCCAGCACCATCGAGCGACGCACCTGCAGCGGGATCGTCGGGTCGAGCTCGGCGGCCTGGGTGGCGAGGTAGTCCTCGAACGCGACCGCGTCGGGGACGTCGGCCATCGCGGTGATCGGGACCAGCCCGTCGTAGGTCATCGCCCCGAGGTGGGTCTTCACGTGCCGCTTCTCCGCTGCTTCGATCCTGCGGCGTTCGGTCTCGACCGGGTCGTGCTCCTTGCGCGCCTTCTCCACCTGCCGGTCGATCTCCGCGTACGAGCACCGGGCCGCGACGAAGTACAACGCCCGATCCACCGCCGCCGCCCCCTCCATCGGCAGCGAGGCGGTGGCTTGGGCGATCCGCCGCGCCTTCCACACCGCCACCTCCCCAGCCAGCACCCGCCCCCAGGTCCGCGGGAGCCGATACGCCAGCTCCACCGCATCCCCCAGGTAGCGACGCCCCGAGTCGGTGGAGTGCCCGATGGCGAGCGCGAACTCCGCGACCGCGCCCTCATCGATCGTCGGGGCGCCGTCGCCGGCGATCTCCAGCTCCCGCATCCCCCACTCGACGCTGGTGTCGACCTCGTCACCGGGGTGCAGCTCGACCCATGCCACGGCCTGGAGGAGCAGCTCGACCTCGAGCCCGGTGATCGCGTCCCGGGTCGCCCGGGCAGCCGCGATCACCTGCTGATCGCGGGTGTTCCCGCGGGTGGTGGTGGCTGCCATGGGTCTACTCAAGCACTCGCCACCGACAGTCGAGGATGCTCAGACCCCTGTATCCACAGGGGTTCTGGTCACGATCACGTCACGATCAGCAGGCCGTTGCGGCGGCGCCGGAACAGCCCAGGAAACGGTGGAGTCCTTGACGTACCAGGCACGTCACAGACTCCACTTTCCCCACGGCGACCGCAGGCCGGGAAGCAGCGCCAGCCCGTGCGGCGCCGTCCCGCGTAGCCAGCCTGTCGGTCGCAACCCGAGACCAGCCCGCAGGCTGCCGACACCACCGCCCCACGCAGGCTGCGGGGGTGTTCGACGAGCTCGACCACCAGAGAGACCACCGGCAACGACCTCGACCCCGGCACACCAGGAGGACGATCACGGGATGAGCGCGAGCTTCCCACCCGGGTGGCCCGACCGGATCAGGTCGACGGCGGACGCAGCGTCGGCGAGCGGGAAGGTCTGCGCGACGGGGACGTCGAGTCCACCGGCGGCGGCCAGCGCGACGAGCGAGGCGCGGACAGCGTCACGGTAGGCCTTCGAGGCCGGCTTCGCGCCGGCGAGCGCGGCGAAGCCGTCGGTCTCGGCGCGCGCGGAGGCGGCGATGGTCGCGATTCGCGACCGGTCCGGCACGAGGGCGAGGGAGGTGTCGACGGCCTCGTCGGTGCCGACGCAGTCGAGGGCGGCCGCGAACGGCCGGGGGGAGAGCCGCCCGAGCAGCCCGTCACCGTGCGCGACGGGCTCGCCGCCGTACCGTCGGACCACGTCGAAGCGCCCGGGGCTGGCGGTGCCGACGACGTGGACGCCGATCCGGGCGGCCTGCTGGAGCAGGCTGACGCCGACGGCGCCGGACGCCCCGTGGACCAGGACCGTCTCGCCCGGGGACGCTCCGACGACGTGCAGCATCTCCGCGGCGGTGCACCCGGCGAGCAGCAGGTTCGCCGCTGCCGGGAAGGAGAGCGACGCGGGCTTGGCGAAGACGTCGCGGGCCGGCACGGTCAGCTCCGACGCCCACCCGCCGGACACCCGGAACGCGAGCACCTCGTCGCCGACCGTGAAGGAGACGTCTGGGCCGGCCGCAGAGACCACCCCCGCGACCTCGTAGCCGACCGGGACGGGGAACGACTGAGCACGCGTCGGGTGCTTGACGTCGGCGGGGTTCACCCCGGCGGCCAGGACGTCGATCGTCACCTCTCCGGGGCCGGGCAGCGGGACGTCGTAGGACTGCTGCTCGAACGTGGACGGTCCGGTCGCGACCCAGTGCACAGCCATGCGGTCGAACCTAGCCCGCAGCCCGGCAGGTCAGTCCGGGGCCCAGCACCGCCCGAACGTCTGGCCGTCACGCCACTGCTCGGCGGTCGGCCACTCGTAGCCCCACTCGTAGTCGAGCGAGTCCGAGGCGACCGACGCCCCGGCGTCCTGGCAGGGCGACTGCCCGGCCTCGCGGACCTTCTGCTCCCCGGGGTAGTCGCCGGCGGGGAACGGCACGACCGCGATGGCGCGCCAGGAGTGGTCCTGCGAGCACACGACGCGCTCGAAGTCCCGGGTGCCGGGCTGGTCGGTCCCGCACATGCCGTAGCGGTCCCGGCCCTCGGCGGAGTCCAGGACGTCCGCGACCGGTCCCGCGAGCGGCGCCAGGCGCTCGTCGGACGCGAGGGCGACGACGTCGCACCGGTACCAGTCGGCGCCCGCGTCGGACTGCTCGACGGTCGGCGTGAACCACACCGGGCGCAGCATGCTCAGCCGCCGGTCGTCGAGGCTGCCGCCCACGAACTCGGCGAACCGGGCGGGGCAGGTCCCGGCGACCTGGGCCTGGACCCGGTCGGAGTCGACCGCAAGGAGGTGGCCGTCGACCACGGCGTCGAGGGCGCCGACGGCGTAGGTGACGGCCGTGTGCGGCCGGGCGCACGGGACCCGCGCGACGTCCGAGGTCGGCGCCACCGCCTGGTCGTAGGTGAGGGCGTAGCAGGAGCGCTCGAGCGGCGCGGGCGGGATCGTCGCCCGCGGTGACGCCGACGAGGACGCGGAGGGGGAGGCAGCAGTCGAGGACGACGGCGCCGACGACGGCTCGTCGCTCCCGCTGCTGCAGCCGGCGGTGGTGACCGCGACCAGCACGGCGAGGAGGCCGGCAGCTCGCGCGGCCCGCCGACTCACCGGTCCGTCCTCGCCCAGCAGACCGACCTGCGGTTGCCGGCCTCCCACTCCGCCTCGTGGAACCACGTGTACCCGTAGTCGTAGTCGACGGGGTAGTTCAGCCAGGCGCCGACCGACTTGGAGCAGAAGTCGCGCGTGGTCACCTCGACCACCCGGTCGCCCGGGTAGTCGTCACCCTGGTCCCCGAGCGAGATCGTCGTGACCGCGCGCCACTGGTGCGGCTGGGAGCACGGCACCTTGACCGACCCGGCGACCGTCGGACCGTCCGCGCACACCAGCCAGGCGTCCTTCGGCTTGCCGAGCAGCAGTCCCTTGGCGGTGGTGGGCAGGGCGACGTACTCCTTGCTCTGCTCGCCGCCGCCGACCACGTCGCAGCGGTACCACCGGGCGCCGTCGTCCCAGGCGGCCTTCGACGGCCGGAACCACGCCCAGGACACGACCGTGCGCATCACCAGGCTCTCGTCGGCGCCGAGGAAGTCCGCGAACGCCTTGGAGCACGTGGAGTAGGCCCAGGCGCCGAGCTCGGCGTCGTCGTACTCGGCGTCGTCGAAGCTGTCCGGGAGCTGACCCACCGCGTACGTCTCCGCCGTGTGCTCGTCCGTGCAGTCGACGCTCGCGGTCGCGTTGGACGGCTGCTCGACGTCGTCGGGCTCGAGCACCCGACAGGCACCCAGCGCGGGAGGGTCGTCGTCCGTGGGGGCCGGGTCGTCGCCGCAGCCGCCGAGGAGCAGGGCCGCCGCGAGCGCGAGTACGGCGAGGCGCACGCTGTCCCCTCCCTGGTCGGCTCACCCCTCGGTGTGGTCCGCGCGATCGTACCCCCGCGGGTGTGCGGCGGGTCCCGCCCGGGCACGGTGCCCCCATGTCCCGACCCCACGTGCTCGCCCTCGTCCAGGCCGGCGGCTCCGGTGGCCGGATGGACGTCCTCACCCGGGAGCGGGCCAAGCCCACGCTGCCCTTCGCCGGCGTCCACCGGCTCGTCGACTTCCCCCTCTCCAACCTCGCGAACAGCGGCATCGAGGAGGTCTGGCTGTCGGTGCAGTACCTCGGGGCGGCCCTGGGGGAGCAGGTCTCCAACGGACGCCCGTGGGACCTGGACCGCAACCGCGGCGGACTGCGCCTGCTCATGCCCGAGCGGGGCACCGGCAGCACCGACGAGGAGGGCTTCGCGCGCGGCAACGCCGACGAGCTCTACCGGATCCGCGACCAGATCATCGCGAACGGACCCGAGCAGCTGGTGGTGTGCAGCGCCGACCACGTCTACCGCCTCGACCTCGGCGACGTGCTGGGCACGCATCGCGAGGCCGGTGCGGAGTGCACCCTCGTGACCGCGACGGTGCCGGTGCCCGAGGCCGCCGACCACGCGACGGTCGAGAGCGGCGCCGACGGGAGGGTCACCGGTTTCGCCTACAAGCCCGAGGAGCCGACCACGGGGACCGTGGCCGCGGAGATCTTCGTCTACGACCCGCAGGTGCTGGTGACGGTGCTCGAGGAGCTGCACCACGAGCTGGGCGCCGACGCGCCCGAGGGCGACAGCGGCCTCGGTGACTACGGCGACCACCTGCTGCCGCGCCTGGTCGAGCGCGGCAAGGTCGTCGCCCACCCGATCGGCGGCTACTGGAAGGACCTGGGCCAGCCGCACAAGTACCTCGCGGCCCACCGCGACGCGCTGACCGACGACCTCGGCGTGCTCGGTGACCCGGACTGGCCGATCCTCGGCCACCACCTCCAGCGGCCGGCGGCCCGGGTGCGGGCGGGGGCGGAGGTGGCCGACAGCCTCCTCAGCCCGGGTGCGCTGGTGCACGGCACCGTGGTCCGCAGCGTGGTCGGGCCGGGCACGGTCGTCGAGGAGGGCGCCGTCGTGCGCGACAGCGTGCTCTTCGAGGGCACCGTCGTCGAGCGGGGTGCGTGCATCGAGCGGTCGGTCGTCGATCGTGACTGCGTCGTCGGTGCCGGGTCCCGGGTCGGCTCGCCCGACACCGACCTCGACGACCCCGACGCGATCACGCTGGTGGGGCGTGCCTCGAGGATCGGCGCCGGAGCGGTCGTCGCGGGCGGCGCACGCCTCGAGCCCGGCACCACCGCCTGAGCCCCGCCCGCCACCCTCACGGCATGAGGAGGGCGGCCAGGGTGCCGCCGAGCTCGTACGCCGCCGCCTCCTGCTCCGGGCCGACCTCGCCGACGACCTCCAGCACCTCGGCGGCCTGCACCCACGGGAGGGCTCCGGCGATGGAGAGGACCGAGCGCACCGCTCCGGTCGTGTCGTAGCGCCCGTGCACCCAGAGACCGAACGGCCGCTTGCCGCCCGCTCCCGCGCCGGCGGAGCCGTCCTCGGCCAGCGCGCCCCCTGCCTCGAGGAAGATGGTGTCGAAGAAGTGCTTGAGAGCCCCGCTCATGTAGCCGAAGTTGGCGGTCGTGCCGAGCAGGTAGCCGTCCGCGGCGAGCACGTCGTCGGCCCTCGCCTCCAGGGCCGGGACGACCCGCACCTCGACGTCGTCGACCTGGTCGTCGTGCGCACCGGCGACCACGGCGTCCGTGAGTGCCTGCACGCCCGTCGTCGGGGAGTGGTGGACGACGAGGAGCCTGGCCATGAGGCCAGGCTGTCACGACCGGTCGTCGAGGCGGAGGCGGCGCTCGTCGGCGACCTTCTGGGCCACGTCGCGCAGCTTGAGGTTGCGGTCGTTGGAGTAGCGGTGGAGCACCTCGAAGGCACGCTCGTAGGAGATGTCGTACTGCGCGGCCAGCACGCCCTGGGCGATGCCGATGACGTGGCGCGACTCCAGGGCCGCGCGCAGCCCGCTCACCAGGCGGGCCTTGCTCATCGCCTCCGTGGCGTGGGCGCCGAAGATCTGGGCGATGTCGGTGGCGTCGCCGCTGAAGTTGTGCGCCTGCTCGGCGTAGAGGTTCAGGGCCCCGATCGTCTCCTCGGCGGTGGCGAGGCGGATCGCCATCACCGAGCCGATGCCTGCGCTGCGGGCCTCGTCGGCCCAGCGCGGCCAGCGCCGGTCCGTGGCGACGTCGTCGACGACGACGTCGTCGTGCTCGAACGCCGCGTCGAGGCAGGGTCCCTGGCCGAGCGCGTACTGCACGGCATCGAGCCGGTCCACCAGGGCGTCGGTGGACGCCACCGTCTCCGCGCGCGCACGCCGCCTGCGCAGGGTGATCCCGGCGTGGACGCACCCGGGCACCATCTCGGTGGCGCTCTTGACGACGGCGTCGAAGGTGAGCTCCTCCGACGGCTCGCTGAGGAGCGAGCCGCTCAGCGCGGCGAACTCGGCCGCCAGCGCGCGGTCCCCGGGCGTCCGGTGGTCGGTCATCCGGTCTCCTGGAGGTCCTCCCGCAGGGAGCCGAGGATCCGGCTCAGCAGGCGCGAGACCTGCATCTGGGTGACGCCGAGGTCCTGACCGATCTCCTCCTGCGTGCGGTCCTCGAAGAAGCGGAGGTAGAGGATGCGGCGGTCGCGCTCGGACAGACGTCGCACGACCGGGGCCAGGGTCACCCGCGCCTCGCTCGCGTCGGTCTCGTGGTCCTCGTCGGGAAGCAGGTCGCCGACCGAGGCCGATGCCTCGCCTCCCACCGGCTGGTCGAGGGAGGCGGGCTGGAAGCACCCGAACGCCGCCACGGCCTCACGGTACTCCTCGACCGGGAGCCCGACCTCGTCGGCGATCTCCTCGGGCTCCGGCTCCCGACCGAGGCGGTGGCCGAGCTGGTCGACCGCCTGGTTGATCCGCCACTGGGTCTCCTGGATCCGCCGGGGCGGACGCACGGTCCAGCCCTGGTCGCGGAAGTAGCGCTGGAGCTCGCCGCGGATCGTCGGGACGGCGTAGGACAGCAGGTCGTTGCGCAGCGACGGGTCGAAGCGGCCGACGGCCTTGGTGAGTCCCTCGAAGGCGACCTGGTACAGGTCCTCCTGGGGCACCCCGCGGTTGCGGTAGCGCGAGGCGACCGCCTCGGCGACGCCGCGGTTGATGACGACGGCTCGCTCCCGCAAGGCCCCCGCGCGGTCGGGGTCCTCGCACTCGTGGGCGAGACGGAGCAGCTCGGCGGTCTGCTCGGAGCGTTCGCTGCGGCTCAGGCCGCAGTCGGGGTCGGACGTGGGTGTGGAAGACATGCGTGGCGACTCCATCCCCCGCGGTGCGCGGTGGCGGGTGCGCCTTGCCGTGGGCTCCAGCAAGGAGGTCGTCCTGTTTCTCCCTTGCGACGCTACCCGGGCAGCACCCGGACACAAGGCCCCCGAGAAGCGGGCGTGCTGGTGACGTACCCGGTGCGCAGCACCCGGTAACCCGTTTCCGCTGCTCACCGTCGGGATACCTCGCGACGACGCACGAGACCGAGAACCGAGGAACGGGAGGACACCAGTGAAGGCTGTGACCTGGCAGGGCAGGCAGGACATGCGCGTCGAGGAGGTCCCGGATCCCACGATCCAGGAGCCCACCGACGCGATCGTGAAGATCACGACCACCGGGCTGTGCGGCTCCGACCTGCACCTCTACGACCCGCTCACCCCGTTCATGACGCCGGGAGACGTCGTCGGCCACGAGCCGATGGGGGTGGTCGAGGAGGTCGGCCCGGAGGTCACCGCGCTGAAGCCGGGCGACCGGGTGGTCGTCCCCTTCAACGTCAGCTGCGGGTCGTGCTGGATGTGTGACCGGCACCTCTACAGCCAGTGCGAGACCACGCAGAACCGGGAGAGCGGCACCGGCGCGAGCCTGTTCGGCTACAGCAAGCTCTACGGCCAGGTCCCGGGCGGCCAGGCCGAGTACCTCCGGGTGCCGTTCGCGAACTTCTTGCCGGTGAAGGTCCCTGACGGTCCCTCCGACGAGCGCTTCGTCTACCTGTCCGACGTACTTCCCACCGCCTGGCAGGGCGTTGCCTACGCGGACGTCCCCGAGGGCGGCACGCTCCTGGTGCTGGGGGCCGGGCCGATCGGTGACATGGCGGCGCGGATCGCCCTGCACCAGGGGCGACGCGTCATCGTCGTCGACCAGGTCCCGGAGCGGCTGGCCCGGGTGGCCGCCCGGGGCGCCGAGACGATCGACTTCTCCGAGGTGGACGACGTCCCGGCGGCCGTGCGCGAGCTGACGGGTGGGCGCGGCGCGGACGCCGTCCACGAGGCCGTCGGCATGGAGGCGCACGGGTCCCCGGTCGCCGAGGCCGCGCAGAAGTCGCTGCGGTTCCTGCCGAAGAAGGTGCAGGAGCTGATGATGACGAACATGAGCGTCGAGAGGCTGGAGGCGCTCTACACGGCGTTCGAGGCGGTACGCCGCGGCGGCACCGTGTCGATCTCCGGGGTGTACGGCGGCGCTGCCGACCCGATCCCGATGATGCAGATCTTCGACAAGCAGCTGCAGCTGCGCATGGGCCAGGCCAACGTCCGGCGGTGGACCGACGAGATCCTCCGGGTCCTGGAGAAGGACGAGGACGTGCTGGGTGTCGAGGACTTCGCCACCCACCGGCTCCCGCTGGACGCCGCTCCCGAGGCGTACCGGCAGTTCCGGGACAAGGAGGACGGGATGGTCAAGGTGCTGTTCAAGCCCTGACCGACCAGCGTGTCCATCACCCGGGACGGCCCGGCGCCCCAGCGGGCGCCGGGCCGTCCCGTGCGTTATGGTGTCGAGGTCATGACGCGCAGCCTCCTCCTTCGCCGCCGCAGCGGGGTCTAGCACCAGCCGGACCGCCTCGCTGCGGAGTGAGTGTGTGCGCCGGCCCCTCACCGACGAGCACGAGGCAGACCCATGACGATCCCCCCCGACATCCGCACGCAGCAGAAGCCGAGCGGCATGCCGTTCGAGCGCTACCGCCCCTTCCCGCCGATCGACCTCCCCGACCGCACCTGGCCGTCGGCGGTCATCACCCAGGCGCCGCGCTGGCTCTCCACCGACCTGCGTGACGGCAACCAGGCGCTCATCGACCCGATGACCCCGGCGCGCAAGATGAAGATGTTCGAGCTCCTCGTGAAGATGGGCTACAAGGAGATCGAGGTCGGCTTCCCGTCGGCCAGCGAGACCGACTTCGCCTTCGTCCGCCAGCTCATCGAGGGCGACCACATCCCCGACGACGTCACGATCTCGGTGCTCACCCAGGCCCGCGAGGACCTGATCGAGCGCAGCGTGCAGTCGCTGGTCGGCGTACCCCGTGCCAACATCCACCTCTACAACGCACTGGCGCCCCTGTTCCGCCGCGTGGTGTTCCGGGCGAGCAAGGACGAGGTCAAGGACATCGCCGTCCGCGGGACCGAGATGGTCATGAAGCACGGCGACGCCTACCTCGACATGACCGTCATCGGCTACGAGTACAGCCCCGAGATCTTCACCTCCACCGAGCTGCCGTTCTCGGTCGAGGTGTGCGAGGCGGTCTCCGACGTCTGGCAGCCCGAGGACGGCCGCGAGATCATCCTCAACCTGCCCGCCACCGTCGAGGTCGCGACGCCCAACGTGTACGCCGACCAGATCGAGTGGTTCGGGCGCCAGCTGACCCGGCGCCAGAACACTGTCATCTCGCTGCACCCGCACAACGACCGCGGCACCGCGGTCGCCGCCACCGAGCTGGCGGTGATGGCCGGCGCGGACCGCGTGGAGGGCTGCCTGTTCGGGCACGGCGAACGTACCGGCAACGTCGACCTGGTGACCCTGGCGATGAACCTCTTCAGCCAGGGTGTCGACCCGATGGTCGACGTCTCCGACATCGACGAGGTCCGCCGCACCGTCGAGTACTGCACCAACCTGCCCGTGCACCCGCGGCACCCCTACGCCGGCGACCTGGTCTACACCGCCTTCTCCGGCTCCCACCAGGACGCGATCAAGAAGGGTCTGGAGGACCTCGACCGGCAGGCTGCGGAGCAGGGCGTGCCGGTGGCGTCGCTGCCCTGGGAGGCGCCGTACCTCCCGATCGACCCGCACGACGTCGGCCGCACCTACGAGGCCGTCATCCGGGTCAACAGCCAGTCCGGCAAGGGTGGGGTGGCCTACATCCTCAAGGCCGAGCACAAGATCGACCTGCCCCGCCGCGCGCAGATCGAGTTCAGCCGGGTCGTGCAGGAGCGGACCGACGCCGAGGGCGGCGAGATGACGCCCGACGAGATCTGGGCGGTCTTCTCCGCCGAGTACCTCGACCGCGAGGAGCCCCTGAGGCTCAACTCCGTGCACACCTCCTCCGCGGCGGGCCAGAAGGACGCGCTCGACGTCAACGTCTACGTCGACGGCGAGATCCGGTCGCTGCACGGCGAGGGCAACGGGCCGATCGCGGCGTTCGTGAACGCGATCAACGAGCTCGAGCACGAGTTCGACGTGCGCGTCCTGGACTACGCCGAGCACGCGCTGTCGGCCGGCGGCGACGCGCTCGCCGCGGCGTACGTCGAGTGCCTGGTCCGCGACCAGGTCCACTGGGGAGTCGGCATCGACGTCAACATCGTCACCGCCTCGCTCAAGGCGGTCATCAGCGCGGTCAACCGGGCGCCAGCGGCAACCTGATCGTGAACGTCGTGCCCGCGAGGTGCGCGGACCGCACGTCGATCCGCCCGCCGTGGGCCGACACGATCGCGTCGACGATCGACAGGCCCAGGCCGGTGCCCTGGATGGCGCGCTGCTGAGCGGTGGAGGAGCGGAAGAACCGCTGGAACAGGCGGTCCTGCTCCTCGACCGGGATACCGATACCGGTGTCGCTGACCGAGAGGCAGGCCTCGCCGCCGCCCGACGCGACGGTCACCGTGATCCCGCCGCCGTCGTCGGTGAACTTGATCGCGTTGCTCAGCAGGTTCGTGAGCGCCCGCTCCAGCTGCTGCGCGTCCCCGGCCACCCGCACCGGGTCGGGCGGGACGACCACGTCCAACGTCAGGTGGCGGCGGCCCAGCTGTGCGCGCACGGCGTCCTCGGCGCCGGGCAGGATGGAGACGAGGTCGACCGTGCCTCGGTCCCAACCGGCCGCCCCTGAGTCCAGGCCGCTGAGCGTGAGCAGGTCGTCGCACAACGCGATCAGCCGCTGGCCGTTCCGCGCGATGCTCTCCAACATGGGTCGTTGCTCCTCGGCTGGCTCGACGAGAGTGCCGTCCTGGAGGAACTCGGTGTAGCCCACGATGCTGGTCACCGGGGTGCGCAGCTCGTGGCTGACCGTGGACACGAACTCGTTCTTCGCGGCGTCCAGGGCGCGCATCCGCTGGACGGCGAGCCGCTCCTTCTCGAGCGCCGCCATCAGCATCTCCTGGCTGTCACGCGCCTCGGTGACGTCGCGCCCGACGCAGAGGTAGCCGACCCGGGCCGCGACCCGGTCGGCGGCCACGCTCAACGTCATCGAGACGGAAGTCCAGGGTCAACGTCTGGTGGGGGCCGAAGACCAGGAGGGTGACGACACTCAGCGCGGTGACCTGGGCGGGCAGCTCCCAGGTCACCTCCCGCAGCAACCTCCTCCGCGGCGCGGTGGACAGCGGCACGATGACCAGGATCGCCGTCGCATGGGAGGCGGCCACCACCCGCCAGGTGAGGCTGAAGGTGCCGTCGCCGAGCACCTGCGCGCCGGTCGCTGCGATGGTCGCGACGGTCGCGCCGCCGAGCACGGCGCCGACGACGAGCCGGACGAACGCCTCCAGCGTGGACAGGTCGTCGAGGGTGTCCCGGTCGCGCAGGAGGAAGGCGGTCACGACCAGCGCCTCGGCCGTGTTCGCCACGGCGTACCAGACGGAGAGGTCCCACGGACGGCCGCCGAGGAGGTTCGCGAGCATGCTCACGGCCAGGATCGCCGGCACCCACCAGCGCCAGGACCGCCGGGGGGCGCGCCCCAGCAGGATCACGGCGATCCCGGCCGCCGGCCACCACGACGCCGCTGCCGCTGCCACCGGCGCGAACCTGATGGCGGCGACGCCGCTGGCCAGGATCGCCAGGAGAAGGATCAGGGCCAAGGGCCACGACATCTGGGCACGGCCCGCCCTCGACATGGGCACAGCCTAGGGTGATGCCATGTTGGTGTCGGAGAAGATCGGTCAGTTCTTCGTCGCGTCCGACGGTGGTCGAGACCGGTTGGAGTACACCGAGTACGGTGCCGGCGACGCCTGGGTGGTGCTGCTGCCTGCCGAGCTGACACCCCGCCGGATGCAGCAGCCGCTGGCACATGCGCTGGCAGCCGAGGGACTGCACGTGGTCACCCTCGACCTGCTCGGGCACGGCCGCTCGGACCGCCCCGACGACCCGCACGCCTACTCGGTGACCGAGTTCGCCGAGCAGGTCGTCGCGCTGCTGGACCACCTCGGTGCGCCCCAGGCCGTGATCGGCGGGGTCTCGCTCGGTGCCAACGTCGCGCTGGAGGTGGCGGCCGTCGAGCCCGACCGCGTCCGGGGCCTGATCGTCGAGGCGCCGATCCTCGACAACGGCGTGGAGGCCAGCATCGTGGTCTTCGGTCCACTGCTGCTCACGGCCCGCTTCCTGCCCCTGTCGGTCGCCGTGCTGCGTCGGCTGACGCGGCCGGTCCCGCGCGGGATCGTGCCGTTCTGGGCGGGGGTCGCCCTCGACACGTGCGACCAGCGGGCCGGAGCGCTGGCCGCGATGCTGCACGGGCTCTTCTTCGGACGCGCCGCCCCGTCGTCGAAGGAGCGCCGCCGGATCCGGGTGCCGGCGCTGGTCGTCGGCCATCCCTTCGACCCGCTGCGGCCGATGGCGGACGCGGTCACCCTCGCCGACGAGCTCCCGAAGGGCACGTTCGTGCGGGCGCGGTCGGCCGTGGAGTGGCGGCTGGACCCCGAGCGGCTCGACCGCGCGGCCGTGGGCCTGGCGGTCGGGTGCTGGAAAGGCTCGCGTCGCCGCCGCCGTACCGGCGCCTGACCCGGCACACTAGGGGGGTGCCCCTCTACCGCGACGAGGCGATCGTGCTGCGCACCCACAAGCTGGGTGAGGCCGACCGCATCATCACGCTGCTGACCCGCCAGCACGGCCGGGTCCGCGCGGTCGCGCACGGGGTGCGCCGGACGACCTCGCGCTTCGGCTCCCGGCTCGAGCCCTTCACCCACGTCGACCTCCAGCTCGCCGAGGGCCGCAACCTCGACACGATCACCCAGGCCGAGACGCTGACGCCGTACTCCAGCGGTCTGGGCCTGGACTACGACCGCTACACCGCCGGCACGGTCATGCTCGAGACCGCCGACCGCCTGGTGCCGGAGGAGCGGGAGCCGGCGGTCCAGCAGTTCCTCCTGCTCGTCGGCGGGCTGCGCGCGATGGTGGCCGGTGAGCACGGTCCGGGGCAGGTGCTCGACTCCTACCTGCTGCGCTCGCTCGCGGTGGCGGGCTACGCGCCGTCGTTCGAGCACTGCGCACGCTGCGGCCTGGAGGGGCCGCACCGCTGGTTCAACCCCTCGATGGGCGGGGTCCTCTGCACGACCTGCCGGGTTCCCGGCTCGGCGAACCCGGCGCCGGACACGATCGCGCTGCTGGGCGCGCTCCTCGGCGGCGACTGGGAGGTCGTCGACGCCGCCGCGGACCGTGAGCGCAAGGAGGCCAGCGGCCTGGTCGCCGCCTACCTCGCCTGGCACCTCGAGCGCGGCCTGAAGTCGCTGGCGTACGTCGAGCGCTGAGCACCGACCGGGCCGACTAGGCTCGGCGACCGTGAAGCGCGCCGTCCGACAGCCCACCCCGCACCCCTCGGGAGCCAGGCCACCGGCGATCCCGCAGGAGCTCGTCCCGCGCCACGTCGCGATCGTCATGGACGGCAACGGCCGCTGGGCCAAGGAGCGCGGCCTGCCCCGCACCAAGGGCCACGAGCAGGGGGAGCACTCGCTCTTCGACGTCGTCGAGGGTGCGATCGAGATCGGGGTGAAGGCGATCTCGGCGTACGCCTTCTCCACCGAGAACTGGTCGCGCTCGCCCGACGAGGTGCGCTTCCTCATGGGGTTCAACCGCGACGTGATCCGCCGGCGGCGCGACGAGATGCACGAGCTCGGCGTCCGGGTGCGCTGGGCCGGGCGCGCGCCACGGCTGTGGAAGTCGGTCATCAAGGAGCTGCAGGTCGCCGAGGAGCTGACCCGCGGCAACGACGTCCTGACCCTGACGATGTGCGTGAACTACGGCGGTCGCGCCGAGATCGCGGACACCGCGCGCGCGATCGCGCGCGAGGTCGCGGCCGGGCGGCTGGACCCGGAGAGGGTCGACGAGAAGACGTTCGCCCGGCACCTCTACGTCCCCGAGGTCGCCGACGCCGACCTGGTGTGGCGGACGTCGGGGGAGCAGCGGCTCTCGAACTTCATGCTCTGGCAGGCGGCGTACGCCGAGCTCGTCTTCACCGACGTGCTCTGGCCCGACGTCGACCGCCGGCACCTGTGGGACGCGGTCGACCGCTACGCCCGCCGCGACCGGCGCTACGGCGGCGCCCAGGTCTGACGGCCGGCCCGGGCTGGTCCGGCTACTCCTCGTCGAGCCCCTGCTCGATCGCGTAGCGGGTGAGCTCCACCCGGTTGTGCATCTGCAGCTTGCGCAGCGTGTTCTGCACGTGGTTCTGGACCGTGCGGTGCGACAGCACCAGGCGCTCGGCGATCTGCCGGTAGGACAGCCCCTTGGCGACCATCCGCAGGACCTCGGTCTCGCGGTCGGTCAGCTGCGGCTGGTCCGGGTCGCGCTGGAACTCCCCGAGCACCAGCCCCGCCAGCCCGGGGGTGAAGACCGGCTCGCCCAGCGCCACCCGTCGTACGGCGGCGAGCAGCTCCTCGCGCGACGCCGACTTCACCAGGTAGCCCGTGGCGCCCGCCTTCACCGCGGCGAGCACGTCGGCCTGCTCCCCGGACGCCGACAGCACCAGCACGCGCGCCTCCGGGTCCCGGCGCACGACCTCGGCGGTGACCTGGACGCCGTCGGGGGCGGGGATCTGGAGATCCAGCACCAGCACCTGCGGTCGCGTGGCGCCGAAGCGCGCGAGCGCCTCGCGTCCGGTCGCCGCGACCGCGACGACATCGAGTCCGGCCGCCGCGAGGTCGCGCTCGACCGCGTCGCGCCACAACGGGTGGTCGTCGACGACCATCACCCGCACGGGGGCCTCGTCACTCATGGGCCCGACCGTAGACCGGGACCACCAGGTCCCACTCGGTGCCGTCCGGCCCGGTCACCAGCTCCGCCCGGCCCCCCAGGTCCGCCAGACGGCCGCGGATCGAGCCGGAGACACCGAGCCGACCCTGCGCCGCGGCGGCGGCGAGCCGGCCCTCCGGGATGCCGGGACCGCCGTCGCGCACCGACAGCTCGACCCGGTCCGGGAACGCCTCCAGCAGCACCCACGCCGGCGCGTCGTCACCGACGTGGTCCCGGACGTTGTCGAGGCAGGCGCCCGCAGCTGCGACCAGCTCGTGGGCTGCTGCGGCCGGGAGCTCGACGGGGTACCCCGGTGCGGACACGGTCACCCCGGGCCGGGTCGCGAGGCGGCCGACCTCGACGGCCAGGTCGACCATGCCGCCGGCCACGGGTGCGGCGTCCTGCGCACGCACCAGCGACCGCAGCGCGATCTCCTGCTCACCGGCCAGTCGGCCCAGGTCGGCGGCCTCGCCACCGATCTCGCGGCCGCGCCGCTGCACCAGCGCGAGCACCTGCAGCACCCCGTCGTGCACCACGCGCGCCCACCGGGCCCGCTCGGTCGCCACGGCGGCCTCGTGCAGGGCGGCGTCGCGCTCGGTGGCCATCGTCTGCAGGGTCGCGCAGACGTAGCCGACGATCGTGCCACCGAGGAGGAGCAGGAAGGCGTTGCCGTAGTCCGACGGATCGATGTCCTGGCGCACCAGGTCGGCCGTCGCGAGGACGATGCCGGCGACCAGACCACCCACCGTGCGGTAGCGGATGCCCCAGGCGACGAGCGCGCCGATCACCCAGAAACCGGGCACGCTCGCGCTGTCCTGCCCGGTCACGTACGGCGTCACGAGCAGGAGCGCCACCGCGACGACCAGGTCCGTCACGAGCAGGGGAGGGGTACGGCGCCTCGGCTCGGCGTACGCCCACGTCGCGACGGCCGTCCACACCACCATGACCAGGACGCACGCCGCCAGGGCGCGTGGCCGCTCGACCTCGTCGGCCCGCAGCGCCGAGAGCACGACCGCGTTGACCAGCAGGATCGCCCTCAGCACGGCGAGCGCGCGGAAGAGCCGGTCCTCGACGGCCGTCGCGGCAGGGGAGGACCACGAGCTCACGTGCGGCAGTCTCGCACCGATCTGAGTACGCGTGCGGATGCCCGGGTCGTGCCGCAGGCGTTGACTCGGGGCATGGACAACCAGGCACCCTCCACCAAGACCACCTCCGCCTTCTACGCGCAGTCGGCCGCGGCCTTCGGGCTCGCGCTCCTCACCATGCTGGTCGCGATCTTCTACCTGCCCAGCGACCCGTGGCCCAAGGCGTTCCTGGCACTCGGCACCCTCTTCCTCACGACCTCGGCGTTCAGCCTCGCCAAGTGCGTGCGCGACGCCCAGGAGAGCCAGTACGTCGTCTCTCGGCTCGACCAGGCCCGCGTCGAGCGGATCCTCGCCGACCACGACCCCTGGAAGCAGGTCGGCTGACCGGGCGGTCAGGACCGGCAGGCCGCGCAGGTCCCGAAGATCTCCAGGGTGTGGCTGACGTCGTCGAAGCCGTGCTCGGCGGCGATGGCGCGGGTCCACCGCTCCACGGTCGGCCCCTCGACCTCCACCGTGCGGCCGCACTCGCGGCAGACCAGGTGGTGGTGGTGGCTGTCGGAGCACCGCCGGTAGATCGCCTCGCCGTCCTCGGTGCGCAGCACGTCGACCTCGCCGGCGTCGGCGAGCCGCTGCAGGGTCCGGTAGACGGTCGCGAGTCCGACCGGGTCGCCACGCCGGCCGAGCAGGTCGTGGATCTCCTGGGCGGACCGGAAGTCGTCGAAGGAGCCCATCGCGTCCACCACCGCGCGTCGTTGACGGGTCGGGCGCATGGCCTGGCCGGCGGCGCCGCCGGGGGTCGGGTCAGTGCTCGTCATAGTGCCTCCCGTGCGGGGCGTGCCGGTGGCCGTCGTGCACGTAGTCGACGTGGTCGCCGTGCGGGACGGCCACGTGGCCGCAGTCGTCGCCGTGCTCGTGCGGGTGGTCCTCGATCTCGTCGTGCACGCTGGCGGGCACGACCGGGAAGGGCTCGCGGAGCCGCCGCCGCGACCGCAGCCACACCCCGACCGGCCAGGCGACGACGAAGCCGGCGAGGGCCAGCAGCACGATCGTCGGGCCGGGCGCCACCCGCGCGTGGAACGAGGCGTACGCCGAGAGCAGCAGGCCGCCCACGGAGGCGAGCGTGCCCAGCACCATGGCGCCGGCGAGCGTGGTGCGGAAGGTGCGGCTCACCTGCTGGGCGGTCGCGACCGGCACGACCATGAGCGCCGAGACGAGCAGCAGGCCGACGGTGCGCATGGCGACCGTGACGCTCACGGCCGCGAGCACGGCCACGAGCAGGTTGTAGAGCCGGATGTTCAGACCGGCGACCCGCGCGAACTCCTGGTCCTGCGCGACTGCGAAGAGCTGCGGAGCGAGCCCCACGCACACCAGGACCACGACTACCGCGAGCACCATGGTGACGACGACGTCGCTCACCGAGATGGTCGTGATCGAGCCGAAGAGGTACTGCTGGAGCCGGGCCCCGCTCTGGCCGGCGAGCCCGGTGATGAGAACACCGCCGGCGAGCCCGCCGTAGAAGAGCAGGGCGAGCGCGACGTCGCCGTTGGTGTGGCCGCGCTCGCGGATCACCTCGATGACGACCGCGCCCACCACGGCCACCGCGACGGCGGTCCAGGTCGGTGAGGCGCCGGTGAGCAGGCCGACCGCGACGCCGGTGACTGCCACGTGGCCGATCCCGTCGCCCATCAGGGCCAGGCGGCGCTGCACGAGGTAGGTGCCGACGGCCGGGGCCGCGAGCCCGGTGAAGACGGCGGCCAGGAGCGCCCGCTGCATGAACGGCAGGCCGAGGAGGTCGAGGTAGTCGGTCACGGCCGGCCCTCCAGCGGCGAGGCGATGTGCGGCGCGTGGTCGTGGCGCTCCGGCTCGGGGTGGTGGTGGCCGTGCGCGAGCGCGTCGACGTGGATCATCGCCAAGTCCGGGTGGTGCACCTGGTCGTGGGCGAGCGGTGGGCCGTCGTAGGCGATCCGGCCGTCGCGCATGACCACGGCACGGTCGATGAGCGGCGCCAGCGGTCCGAGCTCGTGGGCGACGAGCACGATCGTCGCGCCCCGGCCGGACAGCGTCGACAACGTGTCGGCCAGCACCTCCTGGTTGGGGAGGTCGACACCGGCCGTCGGCTCGTCGAGGAAGAAGAGCTCGGGCTCGCCGGCGAGCGCCCGGGCGATCAGCACCCGCTGCTGCTGGCCCCCCGACAGCGTGGAGACGCCGTCGCGGGACCGGTCGGCCAGCCCGACGACCTCGAGCGCCGCGGAGACGGCTGCGCGGTCGGCGCGGCTCATCGGCCGCAGCAGGCGGCGTCGGGTGAGGCGGCCCGAGGCGACGACCTCCCAGACCGAGGCCGGGACCCCGGACGTCGCGCCGCCGCGCTGAGGCACGAATCCGACCCGCTGCCAGTCGTGGAAGTCGTGCAGGGGCGTCCCGAAGAGCCGGAGCGAGCCGGTCGCCAAGGGGTGCAGCCCGGTGAGGGCGCGCACGAGCGTGGACTTGCCCGACCCGTTGGCTCCCATCAACGCGACGAACTCGCCCGCGCTGACGGTCAGGTCGACGTGCCGCAGGATCGGCCGGCCGCCGAGGGCGACGGCACCCGCCTCGAGCTCGATCACGCGATCAGGCACAGCCGTTCGCCTCCTTCAGCGCCGCGAGGTTGGACCGCATCAGCGAGAGGTAGTCCTCGTCAGCCGTCTGGTCGGTCAGGCCCTCGATCGGGTCGAGGACGGCGCTGCGCACCCCGGTGTCCCGGGCCAGCTGGTCGGCGACGTCGGCGCTGACCAGCGACTCGGAGAAGACCGTGGTGACGCCCTCGGTGCGGATCAGGTCCTGCAGGCGCCCGAGGTCGGCCGGGGTCGGCTCGGAGTCGGGGGAGAGGCCGAGGATCGTCTCCATGGTCAGGCCGTAGCGCTGCAGGTAGCCGAACGCGTCGTGGCTCACCACGACCGTGTCGCGCTCGCAGTCGGCCAGCCCCTCGGCGTACTCCTGGTCGAGCCGCTCGAGGTCGGCGCGCAAGGTGGCGGCGTTCGCCCGGTAGTCGCTCGCGTGCTCGCGGTCGACGTCGGCGAGCTGCTCGGCCACGGCGTCCCCGACGTCGGCGAGGAGCAGCGGGTCCTGCCAGAAGTGGGGGTCGTCCTCGGGGGAGTCGACCCCGTGGTCGCGGAACGGCACGAGGTCGACGACCTGCGCGGCGTCGACGGCCGCGCCCTCGGCGTTCTCGTCCACGGTGTCGTCGACCGCGGGCTGGAAGCCGCGCTCGTAGACGACCAGGTCGGCCTGCGCGACGTCGGCGGTCTCGCGCACCGTCGGTTCGAGGTCGTGCGGCTCGCCGCCGGGGGCGGTGAGGTTCTCCACCTCGACGTCGCCCCCGCCGACCCGCTCGGCGACCCAGGCGAGGGGATAGAAGGCCGCCGCGACCTGGACCCCGTTGTCGAGCCCGACGGAGTCGTCGGTGAAGGCTGCGCACCCGCTCGTCAGCGCCGCGCTCGCCAGGAGGACCGAGACGGGGACGATCAGCTTCATGAGAACGATTCTCATTCTAGATGAGAACCGTTGTCAACTCGGACGACGCCCTACGCTGGGTGCCGTGCTGGTCGTGAACAGGTTCCGCGTGCCGCTCGACGCGGGCGAGGCCTTCCGTGCCGACCTCACGACCGCCCGGGACGTCCTGGCCGCGTGCGCGGGGTACGTCGGCGGCGAGATCGGCCGCAACGTCGACGATCCCGAGCTGTGGGTGCTCACCACGCGGTGGGAGAACGTCGGCAGCTATCGCCGCGCGCTGTCGTCGTACGACGCGAAGCTGCGGGCCTGGCCGGTGCTGGTCACGGCCATCGAGGAGCCCTCGGCCTACGAGTCGGCGGAGCCCGGCACCACCCTCAATATCGGCTCGCCCCGGTCGATAGGCTGATCCTTCCGTCCCACCTTCCTCACCGCTGACCGCAGGAGCCACCGTGGCCAAGCCTCCGCCGTCCACCGTCGACAACGTCGTCTCCCTCGCCAAGCGCCGGGGCTTCGTCTACCCGTGCGGCGAGATCTACGGCGGCACCCGCTCGGCCTGGGACTACGGCCCGCTCGGCGTGGAGCTGAAGGAGAACATCAAGCGCCAGTGGTGGAAGTCGATGGTCACCATGCGCGACGACATGGTCGGCCTGGACTCCTCGATCATCCTGCCGCGCCAGGTGTGGGAGGCCAGTGGCCACGTCGAGACCTTCACCGATCCGCTCACCGAGTGCCAGTCGTGCCACAAGCGGTTCCGCGCCGACCACCTGCAGGAGGAGGTGGCGGAGAAGAAGAACATCGACAACCCCGACGACGTCGACCTCGCCACCGTCGCCTGCCCGAACTGCGGCACGCGTGGTGCGTGGACCGAGCCGCGGCAGTTCTCCGGCCTGCTCAAGACCTACCTCGGCGTCATCGAGAACGAGGAGGGCCTGCACTACCTGCGGCCCGAGACCGCGCAGGGCATCTTCGTCAACTTCGCCAACGTCGTGACCTCGAGCCGGCAGAAGCCGCCGTTCGGCATCGCCCAGATCGGCAAGAGCTTCCGCAACGAGATCACGCCCGGCAACTTCATCTTCCGGACCCGCGAGTTCGAGCAGATGGAGATGGAGTTCTTCGTCAAGCCCGGCGAGGACAAGGAGTGGCACCAGTACTGGATCGACGAGCGCACCCGCTGGTACACCGACCTCGGCATCGACCCCGACAACCTGCGCCACTACGAGCACCCGCAGGAGAAGCTCAGCCACTACTCGACCCGCACCGTCGACATCGAGTACCGCTTCCGGTTCGCGGGCTCGGAGTGGGGCGAGCTCGAGGGCATCGCCAACCGCACCGACTTCGACCTCACGACCCACGGCAAGCACTCGGGACAGGACCTGTCGTACTTCGACCAGGCCAACAACGAGCGCTACGTGCCCTACGTCATCGAGCCGGCGGCCGGCCTCTCCCGCAGCCTGATGACGTTCCTGGTCGACGCCTACACCGAGGACGAGGCGCCCAACACCAAGGGTGGCGTCGACAAGCGCACGGTGCTGAGGCTCGACCCGCGCCTGGCGCCGGTCAAGGTCGCGGTGCTGCCGCTCTCGCGCAACGCCGACCTGTCGCCGAAGGCGAAGGGCCTGGCGATGCAGCTGCGCAGCGCCGGCTGGAACGTCGACTTCGACGACTCCGGCGCGATCGGCCGCCGCTACCGGCGCCAGGACGAGATCGGGACGCCGTACTGCGTCACGGTCGACTTCGAGACCCTCGACGACCAGGCGGTGACCGTGCGCGAGCGCGACACGATGTCCCAGGAGCGGATCTCGCTCGACGCGGTGACCTCGTACTTCGCCGAGCGTTTCGTCGGCTGCTGAGCGCCGTCCTCGTGCACACTGCGGACATGACGCGGACGACCCTGGCTGCGTTCGTGCTCGTCGGCGCCCTCGGGCTCACCGCGTGCTCGGGCAGCGACTCCAGCGACGCAGGCTCGGGCTCGGACGGCGTCAGCAGCAGCGCGACGCCGTACCTGCCGGTGCCCGACGGGGTCGAGCTGACCCCGCCCGGGAGCCAGCTGTCGGTGGGCGACAGCGCGGTCGTCGCCTACCACCCGCGCCAGGACGACGTCGCCGCGCTGGACATCCAGGTCACCTCCCTGGAGAAGGCGCCGATCAAGGCGTTCTCGGCCTGGCAGCTCACCGACGCACAGAAGAAGTCGAACCCCTACTACGTGCGCGCGACGATCGAGAACGTCGGTGACACCGACCTCGGCGGCCGCGCCGTGCCGCTCTACGTCGTCAACGACGACAACGTGCTCCTGGAGCCCACGCCGTTCGCCAGCTCCTTCGAGCCGTGCCCGAGCACGCCGTTCCCGGAGAAGTTCGGCCCGGGCAAGAAGGCACAGGTGTGCCTGGTCTACCTCGCGCCCGAGCACGGCAAGCTGGAGGCGGTCAGCTTCCGGCCGGAGGAGACGTTCAACCCGATCACCTGGACCGGCGAGGTCGAGCCCTACCAGCCGCCGAAGCCCTCGAAGTCGCCGAAGCCCACGAAGCCCACGAATTCGAAGAAGCCGAAGCAGCAGTAGACAATGGGCGGCATGACCGCCCTGCCCGCCCCCGGCCCGACGCCGGGTCTGAGCCTGGGGCCGCTGCGCGTCGAGACGCCGGTCGTCCTCGCGCCGATGGCGGGCGTCACCAACGCCGCCTACCGGCGGCTGTGTGCCGAGCAGGGTGCGGGGCTCTACGTCTGCGAGATGATCACGAGCCGCGGCCTGGTCGAGGGGGACCAGCACACCCGCGACATGCTGGTCTTCGACGAGCTGGAGACCACCCGGTCGGTGCAGCTCTACGGAACCGACCCCGTCTACGTCGGCAAGGCGGCCGAGATCCTCTGCGCGGAGTACGGCGTCGCGCACATCGACCTCAACTTCGGCTGCCCCGTCCCGAAGGTGACCCGCAAGGGCGGCGGCGGCGCGCTCCCGTGGAAGCGGGGGCTGCTCGCCGAGATCCTCGAGCACGCGGTGGCCGCGGCGGCGCCGTACGACGTGCCCGTGACCATGAAGACGCGCAAGGGCATCGACGACGACCACCTCACCTACCTCGACGCCGGGCGGATCGCCCAGGAGTCCGGCTGCGCCGCGATCGCCCTGCACGGGCGCACCGTCGTGCAGGCCTACTCCGGCGCCGCCGACTGGGACGCGATCGCGGCGCTCGTCGCGCACGTCGACATCCCGGTGCTCGGCAACGGCGACATCTGGGAGGCCGCCGACGCGCTGCGGATGGTGGAGCAGACCGGGGCGGCCGGCGTCGTGGTCGGCCGCGGCTGCCTCGGCCGGCCCTGGCTGTTCCGCGACCTCGCCGCCGCGTTCGCGGGCGAGGAGGTCGCGACGCTGCCCACGCTGGGCGAGGTGACCGCGATGATGCGCCGGCACGCCGAGCTGCTGTGCCACCACCTGGGGGAGGAGCGGGGCTGCAAGGAGTTCCGCAAGCACGTCACGTGGTACCTCAAGGGCTTCGCCGCCGGCGGCGAGATGCGCCGGTCGCTGGGGCTGGTCGCGACCCTGGCCGACCTCGACCGGCTGCTGGCCGACCTCGATCCCGACGAGCCGTTCCCCGTCGCCGAGCTCGGCGCCCCGCGGGGTCGCCAGGGCTCGCCGCGCGCCCGGGTGGTGCTGCCCGAGGGCTGGCTCGACGACGCCGACGGGAGTGGCTACCACCTCCAGGAGGAGGCGAGCGAGACCACCGGCGGCTGAGCGCGCGGGGTGTGCGCGGGGAGTCCGCGGTGACGAGGAACACGCCGGTTCCGGCGCCCGGGATTCGGGCCGCCCCCGGTCGTGTGGTTGAGTGGGGAGTCGTCGTTGCCGTTTCGTGACCTTCTCTCGGGGGCTCGGGTCACGGGCACCAGCGACACCGCCCCCGTACGCAACAGCAAAGGATCAGCGCTGTGGCAGACCATCGCCACAAGCGGGACACCGATGCCCGCCGCAAGCCCCGTGCCGCCCTCGTGGCCGGCCCGCTCGCCGTCCTGGCGACCGCCTCCGTCGTGACCGTCGGGGTGCTCACCGGCTCCTCCGGGAGCACCCTGGTCGCCCAGGACACCTCCGCCGCCGCGGACCTCGGCGGCGCCACGCACGACTCGCGCGACGCGCGTCGCGTCGTGTCGCGCAGCGGGTCGCGGCTGGGCTCCGGCATCGCGGCGGACCGCCTGCAGGCGGCCGCCGACCGCAACGCGGACCTGATCGCGGCCACCGAGCGCGCCGTCCGGGGTGCCCACGTGAAGCTCTGGACCACGACCGTGCTCAACCTCTGGACGACCGCGAGCGAGGACGCCACCCAGGTCGGCGAGCTCGACTCGGGCAAGAAGGTGCTCGTCACCGGCCGCAAGAGCGGCGACCGGACCGAGGTCGTCGTCGACGGCGAGTCCCGCTGGGTGACCTCGGGCTACCTGTCCGAGGACAAGCCCGTGGCCGCGGCGGCCGGCCTGTCGATGGCGCCCTGCCCGGACCCCGGGGTCGAGTCCGGTCTGGTCCCCGACGCGGTCTACGTCTACCGCTCGGTGTGCAACGCCTTCCCGCAGATCACCAGCTACGGGGGCTGGGACGCCCACGGCGAGCACTCCTCGGGCAAGGCGATCGACATCATGACCAGCGACAAGGCCCTGGGCGACCAGATCGCCTCGTTCCTGCAGTCGCACGCC
Source organism: Nocardioides sp. (assembly GCA_020636915.1). GTDB lineage: Bacteria > Actinomycetota > Actinomycetes > Propionibacteriales > Nocardioidaceae > Nocardioides. Next base: position 70,245 of record JACJWV010000014.1, read on the forward strand.
TCCGAGCTGAACCTCTACGACGTCATCTGGTGGGACCAGATCTGGACGCCGGTGCGCGCCTCCGAGGGCTGGCGCTCCTACGGTGACCACGGGTCGGCCACCGCCAACCACATGGACCACGTGCACGTCTCCACCAACTGACGCGCGCCAGGTCAGCGCAGCCGCGCGAGCCGCTTCTTGGTGAGGTTCTCCCGGACGATCCAGGCGACGTCGGGGTCGTGGGTGTCGAGCGCGTCGAAGGCCGCCAGGCCCGGGTCCGGGTCGGCCGCGACGGCGACGCTCCAGCAGTAGCCCAGGCCCTGCCGCAGGGTCCGTACGTCGGAGCGGCGCCGCTGGTCCGCCGGGAGGGCCGCCAGGGCAGCGGTCGCCCGCCGGCACACCTCGACCGCCACGGCGGCGGTCTCGGGCGAGGTGAGGAGCCGGGGCTCGCAGATCGCGGCCGCGGCGGCCCGTTGCACGAGCGGGTCCGGGTCGTCGGCCCAGCGCAGGACGACGGGCGGGAGCGCTGCCGGGTCGCGGTCGCCGTACCGCTGCAGCGCCATCGCCACCGCCTCACGTACCCGCCAGCGGCCGTCGGAGGCGTGCTCGTGCAGGCGGGTGAGGACGGCCGGGTCGGCGGCGCGCGACCCCAGTGCGACGACCCCGCAGAAGGTCCGGTACTCGTCACCGCTGGCGATCAGCTCGTCGACGAGGTCGGGCGGCGCGAGGTCGGCCACGACGAGCGCGAGCTCGATGTTGCCGCGCGGCCCGGGCAGGCCGGAGTGCTCGTCGAGGTAGGCCGGCCAGGCAGCCGGGTCGAGAGCCGTCAGCGCCGCGCGGTGCTCCGCGCTCCGCGTCATGACCCGACCGTACGGCGACCGCGCCCGCCCCAGCAGGGGCGAAGGTCCCCGCCCCGGCCTAGAGTCGACCCCGATGAATCAGGACCGGTACGACGACACCGCCCGCGAGCGCATCGTCGAGGAGCCGCCGAAGCGGGTCGACGCGCCGGTGCGCACCGCGTTCGAGCGGGACCGCGCCCGCGTGGTCCACGCCGCGGCCTCGCGGCGGCTGGCCGCCAAGACCCAGGTGATGGGGCCGCAGTCCGACGACTTCGTGCGCAACCGGCTCACCCACAGCCTCGAGGTGGCCCAGGTCGCGCGCGACCTGTCGCGCGCGCTGGGGAGCCAGCCCGACATCGCCGAGACCGCCGCCCTCGCGCACGACCTCGGCCACCCGCCGTTCGGCCACAACGGCGAGCGCGTCCTCGCCGAGCTCGGTGAGGCGTGCGGCGGCTTCGAGGGCAACGCCCAGACCCTGCGCCTGCTGACCCGCCTCGAGGCGAAGACCGAGGGCGCCGGGCTCAACCTCACCCGCGCCACCCTCGACGCCTGCACGAAGTACCCCTGGCCGCGCGCCGCGGCCGACGCGCCTCGGGGCGTGCACGCCGACGGCTCGCCCCGGTTCGTGGTCAAGTTCGGCGTCTACGACGACGACCGGCCGATCTTCGACTGGATGCGCCGGGGCGCCGACGGCACCCGCCAGTGCCTCGAGGCACAGGTCATGGACCTCGCCGACGACGTGGCCTACTCCGTGCACGACGTGGAGGACGGCGTCGTCGCCGGGCGGATCGACCTCACCGGCGTCGACCAGTCGGCGGTGTGGGAGACCGTCCGCGACTGGTACCTCCCCGACGCCAGCGACGAGGTGCTCGACAAGACCCTGGCCGAGCTGCGCGTGGTCGGCGGCTGGCCCGAGGCGCCGTACGACGGCACCCGGCGCTCCCTCGCCGCGCTCAAGAACCTCACCAGCGACCTGATCGGGCGCTTCTGCGGGGCCGTGCAGCACGCGACCTTCGAGGCCGGTGACGGCCCGTTCGTGCGGTACGCCGCCGACCTGGTCGTGCCCGAGGAGACCCGGCTCGAGATCGCGGTGCTCAAGGGCATCGCCGCCCACTACGTGATGCGCGCCGACGACCGGGTCGCCCTCATGGAGCGGCAGCGCGAGCTGCTCGCCGAGCTGGTGGGCCTGCTCGCCGACCGGGGCCCCGACGCGCTGGACCGGCCCTTCGCCGACGACTGGGACGCCGCTGCGGACGACGCGGCCCGGCTGCGCGTCGTGGTCGACCAGGTCGCCTCGCTCACCGATGCCAGCGCGGTCGCCCGGCACGCGGCCCTGACGGGGCGCGCATGACCACCCCGGGGACCGGCCCGCTGGTGTGGCTGCCCTTCGAGCCGACTGAGCTGGGGGACCCTCCCGACGGCCTGCGCTACGAGGTCGTCGACCCGACCCGGCACGTGCCCGAGAGTGTGGCCGAGGTCCGGTTCTACGTGCCGCCGTACCAGGTCGGGCCGCGCGTCAGCGAGGTCCTGCCCCGCATGACGAGCCTCGAGGTCGTGCAGACCCTCACCGCCGGGGTCGACAACGTCCGCGGGCACGTGCCCGACGGCGTCCTGCTCTGCAACGGGCGGGGCATCCACGACGCCTCGACCGCCGAGCTCGCGGTCACCCTCGTGCTGGCGAGCCTGCGCGGCGTCCCCGGTTTCGTGCGTGACCAGGACCAGCACCGGTGGCGCCCGGGCTGGCACCCAGCCCTCGCCGACAAGCGCGTGCTGATCCTGGGGTACGGCGCGGTTGGCGAGGCCGTCGAACGGCGCCTGACGCCCTTCGAGGTCGATGTCGTCCGCGTCGCCCGCAGCGCCCGCGAGGGCGTGCACCCGATCTCCGAGCTGCCCCGCCTGCTGCCGGAGGCCGATGTCGTCGTCCTGGTCGTCCCGCTCACCGAGGCGACCCGCGGGCTCGTCGACGCCGACTTCCTCGCCGCGATGAAGCCGGACGCCCTGCTGGTCAACGTCGCCCGCGGCGCCGTCGTCGACACCGACGCGGTCGTGGCGGCGCTGCACGGCGGGCGCCTCCACTACGCGACCGACGTCGCCGACCCGGAGCCGCTGCCCGCCGACCACCCGCTCTGGCACGCCCCGAACCTCCTGGTGAGCCCGCACGTCGGCGGCGCCAGCAGCGCGATGTGGCCGCGGGCCTACCGCCTGGTGCGCGACCAGCTCCACCGCTACGCCGCCGGCGAGGAGCTTGTGAACATCATGACCGGCGACTACTAGGTGGCACCTAGGATCGACCGCGTGGCAGGACGGATCCGCGAGGAGGACATCGCCGAGGTGCGCGAGAAGACGCGCATCGACGACGTCGTCTCGCAGTACGTCACCCTCCGCAACGCCGGCGGCGGCTCGCAGAAGGGCCTGTGCCCCTTCCACGACGAGAAGTCGCCGTCGTTCAACGTCAACCCGAGCCGGGGGTTCTACCACTGCTTCGGCTGCGGGGCCGGCGGCGACGTCATCGACTTCGTCATGAAGATCGACGGGCTCAACTTCGGCGAGGCCGTCGAGCGGCTGGCGGAGAAGTCCGGGGTCGTCCTGCGCCGCATCGACGACGACGGCGGCGACCACCGGCCCAAGGGGCCGCAGCGCAACCGGCTGATCGAGGCCAACCGGGTCGCCCAGGAGTTCTACGCCGAGCAGCTGGCCACGCCGGACGCGTTGACCGCGCGACAGTTCCTGTCCGAGCGCGACTTCGACCAGGCCGTCGCCGCACACTTCGGCATCGGCTTCGCGCCGCGTGAGGGCGAGGCGCTCTTCCGCCACCTCCGCGGGCGGGGGTTCACCCAGGAGGAGATGGTCGAGGCCGGGCTCGTGGCGGTCGGCCGGTCGGCGTACGACCGGTTCCGCGGCCGTCTGCTCTGGCCGATCCGGGACGCCAGCGGCGACACGATCGGGTTCGGCGCGCGCCGCATCTTCGACGACGACCGCATCGAGGCCAAGTACCTCAACACCTCCGAGACGAAGATCTACAAGAAGAGCCAGGTGCTCTACGGCATCGACCTGGCCCGCCGCGAGATCGGCCGGTCCTCCCAGGCCGTCATCGTCGAGGGCTACACCGACGTGATGGCCTGCCACCTGGCCGGTGTCGGCACGGCCGTGGCCACCTGTGGCACCGCGTTCGGCGACGACCACGCCCGGGTGCTGCGGCGGTTCCTCGACGACCGCGACGGCTCACGCGGCGAGGTCATCTTCACGTTCGACGGCGACGCCGCCGGCCAGAAGGCCGCGCTGCGGGCGTTCGGCGGCGACCAGAACTTCGCGTCCCAGACCTACGTCGCGGTCGAGCCCGACGGGCTCGACCCGTGCGACCTGCGCATCAAGAAGGGCGACGAGGCGGTCCGGGGACTCGTGGCCGACCGGGTGCCGCTCTACCGGTTCGTGCTGTCCAACGTTGTCGGCAAGTACGACCTCGACCGGGCCGACGGCCGCGTCGACGCGCTGCGCGAGGGCGCGCGCCTGGTCTCGAGCATCCGGGACAAGTCCAAGGTCGACGCCTTCTCGCGCGAGCTCGCCGGCATGGTCGGGCTCGACCCCGATGAGGCGCGCGCCGAGGTCAGGCGGGCGAGCCACCGGCGTCCCCCGGAGCCGGGCGCGCAGCAGGCCGCGACGACGGCGCCCGCCCCGCCCGCGGAGCCGCGGCGCAACCTGCCGAGCGTGGCCGACCCGCGGTTCGACGTCGAGCGCGAGACCCTGATGCTCGTCGTCCAGCACCCGATGACGATCGGTCGGCTGAGCTCCGACATCGGCCCCGACGACTTCACCCATCCGGTCCTGCGAGCGGTGTGGGAGCTGGTCGCCGCCGCCGGGGGCGTGGGCGCCGGGGTCGGCGACGCCGGGTGGGCGACGAAGCTCCGCGAGGCCACCGACGACCCCGTGGTGGCGTCGACCATCAGCGCCTTGGCCGTGGCGCCGCTGAAGAAGTCGCCCGACGCGGCGTACGTGACCGGCTACCTCCTGCGTCTCCAGGAGCGGACCGCCACCCGCCGGATCGCCGACGTGCGCTCGCGCCTGCAGCGGGCAGATCCCGCCGACGCCGACGCGTTCAACGCCCTGTTCGGCGAGCTCGCCGCCCTCGAGTCGCACCGTCGCCACCTGCTCGACCAGCTGGCGGGGCCGGCCTGATGCCGCTGCGACGCCGTACCCCCGTCCGCGTCGAGCGGGGGGAGAGGCTGCTGGCCGACGCGGCCGCGACCCAGGCCCACCTCGGCGGCACCCGCGACGCGCTGTACGTCGTGCGGCACCGGGGGACCGGGGCCCTCGCGCTCGACGAGACCGTCCGGATCCCGTGGGAGGAGGTCGAGGCGGCGGACTGGGACGCCGAGACCTCGACCCTGCGGGTCAGCGAGGTCGGCAGCTGGGGGGTCGAGCGACCGGTCCACGTCTTCACGATCCCCGAACCCGGTCACCTCCTCGAGCTGGTCCGCGAGCGCGTGACGGCGAGCGTCGTCCTCCAGCGGCACGTGCCGGTCCGGGGCCGTCGCGGGGTGCGGATCGTCGCCCGCCGCGCGCCCCGCGGCGACCGGCCGATCACCTGGTTCTACGAGTACGACGAGGGCATCGACCCCGGCGATCCGGACGTCCGGCGGGCCGCCGAGGAGGCCCTCGCCGCCGCCCGCGTCGACGTCGGCGTGGAGTGAGCAGGGAGTGAGCAGGGACCGGCGATCCCGATTTTTCCTGGCCGAGGGGGATTGCTAACCTGTGCGGGCTGCACCCGATCCCCTGTAGCTCAACTGGCAGAGCATTCGGCTGTTAACCGGAGGGTTGTTGGTTCGAGTCCAACCGGGGGAGCAGAGAAGAGGGCCTGGCCCGCGGAGACGCGGACCGGGCCCTCTTGGTCGTTCATGCTGGCGGTCCGGCGCCGCCGCGATACCGGGGGAGGTGGTGCCACTGCCCCTCGGAGACGACCTCGACCGTGCCGCCGGACACCGTGACGGCGCTGTCGTCGTCGAGGACGTACGCGGGCAAGCCGATGCCGGCCGCCCAGCGCTCCGCCTCGGCCAGGGTGTTCTCCGGGAAGACGTCCAGGTGGGGGAAGATCGAGAAGTCCACGACGCCGAGGCCTCGGTCGTCCGGTGCGGACGGCCACTGCACGAAGTCGTCACCGATCCGCGGGGTCATGACCATGCTGCCGGCGCTGACCCCGACCCAGACGGTCTCGGTGAGTGACGGCAGCAGGTCGGCCAACCCGGACTCGCGCATCCAGTGGCACAGGTATGTCGCCTCGCCGCCGGCGACCAGCAGCACATCGGCGTCCTGGAACCACGGGACCCAGGCGTCCGCCCCGACGGTGGGCAGCGCCGTCAGCTCGACGACGCCCAGCGACCTCCACTCCAGGGAGGTCATGCGACCCCAGGGGCGTCCGGTGACGAAGGTCTGCGCCGAGATCGGGCCGGACCGGTAGCCCCACTGAGCCGTCGGGATGCAGAGCGCGGTCGAGTCGGCGATCGGCTTGCCGAGCAGGTCGACCAGCGCGTCGCGGATGCTCGTGTTCGTGATGCCTCCGGACGTGAGCAGCAGCTTCATGGATCCTCCTGAGTCGGTGCCTGGCCTCCCGGAGCGAGGCGCTCAGGCGGGTGTGGCCGGGAGGTGCTTCCACTGCCCCTCCGAGACGACCTCGACCGCTCCGTCGACCACGGTGATGGCCGTCTGGTCGTCGATGACGTACGCCGGGCTCGAGATCGTGGCCGCCCACGCCTCCGCCTCGGCCATGGAGTTGCCCGGCTGGCCGTCGGGGGCCAGGTGCGGGCAGATCGAGAAGTCGACCACGCCCAGCGTGCTCAGGTCCCCGCCCGGCGGCCGCCACTGCATGAAGTCCTCGCCGATCTCGGGGGTCATCACCATGCTCCCGGCGCTCAGCCCCACCCAGACCGTGTCGGTCAGCGAGGGCAGCAGGTCCGCCAGCCCCGACTCCCGCATCCAGTGGCACAGGTAGAGAGCGTCGCCGCCGGCCACCAGCAGGACGTCGGTCTCGCGGAGCAGCGGCACCCAGAGGTCCTCGTCGATGCTCGGCAGAGCGGTCAGCTCCAGGACGCCCATCGAGCCCCAGCCCAGGCCGACCATCGGGAGCTCCTCCTTCACCCCGCTGATGAACTTCCAGGCGCGCTCGCCCGGACCGACGTTCGGGTGGCCGTACTGCGCGGTGGGGATGCACAGGGCGCTCGACTCCTCGATCGGCTTGCCGATGAGGTCGACGAGGGCGTCGCGGATGGTCGGGTTCGTGACGCCCGCCGACGTGAGCAACAGCTTCAACGCAGTCTCCTCCGAGATCAGTGGTCCGGGTGCTGGTGAACCAGACTGGTGACCGTAGCCGAACTCATCGCAGGCAGGATGGTCCCGTGATCGTGTCCCACCGGCACCGCCTGATCTTCCTGAAGACCCGCAAGACCGCCGGCACCAGCGTCGAGATCGCGCTGTCGCGGATCTGCGGTCCCGAGGACACCATCACGCGCCTCACCGACGAGGACGAGGAGCTGCGCGCGTCCCTGGGTGGCCTCGGCCCGCAGAACTTCGAGTCGCCGCCGCTGCCGGAGAAGGCGTTCAACCACATGCCGGCGCGCGGCGTACGACTGGTGGTCGGTCCGCAGACCTGGCGCGACTACTTCCGGTTCGCGATCGAGCGCAACCCCTGGGACCTCGTCGTGTCCCAGTACTACTGGCGCTATCGCCACGAGGAGGCGCCGCCGTTCGACGAGTTCGTACGCCGGCCGGTCGTCGCCAAGCTGGCCGACAAGAACGCCCGGATCTACCGGCTGCGCGGCGACGTCGCGGTCGACCGGGTGCTCCGCTTCGAGTCGCTCGCGACGGACCTCGCGGACCTCTGGGCCGACCGCGGGCTGCCGGGTTCGCCCGAGCTGCCGCACGCGAAGTCCTACTCGCGCCCCGCCCGCAGCTACCGCGAGCTCTACACCGACGAGACCCGGGAGCTGGTCGGCACGCTCTTCGCCGGCGTCGTGCGAGACCTCGGCTACACGTTCTGACCTGGGCGCGGCCGGCGGCGGCTCCCACCACCGGTCAGCGGCGCACCCGCGGCAGCCTTCCGGACCCGACTGGTGTGCAACGCGGGGTGGACACGCGCACCTGGGCGACGTATACTCGAACACATGTTCGACTCGGCGGACGGTCCCGATCAGCTGGTCCACCTCGATGAGGTGGATCTGCAGGTGATCACCGCGCTGCTGGGGTCCGGGCCGGTGCCCGTGGACCCGGCGGCGCGGATCGACCGGCTCGAGGCGTTGGAGCGGTTGAAGTCCGCGGCGTGTGCGGCGCAGGCACGGATCACCTCGGCGGTCGTGGACGCCGGTGAGCCGTCCCGGTCGGTGGGGGCGCAGGTCGGGTTGGCCCGCCACGAGAGCCCGCACCGGGGCCGGCGGCTGACCGGGCTGGCGGTGGCGCTGGTCGACGACCTCCCGCACACCCTGGCCGCGTTGGAGCGCGGTGACATCAACGAGCACCGCGCCCAGCTGGTCGCCGACGGGGTCGGTGACCTCACCGCGGCAGACCGGGGCCGGGTCGACGCCGACCTGGCCGACCGGCTGCCCACGATGGGGGACCGCGAGGTCGCGCTGGCGGTCGCCCGGGCGGTGATGCGCATCGACCCCGACGGGGCGACCCGGCGCCGCGAGGCCGCCCAGGACCGTCGCCGGGTCACCAGCCGCTGGCTGGGTGACGGGACCGGGATGATCACCGCGGTCGTGGGTGACGTGCACTTCGCGAGCGGCGGTGATGACCTCGCTGCACACCGCCGCGGCGACCGACCGCGCGATGGGCGACGACCGGTCTACTGCCCAGCTGGTCGCCGACCACTTCGTGGCCCGCCTGACCGGCCAGGTCACCGCCGCACGCACCCCGGTCGCGGTCAACCTGGTGGTCTCGGCCGAGACCCTGCTCGGCGGTGACGACGAGCCCGCCGACCTCACCGGCCCCGGCGGGGTCCACGGCCCGGTGCCCGCCTCGGTCGCCCGCGGCCTGGTGCACGCCTCACCCGAGCAGGCCACCCGGGTCCGGCGCCTGTTCCGGCTCGAGGACACCGACCACCTCGTCGCGATGGACAGCGTGTCGCGGACCTTCGACGGTCTCCTCAAGGACTTCATCACCCTGCGCGACCAGATCTGCCGCACCGCCTGGTGCAACGCCCGGATCCGCACCACCGACCACGTCACCGCCGCCGCCGAGGGCGGCCCCACCAGCGCCGCCAACGGGCAGGGCCTGTGCGAGGACTGCAACCTGACCAAGGAGACCCCCGGCTGGCGCCACACCGTGACCTCCGGACCGCTGGAGCCCCACCACGTGCAGATCACCACCCCCACCGGACACACCCACCACTCCCGCGCACCCGACCCACCCCGAGCACGCGCCGACTGGATCCAGATCGAACCCGGCCGCTGGATCCTCGCCGCCTGACTCGGCGCCTACTCCTTGCGCGCCACGACCGTGTACCCCTCGGCCTCGGGGTCGAACGTGCTGTTCTCGACCCGCAGCCCGACACTCTCCAGCTGGGTCCGGAGGTCGTCGTACCGATAAGGCCAACAGGACAAGAGCTCTGAGCGGACGACGACGGACCCGTCCACGTCGACCTGCGCGACAGCGATCTCGATGTGGTGCTCCTGATCCCACCGCGGTGCGATCTCCCAGCGGTAGATGACGAGGGCATCGCGGCCGTTCCGGCGGACCAGCTGGTCACGGATGTCCAACCGGGAGCCGGCGGCGCGCACGAGCTCCCACGTGCGGGAGGTGAGCACCAAGCGCCCTCCGGGACGCAGCAGCCGTGACATCGACTCCAGAGCCGCGAACCTGCCGCCGACACCCTCGGCATGGTGCAGCGAGTTGCCGACGCAGAACACCATGTCGAAGGTCGCGTCGTCGAAGTGGTCGGGCAGCTCGTCCCAACCAGCCTGAGCCGCCCGTAGAGATGCACCCGATTGCTCGGCGAGCTGCGCCGTACGGCGAACCATTGCTGCGCTCGCGTCGGTGGCGACCACCTGCACACCCAGGTCGGCGAGACCGACCGCCAGCTGCCCGGTACCGCATGAGCAGTCGAGGACGCGAGCGTCCGGCGGCAGGAGGCGGATGACGTCCTGGAACGATGCGGCGAACTGCTCGGGGGTCAGCTTCGCGTCCGAGATCAGCCACTCGTACACATCGGCCAGCTCGTCGTAGCCCGCCACGGTCACCACCTCCGTCCGGCCGGCATGTCCGACGTGGCACAGCAGCACATCATGGCGCGCGCGCCGGTGACCACCACTTTCCTATGGACCGGCCGTGCCCTCCGGCGGCAATCAGCGAGAATCCGCCGAAACCCGCCTGGGGGTCGCCAGCTCGCGGTCGATCCAACGCCCGATCACCTCGACCACGTACGCCCGCTCGTCGCGGTCGAGCCGATGCCCCTTCGCGATGCCGTGCCACGTCTCCAGGCAGCTGCGGCAGCACGTGGCGGTGGCGTGCTGGGCCACGAAGACCGGGTGATTGCGGTAGGGCGTCTGTCGGCCGTCATTGCGTGGCTCGGCCGGCGCCAGCCGCTCCGCGATGATCTCCGCGGCATGAGCCCGCATCGTCTGCGGACCGCGCAGCTCAGCCGTTGCTCGCTCGCGACCGCGCAGGTGGAACCGCCGTCCGAACGGTCGCGCGCTCGCGCGGTCGATCCGGACCTCGATCTCGGCGGGGTCGGGCACACCCCCAGACTAGGCAGGCCGAGCAGACTCGTGCTGCCGAGCGTGCGCTGGAGCGCTCGCTCAGCAGTAGACCTGCTACTCGCCCCAGCCCATCGGGAACACCTCGAAGGTGGCCGCGAAGGGGACGCCGAGACGCTGGCCGCCCTGCCGTCCGAAGCCCTCGAGGAACTCGCGGGCGTCGAAGTGCTCCCACCCGAGGCCGTCGATGTAGGCCCGGTGCGCCTCGAGGGAGGCCACGCCGGCGTCGAACGTGTCGGTCGTGTCGACCGCGTGCGTCGCGGACGGTGAGCCGAAGGCCCAGACGGCGCGCACGCCTCCCCACGGCTCGAGCCCCTCGTCGAGCTGCTCGGGGAAGACCCAGCGGTTGCCGGCGTCGCGCACCGCGTCGACCACGGCCCGCCCGGTCGCGATGTGATCGGCCTGGTTGAGGTTGGCCCCGCCCCAGGTCTCGCGGAAGTTGCCGGTGACGACGATCTCGGGGCGGTGGCGGCGCACGACCTGCGCGATCTCCCGCCGCAGCGGCACGCCGTACTCGAGGATCCCGTCGGGCTGGTGCAGGAACTCGACCGTGGGCACGCCCACGATCCGCGCCGACTCGACCTGCTCGGCCTCGCGGACGCTCCGGCACTCGTCGGGGTGCATCCCGTCGATGCCGGCCTCGCCACTGGTCAGCATGCAGTAGGCGACCTGCTTGCCCTGGCCGGTCCAGCGCGCCACGGCCGCGGCCGCGCCGAACTCGAGGTCGTCGGGGTGGGCGACGACGCACAGCGCGCGCTCCCAGTCCTCGGGCAGCGGCTCCAGCTTCTCGATCTCCATGCGCCCGAGCATGGCAGGCTGACGTCATGGAGGGCAGTCCCCGGGAAGGCAGCGCCGCGGAGGGCAGCGCGTGAGCCGATGGGCCGACATCGCGCTCCGGCTGCCGTCGGCGAGTGAGCGTTGGGCGGGCACCGCCTTCCGCGAGGAGCTGCGCCGGTGGATCGCCGACGCGGTGGGGGAGCCGCGGGTGCTCGAGCCGGTGAAGACGCGAGCCTGGGCGACCGTGTGGCGCGCGGAGACCGACGGCGGGGCGTTCTGGGCCAAGCAGAGCTGTGCGACCCAGTCCTACGAGGCGGCGCTGGTCGTCGCACTCAACGACCTCGCGGCGCGCCACGTCGTGCCGCTCACCGCGGTGGACCCCGGGCGGGGGCTCTTCCTGACCCCCGACCTCGGCACGCCACTGGGGGACGGCACGGTCGACGACTGGTGCCGGGTGGTGGCGGCCGGTGCCCACCTCCAGCTCGAGGTCGCGAGGTACGTCGGCCGGCTGGTCGACGTCGGTCTCACGGTCCTCGCCCCGGCCGACTGCCCGGGCTACGTCGAGCACCAGCTCGACGCGTTCGCCCGCCTGCCCGCCGAGGATCCCCGGGCGCTACCCCCCGACCGGCACGACGCCGTCCGCGCGGCGCTGCCGCAGGTCACCGGCTGGGCGGAGGAGGTCGGTGCCCTGGGCCTGCCCCTGACGCTGTGCCACAACGACCTGCACGGGCAGAACGTCTTCGACCTCGACGGGGAGCTACGCTTCTTCGACTTCGCGGACGCCATGGTCACCGAGCCGCTGGCCGCCCTGCTGGTCCCGTTGCACCGGCTCGCCGAGCAGCTGGGCGCCGGTCCGGACGACCCTCGGCTGCAGCGGGTCGCCGACGCCGCGCTGGAGGTCTGGAGCGAGCACGCGCCGCTGCCGGACCTGCGGCGTGCGCTGCCGGCGGCGCTGCAGCTCGGGCGACTGGCGCGCGTCGAGTCCTGGGTCCGCTGCACGGCGCCGATGAACGAGGCCGAGCTGGCCGACTGGGGGTGGGCGGCCGGGTCCTGGCTGGGGTCGGTGGCCGGCCCACCCCTGCTCGGCGTGAGTGCGGGCGAGGACGGGTACGGGCGGGCATGAGCTACCCGTTGAGCCGGTTCATGTCCGCCGCCACCGCCACGTACGGCGGCTACGCGATCGCCCAGCCCGCGCACCTGTGGCAGGCGCTGCAGGCCGACCGCAAGGACCGCGAGGGTCTGGAGCTGCTGGCCCGCACCTACGGGATCCGCGACCTGGCCATCAGCGCCCTCGGCGTCCTCGGCCGCCGGCCGGGCACCGTCCGCGCGGCGATGATCATGCGGATCGCGATGGACCTCGGCGACGCCGCGCTGCTCTCGAGCCGCACGGACGACCAGGACGTCCGCAAGAAGGTGCTCGCGGTGACGATCGGGTGGGCGGGCCTGAACACCCTCGCGGTCGTGGTCGACAGCCGCCGGGCGGGCTGACCGCCGGCGAGCGATGGGCGAGATCCGCGTCGGCATCTCCGGCTGGACCTACGACGGCTGGCGCGGCGACTTCTACCCCCGTGGCCTGCCGCGGCGCGCGGAGCTGGCGTACGTCGCCGAGCGGATGGGCAGTGTCGAGCTCAACGGCTCGTTCTACTCGCTGCAGCGGCCGTCGTCGTACCGCAGCTGGCGCGAGCAGACGCCCGACGACTTCGTCTTCGCCGTCAAGGGCGGCAGGTTCGTGACGCACATGAAGCGGCTGCGCGACGTGGAGGCACCGCTCGCGAACTTCTTCGGGTCCGGCGTGCTCGCGCTCGGGCCGAAGCTCGGACCGGTGCTGTGGCAGCTGCCCGAGCGGCTGGAGTACGACGCTGAGCTCCTCGCGGCGTTCTTCCGGCTGTTGCCGCGGAGCATGGGGGAGGTCGCCGCCCTCGCCCGCCGTCACGACGCCAAGCTGTCCGAGGACCGCGCCCTGACGACCTGTCCCCGCGGGCTGTCGGCGCAGCGGGTCCGCCACGCGCTGGAGTTCCGGAGTGCGTCGTACTGCACCGAGGAGGCGTTCGCCCTGCTCCGCGAGCACGACGTCGCGTGCGTCGTCGCCGACACCGCCGGGCGCTTCCCGATGGCGGACGCCGTCACCAGCGACCTGGTCTACGTGAGGCTGCACGGTGACACCGAGCTGTACGCCAGCGGCTACTCCGACGCCGCCCTGGACTCCTGGGCCGACCGGTGCCGTGGCTGGGCGGAGCAGGCGGACGTCGTCGTCTACTTCGACAACGACGCGAAGGGCCATGCGCCCTACGACGCCCTGCGCCTGCAGGAGCGGCTGCGCTGACCGGGCCCCCAGGTGGGTGGCAGGGAGATGGGACGACTGGGCTATGTCGGTCCTCGGGGTGGCCGCCTAGCGTCGGGTGCTCGCCGGTCTAGACGCGCCGGTCGGGGGAGGGCCCATGACCACCAGCTTCCTGCTGACCCGTGCTCACGACCACGCCGTGCTGGGGGTGCGGCTCGACGGCTTCGACATCACCGGTGGGACGGCGACGGCAGGGGCCGGTGGCGGCACGATCGGACTGGTGCTCCCGCCGCAGCACGTGCTGGAGGACACGCTGAACCCGCCGTTCCCCGACGCGGTCGTCCTGCGCGCCGAGCTGTCCGGGCCCTCGTCGCTGACCTTCGCGGTGCCGGCCGGCTCCGCGGTCCCGCTGACCGCGGCGGGCGTCCTGGCCGCCTGCGACCTCGACCGGGACGGCGCCGGCGGCGGGCTCGTCGACAGCTCCGTCGAGCTCCCGGCCCGGCTGAGGTTCGCGGTGAGCGGGGCGGAGGTCGCCGTCGCTCGTCGGCCGCTCACGATCGCCGGCGCGTCGGGCCCGTGGCGGGCCCGGCTCGACCGGTCCGGCGCGGCGCCGATGCGCGCCATCGCCCTGGACCCCGCCCTGGCCGGTGCTCCCGACCCGTACGCCGACTTCTCCCCGCCCCTGTCGCCCAGCCAGCGCCTCCAGATCGCCGACCACGCGGCCGTCGACCCGGCGGTGGTGCACCGGCTCGAGCTCACCAGCCTCGGCGGCTCGATCGACGTCGGGGGCAGCTGGGAGGGGTTCTCCTGGTCCGAGCGCGTGACGGGCGGCCGCGACCAGTCGGTCCAGGTGTCCCAGCGCGTCAAGCTCTACCCCTTCGGCTTCGAGGGCGTCCTCACCACGATCTGCACCCGCGATTCCGAGACCGTCGACGGTCCGTTGCTCCCGCCCGGGGCGGCGGCGACCTTGCTGAAGGTCACCACGCTGAGGATCACCAAGGCCGTCGTCCGCTCGGACGACGGTCGTGCGATGAGCCGGACCTTCCCGTTCCGCGCGGTGGAGCTGTTGCCCTCGACGTTCGACTCGCTCGCGGAACCGGCGGCGTTCCTCCGCCACACCCGGGTGACGCCGGACGTCCAGACCTACGTCGACCAGCTCGACCAGGCCGTCACCGACCGGGACGCGGCCGCCGACCTGTGGCACTCCTACACCGATGGCCAGCTGCGCACGATCGACGACCTCCGCCGCTGCCTGGACACCCGGGCGGCCGACTACGACAACGCGTGGGCGGAGCTGGGGCGGCTCACCGACGCCCTCGCCGACATCGAGGCGCGCAAGGCCGGCCGCCAGGAGTACCTCGACCGGGCCAACGAGCACTACGCCCGGGCCGATGCGCTGGAGGAGACCGACCCCGAGGCCGCCCGGGCCGAGCGCGAGGCGGGCGACGCCGACATGCAGCAGGCGGACAGCCCCGACTACTACTTCGACCCGAGCGCGGAGCGCGCGTTCCGGGCAGCCCTGCCCGGAGCGCAGCGAGCCTTCGACGATGCCGACGCGCAGGTCACCTGGGCGGTGCAGCACGAGGCCCGCACGCGGGACGATGCCGTCGCCCTGGGTGAGCTGGCACCGGCGATCTCCGACGCCGCGAACCGCTGGCCCGAGCTCGACCGGGTCGCGGCGGAGCTGGCCGCCCAGGTGGCCGAGCTGACCGCTCTCTCCCGGCCGCTGGACGTCGCGGCCTGGCCGGTCGACGTCGACGGCGGGACCGTCCGGTTCCCGGTCCGGCTCCACCCGTTGCCGTCCGGGGCGCCAGGGGAGGGGGCACCCCTCGACGTCACCATGCCGCTGGTGCTGGTCTACGACGTCGTCCTGGACCCCGTCCCGCAGTGGGACCTCCCCGGCTACTCCTCGCTCGAGGACCCGGACCTCGCCGCCGCCCTCGACGTGGCCTGGGCGGGTCCCCCGGACGCGCCGATCGCGCCGGCCACCTTCGCGCCCGCGGCCGCGCCGGCCAGCGTGGTCGACGTCGCCGGCGCGGTGATCGACGTCGTGGGGGCGTCGGTCCCGAAGCCCTCGGACCGGCAGACCGTCGCGCTGCTCAACATCGTCGGCCACCACGGCGCCGACCCCTTCGTGCCCAGCCTCGGCCGGGTGGTCGGCGCCGACGGCGCCTCTGGTCTGGCTGCGCGTCCGGCGATGGCGGTGCACCTGCCCGCCCTGCAGCGGCTGGCCGGCGCCGCGCTCCCGGAGGTCGACGCGCACGCCGTCGTGGGATTCGCGCCCCAGTTCGTCGACCACGGTGAAGCGGCGGACGTGCTCTTCCGCACGGTCGGCCAGGTGACGGCCGACTTCACCCGGGCGGCCGACCGGACCGGCGGGCTCGCCGCGCTCGACGTGGTCTCCGACGCCATCTCCCGCGAACGCGGACCGGCCCAGCTCGCGGCGCTGCTCGGCAGCGACCCGGACCCGGCGAAGCTGATCGGCGAGGCGGCGACGCTCCTGGGCTTCAAGCTGCGGGACCTCGTCGCGCACCTGCCCGCGCTGAAGCCGCCGACGATCGTCACCGACACGGTCGCGCCGCTGGCGGCCGGGGCGAGCCCGGCGGAGGTCGCCGCGTGGACGCTCGCGAGCTCGGTGCCCTCGGTCACCGTGAGCTGGGAGCACGTCCCGCTCCAGGACTTCCTGGCCTTCAAGACCAACGGGTCGGCGGCGTCCCCGACCGAGCTGAACCTCACCGTCAAGGCCGGCGCCGCCGGCACGACCACCCGGTGCAGCGTCGACGACTTCGCCCTGCAGTTCCCGTTCGAGGACTCGCGGGCCCTCATCAGGCTCTCGTTCAGGTCGCTGTCGTTCAACCAGCGGACGACCGTGGCGGCGGCCGGCGCCGGCGTGCCGGGCGCGGTGGTGTCCCCGCCGGAGGTCCACGTCGACTGGGCCGGGCTGGAGTTCAAGGGCGAGCTCAACCTGCTGGCTGAGCTGCAGCGCAAGGTCGCGGTGGTCGGCTCGGTGGCCAAGGTCGACGCCGGGCCGCACGGGGTCGTCGCGACCACCACCCTGCCCGTGCCCGACGTGCGATGCGGTGCCTTCGCGCTCTCCAACCTGGGCTTCCACAGCCGCGTCGACGTGCCGTTCGACGGCACCCCCGTCGCGGTCGAGGTCGGCTTCGCGTCGCGCGCCCGGCCGTTCTCGCTGAGCGTGCTGTCGTTCGCCGGGGGCGGCTACATCACCGTCGGCATCG
The DNA here is from genome assembly GCA_020636915.1 of Nocardioides sp. Classification (GTDB taxonomy): domain Bacteria; phylum Actinomycetota; class Actinomycetes; order Propionibacteriales; family Nocardioidaceae; genus Nocardioides. The sequence goes on from JACJWV010000014.1 coordinate 87,097, forward strand.
ACGCGGCCGGACCCCGGGTGGAGGCAGCGCTGGAGTTCGGCGCCCAGCTGTCGGTGAACTTCCTCGTCGCCGAGGGCGAGGTGCACGCCTTCGGCGGGGTGAGCTACCTCCAGAAGGGCGAGGACGTCGAGCTGTCGGGCTACCTCCGGCTCGGCGGGAGCCTGGAGATCCTGCACCTGGTCACCGTCCGGGTCGAGCTCCGGATCGCCCTGGCGTACGACGGGCACCGGCTGGTCGGTCGCGCCACCCTCGTCCTCGAGCTCGACCTCACGCTGTGGTCGGACAAGATCGAGATCGACAGCGGCGAATGGGTGCTCGCCGGGAGCGATCCGCCGGGCGCCGCGGCGCAGAGCTTCGAGCCGATGTCGTCCGCGCTGCCGGACGTCGACGCCGCCCTGGCCGCGGTCGAGGCCGACGTCACCGACGAGGAGCTGGCCGCCTGGCAGGCCTACCGCGCGGTGGTGCCGGCATGAGCGAGCTCGTCTGCATCGCGGTCCCGGGCATGAGGCTCGACGCCACGTTCGGCCTCCTGCGGGTGGTCCTCACCCCGCGTCTCTCGACCGCCGATCACCTGGTCGACTGGCCGAAGGTGCTCCACGACGGGGCCCAGGTCGAGCTCCAGGTGACGACGTCCGCCGGGGTCGACCTCCCGGCGCAGGTCGTCGACGTGACGCACCAGGCCGACTCCGACGTGTGGCACCGGTTCTTCGACCGCATCACCGTCACGCCGTGGACCGGCGTGCCGTCGTACGGGACGGTCACGGCCACCGACACCGCCTCGCACGCCGACCAGGCCTCGACCGTGTACGGCGCCGCGGTGAGCAGCGTCGGGGACCCGGCGACCGTGGAGCCGCAGCTCGCCGCGCTCGACCTCGAGCCACTGCCACCGCCCCCGGACCCGCTCGCCCCGGTCCCCGCGTGGACGCGGCCGGACTTCCACCGTGCGCTGGCGCTGCTGCGGTCCTTCCCGGCCGTCATGCGTGCCCTGGGTCTCGTCGTGGACGTCGCGGTGCCGCGGACCCTGATCGACCAGGCCGGCCCGTCCGGTCGCATCCGAGCGGTGTGGCGGCGCCCGCCGACGGGATTCGGCGTGACGGCGCCCGCCACCGCCTTCGAGGTCGTGGACGGCTTCTTCGCGCCGATGCGCTCGGCGACGATCGTCGGTGGCTTCGTCGACCTGCGCACGACGTCGGCGGGACCCGACGGCGCTCCCGTCCCCGACTGGCCGGTCGTGACCTTCGACGTCGACGGCGCAGCGGGTGCACTGCGCGATCTCCAGGGCAGCGTGGCCCGGCGCCGGGCCCGGGCCGGGGCCGCGGGCGGGCTCCAGCAAGCCGCTCTGGACCCGGACGACGTCGCCCTTCCCGGGCGGCGCAGCCTCGGCCTCCAGATCGTGCACCGGCAGCGGCAGCAGCACCTCGACGACCGCGCGGCCCGCGGGCGCGCCCGCGCGCACCAGGGGCTCGACGACGCCGACGCGCTCACCGCCGACGACCTCGTGCTGGGCTACCGGCTCGACGTCAGCGAGCCGGGCGGCCGGTGGTACTCGGCCATGCGCCGGTCGGCGACCTACCTGGTCGACGGCGAGCCGATCCAGGCTGAGCCGGTGGAGGAGGGGCACATCGCTGCGGGGGCCGTGGTCCGAGGCACCGACAACGCCCTGCGGACCGATGGCGTCGTGGTCCGGTGGGACGGGTCCCGGCTCGGCGTGCCGGCGCGGCGGCCGGGCACGACCCCCGCGCCGCGCCCGGCGGCGCCGCACGCCGACATGCCCTACGACTTCGTGTGGCACCACGACGTCGCGCCCGACGAGCCCGCCGGCTGGCGTCCGCTGCGCTTCTCGCTGAGCTACCAGCTCCGGCTCCGGGTGGCCGACATCGCCGGCGGCGGCCTCGAGGTGGGCGACGTCAGCAGCGCCCGCTACGCGACGGACGACGTGACCTACCTGCGGCACGAGCCGGTGCTGCCGCCGGAGATGCCGCCGCCTGCTGGGCTCCTCGGGACCGTGCCGGGGGGCGACGGTGCGGTCGAGGTCGACCACGACCTGCTGGGGCCGGGCGGCGCCCTGGACCGGCTGGTGATCCGCAGCGACCCGGCGGGCGACGAGCCGCTCCCGGCGTACCCGGCCAACGACTCCCGGGTCTTCCTGCCCCCGACCGCGACGTTCGAGCTCAGCGACTGGGAGGGCAGGCTCGACGGCGACGACGTCGCCGCGTGGCGGCTGGCCCGCCGCGCGCTGGCCGCGCCGCGCGCCAGCGCCGAGGCGCGCAACGGCAGGCAGTACACCTGGCTGCCGGACCCGGCGGCCGACCAGATGGCCGTGACCGTCCTGCCGGTGGCGGCCGACCCGGTGTCCGGGCCGACCCGCGAGCGGTGGGCGCTGACCCCCTGGCCGGACTACCCCGGCAAGACGGTGCGGGTCGTCCCGTCCGGCGAGATGGCCCCGACCGTCGACTTCGCGCAGGTCGGCACGGCGACCGTGGCGATGCCGGCCGGTCACCGGGTGCGGGTCGAGGTGTCGTCGGCGGTCAAGAGCGAGCAGTTCGCGCGCTTCGACGCGATCTCCGACGCGGTGCCGAACAGCGCTGCGCACGACGCGGTCGTCGACGGTCGCCATCCCGTCGTCACACCCGCCCGGACCGTCGACGTGGTCCACGCCGTACGACGCCCGCTGCTCGCGCCCGCGGCGGTCCTGCAGGCAGAGCGCGACATCGGTGCCACCGCCGCGGTGGTCGACGACGACGCGTCGCCGCGATACGGAGTCGACCCGCACAGCACCCAGCAGATCGACGTCACGGCCTCGTGGGTCGAGGTCGTCGACGACGGCTCGCAGGTCGTCCCGACACCGGTGAGCATGGCCCTCCCGCCGCTGCCCGTGCCGGTCGACGGAAGCCCGGTGGCGTCGATCCGGCACGACTTCGGCGACACCCGCCACCGCTCGGTCAGCTACCGGCTCGACGCCCGGAGCAGGTACCGCGAGTTCTTCGCGACGACCGACCCCGACGCCGCGTTCGTGCACTCGACCCCCTTCGACCCGATCCACGTCGACTCGACCGCGCGGCCGCCTGCACCGGTGGTCGTGTCGGTGGCGCCCGCGATCCGGCTCGAGGAGGGATCCGGCACGGTGAGCCGGGCGCCGGGGCTGCTCCGCGTCGAGCTCGACGGTCCGTGGTTCGTCACCGGCGAGGGCGAGCAGCTCGGGCTGGTCGTGCCTCCCGCGCCCGGTGCGGTGCTCGAGCGTCTCGACGGCGGGGACGAACTGGTCGCGGACGTCGGGTCGCCGCTCGTCACCACGGTCTACCGGGACCCGCTGCACGGCACCGACGGCCCTCGCCAGGTGGACTCCGGCGGCGTGGCCGGAGCCGCCGGCGAGCCGGTGGTCGTGACCGACCTCGAGACCGGGACGCCGATCTGCGTCGTCCCCTTCGACGTGACGTGCGTGGACGGGCGCCGGTCCGCCGACATCGACCTCGGCTCGCTGGCCGACGAGACCGACCGGCCGATGGTCAGGCTGGCGCTCGTGCGGTTCCAGCGGCACAGCCTCCGAGGCCTGACGACCTCGCCCGTGGTCCGCACCGACCTGGTGGGCCTGCTGCACGGTCGCACCGTCCGCGCGAGGGTCGAGGCGGCGGAGCCGATCTTCGTCGGCCCCGGCACGACGGGTGACACGCTGGTCGTCGTCCAGCTCGGCGGTGACCCGGTCTCCCGCGAGGTCGAGCTGCGGGTGGAGTGGTGTGCCGCCGCTCCGCCGGACGACGCGCTGACCGCCACCACGGACGTTGCGGGGGACGCGGTGTGGACGGTCCTCGCCAGCGGCTCGGGGCCGGCCAACCCCCACACCGGCGACCACGGGCTGACCTTCACCCGTCAGGCCTCGGGGGAGCACCGCCTCGTCGTCACCGAGTGGGACGACCTCCCGCCGTCGAGCGCCGTCACCCCCGACGACCTCGGGTCGCACGTCAGTCGCCGGCCGATCTTCATCGCGGCGCTCTCGTTGACCGCGGACGTCAGCGCGCTGCCCTCCGCCTTCGGATGACCGCGCCTCGGTGACGCCCGCCTCCGCCCGATAGGGTCGGCCGCTGGACAGCACCTCCGGGGGCGGTAGCTCAGTCGGTCAGAGCAGAGGACTCATAATCCTTGGGTCGTGGGTTCGAGCCCCACCCGCCCCACTCGCCAGCACGAGCGCCACGCAGATCCGGACGCGCCGTGCCGCTATGACCTGGATCTCTTACTCGTCGGTCACCACGAGGCGAGCCCCGCGCCGCCCTAGCGTGCATCGCACTGCGTCCGGCACGTGCGCCCCACAAGTGCGTGCCGGGCCGCAGGACCAGCGTGCCGGGGCCGTCCTTCCTCGACCTGCTCGGCGCGCACCCGGTCCCGCCCCTCCTCTCTCACAGGGCGGGACCGGGTACCGGGGACTGTCCGATCGGACGGGAGCCCACCGCTCGGCTTGTCGTGGACGACGAACACGGTGACCCAGGTCATTCCTACGGTGGCGGGCATGACGACCCTGACCGAGGTGAAGGCCTGGCTCGCGGACCAGCTGCCCGCGCTGCTCGAGAAGTACGACGTCCCGGCCGCGGCCGTGGCCGTCCTGCACCAGGGCGAGGTCGTCGACGACGCCGCCGGGACCCTCAACAAGGCGACCGGGGTCGACGCGACCGCCGACTCCCTCTTCCAGATCGGGTCGGTCACCAAGCTCTGGACGAGCACCTTGGTGATGCAGCTCGTGGACGAGGGTCTGGTCGACCTCGACGTCCCGGTCCGTACCTACCTCCCGGAGTTCCGGATCGGGGACGAGCAGGCAGCCGCGGTCATCACCACGCGGATGCTGCTCAACCACACGGCCGGGTTCGAGGGCGACATCTTCACCGACACGGGTGTCGGTGACGACTGCATCGAGAGGTACCTCGGCGTGCTCCACGAGGTGCCGCAGCTGTTCCCCCCGGGAGAGCAGTTCTCGTACAACAACGCCGGCTACTGCGTCCTCGGCCGGCTGGTCGAGGTGCTGCGCGAGAAGACGTACGACGCGTGCCTGCGCGAGCACCTGTTCGCCCCCCTCGGGCTCACCCACTCCGCGACCGGCCCGTACGACGCCATCATGTTCCGCACCGCCATGGGTCACATCGAGATGGAGCCCGGCGCCGGGCTCCAGCCCGCCCCGATGTGGGCGATGGCCCGCTCCAACTCGCCGGCGGGCTCGATGCTCTGCATGCGCCCGCGCGACCTGCTGGCCTTCGCCCGCATGCACCTCGAGGACGGTCGGGCGGCGGACGGGACGCAGGTGCTCGCTCCCGGCACCCCGGTCCGGATGCAGGGGCGCGAGGTCGACCTGCCCGAGCTCGGCCTGATGGGCAGCTCGTGGGGCCTGGGCTTCGAGCGCTTCGACACCCCGGACGGCGCGGTCGTCGGCCACGACGGCAACACGATCGGCCAGGCCGCCTTCCTCCGGATGGTGCCGGCGGCGGGCTTGGCGATCGCGCTGCTGACCAACGGCGGCGACGGCATCTCGCTGTACCGCGAGATCTTCGGGCACCTCCTCGCCGAGCTCGCCGGCGTCCACCTCCCGCCCCTGCCCGAGCCACCGGCGAACCCCGAGCAGGTCGACGTCTCCCGCTTCCTCGGCACCTACTCCGCCGAGGTGTTCGACCTGATCGTCAGCCAGGACGAGGACGGACGGATCTGGATCGACCAGGTGCCCAAGGGCGCCCTCGTCGAGATGGGCGGGCAGGCCGAGCGCACCGAGCTCGTCCACTACCGCGACGACATGCTGATCCCGGTCGAGCCCGACCGCGGCATGTTCATGCCCCACGCGTTCCTCGGCGACGACGGCGAGGGCCACTCGCTCTACCTCCACCTCGGCCGCGCCGTCCGGCGCGCCGGCGCCTGACACCACCGAACGGACAGGACCCGCCCATGAAGCTGAAGACCGCCCTGCGCACCTCGGTCGGCATCTGCGCGACCGCCACCCTCCTGGCCGCCTGTGGTGGCGGGAGCGGTGGCGACAACGCCGGCGGCGGGGGTGACAGCGAGTACGTCGACGGCGGCACCTTCACGATGTCGATGGCGGGCGACCCCGGCAAGCTCGACCCGCAGTCCTCGGCGAGCACGCAGCTCTTCACGGTCAACCAGCTCGCCTACGACAACCTCGTCTCGGTCGACGCGAAGACCGGTGAGATCCAGTCCCAGCTCGCCACCGACTGGAAGGTCGACGGCAAGACCGTCACCCTCACCCTCGGCAAGGGGATCACCTGCGCCGACGGCAGCGACTTCACGGCCACCGCGGTCGCCGACAACATCGCCTACGTGGGCGACCCGAAGAACAAGAGCCCCTACCTGGGCACCTTCCTCCCGGTCGGCGCGACGGCGAAGGCGGACGACGCCGCCGGCACCGTCACCATCACGCTCGCGCAGCCCGCACCGTTCGTGCTCAACGGCCTCGCCAGCCTGCCGATGGTCTGCGAGTCCGGGATGAAGGACCGCGCCTCGCTCGCCGACTCCACGGCCGGCACCGGACCCTACGAGCTGACCGAGGCGACGCCGGGGGACCAGTACACCTACCAGGTCCGCGACGGCTACACCTGGGGACCCGACGGCGCGACGACGGCGGAGAAGGGCATGCCCGACACGGTCGTGGTGAAGGTCATCCAGAACGAGGGCACGGCCGCGAACCTGCTGCTCTCCGGCGACATCAACGCGGTCACGATCCAGGGTCCCGACGCCAAGCGCCTGGAGGGCGCCGGGATGTTCTCGACCAGCACGCCGGCGATGGTGGGCGAGCAGTGGTACAACCACGACGACGGCCACGAGACCGGTGACGCCGACGTCCGGATGGCCCTGACCCAGGCGCTCGACCTCGGCCAGCTTGCGTCGGTGGCGACCGCGGGTGCGGGTGGCCCGGCCACGACCTTCGCCGCCATCGAGCCGGTCTCCTGCCCGGGCGACTCGATCTCCGGCTCGCTGCCGGCCCAGGACGTCGACGCCGCCAAGGCCGTGCTCGACGGCAAGAAGCTGACCTTCCTCTACTCCAGCGCCGCCGGTAGCGCGGTGGGTGCCGCCGCGGAGCTCGCGGTCCAGCAGTGGGAGGCGGCCGGGGCGAGCGTCACGGCCAAGGGCGTCGACGAGACCGCGTTGCAGCAGGCGATCTTCGGGACCGGCGACTGGGACATCGCGTGGGTCCCGCTCAACGTCAACAGCCCCGACCAGCTGGTCCCGTTCCTCTCGGGCCCCGGCCTCGCCGACGGCGGCACGAACTTCTCCGGCATCGACAACGCCGACTACGCGGCGGGTGTGGAGAAGGCCAGCGCGATGAACGGCACCGAGGGCTGCCCGACCTGGCTGGACGCCGAGTCGCAGCTGGTCGCCGCGGCCGACGTCATCCCCTTCGCGAACAACGCGGTGAAGACCTTCGGCAACGGCGCGGAGTTCGAGTACCCCGGCCAGTTCGTGCCGACCAGCCTCCGCATGCTGGCCCAGTAGGGGCGGGGGAGCAGATGGCACTGGCGAGCTCGGTCGCCACGTCCCCACGGGTGGGCGTGTGGTCCCACCCGTGGGTGAGGTTCGGCGTACGACGCCTCGGGCGCCTGCTGGTGTCCTTGTGGGTGCTGGTGACGGCGTCGTTCCTGATGATCCACCTGATCCCCGGCGACCCGGTGCGCGCTGCGCTCGGGCCGACGGCGCCGGCCGCGCTGGTGGCCGCCAAGCGTGAGGAGATGGGTCTCGACGACCCGCTCCTCGCGCAGTACTGGCACTACCTCCAGAGCCTGTTCACCGGCGACCTCGGGACCTCGATCACCCTGCAGCTGCCGGTGTCGCAGGTGATCGCCCAGCGGTTGCCGGCCACGCTCGCGCTCGCGTTCCTCGCCTTCGCCGTCGCCGTCGCGATCGCCGTCCCGCTCGGCGTGACGATGGGTGTCCGGACCCGCCGCGGGCACGGCCGGCGCACGGAGCTCGCCTTCACCGGCACGAGTGTGGTCCTCGGCATCATCCCGGACTTCCTGCTGGGCGTCCTGCTCGTCTACGTCTTCGCCGTGACCCTGGGCTGGCTGCCGGTCGCGGGCAACGACAGCCCCAGCGCCTACGTGCTCCCGGTGCTCGCCCTCGCGGTGGGCCCGGCCGCCATCCTCGCCCGGATCATCCGCGTGGAGATGGTGACGGTCCTCCAGGCCGACTTCGTGCGGACCGCGCGCGCCAAGCGGCTCCCGGCCCGCACGGTCCACCTCGGGCACGCGCTGCCGAACGCCCTGACCGCGTCGCTGACCCTCGGCGGCCTGATCCTCACCTCGATGGTCGCCGGCACCGTCCTGGTCGAGAACGTCTTCGCCTGGCCGGGCCTCGGCAGCATGATCGTGAGCTCGATCCTCAACAAGGACTACCAGGTGGTGCAGGCGATCGTGCTCGTCTACGGCGTGGGCGTGCTGCTCGTCAACACCCTCGTCGACGTCGCGCTGGCGCTGCTCGACCCGCGCTCGATGATCCGGGAGGACTGAGCCGTGAAGCGCTGGATGAGCGTGCTCCGCACCCCGGTCGGGCTGACGGCCACGGTGCTGTCGATCGGCGTGCTCGTGCTCGCCGTCGTCGCCCCGCTGCTGTGGACCGACAACGCGGACGCGATCGACACCGACGACATCCTCGCCGGTCCGTCCGCCCAGCACTGGGCCGGCACCGACAACCTCGGCCGCGACATCTTCTACCGCACCCTGGTCGCCACCCGGCTCTCGGTCGAGCTCGCGCTGGCGGCCACCGTGATCGCGGTCGTCGTCGGGCTGCTCATCGGGACCGCGCCGTACCTGCTCGGTCGGCGCCCGGGCCGGGTCGTGCTGGCCGGCACCAACATCGCCGTCGCGTTCCCGGGCATCCTGCTCGCGCTCTTCTTCGCGGTCATCTTCGGTGTCGGTGCGAAGGGGGCGGTCCTGGCGATCGGGTTCGCCGGCGCGCCGACGTTCGGGCGGCTCACCCAGACCCTGGTCGCCGGGATCTCGTCCCGCGACTTCGTCGCGGCCGCACACGTCGCCGGGGTTCCGCGGCTGCGGATCCTGTTCCGCCACGTGCTCCCGAACGTCTCCGAGCCGCTGGTCGTCAACGCCACCATCGGTGCCGGGGCCGCGCTGCTCTCGTTCGCCGGGCTGTCGTTCCTCGGCCTCGGCGTGCAGCAGCCGGCGTACGACTGGGGGCGGCTGCTCTTCGACGGGATCGGCTCCATCTACGTCAACCCCGCGGCCGCGCTCGCGCCGGGCATCGCCGTGCTCGTCGCCGGGCTGGCGTTCAACCTGTTCGGCGAGTCCGTGGCCAAGGGCCTCGGGGTGGGTGTCGTCGGGGGCATCCCGGCGCTCCCTCCCTCGCCGGAGGCCCTCGAGGCCGATGCGCCGGCCGCCGAGCAGGCCCACGGCTCGGGCACCGACCTGGTGCTCGACGTCCGCGACCTCGAGGTCGCGTTCCCAGGTCCGACCGGGCCGATCCGGCCGGTCCGCGGCGTCTCCTTCTCGGTACGACGCGGCGAGGCGCTCGGGATCGTGGGGGAGTCCGGCTCGGGCAAGTCCCTGACGGCGCTGGCGGTCTCGCGGCTCGTGGAGGCGCCGGGCCGCGTCGACGCCGCGCGGCTGGACCTGCTCGGCAGCGACCTGCGCGTCGAGGAGACGAAGGCACAGCGGCGGCTGCTCGGCACGTCGCTGGCCATGGTCTTCCAGGACCCGATGACCTCCTTCAACCCGACCCGGCGGATGGGCGGACAGCTCGCCGAGGGGGCCCGCCACCACCAGGGGCTGGACCGGGCAAGCGCCCTGGCCCGCGCGGTCGACCGCATGCGCGCGGTCCGGATCTCCGAGCCCGAGCGGCGGGCGCACCAGTACCCGCACGAGTTCTCGGGCGGCATGCGCCAGCGCGCGATGATCGGGATGGGGCTGATGGGGTCCCCGGCGCTGATCGTCGCCGACGAGCCGACCACCGCCCTCGACGTGACCGTGCAGCAGCAGGTGCTCGACCTGCTCGCCGCGATCCGGGCCGCCGAGGACGTCGCGCTGGTCCTGATCAGCCACGACGTCACGGTCGTCGGCGAGGTCTGCGACCGGGTGCTCGTGATGTACGCGGGCAAGATCGTGGAGGACCTGCCGGCCGCCGACCTGGCGGCCACCGCCCGACACCCCTACACCCGGGCGCTCGTGGCCGCGGTGCCCGACATGGACACCGACCTCGACGCGCCGCTGGCGGTCATCCCGGGGCGGCCGGTCGACCCCGCCGACGTACCTGCCGGGTGCGCGTTCGCCGCCCGCTGTCCGCTGGCGACCGCGCGCTGCCACGCCGAGGAACCGCCGCTGGAGGCCGACGGCACCGGCCGCCGCGTCGCCTGCTGGCACGCCGGCGAGCCGATCGACCTCGAGGTCGACGGGTCGCTCCTCGGACGCGACGAGCGCGAGGAGGTCGAAGCCCGATGAGCGAGCTCCGCTTCGAGGGCGTCACCGTCCGGTACGGCGCCACGACCGCGGTCGACGACGTCAGCCTGGTCGTGCCGCCGGGCTCCGTCGTCGGGCTGGTCGGCGAGTCCGGCTCGGGCAAGTCCACGCTGGCGCGCGCCGCGGTCGGCCTGGCCCCGGTGTGCGCGGGGCTGATCACCGTCGGTGGCGCGCCGGTGCCCTCGCGCGGCCGGCGGCCGCTGCAGATGGTCTTCCAGGACCCCTACTCCTCCCTCGACCCGCGGATGAGCATCGGCGAGAGCGTCGCCGAGGCGATGCCGCGGGGCGCGGGGCGCGCGGAGCGGCGCGCCGAGGTGGCCCGGCTGCTCGAGCTGGTCCACCTCGACCCGACCCGCGCGGCGGCCCGCCCTGCGGAGCTGTCGGGAGGCCAGCGCCAGCGGGTCGCTCTCGCGCGGGCGCTCGCGGGGCGGCCGCAGGTGGTGATCGCCGACGAGATCACCTCCGCGCTCGACGTCTCGATCCAGGGCGCGGTCCTCAACCTGGTCCGCGAGCTGCAGCGCGAGCTCGGCCTCTCGATCCTCTTCATCTCCCACAACCTCGCTGTCGTGCGCTACGTCGCCACCCACGTCGCCGTCATGCGGGACGGCCGGATCGTCGAGGAGGGCGCCACCGACCGCGTCCTGGCCGCACCCGACCACGACTACACGCGCGAGCTGCTCGCCGCCGTACCCGGACTCAGCACACCCACCAGGAGCCCCCGATGACCCGTCGCCTCACGCTCGACGACCTGACCGCACTCGCGGTCCCCTCCCAGCCCGCTCTCTCGCCGGACGGGACCCGGGTCGTCTACGTGCTCACGACCCTCGACGCCGATCGGGACCGCAGGGTCGAGCAGCTGTGGACGGTCGGTGCTGCCGGCGGCACCGGGCGGCCGCTGACCACCGGCCCGGCCGACAGCGCACCGGCCTGGTCGCCCGACGGTGCCCGGGTCGCGTTCCTGCGCGAGGGGCAGGTGCACGTGCTGGCGGCCGACGGCGGCGACGCGGTGCGGCTCACCGACCTGCCACTCGGCGCGGGCGCGCCGGTCTGGAGCCCGGACGGCGAACGGATCGCGTTCACCGCTCGGGTCGACCCCACCGGGGGGACCGGTCCCCTCGTCGCCACCCGGCTCGACTACCAGACCGACGGAGCCGGGATGTACGGCGCCGCGCGCGACCAGCTGCACGTGGTGGACGCTCCCGCCGACCGTCCCGGTGCACGCTGCCGGCAGGTCACCGACGGCCGCGACCACGCGGGCCGACCCGCGTGGTCGCCCGACGGGCACACGGTGGCGTTCGTCCGCAAGGTGGGGGAGGACAGCGACCTGACCTGGCGCGCCGCCGTGCACCTGGTCGACGTGGACGACGTGAAGGCCCGGCCCCGCGTCGTCGGCCCGGCCGGCGGGGTCGCGTCGACGGTGTCCTTCGGTGCCGACGGCCTGAGCCTGCTCGTGGTCGGCCACCCTGGTGACCCCGTCGGTCACCAGCACCTGACCTGGCTGCCGCTCGACGGCGGGGAGCCGGTCAGCCTCACCGGGCACCTGGACCGCAACGTGATGGCCGGCGCGCCGGCGTACCCGGGTGGCCGCCCGCACGAGACCGCCGACGGCTCGGTCCTGGTCTGCCTGCGCGACCGCGGCTGCACGCACCTGTGGTCGGTCGGCGGGTCAGGGTCGGGCGGCGCGGACCGGCCCGTCCTGGCCGGTGAGGGTCGCGTGGTGTCGGGGCTCTCCGTCGTCGACGGAACCGCGGTCGTCGCCCTGGGCACCCCCACGTCGTACGGCGAGCTCGTCGCGGTCGACCTCGCGTCGGGGTCCGAGACCGTGCTCACCGACCACGGTGCGGGCCTGGACGGCCGGCTGGCGGACGTCGAGCTGTTCGTGCCCGAGGAGCGCACGTTCACGATCTCCGACGGGACGCAGGTGCAGGCGTGGCTGGTCCGCGACACCGAGCGCACCGGCCCGCGCCCCCTGCTGCTCGACGTGCACGGCGGCCCGCACAACGCGTGGAACGCCGCCGCCGACGAGATGCACTTCTACCACCAGCAGCTCGCGGCCCGCGGGTGGGTCGTGCTGCTCGTCAACCCCCGCGGCAGCGACGGCTACGGTGAGGCGTTCTTCGACGGCGTCAACGGCGCGTGGGGCGTCGCGGACGCCGCCGACTTCCTCGAGCCGCTGGACACGCTGGTCGCCGAGGGCATCGCCGACCCGGAGCGGCTCGCCGTGACCGGCTACAGCTACGGCGGGTTCATGACCTGCTGGCTCACCGCCCACGACGACCGCTTCCGGGCCGGGGTCGCCGGTGGCGTCGTCAGCGACATGACCAGCATGTACGGCACCAGCGACGACGGCTCGTGCATGAGCCGCTACGAGCTGGGCGGCACTCCGTGGGAGCGGGTCGAGGAGTACGCGGCGATGTCCCCGATCACCCGCGTGCACCAGGTCTCGACGCCCACCCTGGTGCTGCACGGCCGCGACGACCTGACCTGCCCGGTCGGGCAGGCGCTGCAGTGGCACACCTCCCTGCGGGAACGTGGGGTCCCGACCGAGCTGGTGCTCTACCCGGACGCCTCCCACGCGTTCATCCTGCTCGGCCCGCCCTCCCAGCGGATCGACTACGCGCGCCGGGTGGTCGACTGGGTCGAGCGCCACACCGCCCGTCCCGCACGCCCGCGGATCGACCGCGAGCACTGGGAGCGGCGGCTCGCGCGACTGGCCGAGCGGCACGGCGTGCCGGGCGTGCAGCTCGGGATCCTGCGCCACGACCCCGACGGCGAGGACGAGGTGGTCGTCACGACGTACGGCGTCCTGAGCCTCGACACGCAGCAGCCGGTCACCCCGGACGCGGTCTTCCAGATCGGCTCGATCACCAAGGTGTGGACCGCCACGGTCGTCATGCAGCTGGTCGACGAGGGCCTGGCCGACCTCGACGCACCGGTGGTCGAGGTGCTGCCGGAGCTGCGCCTGGCCGACCCCGACGTCACCAAGCACGTGACGCTGCGGCACCTGCTCAACCACACCAGCGGCATCGACGGCGACGTCTTCACCGACACCGGCCGTGGCGACGACTGCCTCGAGAGGTACGTCGAGCTGCTCGGCGAGCAGACCCAGAACCACCCGCTGGGCGCCACCTGGTCCTACTGCAACGCCGGCTTCTCGGTGCTCGGTCGGGTGATCGAGAAGCTGACGGGCAAGACCTGGGACGAGGCCATGCGCGAGCGGCTGTTCGCACCGCTCGGGCTGGAGCAGGCGGTCACCCTGCCGGAGGAGGCGCTCCTGCACGCGGCGGCCGTCGGCCACGTCACGCAGGACGGCGCGAAGTCGGTGGCCCCGATCTGGCAGCTGCCGCGCTCGATCGGTCCGGCCGGCCTGGTGACCGCGAACGCCGCCGACGTGCTCGCCTTCGCGCGGATGCACCTCACCGGCGGGGTCGCCGCGGATGGTGGCCGGGTGCTCAGCGCCGCGTCCGCCGCCGCCATGGCCGACCACCAGGCGGACCTGCCCGACAAGTACTCGCTGGGTGACTCCTGGGGACTGGGTTGGATCCGGTTCGGCTGGGACGGCCGGCGGGTCTACGGCCACGACGGCAACACGATCGGCCAGGCGGCGTTCCTCCGGGTGCTGCCGGAGGCCGGCCTCGCGGTCACGATGCTGACCAACAACGACGGCAGCCGCGACCTGTACGAGGACCTCTTCCGCGAGATCTTCGCCGAGCTCGCCGGCGTCGAGATGCCCCGGCCGCTCACCCCGCCGCAGCCTCCGGTCGCGGCCGACATCGCGCCGTACGCCGGTCGCTACCAGCGCGCCGGGGTGACGATGGAGGTCTTCGACGGCGACGACGGTCCGGTGCTGCGCACGACGATCACGGGCCCGCTGGCGGAGATGGTCCCCGACCCGGTCGACGAGCACCCCCTGGTGCCCTACGGCCCGGCGCTGTTCCTGACCAAGCCCGCGGAGGCCGAGACCTGGTTCCCGGTCACCTTCTACGAGCTGCCGACCGGCGAGCGCTACCTCCACTTCGGCGCTCGCGCCACCCCGCGGGTGGACTGATGGATCCGACCCCCTCCCTCGTCCGGGCCGTCGACCTGACCGAGGTGCTCGCGGACATCCGTGAGCTCGTCGAGTGCGAGTCGCCGTCCGCGGACCTCGCCGCGGTCGCGCGATCGGCGGACGTGCTCGCGCGGGTGGGTGAGCGGCGCCTCGGGGTCGCTCCGGAGCGGATCGTCCTCGACGGCCGCACCCACCTGCGCTGGCGCCTCGGCGCCGGACCCTCGCCGGTGCTCCTGCTCGGCCACCACGACACGGTGTGGCCGGTCGGCACGCTGGCCGCGCGCCCCTGCACCGTCGAGGGCGGCGTCCTGCGCGGCCCGGGGTGCTTCGACATGAAGGCCGGCGTCGCGATGATGCTGCACGCGGCGGCCGGGCTCGAGGGCGTGACGATCCTGGTCACCGGCGACGAGGAGCTGGGGTCGCCGAGCTCGCGCGCCCTGGTCGAGGAGGAGGCGCGGGCGGCCCGGGCCGCGCTCGTCCTGGAGGCCTCGGCCGAGGGCGGGGCGCTCAAGACCGAGCGCAAGGGGGTCTCCCTCTACGAGGTCCGGGTGCAGGGCCGCGCGGCCCACGCCGGCCTGGAGCCGGAGGCGGGCGTCAACGCGACCGTCGAGCTCGCCCACCAGGCGCTCGCCGTCGCGGGCCTGGGGCGTGAGGACCTCGGCACCACCGTCACCCCGACGCTCGTGCGGTCGGGTACGACGACCAACACCGTCCCCGCCGCGGGGTCGTTCGCGGTCGACGTCCGCGTCCGGACCCGCGCGGAGCAGGACCGCGTGGACGCCGCGATGCAGTCGCTGCGCCCCGTGGTGCCCGGCGCCCGGATCGAGGTGGGCGGCGGTCCCAACCGGGCACCGCTGGAGGCCGCCGCATCGGCCGAGCTGCTCGAGCGGGCGCGGGTGCTCGCCGGTCGGACGGGACTCCCGGCGCCCACGGCCGCCTCGGTCGGCGGTGCGTCCGACGGGAACTTCACCGCGGGGGTCGGCACGCCCACGCTCGACGGCCTGGGTGCCGTCGGCGGCGGCGCGCACGCCGACGACGAGCACGTCCTGGTCGACGAGCTCCCCGGCCGCACCGCGCTCCTGGCCGCGCTGGTGGCCGACCTGCTGGTGCAGCCGACGAACCAGCTGGTCGCGACTGGTGGCCGACGACCATGACGACGCCGGAGGACTTCAGCAGCATGGGATCCGTGACCAACCTGACCTCGGCGCCGGTCGACCACGGTCCCGCAGCCGGTGTCGCAGCCGGTGTCGACCGGGACCTCGACCGGGCGGTCCAGGCGGCCGACGCGGCCGCGCTCGCCGCGGGCGTCGAGGTGCGGGAGCTCAGCGACCTGGCCGACCTGGCCGCGGTCGTGGAGCTCTACGCCACCATCTGGGGCCGGGGAGCCAACCCGCCGATGACGCTCGAGCTGCTCCGTGCGTTCGGCAAGGCCGGCAACTACGTGGGCGGGGCCTTCGAGGGCCGGCGCCTCGTCGGGGCCTGCGTGGGGTTCTTCCACGCGCCCGCCGAGGACGCGCTGCACAGCCACATCGCCGGGGTGGCGGGCGGCCTCGCAGGTCGGCACGTCGGGTTCGCACTCAAGCTCCACCAGCGGGCCTGGGCGATGCTGCGCGGGGTCGCGGAGATCGCCTGGACCTTCGACCCGCTGGTCAGCCGCAACGCGTACTTCAACCTCGTCAAGCTGGCCGCGCTGCCCGACGAGTACCTGCCGAACTTCTACGGCGCGATGGTCGACACCATCAACGGTGACGACGACTCCGACCGGCTGCTGGTGCGCTGGCGGCTGCGCGACCCCGCGGTCGTCGCGGCGTGCGAGGGCGTCGTGGCGCCGGCGGTGCTCGCCGACGAGCTCGCCGGGGGAGCGGTCGTGGCCCTCGGGCACGGCCCCGACGGCGGGCCCGAGCCCGGACGGCTCGACGGGGAGACCAGCCTGGTCGCCGTACCTCTCGACATCGGGGCGCTGCGCGCCACCGACCCGGCCCTGGCCCAGCGCTGGCGGCTGGCGGTGCGCGAGGTGCTGGCGGCGCTGGTCGCCGACGGCGCCCGGGTCTCGGGGTTCGACCGGGCCGGCTGGTACGTCGTGAGGAGGGAGCACTGATGGTCAAGCTCACCGGTGTCGAGCTGCGGCGGATCGCCATGCCGCTGGTGGCGCCGTTCCGCACCTCGTTCGGGACGGAGACGGAGCGCGACATCCTCCTGCTGCGCGTCGTCACCGACGAGGCCGAGGGGTGGGGGGAGTGCGTCGCGATGGCGAGCCCGCTCTACTCCTCCGAGTACGTCGACGCGGCGGCCGACGTGCTGCGCCGCTTCCTGGTCCCGGCACTCGCCGCTGCCGGTCCGCTCGAGGCGCACGCGGTGGCGACACTGCTCGAGCCGTTCAAGGGCCACCGGATGGCCAAGGCAGCGCTGGAGACCGGGGTGCTCGACGCCGAGCTCCGGGCGCAGGGCCGCTCCTTCGGCAGCGCCCTCGGCGCGGTCCGCGAGCGGGTGCCGTGCGGGGTGTCGGTCGGGATCATGGACAGCGTCCCGGCGCTGCTCGACGCCGTCGGCGGCTACCTCGACGAGGGCTACGTGCGGATCAAGCTCAAGATCGAGCCCGGCTGGGACGTCGAGCCGGTCCGCGCGGTCCGCGAGCGGTACGGCGACGAGGTGCTGCTGCAGGTCGACGCGAACACGGCGTACACCCTCGCGGACGCCCGGCACCTCGCGCGGCTGGACCCCTTCGACCTGCTCCTCATCGAGCAGCCGCTCGAGGAGGAGGACGTGCTCGGCCACGCCGACCTCGCCCGGCAGATCCGCACCCCGGTCTGTCTCGACGAGTCGATCGTGTCGGCCCAGTCCGCGGCGGCCGCGATCCGCCTGGGCGCGGCCGCGATCATCAACATCAAGCCCGGCCGGGTCGGCGGCTACCTCGAGGCGCGCCGGATCCACGACGTGTGCGTCGCCCACAGCGTGCCGGTGTGGTGCGGCGGGATGCTCGAGACCGGCCTGGGGCGGGCGGCCAACGTCGCCCTCGCGGCGCTGCCCGGCTTCACCCTGCCGGGGGACACCTCCGGCTCCGGGCGCTACTACCACCGCGACATCACCGAGCCGTTCGTGCTCGAGGACGGCCACCTCACGGTCCCGACCGGCCCGGGGCTCGGCGTCGCGCCGCTGGAGGACGCCCTGGCCGAGGTGACCGTCTCCTCGGAGTGGCTGCCGGTCTGACCGGTCCCTCTTGTCCGGCCCGACGAACTGCGCCCGAGATCTGGTGCGAGGGCACGACGTAGGCTGGCCCGAGCGCCACCTACCGTGCGGGAGTGCTCTCCATGACCTCGATGCCGTCGGCTCGGCCCCGGGCGAGCCTCGTGCGGGTCCTCGACGACCTCGGTGCGACGCTGCTGGACCTCGTCCACGGCGATGCCGAGCGCGCCGGCGAGATCGGCGGCGTGGTCATCCACGACCCGGTCGACGCGCCGGTGCTGCCGCGCGGTGCGCTCGTCCTCGGCGTCGGCGTCGAGTCGCCCGAGCAGGTCGTCGCGCTCCTCGGCGACCTCGGCACCGCCCGCGCCGCGGGCCTGGTGCTGCGGGCGCCGGTGCCGGCGACCGCCGAGGTCCGGGCCGCCTCCGACCGCACCGGGGTCGCCGTGCTCGGGCTGAGCCGCGGCGCGCCGTGGGCCCACCTCGCGGCGGTGCTGCGCTCCCTGCTCGCCGAGGGCGACGTGGGCGTCGCTGGAGAGGAGTCGCTCGGCGGGCTGCCCTCGGGTGACCTGTTCGCCGTCGCGAACGCGATCGCGTCCCTGCTCGACGCCCCGATCACCATCGAGGACCGCAGCTCCCGGGTGCTGGCCTTCTCGGGCCGGCAGGACGAGGCGGACCCCTCGCGGGTCGAGACGATCCTGGGTCGGCAGGTGCCGGAGCGCTACGCCCGGATCCTCAACGAGCGCGGGGTGTTCCGGGACCTCCACCGCACAGACCGTCCCGTCTTCATCAGCCCCGCCCCCGACGGCAACGACGCGTTCTCGATGCCCCGCGTCGCCATCGCGGTCCGGGCCGGTGACGAGGTGCTCGGCTCGATCTGGGCCGCGGTGCCCGGGCCGCTCAGCGAGGAGCGGACCGAGGCGTTCTGCGAGGCCGCGAAGCTGGTCGCCCTCCACCTGCTGCGCGTCCGCGCGGGCGCCGACGTGCAGCGACGGCTGCGGGCGGACCTGCTCGGCTCGGCGCTCGAGGGCGGCGCGGGGGCGCGCGAGGCGCTGGACCGGCTCGGGCTCGCCGGACAGTCGCTCATGGTCCTCGGCGTCGACCTGGCCGGGCACCCGTCCGACCTCGCGGAGGACTCCGCCGGGATCGCCCACGAGCGCCAGCGCCTCAGCGACGCCTTCGCGCTCCACCTGTCGGCGGTCCACCCCCGGTCAGCGGCCGCGTTGGTCGGCGGTGTGACCTTCGGTCTGGCGCCGGTCACCGGAGCGGTCGACGAGGGCGAGGAGCGGGCGGCGCGGATCGCCGACGACTTCCTCGACCGTGTGGGGGAGCGGATGCGGCCGGTGGTCGCGGTCGGCCCGGTCGCGCGCGACCTGGCCGGGCTCGCCCACGCCCGCACCAGCGTCGACCGCACGCTGCGGGTGCTCCGCGAGGGACGCGGCGAGCGCCGCGCGGCCCGGCTGGCCGACGTGCAGGTCGAGGCGCTGATGCTCGAGCTGCGCGACATGGTCGCCGCGCGCGGGGACCGGCCGACCGGCTCGCTCGCGCGGCTGCTCGCCTACGACCGCCGACACCAGAGCAACCTGGTCGAGACGCTCGCCGCCTGGCTCGACGCGTTCGGCGACGTCACGCGAGCCGCCCAGGCCCTGTACGTCCACCCCAACACGTTCCGGTACCGGCTGCGTCGCCTCGCCGAGGTCGGCGAGATCGACCTCGACGACCCCGACCAGCGCTTCGTGGCGATGCTGCAGCTGCGGGTCCTCACGCCCTCGTCCGGCACCTGACGCTCGCCCGCGACGGTCGTCGGCGTCCGGGCCCGGGTCCGGGGCGAGTGGGGGCCGAGTTTCGTCGGCCGGCCGACAAAATCCGATCCGGGACGACGAAGCTTTGTCGTCCCGCCTCGGAAATCGTCGGCCGGCCGACAGAACTCGCGCCGACCGGCACCCGACGCGATCGACCTCGACCGGCCGCGACCGGCCGCGACCATGGCTAGGGTGTGGCCGACGAGGAGGGGGCGCCCGATGCCGAGCAGGTCACCGAGCCCACGGGTGCGGGAGTGGGCGGAGCGGGGCTCCTCGGTGCGCTGGCGCTCGACGACCCCCGAGAACGCCGGCCGCCCCGAGGTCGCGGTCCACGTCCAGACCCGTGGCGACCGGGCGAACCCGGCGCTGGTGCTCGTGCACGGCTACCCGACCAGCAGCTACGACTTCCACCGCGTCGTGACCCTGCTCGAGGACGACCACTTCCTCTGCCTCGTCGACCTGCCGGGCTACGGCCTCTCGGACAAGCCGTGCGGTGACCACCGCTACACCATCGCCGACGACGCGCGCCTGCTGGACGAGCTGGTGCGCACGACCTTCGGGCTCGACCGCTTCACGCTCGTCACGCACGACCGTGGCGACAGCGTCGGCCTGGCGTTCCTGGACCGCGCTCGTCGCGAGGGCGCGCCGTACGACGTGACCGGCCTGGTGGTGCTCAACGGGAACGTCTGGCTCCCGCTCGCGCAGCTGACCCGCATCCAGAAGGCGCTGCTGAACGACGTCACCGGGCCGCCGCTGTCGCGGCTGCTGCCCACCCGGGCGTTCGCCCGCGGCCTCGCCCGCCGGACCTGCACCCCGCCCCTGGACGTCGAGGAGACGGCGGCGATCGAGGGCATGCTGGCCCACCAGGACGGGATGCGCGTGCAGCACCAGCTGATCCAGTACCTCCGCGAACGGCGGGTCCACGAGTCGTCCTGGCTGGAGAGCCTGGCCTCCGGACCGGTGCCGGTCGCGGTCGTCTGGGGCGAGCTCGACACCATCGCACCGCCCCGCGTCGCCGACTTCGTCTGGGAGCAGCACCTGCGCGACCGCGCCGCGCCGTCGGCGTACTGGCGCGTGCCCGGCGCCAACCACTACCCCCAGCTCGACCAGCCCGGCGTCGTCGCCGAGCTGCTGCGCGCGATGCCGTGGACAGACCCCGGCCGCACGGTGGCCGGCGCCCGGCTGGTGGCGGCGCACGGCTGACGTCCCGGTGGAGGGCTCGGGGGTCAGACGTGCCCGGCCACCGGGTGCGGGACGTAGCCGGCCGACAGCTCCGCGAGCTCCTCCGGGGACAGGTCGAGGTCGACGCTCGCGACGGCGTCGGCGAGGTGGTGGGGCTTGGTGACGCCGACGATCGGCGAGGTCACGACCGGCTGGTGGAGCAGCCAGGCGAGCGCGACCTGGGCCCGGGACACGCCGCGCCGCGCGGCCACGCCGGCGACGGCGTCGACGACCGCCCGGTCCTCGTCGCGGTAGAGCGACCTCCCGAACTCGTCGGTCTCCGACCGGGCGGTCTCGTCGTCCCAGTCGCGGGTCAGCCGTCCTCGGGCCAGGGGGCTCCAGGGGATCACTCCGAGGCCCTGGTCGGCGCAGAGCGGGAGCACCTCGCGCTCCTCCTCGCGGTAGACCAGGTTGTAGTGGTCCTGCATCGAGACGAAGGGCGTCCAGCCGTTCACCTCCGCGACGTGCTGGGCCTTCGCCAGCTGCCACGCCCACATCGAGGACGCACCCAGGTGGCGCGCCTTGCCCGCCCGGACGACGTCGTGGAGCGCCTCCATCGTCTCCTCGATCGGCACCGCCGGGTCCCAGCGGTGGATCTGGTAGAGGTCGACGTAGTCGGTGCCGAGACGGCGCAGCGACTCGTCGATCTCGTGCAGGATCGCCTTGCGCGACAGGCCGGCGCCGTAGGGACCCGGCCGCATCCGGCCGTGGACCTTGGTGGCGATGACGACGTCCTCCCGGCGGGCGAGGTCCCGCAGCGCCCGCCCGGTGATCTCCTCGCTGCTCCCGCCCGAGTAGACGTTGGCGGTGTCGAACGTCGTGATCCCCGCCTCGAGGGCGTCGCGGATGATGCCCCGGGCGGCGTCCTCGTCCAGCACCCACGGGTGGCCGCCCCGGGAGGGGTCGCCCCAGCTCATGCAGCCGAGGGTGATGACGGAGACGTCGAGTCCGGTGCGGCCGAGCTTCGCGTAGCGCATGGGCACCAGCCTGGCACCGCGCTGGTGAGCCGGCCGGATGGTCCGTCCGGGCCATGCCGCGCGCCGTGCCTGGCCCCTTAGCGTCGGCCCATGAGCACGACGGCGGCGCACCCGCGGCCGGGCCGGCGCACGATCACGACCGGCCTGGTGATGATGGGGGTGGCCGCGTTCGCCATCGCGGCCGCGGTGACGTCGTGGTTGGTCCTCGGCGGGCCCAGCAGCGACGACGCGGTGGTGTTCGAGATGCCCGGGAGCGCCACGGCCGAGCTGACCGCCGGGGACTGGGGTCTGTACAGCCAGGAGGTCGACGGCAGCCAGCACGTGGCACAGCCCTCCGACATCACCTTCACCGGTCCGGGGGACGTGACCGTCGAGAGCACCTACGGGTTCTTCAGCGACGACACCAGCATCGACGTCGACGGGACGTCGTACGTCGTGTTCGCCCGGCTCGACGTGCCCGCCGACGGCACCTACGACGTCGACATCGCGAATGCCTCGGCCGACACGACCGTCGTGCTCGGCCACTACACGACCGACGACACGCTCGGCTGGGTCGTCGTCGTGGCGGTGCTCGGAGGGGTGCTCCTCGGCGGAGCCGGCTTCGTCACGCTGGTGGTGGGCCTGGTGCTGCGCGCCCGCGGCCGGCGTCACCGCCCGGCGTAGCGTCGAGGGGGCTACTTCGACGGTTGCGGCACGTCGACGTGGCAGTCGACCTTCGGGTTGGCGCCCACGTAGTTGAGCGGGCCGGCGATGATGGTCAGCGCGGTGTCGCCCGTGCTCTTGCAGCTGACCTCGCGGTCGTCGCCGAAGTAGCCGCGCTGCCAGGCGGCGGCGACGCCGATGAGCAGCCAGACGACGACGATGATCCCGATGATGGACTTCATGGCGGGGTACCTACCCCGTCAGGCCCGGGAGTACGCCGCCTGGTAGGCCAGGAGGGCCGCGCGACCGCGTTCGAGGGCGTCCCCGAGCCGGGCCACCAGCTCCTCCGCGCCGTCGGTCGATCCGCTGTCGGCGAGCAGCTCGATCTGCTGGGCGGTGCGCCCGGCCTCGGTGACCCCGAGGTTGAGCGCCCCGCCGGCCAGCTTGTGCGAGACCTGCTTCAGGGTCGCGGCGTCCCCGGCTGCAACAGCGGCCTGGATCGTGGTGAACGTCCCCGGCGTGTTGGTCACGAAGTTGCCGATCGCCCGGTCGAGGTAGGTGGTGTTGCCGGGGTCGAGGTCACGCAGCTCGTCGAGCCGGAACAGCTCCAGGCCGTCGAGCGCCTCGTCCGGGTTGTCGGTCACGGACGGCACGCTACCCCGCTCGGGCGCCGGCGGCGTGTCGATCCAGAGGTCGAGGACCGCCGCGAGCGAGCCGGGGTCCACCGGCTTGGTCAGGAAGTCGTCCATCCCGGCAGCGATGCAGCGGTCGCGCTCGCCCTCCACCGCCGCCGCGGTCATCGCGATCACCGGGACCCGGGACCCGGCCGGCTCCCGCTCGCGGATGGCCCGCGTCGCGGCGTACCCGTCCATCCGCGGCATCTGGACGTCCATCAGCACCAGGTCGAACTCGTCGAGGGCCAGCACCTCGAGTGCGGCGACGCCGTCGTCGGCCGTCTGCGCGACGTAGCCCAGGGCCTCGAGGAGCCCCACCGCGACGAGCTGGTTGACGGGATTGTCCTCGACCACGAGGACGCGACGAGCCGCGCCCGCCCCGGACGCCGCGAAGTCCTCGGTCAGCGGCCGTGGCTCGACCCCGGCCAGGTGGCGCAGCAGGGCCTGACGCAGGTCCGAGGCGAGGACGGGCTTGGTCAGGCAGTCGACGATGCGGGCGCCGCGCAGGTCGTCGGCGTCCGGTGTCGTCGCGGACGTGAGCATCAGGCGCACCGCCGCGTCGTACGCCGGCAGCCGGGCGAGGCTGCGCGCCAGGTCGAGCCCGTCGCGCCCGGGCATCGACATGTCGAGCAGCACCGCGTCGAACGGGTCGCCGCCGGCGAGCGCCTCCGCCATCGCCTTCTCGGCGGCGTCGGCGCCGTCCGAGGCGGCCGTCCGCACCCGCCACCAGGCCAGCTGCTCCTCGAGGATCAGCCGGTTGTTGTCGTTGTCGTCGACGACGAGCACGCGGCGCCCCGCCAGCCAGCTGCGGGCGTACTCGTCGTCGGGGTCCAGGGCGGGGCCGAGGGGCGGGTCGAGCATCGCGGTGAACCAGAAGACGCTGCCGCCGCCCTGATTCGGCTCGAGCCCGATCTCGCCGCCGAGCGCCTCGACGATCTCCTTCGAGATCGCCAGGCCCAGGCCGGTGCCGCCGTACTTGCGGGTCGTGGAGGCGTCGGCCTGGGTGAAGGCGTCGAAGAGCGTGTCGACGTCGACCTCGGGCACGCCGACGCCGGTGTCGGCAACGGTCACCCGGAGCCGGGTCCGGCCCTCGTCGGTCGCCTCGGCCGTGGCCCGGATGCTGACCTCGCCGGCGTCGGTGAACTTCACGGCGTTGGACCCGAGGTTGGTCAGGACCTGCGCGAGCCGCGTGGGGTCGCCCGCGAGCACCTCCGGCACGTCGGGGTGGCAGGAGACCATGAGCTCGAGGCCCTTGGCGCGCGCGGCCTCGGCGAGCAGGCTCGCGACCTGGTCGAACACCGGTCGCACCTCGAAGTCGAGGCGCTCGAGCTCGAGCTTGCCCGCCTCGATCTTCGAGAAGTCCAAGATGTCGTTGATGACGCTCAGCAGCGCACGGCTGGCGACCTGGACCCCCGACGCCAGCCGCAGCTGGTCGGGGTCGAGGTGGGAGCGCAGCAGGAGGTCGTTGAGACCGATGACCCCGTTGAGGGGGGTGCGGATCTCGTGGCTCATGGTCGCGAGGAACTCCGACTTCTGCCGCGACGCCGCGAGCGCGCCGTCGCGAGCGTCCGCGAGCTCGCGCTGGGCCCGCTCGCGCTCAGCCACCCGCCCGAGCTGCACGGCGACCTGCTCCACCATCGTCTCGATCATCTCGAAGCGGTAGAGCGGGGGAGCGGAGGTGATCGTGACGACCGCGACCACCTCGTCGGCGTAGGACACCGGGACACCGATCGTGAGCCGAGCGTCGTCCCACACCGATCGCTTCTCGGTGAAGGCGCGGCGGGCGAGCGCCAGCTCCGCAGCGGAGATCTCCGGGGTCGCCTCGTCCTCCGCGCGGTCCTCCTCGGTCACGTAGAGGGCTTCGAGCCCGGACCCGTCGGGGGTGGTCAGGAACGCCCGGCCGCGCTCCCAGTCGTCGTGGAAGAGCACCAGGTCCCGCGCGTGCGAGAGCACCTCGGTCAGCGTCGCGGCTTCGTTGGCGGCACTCGCCACCGCCTGCATCAAGGTGTTCTGCCGGACCTGGTCCTCCAGGGCCAGCTCGGCCAGCTTGGTCTCGGTGATGTCCTGGTGGGTGCCGTACATGTGGGTGACCCGCCCGGTCTCGTCGACCTGGGAGATCCCGCGGCCGCGGGTCCAGATCCAACTCTCGTCGGCACGCTGCACCCGGGCGACGAAGACGAAGTCGCCGCCCTCACGCACCGCGCCCCGGACGGCCTCGTCGACCGCCGCGCGGTCGTCCTCGTGGACGATGTCGAGGAAGTCGTCGTACTTCGCCGGGAACGACGCCGGGTCGAGCTCGTAGAGGGCGATCAGCTCGTCCGAGCCCCAGATCTGGTCCGCCTCGACGTCCCACTCCCAGCTGCCGATGCGCGCGATCCGCTGCGCCTCCGCGAGTCGTCGGCGGTTGAGGGTGAGGTCGTCGACGGTGCGCCGCCGGGTGCTCGCGTCGGTGATCCGGTGCAGGACCCCCGAGACCGCACCGTCCGGGCCGTGCAGGAAGCTCTCCCCGATCGTCACCCAGACCGTGCTGCCGTCCCGGCGCACGAACATCGTCTCGACCTCGCCGTCGTTGACCCGCCCCGCGCGGAGCTGCTCGAGGTGGTCGGCGAACTGCTGCTTCCCGTCGTCGTCGAGGGTGTCGAAGACCGTGAGCCCCACCATGTCGGGCTCCTCGGCGCCGAAGAGCGCGCGCAGGGCCGGGTTCGCGTAGAGCGTGCGACCCTCGAGGTCGAACACCCAGATCGCGTCCGGCGACGTCTCGACGATGTCCCGGTACAGCGTCGCCAGCTCCATGCGACTCCTTCCACCCCCACGATAGGGGTCGCCGGTCAGCTCTCGCCCGCGATCAGGTAGGCACCGTCCGTGCCCTCGAGGTCGAGGGTCACCTGGTCCTGGGTCTTCGAGCCGTCGTCGCGGACGTACTCGACCGTGTAGGTGATCTGCCGGCTCTGCGGGTCGGCCTCCGCCGAGAGGAGGTCGGCGGTCGCGAAGCCGCTCCAGAACTTCTGGTACTGGCCGAACCCGCCGCTGTCGGCCTGGAACTGGGGGGTCAGCTGGGACCAGGCCGACTTCGGGTCACTCGTCACGGTCGCGAGATATCCCTCGACGAAGTTCTCCATCCCGTCGGCCGTCACGCCGGCGGGAGCGGAGGGCGACGACGACCCGGAGGGCGAGTCCGAGGACGGGCCGCTCGACCCGGTCGACGGGGACCCGGCGCCCGGCGACCCGGCGCCGGTGCCGGTCGTGTCGTCCGCCGCGCCGGAGCCCAGGCGCCAGGCGACGACCGCCACGACGACGATCGCGACCGCGGCCACCGCCACCCACAGGACGCGGACCGCGCCGTCGTGCCGGGTGGACCGCCGCGACCCCGGAGCAGGCACCGGAGCAGGCATCGGAGCGGGCGCGGGTGCCGGGGGTGCCGAACGCGACATGACCCGGGTCGGCTCCGGGGCGGGGGCAGCTGCGACCGGTGCGGCCACCGGAGCGGGGCCGCGCGGGGGTGCGGACGGACCGGAGGCGAGGAAGTCGCGCACCTGCGCCATCGACCAGCGCCGGTCCGGCTCGACGGTCATCGTGGCCTCGAGCAGGGGCGCGAGCCACCCGGCGTCCGGGAGCCGGGGCGGGTCCTCGTGCACGATCCGGTACATCGCGCCGAGGACGTTGTCCCCGACCTCGTACGGCGCCCGCCCGGCGAGCGCGTGGAAGAGCGTGGCGCCCAACGACCACACGTCGCTGGCGGGCGTGGCCTGCTGGCCCGAGGCGACCTCGGGGGAGAGGTACGCCGGGGACCCGGTCACGAGCCCGGTCTGCGTCAGCGACGCGTCCGCCTCTGCGCGGGCGATGCCGAAGTCGGACAGCTTCACCTGGCCGTCGGGGGTGACCAGGATGTTCGAGGGCTTCACGTCGCGGTGCACGATCCCGGCCGCGTGGGCCGCCGCGAGCGCGTCCGCGGCCTGGCGCAGCATCGGCGCCGCCTGCTCCGGGGGGAGGGCCCCGTCGCGGGCCACCAGCGCGGCGAGCGTCGTGCCCGCGACGTGCTCCATCACCAACCACTGGTCGTCGCCGTCGGCGACCAGGTCGTAGATCGCGACGACGTGGGGGTGGTTCAGGCGCGCGGCCAGCCGCGCCTCACGCTCGGCGCGCGCGAGGTCGGGCGCGAAGCCGCCGGGCGCGAAGCCGACCTTCTTCAGCGCCACCTCGCGACCGAGCACCTCGTCGCGACCGAGCCAGACGGCGCCCATGCCGCCGCGCCCGATCTCGCGCTCCAGCGCGTACCTGCCTGCGATCACTCCACGTCCCTTCCCACTATCCCCGGAGCGTAGTCAGTGATCCCCGTGGCACCCTTGACCCGCAGATCCCCACCGGAGAGGAACCCCGTGACCGTCGACCCGACCCTCCTCGACGACCTCGAGTGGCGCGGCCTCCTGGCCCACGCGACGGACCTCGACGCCCTGCGCGAGGCCCTGGCGTCCGGGAGCGTCCGGTTCTACGTCGGCTTCGACCCGACGGCGCCGAGCCTGCACATGGGCAACCTCGTCCAGATCCTGACGGCCCGCCGCCTGCAGCTCGCCGGCCACACGCCGTACGCCCTCGTGGGCGGCGCGACCGGCATGATCGGTGACCCCAAGGAGTCGGGGGAGCGGCAGCTCAACTCGTTGGACACCGTCAAGGAGTGGGTCGAGAGGGTGCGCGCCCAGATCGAGCCCTTCCTGTCCTTCGAGGGCGAGAACGCCGCCACCATGGTCAACAACT
Source organism: Nocardioides sp. (assembly GCA_020636915.1). Lineage (GTDB taxonomy): Bacteria > Actinomycetota > Actinomycetes > Propionibacteriales > Nocardioidaceae > Nocardioides. The sequence continues at coordinate 114,841 of JACJWV010000014.1, forward strand.
ACGACTGGACCGCGAGCCTGTCGACGATCGACTTCCTGCGCGACATCGGCAAGCACTTCCCGGTCAACCGGATGCTGGCCCGCGACGTGGTGCGCAGCCGGCTCGACGCGGGCATCAGCTACACCGAGTTCAGCTACGTGCTGCTGCAGTCTCTGGACTTCCTCAACCTCTTCCGCGACCACCAGGTGACCTTGCAGTTCGGCGGCTCGGACCAGTGGGGCAACCTCACGGGTGGGGTCGAGCTGATCCGCCGCGCGGACGGCGGCCGCGCCCATGCGTTCGCGACACCGCTGGTGACGCGGGCGGACGGCACCAAGTACGGCAAGACCGAGGGCGGGGCGCTCTGGCTCGACCCCGAGATGATGTCGCCCTACGGCTTCTACCAGTTCTGGCTCAACGTCGAGGACGAGAAGGTCGGCGAGCTGCTCCGCATCTTCACCTTCCTCTCTCGCGCCGAGATCGAGGCCCTCGAGGCCGAGCACGCGGAGAAGCCGTTCCTGCGTACGGGGCAGCGGGCACTCGCCGAGCACGTCACCACCCTGGTGCACGGTGCGGCCGAGACCGAGCGGATCAAGGCGGCCTCGGCGGCGCTCTTCGGGGGCGGGGACCTGCGCTCGGTCGGCTGGTCGACGCTGCACGCGGCGTTGGCGACCGCACGGCCGCTGCTGACCGTGCCGGCCGACGCCGTCCCGACCATCGTCGACCTCCTGGTCGGGACCGAGCTGGTCAAGAGCAAGGGCGAGGCCCGGCGCGCGGTGGCCGAGGGCGGCGCCTACCTCAACAACGACCGGGTCGAGGACCCCGACTACGTGCCCGGGGACGACGACCTCATCGAGGACCGCCTGCTCGTGCTCCGGCGCGGGAAGAAGAGCTTCGCCGGGGTAGAAGTGCGCTGACCTGCGCAAACGCACCTGTGGCCCGGGTCACGCCTAACCGATTTGAACTCGCCCGCGCGGTGACCTAGTGTTCTCCGGGTCGCCAGGGCGCGGCGGGAGGCAAGACCGTCTGGTCGGGCCTCCGGCCCCGAAGCGGCCATCCCCCTCATCACCACCGCCTCGAATTCGAGGTCCAGCGGTGTGCGCGGGATGTGGGAAGAAAAAGCCGGATTTGCGCCGGCGAATTCGACCCGCTAAGTTTCACCGAGTCGCTCCGACAGGGCCGCGAAAGCGGGCCACCGGGCGCGTCTGATTCTTGAGAACTCAACAGTGTGTCATAGTCGACGAATTAGTTTGTCATGCCCCGTCCTCATGTCTTTGTGGCATGGGACGGTTTCTTTGATGACGATAATTCTGACAATTGTCAGGGTTTTTCTTTGTCAGGCATCTCTTTTTCTGGCTGGTTTCTGCTCTGTTGTGGGGTGGGGGCTGGTTGGGTGTTGTTTTCAACGGAGAGTTTGATCCTGGCTCAGGACGAACGCTGGCGGCGTGCTTAACACATGCAAGTCGAGCGGAAAGGCTCCTTCGGGGGTACTCGAGCGGCGAACGGGTGAGTAACACGTGAGTAATCTGCCCTTGGCTTCGGGATAACTACCGGAAACGGTGGCTAATACCGGATACGACCAATCACTGCATGGTGTGTTGGTGGAAAGTTTTTTCGGCCAGGGATGTGCTCGCGGCCTATCAGCTTGTTGGTGGGGTAATGGCCTACCAAGGCTTCGACGGGTAGCCGGCCTGAGAGGGTGACCGGCCACACTGGGACTGAGACACGGCCCAGACTCCTACGGGAGGCAGCAGTGGGGAATATTGGACAATGGGCGGAAGCCTGATCCAGCAACGCCGCGTGAGGGATGACGGCCTTCGGGTTGTAAACCTCTTTCAGTACCGACGAAGCGCCGATGATGGTGGTGACGGTAGGTACAGAAGAAGCACCGGCCAACTACGTGCCAGCAGCCGCGGTAATACGTAGGGTGCGAGCGTTGTCCGGAATTATTGGGCGTAAAGGGCTCGTAGGCGGTTTGTCGCGTCGGGAGTGAAAACACTGGGCTTAACTCAGTGCTTGCTTCCGATACGGGCAGACTAGAGGCATGCAGGGGAGAACGGAATTCCTGGTGTAGCGGTGAAATGCGCAGATATCAGGAGGAACACCGGTGGCGAAGGCGGTTCTCTGGGCATGTCCTGACGCTGAGGAGCGAAAGTGTGGGGAGCGAACAGGATTAGATACCCTGGTAGTCCACACCGTAAACGTTGGGCGCTAGGTGTGGGATCCATTCCACGGGTTCCGTGCCGCAGCTAACGCATTAAGCGCCCCGCCTGGGGAGTACGGCCGCAAGGCTAAAACTCAAAGGAATTGACGGGGGCCCGCACAAGCGGCGGAGCATGCGGATTAATTCGATGCAACGCGAAGAACCTTACCTGGGTTTGACATATAGGGAAATCCTCCAGAGATGGGGGGTCCGTAAGGGTCCTATACAGGTGGTGCATGGCTGTCGTCAGCTCGTGTCGTGAGATGTTGGGTTAAGTCCCGCAACGAGCGCAACCCTTGTCGCATGTTGCCAGCGCGCCCTTCGGGGTGGCGGGGACTCATGCGAGACTGCCGGGGTCAACTCGGAGGAAGGTGGGGATGACGTCAAGTCATCATGCCCCTTATGTCCAGGGCTTCACGCATGCTACAATGGCCGGTACAAAGGGCTGCGATGCTGTAAGGCGGAGCGAATCCCAAAAAGCCGGTCTCAGTTCGGATTGGGGTCTGCAACTCGACCCCATGAAGTCGGAGTCGCTAGTAATCGCAGATCAGCAACGCTGCGGTGAATACGTTCCCGGGCCTTGTACACACCGCCCGTCACGTCACGAAAGTCGGCAACACCCGAAGCCGGTGGCCCAACCCTTGTGGAGGGAGCCGTCGAAGGTGGGGCTGGCGATTGGGACGAAGTCGTAACAAGGTAGCCGTACCGGAAGGTGCGGCTGGATCACCTCCTTTCTAAGGAGCACACACCCCGCACGCCCGGCACCCGTCCGGGTGGCACTGGTGGTGTTCACTAGTGGAATCGTCGACGAAGCGCCGGCCAGATCACCGGCCCTCCCCAGTACTACCCGCCCCCCGGGGCGGGTGTGGAACCCGGAGGCCACGGGATCGAACCGGAATTGACACACTGTTGGGCCCTGAGGAATCAGGCATCAGCCTTCCTCGGTCTCTCGAGGACCACGCGTCGACTTCCGACGGGTGGCCTCGACGAGCACGAACCTTCAGAACTCGATAGTGGACGCGAGCATCTTGCGACCGGACCTCACCAGATCCGGTCGCTTTTTGACGGCGAATTCTTTCGCCGTCGAGTCTTTGTAGCTTTTGTTGAGTGTTTGTGAGACAAGCTGTGAAGGGCACATGGTGGATGCCTTGGCATCAAGAGCCGATGAAGGACGTAGGAGCCTGCGATAAGCCCTGGGGAGTTGGCAACCGAGCTGTGATCCGGGGGTGTCCGAATGGGGGAACCCAGCACGAGTCATGTCGTGTTACCCGCGCCTGAATGTATAGGGTGTGTGGAGGGAACGTGGGGAAGTGAAACATCTCAGTACCCACAGGAAGAGAAAACAATAGTGATTCCGAGAGTAGTGGCGAGCGAAATCGGAGGAGGCTAAACCTCGTGCGTGTGATACCCGGCAGGGGTTGCGTGCGGGGGGTTGTGGGAGCATATGGAGGGGTCTGCCGGCTCCTTGCACAGTGAGAAAGTCGTTGTGAAGTTGAAGTCCGCTGGAAAGTGGTGCCGTAGAGGGTGAGAGCCCCGTAAGTGTAAGCGACGACCTGTGATGTGTTTTCCCAAGTAACACGGAACTCCTGAAATTCTGTGTGAATCTGGCGGGACCACCCGTTAAGCCTAAATACTCCTTGATGACCGATAGCGGACTAGTACCGTGAGGGAAAGGTGAAAAGTACCCCTGGCGGGGAGTGAAATAGTACCTGAAACCGTGTGCCTACAATCCGTCGGAGCCCGGCTGCCCTTTGTGGGTGTTGGGGTGACGGCGTGCCTTTTGAAGAATGAGCCTGCGAGTTTGCGTTGTGTTGCGAGGTTAACCCGTGTGGGGGAGCCGTAGCGAAAGCGAGTCCTAATAGGGCGGTTGAGTAGCACGATCAAGACCCGAAGCGGAGTGATCTATCCATGGGCAGGTTGAAGCGCGGGTAAGACCGCGTGGAGGACCGAACCCACTTAGGTTGAAAACTGAGGGGATGACCTGTGGATAGGGGTGAAAGGCCAATCAAACTCCGTGATAGCTGGTTCTCCCCGAAATGCATTTAGGTGCAGCGTTGTGTGTTTCTTGCCGGAGGTAGAGCACTGGATAGCCGATGGGCCCTACCAGGTTACTGACGTTAGCCAAACTCCGAATGCCGGTAAGTGAGAGCGCAGCAGTGAGACTGCGGGGGATAAGCTCCGTAGTCGAGAGGGAAACAGCCCAGACCATCAGCTAAGGCCCCTAAGCGGTGACTAAGTGGAAAAGGATGTGGAGTCGCAGTGACAACCAGGAGGTTGGCTTGGAAGCAGCCACCCTTGAAAGAGTGCGTAATAGCTCACTGGTCAAGTGATTCCGCGCCGACAATGTAGCGGGGCTCAAGTCATCCGCCGAAGCTATGGCATTCACGCGTGTATCTAGCCGCCACCTCGTGTGGTTGGTTCAGGTGTGTGGATGGGTAGGGGAGCGTCGTGTCGCGTGTGAAGTTCCGGAGTGATCCAGGGGTGGATGCGACACGAGTGAGAATGCAGGCATGAGTAGCGAATCACGGGTGAGAAACCCGTGCGCCGAATGATCAAGGGTTCCAGGGTCAAGCTAATCTGCCCTGGGTAAGTCGGGACCTAAGGCGAGGCCGACAGGCGTAGTCGATGGACAACGGGTTGATATTCCCGTACCGGCAACGTAGCGCCCATGACGAACCTGGTGATGCTAACCATCCGAAGCGCAGGTTGACCGATCCCTTCGGGGTGAGGCTCTTGTGTGGAGCGTGGGACCCGAGCTGGTAGTAGTCAAGCGATGGGGTGACGCAGGAAGGTAGCCCAACCACGCCGATGGTTGTTGCGTGGGTAAGCAGGTAGGGGGCGGTCTAGGCAAATCCGGACCGCTGTGTTTGATCACGACCCTGAGATGTGATGCCGAGCCCGTATGGGCGAAGTGGGTGATCCTATGCTGTCGAGAAAAACCTCTAGCGAGCTATGCGCCGCCCGTACCCCAAACCGACTCAGGTGATCAGGTAGAGAATACCAAGGCGATCGAGCGAACCATGGTTAAGGAACTCGGCAAAATGCCCCCGTAACTTCGGGAGAAGGGGGGCCGGATCCGTGACCACCCTTGCGGTGGAAAGCGGTGATGGCCGCAGAGACCAGGCCCAAGCGACTGTTTACTAAAAACACAGGTCCGTGCGAAGTTGTAAGACGATGTATACGGACTGACTCCTGCCCGGTGCTGGAAGGTTAAGGGGACCTGTCAGGGTAGTGATACCCGAAGCGGAGAACTTAAGCCCCAGTAAACGGCGGTGGTAACTATAACCATCCTAAGGTAGCGAAATTCCTTGTCGGGTAAGTTCCGACCTGCACGAATGGAGTAACGACTTGGGCGCTGTCTCAACCGTGGACTCGGCGAAATTGCACTACGAGTAAAGATGCTCGTTACGCGCGGCAGGACGGAAAGACCCCGGGACCTTTACTATAGTTTGGTATTGGTGTTTGGTTCGGCTTGTGTAGGATAGGTGGGAGACTGTGAAGCGGCCACGCCAGTGGTTGTGGAGTCATCGTTGAAATACCACTCTGGTCGTACTAGATGTCTAACCTAGGACCGTTATCCGGTTCAGGGACAGTGCCTGATGGGTAGTTTAACTGGGGCGGTTGCCTCCTAAAATGTAACGGAGGCGCTCAAAGGTTCCCTCAGCCTGGTTGGCAATCAGGTGGCGAGTGTAAGTGCACAAGGGAGCTTGACTGTGAGACAGACATGTCGAGCAGGGACGAAAGTCGGAACTAGTGATCCGGCCACGGCATGTGGAAGCGTGGTCGCTCAACGGATAAAAGGTACCCCGGGGATAACAGGCTGATCTTCCCCAAGAGTCCATATCGACGGGATGGTTTGGCACCTCGATGTCGGCTCGTCGCATCCTGGGGCTGGAGTAGGTCCCAAGGGTTGGGCTGTTCGCCCATTAAAGCGGCACGCGAGCTGGGTTTAGAACGTCGTGAGACAGTTCGGTCCCTATCCGCCGCGCGCGTAGGAAACTTGAGAAAGGCTGTCCCTAGTACGAGAGGACCGGGATGGACGAACCTCTGGTGTGCCAGTTGTCCCGCCAGGGGCACGGCTGGTTAGCTACGTTCGGAAGTGATAACCGCTGAATGCATCTAAGCGGGAAGCACGTTTCAAGATGAGGTTTCCCACCCCCTCGAGGGGGTAAGGCCCCCAGCAGAACACTGGGTTGATAGGCCGGAGGTGTACAGCAGCAATGCCCAGCCGACCGGTACTAATAGGCCGAGGGCTTGTCCCACAAACCCTCAACCAAGACAACACCAGCAGCTCACTGCTCGCGTCCACGAATCCAGACATGCAGATCCACCACACAACACAACAGTGGCTTGGATGTGCGCCGCCCACGGTGTGAACCGTCGGTCGAGATCGCACTCCGCAAGAGTTACGGCGGCCATGGCGAGAGGGAAACACCCGGTCCCATCCCGAACCCGGAAGTTAAGCCTCTCAGCGCCGATGGTACTGCAACCGCGAGGTTGTGGGAGAGTAGGACGCCGCCGGACATACTTTGCTCGTAGGGGCCACCTTTCTGGTGGCCCCTACGCTGCATTTACCCGAAGGGCCCTGTTCGCCGTCCCACCACCCGAGGAGAACACCGACATGGCCGACCAGCGACGCCCCCAGCGATCGGGCGGCAGCAGCCCCGCCGCACGGGGGAGCAAGCCCCCGGCGCGCGGTGGCAAGCCAGCGGGCAAGGGCCGTCCGGCGGCGGGCGGCAAGTCATCGGTCCGGGCGGCCGGCAAGTCCGCGCCCTACGACAAGCCCCGCGACAAGCCCCGCGACAAGCCCCGCGGCGAGCGACCCGCGCGCAAGGGTGACTGGCGCAAGCCGGCCGAGAAGCAGGTGACGCGGACCGCCGACCAGCAGGTCTACGACGGACCGGAGCTGCCCGCCGAGATCACCGGGGCCGAGCTCGACCGCTCCGTCTCGGCCCAGCTCAAGGGGCTGCCCGAGAAGCTGGCCGCGCGCGTCGCGCGGCACCTGGCTGCGGCCGGGATGCTCCTCGACGACGACCCGGAGACCGCCTACCAGCACACGCTCGCCGCGCGGGCCCGCGCTCCGCGCCTGGCGGTCGTGCGCGAGGCGACCGGGGAGGCGGCGTACGCCTCGGGCCACTACGCCGAGGCGCTGTCGGAGCTGCGGGCTGCGAAGCGGATGAACGGTGCCACGGCGTACCTGCCGATCATGGCCGACTGCCACCGCGCCCTGGGCAAGCCGCAGGAGGCGCTCAAGCTGGCCAAGAGCCCGTCAGTCGCGAACTTCAGCCCCGAGGCCAAGGCCGAGATGACGATCGTCGAGGCCGGCGCCCGGCGCGACCTCGGCCAGCTCGACGCCGCCCTCCGCACCCTGGAGCTCGCGCCGCTGACCTCGAAGAGCAGGTCGTCGTGGGTGGTCCGCCTGCGCTACGCCTACGCCGACACCCTCGAGGCGGCCGGTCGTGACCAGGACGCGCTGGCCTGGTTCCACCGCACGCACGCGATCGACTCCGACGAGCTCACCGACGCCGACGCTCGAGCCACGGCCCTGGAGAAGCGGATCGGGTAGGTTGGGGCCACCTACCCCCACCGGGTACCCCTCCGCGCGATGGGAGGAGCAGTGCTGCGTTTCTCGGGCGCCGGCGTCAGCGACGTCGGCCTGGTGCGGCCTGACAACGAGGACTCGGCGTTCGTCGGCCCGTACGTCGCGGTCGTGGCCGACGGAGTCGGCGGTGCGGCCGCGGGCGAGGTCGCATCGGCTACGGCGACCTATGCGGTGGCCGCGACCGCCCTGGCGCGCCGGTGGGACCTGCCGGAGCTGGTGCTGCGCGACGGGGTGGAGGCGGCGATCGCCGGCGTGCAGCGCGGCGTGCAGAGCGACCTGCGCCGGCTCGGGATGGCCACGACGCTGACGGCGGTCGTCTGCGACGGCGAGCGGGCCGTCCTGGGGCACGTCGGGGACTCCCGTGCGTACCTCCGGCGTGCGGGCGAGCTCGTCCAGGTGTCGCGGGACCACACCTACGTCCAGCGCCTGGTCGACCGCGGCGAGATCGACCTGGGCACCGCCCGCCACCACCCGTGGCGCAACGTCGTGCTGCGCTCGGTGGACGGAGATCCGGTGCACGAGGCGGTGGACCTGGTCCCGCTCCCGATCGTGCCGGGTGACCGGCTGCTGCTCTGCAGCGACGGCCTGACCGACCTGGTCCCCGACGACGCGATCGCCGACCTGCTGCGCACCGCCGACCCGCACTCCGCGGCGGCGGTGCTCGTCCAGGCCGCACTGAGCGCCGGCGGCCGCGACAACGTCACGTGCGTGGTCCTCGACGTGGTCGACGGCCCCGCCGTCGTGGGCGACGGCCAGCTCCTCGGCGCGGTTCGGGAGATCGCGAACGTCGTGGACCCGGCCGCGGTCCGCGGGCGCTAGCCCGCGCATGGCATACTGCCGGTATGATCACGCCGAGGGCCCGCGGATGAGCAACGTGCGGCGCCCGGCCCTGGAGGGCTCGATCGCCGTGCGTGGGGACCGCCGGCTGAGCTTCGCCGAGTACGGTCCGCGGCGCGGGCCGGCGATCGTGTGGATGCACGGCACGCCCGGCGCCCGTCGACAGATCCCGCTCGAGGCGCGGGAGTACGCCGACCAGCGCGGGGTGCGGATCATCGGTCTGGACCGGCCCGGCATCGGCTCGTCGACGCCGTACCTCTACCCGAACATCCTGGACTGGACCCAGGACCTCGAGCTCGTGCTCGACACCCTGGCGATCGACACGGTCCGGCTGATCGGGCTCTCCGGAGGGGGGCCGTACGCGCTGGCCGCCGGCGCGGCGCTGCCCGACCGCGTGCACGGCGTGGGCGTGCTGGGCGGGCTCGCGCCGACCGAGGGCGTCGACGCCGCGGAAGGCGGAATCATCCAGCTCGCGGTCACGCTGGCCCCGCTCCTGCAGGTCGCCCGGGTGCCGCTGGGGGTGGCGCTGACGCAGGGCATCCGGCTCGTGCGGCCCCTCGCGGGCCCCGCGCTGGACCTCTACGCACGCGTGCAGCCGCCCGGTGACCGCAACCTGCTCTCGCGTCCGGAGTTCAAGGCGATGTTCCTCGACGACCTCCTCAACGGGAGCAGGTTCCAGACCTCGGCACCGATCAACGACCTGGTGCTGTTCACGAAAGCCTGGGGCTTCGAGCTGGCCGACGTCCGGGTCCCGGTGCGGTGGTGGCACGGCGACGACGACCACATCGTCCCGTTCCGGCACGGCGCGCACGTCGTCGAGCGGTTGCCGGACGCCACCATGACCGTGATCGACGGGGAGAGCCACCTCGGGGGCCTGTCGATCGCCCAGGACGTCATCGACACCCTGATGGAGCTCGGTCCGCGCCGCGCGGACGCCGTACCGCGCTGATCAGTGGTTTTCAGGCGCCACATGCGCCACAATGGTGGTGACAACTACATCGCTGTCACTCGACCGCACCCTCATCACTGCCGAGACCGCTGGGGAAGGCGTAGCTCGCGCCGGATGATGAAGGAGGTCACGGTGACCGCACGCACCGCAACCCGCACCGCGACGAGGGGCGTCCTGTACGTCCACTCAGCGCCGTCAGCGCTGTGCCCGCACATCGAGTGGGCCGTCGGCGGTGTCCTGGGTGCGCCCGTGAGCCTGGACTGGACGCCCCAGCCGGCCCAGTCCGGCGCCTACCGCGCCGAGCAGTCGTGGACCGGCGAGGCCGGCGCCGCCGCCGCGATCGCCTCTGCCCTCCGCGGCTGGAACCACCTGCGCTTCGAGATCACCGAGGAGCCCACGGCCGCCTCGGAGGGCGCCCGCTACTCCTACACCCCTGAGCTCGGCGTCTTCCACGCCGTGACCGGCCTGCACGGCGACATCATGATCCCCGAGGACCGGCTCAAGGCCGCCGTCGTGAAGGCCGCCGTGGGCGACACCACGCTGCTCGTGGAGATCGACAAGCTCCTGGGCAAGCCCTGGGACGACGAGCTGGAGACGTTCCGGCACGCTGGCGACGGCGCGCCGGTGCGGTGGCTGCACCAGGTCGTCTGAGCAGCTCTTACGGTCGCCGCAGCCGGAAGTACGACGGCTGGAACCAGCGCACGTGCTCGCCGGCCTCGGTGTACCAGCTCAGCTTGGCCCGGATCTTGAACGTGCCGGCGTGCGTGGAGTAGCGGCAGAAGCGAAAGGTCCGCCGGGCCTTCTTCGGGTCGGAGTCGGCAGCGTAGGCCCCGGAGGCGACGGTGTCGCCGGTCCGGTCGTCGAGGAAGGTCTCCAGCGTCCAGTCGTTCGTGCGGACCGACACGACGTAGCGGTAGCGGTGGTCGTGACAGCCCGGGCGCAGGACGCCGTCCCCGGCATGGGTGTGCCCCACGGACGCGCGGTCGCGACGGGGGTGGTGGCCGTCCGGCGGCTGGCCGAGCACCTGACCGACCAGCCCCGAGACCGGGTCGGGCGAGGTGTCGGCAGCCGCCGGGACGGCGGTCAGCGCGCCGACCAGGAGGGCGGCCCCGGCGACCGCAGGTCCCCAGCGTGTGACGGGCGTCATGACAGGTCCAACGCACACCCCGCGGGGGTGTTACGGGTCAGAGCGGGATGTTGCCGTGCTGCCCCCGTCGGACCCCCACGCTCTGGACGGCGTCCTCGATGGCCCCGGCGATCGTGCTGCGCGTGACGGTGGGCTCGACGACCTCGTCGACCACGCCGATCTCGACCGCCTTCTCGACCCCGCCCGCGATCCGCTCGTGCTCGGCGGCCAGCTCGGCCTCCACCTGCGGCCGGATGTCGGGCGCGACCTCGGCCAGCCGGCGGCGGTGCAGGATCCGGATCGCGGCGACCGCACCCATGACGGCCACCTCGGCGCCCGGCCAGGCGAAGACCCTGGTCGCGCCGAGCGAGCGGGCGTTCATGGCGATGTAGGCCCCGCCGTACGTCTTGCGCGTCACGAGCGTGACCCGCGGGACGACGCACTCGCCGAAGGCGTGGAGCAGCTTGGCGCCACGCCGGACGACGCCGTCCCACTCCTGGCCGACGCCGGGCAGGTAGCCGGGCACGTCGACGACCACCACGAGCGGCACCCCGAAGGCGTCGCACATGCGGACGAAGCGGGAGGCCTTCTCCGCGGAGAGCGAGTCCAGGCAGCCGCCGAGCCGGAGCGGGTTGTTGGCGACCACGCCGACCGTGCGCCCCCCGAGACGGCCCAGGGCGGTGACGATGTTGGGCGCCCAGCGCGCGTGGAGCTCCTGCGTCGTGCCCTCGTCGAGGAGGGACTCGACCAGCGGGTGCACGTCGTAGGCGCGCTTCTTCGACTCCGGCAGCAGGGCGGCCAGGTCGCGGTCCTCGACCGCGTCGAGCTTCATGCTGCCCTGGGCGCCGAGGAGCGATGCGACGGTGCGTGCCCGGTCGAGGGCCTCCCGCTCGGACTCGGTCAGGATGTGCACGACGCCGGAGCGGCGGCCGTGGGGCTCCGGCCCGCCGAGGCGGAGCATGTCGACGTCCTCACCGGTGACCGAGCGGACGACGTCCGGACCGGTCACGAAGATCCGGCCTTCGGGGCCGAGGATGACGACGTCGGTGAGGGCGGGTCCGTACGCCGCGCCGCCGGCCGCCGGGCCGAGCACGACCGAGATCTGCGGGATCTTGCCCGACGCCTGCGTCATCGCCTGGAAGATCCGGCCGACGGCGTGCAGCGAGAGCACGCCCTCGGCGAGGCGGGCGCCGCCGGAGTGCCACAGGCCGATGATCGGGACGCCGTCGGTCATCGCCCGGTGGTAGGCGTCGACGACGACCCGGCAGCCCTGGTCGCCCATCGCCCCGCCCATCACGGTGGCGTCGGAGCAGAACGCGACCACCCGGGTGCCGTCGACCTGGCCGACGGCGGCGAGCATCCCGGAGTCGTCGTCCGGGGTGATCAGCTCCAGCGTGCCCGCGTCGAGCAGCGCGGTCAGCCGGTGCACCGGGTTGCGCGGGTCCTGGTCGCGGGGCAGCTTCGCGGGCCGGACGGCGGCCTGGGTCGGCGCGGCCGTCACGACACGGACCCGAACGCGACGGCGACGTTGGCGCCGCCGAAGCCGAAGGAGTTGTTCAGCGCGGCGATGTCGCCGAGCGGCAGGTCGCGGGCCTTGGTCGCGATGTCGAGCTCGACCTGCGGGTCCTGGTGGTCGAGGTTGATGGTGGGTGGGGCGGTGCGGTGGTGCAGGGCCAGCACCGTGGCCACCGCTTCCAGTGCGCCCGCGCCCCCGAGCAGGTGCCCGGTCATCGACTTGGTGCTGGTGACGACGACCTCCGTGGCGTGCGCGCCCAGGGTGGCGTGGAGCATCAGGCCCTCGGCGATGTCGCCCTGCGGGGTGGAGGTCGCGTGCGCGTTGACGTGCGCGATGTCGCCGGGGCTGATCTCCGCCTCGGCCAGCGCCCGCAGGATCGCCCGCGAACCACCGCGGCCCTCGGGATCGGGCTGGGCGATGTCGTGGGAGTCGGCGGTGATGCCCGCCCCCAGGACGGTCGCGTAGATCCGCGCGCCGCGCGCCCGGGCGTGCTCCTCGGACTCCAGGACCAGGACACCGGCGCCCTCGCCGAGGACGAACCCGTCCCGGGCGACGTCCCACGGGCGGGAGACCGCCGTCGGGTCACCGCCGTCGGGGCCGCTGGCGGTCTTCGAGAGCGCCATCATGTTGGCGAACGCCGCCATCGGCAGCGGGTGGATCGCCGCCTCGGTGCCGCCGGCGACGACGACGTCGGCCCGGCCCAGCCGGATCTGGTCGACGGCCAGGGCGATCGCCTCGTTGCCGGACGCGCACGCCGAGACCGGCGTGTTGACCGCCGCGCGCGCTCCGACGTACAGGCTGATCTGCGCCGCCGGCGCGTTGGGCATCAGCATCGGGACGGCCAGGGGCGAGACCCGGCGCGGGCCCTTCTCCTTGAGCGCGTCGTAGTTGTCCAGCAGCGTGGTCACGCCGCCGATGCCCGAGGCCATGGCCACGCCGAGCCGGTCGTGGTCGACCTCCGCGCCCTCGAGGCCGGAGTCCTTCCAGGCCTCCATGGCCGCGACCATCGCGAACTGCGAGGACCGGTCCAGGCGGCGGGCCTTGACCCGCTCGAGGACCTCGGTGGGCTCGACGGCGATGCGACCGGCGATCTTGACCGGCATCTCCGCGGCCCAGTCGTCGGTCAGGTACCGGACGCCCGAGCGTCCGTTGACCAGGGCGTCCCAGGTGGTGGGGACGTCACCGCCGACGGGGGAGGTGGTCCCGAGGCCGGTGACGACGACTCGCTTCGACATGCTGCTCCTTGCTGCTGGACGCGGCTCGATCGGCTGAGGACCGAGGGGGTCGTCAGGCCTGCGCGCGCTCGATGAAGGCGACGGCGTCGCCGACGGTCTTGAGGTTCTTCACCTCGTCGTCGGGGATCGAGACGCCGAACTTCTCCTCGGCCGCGACGACCACCTCGACCATGGACAGCGAGTCCACGTCCAGGTCGTCGACGAACGACTTGTCGAGCTGGACGTCGTCGGCGTCGATGCCGGCGACCTCGTTGACGATCTCGGCGAGGTCGGCGCGGATCTCCTCGGTGGATGCCATGTCGGTGGGTTCCCTTCGTGGTGCGTCGGTGGTGCGTGGGTGGATGGACCCGCGGGATGCGGGCTGCTAGGGGACGGTGACGACCTGCGCGGCGTACGCGAGGCCGGCGCCGAAGGCGATCAGGAGGGCGGTGTCGCCGCTGCGTGCGTCACCCTCCTCGATCATCCGGTCCAGGGCGAGGGGGATGGACGCCGCCGAGGTGTTGCCCTGCTCGGCGATGTCGCGCGCGATGCGCACCCGCTCGGGCAGCTTCATGGCCCGGGCCATCGCGTCGGTGATGCGCATGTTGGCCTGGTGGGGCACGAACACGTCGAGGTCGTCGATGGACACGCCGGCGCGGTCGAGGGCCTGCTGACCGGTCTTGGCCATCGCGAACGACGCCCAGCGGAAGACCGCGTTGCCCTGCATGACCAGGTGGGGCATCACGGGGGCGGCGGACGCGACGACGTCACGCCAGTCCTCGCGCTGCCGGATCAGGTCGAACTGCTCGCCGTCGGAGCCCCAGACGACCGGACCGATGCCCGGGACCTCGCTGGGTCCGACGACCGCCGCGCCCGCTCCGTCGGCGAAGATGAAGGCGGTGCCGCGGTCACCGGTGTCGGTGATGTCGGAGAGCCGCTCGACGCCGATGACGAGCACGTGGCCGGCGCTGCCGCCGCGGATCAGGTCGGCCGCGAGCGCGACGCCGTGGCAGAAGCCGGCGCAGGCCGCCGAGATGTCGAACGCCGCGGCCTGGTCGGTGCCGAGCTCGTGCGCGACCGCGGTCGCGACCGCAGGGGTCTGCAGCAGGTGGCTGACGGTCGCGACGATCACGCAGTCGACCTGGCGGGCGTCGACCCCGGCCCGCTCGAGGGCCTGCCGGGCGGCGGCGACCGACATCAGCTGCACGGTCTCCTCGGGGGTGGCCCAGCGCCGCTGCTTGATGCCGGAGCGCTGCTGGATCCACTCGTCGCTGGAGTCGATCGCGTCGACGACCTCCGCGTTGGGGATCACCCGCGACGGCCGGTAGGCGCCGATGCCGAGGATCGCGGCGTGCGGAGCGCCCTGGGCCTGTGCGAGCGGGACCATCACTGGCCTCCCTCGGGGTGCAGGCGGATGAGCGGTTGACCGGGGGAGACGAGGTCGCCGTCCTCGACGAGCCACTCGACCACCCGCCCGCCGTGCGGCGCGGTGATCCCGGTGCGGTCGCGGAGGCTGGCCACGTCGCCGATCGTCGTGCCGGGGGGCAGCACGTCGAGCCCGGCGGCCGCCTCGGAGACGTGGAACGTGCCCTTGGCCGGGGACACCACCATCCGCCAGGTCGGGGTCGTCTCCATGTCCGACGACTCGCCGTGCTTGGCGCAGAACGCCCGGGCGTCCTCGAGCTGGTCGGGGGTCTTCAGCGCGAAGGTCTCGACGCCCTTCAGGGCGCGCCGGGCGATCCCGGTGAGCGTGCCGGCCGGCGGCATCTCCAGGATGCCGGTGACGCCGAGGTCCTCCATCGTCTCCAGGCACAGGTCCCAGCGGACCGGGCTGGCGATCTGGCCGACGATGCGTGCGAGCACCTCGCGCCCGTCGTGGACGACGGTCCCGTCGCGGTTGGAGATCACCCGGGTGCGGGGGTCGTGGGTCGACACCGAGCGGGCCAGTCCGGCCAGGTGGCCGACGGCGGGCTCCATGTGGTGGGTGTGGAAGGCGCCGGCCACGCTGAGCGGCATCAACCGGACCTTGGCCGGCGGCTCGTCGGCGAGCGCGGCCAGCTGCTCCGCGGTGCCGGCCGCCACGATCTGGCCGGGGCCGTTGTCGTTGGCGGGGGTCAGGCCGTGCTTGTCGAGGGCGGCCAGGACCTCGTCCCGGTCACCGCCGAGGACGGCCGTCATGCCGGTCGGCGTGATGGCCGCGGCCTCGGCCATCGCCCGACCGCGCTCGCGCACCAGCACCATCGCCTGCTCGGCGGTGATCACCCGCGCACCGGCGGCTGCGGCGATCTCGCCGACGCTGTGGCCGGCCACGGCGCCGATGTGCGCGAAGGCGTCGGCCGGGTGCGGGAACAGCTCGAGCGCCGCGACCAGCCCGGTCGCGACCAGCAGCGGCTGGGCGATCCGGGTGTCGCGGATGGTCTCGGCGTCGGCCTCGGTGCCGTAGTGGGCGAGGTCGAGCCCGGCGACGGTCGACAGCCAGTCGAAGCGCGAGGCGAACGTCGGGTCCTCGAGCCAGGGCTGGAGGAAGCCGGGGGTCTGGGCACCTTGGCCGGGAGCGACGATCACGAGCACGTGTCCCACTGTGCCGGGACGACCGGTCCGGCCTCGCCTCGGGCGCGCACGAAAAGGGGCCGCCGAAGTTTGTAGGGTTCCTACAAATCCTTTACGAAGTGCGGGCCGACTGTCGACCCAGCACCAGGGCGATCTCCAGCGTGAAGGCGTCGCGGGGGTCGCCGGGGGACAGGCCGGTCAGCTCGCCGACCTGCCGCAGCCGGTACCGGACGGTGTTGGGATGGACGAAGAGCGCCCGCGCGCTGGCCTCGATCGAGGAGCCCCGCTCGACGTAGGTCGCGAGGGTGTCGATGAGCGCGCCCCGCGCGTGCAGCAGCGGAAGGTAGACCTCGTCGACCAGGTGCCGGCGCGCGTGCCCGTCCCCGGCGAGCGCCCGCTCGGGGAGCAGGTCGGTGCTGCGGACCGGACGGGGAGCGGCCGGCCAGCCCGGTGCCGCCCGGAGGGCGGACAGCGCGGCGCGGGCCGAGACATGGGCCTGCCCGAGGTCGGCCGCGACCGGTCCGACGACCACGGGGCCGTCGCCGAAGTGGTCGGCCACCCGTTCGGCTGCGGACCGGGGGTCGGCGACGCCGCCGAGGACGACGACGAGGCGGTCACCCTGTACGGCGCAGAGCGCGTCCATCCCCGCGGACCGGGCGGACCGGCGTACCTCGTCGAAGGTGTCGGTGTCGCTGCGGTCGGGTGCCGCGGTGCCGAGGACGACCGCGACGTCGCCCCGGCCCGCCCAGCCCAGGGCGCTCGCCCGGGACAGCAGGGTCTCGTCGGGCTCCGAGCGCAGGACCGCGTCGACGACCAGGGCCTCCAGGCGTGCGTCCCAGGCGCCCCGCTGCTCGGCGGCGCGGGCGTAGACCTCGGCGGTCGCGAACGCGACCTCTCGCGCATACCGGAGCACGGCCGCCCGCACGTCCGCCGCGTCGCCGGGCTCGAGTAGCTGCTCGACGTTCGCCTCCACCACCTCGATCGAGAGCCGGACCAGGTCGACGGTCTGCTGCAGGTTGATCACGCCGGCCAGGGCCCGGGGGGCCGCCCCGAAGACCGAGGCCACCATCTCGGTGCTGCCGGGGGCCGGCTGGTCGGCCGCCTGGCGGTACCAGTCGACGAACCCGCGGATGCCGGCCTGCACGATGACCCCGACCCACGAGCGGTCCTCGGCGCTGAGCTCGCGGAACCAGGGCATGTCGGTCTCCATGCGCGCCATGGCCGCCGTGCTGAGCGCGCCGGTGGCCCGCTGCAGGGCATCTGCGGCCCGCCCGGGGGCCCTCGTGCCCTTGCCTGGAGTCACCCGCACACGCTAGGGCACCCGCCCGTGCGCGTAAAAGCCCGGTAAAACAAGGGGATCGCCGGCCCCGTGGCGGGGTACCTCTGGTTGAATCGTGTTCAACAGCCTCCACGGCTGACCACTCTGGGAGGCGCCTTGCCCGACCGCTACGACGTGCAGTTCCTCACGATCAACCGGCACCGGCGCGCCTTCGTCAAGGTCGGTGAGGGTCCGGCGCTGCTCCTGCTGCACGGACTCGGGTGCGACCACACGACCTGGGACGCGGTCATCGAGCCGCTCTCGCGGCGCTACACCGTCATCGCGCCGGACCTGCTCGGGCACGGCCGCTCGGACAAGCCGCGCGCGGACTACACGCTCGGCGGCTTCGCGAACGGGATGCGGGACCTGCTCACGGTGCTGGGCATCGACAAGGTGACCGTGGTCGGTCACAGCTTCGGCGGCGGGGTGGCGATGCAGTTCGCCTACCAGTACCCCGAGCGGACCGAGCGGCTGATGCTGGTCGCCACCGGCGGGCTCGGCCCGGAGGTGACGCCGGCGATCCGGGCGATCAGCCTGCCCGGGTTCCACCCGGTGATGCGGGTGCTGACCCTCCCCGGCATCCGGCAGGCGGGCACGGCCGGGCTCCGGGCGCTCTCGCGCTCCGGGCTCTCCCTGACCCGGGACCTCGACGAGGTCGCCGAGATCTACGACAGCTTCCGGGATCCTGCGGCCCGGCACGCCGTGCGGCACGTCGTGAAGGCCGTCGTCGACTGGCAGGGCCAGGTCGTCACCATGGCCGACCGCGCCTACCTGACCGAGGCGATGCCGCTGTGGGTGGTGTGGGGCCGCAACGACAAGGTCATCCCGGTGCAGCACGCGAACCACGCGGCCGAGCTGGCGCCGCGTGCGCGCGTGGAGGTGTTCCCCGACGCCGGGCACTTCCCGCACAAGGACCACCCGCAGCGCTTCGCCCGGATCGTGCACGACTTCGTCCGCACGACCGAGCCGGCGTCGTACTCCCGGGCGCGCTTCCGGGCGCTGCTGAAGGCCGGAGCGGCGCCAGACTCGCTGCGGGCCGTGTCGGACACGGCCTGATCGGGACGCGCCAGCGGACCGATCGATGGTGGTCGAGCGAGCGGCGCGACTGAGCGTGCGAAGTCGCGACCCGCGTGTCGAGACCCGGTGAGATGACAAGGGCGGTGACCACGGTGGTCACCGCCCTGCCTCAGTGCTGGGGTCTCGACAAGCTCGACCGCCGGTCCTTCTACGCGTCGCCACCCTCCTGCTTGACGCCGGCCACGGCGGTCGGGTCGTCGATCCGGTACCGGGCGAAGGCCTCCTCGACCTTGGACCGCTCCACCTGGCCCGCGTCGGCGAGGGCCTGGAGGGTCTGCACGACGACCGACTGGGCGTCGATGTGGAAGAACCGCCGGGCGGCCGGGCGGGTGTCGGCGAAGCCGAAACCGTCAGCACCGAGCACGCGGTAGTCACCCGGGACCCAGCGCGCGATCTGCAGCGGGACCGCGCGCATGTAGTCGGAGACGGCGACCACGGGACCGGCGGCGTCGCCGAGACGGTCGGTGACGTACGCCGTGCGCGGGTTCTCTCCCGGGTGGAGCAGGTTCCAGTCCTCGGCCGCCACGGCGTCGCGGGCGAGCTCGTTCCACGAGGTCACCGACCACAGGTCCGCGCGCACGCCCCACTCGTCGGCGAGGATCTGCTGCGCCTCCTGGACCCAGGGGAACCCGACGCCGGAAGCGAGCAGCTGCACCCGCGGGCCCTCGCCGTCCGCGGTCGAGACCCGGTGCATCCCCTTGAGGATGCCGTGGGCGTCGACGTCGTCGGGCTCGGCGGGCTGCGCGACCGGCTCGTTGTAGACGGTGAGGTAGAAGATGACGTCTTCAGCGTCCTCGCCGTACATCCGCTCGAGCCCGGACTTCATGATGTGGCCGATCTCGTAGGCGAACGCCGGGTCGTAGTGCACGACCGCGGGGTTGGTCGCCGCGAGCAGCGGGGAGTGGCCGTCGGCGTGCTGGAGCCCCTCGCCGGTCAGGGTGGTGCGACCGGCGGTCGCGCCGACGAGGAAGCCGCGGGCGAGCTGGTCGGCCATCGCCCAGATCGAGTCGCCGGTGCGCTGGAACCCGAACATCGAGTAGAAGATGTAGAACGGGATCATGTGCTCGCCGTGCGTGGAGTACGCCGAGCCCGCCGCGGTCGCCGAGGCCAGTGCGCCGGCCTCGGAGATGCCCTCGTGGAGCATCTGGCCCTGCGCCGACTCCTTGTAGGAAAGCAACAACTTGCGGTCGACCGACTCGTACTGCTGCCCGCCCGGGTTGTAGACCTTCGCGCTCGGGAACATCGAGTCCATGCCGAACGTGCGGTACTCGTCCGGCGCGATCGGGACGACCCGCTGGCCGATGCCGGGGTCCTTCATCCAGTCCTTGAGCAGCCGGACGACGGCCATCGTCGTCGCCACCTTGTGCTTGCCCGAGCCCTGCTTGAGCTCGGCGTAGATGTCGTCACCGGGGAGGGTGAGGCTCTTGGCCCGCAGGACCCGCTTCGGCAGCGACCCGCCGAGCTGCCGGCGCCGGTCGAGCATGTACTGGATCTCGGGCGCCTCGGCACCGGGGTGGAAGAACGGCGCCGCCCCCGTCTCCTCGTAGGAGCGCTCGAGGTCGCGGTCGGAGATCGGGAGGTAGAGGCGGTCGCGGAACTTCTTGAGGTCGTCCTGGGTCAGCTTCTTCATCTGGTGGGTGGCGTTCTTGCCCTCGAGGGCGTCGATCGTCCAGCCCTTGATGGTCTTGGCCAGGATGACCGTCGGCTGCCCGACGTGCTTGGTCGCGGCGTCGAACGCGGCGTACACCTTGCGGTAGTCGTGGCCGCCGCGCGGCAGCTTGACGATCTGCTGGTCGGTCATGTGCTCGACCATGGCGCGCAGCCGCGGGTCCACCCCGAAGAAGTGGTCGCGGATGTAGTCGCCGCCCTCGGTGGAGTAGGTCTGGAACATGCCGTCGGGCGTGGTGTTCATCCGGTTGACGAGCACGCCGTCGACGTCGCGGGCGAGCAGCTGGTCCCACTCGCGACCCCACACGACCTTGATGACGTTCCAGCCCGCGCCGCGGAAGTTCGCCTCGAGCTCCTGGATGATCTTGCCGTTGCCGGTGACCGGACCGTCGAGCTGCTGGAGGTTGCAGTTGACGACCCACACCAGGTTGTCGAGCTCCTCGCGGGCGGCGACCCGGATGGCACCGAGGGACTCGGGCTCACCCATCTCGCCGTCGCCGAGGAAGGCCCAGACGCGCTGCCCGCTGGTGTCCTTGACGCCGCGGTTCTGCAGGTAGCGGTTGAACCGCGCCTGGTAGATCGAGTTGATCGCCGTGAGGCCCATCGAGACGGTCGGGAACTCCCAGAAGTCCGGCATCAGCCGGGGGTGGGGGTAGGACGACAGCCCGGCGTGCGGCCCGTGCTGGACCTCCTGGCGGAACCGGTAGAGCTGCTCCTCCGTCAGCCGGCCCTCGAGGTAGGCCCGGGCGTACATGCCGGGGGAGGCGTGGCCCTGGATGTAGACCTGGTCGCCACCGCCGGGGTGGTCCTTGCCGCGGAAGAAGTGGTTGAAGCCGACCTCGTAGAGGCTCGCCGAGGACTGGTAGGTGGCGATGTGCCCGCCGACCTCGAGTCCCTTGCGGTTGGCCGACGAGACCATGACCGCGGCGTTCCAGCGGATGAAGGCCCGGATCCGTCGCTCGGTCTCCTCGTCACCGGGGAACCACGGCTCGCGCTCGGGCGGGATGGTGTTGATGTAGTCGGTGCTGCGCAGCGCCGGGACGCCGACGTTGGACTGGCGCGCTCGCTCGAGGAGCCGGAGCATGACGTACCGGGCCCGCTCGCGGCCGCGCTCGTCGACCATCGCGTCGAAGGACTGCAGCCAGTCGAGGGTCTCGTCCGGGTCGATGTCCGGGAGCTGGGTGGGCAGGCCCTCGTGGATGACGGTCGGGGTGGTGCCGCTCCGCGAGGTACCGGTGCCGGAAGGGGTGGTCACGTCTTCGGTCACCAGCCCATGATTCCACGCGACCGGAGGGCACGAAATTTACCCGCGGGTAGTCCCACGGGGTGTGCGTCCGCGCGGACGGGTTGCGCCCGTGCCGCAAGTCCGCTGGACTACTCCCCACCTCGGCCGACGTGTCGACCGGGGTTGTGACCTGACGGGTGAACGGAGGCGGTAGTGAGCGCGACGCCGGGTGGCGGACCCACCCAGACAGACGGGACCGCCGGGGGACCGGCCGACCGGCTGGGCCTTCGGCCCGGGATGGTCGTCCAGGAGCTGGGCTGGGACTCCGACACCGACGACGCGCTGCGCGTCGCCATCGAGGACGCGATCGACGCCGACCTGGTCGACGGTGACTACGGAAACGTGGTCGACACCGTGGTGCTGTGGTTCCGGGACGAGGACGGCGACCTGGTCGACAGCCTCGTCGACGCGCTGACCGACCTCGTGGGCGGTGGCGCGATCTGGTTGCTCACCCCCAAGGTCGGCCGGCCCAACGCCGTGGACCCGACCGACATCGCCGAGGCGGCTCCGGTCGCCGGGCTGTCGCAGACGACGACCGCGACCGTGAGCCGGGACTGGTCCGCGACGCGACTCATCGCGCCGAAGGCGCAGGCCTAGCGGGCCGGGAATCATCGGCCGGGCGGGAGAGGCTGGACCCGGGACCGTTCGGCCCGATGGTCGTTGGACCGTCGCCCGACCCCGCTGACGAAAGGCAACGCGTGCTCCAGGACGTCCTCCAGAAGGCCCTCGCGGGCGCCACCGCGACCGGCACCACCGTGAAGGTGCTCGGGGAGGCGGGCGTCATCCGGCCGCACCATCCCGTCGCGCTCGCGAAGGCCGCCCGCGCCCTGAGGAGCTGGGGCACCGGCCCCGCCGGCGGCTTCACGGCGGCGGCGCTGCTCGACCCCCGTCGTACCGCGATCGTCGACGAGCTGGGCGAGCTCACCTTCGAGGAGATGCACCGCCGGTCCAACGCCCTGGCCCGGGCCTTCGCCGAGCTGGGAGTAGAGGAGGGCAGCGGCGTCGCCCTGATGTGCCGCAACCACCGCGGCTTCGTCGACGCCAGCATCGCCGCGGCGAAGCTCGGCGCCGACATCCTGTACCTCAACACCGCGTTCGCCGGCCCGCAGCTGGTCGAGGTGCTCGAGCGCGAGCAGCCCGCCGTGGTCGTGCACGACGAGGAGTTCACCCACCTGCTGCAGAAGGCCGACGCGGGAACATCGGTCCTCGCCTGGACCGACGGCGAGCCGGAGGGGCCGACGCTCGAGGGCCTGATCGCCGACCACGCGGACGACGACCTGGAGCCGACCCAGCGGCACGGGCGGATCGTCATCCTGACCTCCGGCACGACCGGGACCCCCAAGGGCGCCCCGCGCAGCGAGGCGGGCATCGACGCGGCGGTCTCCCTGCTGTCGCGGATGCCGCTGAAGTACGGCTGGCGCACCCACATCGCCGCGCCGCTCTTCCACACCTGGGGCTTCGCCCACCTCGCCCTGTCGATGCTCCTGGGGTCGACGGTGGTGCTCCGGCGCAAGTTCGACCCGGAGGGGTGCCTGGCGGCCGCCCAGGACGAGCGGTGCGACTCGCTGGTCGTGATCCCCGTGATGCTCCAGCGGATGATGGCGCTGCCGGAGGAGACCCTCCACCGCTACGACCTGTCCCGGGTCAAGGTCGTCGCCTCGTCGGGGTCGGCCCTGCCCGGTGACCTCGCCCTGGACTGGATGGACCACTTCGGCGACCACCTCTACAACATCTATGGCTCGACCGAGGTGGCGTACGCGTCGATCGCGAACCCCGTCGACCTCCGTGAGGCGCCGTCCGCGGCCGGGAAGCCGCCGTACGCCACGATCGTGAAGATCCTGGACCCCGACGGCCAGGAGCTGCCGGTGGGGGAGACCGGCCGGATCTTCGTCGGCAACGGGCTGCTGTTCGAGGGCTACACTGGAGGCGGGCACAAGGAGGTCGTCGACGGGCTGATGTCCACCGGCGACGTCGGACGATTCGACGAGGACGGCCGGCTCCACGTCGAGGGCCGCGACGACGAGATGATCGTCTCCGGGGGCGAGAACGTCTTCCCCAAGGAGGTCGAGGACTGCCTGATGCGGCACGACGCGGTCGTCGAGGTCGCCGCGGTCGGCGTCGACGACCCCGACTTCGGCAAGCGGCTGCGCGCGTTCGTGGTGACCGACTCCCAGGTGTCCGAGGACGAGCTCAAGGGCTGGGTCAAGGACAACCTCGCCCGCTACAAGGTGCCGCGCGACATCGTCTTCCTCGACGAGCTCCCTCGCAACGCCACGGGGAAGGTCCTCAAGCGGGACCTGGACGCGGACTGACGCCGGGCTGCCGATCGCGTCCCCGGCACACCGGTGCCGGGGCCGTCGGCGGGGAGTGACAGGATCGGGTCATGACCGGACTCGAGCTGGGCGGAGCGGCGCCCGACTTCACGCTGCGCGACCAGTTCGGCCAGGATGTCTCGCTGTCGTCGTTCCGGGGCCAGAAGGCGGTCGTGGTCTTCTTCTACCCCTACGCGTTCTCGGGGGTCTGCACCGGCGAGATGGCCGGCATCCGCGACCGGCTGGCCGAGTTCCTCACGTTCGAGACCGAGGTGCTCGCGATCTCCTGCGACCCGGTCTACTCCCTGCGCGCGTTCGCCGACCAGGACGGGCTGAACTTCCCGCTGCTGTCGGACTTCTGGCCGCACGGAGAGGTCTGCCGGGCCTTCGACGTGTTCGACGAGAAGCGGGGCTGTCCGCGACGGTCGTCCTACGTGATCGACGCGGAAGGCCGGGTGCGCTGGGCGGTGCACAACGCGATGCCGGAGGGCCGTGACCTCGACGAGCACCTCAAGCAGCTGACCGCGGTCCTGTGACCCGTGCGCGCTCCGGTCTAGACCAGGCCGTGGGAAATCCTGCGGTTTTGAATCCAACCGGCGACAGCGCCCGGATGCCCTCGTAATCTTGGTGTTGCTGGACCGCAGGTGACCCGAGACGCCTGCGGTCCGGCTTCATTTCCGCCCGAGGTCGTGCCCGGCCGCCCCGGTGCGTAGTGTGTGCCCCGCTCCGGAGCCGATCCGTCTCCGGGCCACGGGCGTATAGCTCAGCGGTAGAGCACCTCCCTTACAAGGAGGTGGTCGGGGGTTCGATCCCCTCTGCGCCCACCGATGTCGGGACGTCATCACGATCGTGGCGACGGTTGCTCTGTGGCGACGGTTGCTCGTTCCTGATGACGTCCCGAAGATCCCGCCATGATGGATCCGTGCCGGCCGATCTCGCGCTCGTCTCCGCGATCCGCGCGACGCTCGAGGCCGGGGCCGACCCCGAGCGGGCGGTCGCCCAGCAGCGCTACATGAGGTCGGAGATCCCGTTCCGCGGGCTCTCCTCGCCCGGCCTGAAGGCCGCGCTGCGGCCGCTGCTCGGCCCGTGGGTGCACGCAGACCGGGCCGGGTGGGAGGCGACCGTCCGGGCGCTCTGGGACGAGGCGGCCTACCGCGAGGAGCGGTACGCCGCGCTCGCTGTCGTCCGCCACCGGCGCGCCCGCGACTGGCTCGACCCGGCGTCGCTGCCGTTGAGCCGTCACCTCGTGGTGAAGGGGGCGTGGTGGGACCTCGTCGACGTGGTCGCGACGCACCCCGTCGGGGACGCCCTCGCCGCGCACCGCGCCGCGGTCACCCCGGTGCTGCGGCGGTGGGCGCGCGACGACGACCCGTGGGTCCGGCGTACCGCCGTGCTGAGCCAGGTCGGGCGGCGGGACGCCACCGACCCCGACCTGCTGCGCGACGTGATCGGGGTGAACGTCGACGACCGCTCGTTCTGGCTGCGCAAGGCGATCGGGTGGGCGTTGCGCGACTACGCCCGGACCGACCCCGACTGGGTGCGGGCCGAGGTCGACCGGCACGGCGTCCGGCTGTCGAATCTGTCGCGGCGGGAGGCATTGCGGCACCTGTAGGTTACGGCGGGTGACGGGTGCATCGGTGGCCGATCGACTCGACGGACAACACGTGCTGCTCACGGGCGTCACGGGCTTCGTGGGTGAAGCCCTGCTGCAGCTGATGCTGCGCGAGGTGCCCGGGGTGCGCGTGACCGTGCTCGTGCGCCCGAAGGGCTCCACGACCGCGAAGTCCCGCGTCGAGTCCCTGCTCAAGAAGCCGGTCTTCGAGGGACTCGAGAGCTCCGTCGACCGGGTCGCGGTGCTGTCCGGCGACCTGACCGACGTGCCCCCGCTGCCCACCGACCTGGACGCGGTCGTGCACTGCGCCGGCGACGTGTCCTTCGACCCGCCCGTCGACGAGGGCTTCCTGACCAACGTGGTCGGCACCCGGGACCTGCTGGCGCGCATCCGGGAGACGGGCAGCGACCCCCACTACGTCCACATCTCGACGGCGTACGTCGCCGGCCGCCGCCGCGGCCACATCCCCGAGGCGGCGGTCGACCACGACGTCGACCTCGAGGCCGAGCTGGCGTGGGGCCTCTCGCAGCGGCGCTCGATCGAGCACCAGAGCCGCAGCGCCTTCGTGCTGGAGCGCGAGCGCAAGAAGGCCGAGAAGACGCACAGCCGGGCCGGCCTGCTCACCTCGGCGTCGGCCACCGAGGCCGCCCGCAAGGAGTGGGTGAAGACCGAGCTGGTGCGCGTCGGGACCGAGCGGGCGCGCAGCCTCGGCTGGACCGACTGCTACACCTTCACCAAGGCGCTCGGAGAGCGGGTCGTCGAGGCGTACGCCGCCGAGCAGCGCCGGGTGTCCATCGTGCGCCCGAGCATCATCGAGTCGGCCCTCCAGAAGCCCTACCCCGGCTGGATCGAGGGCTTCAAGATGGCCGAGCCGTTGATCCTCGCCTACGGCCGCGGCGAGCTCCCCGACATGCCGGGCGCCGCGGACACGATCGTCGACATCGTCCCGGTCGACCACGTGGTCGCCGCGATCGTCGCGGTGCTCGCCCACCCGCCCCAGCCGGGCGACCCGGCGTACTTCCACGTCTCCTCGGGCGACCGCAACCCGCTGACGTTCGGGACGCTCTACCAGAACGTGCGCGACTACTTCGACGCCCACCCGTTCACCTCCGGCGACCGCGGCGCGGCCCGGCTGCCGGAGTGGCGGTTCCCGGGCTCGCAGACGGTCGAACGGGTGCTCAGCACCAGTGAGCGGGCGTTCAAGGTCGCCGACTACGTGCTCGGGCACGCGCCGCGCAGCGACCGCACGCGCGACCTCGCGCGCAAGCTCGACCAGCAGGGCCGGCGGCTGGAGTTCCTGCGCCGCTACCTGGGGCTCTACCAGGAGTACGCGCAGGCGGAGCTCCAGTTCTCCGACGGCCACACGCTCGCGCTCTACCGCTCGATGTCGGAGCAGGACCGGGCGACGTTCGCCTTCGACACCGCGGTCGTCGACTGGAAGGTCTACCTGCAGGAGATCCACTGCCCGGCGGTCACCGCGCCGATCCGACGCCTCGACGAGGTGCGCGCCGCCCGCAAGCGCCCGACGGCCACGGTCAAGGGCCTCTCCGACAAGCCCGGCATCGCGGCGTTCTTCGACATGGACGGCACGTTGCTGTCCTCGAACGTGATCGAGACCTACCTCTGGCTGCGGCTGCGCGAGCTGTCCGGCACCGAGCGGTTCGTGGAGCTGTCCCGGATGGCGGCGAAGGTGCCGAGCCTGGTGCAGGCGGAGCGCCGCGAACGCAGCGCGTTCCTGCGCTCGGTGTACCGCGAGTACGAGGGTGCGCGGCTCGCCGACCTCGACGCGATCGCCGACGAGGACCTCACCGACCACGTGCTGACCCGGCTCTCGCCGGACGCGGTGCGCAAGATCCGCCAGCACCGCGCCGCCGGCCACCGCACGGTGCTGATCACCGGCGCGATCCGCCCGCTCACCCGGCCGCTGCGCCCGCTCTTCGACCACATCGAGGCCGCCGAGCTGGCCGTGGACGACCAGGGCGTGTGCACCGGGTACCTGTCGTCGTCGCCGCTGGTGGGGGAGTCGCGGTCCGCGTGGATGCGCGGGTACGCCGCCGAGCACGGCATCGACCTCGCGGGGTCCTACGGCTACGCCGACTCCCACTCCGACCTGCCCCTGCTCGAGGCGGTCGGGCGGCCGGTCGCGGTGCGGCCCGACGTGCCGCTCTACCGGCACGCGCGCCGGCACCGGTGGACGATCGAGGACTGGGCGAGCTCGTCATCCGCGACCCGCACCCTGAACCCGGCAGGAGGTCGCTCGTGATGCTCGCCCTGCAGATGTTCCGGTCGGTGTCGCGCACCGTGGCCGGCAAGGCGATCGGCGGGCGGATGCCCGGTGTGCTCTCGGGCTTCGCGGCCCCGCTGCGGCTGGTCACCATCGACGAGCCGCGCGTCGACCGGCCCGGCTGGGCACGCCTGCGCACCCGGCTGTCCGGCATCTGCGGCTCGGACCTCGGCGCGCTGTCGGGGCGGACGAGCCTGTACTTCTCGGCGGTCGTGTCGCTGCCGTTCGTGCCCGGCCACGAGGTCGTGGCCGAGCTGCTCGAGGACTGCGAGGACCTGCCCAAGGGCACCCGCGTCGTCATCGACCCGGTGCTGACGTGTGCCGCCCGCGGCGTCGACCCCTGCGTGCACTGCGCGGACGGCGGCACCAACCGCTGCGAGCGGATCACGGTCGGGCACCTGTCGCCCGGGCTGCAAACCGGGTTCTGCAAGGACACCGGCGGCGGGTGGGGCCAGCAGCTGGCGGCGCACCGCAGCCAGCTGCACGTCGTGCCCGAGGGCTTCTCCGACGAGCAGGCGATCCTCATCGAGCCGGTCGCGTGCGCGGTCCACACCGCGCTGCGCTCGGGGGTCCGCAGCGGTGACCGCGTGCTGGTGAGCGGCGCGGGGTCCGTCGGGCTGTTCGCGACCCTCGCGCTGCGCGAGCTCACCGACGCCGGCGAGATCATCGTCGTCGCAAAGCACGCCCACCAGAAGGAGCTGGCCCGGGAGTTCGGCGCGACCGAGGTGGTGGCGCCCGGCGAGGTGCTGCGGCGGGTACGCCGGTCCACGGGTGCTTTCCAGCTCGAGCCCGAGTTCTCCTCGGCGTACCTGCTCGGCGGCGTCGACGTGGCCGTCGACGCGGTCGGCAGCAAGCAGTCCCTGGAGACCTCGTTGCAGGCCACCCGCGCCGGTGGTCGCGTCGTGCTGTCGGGGATGCCCGCGCCCGCCGACCTGTCCGCCGCCTGGTTCCGCGAGCTCGAGGTCGTCGGCACCTACGCCTCCGCCCGCTCGGACGACGCGTTCGCCAGGGCGACCGAGCTGGTCGCCACCGACGCCGTCCAGCAGCTCGCCAAGTCCGTCGCCAGCTACCCGCTGCACCGCTGGCGCGAAGCGCTCGACCACGCCCACTCGGCCGGCCGCCTCGGCACGGTCAAAGTCGCCTTCGACCCGAGGAGTTCCTCATGAGTCGCCCCGGATTCGTCCTCGAGGTGGACGACCGCACCCCGCCGCTCGTCGTGCACGAGGGGCTCGGCTTCCGGCTGGAGGACGGCTTCCCGCTCGGCACGCGGGTCGTCTACCCGCCCGAGTCGATCCCCACCGTCCCCGATGTCGACGCGGCGATCCGCGAGGCGCTGCTGCACCCGCACGACATGGACCCGCTGCCCGAGCTGCTGTTCGCCGGGATGAGGCTGACCATCGCGTTCGACGACCTGTCGCTGCCGCTGCCGACGATGAGGGCGCCCGACATCCGCGGCCGGATCATCGAGCACGTGTTGACGATGGCCGCCGAGGCCGGGGTCGACGACGTGAAGCTGATCGCCGCCAACGCGCTGCACCGCCGGATGACCGCGGCTGAGCTCAAGCACATCGTGGGCGAGCGGGTGTTCCGGTCGTTCTACCCGCAGGGCGACCTCTACAACTTCGACGCCGAGGACCGCTCGGAGCTGGCCCACCTCGGCACCACGGACAAGGGCGAGGACATCGAGATCAGCAAGCGGGCGGCCGAGTCCGACCTGCTGGTCTACGTGAACGTGAACCTCGTCGCGATGGACGGCGGGCACAAGTCGGTCGGCATCGGGCTGGCGTCGTACAACTCCCTGCGCCACCACCACAACGCCAAGACGATGGTGCACTCGCGGTCGTTCATGGACCACAAGCACTCGGCGATGCACCACTCCGCGTGGCGGATGGGCCGGATCATCAAGGACACCGTGAAGGTGTTCCAGATCGAGACCACGCTCGACAACGACGTCTTCCCGAAGCCGTTCGACTTCCTCCAGAAGCGCGAGTGGGAGTGGTCGGTGCGCGACCAGGCCACGATGCTCGGCGTCCGCCGGGGTCTCGCGGTCGCGCCGCAGAGGATGCGGCACAAGATGTTCCACGACATGCGGTCGGTCTACGGGCTGACCGGCGTGAACGCGGGCGAGGTCGAGGCCGTGCACGAGCGGACGCTGGAGAAGGTGCACCAGCAGCACCTCGTCGAGGTGCAGGGGCAGTCCGACGTGCTCGTGATGGGCGTGCCGTACCTCGGGCCCTACAACGTGAACTCGTCGATGAACCCGATCCTCGCGACCTGTATGGGTCTCGGCTACTACTTCAACTCCTACCGGGGTCAGCCGGTCGTCCGGAAGGGCGGCGCGGTGATCCTCTACCACCCGCTGAACGAGGGCTTCAACCAGCTGCACCACCCGTCGTACGTCGACTTCTACGAGGAGGTGCTCGCGGAGTCGACGGACCCCGCGGTGGTGGGGGAGAAGTACGAGCAGCAGTTCGCGCAGGACCCCTGGTACATCCACCTCTACCGGACCTCGCACGCCTACCACGGCGTCCACCCGTTCTACATGTGGTACTGGGCCGCGCACGCGATGGACCACGTCGACGAGGTGATCTGGGTCGGGGGCGACCGACGGGTGGCGGCCCGGCTCGGGTTCCGCGCGGCGTCCACCCTCGCGGACGCCCTGGAGATGGCGTCGGGGACGGTCGGCTCCTCGCCGTCGATCACCTACCTCCACAACCCGCCGCACCTGCTCGCGGACGTCCGATGAGTCACTTCCTGCGCGAGTCGGTCGACGACGTACGCCTGGTCGCGCGCGGCTGGCGGTGGGGACGCCGGCCGCAGGTGCCTCGGTCGGCCGAGGCGTGGGTGCCGCCGCAGCGCTCGACGGTGTTCCGCACGGACTGGTCGCGGCGACGCCCGGCCATGGCCGCCCGCGAGGTGGCACAGAAGGCCGGGCTCGAGCCGCTCTTCCGGTCCCAGGTGCGAACCCGCGTCGAGGGTCTCGACGTCCTGTCGCGCGTCGAGGGGCCGGTCATCTTCGTGGCCAACCACGCCTCCCACCTCGACACCCCGCTGATCCTGCTCTCGCTGCCCGACGAGTGGCGTCGGCGTACGGCGGTGGCGGCGGCGGCCGACTACTTCTTCGACACCTGGTGGCGCGCGGTCGGCTCGGTGCTGCTGTTCAACACCTTCCCGATCGACCGGCGTGGTGGGTCGATGGCCGCGACGCCCGCGGAGGTGCTCGCCGACGGGTGGAGCCTGGTGATCTATCCCGAGGGGACCCGGTCGACCGACGGCTGGATCGGCAAGTTCCGGATGGGCGCGGCGTTCCTGGCCAAGGAGCACGGGGTCCCGGTCGTCCCGGTCGCGCACCGCGGCACGTTCGCGGCGATGCCGCGCGGCGCCGGCTGGCCCGCGCCCGGACGTCGGCAGCTCACGATCCGCTTCGGCGAGCCGCTCGTCGCCGGCCTCGACGAGTCCGTGCGCCAGTTCGCCCCGCGGATCAAGGACGCGGTCGCCGCACTGCTCGACGAGGACCGCACCACCTGGTGGGAGTCGCGCCGCCGGGTCGCCGCCGGCGCGACACCGGACCCGTCTGGTCCCTCCGTCGCCGCCTGGCGTCGGGTGTGGGAGCAGACCGAGTCGCCCGCCTCGGACCCGCCGTCCGGGCGCCGACGCGCCTGGCGGCGCTGACCGCCGACTCGGTCGTTCCTGGCGGCCACCGGGTGCATGAGGAGACGCTCATCTCCGGCTCACGGGGGGCTCATCGGGGGTGGCGAGCGTGGTGCTCACCAGATCCCGATCGAGAGGACACCACGATGAGCACCACCTTGAAGACGCTGGGCCTCGGCGCCGCCGGGCTGCTGACCGCCGCGCTGGTCGGCTGGGGCGCACCCGCGCTCGCCAGCCACGGCGCCGACGACCCGGCCGGTCACGACCGCGGCGAGCGGCACCATCACCACGGCCACCACCACGGCCACCACCACGGCCACCACCACGGCCACGGTGCGGACGACCCGGCCGGCCACGACGCGGGCGACGACCACGGGTCGGGCGGACACGGCGCCGACGACTGACCTCGCGGCCGCCGGATGGGCTACCGGTTGAACCGGTAGCCCATCCCGCGCGCCGTCGCGATCGAGCCGGCACCGAGCTTGCGGCGCAGGTAGCCGACGTAGACGTCGACGACGTTCGACCCGGGGTCGAAGTCCAGCCCCCACACGTGGTCGAGCAGCTGCTCGCGCGAGAGCACCTGCCCGGCGTTGACCATGAACACCTCGGCGAGGGCGAACTCCCGCGCCGAGAGGTCCACCTCGCGCTCCCCGACCCGGGCCCGCCGCGTCCGCAGGTCGAGGCGGACGCCGCCGGACTCCAGAACGTCGCGCCGGTCGACCGGAACGGCCTGGCCCTGCCGCAGACGCAGCCGCACCCGGGCGAGCAGCTCGGCGAACCGGAACGGCTTGGGCACGTAGTCGTCGGCACCACCCTCGAGTGCGCTCACCGTGTCGCCGACCGAGTCCCGCGCGGTCAGCACGATGACCGGCACCCGCGAACCCTGCGCGCGGAGCTGGTCGAGGACCGCCAGGCCGTCCATGCTCGGCAGTCCGATGTCGAGGACCACGAGGTCGTGGTCGCCGCTCAGCGCGTGGTCGAGCCCCTCCCGCCCGTCGCCGACCGTGGTCGTGAGGTGCCCGTCGGCGCGCAGGCCCTTGGCCACGAACGAGGCGATCCGGTGCTCGTCCTCCACGATCAGGATGCGGGCCACGGGTCCTCCTCCGGCAGCGAGATCACGAACCGGACGCCGGTCGGCCGGGCGTCCTCGACGGTCACGGCGCCCCCGTGCGCGCGGGCGATCGCGCCGACGATCGACAGGCCGAGGCCGAAGCCCTCGTCACCTGGAGGTACGGCGCTGCGGCCGAATCGTTCGAAGATCCGCCGTCGGTCCTCGGGCGGCACGCCCGCACCGGTGTCGCGCACCCAGAGCCGCGCGACGCCGGCGTCGTACGCCGAGCCGAGCGCGACCGTGTCGCCGGGCCGGGTGTGCTTGACCGCGTTGTCGGCGAGCTGCAGCACCGCCTGCGTGAGCCGCTGCTCGTCGGCGAGGAGCTGGTGCTCGGCGACGGCGTCGAGGACCCACGCACGGTCACCGAGCCCGCGCGCCTTGGTGGCCAGGTCCCGTGTCAGCGTGCCGAGATCGACCTCGCGGACCCGCAGGAAGTCGGGCCGGTCGCTCTTCGCGAGCAGGGTCAGGTCGCCGACGAGGCGGGACATCCGGTCGGTCTCGTCGAGCAGGAGGTCCCGGGTCTCCGCGATCTCGACGCGGCTGTCGGGGTCGAGCAGCTCGAGGTGGCCGCGCAGCACGGTCAGGGGTGTGCGGAGCTCGTGACCGGCGTCGTCGAGGAACTCGCGCTGGCCCACGAACGCGGCCTCGAGCCGGTCGAGCACGCCGTTGAAGGTGCGGGTCAGGGCCGTGATGTCGTCGTTCCCGCTGACGGGCAGTCGGCGCGACAGGTCGGTCTCCGAGATGTCGTCGGCGGTCTCCCGCAGCGTCCGCAGCGGCGCGAGGAGACGCCCGGAGACCCAGGCGGCGACGCCGGTCACGACGAACAGGGCCAGGGTCGCGACGATCGCGTAGGTGCGCATCGTCTCGTGGAGACCGGCGCGGGCCCGGTCGAGGAATCGCACGACCACCAGTGCCCCGGGCTCGCGGCCCGGCTGCACGCCTTGCTGGACGCTCTGCACGCTCACCTCCAGCTCGCCGTACGGCGAGGCGATCCGCTCGCTCCCGTTGGTGGGCAACAGCCGCCGAACGGTGTCGGCGAGCGTCGTGCTGCCGCTCACCTCGTCCCACGCCGGGGACTGCACCTGGACGGCGCCGTCCCACCAGCCGACGAGCAGCTCGTCCTCGTCGGGGACGGTGCGCTGGAGGTAGAGCCGCACCATCGACCCGACGTCCGGGAACGGCTCGCCCGTCGTGGGGTCGACCCCAGCCCGCTGCAGCTTGCGGAACTGGGCGAACTCCTGGCCGGTCGCGGCGGCGAGCTGCCGGTCGAGCCGCGTCGACTCGATCGTCGCGACGACCACGCCGGCCACGACGAGACCGGCCAGGACGAGCAGCGCGACCGTCGCCGTGATCCGGGTGCGGACCGAGACGCTGGTCCGCGGCCTACCCGTCGCCGCCACCGTGCCCGCTGTCGTGGCTCCCGTGTCCCTCGCTTCCCCGGTCCCCGCCGTGGTCCCCGCCGTGGTCGTCGCCGAGGTCGTCGCCGAGGTCGTCGTACTCGGGGGTGACGACCTCGACCTCGTGGCTGGGCGGCGGGGCGGACGGTGTGGACGCCGGTGTCGCCGCCGGTGTGGACGCGCCGGGCGGCCCGGTGGTGCGCTCGGGCTCCCGGATCACGATGGGCTGCCGCGGTGGCGGCTCGTCGACAGCGGACGCCACGAGCGAGCCTGCGACGTAGGCGCCCAGGGGGACGACGAGGGCGAGTGCGAGCAGGACCTTCCAGAGGGTCGTCACGCGAGCACTGTCCTTGTGTGAGGTGGGGGGACGGTGAGGCGTCGATGAGAGGTCTCTCATCGACGCCGGGTGCGCCGGGCGGGCGCTCCCACTGTCCCCACGGAACCGGGCGGCCACCGGTTCACCGCCGAGGAGCGTCCTCGTTCCGCCTCTTGTGCTGCATCCGTGGGTGTCGTGACCCGGGCCGGCGACGGTGGGCTGGGGGTGCCTCGGGGTTGCGACCGACAGGCCGACGAGGCGGGGACGGCCTGCAGGTGTCGGCGCGGTCTCCCGGCCTGGGGTTGATCGGTGGTCCTGTTGTCGGCACCTGCCCGGG
>JACJWV010000015.1 GCA_020636915.1 Nocardioides sp.
GCTCAGCCCGTGACCAGCCAAATCCCACGGTCAACGGCCTACCCATCGGTGGATCGAGGCTTAGTGGGTGTTGCAACACCCATCAAGTCCAGGGATCGCCCACGAAGTCCGGGCGGCCCGCGGTGTCAGGCGGCGCGGGCGGCCGCGGCGAGCTCGGCGGCCTCGCGGAAGGCGCGGGCGACGTACGGCGGGACGTGCAGCCCGCGCCGGTGCGACCACAGCAGGTCGCGCTCGACCCGCGCGACCTGCGCGGCGAAGTCGTCGGGGTCGCCGACCTCGAGGCGCCGCATCACCTCGCCGAAGTCGCGCCGCTGGGTGGCGTCGCCGGCGCCGACGGGGGAGAACGAGACGCTGCGCAGCCGCCGGACCAGCCACCGCTGCCAGCCGGCGAGCTCGTCCCAGAGCCCGCGCGCGGAGAGCTGGTAGAAAGCGTAGTGCCCGGGTTCCTGCCGGCGGATCGGGGCGATCACGGTCCGGGCGACGGCGGTCTCGCCGAGGTCGACCAGACCGTCGTGGAGCAGGTTGTAGGCGAGCACCGCGGAGCGCTCGGTCGCCATGCCGGTGAGGTAGTAGAGCATCCGGCACACGTCCTGGACGGCCGAGACGTGGGCGAGCGCACCGAGCACGCGCAGCTTGGCGCCGATCGAGGTCAGGTCGGGCTCCGCCCGCTCGCGCCCGAGCCGCGCCTGGAGCTCGTCGAGCACCAGCCCGTGCTGGATCTCCTGCGGCTGCCACACGTCGGCGTAGAACCGCCGGTCGATCTCGGGCGGGTCGGGCAGGAGCGTCGTCAGCTCCAGGACGTTGCGGTCCACCTCGAGCTCGACCCGCGCCATGTAGTCCAGGACGTGCCCGAAGCGGCGCTCGAGCTCGGCCGGTCGCCGCACGGTGAAGTCGACCGACGCGACGTCGATCGGTGGGTGGTCGTGGCCGAGCCGGTCGACGTGGTCGGACAGCCGCGCCTCGGAGTAGGTCCCTCGCCTCATCTGTCAGATCCTCACGTGCCGGGGCGTCGTCGCGCATCAGGGTTGTCCCTGGTCTCGTAGGCTCTTCGGAGTGAGCGTCCCGTCCGGATCGGTCGGTGTCCGCCTCGGAACGGCGACCGGCCGGGCCGTGGTGCTCGCCGCGGTGCTCGGGTCCGGCATGACGATGCTCGACGGCACCGTCGTCAACGTGGCGCTGCGGACCGTGGGCGAGGACCTCGACGCCTCGCTGGCCGAGCTGCAGTGGATCACCAACGGTTACCTGCTCTCGCTGGCCGGCTTCATCCTGCTCGGCGGGTCGCTCGGCGACCGGTACGGCCGGCGGCGGGTGTTCGTGATCGGCACGATCTGGTTCGCGGTGGCGTCGCTGTTCTGCGGCCTGGCCCCGAACCCGGAGGTGCTGATCGCCGCCCGCGTCCTGCAGGGGGTCGGCGCGGCGCTGCTGACCCCGGGCAGCCTCGCGATGATCCAAGGTGCCTTCGCGCGCGAGGACCGGGCACGGGCGATCGGCGCCTGGACCGGCCTGACCAGCGTCGCGGCGGCCCTCGGGCCGTTCGTCGGCGGAGGCCTGGTGCAGTACGCCAGCTGGCGCTGGATCTTCCTGATCAACCTGCCGCTGGCCCTGCTCACGGTCGTGGTCGCCCAGCGGGCCGTGCCCGAGACGCTCGACCCGAACGCGCCCCGCCGCTTCGACGCGATCGGCGCGGTGCTCGCCGTCCTCACGCTCGGCGGCCTGACCTACGCCCTCATCGAGTGGGGTGGCGCGCTGGCGCCGTGGGCGGTGCTGGTCTCCGTGCTCGCCGCCGCGGGCTACGTCGTCGACGAGCGCCGCAGCGACCACCCGATGCTCCCCCTGGGCATCTTCGCCGACCGGACGTTCAGCGCGGCCAACGCGATGACCCTGCTGGTGTACGCCGCGCTCGGCGCCGTCCTCTTCTTCCTCGTCCTGCAGCTGCAGACCGTGGGCGGGTACGGCGCGCTCCAGGCCGGTGTCGCCACCCTGCCGATCACCGTGTGCATGCTGCTGCTCGCCTCGCGGGGTGGCGCGCTGGCCGCGCGGATCGGGCCGCGGATCCCGATGACCGTGGGTCCGCTGGTGATGGCGGCCGGCACCCTGCTGCTCCGCGGGGTCGGCGCGGACGTCGACTACTGGACCGACGTGCTCCCCGGGCTCACCGTCTTCGGTCTCGGCCTCGCCCTGATGGTCGCGCCGCTCACCGCGACGGTGCTCGCCGCCGCGTCCGACGAGCACGCCGGCATCGCCAGCGGCGTCAACAACGCGGTCGCCCGCGCGGGGTCGCTCCTCGCGGTCGCGGCGCTGCCGGTCGCGGTCGGCCTCGGTGGTGACGAGTACGCCGACCCGCTGGCCTTCGACGCGGCGTACGAGACCGCCGTGGTCGCGTGTGCCGTCCTGCTCGCGCTCGGCGGCGTGCTGTCGTGGCTGACGATCCGGGACCCGGGGATCAGCGCTCCGGCGGAGGTGGGCTGACCGGACCGCCGGGGTCGCCCGCCAGCGCGCGGACCGACGGCGGGACCGGGAGGTCGACGGCCGCCGGAGCGGCGACCGGTGGGTCGACGACGGTGCGCAGCGGGACGACGCCGCTCCACACGTCGGGATCGGCGCCGGCCTCCTCCGGCGTCGCCGGCGGGCCGTCGCCGACCTTGAGCAGCCAGCCGTCCTCGCGGATCGGCAGCGCCATGGCCAGGGTGCTCGCGAGCTCCTTGCGGGTGGACCGCCGCACCTCCGACGTGCGCCCCGGCAGCAGGGTCTCGCTGAAGCGGTCGAGCGCGGCCTCGCGCTCGTCGTCGGGGAGGGGCTCGAGCCGGCCGCGGATGGTCGCCGACCGGTAGGCCACCGAGGACTCGAAGGTCGTCGGCGCCACGACCAGCGCGTCGAGCGCGAAGACGGTGAGGACCGCCGGCGCCCCGGCCGCCACCCGGCGCAGCGCCCCGGCACCGGTCGAGCCGTGGAGCAGGACCCGGTCGCCGTCGCGGGCGTAGAGCATGGGTACGGCGAGGGGCTGGCCGTCCGCGACGGTGGAGAGCACCCCCGCCCACTGGGAGTCCAGCAGCTCGTCGAGCGCGGCGCGGTCGGTGACGCCGTACTCCGCGAGGCGGTGGAGGCGGTCGGTCATCGCGTCACCGCCTCGAGGTCGAGGGTCAGGAACGTGCTGTAGCCCGACGGCTGGTAGTCGGCGAAGGGGCCGCACTCGACGAAGCCGTGCCGGGCGTAGAGCGAGCGGGCCGGGGCGAACGCCTCGGGCGTGCCGGTCTCGAGGCTGAGCCGGGTCAGGCCGCGCGCCCGCGCCAGCCCGACGAGGTGGACCACGATCGCGCCGCCCACGCCGCGGCCGCGGGCGCCGGCCGCGGTGTGCATCGACTTCAGCTCGCCGTGGCCGTCGCCGTGGTCCTTCAGCGCCCCGACGCCGAGGAGCTCTCCGTCGAGGCGGCAGGAGACGAAGGTGATCGACGGGTCCACCAGCGCGTCGACGTCGAGCGCGTGCACGTCCTCGGGCGGGCTGTGCTCGCCGGCGAACACCAGGTGCCGCTCGAGCAGCGCCCGGACGTCGTCCGCACGGGGGTCGTCGACCGCGATCTCACCCTCCACGCTCGCAGAGACTAGTGGCCGCTAGCCAGACACGAAGATGCAGAACGGGTGGCCGGCCGGGTCGGCGAAGACGTAGAGGGGCTCCTCCTCGTCGTCGGTGCGGTCATGGAGGACCGTGCCGCCGAGGTCGAGCACCCGCTGCCGCTGGAGCTCCAGGCTCGCGGAGTCGCCGACCGCCATGTCGAGGTGCAGCATCATCTGCTGGTCGCCCGGCCGGTCCGGCCCGGGCGTCCACACCGGGGGGACGAACTCGGGGTTGCCCTGGAAGGCCAGCCCGCGACCGGCCCGCCACGCGTCGGGCTCGGGCCGGAGCACCAGCCAGTCACCGCCCCGCTCGTCGGGC
Organism: Nocardioides sp.; assembly: GCA_020636915.1. Classification (GTDB taxonomy): domain Bacteria; phylum Actinomycetota; class Actinomycetes; order Propionibacteriales; family Nocardioidaceae; genus Nocardioides. The sequence goes on from JACJWV010000015.1 coordinate 3,932, forward strand.
GCGCCCGCTGCCGGCGGCTCGTCGCCGGGGCGGTAGGCGTAGCCGAGCAGCTCACGGTAGAACTCCGCGAGCCGCCGCGGGTCTCGGCAGTCGAGGACGGTCTGGGCCACGAAGGGGTGGGCGTCGGTCATCACCCGACGGTAGTCCCGGCCGCCGACGGTCCGGTCTGGACCGGTCGGCCGGCCGGGTGTGATGGGGCCGTGCACGGGAAACGTCCGAACGGGTACCGGGTCCACCGCACCACTTCGCACGTCCGCCACAGGGGAGGCGCCATGACGACCGTGCAGGAACGCCGCGAGAGCGAGCAGCCGCGTCGACCGATCGACCTGCCGCGCTACGAGCCCGGTCACGCCCTGCACAGCCACCACCCGGCCGACCTGATCGTCCGGCGACCCGAGCTCTACGGGGTCTCCAAGCTCGCCGACGTGACGGCCGACTCGGTCCTCTGGTCCGCCTGACGGCCGGCCCGGGTGAGGGGCCCGCACGACCCACCGTGTCGCGTCGGCGTGTCGTGCGGGTCCCGTGCGACTAGCGGAAGACGACCGTCCGCGAGCCGTTGAGCAGCACGCGCGACTGGGAGTGCCACCGCACGGCCCGGGAGAGCACCTGCGCCTCGACGTCGCGGCCGGCCGCGACCAGCTCGTCCTGGTGGTAGGAGTGGTCGACGCGGATGACGTCCTGCTCGATGATCGGTCCCTCGTCGAGAGCAGCCGTCACGTAGTGCGCGGTCGCCCCGACCAGCTTGACCCCGCGGTCGAAGGCCTGGTGGTAGGGCTTGGCGCCCTTGAAGCTCGGCAGGAACGAGTGGTGGATGTTGATGGCCCGCCCGGAGAGCTCGCGGCACAGGCCGTCGGACAGCACCTGCATGTACCGGGCCAGGACGACCAGCTGCACGTCGAGGTCGCGGACCAGCTCGAGCAGCCGCGCCTCCGCCTGCGGCTTGGTCTCGGGGGTGACCGGCACGTGGAAGAAGGGCACGCCGTACGACGCCGCCATGGCGGCCGCGTCGGGGTGGTTGGAGACGACGGCCGGCACCTCGATGCGCAGCGACCCGGTGCTCGTGCGGAACAGCAGGTCGTTCAGGCAGTGCAGCTGCTTGGAGACCATGATCAGCGTGCGGTACGGCGCCCGGGCGTCCCACAGCTCGAACTCCATGCCGAACTCGGCCGCGACCCGGCCGAAGGCCGCCCTGAGCTCCTCGGCGGTCGCCGGGCCCGGCACCTCGACGTCGATGCGCATGAAGAACCGGCCGCTGAGCGGGTCGCCGAACTGCTGGCTCTCGACGATGTTGCCGCCGTGCTCGACGAGGAAGCCGGAGACCGCGTGCACGATGCCGGGCCGGTCCGGGCAGGACAGGATCAGGACGAAGTCGCCGGCCGCGATGGTCGGCGGCGCGGGGGAGGACACGTCGTGGGACACGGGGCAACCCTCGCACCGCAGGCCCGCCGGGCACGAGTGGGGTCGCGCTCACGGGGGTAGACCTATTCTGACCGGGGAGGGAAACCATGCGGACGGGGCGCGCACTCGCGGCCGCGGTGCTGGCCGTGGCGGTGGCACTGGCCGCCGCCGGCTGCGACGGCGGCGACGGCAGCGCGCACGCGGGCGACCCGTCGTCGGACGGCTCCACGGGCGGTACGACGGGGGACGGGACCCACGGGTCGACCGGCTCACCCTCGGGTGGCGCCACGCCGGTCGCGCTCGACCCGGCGCACGCGGTCGACCCGCCGGGCCGGCGTACCGGGCTGATCGCGCCCGCCGACATCGTCGCCAACGGCTCGAAGACGATCCCGGACGACAAGGTCGCGGCGATCCGCGCGCTCGACGGCGTGGTCGGCGTCGAGCAGATCGCGCTGGCCACGGTCCCGATCGAGAACCGCGCGCTGCACGTCGCCGCGGTCGACCCGGGGTCCTACCGCAACTGGGTCATCGACTCCAACAGCGCCCAGACCGCGGAGGTCTGGGACCGGGTCGCCGGCGGCGAGCTGGCGCTCCGGCCGTCGCTGAAGAAGCGCGCACCGATCACCGACGACGGCTTCCTGGCGCTGGGCAGCACCGAGGACGCCGAGGAGGTCCACGTCGGCGCGTACGCCCCGCAGTCGTGGCTGGTCGACGCGGTCGTCAACGACACGTGGATCCCGACCCTGGACATGACGCCGGGCAACGCCCTGCTGATCCGCACCGGGGGCACCGCGCCCGAACGGCTGCGCAAGCCGATCCAGCGCATCCTGCAGGGCACCGAGGCGTCGGTGCAGATGACCGACGTGGTCGCCCGCGAGGGCCTGGACCCCGGGGCCGTGCAGACCGCGGTCGTCGTCGGCACGATCTCCGACGCGGTGGGGACCTTCCGCTACACCGTCCTCGCCGGTGGCCACATCGCGCCGGACCCGGCCTGGGAGGCGGCGCACATCGCGACCGAGCCGGTGCCGATCCTGGGGAACGTCACCTGCAACAAGCTGATCTTCCCCCAGCTGCGCGCCGCGCTCGAGGACGTGATCGCGCAGGGCCTGGCCGACAAGGTCCACCCCGGGGAGTACGCCGGGTGCTACTACCCACGCTTCATCGCCGGCACCACCACCCTGTCCAACCACGCGTTCGGGCTCGCCCTCGACCTCAACGTGCCGGGCAACCAGCGCGGCACCGCCGGCGAGATGGACCGCGGCGTCGTCGCGATCTTCAAGCACTGGGGCTTCACCTGGGGCGGGGACTGGCAGTACACCGACCCGATGCACTTCGAGATGAACCACCTCGTGCGACCGCAGTGAGGCGGAGCGGCTGCCGGTGGCCTGCGGGTCGTCTCGGGTCGATACCGACATGGCAGCGAAGCGGGTGCGGCAGGCTCGGGCTGGCGCTGCTTCCCGGCGTGCGGTCCGCGGGAGGTCATCACGATCGTGGTGACGGTTGCTCAGATGTGATGACGTCCTAGGTCTTCCAGCGTGCGGACCGTGAGCCGGGAGCCAGCGCCCGCCCGAGCGGCGCCGCCCGCTAACGTCGCCCCATGCGCGCCGCCCAGGTCCTCGACACCACCGGTCCCGCCGACGTCGCCGTGCGTGACGTCCCCGAGCCCACGCCCGGACCCGACGACGTGCTCGTCGAGGTGCACAGCGTCGGCGTCTCGTTCCCCGACCTGCTGCTGAGCAAGGGCGAGTACCAGCTCAAGCCGGACCCGCCCTTCACGCTCGGGGTCGACTTCGCCGGCACCGTCGTCGCGGGCCCGGACGGCACCGTGCCCGACGGCTTCGAGGTGGGCCAGCGGGTGGCCGGGGTCGGCGGCTGGGGAGGTGCCGCCGAGCTGGTCGCCAACCCCGTGTCGTCGACGTTCGTCCTGCCCGACCACCTGTCCTTCGACGAGGGCGCAGCGCTGCCGATGAACTACCTCACCGCCCAGTTCGCGCTCGCCGAGCGCGGCCAGCTGCGCGAGGGCGAGACCGTGCTCGTGCACGGTGCCGCCGGCGGGGTCGGCACCGCGACGATCCAGGTCGCGAAGGGGTACGGCGCCCGCACCATCGCGGTCGTGAGCACCGAGCAGAAGGGGGAGGTCGCGCGGGCCGCCGGCGCCGACGAGGTCGTGCTGCTCGACGGGTTCCGTGCGGCGGTCCAGGAGCTGACCGACAACCGAGGCGTCGACGTGGTCCTCGACGTCGTCGGCGGCGACGTGTTCACCGACTCCCTCCGGGTGCTCTCGACCCAGGGCCGGCTGCTGGTCGTCGGCTTCGCCGCCGGGCAGGGCATCCCGGAGGTGAAGGTCAACCGGCTGCTGCTCAACAACGTCGACGTGCGCGGCGTGGGCTGGGGCGCGTTCGCGATGTTCCGTCCCGGCTACATGCACCAGCAGTGGGCCGAGCTCGTGCCGATGCTCGAGTCCGGGGTGGTCAAGCCGCCGATCGGCGCGACGTACGACCTCGACGGCTTCGCCCAGGCGCTGCTCGACATGGACGCCCGCAAGACCCTCGGCAAGTCGGTCGTCCACGTCCGCTGACCCGACTCAGGGTCCCGCCCCGACCGTTGTCCGCAGTCGAGACACCAGAAGTGGCTGCGTGGGAGCGCTCCCGTGGAGCCACTTCTGGCGTCTCGACCCGGGACTGGCCACCCGGGGCGGCCTACCTCGTCCGGAGCCGCACCTGCTGGTGGTAGAGGGCCTTGCCGTTGTTGATCACCACGTCCGCCGAGCGGTCGGTCCCGGCGATCGCGACGCCGTAGAGGCTGGACGCCGCGCGCGGCGGCTTGATCGTGCGGACCGTGCCGAAGCTCGTCCCGGTCGCGCCGGTGCTGACGACGTTGACCGCGTGGTAGGTCGTCCAGGCGATCCACAGGCGGCCGCCGGGTGCTGTCGAGATCGCGATGTCGCGGGCGCCGCGCGACCCGGGGACGGACCGCGGCTGGGCGGACCCGACCCGCCACAGGCCCACCTTGTCGCAGGTCGGGTAGCCGATGCAGTACGCCGTCCAGAGGCCGCCCCCGGGTCGCGCGACGAACGCGGTCGCCTGCAGCGGGGTGAGGACGTCGGTGCCGTCACTGGACCGGGGGACCTTCGTCGTGGGACCGACGGTCGGCAGCAGCTGCTTCACGAACTGGCCGGCCCGGGCCGGGCTGTCGCCGTTCGCCGCGAAGGACACCCAGACCTCGTCCCCGTCGCGCGCCAGGGTCGAGTCGTAGGTGCAGCAGGCGCCGAAGTCGTAGGTCGAGTCCGCCCCGCCGGCGTTCCAGGTGAGGACGCCGTTGAGCGGGAAGGACACCACCGGGGTGCCGTCGGCCAGCGTGGTGGCGCCGGTGCCGTAGCTGTCCATCGCGTACTCGCTCTGGGTGAGCGCGCCGGGCTGGAGCGTCCACGCGGTCCCCGCGGCGCTCGACGTGGCGCTGTACATCTGCCCGGTGTTGAACGGGTCCGCGGTCACGCCGTCCGATCCGCCGAAGACCAGACGCATCCCGCCACCGGGCGTGCCGACGAGCTTCGGGTCCTCCGGCAGGCTCGCCCAGCCGTTCACGGCGACACCGGTCGCGCCGGTCGAGCCGTTGGCGCGGATCGTCGTGTACGCGAGCGTCTCGCTGGAGGGGTGGTGTCGCAGGTAGACCAGGTGCAGGGCGCCGTTCGCGGTCCGGTAGAGGCCGGGCTCCGCGGTGTTGCGGACGTCGCCCGTGGTCACCTTCGTCCAGGTCCCCGGGCCGCCGCGGGCGGCGGAGGGGGTGCCGGAGGCGGGGGTGCCCGCGACCAGGGCGGGCAGGGCGATCCCGAGCGTGGAGACGACGGCGAGGAGCAGGCGGGACGTGCGCATGCTCGGAATCTGGCACCGCGGGGTCCGGCGCGCCACGGCCCTTCGGCACGGGGGCGACGGGGGATTAGTGCCTCTTGCGCCGGTCGTGCGCCGACTGGGCACGGCGCCGCTTCCGCTCCTTGCGTTCCCGGCTGCCGTGCCGCGTCTGCGAGGCGTGCTGCGTCCCGGTGTTGCGGCGCGGCTGGGGAGTCCGCCGCTTCGTCGTGGGTCGGTGGCTGCGGCGGTAGAGCACGGCCACGACGAGGCCGACCGCCACGACAGCGAAGATCCCGAGGCCGGCGTACCAGGTCACGCCCGGCAACCTAGCGCCCCGGGACGCCCCGCGCTGCCGTTCGCCCTGCGCGAAAGCAGCGGGCCGGTTCCGCCGGGCAGCGGCTAGGGTCGCAGGCGTGACCACGCTCGACGACGCCCGTGAGGGCATGAACCCCGACATCCGGCCCCAGGACGACCTGTTCGGCCACGTCAACGGCCGCTGGCTCGACGAGACGGAGATCCCCTCCGACCGGTCGAGCTGGGGTCCGTTCGTCCAGCTCGCGGACATCGCCGAGGAGCAGGTGCACGCGATCATCGAGGAGCTCGCCCGCCGGGTCGAGGCCGGTGAGGACGTCGACGAGGACGCGCGCAAGATCGGCGACCTGTTCGCTTCCTTCATGGACGTGGAGGCCATCGCCGCGAAGGGCACGCGCCCGATCCGCCCGCTGCTGGCCGCGGTCGAGGGGCTGCGCGACGTCCGCGACCTGGCGGCCTTCCTGGGTGAGTTCGAGCGGATCGGCGGGCACGGCCTCTTCGGGTCCTACGTCGACACCGACTCCAAGAACTCCGACCGCTACCTCTTCAACCTGGTCCAGGGCGGTCTCGGGCTGCCCGACGAGTCCTACTACCGCGACGACAAGTTCGCCGAGGTCCGGGACAAGTACGTCGCCTACCTGGACCGGCTCTTCACGCTGGCCGACCACGACGACCCCGCCGGCGCGGCCGCGACCGTCCTGGCGATCGACACCCGGCTCGCCGCCGGCCACTGGGAGCGGGCGGAGACCCGCGACGTCCAGAAGACCTACAACCTGATGACCAAGGCCGAGCTCGTCGAGCTGTGCCCGACCTTCGACTGGGACGCCTTCGTCACCAACCTCGGAGGCTCCGACGAGACCCTCGCCGAGGTGTGCGTGCGGCAGCCGTCGTACTTCTCCCACCTCTCCGGGGTGCTGGAGGAGGTCGGCCTCGACGAGTGGCGGCAGTGGCTGCTCGCGCACGTGCTGCGCGCGACCGCGGGCTACCTCACCGACGACTTCGTCGAGACCAACTTCGACTTCTACGGGCGCACCCTCAACGGCACCCCCGAGCTGCGGGCCCGTTGGAAGCGCGGCGTCGCCCTGGTCGAGGGCGCGATGGGCGAGGCGGTGGGCAAGGAGTACGTCGCCCGGCACTTCCCGCCGCACTCCAAGGCGATGATGGACGAGCTGGTCGCGAACCTCCTGGCCGCCTACCGGCAGTCCATCTCGAAGCTGGACTGGATGACCGACGAGACCAAGCAGCGCGCCTTCGAGAAGCTCGACACCTTCCGGCCCAAGATCGGCTACCCCGAGAAGTTCCGCGACTACTCGCGGCTGCAGGTCACCCACGACGACCTGCTCGGCAACGTGGCGGCCGCGTCGGCGTTCGAGACCGACCGGCAGCTGGCGAAGATCGGGGCGCCCGTGGACCGCGACGAGTGGTTCATGCTGCCGCAGACGGTCAACGCCTACTACAACCCCGGCACCAACGAGATCTGCTTCCCCGCCGGGATCCTGCAGAAGCCGTTCTTCTCCCCGGAGGCCGCGGAGGCCGAGAACTACGGCGGCATCGGCGCGGTGATCGGCCACGAGATCGGTCACGGGTTCGACGACCAGGGGGCGCAGTACGACGGCGCAGGCAACCTCCACGACTGGTGGACGCCCGACGACAAGGCGGCGTTCGAGGTGAAGTCGAAGGCGCTGATCGAGCAGTACGACGGCTTCGAGCCGCGCAACCTCCCCGGCGAGCGGGTCAACGGCGCGCTCACCGTCGGCGAGAACATCGGCGACCTCGGCGGGCTGACGATCGGCCACACGGCGTACCTCCTCGCCCACGGCGGCGAGGCCTCCGTCGAGGACCGGCAGCGGCTCTTCCTCAACTGGGCCTACTGCTGGCGGACCAAGCGCCGCAAGGAGCAGGACCTGCAGTACCTCACGATCGACCCGCACAGCCCGCCGGAGTTCCGCGCCAACATCGTGCGCAACCTCGACGAGTTCCACGAGGTGTTCGCGACGTCCGAGGGCGACGGGCTCTGGCTCGACCCGGCCGACCGCGTCCGCATCTGGTAGGCGCGACCGCGCCAGCGGGTGTGATCGTCGGTGGTTGAGCAGCGAGCGCGACCGACGCAGGAGGTCGCGACCGAGCGTGTCGAGACCCAGCGGGCTCCGCTCGACACTGCCCATCGGCAGCGGGACTTCCGCATCCGGTTCGACTGGGGGGCGACCGGGGCGGCTGCCGTCGTCGACCCTACGGGGACCGCGGTCGTGGTCGACGTGCTGTCGTTCACCACGACGCTGACCGTGGCGGTCGAGCGGGGGATGACCGTCTTCCCCTTCGGGTGGAAGGACGAGCGAGCGCAGGCGTACGCCGCCGAGCGCGGTGCCGTGCTCGCCCGGGGCCGGTCGCTCCGCGAGGGAGTGAGCCTCTCGCCGGCGTCGGTGCGGGCGTCGACGGGTGTCGACCGGCTGGTGCTGCCCTCCCCGAACGGATCCTCGATCGCCTTCGCCCTCGCCGGATCGGGCGCCACGGTGGTCGGCGCCGCGCTGCGCAACGCCGCCGGGGTCGCCCGGTGGCTCGCCGCACGCGGCGGCCCGGTGGCGGTGGTCGCGGCCGGCGAGCGCTGGCCGGACGGCACCCTGCGCCCCGCGGTCGAGGACCTGTGGGGCGCCGGCGCGGTCGTCGCGGGCCTGGTCGACCTGGGGGTGACCGGGTTGTCGCCCGAGGCCCGGGTGGCCGAGCGCGCCTACCGCGCCGCCCGGCTCCCCGAGGACCTGCTGGCCTGCGCGAGCGGCCAGGAGCTGGCCGGCATCGGGTTCGAGTCCGACGTCGAGATCGCCGCCGAGCTGGACGCGACCGATGTCGTGCCCGTGCTCGTCGATGAGGCGTTCGTCGCACGTTGAGTCGAGACTTCCGTCGCTTGAGTCGAGACTTCCGTCGTTTCAGTCGGGAGTTCTGACGCCGCGCGGGCCGCGCCGGGTGGGCGGCGGGGTCAGGACGGCAGGCAGGCGTCGAGGTCGGCGAGCTGCTGGTCGTGCGGCTCGGGCACGGCGAAGTAGCGCACGACGACGTTGCCGGCGATCCGGCTCGTGGGGGTGTCCTCGTCGGAGAGGGTGATCGCGGCGCGGTTCGCCGCCGCTGCGGCCGGGTCGGCGAAGACCCACAGGTCGACGCCCTGGTCGCCGTCCCAGCCGTCGAGGGGCTGCACCTCGATGCCCTCGGTGGCGACCTCGACGCCCAGCGGCGTGGTGTCCGTCAGTTCGGCCGGCAGGCCGGCGTCGGCCAGGCAGCCGAGGAGGTCGTCGGGGCTGATGCCGTCGGAGACCTCCAGGCCTGCGCCCGTGCTCCCCGCGGTCGTGGGCGGGTCGCTCCCCACGCCCTCGGAGTCGTCGCCCCCGCAGCCCACCAGTGCGGTGCCGAGCAGGACGACGGCGGGCAGGACCAGGGCGGCGCGCAGGGCATGCGGTCGGGCGTACGGTCGGCTCACGCGTCGTACCCTGCCGTGCGGCGCCCGGGTCCGCACGCGCTTTCGCCCGGGGGGTCGGGCCACGGCCGACTGCCGGCGTCAGTCACTCCCGCGGCCCGGCCGGGTGCGGCGAGGTCGGGCCGCGGGAGCGATCCGATGGGTCCGGCGGTCAGGTGACGTTGCCGCAGACCGCCTGGACGTGCATGGTGTCTGCGCCGGGGATCCCCGTCGTGTAGGCCGTCGCGGTGCTGGTCGAGGCCATCACGACCTGGACGGCCGCGTTGGAGGAGCTCCAGTACCCGGCCACCCCCAGCAGCTTCTTGCCGGCGGTGCAGCTGACCGACACCGAGCCCGACGTGTTGGCGGCCATGGCCTTGGTGTTCGAGACCTGCTCGTAGCCGGACACGCCCGGCGGGCCGACGGGTCCGGCAGGACCCGCGGGACCCGCGGGACCCGCGGGTCCGGCGGGTCCGGCAGGTCCGGTCGAGCCGGGGTCGCCCTGAGGGCCGGCGGGGCCGGCGGGGCCGGTCGCCCCTTGGAGGTCGGTGACGGTCGCGGCGGACATGTCGGCGGTCTTGAGGGTGCCGTCCTTGATGTCCTTCGTGGTGACGGTGTTGTCCTTGATCTGCTTGCCGGTGATCATCTTCGCGGCGATCGCCCCGCCCGAGAACGACAGGGCGAGGGCGAGGGCGGCGACGAGGATGACCGGGACCGAGCGCGGGAATCGTTCCATTCGCTGACGCTAGGTCGTGCGTCCCCAGACTGCCATGGTCTGGACGGGCTACGACCTCCGGACCCGGACGGGTCAGGTCGGGACCCCGACCGGCCCCCTGTCACCGTCCCCGAGCGCCGAGGGTGGCGCGCGGCGGGTGCCTGTGGACGGCCGGCGGGCGGCGTCGGAGGAGCCTGGTAGACAGGTCGGCATGACAGCGGACCGGGCCGACCTCGACCCCCGGACGGCGGCGGAGGCCCACCTGCGCGCGCTCGTCGGGTCCGACGACGCCGTCCTGCGCGAGGACCAGTGGGCGGCGATCGAGGCGCTCGCGGTCGACCGCCGTCGCGCGCTGGTGGTGCAGCGCACCGGCTGGGGCAAGTCGGCGGTCTACTTCGTCGCGACCCTGCTGTTGCGCGAGCAGGGCGCGGGGCCCACCGTCATCGTGTCGCCGCTGCTGGCCCTGATGCGCAACCAGATCGCCGCCGCCGAGCGGGCCGGCATCCGGGCGGTCACCATCAACTCGACCAACATGGAGAGCTGGGAGCCGATCCAGGAGGCCGTGCGCGCGGGCGAGGTCGACGTGCTGCTGGTCAGCCCCGAGCGACTCAACAACCCGGGGTTCCGCGACGAGGTGCTGCCCCGGCTGGCCGCCACCTGCGGCCTGCTGGTGGTCGACGAGGCGCACTGCATCTCCGACTGGGGCCACGACTTCCGGCCCGACTACCGGCGGATCCGCACGCTGCTCGACGACCTGCCCACCGGCATCCCGGTGCTCGCGACCACGGCCACCGCGAACGCCCGGGTCACCCAGGACGTCGCCGAGCAGCTCGGCAGCGCGGGTTCGCTGGGCGACGTCCTGGTGCTCAGGGGCTCGCTCGACCGCGAGTCGCTGCGACTCGGCGTGGTCCGCCTCCGCACGCCCGAGCAGCGCCTGGCGTGGCTGGCCGACCACCTCGCCGAGCAGCCGGGCTCGGGCATCGTCTACTGCCTCACGGTCGCAGCCACCCAGGAGATCGCCGACTACCTGCGGTCGCGAGGGCATGACGTGGCGGCGTACTCCGGCCAGACCGAGACCACCGAGCGGCACGCGCTCGAGCAGGACCTCGCTGCCGGTCGGGTCAAGGCGCTGGTGGCGACCAGCGCCCTCGGCATGGGCTTCGACGCGACGCTCGGCTTCGTCGTCAACATGGGCGCCCCGTCCTCACCGGTCTCCTACTACCAGCAGGTGGGCCGCGCGGGTCGCGGCACCGACGCCGCGACGGTGGTGCTCCTCCCGGCCACCGAGGACCGCGACATCTGGGCCTACTTCGCCTCGCTCGCGTTCCCGCGCGAGGAGCAGGTGCGGCGCACCCTCGACGTGCTCGCCGAGGAGGGCCGGCCGCTGAGCACCGCCGCGCTGGAGACGTACGTCGACCTCAACCGCACCCGCCTGGAGACGATGCTCAAGGTGCTCGACGTCGACGGTGCGGTCCGCCGGGTGCGCGGCGGCTGGGAGGCGACCGGGCAGCCATGGACCTACGACGAGGAGCGCTACCGCCGGGTGCGCGAGGCGCGGGAACGGGAGCAGCAGGCGATGCTGGACTACATCGCGACCGACCGCTGCCGGATGCGGTTCCTGCGCGAGCAGCTCGACGACCCGGGCGCGGAGGACTGCGGCCGGTGCGACTCCTGCGGCGGGCTGACCCTGTCGGCGGCCGTCTCCGACGCCGCGGTCGAGGAGGCGGGCGCTCGGCTGGCCCGTCCCGGCGTGGTGGTCGAGCCCCGCAAGATGTGGCCGACCGCGCTGGGCAACCTCGGCGTCGACCTCAAGGGCAAGATCGCCGAGGCCGCCGAGGAGGGGCGCGCGGTCGCCCGTCTCACCGACCTCGGCCACGGCAACGCGCTGCGCGAGCTCTTCGCCGCCGACACCCCGGACGGCCCGGTCCCGGTCCCGCTGGTCAAGGCGGTCATCGAGGTGCTCGGTGACTGGCGGCCGCCGGTCGACGGGATCGTCGTCGTGGAGTCGGTGACCCGGCCCACGCTCACCGCCGACCTGGCCGACGGCCTGTCGCGCTACCTCCGGGTGCCGGTCGTGGGCCGGTGGGCCGTCGTCGACCCCGACGTCGGCCCCGGCCAGGGCGCCGCCAACTCCGCCCAGCGCGTCGCCGCGGTCGGCCGTCGGTTCGCGCTGCAGACCTGCGAGTCGTCACTCGCCGGCCAGCGCCTGCTGCTGGTCGACGACCTGGTCGTCACCGGCTGGACCCTCACCCTCGCCGCCCGGGCGCTGCGTGCCGCCGGCGCCGCCGAGGTGCGCCCGCTGGTGCTCGGCACCCAGTCCTGAGCCTCGGCGCGACCGAAGCGGCCGCCTGGTTCCGCCGCGCGACGCTCATCGCCACGTTCCGGAGCGTTCCATTGCGGCTCTTGCGACGCCACCATCATGGGTCCGAGAAGTCTCAGCGGTCACACCAGCCACACCAGGTCGAACCGGTCGGGGGAAACCCGCACGACACGCCGCTCCGGCCCGGCGTGTCGTGCGGGTTTCCCCGGGCAGGTGTCGACAGCAGGACCACCGATCAACCCCCAGGCCGGGAGACCGCGCCGACACCTGCGGGGCCGTCCCCGCCTCGTCGGCCTGTCGGTCGCAACCCCGGGGCACCCCCAGCCCACGGTCGCCGGCCCGGGTCGCGGCACCCACGGATGCAGCAGGAGAGCCTCAGTTGCGCGGAAACGGCGGGGAGACAGCCGACGAGCCCGAGCCCGAGCCCGGGACAGCCTCGCCCGCTCCGGGAGTCGCCGAGCTCTGCTCGAGGTGCTCGTAGTAGTCGCGCCGCCGGCCCTGCTTGTCCATCGTGGCGAGCAGGCGCAGCCCCGCGGGCTCCACGGTGCGCGAGCTCAGCCAGGCCAGCGCCAGGCTCGGGACGGCCACCAGGAGCGCGGTCCAGAGGAAGAAGAGGCCGGGCCGTGGGTCGGGCAGGACGCCCAGATGGCCGAGGAACCGCATGACCGGCTCGTGCACCAGGTAGACGCCGTACCCGAGGGTCCCGACGAAGGCCAGCGGCCGCCAGTCGAAGAACCGCGACCACGGTCCCGCGTGCAGCACGATCCCGGCGAGCAGCAGCGCGACGGCGGCAGAGTAGAGAGGGTGCCACCACTCGCTGGTCGGCGTGTCGTCGAACGGGCGGGTCATCACCAGCACGCCGAGTGCGGCCAGGCCCAGGACGCCGAGGGTCGAGCGGGCCACGCGGCCCAGCCGTACGCCGGCGGCGACGAGCACCGCGAGGGCCATGCCCAGGCCGAAGTCGGCGGCCCGCGACGGCGCGGAGAACCACACCGACCAGGCGTCGTCGGCGTGGGAGGTCAGGACGGTCGCCCAGACCAGGAAGCCGAGGCCGACGGCGATGCACAACGCGGGCAGCACCGACACGACCGCGAGCCGGGCCCGGCGGTCGGCCACCCGGCGGACCGCGGCGTTCACCAGCGGCACCGCGAGCGCCATCAGGACGTAGAAGTGGAACTCGACGGCGAGCGACCACGCCGGGCCGTCGGTCCAGAAGATGTACTGGTCGCTGTAGATCTGGGTGAAGGTCAGGTGCATCACCAGGTCCTGCCAGTGCCCGGGCAGCGACGGCGTCGTCGTCGCCCACACGGCCAGCACGATCACGTAGTAGAGCGGCAGCAGCCGGGCCATCCGGCGCATCAGCAGCACCCGACCGGGTCGCCCGCCGGCGCCGTCGACGCAGGCGCGCGCGACGGGCAGCCACAGGACCAGGCCCGACAGCACGAAGAACATGTCCACGAAGAGATCGGTGCCGAGCATCGCCTGGTGGGCGGCGCCCGACCACGGCCAGGCCCACGTCTGCGGGTCCCGGTGGTGCTGGTAGGAGTGGAAGACCACCACGCACAGGGCGGCGAGGCCGCGCAGCCAACCGAGCGGGTACTGCGGGGCGCGGCCCTGCGGGGGTACGCCGGGGGCGCCCGGTGTGCCGGGCGCGGTCGGGGCGTCGACCGCGTCCGTCTGCTCACGGGTCAGCGGGGTCACCGTCATGCCGCCACCTCCTGGGTCTCGGGTGTGCTGCGGTCGGGGGAGTCGTCGATTCCGGTCCCGTTGGCGGACCGCGGGGTGACCACCCACGCGTGCTCGCCGCGCAGCTGCTTGAGCTGGGCGACCCGGTTCACGACGTTCTTCAGCTCGGTGTAGAAGAACAGGTTCGCGACGGCCGCGGCCACGAACCAGCGGCGGTGGCGCCGCACCTCGGGGACCGCCAGCCGGTAGGCCGCGATCGTCTGCACCGGGCCGGAGGCCGTGGTGAACAGCGTCAGCAGCAGGAACATCGGCGACGTCAGGTCCAGGCCGCCGTCACGCCAGACGTAGAAGCCGATCAGCGGCCAGGTGAGCAGCGCGAGCCAGGGATAGAGCTCGCGCCAGCCCAGCAGGTAGACGACGCCGAGCCGCTGGCGCAGGTCGAGCACCGGCGAGCGCAGCGTCGACCAGAAGTGGCGCAGCGAGACCTGGAACCAGCCCTGCGCCCAGCGCATCCGCTGGTTCCAGAGCGCCCGGGTGGTCTCCGGGGCGAGCTCCCGGCTGACCAGCCCGGGGTCGTTGACGATCCGGCCGCCGGCCTCGAGCACCCGCACCGACGCCTCGATGTCCTCGGTCAGGAAGGAGCCGCGCAGCCGGATCCGCTCGAGCGCGTCCATGCGCCAGTAGCCGTTGGAGCCGCCGAAGATCCCGAAGCCGAAGAGGGCGGCGCGGCCGGGGTGGGCCACCGCGTAGATCTGCTCGAACTCGACGGCGACCAGCTTGGCGAGCGCGGAGTCGTCGCCGTTGCGGATGACGCAGTGGCCCTGGACGACGTCGGCGCCGTCGTCGATCCAGCGCCAGGCGCGGTCGAACGCGCCGGGCATCGGGTGGTGGTCGGCGTCGAAGATGCCGACGATCTCGCCCTCCGCCACGCGCAGCGCGGCGTTGACGTTCTGGGCCTTGGAGGTGCTGTCGGGGACCTTGAGGACGGTCAGGTCCGGGTGCGCGCGACCGAGCTCCGCGAGCTGCTCCTCCACCTCCAGGGGAACGGGGGTGTTGTAGGCGACGACGACCTGGAGCCCGCCGTCGTACTGCTGGGCGAGGAAGGCGTGCACCGTCTCGAGGATGGTGTCCGCCTCGTTGGGGAGGTACGCCGCCACGACGGCCGTCGCGCGGGGCGCCGGCCGGCTGGCGTGCTCGGGGGGTCGGGCCGGGTCGAGCGCGAAGGAGCACTCGAACCAGATCAGGCCCGCCGTCAGCGCGAGCGCGCCGACCAGGGTCCAGTACACGATCGACGACGCGTCGAACCCGATCGCGTCGAGACCCACCAGGGCCAGGAAGGGGAGCACCGCGACGCCGACCGTGGCCAGCAGCACCTGCCGGCCGATCGACCAGAGGCTCACGCGCGGCCGGCGGGTGCGGGCGTGGGCGCCTTGCAGCCGTGGCTGCAGGTCGCGAGCCCGCACCGACTCGGCGGCCGCCTCGGCGGCGTGCCGCTCGGCCTCGACGGGGCTCTGCTTGCGGGAGACGTGCGCCCAGCCGACCCCGAGGTCGACGACCCCGTCGCGCTCGACGAGCGTGTCGAGCACCTCGATGGCGTGGTAGGCCATCTCCTGCAGCCGCACCGGGCGGGCCGCCCGGTCCTCGTGGTGCAGCCGGAGCGAGAGCAGGCCCTCGTCGGTCGCGGCCACCACCTCTCCGGGCTGCAGGTAGCGGGTCAGCCGCTCGGCCGCGGCGCGTACGACGTCGGCGGGCGGCCGCATCCGGGTGACGACGTCGGTGCTGCGGGGCGCCCAGACCGGGTCGATCACCGCGACGATCTCGCGGCCACGACCCGGAGTCGGGACGGCCAGCCGGTTGCGGACCGGCGGGAGGAGGACCTCCTCCGGCGAGCCCACCCGGCCCGGGGGCTCGGGGGCACGGCGGTCATGGGTGAGGGACACAGGCGTGACCTTTCGGTTCGGCGGACGCGCGGCGACCGATCGGGGGCCGGGCGGGCGGACGACACCCGGGACTCCGGGGACGACGGCACGGATCGGTGCCGCTCGGGTCTGGAGCCGGTGGAAAGGCGCGCTGCGTGAGTCGCGCTCGAACGTTCCACGCTCCCCGAACCCTGCCCCGAACTCAAGGCGGTCATGGCGTGCGTCGCATCACGCGACGGTGGTCACGCTGGTGGAACACGTTCTAGTCTGCGGCCCATGGACCGACCGCTGCGCGTCATCCAGTGGACCACCGGCAACATCGGCCGGCGCTCGCTGCACGCGATCCTCACCCGCCCCGACCTCGAGCTCGCCGGCGTCTATGCCCACGGCAAGGACAAGGTCGGCCGCGACGCCGCCGAGCTGTGCGGCTGGCGGGAGCCGACCGGCGTCCTGGCCACCGACGACGTCGCGGCGCTGCTGGCGCTGGGTGCCGACGCCTGCTGCTACAACCCGCTGTGGCCGAGCGTCGACGAGCTGTGTGCGCTGCTGGAGGCCGGGGTGAACGTCTGCGCCAGTGCCGCCTGGATCACCGGCGGCAAGCAGAGCCCGGCGGACCTCGACCGGATCCGCTCGGCCTGCGAGCGTGGCGGCTCGACGATCTTCGGCAGCGGCGCCCACCCGGGCATGACGAACCTGGTCGGGATGGTGCTGAGCGGCTCGTGCGAGCGCGTGGACGAGATCCGGATCACCGAGTCGGTCGACTGCTCGACGTACGAGAGCGCGGAGACGCAGCGGGCGATGGGCTTCTCGCAGCCCCCCGACACCCCGGGCCTGGCCGAGAGCGTGCGGCGCGAGAGCGAGGTCTTCGCCGAGTCCGCGGCGATGATGGCCGACGCGATCGGGGCGTCGCTGGACCGGATGACCTTCGACGTCGAGTTCACGGCGGCCACCGGCGACAGCGACCTGGGCTTCATGACGATCCCGGCGGGCACCGTCGGCGGGGTCATGGGCTACCACCGCGGCTGGGTCGGCGAGCGCAACGTCGTCAGCGTCGGCTTCAACTGGATCATGGGCGAGCACACGACCCCGCCGAAGCCGCTCGCGCACGGGCACGTGGTCCAGGTCTTCGGGGTGCCCAACATGCGCACCGTGCTGCACTGCCTGCCGCCGGCGGACTGGACCGAGCCCGGCTTCATGGGCCTGGGGATGATCTACACGGCGATGCCGGTGACCAACGCGGTGCCGTACGTCGTCGCCGCCCCACCCGGCATCGTGACGCTGGCCGACCTCCCGCCGGTGACGGGCCGCTTCCTCCAGCCGCCGGCGTAGGGGCCGCGCCCGCGGCCCGCCTCCGGCACGATCACCAGGTGAGCTCGACCTCGAGCTCGTTCTCGTCGCCCAGCTCGACCTCGATCTTCAGGTCGACCTCGTCGGGCACGCGCACGGTGACGCGGCGACCGTCCCGCTCGAACTCGATCGAGTTGTTCCTCGCCAGGGCGTCGGCCAGCGCGTGCAACCGCGCCGCCGCCTCCTCGCGACGCATCCGCTGGGTGTCATCGATCTCGAACAGGTCCATGGCCCGAATCTACGCAGGCTGCGGCGGCTCCGCCCCCGGTTCACGGTCGCCGGGCCGGCGGTGGGCGGTCGGCGGTCGGCGGAGGTGGGGGGAGTTTCGTCGGCCGGCCGACGAAATCCGAGCCGGGACGACGAAGCTTTGTCGTCCCGCGTCGGACTTCGTCGTCCACCCCCCGGCCGGGCGGGGGTGGGGGAGTTTCGTCGGCCGGCCGACGAAATCCGATCGGGGGCGCCGCCGGAGCGCTCAGCCGACCAGGGCCTCGATCGCGTCGACCAGGCGCGGGTCGTCGGGCTCGACCTGCGGGCGCAGCCGCGCGATGACGGTCCCGTCGGCGGCGAGCAGGAACTTCTCGAAGTTCCAGGTCACGTCTCCGGCCTCGCCCTTCTCGTTCGGCGCCTTGACCAGCGTCCGGTAGATCTCGTGGCGGTCGTCGCCGTTGACCTCGATCTTCTCGGTCAGCGGGAACGTGACGCCGTACGTCGCCGAGCAGAACTCCGCGATCTCGTCGGCGCTCCCGGGCTCCTGCCCGTAGAACTGGTTGCAGGGCAGCCCGACGACGGTGAAGCCGCGGGCGGCGTACCGCTCGTGGAGCTCCTCGAGCCCGGTGTACTGCGGCGTGAGGCCGCACCTGCTCGCCACGTTGACCAGGAGTGCGGGCTGTCCGCCGGTGATCTCGCCCAGCGTGGCGGCCGTGCCGTCCAGCCGGGCGATCTTCGCGTCGAGGATGCTCATGCCGCGAGCCTAGATGCCTGATGGCAATCGCCGGTGAGGGCGTGCTGCCCATCCGGAGCCGAGTGCCGCCCTGCGACGATGGGCGGGTGCGTGCCCTGGTCGTCGATGCGGTCCGAACCCAGCCCGAGGTGCGGGAGGTGCCCGACCCGTCCGCACCCGACGGCGGGGTCGTCGTCCGGGTGCTGGCCACCGGGATGTGCCGCAGCGACTGGCACGCCTGGGCCGGCCACGACGGGGGTGTGGTGTTCCCCCACGTCCCGGGGCACGAGCTCGCCGGCGTGGTGGTCGACGTCGGTGCCGGGGTCGACCGCCGGCGGATCGGTGAGCGGGTGACGGTGCCGTTCGTGTGCGGGTGCGGACGCTGCGAGTGGTGCCGCGCCGGCGACGCCCAGGTCTGCCCCGACCAGCAGCAGCCGGGGTTCACCCACTGGGGCTCCTTCGCCGAGCTCGTCGCGCTGCACGCCGCGGACGCCAACCTGGTGGCCCTGCCGGACCACGTCGACGACGCGACCGCAGCCGCGCTGGGCTGCCGGTTCGCCACGGCGTACCGCGCCCTGGTCGGCCGGGCTCGGGTGCGCCCCGAGGAGTGGGTCACCGTCGTCGGCGCGGGCGGGGTCGGGCTCAGCGCGGTCATGGTCGCGCGTGCCCTCGGCGCCCGGGTCGTCGCGGTGGACCGCACCCGGGAGGCCCTGGCGGCAGCCGCGGACCTCGGCGCCGAGCACGCCGTGCTGGCCGACGGCGCTCTCGACGTACCCGCTGCCGTCGCCGACCTCACCGGCGGGGGCAGCCACGTCTCGGTGGACGCGGTGGGCAGCGAGCAGACCTGCGCGGACGCGATCTGCAGCCTGCGTCGGCGCGGCCGGCACGTCCAGGTCGGGCTGCTCCCGGACGACCGCTCGCGGGTGCCGATGGCCCGGGCCATCGCCTGGGAGCTCGACCTGCTGGGCAGTCACGGGATGGCCGCGACCGACTACCCCGAGATGCTCGCCCTGATCGAGGCCGGGGCGCTGCAACCTCACCGCCTCGTCGAGAGGACCGTCGGTCTCGACGACGCCGCCCGGCTGCTCCCCGGCCTCGACCGGGCCACCGTCGCCGGGATCACCGTGATCGACCCCACCCGCTGACCCGACGGCAGTGCCCGGGTGTGACACCGACCCCTGTCGGAGCCGCGGGCTAGTTTCTACGACGTGAGCTTCGTCCCGGTGACCGGCCCGGCCACGTTCCGGCCGGCCGAGCCGCCGCGCGAGGGCGTGGTCGAGTTCACGGACCCGCGGCGGACGGTCGCCCTGCCGATCCGCGCGGCGCTGCCCGTGCTGGCGAAGGCGCGGGGACGCGACGACCTGCACCCGACCGTCGGCCTGCTGGCCGGCGCCGTGCTGCTGGCCATGCGCCTGGTCGCCGCGGGCAAGTTCGCGCCGGCGGGCGACCACTGGCGCGCGGCGGGCCTCGACGCCGACGACGAGGACCGCATCACGATGCTCGCCGACGGCCCCGACGAGGAGCGCCTGGTCCGCGACCTGATCGACGCCGTCACCGACGCGATGCCGCGCGGCGCCCCGACCACCACGGCAGAGCCGGTACGACGACCGCACCGGCCCACCTTCGAGGAGCGTCTGCAGGCACGGCTGGCGCGGCACCAACGCGTCGACCCGCGCGAGCTCCCGCAGCTGGTCTCGGTGTCGCTCCGCGTGGAGGCCGACGAGGAGGAGCTGGTCGCCGGCGCCGTCCGGCTGGTGCCGCAGGCCCACGACGAGCGCAACCCGCTCCACCTCTGCGACCTCGCGCTGCTGTGGACCGGGATCCCGGAGGAGCACGGCTTCGGCGAGCGAGCCCGCACCCACGCGACGATCGCGCTGCGCGCCGCGGCCGACGCGTGGCCCGTGCTGGACCGGCTGCTGGAGATGCAGGTCCCCGACGAGATCAGCCTGGACACCGACGAGATCGTCAGCCTGCTCGACGTCGGCGTGGGCGACCTGCGGGCCGCGGGAGTCGACGTGCTCTGGCCCCGGAGCCTGGGGCGCGACCTGACGGCGACCACGGTCCTGGACCGCGTGCCGGGAGCGCCCGGAGGAGCCGGACCGCGCGAGGAGCCCCTGGACGAGCCGACCCTCGGCACCGAGGCCCTCTTCGCCTTCAACTGGCAGCTCGCGATCCACGGCGACCTGCTCACGCCCGAGGAGATGGACCGGCTCGCGCAGTCGGCCTCGCCCCTGCTGCGGCTGCGCGGCAGCTGGACGGTCGTCGACCCGGCGATCGCGCGGAAGGCGCGCAAGCGGCTGGTGCGCACGGTGCGACCGGTCGAGGCCGTCGCCGCGGCCCTGACCGGGACCGTCCAGGTGGCCGAGCAGCAGGAGCAGGTCGTCGTGGGCGCGAGCCTGCTGAAGGTCCGCGACCGGCTCACGAACGCCGCCACCCGGGAGCCGGTCGCGCCGCCCGCCGCGCTCGACGCGACGCTGCGCGACTACCAGCTCCACGGCCTGACCTGGCTGACCGAGCTGACCGAGCTCGGCCTCGGCGCCTGCCTCGCCGACGACATGGGCCTGGGCAAGACCGTCACCCTCATCGCGCTCCACCTGCACCGCCGGGAGGCCGGCCGCACCGGCCCGACCCTCGTCGTCTGCCCCGCCAGCCTGCTCGGCAACTGGGAGGCGGAGGTGCGCCGGTTCGCGCCCGGCACGCCGGTGGTGAGGTTCCACGGCAGCGCGCGCGACCTGTCCGGCGCGGGCGACGGATTCGTGCTCACGACGTACGGCACCATGCGCCGGTCCGCCGAGACCCTCGGCGCCGTCGGGTGGGACCTCGTCGTCGCCGACGAGGCCCAGCACGTGAAGAACCCCCGGACGTCGACCGCGCGGGCGCTGCGCTCGATCGGCAGCACGGCGCGCGTGGCGCTCACCGGCACGCCGGTCGAGAACGACCTCACCGAGCTGTGGGCGATCCTCGACTGGGCCATCCCGGGCCTGCTGGGCAGCCGCAACGCGTTCCGCAAGGTCTGGGCGGCCCCGATCGAGTCCGGGCGCGAGCCCGCCAAGGCGCGGCAGTTCGCCGATCTGATCGGCCCGTTCCTCCTGCGGCGCCGCAAGTCCGACCCGGGCATCGCGCCGGAGCTGCCGGCCAAGACCGAGACCGACCACCCGGTGCGCCTGACGCGCGAGCAGGTGGTCCTCTACGAGTCGTTCGTCCGCGACACCATGGCCCGCATCGAGCGCGCCGACGAGGACTCCCGTCGCGGGCTGGTGCTGATGCTGCTGACCGGCCTGAAGCAGATCTGCAACCACCCCGACCACTTCCTCAAGCGGTCCGGCGCCCGGCTGTCGGGCCGCTCGGAGAAGGTCGACCTGCTCGACGAGCTGGTCGGCACGGTGCTGGCCGAGGACGGCGCGGTCCTCGTCTTCACCCAGTACGTCGCGATGGCCCGGCTGCTCGAGGGACACCTGGCGCGCGCCGGCGTACCCCACCAGCTGCTCCACGGCGGCACCCCCGTCCGCGAGCGCGAGCGGATGGTCGAGCGGTTCCAGGCCGGCGAGATGCCGGTGTTCCTGCTCTCGCTCAAGGCCGGGGGCACCGGGCTCAACCTCACCCGCGCCGACCACGTCGTCCACGTCGACCGGTGGTGGAACCCGGCGGTGGAGGAGCAGGCGACCGACCGGGCCTACCGGATCGGCCAGACCAAGCCGGTGCAGGTGCACCGGATGATCACCCGCGGCACGATCGAGGAGAAGGTCGCCGAGCTGCTGACCCGCAAGCGCGCGCTGGCCGACGCCGTGCTCGGCGGCGGGGAGACCGCGCTCACCGAGCTCAGCGACGCCGAGCTGCGCGACCTCGTGACCCTCCGGCGCGAGTGAGGCCGGCGATGTCGGCCGTCCTGCACCCCCGCGTGCCGCCGCGCCGGTCGACGGTCCGGGCGACCACGTGGTGGGGCAAGGCGTGGGTGCGGGCGGTCGAGGAGGCGGCGTACGCCGAGGCCGACCTGGTCGCGGCACGCACCCTGGCCCGGGCCGGCCGGGTCGGGCAGATCTCGACCGAGCCCGGCCGCTTCGTCGCGGCCGTCGAGGACCCGCACGGGATCTGGACCGTCGAGGGCAGCCTGCCGGTGCTCGACCACCGCGACGTCGACGCGCTCGTCGAGGCGGTCGCGGCCGAGTCGGGCCGGGTCGCGGCGCTGCTGGACGGAGAGCTCCCGCACGGGTTGGTCGAGCACGCCGAGGAGGCCGGCGTCGAGCTGCTGCCGTACGGAGGGGAGCTCGGTGCGTCCTGCAGCTGCACGCACTGGGCGGACCCGTGCGTGCACGCCCTCGCCGTCCTCCAGCAGCTCGCGTGGTTGGTGGAGGCCGACCCCTTCGTGCTCCTGCAGCTGCGCGGGCTCGCGCGCGAGGACCTGCTGGCGCGGCTGCACGCCCGGGCCGAGCCAGCACCGGCCGCGTGGGCCGACGACGCCGACGACGGCGAGGACGCCGGCGACTTCGGCCCGGACCTCGACACCGCCCTGGAGGCGGCGCTCTACGCGGCCCGGCTGCTCGAGGGCGCAGCGGCTCAGGACGAACCAGACCCGGCGGCCATCGCCGAGGTCATCAGGGCAGCGGACGACCCAGCGCCCCCAGCGCCATCCGGCTGAGCACGTCGCGCATCTGGTCGTCGGGCAGCAGGCCGCTGTGCGGCGTGGAGTTGATGAGCCCGAACGCCGCGTGCGCCATCGCCCGGGCCGTCGGCAGGTCCAGCCGCGGGTCGAGCAGCCGGAGCTGGGCGGCCCACAGGTCGACGTACGCGCGCTGGAGGCTGCGCACGCGCTCGCGCGCCTCGGGCGGGAGCGACTCCCAGTCGCGGTCCTGGACGACGATCAACGGCCGGTGCCGGAGCGCGAAGTCGACGTGCCAGTCGACGAGCGCGGCGACGGCGGACTCCGGGCCGGCCGCCGCGGCCACCCGCTCCTGCCCGACCCGCAGGAGCTCCTCGCTGATCGACACCAGCATCTCGGCCAGCATCGCCTGCTTGGAGGAGAA
This sequence comes from Nocardioides sp., assembly GCA_020636915.1. Taxonomy (GTDB): domain Bacteria; phylum Actinomycetota; class Actinomycetes; order Propionibacteriales; family Nocardioidaceae; genus Nocardioides. The sequence continues at coordinate 26,880 of JACJWV010000015.1, forward strand.
GTGCTTGTAGAGCGCCGGACCCGAGATGCCGCACGCCGCGCCGAGGTCGGCGACGGAGACGCCGTGGAAGCCGCGGGTCGCGAACAGCTCGGCCGCGGTCGCGAGGATCTGGTCGCGACGGCTCACGGACGCAAGGTTAGCGGTCGTTAACTCACCCGATGGGTCTGATCCGACCGGTCTCGCCCGCTGGTCCCCCCGGACGTCACGAGCGGTGCGTTCGGGTCATGCCGCGGGTAGGTGCGATCCCTACCGTGGCTCGAGGGTGGCAACGGCGCCGCCCGCTCTCGGAGGGAAACCACGATGTTCTCAACCTCTCGGGCGATCTCGCATCGTCTCGTACCTGCGGCGGCCGGAGCCGCCGTCCTCGCCGTGGTCACCACGACCGCGGCCGCCGGTGCGCCGGGTGTCAGCCCGGCGCACTACGCCCACGCCCTCGACCCCGGGGGCTCGGTCACGATCACCAAGACGGTGGAGACGCCGCCCATCCCGCCCAAGCCGGACATCGTGCTGATGGCCGACACGACGGGGAGCATGTCCGCCAGCATCGCGAACGTGCGCACCAACGCCGGCGCGATCTTGAGCCAGGTCCAGAGTGCCCAGCCCGACGCCCAGTTCGCGGTCGCCGAGTACAAGGACGACGAGTCGTCGTCGCCGTTCGCCTACCGGGTCGACCAGCAGCTCACGGCGAACCCGGCGGCGGTCACCACCGGCATCAACGCCTGGTCGGCCGGGGGCGGCGGCGACGAGCCGGAGGCGTGGATCGGCGCGCTCGGCAAGATCCCGACCACGATCGACTTCCGACCCGACAGCACCCGCGTGCTCGTGATGTTCGGCGACGCGCCGAGCCACGACCCGTCGCTCGGCTTCACCGAGGCCTCGGCGACCGCCGGCCTGACGGGTGCCGGCGTGCAGGTCATCGCGATCAGCGTGCCCGGCCCGATCGGCTCGCGGCTGGACCTGGACGGCCAGGCCTCGCGCATCACGGCGGCCACCGGCGGCTCGCTGGCCGCGGCCAACCCGGACGAGGTGGCGGCGACGATCCTCAGCGAGCTTCGCAACCTGCCGGCGGTCGTCACGCACACCACGACCTGCGACCGGGGCGGCATCAGCGTCTCGTTCAGCCCGTCGTCGCGCACGGTCACCTCGGGTGAGTCCACGACGTTCGACGAGACGTTCACGCTGATGGACGACGCCCCGCAGGGTGAGACCATCACCTGCACGACGAAGTTCCTCGTCAACGGCGAGCTGCCCGGACCGGAGTTCGTGCAGACCGCGGAGATCGCCGTCAACGACGTCACCCCGCCGGTCGTCACCGTCGAGAGCAAGACCGTCGAGGCGACCTCGCCCAGCGGGGCGACGGTGTCGTACGCCGCCAGTGCGGTCGACAACGTCGACGGTCCGCTCACGCCCACCTGCGTGCCGCCCTCGGGCAGCGTCTTCGCGCTGGGTGCCACGACGGTCACCTGCGAGGCGACCGACGCCGCGGGCAACACCGGGACCGGCACCGGGACGATCCGGGTCGTCGACACGACGGCGCCGAGCGTCGGCTGCCCCGAGGGACCCAACCCGGGCGGCCACGTGCCCGCCTCGCACAACCAGGACGGGTTCTTCGAGCTCGACGCGAACGACATCGTCGACACCGCGCCGCAGGTGTTCGTGCGCGACACCGGCAGCGGCACGGTCTGGGGTCCGTTCTCCGACGGGCAGCTGATCAAGTACACGGAGAACAACGCCAAGCCGTCGATCAAGACGATGCCGGGCGGGATCCTCAAGATCACCGGCACCGGTGACGCCGAGGTCTTCGCGACGGACTTCAGCGGCAACACCTCGGCCCCGGTCGCCTGCCGGGTGCCGCCGCCGCCGAGCTGATCTCGGGGTCTCGGGTGAGCGAGGGGCGGCGGGCCACGGCCCGTCGCCCCTCGGTCGCGTCCTCGATCAGGCGAGCGAGAGGAACAGCTTCTCCATCTTCTTCACGTCCATGCCGGCCGGGCCCTCCCCCGACATCAGGCACTGCTGGAGACCGGTCGCCACGATCGCGAACCCGGCGCGGTCCAGGGCCTTGGAGACCGCGGCGAGCTGGGTGACGACGTCCTCGCACTCCCGGCCCTCCTCGAGCATCCGCAGCACGCCGTCGAGCTGGCCGCGGGCCCGCTTGATGCGGTTGATGACCGCCGTCATGTCCTTCGGGTCGAGCTCCACGTCGTCACTCCTCGTCCAGGGCGGCCAGGGCCGCGGTCAGCCGGGTGCGCGCCTCGTCCGCGACCGCGGTGAGCTCGTCACCGGCGAGGGCGGTCATCGCGCCGGGGTCGAACGCCTCGACCACGGTGGTGTCCTCGTCGACCGCTCGGACGACGACGTTGCAGGGCAGCATGGTGGCGACCGAGGGGTCGATCTCCAGTGCCCGGTGGGCCAGCGGCGGCCGGCACGCACCGAGGATCACCTGCGGTGCGACCTCCACGCCCAGCTTGGCGGCGAGGGTCGCCCGCAGGTCGATCTCGGTCAGGACGCCGAAGCCCTGGTCGGCCAGCGCCGCCCGGACGTCGGCGACGGCCGTCTCGTAGGGCCGCGGAAGCGTGGCCGTGAGCGTGTAGGCGGTCATCGCGTCACTGCCCCTGGTCGCCCTGCTGCTGGGCGGCGACCTGGGCGTGGACGTCCTCCATGTCGAGGTCGCGGACCGCCTGGATCACCTGCTCGAGCGCCGGCGCCGGCAGCGCACCGGGCTGGGCGAAGACGAGCACGCCCTCGCGGAAGGCCATCAGGGTCGGGATCGACGTGATCTGTGCGGCGGCGGCCAGCTCACGCTCGGCCTCGGTGTCGACCTTTCCGAAGACGACGTCCTCGTGGACCTCGGAGGCCGCCTCGAAGATCGGCCCGAACTGGCGGCACGGGCCGCACCACGAGGCCCAGAAGTCGACCAGCACGATGTCGTCGCCGGCGACGGTGGTCTCGAAGTTGTCCTTGGTCAAGGTGGTGGTGGTCATGCGTCCTCCTGGCTCGGTTCCCGGGTTTGACGATACCCCCCGGGGTGTTATTGTTCCCAACGTTCGATACCCCCGGGGGTATTCCACGATGCTTGGCGGAGGACTTGATGGCCACCACCCACACCGACGGCCGACCGCGGCCGGCGCTGACCCCGACGACCCGACCCGGCCCGCTGGGCCGTCTCGGCATCGCCGTCGTCAACCACGCCCGCACCACGACCGTGCTGTGGCTGATCGTCATCATCGGCCTGGGCATCTTCGCCCCGAAGGTCGAGGCCGAGCTCTCCGGAGCGGGGTGGCAGGCCCAGGGGTCGGACTCGGTCGCCGCGCGCGAGCTGGCCCGCGAGCACTTCGGCGGGGCCGGGAGCTCGGCGATCCAGGTCGTCGTCCACGACCCCGACGGCCAGGTGACCCAGGGCACCGGCGCCGACGTGCTCGCCGAGGCCACCACCCTGCTCCAGCAGGACCCGCGCATCGGCGAGGTGATCCAGCCGCAGCCGGGCGCGACCCTGAGCGAGGACGGGCACACCGCCGTCCTGATCGCCGGCGCGGACGCGTCGACCGACGAGATGGTGAAGGCGGCCAAGGACCTCAGCGGCCCGCTCCAGGACCTGTCGACCGGCGCGGTGCAGGTCAACCCGACCGGAGCTTCACAGCTGTGGGCGGACTTCAACGCCGCGAACCTCGAGGCGATGATGAAGTCGGAGATGCTCTCCTGGCCGGTGACGCTGGCGATCCTCGTGCTCGCCTTCGGTGCCCTGGTGGCCGCCGGCCTCCCGCTGCTGCTCACGCTGGCCGGCCTCGTCGCCTCCGCCGGGTCGCTGGTGCTGCTCAACCAGTTCTTCCCCGTCTCCATCTGGGCGATGAACTTCGCGATGATGTTCGCCCTCGCGCTGGGCATCGACTACGCGCTCTTCCTCGTCGTCCGCTACCGCGCCGCCCGGATGGGCCACGACCGGCCCATCCCCGACGCGATCGCCGAGACGATGGACACCGCGGGCAAGGCGGTGCTGCTCTCCGGGCTCACCGTGCTGGTGTCGCTGTCGGCTGTGATGCTCGTGCCCTCGCCCGCCTTCCGGTCGATGGCCGGGGGGATCATGCTCGCCGTCGTCTTCGTGCTGGCGGCGACCCTGACGCTGCTGCCGGTCGTGCTGGCCAAGCTCGACCTGCGGATCAACAAGTTCGCGCTGAAGTGGGTGCACACCGGCGAGCACCGCTCGGCCCGGTTCGCCGCGTGGGGCGAGCGGTTGTGGCGCAACCCCTGGCTGTACGGCGCGGGGGCGCTGCTCATCCTGCTCGCGCTGGCCGCTCCCGTGCTCGGCCTGCGCACCGCGATGCCGTCGATCAAGGTCCTCCCGGAGGACGCCAGCGCCCGGGTCGGCTACGACCTGGTGCAGGAGTCGTTCGGCCCCGGTGCGCCCGGCACGTTGCAGGTGGTCGTCGAGCAGGACCAGGCAGACGCTGCGGCCGCGGTGGTCTCCCAGGACCCGGGCATCGCCGCGGCGATGCCCGCGCAGCCGGCCGCCGACGACAGCGGGCTGGTGATGATCCAGGCCGTGCCGACCGTCGACCCGTCCGATCCCGGGCTCTCGGCGACGGTCGACCGGCTGCGCGCCGACCTGCCGTCCTCGGCCCTGGTCGGCGGGGCGGCGGTCGAGAACCTCGACCTGAAGTCCCAGCTCGACGACTCGACACCACTCGTGCTCGGGGTGGTGCTCGTGCTCGGGTTCCTGCTCCTGCTGATCGCCCTGCAGGCGCCGCTCATCTCGCTGCTGGGGACCCTCGCGAGCCTGCTGTCCACCGCGGCGGCGTTCGGAGTCGCCCGGCTGGTCTTCCAGGAGGGCTGGGGCTCCTCGCTCATGGGCTTCGAGCACCAGGGCTTCCTCGACGCCTGGGCGCCGGTCTTCTTCTTCGCGATGATCTTCGCGATCGCGATGGACTACACCGTGTTCCTCCTCGCGTCGGCCAAGGAGCACTACGAGGCCTCCGGCGACCCGCGGGACGCGATGGTCGGCGCGGTCGCCCACTCCGGGCGGGTCATCTTCGCCGCTGCCGCGGTGATGGTCGCGGTCTTCTTCACCTTCTCCCTGTCCGGGCCGCTGCCGCCCAAGGAGATGGGCATCGTGCTCGGCGTCGCCGTGCTCGTCGACGCCTTCCTGGTGCGGCTGGTCCTCCTGCCGGTGCTGCTCCGCCTCACGGGCCGCGCAGCCTGGTGGTCGCCGGCCTGGCTGCGGCGGATCCTGCCCGACGTCCACTTCAGCCACGGCTGATCCCTCACCCTCCATCCTCACCCTCCATCGGAAGGAACCACCCACTCATGTGTCATCGCGTGACCTGCCGCAAGTGCGGCAAGGCGGACTGGCGCGGCTGCGGCCGCCACGCGGAGCAGGTGCTGGCCGGCGTACCGCGCGCCCAGCGCTGCCAGGGCCACCAGGGCGAGCCGTCCACCGGCTTCTTCTCCCGGCTGTTCGGCCGGAGCTGACCAACATCAGGAGAGTGAAGATCCAGATGTCCACCCAGACCCACGACGGCAGCGCCGCCCGCCCGGCCGCGACGGCCGGCCGCCTGAACCTCGACCGTGCGGTCCTCGCGCTCGCCGGCACCATGGTGCTCCTCAGCGTGCTCCTGGCGGCCCTCGTGTCGCCCTGGTGGCTGCTGCTCACCGGCTTCGTCGGCGTCAACCTGCTCCAGTCGAGCGTGACGGGCTTCTGCCCGGCCGCCCTCGTCTTCCGCCGGTTCGGCCTGTCCTCGGGCTGCGCCTTCCGCTGAGCCCGTTGCCCGCGGTTTCGCTGAGAACCTGACGGCCAGAACCCGCACGACACGCCGGGTCGCCTCGGCGGGTCGTGCGGGTTTCGGCTGTCAGCAGCCGAAACCCGCACGGCCGGTGGACCCACAGGTTAACGATCGCTAACCTGTCCGGGTGAGCGAGATGCGAGAGCTCGTCGACGAGCTGCGGGGGCGGCTGGCGGTCGTGCGGCAGGGCGGGAGCGAGGCGGCCCGGCGAAAGCACACCGACCGCGGCAAGCTGCTGGTGCGCGACCGGGTGGACCGGCTGCTGGACCCCGGCAGCCCCTTCCTGGAGCTGAGCCCGCTGGCGGCGTACGGCATGTACGGCGGTGACACCGCGGTCCCGGCCGCCGGCGTCGTCACCGGCATCGGGCGGGTGAACGGCCGCGAGGTCGTGGTCGTCGCCAACGACGCGACGGTCAAGGGCGGCACCTACTACCCGATGACGGTCAAGAAGCACCTGCGCGCGCAGACGGTCGCGGCCGACAACCACCTGCCGTGCGTGTACCTCGTCGACTCCGGCGGCGCGTTCCTGCCGATGCAGGACGAGGTCTTCCCCGACCGCGAGCACTTCGGGCGCATCTTCTTCAACCAGGCCAACCTGTCGGCACAGGGCATCCCGCAGATCGCCAGCGTGATGGGCTCCTGCACCGCCGGCGGCGCCTACGTCCCGGCCATGTCGGACGAGACGGTGATCGTGCGCAACCAGGGCACGATCTTCCTCGGCGGGCCGCCGCTGGTGAAGGCCGCGACCGGCGAGGTCGTCACGGCCGAGGAGCTAGGCGGCGGCGACGTCCACGCCCGCACCTCCGGCGTCGTCGACCACCTCGCCGAGGACGACGCGCACGCGCTCGCGATCGTCCGCAGCATCGTCGGCACGCTCGAGCGCCGGACCCCGGGTGCGCCGTACCAGCTCGCACCGGTCGAGGAGCCCCACGAGGACCCCAGCACGCTCTACGACGTGGTGCCGGCCGACACGCGCACGCCGTACGACGTCCGCGAGGTGATCCGCCGGATCGTCGACGGCAGCCGGTTCCACGAGTTCAAGAAGCTGTACGGCGAGACGCTGGTGACGGGGTTCGCGCACGTGTGGGGCCACCCGGTGGGGATCGTGGCGAACAACGGCATCCTCTTCAGCGAGTCGGCGCTCAAGGGCGCGCACTTCATCGAGCTGTGCAACCAGCGCGGCATCCCGCTGGTCTTCCTGCAGAACATCACCGGATTCATGGTCGGCCGCGAGTACGAGAACGGCGGCATCGCCAAGGACGGCGCCAAGCTCGTGACCGCGGTCGCCTGCTCGGTCGTCCCGAAGTTCACCGTCGTCATCGGCGGCTCGTTCGGCGCCGGCAACTACGGGATGTGCGGTCGCGCCTACGACCCGCGGTTCCTCTGGATGTGGCCCAACGCGCGCATCTCGGTCATGGGCGGCGAGCAGGCGGCGTCGGTGCTGGCGACCGTCAGGGGGTTCGACGACCCCGCCGAGGAGGAGGCGTTCAAGGCGCCGATCCGCGAGCAGTACGAGACCCAGGGCTCGCCCTACTACTCCACCGCCCGCCTGTGGGACGACGGGATCATCGACCCCGCCGACACCCGCCGCGTCCTCGGCATGGGCCTCGCGTCCGCCGCGAACGCCCCGACCCCCGCGCCTTCCTACGGAATCTTCCGGATGTGATCTGATGCCCGTCTCGCTGGCCGCCTCCCTGGAGTCCGTGCTCGTCGCCAACCGCGGCGAGATCGCGCTCCGCGTCATGCGCACCTGCCGCGCGCACGGCGTCCGGACGATCGCGATCTACACCGAGCTCGACCGCTCCGCCCCCCACGTCCGGGCGGCCGACGACGCGATCCTGGTGCCGAGCTACCTCGACATCGACGCCGTCGTCGCGGCCGCCCTCGCCAGGGGTGCGACGGCGATCCACCCCGGCTACGGCTTCCTGTCCGAGCGCGCCGCCTTCGTCCGGGCGGTCGAGTCCGCCGGGATCGTCTTCGTCGGGCCGAGCGCCGACGTGATGGAGGCGATGGGCCGCAAGGACGCCGCACGCGAGATCGCGGTCGCCGCCGGCGTACCCGTCGTGCCGCGTGGTGAGGACGCCGCCAAGGACTGGCAGGGCCCCGTGCTCGTGAAGGCCGCGGCGGGAGGCGGCGGCAAGGGCATGCGCATCGTCCGCGACGAGGCCGACCTCGAGGAGGCGAAGGCCGCCGCGGCCCGCGAGGCGCGCAGCGCGTTCGGTGACGACACGCTCCTCATCGAGAAGTACGTCGAGCGCGGCCGCCACATCGAGGTGCAGGTCGTCGGCGACGCCCACGGGCACGTCGTCCACCTCGGCGAGCGCGACTGCTCGACCCAGCGCCGCCACCAGAAGGTGCTCGAGGAGGCGCCGGCACCGACGATCACGCCGGAGGTCCGCGAGCTGGTCACGAGCAGCGCGGTGGCGCTGGCGAAGCACGTCGGCTACCGCAACGCGGGCACCGTGGAGTTCCTGCTGGACGACGCGACGGGCGAGGCCTACTTCCTGGAGATGAACACCCGCCTCCAGGTCGAGCACCCGGTCACCGAGCTCGTCCACCACGGCATCGACCTCGTGTTCCACCAACTCCTGGTGGCGCTCGGGCACCCGCTGGAGATCGACCAGGACGCCGTCCGGCCCCACGGCCACGCGATCGAGGCACGGGTCTATGCCGAGGACTCCTTCGGCGGCTTCCTGCCCCAGGCCGGGCGGACCAGCATCGTGCGGTGGCCTGCGGGCGCGCGCGTCGACCACGCGCTCGAGCCGGGGCAAGTCGTCAGCACGTCCTTCGACCCCATGCTCGGCAAGGTGATCGTGCACGGCCCGGACCGCGAGTCCGCGCGCCGCGCGCTCGTCGACGCGCTCGACCGCACCGCGATCCTGGGCCTCACCACCAACACCGGCTTCCTGCGGGCGCTGGTCGCGAGCGAGGAGTTCGCCGAGGCGTCGATCGACACGGCATGGCTGGACCGGCACACGCTGCCCACGCCCGACGACGAGCTGCCGCGGGTCTTCGTCGCGTGGGTGAGCGCCATGCTGGCGGCGGGAACGGACGCGGAGCAGCCTTTCCAGTCCGACGGCTGGCGCTCCGGTGCCGACCCGGCGCCGACGATCGTCGAGCTCGACCGGACCGTCGTCGTCGACCGGTACACCGGCCGCGTGGACGACCGCGCGGTGCGGGAGGTGTCCGCGGCCGACCACGTGCTCACCCTCGAGATCGACGGCCAGCTGCTCTCGGCCGTCGTCAACGTGCAGCCGCACGTGGCCGAGGTGGCCTACCGGGGGCAGCGCTTCGTTTTCGAGCGGCCCGACGTCTTCGGCGACCACGCGGTCGACCTCAGCGACGGCGCCATCGTCGCGCCGATGCCGGGCACCGTCCTCGACGTCCGCGTCGCCGACGGGGACCGCGTCGACGCCGGCCAGGTGCTCGTCGTCGTGGAGGCGATGAAGATGGAGCTCGCCCTCAAGGCGCCCTTCGACGGAACGGTCGACCACCTGGCCGCCACCACCGGCGCCCAGGTGGCGCTCGGCACGACCCTGCTGGAGGTTGTCCCCCATGAGTGATCCCGCTCCCGACGCCCTGCCGACCGTCGTCCGCCAGGACGGCCTGCCCGAGCACGTCACCATCTACGAGGTCGGCCCGCGCGACGGCCTGCAGAACGAGGCGGCCCTGGTGCCGGTCGGCGTGAAGGCCGAGTTCGTCCAGCGGCTGCTCGCCGCCGGGCTGCCGGTCGTCGAGGCGACCAGCTTCGTGCACCCGAAGTGGGTGCCCCAGCTCGCCGACGCCGCGGAGCTGATGGGGCTCCTCGGCGAGGCGGGCCGGGACTGCCCCGTGCTGGTGCCCAACGAGCGCGGCCTGGACCGCGCGCTCGAGCTCGGCTGCCGGCACGTGGCGATCTTCGGGTCGGCGACCGAGACCTTCGCGCAGAAGAACCTCAACCGCAGCCTCGACGAGCAGTTCGCCATGTTCGAGCCCACGGTGCGCCGGGCCCGCGACGCGGGGCTCGACGTCCGCGCCTACGTCTCGATGTGCTTCGGCGACCCCTGGGAGGGCGGGGTCCCGATCGAGCAGGTGGTCTCGGTCGGGCGGCGGCTCTTCGACCTCGGCGCCAGCCAGCTCAGCCTCGGCGACACGATCGGCGTCGGCACGACCGGCCACGTCACCGCCCTGGTCGAGGCGTTCACCGCCGCCGGGATGGGCGTCGACCAGCTCGCCATGCACTTCCACGACACCTACGGGCAGGCGCTCGCGAACACGCACGCCGCCCTGCAGGCCGGCATCACGACGTACGACGCCAGCGCCGGTGGCCTGGGCGGCTGCCCCTACGCGAAGAGCGCGACGGGCAACCTCGCCACCGAGGACCTGGTGTGGATGCTCACCGGTCTGGGCATCGAGCACGGCGTGGACCTCGGCCAGGTCGTGTCGACCAGCGTCTGGATGGCCCGGCAGCTGGGCCGCCCCAGCCCCTCGGCCGTCGTGAGGGCGCTGGCAGAATCCACCGCATGAGCCGCACGGTCTACCTGCACGTCGGTGCACCCAAGACCGGGACGACCTACCTCCAGGACCGGCTCTCGGTCAACAGCACGACCCTGGCGGCGCAAGGGGTGCACTTCCCGACCATCTCGCCGCTGGTGAGCCCCGGGCTCGCGCACTTCCGCGCGTCGCTCGACCTGCTCGGCCAGGACTGGGGTGGCCCGGCCGGTCACGCCGAGGGCAGCTGGGACGCGCTGGTGCGGCGGGTCCGCCGGCGCTCGGGCACGGTCGTCGTCAGTCACGAGATCCTCGCGCCCGCGTCGCCGACCCACGTGGCGAAGGCGATGGCGGACCTCGGCCGCGACGTCCACGTGGTCTACACGGCGCGGGACCTCAGCCGGATGCTGCCGGCGGCGTGGCAGGAGAGCATCAAGCAGGGCCGGGGCTGGAGCTTCAAGCGCTTCCTGGACCGCTCGCAGCGAGGCCGGACCTGGTTCGCGCGGTCCTTCGACCTCCCCAGCGTGCTCAGCACCTGGGGGTCCGGGCTGCCGCCGGAGCGGATTCATGTGGTCACCGTGCCTCGCGAGCGCCCGGCGGACCAGCAGGGTGACCCGCTGTGGCTGCGCATGTGCGAGCTCCTCGGCATCGACCCGACGTGGGCACCGCTGGAGAGCCGGCGCTCCAACCGCTCGCTCGGGATCATCGAGACCCAGGTGCTGCGCCAGCTCAACCGGCGCGTGGACCGGCCGGCCGGCCACGAGTCGCAGTACGATGAGTTGATCCGAGTGATGCTGGACCAGGGCGAGCTCGTGAAGCGGAAGTCCGCCGCCGTCACGCTGCCGCCGGGCCGCTACCCGTGGGTGCAGGAGCAGGCCGAGCGCTGGATCGAGTGGATCGAGGGCAGCGGGGTCCACGTCGTCGGCGACCTCGAGGACCTGCGCCCGGTCGCCCCGGAGCCGGACGCCCGCTGGCGCGACCCCGACAAGGTCAGCGCCAAGCGCCAGCTCAGCCCGGCCCTCGACGCGCTCGCCGCGATGACCCGGGAGGCCGCACGGCGGCCGGACCCCGAGCGCCAGCTCACCCAGCGGGTGCGGGCGCAGGTGCAGCGGGTCCGCGACCGCTGACCGGCCCGCCCTGCAGCGCTCGCTGGCCGGTGGCTAGGAGACTGCTGAACAAAGGCGCGCCTCCCGGGGTCGTCGGGGCGACCCTGAAATCCTGAGGGCATGCAGGGTGAGTCCGATCGGCAGCGTGAGCTGCTGGACGTGGAGTCGGTTGCTGGGCATCTGCTTGAGCCGGGCAGCGTGTTCGCGTTGCTGGCCGAGCACAGGGACCGGTTGTTCCCGGCGGCGTTGTTCGCCGACCTGTTCCCCTCGGTGCGGGGTCGGCCCTCGATCCCGGGCGAGGTGATCGCCTCGGTGATCGTGCTCCAGGCGCTGTATGGCCACTCCGACCGTGAAGCGGTCGACGCGTTGACCTTCGACCTGCGGTGGAAGGCGGCGTGCGGGTACGCGATCGACGCGAAGGGCTTCGATCCCTCGACGTTGACCTACTGGCGGCGCCGACTGGCGGCCAGCGACCGTCCGCAGCGGATCTTCGAGGTGGTCCGCGAGGTGATCACCGAAACCGGCGCGGTGGCCGGCAAGACGCGCCGCGCGCTGGACTCCACCATCCTCGACGACGCGGTCGCCCGTCAGGACACCGTGACCCAGCTGATCGCCCAGATCCGCCGGGTCGGCCGCGAGGTGCCCGACGCGAAGGCTGTGATCGCCACCGAGTGCACCCGGCTGGCGGGGTTGACCGGGCAGGACTACGACAAGCCGGGCAAGCCGCGGATCGCGTGGGACGACCCGGCCGCCCGCGACGAGCTGGCCTCCGCGCTGGTCGGCGACGCCGTCGCGCTGCTGGCTGCCCTAGATGCTCAGGTCGGGCTCGAGGCGATCGATAAGGCTGGCGGGAAGCCGGCTGAGGCCGTCGCGCTGCTGGCCCTGGTGGCCGGGCAGGACGTCGAGCCAGCCGAGGACTCCGATGGCACCGACGGCCGGTGGCGGATCGCGCGCACGACCGCGCCGGACCGGGTGATCTCGACCGTGGACCCCGACACCCGCCACGCACACAAGACCCGCGAGCGTCGCCAGGACGGCTTCAAGGCCCACGTGGTGGTCGAGCCCGACACCGGGCTGACCACCGTCGTGAAGCTGACCAAGACCAACGGCCCGGCCAACTCCGACGCCAACGTCGGCGCGGAACTGGTCACCACCGACGCAACGGTCGCTGCCGAGGACCACCTCGAGGTCCTGGGCGACTCGGCCTACGCCACCGGCGACATGCTCCACACCCTGCACGGCAAGAAGTGGACGCCGCTGCTCAAGCCCTGGCCGATCAAGCCCGCAGTCCAGGACGGATTCACCATCGACGACTTCGTCCATGACCCGGCCACCGCGACGGTGACCTGCCCGGCCGGAGTGACCCGGCAGATCACCAGGACCCGTAAGGCCGTGTTCGGGATCGCCTGCCGCGAGTGTCCGCTGCGTGCACGATGCACGACCGCCAACAAGGGCCGCACGATCGAACTGCATCCTCACGATCTACTCCAACGCGAGCACCGCCGACGTGCCGCCGACGAAGGGTTCCAAACCACCTATCGACAGCACCGCCCGATGGTCGAACGCTCCATCGCCTGGCTCACCCGCGGCGCCCGCCGCGTGCCCTACCGAGGGGTGGAGAAGAACAACAACTGGCTCCACCACCGCGTCGCCGCCCTCAACCTGCGCCGACTCCTCACCATGGGACTCACCGTCCAGGACGAGACCTGGGTCCTGACCTGACCAGCCCGACAGGCCGGCCCACCGCCCCTGTGACCGGCCACAGCGCCGCCCACAACGGCACAGAGGCGGCGATGCGACCCCGTCTCGCAACCCACAGCGCCAACCCAACCGCCACCTCGACGGCCAACCTGTAGCGCTCCAACGCCGCCAAACCACAACTCCAGCGCCACCAAAGACGCCTTGTTCAGCAGTCTCCTAGCGGCGGCCGCGCGGGCGCAGCTCGCCCGCCGCGTAGCGGCCGACCCGCCACGTCGCCCACCCGTCGGCACCCATGCCGAAGGCGCCGCCGACGATGGGGGTACGCCGCGCGATCGTGATCGCCAGCCGCTTGCCGCCGACCCGCTGGATCAGGTCGGAGGCGACCTCCGCCGCCAGCACCCGGTCGAGGTCGGGGTCGTGCACCGGGGCGGTGGCGATCGCCATCGGCGGGCCGGGCAGCGTCCGCGTCTTGATCCGCTCGTCGACGAGCTGCCGGCCGAGCATGCAGGTCAGGATCGCGTTGCGCACCCGCGGGTCGTCGAGGTCGTAGCCGTGCAGGTGCGCGATGCCCGCCACCATCCGGGCCTGGACCAGCGCCAGACCGGCCAGGTTCGCCGGGATGGTGACCGTCGCGGTGACCACGCCACCGAGCCCGGTCAGCAGGCCCTGGGCCCCGGCGTACCGGACGTGGTTCTCGATGACCTCGCCGACCGCGCGCCCGACGTGGCCGTGCTGCTCCTCGAGCTGCTTGTCGGCGGCGCGGGCCGCCGGCGGGAGGGGCCCGACGCCGTGGATCGCCCGGTGCAGGGACTCCCGGACGAAGGAGTGCGTGAGGTCGGGGGCCAGGCGCGGCACGTGCGGCGCGACGTGCTGCCCGACCAGCTTGCCCGCACTGCCTGCCACGCCCATGCACCCGATCGTACGGGGGCTACCGTCGGGCCATGCCCGTCGAGCCGCCCCCGTCGCGCTGGGCGTTCGGTGACCCGACGACGTACGACGAGCGTGACGACCTGGTCGCCATCGGGGCCGACCTCGAGCCGGGGACGCTGCTGGCGGCGTACCGCCACGGCCTGTTCCCGATGCCGTCGGGCAGCCCGGGCGACCCGATGTACTGGTTCTGTCCGGTCCGCCGCGGCGTGATCCCGGTCGAGGACGTGCGGCCCTCGCGGTCCCTGCGTCGCGCGCGCCGCGACTTCGAGATCCGGGTCGACACCTCCTTCGACGAGGTCGTGGCCGGGTGCGCGGACCCGTCCCGAGCGTCAGGCTGGATCGACGACGAGATCGCGACCGCCTACCGGCGCCTGCACCGCCTGGGCTGGGCGCACTCGGTCGAGGCGTGGCGCGACGGCCGCCTGGCCGGGGGCCTCTACGGCGTGGCGATCGGCGGGCTGTTCGCCGGGGAGTCGATGTTCCACCGGGAGCGCGACGCGTCGAAGGTCGCGCTCCTCGGGCTCGTCGAGCGGCTCTCCGACGAGCACGCCGAGCGCCGGCTGCTCGACGTGCAGTGGCTCACGCCCCACCTCGCCACGCTCGGCGCGGTCGAGATCCCCCGGGCGGCGTACCTGCGCCGCCTGGCCGTGGCCCTGGCACTCCCCGGGCCAGACCTCGGCAGCGCGGACCGGCCCGGATAGGGCAGGGTGGGGGCATGAGGACAGCACTGACGATCGCCGGCTTCGCCCTCGCGATGGGGGGCCTGGTCGGCTGCGGAGGCAGCGACAGCAGCGATGGGAGCAGCGGCGGGATGCCGACCGACGCGACCGTCGAGGACTTCTGCGGCAACTTCGAGGACCTGCAGCGGAACTTCGGCTCCCTCGACACGGAGAGCGACGCATCTGAGGCGGTCGCGACGCTCCAGGATGCAGCGGACCAGATGGAGAAGACCGGCACGCCCGAGGACATTCCAGACGACGCGAGGAACGGGCTCGAGGTCACGCTGGGCGCGATCCAGGGGCTGCCCGACGACGCCACGGTCGACGACATCAGCAACCTCGAGAACTCGCTAAGCGACGCCGAGCAGAAGGACGCGGACGCGTTCAACGCCTACCTCGAGGACACGTGCGGGTCGCTGAACTGAGTCCTCTCCGACTCAGACGACCTGGGGCGGCCCGCCGGTCTCGCTGACCATCGGCCGGCCGGCGGTCGCCCACTCGACCATGCCGCCGGCGAGGTTGACGGCGTCGTGGCCCTGCTGCTGCAGCCACATCAAGGCCTGCGCCGAGCGGGCGCCGACCCGGCAGACGACCAGCACCTGCCCGGCGGGCAGCTCGGCCAGGCGCAGCGGCAGCTGTGAGAGCGGGACGTGCACCGCGCCCTCGATGTGGCCGTGCTGCCACTCGACCGGCTCGCGCACGTCGAGCACGACGACGCCGTCGGGGACCGGCTCGGGGATCCCCTCGACCGTCACGGTGGGGATCACTTCAGCAACCGACTCATCCGCCGGTCTGCGAGCGGCTTGCCGCCGGTCTGGCAGGTCGGGCAGTACTGCAGGCTGGAGTCGGCGAAGGACACCTCGCGCACGGTGTCGCCGCAGACCGGGCACGGCTGGCCGGTGCGCCCGTGCACCGCGAGGTTCGACTTCTTCTCGCCCTTGAGCTCGCTGGCCGCCAGGCCTCGCGACCGGTCCACGGCACCGCCCAGGGTGACCCGCAGCGCGTCGTACAGCACGTGCAGCTCGTCGTCGGTGAGCTTGCCGGCGGCCTTGAACGGCGACATCCGCGCCGCGTGCAGGATCTCGTCGGAGTAGGCGTTCCCGATCCCGGCGATGGTGCCCTGGTGGCGCAGCACCCCCTTGAGCTGCTTGCCGCCCTCGCGCTCGAGGATCTCCCGGAAGCGCTCGACGGTGAAGTCGTCGGTGAGCGGGTCCGGTCCGAGGCTGGCGATGCCGGGCACGTCGTGAGGGTCGCGGACGACGTACGCCGCCAGGCTCTTGCGGGTGCCGGCCTCGGTGACGTCGAGGCCGGACTGGTCGTCGAGCACCACCCGCAGCGCGAGCGTCGACTTGGGGCTCGGCTTCGGCGGGATCGTCGGCACCTCGTCGCGCCAGCGCACCCAGCCCGCGCGGGCGAGGTGGAGCACCAGGTGGGTCCCGGACGCCTCGATGTCGAGGAACTTGCCGTGCCGCGTCACGTCGTCGACCAGCGTCCCCTCCAGCGCCGACAGCGGCGGGTCGAAGGTCTTCAGGGCGCTGAACTGCGCCACGTGGATCTTCGCGATCGCGTGCCCGTCGAGCCGGCCCTTGAGGTCCAGGGCCAGCGCTTCCACCTCGGGCAGCTCGGGCACGGTGGCGATTCTAGGCGGCCGGGCGGCTGGCGGCGGCGGCTGTAACGCCGTGTTACCCGCTGTACCCACCCTGCTGCAACGGGGTGGGTACAGGCTGTCACACGGCGTTACAGCTGGCCGGCCGCCCGCGACCGACCGAGGAACCCGTGACAGGTGGGACTGGTCGGGCGCATGATGGGCCATGGCCGCCGTCCGCCCGCTCCCGCAGCAGGGGTCGATCTTCGTCGACGCCCGCGGGGCCGACCGCGCGATGCGGGTGTCGTGGCACGAGGAGTCCGGGCTGGTCGTGCTGTCGCTGTGGCGCGACAACGTGTGCACCGGCTCGTTCCGCCTCGCGGTCGACGAGGTGCCCGCGCTGATCGAGCTGCTGCGCTCGGGACTGGTGCACTCCTACGAGTCCGCCCGCGACCGGCTGTCGTCCGTCGAGCACCCCTCCGGCGCCGAGTCCGCTTGATCCGCGGCGGCCCGGGCTGCTGTAACGCCGTGTTACAGCGTGTTCCCAGGGTGTTCCGGCAGGGTGGGTACAGCGGGCAACCCGGCGTTACAGCTCGCGGCGGCCGCCGCGCCGCGCGAATCTACGGAATCCGCTAGACAGCCGGATACCGTCCTGGCGTGGACCCGATCAGGAACCCCTACGCGCCCGGGGCGGGCCAGCGGCCGCCGGAGCTGGCCGGACGCGACCGCGAGCTCGAGCAGTTCGAGGTGACGTTGGAGCGGGTTGCCGCCGGTCGGCCCGAGCGCAGCATGGTGCTCTCCGGGCTGCGGGGCGTGGGCAAGACGGTGCTGCTCAACGCGCTGCGGGGGCAGGCGGTCAAGCGGGCCTGGGGGACGGGCAAGATCGAGGCCCGGCCCGACCAGAGCATCCGCATCCCGGTCGCCCAGGCGGTGCACGCCGCGGTCCGCGAGGTCTCGCACCGCCACCGCGACCCCGACCGGGTCGACGCGGTCGCCGGCGTCCTGAAGAGCTTCGCGCTCCGGACCGGGCTGGCGGACAGGAAGGGGATGCGCTGGACCCCGCCCGTCGACGTCCCGGCGACCCGCGGCCGCGCCGACTCAGGGGACCTCGAGCTCGACCTGGTCGAGCTGTTCACCGACGTCGCGTCGCTGGCCGGCGACCTCGGCGTGGGGGTCGCCCTGTTCGTCGACGAGATGCAGGACATCGCGCTCCCCGAGCTCGCCGCCCTGTGCGGCGCCTGCCACGAGATCAGCCAGCAGGGCGCTCCGCTGGTCGTCGTCGGCGCGGGTCTGCCGCACCTGCCGGTCGCCCTGGCTGCCTCCAAGTCGTACGCCGAGCGCCTGTTCCGCTACGTGTCCGTGGACCGGCTCCCGCGGGAGATGGCGGACCGGGCGTGGCGGCGACCCGCGGCCGAGGAGGGGGTGGAGTTCGAGCAGGACGCCCTCGACGAGCTCTACCGGCTCACCGACGGCTACCCCTACTTCGTCCAGGCCTACGGCAAGGTCACCTGGGACGTCGCGCTCGGGTCGCCGGTCACCGCCGAGGACGTCCACGAGGCGGCCCCCGACGCGGAGGCCGAGCTCGCGGTCGGGTTCTTCGGCGCCCGCTACGACCGGGCCACCCCGGCCGAGCGGGACTACATGACCGCGATGGCGGACCTGGGTGCCGAGCACGGCGACGCCGCGATCCCGACCGCCGACGTCGCCCGCCACCTCGGCCGCAAGCCGCAGTCCCTGTCGCCGGCCCGCGACGGGCTGATCAAGAAGGGGTTGGTCTACTCCGGGGAGCGGGGGAGCGTGGCTTTCACGGTCCCGCACTTCGGGAAGTTCCTCCGCGCGCGCTGACGACCCGTGCCACCCGTCAGAATGTCCGGGTGAGACCGCAGGTCGTCGCGCACCGCGGCGCGAGCCACGACAACGCCGAGCACACGCTGCGGGCGTACGTCGCCGCCCTCGACGACGGCGCCGACGGGGTCGAGTGCGACGTCCGGCTGACCGCCGACGGGCACCTGGTCTGCGTGCACGACCGCGACCTGCGCCGTACGGCCGGCAGCCGGGGCGTCGTCTCGACCATGGAGCTCGCGGAGCTCGACGAGCTCGACTTCGCCTCCTGGAAGAACCCCTGGGCCGACCTCGACGACGAGGCCCCGGTCCGTGACGACCGGCTCGACCGCGTCCTCACCCTGAGCACGCTGCTCGAGACGGTCGCCGACTACGACCGGCGGGTCGAGGTCGCGATCGAGACCAAGCACCCCACGCGGTACGGCGGGCTCGTCGAGCGCCGCCTGGTCGAGCAGCTCCGTCGCCTCGGGTGGGACCGCCCCGGCGCCCCGGTCCGCGTCATGAGCTTCAGCTGGACCGCGCTGCAGCGCGTGGAGCGGCTGGCCCCCGACCTCCAGCTCGTGCAGCTGCTCGACCGGGCCCGGCAGTGGCCGATGCTGAGCCAGGTGGTCGGGCCGGGCTGGGTGGTCGGGCCGGGTATCGAGACGCTCACCGAGCACCACAAGCTGGGCAAGCGGATCCGGAAGACGGGCCACGACATGCACGTGTGGACGGTGAACACCCCGGCACAGCTGGACCTCTGCCTCGAGCTCGGGGTCAAGGCCGTCATCACCGACCGGCCGGCGTACCTCCTCGACCTGCTCGACCAGCGGGGGCTCTAGGCCGTCTGCGCCGTCTGGGCTCGGGGCATCGTCGAGCCGGTGGTCGACGACAAGCCCCCGTGGGTGTCGTGACTGTCGGCGTCCTGCGGGTTCGCTCGGGTTTGCGACCGACGGGCTGGCGACGGGACCGGCTCGCTCGCCCCGGCGCTGCTTCCCGGCTCCCGATCGCGGCCCCGGGGCGGTGGTGCGGGCGCGGGACGTCATCAGGATCGAGCAACCGTCACCACGATCGTGATGACGTCCCAGGTCCGACGGGCGAACGGGACCGCCTCGGCCTCCTTTCCGACGGGGAACCGTGAGCCGGGAGGCAGCGCCGGCCCGAGCGGCGCCGTCCCGCGTAGCCGGCCTGTCGGTCGCAACCCGAGCAGACCCGCAGGATGCCGACAGTCGCCGCCCTGCCCCCACCGGAGGGGTCTCGACAAGCTCGACCACCGACGGTGTCCTAAGGTCCTCACCCATGGCGAAGAAGTCCCGCACCAAGGCCCGTTCCCAGGTCGGCCGGCAGCAGCCGGCCGGGGAGGTCGGCCCGCGGCAGCCCTGCCCGTGCGGCTCCGGCAAGCGCTACAAGGCCTGCCACGGCGCGGCCGACGGCGCGCCCGCCCCGTTCGTGAGCCGCCCCTTCGAGGGGCTCCCCTCGGAGTGCGACATCGTCGCGATGCGCGAGCTCGTGCCGGCCGCGACCGCCCCGCTCACGCTGCGCGACGGTGACCGGCAGGTGCAGCTGTGCACGCTGCTGCCGATGGCGGCGCCGGCGATGGTCCGCGACAGCGGCGAGATCTGGCTGGGGCTGCAGGTCCAGCACCACTTCGGCGACCCGGCCCGCGACCTCGGGGCCGTGCTGGAGCGGGCGCTGCAGGCCGAGGCCGGCATCGTCGGTCTCACCGACCCGCCCGGCGAGGGACCGCGGCTGCAGGACCTGGTGATCGGCGACGCGCTCGATGTCACCGTCCACGAAGGGTTCGACTTCTGGATCGCCGACGTGCCCGAGACCGACCGGGCCGCGCTGGCCGCGGGCCTGGAGCAGGCCAACTCCGCCGCCTCGCCGACCGCGCGGCTGACGACGGTCGAGGCGGCGTACTGGACCGACGTCGGCGCGAAGGAGCACCTGCGCTGGGTGATGCCCGAGCCCGAGGGCCCGCTCCTCGACGCGCTCGCGCGGCTGCACGCGGCCGGCAAGGACGGGCTGGTCGAGGGGTCCCGGTTCGTCGGCATGTTCCGGGCGCACGGCCTGCTCGCGCCCGTCTGGGACCTCCCCCTCGGCACCGGCCCGGAGCCCCTGGAGGAGCCCGCGGAGCGGTTCGCCGCCGACCTGCGCGCCGCCCTCGAGGACACCTCGGAGCTGACCGGCGACGAGCGGTCGGCCCGCTCCGGGCTCGCCAACCGGCAGGTCACCCTGCGCTGACGGACGGCCGGGTTCCGTATTTCTCCGGCGAGTCGGCGTCGGGGAGTTGTGCCCGCGGAGCCGAGCGTCGTAGATTCGTGATGCTCGGTCGTTGTCGTGTCCCCCGTCGGCAGCGGCCGAGCTTCATTTCCCCTCGCCTCGTCATCCCAGCCCTCCGCGGCGTGTCTCGCGCCCACCGCCGGGATCAGGCGCGGCGCAGCGCGAACGGCTGGAGCCGCGCGTAGCCCTTCACCGCGGTGCGGCGCACGCTGCGCAGCAGGTACGCCGGGTCCGCCTCGAGCTCGTCGTGGGCGCCGAGGTCGACCAGCACGGTGCCGGGCCGGGCCACCGAGGTGAGCCGGGCCGCGATGTTGACCGTCGGCCCGAAGACGTCGCCCAGCCGACTGACCACGGCGCCGTGCGCGAGCCCAGCACGGACCTCGGGGAACGGGTCGTCGTGGTCGGCACCGCGCTCGGTCAGCAGGAGCGCGGTCTCGGCCGCGTCGGCGGCCCGGTCGGCGACGAAGAGCACCTCGTCGCCGATGGTCTTGATGATCCGCCCGCCGTGGTCGACGACCAGGCCGGTCGCCTCGGACTCGAAGTGCTCGAGCCAGCTCACCAGCTCGCGCTCGTCGAGCCGCTTGCTGCGGGAGGTGTAGCCGACGATGTCGACGAAGCACACCGCCAGCTGTGACGTCGTGGCGTCGGTGTCGGTCGTCATGGTGCGGCCCAGGGCGCTGGCCAGGTGCCGCCGCCACGCGTAGGACTGGAGCGACTCGATCCGTGGCAGCAGGTCCTCGGCCAGCTCCTCGTCCGGGTCGACGTCGGACAGCAGGGCGGCCTGCCACTCCGCGAGGCGCGCGTAGCTGCGTCCCCAGGTGCGGACCAGCGCGGCCTGCGAGTCCGCACCGATGACCCCGCGCTCCATCAGCTCGCGGGCCTGGCGCAACGCGTCCACGTCCGCGTCGGTGAACGCGAGGTCGTCGTCGGCCGTGCGGGGGAACCCCAGCAGCCGCCACAGCTGCTCGGCGACCTCCAGGGGCACCCCGGCGCGCTCGGCCACCTCGACCCGGTTCAGCCCGGGTGGCCCGCCGAGCAGCAGGGGCTCGAAGTCCACGACGGCGCTACGTCGGCGTACCGAACCGCTCGAGCGCCACGGCCTCGAGGGCCGCGTGGAACGACGGCATCTCGTCGGAGAGCGTGCGCACGGCCTCGTCGGTGAAGTGGATCATCTCCAGCGGCGTGAGGGCGACGATCGACGCCGTGCGCAGCGAGTGGTTGACGATCGCGGCCTCGCCCACGATGTCGCCGGGGCCGAGCTGGGCGATCTCCTCACCGTGCTGCCGGACCGAGACGATCCCCTCGAGGATCACGTACGCCTTGTCGGCCGGGGTCCGCTCCCAGATCGGTGACCAGCCCTGCGGTACGCGCACGCGCGTTCCCGCCGCACTGATCCGCGCGATCTCCTCGGGTGTGAACGCGTCGTAGAACGAGTCAGCCATGTGGTCCGCCTTCCTGCCTCACCCTCCCCGCGGCGATCCTGCCCGGCGGCCGACCGGGTGTAAACCGGGGTGGGAGGCATGTCATAGCGTTCCGGCGTGCCCAGCCTGCTGATCAGGGACGCCCGCCTCGTCCCCCTGTGCGACGGTGACGTCCCGCTCGACGTCCCGCTCGACCCGCCACTCGACGTGGCCGTGACCGACGGCGTCGTCTCCGCGGTCGGCGCCGGGCTGGACCGGCCCGCGGGCGCCGAGGAGGTCGATGCCGGGGGCCGCTGGCTGGTGCCGGGGTTGTGGGACCAGCACACGCACCTCGCGCAGTGGACGCTCACCTCCCAGCGCCTGGACCTCGCCGGGGCGCGCTCGCCCGAGGACGCCGTCCGGGCGGTCGCCGAGCGGATCGCGGCCTACCCGGACCTCCCGGTCATCGGCTGGGGCCACCGGTCCGGGGTGTGGGACCGCGAGGTGACCGTCTCCGAGCTCGACGCGGTCTCCGGTGACACCGCGGTCGTCCTGATCAGCGGCGACGGGCACCACGCCTGGCTCAACACCACCGCGCTCATGCACCTCGCGATGCCGGTGCGCGACTCGGTGGTGCGCGAGACCGAGTGGTTCGCGGCGTACCCCCGCCTGGTCACGCTCGTCGGCAACGACGGCACCTCGCCCGAGGCCTACCGCCGGATGCTCGAGGTCGCGGCCGCCCAGGGCATCACCGGCCTGGTGGACTTCGAGTTCGGCGCGAGCCGCGAGGAGTGGGTCGAGCGGTGGGACCAGGGGTGCGACCTGCTGCGGGTGCGGTGGGCGACCTACGCCGACACCCTCGACGACGTCGTCGGGGCCGGTCTGCGCACCGGGGACCCCCTCGGGCGCGACCCGCGGCTGACGATGGGGCCGCTGAAGATCATCAGCGACGGGTCGCTCAACACCCGGACCGCGTGGTGCTGCGAGCCGTACGGCGACGCCCACCGTCTGGAGTACCCCGCCGGTCAGCCGAACCTCTCCGGCGCCGAGCTCCGCGAGCTCCTGGCGCGCGCCCACGCGGGCGGGCTGGAGGTGGCCACCCACGCGATCGGCGACGCGGCGGTGCGCGAGGCGCTGGCGGCGTACGCCGACACCGGCGCGCGCGGGTCCGTCGAGCACGCCCAGATGGCGCGTCGCGAGGACGTGCGCCGGATGGCGGAGCTGGGGGTCCGCGCCAGCATCCAGCCGGCCCACCTGCTCGACGACCGCGACGTGACCGAGCGGATCTGGGGTGAGCGATCCGAGCGGTGCTTCGCGTTCCGCTGGATGCTCGAGGACGGCGTCGAGCTCGCGCTCGGGTCGGACGCCCCGGTGTCCCCGCTCGATCCGTGGCTGGCGATGGCCGCCGCCGTGCACCGCAGCGCCGACGAGCGGGACCCGTGGCACGGCGAGCAGGCGCTGACGGTGCGCGAGGCGCTGGCCGCCTCCGTGGACGGGCAGCCGACGGTGCGGCCGGGCTCGCGCGGCGACCTGGTGCTGCTCGACCGCGACCCGCTGCTGCGCGACCTCGACCAGACCGACACGTCCGGACTGGCCGTCGCGCTGCGGGCGATGTCCTCGGCCCTCACGGTCGTCGATGGCCGCGTGGTCCACGACGCCCGCTGACCGTCGAGTCGAGAGTTCCGTCGGTCGAGTCGAGAGTTGTGACGGGCGCCGACGCGAGAAGTCCGGACTCGACGGGCGGGAAGTACCGACTCGACCGACGGAAGTCCCGACTCGACCGGCCTCAGCCCTGGAGCGTCTCGAGCACCAGCCGCGCCACCTGCTGCTGCTCCACCGCGAGCGGGTGGTAGGCCAGGGCCGTCGACGCACTGGTGACGCGGCCGTTGATCCAGGGGTCGTCGGCGCAGATGTCGTGTCCGGCGGTGGGCGCCCAGACGTCGACGTACTCGGCGTCGGCCCGCTCCGCCGCCGCGCGGACCGCCTCGGTCAGGCGCTCGTTGATGCCACGGGCGAAGGGGTAGTCGCCCGTGGCCAGCGGCAGCAGGTCGCAGGTGCCGCTGGCGGGGATGATCTGCGGGTAGCCGACGACGAGGACGCGGGCGTGGGGCGACCGCTCGCGCACGTCGCGCACCACCCGGGCGACGTGCTCGGTGATGTCGGCGAACGTGGTGGCGAGGCGGCCGCCCCCGCGGGAGGCGAAGGAGTCGCGGCAGGGGGAGCCGGCCGGGTCGGTCGCCGCCACCTGCACGCACCGGCCGAGGACGCCCCCGAACAGCCGGTCGTCGTTGCCGCCGAGGCCGATCGTCACCAGGTCGGTGGTCGCCTGCAGCGCATCGAGCTGGGGCGGCACCGAGCCGGTGCGACCGGTCTGCGGCTCCGTCGTGTTGCGGGTGCTCGCGCCGCTGCAGCTGACGTCGGTGAGCACGGTGCCGGACATCGCCTCGGCCACCAGCGCCGGGTAGTTCACGGCCGAGCGCAGGCAGATCGTGGTGGTGTCGGTCGGCGGGACCAGGGGCGCGGCCGTGTAGGAGTCACCCAGCGCGACGTACTGGTCGTAGCGCGTCGGCACCGCGGCCGGTGAGCCCGTCGTCCGCGCCGGGGCCGCCTCCGGGGTGGTGGCCGGGCTCGAGCACCCGCCGAGCGCGAGCGCGCCCGCCAGCGCCAGGGCGACAGCGAGCCGCCGGGTCCGAGACATGCCCCGACGGTACGTCGGATGGTGTGGCCGGCGCCGGGCCGGGTACGAGTGACCCCATGGCAGCGAGCTCCGCGATCCCCGAGGAACCGGCAGAGGACCAGTCCCTCCTCACCGTCGTCGTCGCGCTCGTCGCCAACGGCCTGCTGGCGGTGGCGAAGTCGGTCGCGGGGTTCCTCACCGGTTCTGCCTCGATGCTCGCCGAGGCGGCGCACTCGTGGGCCGACACCGGCAACGAGGTCTTCCTGCTGGTGGCCGAGCGCCAGGGCAGCCGCCCTCGCGACGCCGACCACCCCCGCGGCTACGGCCGGGCGACCTACATCTGGTCCCTGGTGGCGGCCTTCGGACTCTTCTCCGCCGGCGCGGTCGTCTCGGTCTGGCACGGGGTCACCGAGCTCACCGCCGAGGGCGCGGAGGAGACCAGCTACCTGGTCAACTACGTCGTCCTGGGCATCGCGCTGGTGCTCGAGGGCACGTCCTTCGTCCAGGCATCCCGCCAGGTGCACGGTGCCGCGCAGCGCTTCGGGCTGCATCCGTTGCGCTACGTGGCGCGCACCTCGAACCCGACCCTGCGTGCGGTGTTCTTCGAGGACTTCTCCGCGCTGCTCGGCATCCTGCTCGCCGGCACCGGCATCGCCCTCCACCAGCTCACCGGCGACAAGGTGTGGGACGCCGTGGGCTCGATCTCGATCGGGGTCCTGCTGGCCTTCGTCGCGGTGTTCCTCATGCGCCGCAACATGCAGTACCTCCTCGGCGAGGGCCTGACCCCGGAGATGCAGTCGAAGGTGATCGCCCAGCTGCTGGAGCACCACGCGATCGACCGGATCACCTACCTCCACGTGGAGTACGTCGGCCCGCAGCGGCTGTTCATCGTCGCGGCCGTGGATCTCACCGGCGACGACGCGGAGCCCGACCTCGCCGTACGGCTGCGCCAGGTCGAGGCCGACCTGGAGGACGACGACCTGATCGAGGACGCCGTGCTCACCCTCTCGCTCCCCGACGAGCCCGCGCTGGTGCCGTAGGTCGGCGCTGCGCCCTCAGCCGCGCAGGTAGGCCAGCACCGCCGACACGCGACGGTCCGAGGCCGGGTCCAGGCGGAGCTTGGCGAAGATGCTGCCGACGTGCTTGCGGACGGCCGCCTCGCTGACGACCAGCTCGGCCGCGATCGAGCCGTTGGTGCGTCCCTCGGCCATCAGCGCCAGCACCTCCCGCTCGCGACCGGTCAGCGACGCCAGCGGGCCGTCCTCACGGCGCCGTCCCAGCAGCTGACGCACCACCTCCGGGTCGACGACGGTCTCGCCGGCCGCGACCCGGGACACGCTGTCGAGGAACTCGCGGACGTGCCCGACCCGGTCCTTGAGGAGGTAGCCGACGCCGCCGCCGGGGGTGGAGTCGAGGAGCTCGGGGACGTACGCCTCGGCGACGTAGGCCGACAGCACCAGCACGGCGACCTCGGGGTGCTCGGCGCGGATCCGCGCGGCGGCGCGCAGGCCCTCGTCGGTGTGGGTCGGCGGCATCCGGATGTCGGTGACGACGATGTCCGGGAGCTCGCGCGCGGTGTAGGCGAGCAGCGCGTCCGCGTCGCCGACGGCCGCGACCACCTCGTGCCCGGCCCGTTCGAGGATGCCGACCAGCCCCTCGCGCAGCAGGGCGGCGTCCTCGGCGAGCACGATCCTCAGCACGGGCACTCCATCCGCACCTCGGTCGGCCCACCGGTCGGGCTGGTCACCACCAGCGAGCCGCCGAGCGCCTCGAGCCGCAGGCCGAGCCCGCGCAGACCGCTGCCGGCGTCCTCGTCCGTGTCGGTCACCCGTGCGCCGCCGTGGCCGTCGTCCACCACCGTCAGGACGAGCGCCCCGCCGCGCCGCCAGGCGTGCACCTCGGCGCGGCCGGCGTCGGAGTGGCGCGCGACGTTGGTGAGCGCCTCGCTCACGACGAAGTACGCCGCCGCCTCGACCGGCCCGGGGAGCCGGTCGTCGAGGTGGATGTCGACGGCGACGGGCACCGGGGAGCGGTCCGCGACCTCGTGCACGGCGGCCGCGAGCCCGCGGTCGACCAGCACCCGCGGATGGATGCCGCGGACCGTGCTGCGCAGGTCGTCGAGCGCCGCCTCGGCCTGCTGGTGCGCCTGCTCGACCAGGGCCAGGGCCGGCCCCGGCGGCACCTCCATCTCGGCCCGGCCCAGGGTCATCGTGAGGGCGACCAGCTGCTGCTGGACGCCGTCGTGCAGGTCCCGCTCGATCCGCTTCCGCTCGGTCTCGAAGGCGTCGACCAGGTCGACCCGCGACCGCCGCAGGTCGGCGACCGCTGCCGCGAGCTCGATCTCCCGCGGGTCCAGCAGGAGGCGCGCGAGCGCTGCCTGCGCGACCCCGACGACCCCGACCAGGTAGGCCGACCCCGCCAGGGCCACCAGCCCGATGAGCGCCGCCAGCCAGGCCTCCGCTCCGGGGTCGACCTGCCAGCCGAGCATCTCGAGCCGGTCCACCCGGGCGAGCCAGGGTGCGAGCAGCAGGACCGCGGGCACGGTGACCGCGAAGACGACGACCAGCGCGTCGAGTGGCCAGAGGACCACCGACACGAGGAAGGCATAGCCGACCTCGCGCCACGAGACCGGCAGTCGCCGGCCGGCGCGCAGCCGCTCGCGCCAGGTCATCCCCGACGGTGCGGAGCCCAGCACCAGCCGCAGACGGGCGCGCTCGACGACGCCGAGCAGCCCGGCCAGGACGGGCACCGTGGCGAGGACGACGATGCCGACGAGGACCACCAGCGTCGCGACGCCGAGGAAGAGCGTGACCGTGAGGAGGACCAGCGACAGGACGCCGATGGGCACGGTGGTGAGCAGGTATGCGAGCGCACCCCACGGCCACCGGGAGCCCAGGTAGCGGCCGGGCCGGGAGCGCAGCGCGGCCCAGGCGTCCGGCGTACGGCTCATGCCTCGACCCTAGGGCGACCACCGGCGGCGCGGGGTAGCGCGCGCGCTACCCGCGGTGTCGCGCGTGAGCCATCGCCGGGGCCGCTGCGCGGGCGTGGGATGGAGCCATGAGCACCACTGTCCGGACGGCGACGGCCGTCGCCCTCGACGGCGTCACCCGCGTCTACTCCTCCCGCGCCGGCGACGTGCACGCCCTGCGCGGGGTGACCCACGCCTTCCCGCAGGGCAGCTTCACCGCGATCATGGGCCCGTCCGGCTCCGGGAAGTCCACGCTGCTCCAGGTCGCCGCCGGCCTGGACCGGCCGACCCGCGGCGAGGTCGTGATCGGCGGGACGCCGCTCGGCGGGATGGACCAGACCGGCCTCACGAAGCTCCGGCGGACCGCGATGGGCTTCGTCTTCCAGTCCTACAACCTGCTCGACGCGCTCACGGCGTACGAGAACGTCGCCCTCCCCGCCCGGCTCGCGGGCCGGCGCGTCGACCGGGCGGCGGTCCTGGAGGCGCTGCGCCAGGTCGGTCTGGAGGACCTGGCGCGGCGCCGTCCGCCGGAGCTGTCCGGCGGTCAGCAGCAGCGGGTGGCGATCGCCCGCGCCCTGCACCTGCGTCCACAGGTCGTCTTCGCCGACGAGCCGACGGGTGCGCTGGACCGCGGGTCGGGCCGGCAGGTCCTCGAGCTGGTGCGCGAGGTCTCCGACGAGCAGGGCCAGACGGTCGTGATGGTCACCCACGACCCGCTCGCGGCGTCCTACGCCCACAGCGTGCTGTTCCTCGCCGACGGGCTGGTCGTCGGCCGTCTCGACCGCGCTGACGCCACGCGCATCGCCGCCGCGATGAGCGAGCTCGAGCGATGATGATGCTGAGCCTGAGCCGCCGGACCGTGCGGCGCTCCTGGCCGCCGTACGTCGGTGCCTTCGTCGCCCTCGGCTGTGGCGTCGCCCTCCTCGAGGTCACCGTCATGCTGATCGCCGCGGTCGACGTGTCGATGCGCGGGCAGGACGTGACCGCTGCCGAGCGGACCCAGCTCGACGACCTCGGCGCGATGCTCGGGATCATGTCGGGGGTCTCGCTGTTCATGGCGATGTTCGTCGTGGCCAGCACCTTCGGGTTCGTGGTGGCCGCGCGCCAGCGCGAGCTCGGCCTGCTCCGGCTGGTGGGCGCGACGCCCCGGCAGGTCCGCCGGATGGTGCTCGGTGAGTCCTCGGTCGTGGCGGTGCTCGCCGCCGGCGCCGGGTGCCTGCTGGGGACGGCGGTCACCCCGGCCTTCGTCGCCTTCCTCGACGCCCGTGGCGTCCTGGCCGTCCACCTGACCATGCCTGCGCCGTGGCTCGCGTGGGGCGTCGCCGCCGGCTGCGGCGCCGTCGCCGCCCTGCTCGGCGCCTGGCGCGCGTCCAAGCGGGCGTCGAAGGTGTCGCCGGTCGCCGCGCTCCGCGAGGCCGGACTCGAGCGCCGCCGCCCGTCGGTCGTCGCGGTGGTCGTCGGCGTGCTCTGCCTGGCCGGCCCGGTGGCGGTGCTCGTGGCCGCCGCCGGCGCCATCACCCCGCTGCTCGCGATCGTCGTCGGGATCCTGCTGCCCGAGGTCGTCGTCGTCGGTGTCGTCTGCTTCGGCCGCGTCGTCTTCCCGTGGCTCGGCGCCCTGCTCGCGCGACCGTTCGTCGACCGGGACGTCTCGGCGCGCCTGGCTCGCGACCACGTCCGCTCGGGCGCTCGGACCCCGGCAGCCCTGGCCGCGCCGATCCTCGCGATCTCGGCGATCGCCGGATCGATGATCATCACGCTCAGCCTCGCCGCCGACTGGAGCACTGCGCTCGACCGCGCCGGGCTGCAGGTGCCGCTGGTCGTGGAGACCGGCGGGGACCGGACCGTGGCTGACCGGCTGACCGACGATCCCGCCGTGGCGCTCGCCGACCCGCGGACCATGCTCGGGGAGCACGAGGTCGTCGACGTCGCGCTGGCCGAGCGGTCGCGGGGGCTGACGGCGGTCCGCGGCAGCCTGGACGACCTGGGCGACGACGCCGTCGCGGTGACCGAGACCTACGCGTCGGACTCCGGCCGTGGTCTCGGCGACCGGGTGCCGATCCGGGTCGACGGGGAGCGGGTCCACCCGGTGGTCGCCGCCGTCGTCCGGGACGCGCCGGACCTGTACGGCGACGTGCTGGTGCCCCGCGCGCTGGCCGGCGCGCGGGCCGACCGGGCGGTGCCCGACCTCGTCTTCGTCGACCCCGGCACCGCCGATCTCGACGCGCTGCTGGCCGGGACCGACGCGACCGTGCTCACCGCGGACGCCTGGATCGACCAGGTCGACGAGCAGACCCGGGCCAGCAACCAGGTCGGCCTGTGGGTGCTGCTCGGGCCCGCCGGCCTCTACGCCGCGATCGCGATCATGAACGCCGTCCTCATCGGGGTGTCGCAGCGGCGCACCCAGCTGCGCACGATCGCCCTCCTGGGCGCGACCGACCAGCAGCTGCGCCGTACCGCCCTGTGGGAGGCGGGCCTCGTCGGCGCCGCGGCCCTCCTGGTCGGGGGTGCCGTGACCGGGTCCGTGGGGTGGCTCATCCGCTACGCGACCACCCGCGACGTCGTCGACGTGGGGATGACCGTGCCGTGGCTGCCGCTCGGCGCCATCGTCGCGGTCTGCCTCGGGCTGACGCTCCTGGCGGCACTGGTGGGGTCGGCGCGTTTCCGCCGGCCGGTCTGACGGGTCACCGGCCCGTCAGCTCGAGGACGTCGTCCTCAGCGCTGCACCGACCCGCGCCGTCGTCGACCGGGACCCGCTCTCGTCGCCACCTGTTGCCCGACCGGTCGAGACACCAGAAGTGGCTGCGAAATCGACTGGATTGCAGCCACTTCTGGTGTCTCGACCGGAGACCACGGACCGCCGTCACCGGACCCGAGCCGGTCACCCCTCGCCGGCGTCGAGGAGCCGCCGGCCCAGCGCCCGCAGCGCCGCCGCCAGCTCCGGGGAGTCCACGACCTCGAAGGTGACCGGGATCGCGGCGAGGCGCCGGGCGTACCAGTCCGGGTCCTCGGTGCTGGCGAGCAGCCGCGTGCGGTCGCCCTCGGCGGCCTCGAGCCGCGCCAGGCTGCGCGGCACCCAGCGACGCACCCACTGCGGCGGCGCGTCGACGAGCACCTCGACGGCGTACGGCCAGCCCTGCGAGAGCTGCTCCTCCACCGCGGCCAGGGCGTCGAGGTCCGCGGGCGGCGTGAAGGTCTCGGGCAGCCGGGCGAGGTCGGCCACCCGGTCGACCCGCAGCACCCGCCGGGCGTCGCGGCTGCGCGACCAGCACAGCAGGTACCAGCGGCTGTGCCGGAGCACGACCGCCCACGGCTCCACGTCCATCTCCGAGGTGCGGTCGCCGAGACGGTACGACAGGCGCAGCAGCCGCCCGGACGCGCAGGCCGCGAGCAACCGGCCGAGGTGCTCGTGGTCGACGGCGACGTCAGTGGTCCCAGGGCCCGGCGGCCCGGTCGCGGGGATCGACGGCGCGACCCGCTCGGGCAGCACCCGCAGGATCTTCGCCAACGCCCCACCCACGACGTCGGCCGGGTCGGCGGCGCCGCGGTGCCCCTCGAGCGTGGCCATCACCAGGCCGGCCGCCTCGGCGGCGGTGAACATCAGCGGCGGCAACCGGAGCCCGCGACCGACCCGGTAGCCGCCGTACGGACCGCTCACCGACTCGATCGGCAGGTCCGCCTCGCGCAGCACCGCGACGTACCGGCGCGCTGCCCTCCCGGTGACGCCGAGCGCGGCCCCGAGCTCGTCGGCGGTGATCCCGGGGCGCGCCGAGATCAGCTCCAGCGCGACGAGAGCGCGAGCGGTCGGGGAAGCAGATCGTCCGGGAATGCTCCTAGCATGCCGGACATGACGACCCTCCACCTCGGGCAGGAGCCCCCGCTCGCCGGCGACGAGGTCGCCGCACTCCTCGGATCCCTCGACCGCCTGCGCGGCTACCTGCTGTGGAAGTGCGGCGGCCTGGACGCCGACGGCATCCGCGCGACGCTCGGCCCCTCGACCCTCACGCTCGGCGGGCTCCTCAAGCACGCCGCAGTCGTCGAGGCGATCACCCTCGCGTGGAAGCTGCACGGCCGGCGGCCGTTCGCCCCGTTCGGTGACGCCGACTGGGACGACGCGGACTGGCACGTGCGCGTCGAGGACGACGACACCCCGGAGGCGCTCGAGCGGCTCTTCGTCGAGTCGGTGGCGCAGGGCCAGGCGCTCGTCGACGAGGCGATCGCCGCGGACGGGCTCGACTTCACCGCCGACGTCCACGACGACGAGGGCAGGCACCCCGACCTGCGGCGGCTGCTGCACGACCTGATCGAGGAGTACGGGCGCCACGTGGGCCACGCCGACCTGATCCGCGAGTCCGTCGACGGACTCGTCGGCGAGGATCCCGCGCCGGGCACCTTCCCCGGCATCTACAACGTATAGCGGCTGGGGGGTCTTGCGGCAAGACCCCCGTCCGGCCCCACCATGGCCCGTCGTGACCGCCTTCTCCCTCGCCGACCACACCAAGTCCGACCCCCTGCTGCTGGCCGAGGACGAGCGCCACTTCGCGGCGATGGCCGACAGCCTCGAGCACGCGATCGCCGACCTGGCCGCGCGCCTGGAGGACGTGCGCCGCGCCCCCGGGGGCAGGGGGCAGCAGGCGCTCGACCGCGACCAGGAGGTGCACCGCCTGACCGCGCGGCTGCGGACCCTGCGGCGCTACAGCCTCGACCTCTGCCTGGGGCGGATGGTGCCGGCCGACGGCTCCCCGACCGTGTACGTCGGCCGCCTCGGGCTCGCCGACCGCGCCGGCACCCGCCTGCTGGTCGACTGGCGCTCCCCGGCCGCCGAGCCCTTCTTCGCGGCGACCCAGGCGCACCCGAGGGGCCTGGCCAGCCGGCGCCGCTACCGCTGGACCGGCGGCCGGATCACCGACTACTGGGACGAGGTGCTCGACCCCGGCGCGGTGGCCGGCCCGCTCGCGCTCGACGAGGACTCCGCCTTCATCGCGAGCCTCGGCAGCAGTCGCTCGCCGCGGATGCGGGACGTGCTCGGCACCATCGCCGCGGACCAGGACGCGATCATCCGCGCCGGGTCGCGCGGCGCGCTCGTGGTCGACGGTGGTCCGGGGACGGGCAAGACCGTCGTGGCACTGCACCGCGCGGCGTACCTCCTCCACGCCGACCCGCGCCTGGGCAGCCGCCGCGGCGGGGTGCTCTTCGTCGGGCCGCACCGTGCCTACCTCGCCTACGTCGCCGACGTGCTGCCGAGCCTGGGCGAGGAGGGGGTCCAGACCTGCACGCTGCGCGACCTGCTACCCGAGGGGGCCGCGGCCGTGCCGGAGGTGGACCCGGAGATCGCCCGGCTCAAGGCGACCGCGGCGATGGTCGCGGCGGTCGAGCCCGCGGTGGCGCTCTACGAGGAGCCCCCCACGCGCGGGGTTCTGGTCGAGACCCCGTGGGTCGACCTGTGGGTGGCGCCCGAGGACTGGGCCGAGGCGTTCGCCGCGGTCGATCCCGGGACGCCCCACAACGAGGCCCGCGACGAGGTCTGGGAGGCGCTCGCGACGCTCCTGGTCGACCGGTGTGACGCCGACGTCCCGCCCGAGCAGCTCCGGCGCGCGCTCACCCAGGACGAGGCGCTGGTCGATGCCTTCGGCGGTGCCTGGCCGCGTCTCGACCCGGCCGAGCTGGTCGGCGACCTGTGGTCGGTGCCGGCGTACCTGCGCCGCTGTGCTCCCTGGCTGGCGCCCGACGAGGTACGCCGGCTGCAGCGTGCGGACCCGCAGGCGTGGACGACGTCCGACCTGCCGATGCTCGACGCCGCCCGGCAGCGGCTCGGCGACCCGGACACGTCGCGGCGGCGGCGCCGCGAGGAGGCGGAGCTGGCCGCCCAGCGCGAGGAGATGGCGCACGTCGTCGACCACCTGGTCGCGACCGACGACTCCGAGATGATGGTGATGTCGATGCTGCGCCGGGAGGACCTGGGCGCGGCGCTCGTGGCGGACGCCCAGGTCGGCGACCCGGACCTGCTCGCCGGCCCCTTCGCCCACGTCGTCGTCGACGAGGCCCAGGAGCTGACCGACGCGGAGTGGCAGATGCTGCTCCTGCGCTGCCCGTCGCGCAGCGTCACGGTCGTCGGCGACCGGGCGCAGGCCCGGCACGGGTTCGCGGAGTCGTGGCGCGAGCGGCTGCAGCGGGTCGGGTTCGACGAGGTCCGCGAGGCCACGCTCTCGGTCAACTACCGGACGCCGGAGGAGGTGATGGTCGAGGCCGAGCCGGTGATCCGCGCGGTCCTGCCGGACGCGAACGTGCCCACCTCGATCCGCAGCGGCGGCATCCCGGTCGTCCGCGGGTCGTACGACGACCTGGACCGCATCCTCGCCGCGCACACCGAGGGCACGGCGTGCGTGGTCGGCGACCCGTCGCTGCTCGACGGCCCGCGGGTCCGCTCGCTGCCCCCCGAGCTCGTCAAGGGCCTGGAGTTCGACCTCGTCGTCCTCGTCGACCCGGAGTCGTGGGGCGCCGTCGACCGCTACGTGGCGATGACCCGCGCCACCCGGCAGCTGGTGCTGCTCGAGCGGCGCGGGTCGGTTGCCCTATGAACCTGGTGGCGCCGGTCAGACGTCGATGGGCAGGAGCACCCGGTCGATCGCGTGCGCGATCTGCGGGTTGCCCTTGTTGATGTCGACCGCGACCACGCGCGGGTTGCGCAGGTCGGGGTCGGCGTCGACCAGCGTGACGACCTTCTTCTTCGACACCTTGACGGTGATCTTCCCGCCCTGCGCGGTCGTGAGCTTGGCGCCGTCGGCCTTGAGGACCTTCTTGGCCGTGAGCGTCTTGCCGGGGACGACGTGGTAGAGCAGGACCGTCTCGACGATGTCGACGCCCGCGGCTCCGGCGATCGCGTTGAATGTCTCCTCCTCGGTCGCCGGCGTCGAGCCGGTGAGGGCGCTCGCCAGCCTCTGGAACGCTCGGTCGGTCGGTGCGAAGGCGGTGAGCTTCACGTTCCCGTCAGCGAGGACCGCGACCGGGCTGTCCGGCTTGGCGCCCAGGACGGTGGTGACCGCAGCGTCGAGGATGTCGAAGTCCTTCCAGTTGCTGTCGTACTCGTGACCGTCCGCCGCGAGGACGTCGGCGAGGCTGCTGACGCCGCGCTCGGGCGCCGGTGCGGCCTGGGCCGAACCGGTCATGCCGACGAGGCCGCAGGCTGTGACGAGCGTCGTGGCGGCGAGTGCGGCGATGCTGCGCGTGGTCGTGCTCATGGTGGTGATCCCTCCCCAGGGTCGTGGCCGCGGCGCGGGCACGTCGTGGACTTGCGGACGTGGGGGCTTCGGACCGCTGTCCCGGGCCGGATTGGTGGAAGGTTCAACCGTCTGGACCACCTGGCCCGTTCAGCCCAGCGCGACGGTGAGGGCGAGCACGGTGTCGGGGTCCTCCAGTCGGTCGCCGTACCGCTCGCGCAGCTGGCCCATCCGGTAGCGCACCGTCTGGGGGTGCACGAAGAGCGCGGCGGCGACGTCGTCGCGACGACCCTGGTGGAGCAGCCAGCAGCGCAGCGTGTCGGTGAGCTTCTCGACGGTCGCCGGGCGCATCCCGTCCAGCGGCGCGAGCACCTGTGCGCGGAGGTCGGCCCGGGCCGAGTCGTCGGCCTGCAGCACCAGCTCGACCAGGTTCGCCTCGGTGTCGAGGCCGAGGTCGGCCGCCCGCGCGCGCAGCGCGCGCTCGTAGGACGCGCGCACCTCCAGCCACGGCCGATCCGGTCCGGCGGTGCAGCCGCGGTCGGCCAGCGCGCGCAGCAGCGCCGCCCGCCGGTGCCCGTGCGCGTCGGGCACGAGCAGCAGGACGCCCTCGTCGAGCTCGGGCGGGTCGGCCGCCTGGAGGGTGGCGGGCGCGACCGACGCCAGGACCGGTCGCACCTGTGACTCGGGCACGATCACCGCCGTCAGCGTGCGGGGCGGCTCCCACCCGGCCCGCTCGGCGGCCGCGAGCACGGCGTCGGCGGGCGACCCGCCGAGCAGGTGGTGCGCGACCCGCTCCAGCAGCCGCTGCCGGACGCGCCCGGTGGTCGCGAGCTCGTCGGCGTGGCCGGCCACGCTGGCCGCCGAGAGCTCGTCGATGTAGGCGAAGACGAGCTCGGCGAACCCCACCAGGGTGTCGGCGTCCACACCCGCACCGACCGCGGTGGTGGACATGTCGCGCCACGCGACCCGAGCACCGATCCGGTACGCCGCCAGCAGCGCCTCGGTGGTGCGCCCGCTGCGGGCCTCGCCCCGGCCGAGCTGGTAGGCGCCCTCGACCGCCGGCGCCGTGGGCGTCCCGGGGTCGATCCCGCGCCGCCCGCTCGCCAGGGCGAGGAAGCCGCCGAGCGCCAGCTGGACCGCGTTGCGGATGTTCTCGCCCATCGAGCCGGACAGCGCGTCCTCGTAGCTGGGGACCTCGGCGATGATGGCGGTGACGACGTCGTCGGCGACCTGCGGCAGCTGGTCGCGCATCTGGGCGTACGCCCCGCTCGGCAGCCGGACCCCGTGGCCCGCCGTACGACGGGCGGTCCTGCGAACCATGGAAACCCCCTCCACTCACCTGTTGTTGTTCGCCGCGAACAAATGTGACGTGGATCTTCACGTCCTCAGGTCATGATGTCACTCCCGGGGCGCAGCACACTGGATCCCATGAGCATCGCCGTCCCGTCGGGCCAGTCGCGGGCCACCCGTGCGTCCGGCCCGGGCCTGAACCTCCGCCAGCGCCTGCGCCGGGTCGCGGAGGCCGCGGTGACCCCGCTGGAGCTGTCCGACGTGCTCGACGTCTTCCACCCGCTGCGGCGCGGCGCCGACCTGCGCGGCCGGATCATCGAGGTCCGGCGGGAGACCGACGAGGCCGCGACGATCGTCATCGAGCCCGGCCGCGACTGGAGCGGCCACGTGCCGGGGCAGTACGTCCGCACCGGCGTCGACGTCGACGGCGTCCGCCTCTGGCGCACCTACTCCCTGACCCACGGCCCGCGCCCGGACCGCTGCATCAGCATCACCGTCAAGGCGATCCCGGGCGGGGTCGTCTCCGACCACCTCGTGCACCGGGCGCGCGCCGGCCAGATGGTCCAGCTCGCCCAGGCCGAGGGCGAGTTCGTGCTGCCGCAGCCGATCCCGGCCAAGCTGCTGCTGGTCACCGCCGGCTCGGGCATCACCCCGGTGATCGGGATGCTGCGCAACCTGTTCTCCCGGTCCACGCCGTACGCCGGCGACATCGTGCTGCTGCACTCCGCGATGACCCGCGACAGCGTCATCTTCGGCCCCGAGCTGCGGTCGTACGCCGCCCGCGGGCTGCTGCGCCTCGTCGAGCTCCACACCGACGTCGACGGCCTGCTCGACGTCGCCGACCTCGACACGATCGTGCCCGACCTGGCCGAGCGCACGGCGTACGCCTGCGGCCCGGCCGGGCTGCTCGATGCCCTGCAGGCCCACTTCGACGAGCGCGGGCTCGAGCTCGCGACCGAGCGGTTCCGCCCGGTGCTCGTCGAGGCGGGCGAGGGCGGCACCGTCACCTTCAGCGGCGGCACGGTCGTCGAGGCCGACGGCGCGACCCCGATCCTCGACGCCGGCGAGGGCGCCGGCGTCCTGATGCCCAGCGGGTGCCGGATGGGCATCTGCATGGCCTGCGTGCTGCCCCTGAAGGAGGGCGCGGTGCGCGACCTGCGCAACGGCGCGCTGACCGTCGCCGTGCCGGGCGAGACCGGCCCGGGCGGCGTACCGATCCAGACCTGCATCAACGCGGCCGCCGGGCCGTGCCACGTCGACCACGGTGGTTGAGGTGCTCCGAGCGAGGCACGAGCAAGGAGCCTCGAAACCCGGTGAGACGAACGGCCACCGCAACCCGAAGGACTGATTCGATGACCGCCATCACCAAGAAGCCCGTCAACCCCACCGCCCACCTCACGCCCGAGGACATCGAGCAGATCGGCGTCGAGCTCGACGCGATCCGGCAGGACGTGCTCGACGAGCGCGGCGAGCGGGACGCGGCGTACATCCGCCGGGTCGTCGCCGTGCAGCGCCGCCTCGAGCTCGGGTCGCGCGCGGTGCTCCTCGGCTCCGCGCTGCCGCCGCTGTGGGTGCTCGGCACCGTGGGCCTCTCGGTCGCCAAGATCCTCGAGAACATGGAGATCGGCCACAACGTCATGCACGGCCAGTGGGACTGGATGCGTGACCCCAAGATCCACTCGACCACGTGGGAGTGGGACAACGCCTCCACGGCCGAGGGCTGGAAGCACGCCCACAACGAGATCCACCACACCTACACGAACATCGTCGGCAAGGACAACGACCTCGGCTACGGGATCATGCGCGTCGACGAGGACCAGCGCTGGGTGCCGGCGTACCTGCTCCAGCCGCTGTGGAACTTCGTCAACGCCTGTTTCTTCGAGTACGGCATCGCGGCTTACGACCTCGAGCTGGGCCGCAACCTGCGGCTGCCGAAGGAGAAGCGGTCGGCCGAGTTCAAGGCCTCCGCGCGCCGCACGCTCGCCAAGATCCGCCGGCAGGCGACCAAGGACTACGTCGTCAACCCGGCGCTCGCGATCCCGTTCGGCGGCTTCCTCCCCACCCTCGCCGCGAACTTCACGGCGAACGTGGTGCGCAACGTGTGGTCGCACTCGGTGATCATGTGCGGCCACTTCCCGGAGGGCGTCGAGACCTTCGAGAAGAAGGCGATCCCGGAGAAGGAGACCCGTGGCGAGTGGTACCTGCGCCAGATGCTCGGGTCGGCGAACATCTCCGGCTCGAAGGCGATGCACCTGATGACCGGCAACCTGTCGCACCAGATCGAGCACCACCTCTTCCCGGACCTGCCGAGCAACCGGTACGCCGAGATCGCGCCGCGCGTGGAGGCGCTCTTCGACAAGTACGAGCTCCGCTACCACGCCGCGCCGCTGCCGCAGCAGGTCTACTCGGCCTGGCACCGGGTCGTCCGGCTCTCGTTGCCCAACGGCTGGCTCGCGACCACCAACCGCTCGAACCTGCCCGAGCAGCTCAAGCTGCTGTGGGCGATGTCGACCAAGGGACCCAAGGTCCGCCGGGCCGCCCAGGCGCGCCTGCAGCAGCAGGCGCGACGTCAGGCGGCTGCCTGACGGCGCGTGCGGCGCGGCGGGTGCGGGTATCGGCTGCTGACAGCCGATACCCGCACGACACGCCAGGTCGCATCGGGGTGTCGTGCGGGCCCTGGCTGCTGGCAGCCGAAACCCGCAGCTATTCGTCCC
Source organism: Nocardioides sp. (assembly GCA_020636915.1). Taxonomy (GTDB): domain Bacteria; phylum Actinomycetota; class Actinomycetes; order Propionibacteriales; family Nocardioidaceae; genus Nocardioides. The sequence goes on from JACJWV010000015.1 coordinate 65,532, forward strand.
CGGTCAGGTTGAACGCCCGCAGCCGCCGGCCGGTGAGCCAGGTGCCGCCGACGATCACGACCACGCCGGCGGCCAGCGCGTAGGTGAGCGGCAGCTGGGCGACCAGCGTCAGGCCGGCGACCCGGTCGGCGACCTCGGCCGACCAGCGGGTGATCGAGAGCCACCGCACGCCGTCGAGCAGCCCGCCGAGCAGCCCCTCCCACACCAGCAGGTAGACCAGGCCGACCACGACGGCGTGCCGGGTGACGACCGAGAGCAGCGCGAAGAGCGCGCAGTACGCCGTGCCGCCCAGCACCGACCCGAGCGCGAAGCCGACCGCGACGGACGGGTCGTCGGTGCGCAGCACCAGCCCGGCCAGCAGCATCGGCACCGACGCGAACGCCAGCACGCACGCCACCGCCACGACCAGCTTGCTGAGGACGATCGTCGAGCGCGGCACGGGCTTCGCGAGCAGGTAGGAGATCGAGCCGTCGTCGATCTCCGGGGCGAGCAGGCCGGAGGTCGCGAGCAGCGCCACCAGAGGTACGACGACCACGAGACCGAGCCCGTACAGCGTGTGCTGCGAGCCCTCCTCGGACTGGCCGACGAGCGCCCGGGCGAGGACCGCGAGCCCGACGAGCACCAGCGGCAGCACGAACAGCAGGACCCCGCGCCAGCGCCCGAAGATGCTCTTCACGCCCAGCCGCACGATCGTCGGCGAGACCAGCCTCATGACGACACCAGGTAGGAGAAGACGCTCTCGAGCGACTCGTCGGTCGGGGTCACCTCGTGCAGGCGCACGCCGTGCTCGCGGGCCAGCCGCGGGAGCACCTCGCTGAACCGCCCGAAGTCGGATGCCTCCAGCTCGATCCCGCCCTCGGCCCGCAGCCGGGCGCCGCGCACCGACGGGTCGGCCATCAGCACCGAGGCCATCTTCCGGTCGTCGGCGGTGCGCAGCACGAACCGGTTCGGCCGGTCGGTCATCAGCCGGCGGATCGCGCCGAAGTCGCCCGACGCCGCGTGCCGGCCGGCGACCACCACCTCGATCTGCCGCGCGACCTGCTCGACCTCCTCCAGGATGTGGGAGCTGAACAGCACGGTGCGCCCCTCGGCGCCCATGGTGCGGATCAGCTCCATCAGGTGGATCCGCTGCCGGGGGTCCATGCCGTTGAAGGGTTCGTCGAGCAGCAGCACCGGCGGGTCGTGCACGAGCGCCGAGGCCATCTTGATCCGCTGGCGCATCCCCTTGGAGTACGTCGAGATCTCGCGGTCCTGCGCGTCCGACATCTCGATGAGGGCGATCGCGCGCTCGGCCGCCGCACCCGGGTCGGGCAACCCGTGGAGCTCGGCGTTCGCGACCACGAACTCCCGGCCGGTGAGGTAGTCGAAGAGCGCCTCGCGCTCGGGCACCAGCCCGACCCGGCGGTAGACCTGCTCGTTGCGCCACAGCGGTTCGCCGTCGAGGGTGACCGTCCCCGCCGACGGCGCCAGGAACCCCGACATCAGGGCGATCAGCGTCGACTTGCCGGCGCCGTTGGGGCCGAGCAGGCCGGTGACGCCGGGGCCGATCGTCATCGACACGTCGTTGACGGCCACGACGTTGCGGAACCAGCGCGAGACGTGGTCGATGCGGATCTCGGTCACGGCGAGACCCTCCGGTAGCGCGCCATCAGGCCCGCGAGCGAGCCGCCGACGGCGAGCAGGGTCGCGACGACGTAGAGCACGCCCATCGCGGCGCCCTCGGGCGGCGTCGCGGTCGCCTCGGGGGAGTCGAAGAGGACCACCTGCACGCCGTTGACGAGGGTGTACGGCGAGAACACCCCCGCGACCTGGCCGACGGTCTCGTGGCCGGACTCGTAGGAGATGCCCTGGATCGCGACGACGACGGTGTAGCTGACGAGCAGCACGACGATCACCGCGGCGACGGCGAGCCCGCGCCGGATCGTCAGCGCCGAGACCAGGGCCGCCAGGCCGGACAGGCAGGCGGCGAGCAGCGCCGCGCCCACGAGCGCGCCGAGGAAGCGTCCGCTCTCGCGGGCGAGGGGCAGCCCGGCGAGCAGCCCGCCGACGTACATCAGGAGCAGCGGCGCCGCGACCAGCAGGAAGGTGGCGACCGTGAGGGAGGCGAAGCGGACCAGGACGTACGCCGACCGCCGCATCGGGCGTGCGAGGTAGAGCGTGATCGTCCGGAACCGGAGGTCGCGGGAGATCAGCGCCGGCGCCTGCGCGGCGACGAAGACCGAGATCAGCAGCTGCGTGGTGATCGGGTAGGTCGAGTAGGGGACGATCTGCTCGTCCAGGCCCAGCAGGTCCTTGGCCTGCACCAGGACGCCGACCAGGATCAGCGCCGGCAGGAGCATCAGGCCGAGCAGGATCATCGGCAGCACCTTCGACCGCGCCGACCGGCCCAGGCCGTAGGTGTTGCGCAGGCCGGTCGTGAAGAAGGACCGGGCGACCGTGGCCTCGCCGAGCCGCGGCCCGGCGTACGGGCGGTAGCCGAGGTCGTGGATGACGCCGCCGGGGGGCTCCGGGGCGACCGGGGACTCAGACGGGGTGGACACTGCCGGCGGCCCCCTCCCGGAAGACGTCCTCGATGCGGTGGTGGCGCTCCTGCATCCGCACCAGACCGAGGCCGAGGTCGACGGTGAGGTCGCGTACGACGTCGGGCGTGGTCTCGTCGCGCACCTCGACCTCGATCAGCGCGCCGCCGGCCGGGCGGGCGGTGAGCCCGGCGTCGACCAGCGCCTGGCCGAGCAGGCGGTCGGCGTCGGGTCGGCCCTGCACCTCCACGAGGAGGCTGCCGGTCGCGTGCAGGAAGTCGGTGGTCGCCGAGGAGCGCAGCAGCCGCCCGGTGTCGAGGATGACGACGTGGTCGCTGACCCGCTCGAGCTCGCCGAGCAGGTGGGAGGTGACGAGCACCGCGATGCCGAACTCCTCGCCGATCCGCTTGACCAGGCCGAGCATGTCGTCGCGTGCGGACGGGTCGAGCCCGTTGGTGGGCTCGTCGAGCAGGACCAGCCGGGGGTCGTGCACCAGCGCCTGCGCCAGCTTGACGCGCTGCTTCATGCCGGTGGAGTAGCCACCGATCGGGCGGTAGCGCTCCTCGGCCAGCCCCACGTGGCGCAGCACGTCGGAGGTGCGCTCGCGCGCGGCGGCGTACGGGAGCCCGGACATCTGCCCCAGGTGCACGACCAGGTCGCTGGCCGAGACGTCGGCGGGCAGGCAGTCGTGCTCGGGCATGTAGCCGACGAGCGCCCGGATCCGCGCGCCCTCCGCCGCGACGTCGTGGCCGAGCACCCTCGCGGTGCCGCTGGTCGCCGGGACCAGGCCGAGCAGGATCTTGATGAGCGTCGACTTGCCGGCACCGTTCGCGCCGACCAGGCCGGTGACCCCCTCCCCGACCGTCACGTCGAGGTGGTCCAGCGCCGTGACGCGCGGGTACGCCTTCGTCAGCCCCGCGGTCACGATGACGGCCACGTGCCCAACCTAGTGGTCGCCACCACACGGCGTCGTGGCTGCCGTCCGGGCCCGCTCGGGGCCGCTCCGCGGGTCCGGCATGCTGGGGGCATGCGCTTCACCGAGCACGAGCTGACCGCGGCCCTGACCGGCGTCGCCAAGAGCGTGCTGGCCACGCAGGACAAGGACGTCCGCAAGGGCCGGCGCACCGAGGACGAGGCGTGGAACGCGCTCTCGAAGTTCCAGCGCTTCCAGCTCCTCGACGGGCTCGGCGACCAGCTGCTCCCGGTGCTCGTGGCGCTGCCCGACGTCGAGGTCGCGGCCGGGTCGCGGCCGGCGTACACCCCCGAGCAGGTCACCGCCACCGTCGAGGCGAGCCTCGCCGACGAGCGCGGGCTGCGACGCAAGGCCCTCCTGGCCGGGCGGGTCGCCCTGGTCCAGCTCGCGCTCGAGTGCCTGCCGCCGCGCAGCGACCCGGACGCGCTCACCGTGCCCGACCACCTGTGAGCACCTGACGGACCTCCGGCTGTCCAGCCGCAGCGGACCCGTCGCTGGTCTGGACCCGGCGGGCTGCGCTTCGCGAAAGGATGGGGCGGCAGGATGGGCGGCAGGACGGGCGGCAGGACGGGGGCCGGGCGGGACGGCGAGGGGAGGGTCGGTGATGGGTGAGCTGCGCGCGCACCGCTGGACGCTCGTCGCGTGCGCGCTCGTCGCCGTCCTCCACGTCGTCGTCCTGGTGACCCTGGCCGCGCGCGCCGGCGACGGTCCGCACCGGGCGCCGCTCACGATCGCGGCGCCGGCCGTCGTCGCACAGCAGCTCGCCGAGGAGGCCGCGGCCATGCCCGGGCAGCCTTTCGAGGCGGACTGGACGGACGACGCCGCCGCGGCGCGCGAGGCGGTGCGGAGCGGCCGATCGGTCGCCGCCGTCCTCGTCGACCTGCGCGAGACCCACGACGTCGTCCTTGTGAACGGCGGCGCCGACCCGGAGCTGAATGCCGCCGTCGCCGACCGCCTCGCGTCGATCGAGAAGGCGCGCGACCGGACGGTCGAGGTCCGCGAGCTGACCCGCCCGGGCACCGCGGAGGCCGAGGTCTCGATCCGCGACTACGTGCTCCTGTGCGGGTTGCTCGGCTTCGGGTTCGTCATCGCCATCTCGCTGGTCCGCGGGCCGGTGGCCGAGTCGGCGACGGGTGGGGCTGTCCGGCTCGGGGCACTCGCCCTCGTGTCCGGGCTCGGAGCCACCCTTCTGCAGCTGCTGCCGGGCACCGGTCTGCCCGGCAGCGACCTGGAGGTGATCGGCATCGGCGCGGGCTACGCCTTCGCCATCGGGGCGGTCACGCTCGCCGTCGAGAGCCTGGCCGGCCTGGTCGGGCTCGCGATCGTCGCTGCGACGTACTTCGTGCTCGCGACGCCACTCCTCACCGGCACCAGCCAGTACCTCCTGCCACCGCCGTGGCCGACCGTGACGCCATGGCTGCTCACCGGGGCCACCCAGCAGGCGCTGGCCGGGGTCACCTACCTGGACCCGGGCCGGGTCACCCGGCCCCTCCTCGAGCTCGGCGCCGTCGTGGTGCTGGCCCTCGTCGTGCTCGGCCTCGCCCGGCTGATCCACAGCCGGACCGACCCGGCGGCGCCGCACTCGAGCGCGCCGGCCCGACACTGGCGCCTGTGGGTGATCGGCGTGGTCCTGCCGCTCGCCGCGTCGATGGCCCTGGCGATCGCCCTCGTCCCGGGCGACGTCAGCCAGCCGCAGCCGACGCCGAGCATCGCGTCGGCCACGACGTGCCTCGAGGACGCGACCCCGACGCGCAACATCGCGGACATCAACCACCAGATCGAGACCCTGCAGGGGAGCCCGGCGTTCCAGGGGGCGGACGTCGGCGCGGACGTGCAGCTCCAGGACGGGCGGTTCCTGCTGGTCTTCGGGGACACGCTGCGCAGCAAGGCGTTCGAGGGCCCGTCCTTCGCGCGCAACTCGATGATGCTCTGGGACACCGACTGCGTCTCCGTGGTGCTGCCGCCGTCGAAGGGTGCGATCATCCCGGACCGTCCGGACGGGATCGGCTACTGGCCGATGTCGGCGGTGGTCGCCCACCGGCCGGGCTACGACCTCGTCCTGGTCTCGACCCAGCGGGTCGCGACCACCGGTGGTGGTTCGTTCGACTTCGCGAACCTCGGACCCTCGCTCGCCGTGTTCGTCGTCCCCGTCGGCGGGACCCCTCAGCTGATCGCGACCAAGGACTTCGGTCCGGACAGCGACGACACCGACCGGCCCGAGTGGGGCGCGGCGCTCGCGGTCGCCGACGGCTGGCTCTACGCCTACGGCACCGCGCGGCCGCCCGGCAGCGACGCCCTCGGGTTCTCGCTGCGCGTCGGTCGGGTGCGGCCCGACGACGCGCTCGACCCGTCCGCGTGGCGCTACTGGGACGGATCGACGTGGCAGACCGATGCCGACCGGGCCGCGGACGTGATCGACGCCGGGAGCGGCGGCGTCTCGGAGACCCTGAGCGTCTTCCACCGCGGCGACCGCTGGTACGCCCTCAGCAAGCTCGACGGCGACCTCGGGGACCAGCTGGTCTTCTGGACGGCGCCGGGCCCGACCGGCCCGTTCACGCTCGCCGGGTCGGTCGCCACGATCCCGTCGGACCCGGCGACCGGCGAGGTGACCTACATGCCGCTCGCGCACCCGGGGTTCCTCCCGCGCCAGGGGACGATGGTCGTCTCCTACAGCCGCAACAACACCGACTTCTCCAAGATCGAGGCGGACCCGACGCTCTACCGGCCCACGCTGCTCAGGGTGCCGTTGCCGCAGTGACGTCGCCCGGACCGGGTCCCGGCTCGGGTCCCGGCTCAGCCCCCGGCTCGGGTCCGGCCCCGTCCGCCGCCACGGGCTCGGGCTCGCCCTCGATCGAGACGTGCGGCAGCAGCCGGTCCAGCCACCGGGGCAGCCACCACGCAGCGCGCCCGAACAGCACCAGCACGGCGGGCGCCAGCGTCACCACGAGGATGCCGGCGAGCAGGACCGCCACCGAGAGACCGACGCCGAACTGCTTGATCGTCGGGTCGTCGTTGAGGATGAAGCTGGCGAAGACCGACGCCATGATCAGCGCGGCGGCCGTGGTGATCCGGGCGCTCGACCCGAGCGCCGAGCGCACCGCCTCGGCGGGCTCCTCGCCGGCGTGGTGGTGCTGCTGCACGTGGCTGACGAGGAACACCTCGTAGTCCATCGAGAGCCCGAAGAGCCCCGCGAACATCATCAGCGGGACGTAGCTGGCGATCGGCACCGAGCTGTCGGCCGTGTCGATGCCGAGCAGCGAGATGCCCCAGCCCCACTGGAACGCGGCGGTGAGCACCCCGAAGGCCGCAGCCGCGGACAGCAGGTTGGTGACCGCTGCCTGGAGCGGGACGAGCAGCGAACGGAAGGCGATCATCAGCAGCACGAAGCCGAGGAGGATCACGGTGCCGATCACCAGCAGCAGCCGCGCCGAGATCAGCGACGCGAGGTCGACGTACGACGCCGTGTAGCCGCCCACGTGCGACTCGATGCCCTCGCCGGCGTTGGTCTCGGGCAGGACGTCGTCGCGGACGTGGACGACGAGCGCCGCGGTGTCGTCGGACGCGGGCGCGGTGCGCGGCACCGCCGACAGCAGCACCACGTCGCCCTTCTCGTTGAGCTGCGGCGGCGTCAGGGAGACGACCCCCGCCGTGCCGGAGAGCCCCGCCTGCAGGTCGACGATCCGGGTGTCGGTGCCGCGCGGGTCGCCACCGGCCTCGGTCACCATCGCGGTGAGCTCCTTCTTCAGCTGCTCGGCCTGCTTCTTCTCCTGCTGGGCCTGCTGCTGCTCCTTCTTCAGCTCGTCGGCCCGGGCCTGCAGCTGGTCCGCCTGCTGCTGCAGGTCAGCGGCCTCCTTCTCCAGCTGGTCGGCCTGGGTCTGGAGCCGGTCGGCCTGGCGCTGGAGGTCGGCGGCCTGCTGCTCGAGCGTCGCCTTCTGCGCCTGGAGCTCGTCGGCCTGTCGCTGGAGCGCCGCGGCCTGCTGCTGCAGGTGCGCGGCCTGGGCCTGCAGGTGGCGGGCCTGGTCGGCCAGGTGGTGGGCGCGGGCGGTCAGCGGGGCGAGCTCCTGCTCCACGGCGGCCTGGCGCTCGTGGACCCGGGCGAGCCGCTCCCGCAGCCGGGCGACCCGGTCCGGGTGACCCTGGGCGTGGTCGATGCGTCGTTGCAGGATCCTCGCGCGCACGTCGAGGCGCGCGAGCTCCCGGGCGAGCGGCTCGATCTGCGCGGCCAGGGCCCGGGCCTTGCGCTCCAGCGCGCTCCGCTCGGCCTGCAGCCGCGCCTGCTCGGCCTCGAGCTCCTGCTGCTGCCGCTCGAGCGCCGCTGCCTGCTGCTCGAGCCCGGCCTGCTGCGCCTTCAGCTCGTCGCCCTGCCGCTGCAGCTGGTCCTGCTCCCGCTCGAGCTCGGCCTTGCGGTCCTCGAGCTCACCCTGCTGCTTCTCGAGCTGCCGCTGCTGGGCCTCGAGCTCCTGCTGCTGCTTCGGCAGCTGCTTCTGCTTCTGCTCCAGGTCCTTCTGCAGCGACTGGGCCTGGTCGTACTTCGTCGTGTACTCCTGGCTGGGCGCGGCGACCGGGTCGAGCGCCGAGGCGACCTGCAGCGGCCCGTTGTAGCCGACGCCGAAGCCGGCGGTGATCAGGTCGTAGGCCTGCCGCTCCGTGGTGTCCGGCGACGTGGCACCGATGTCCTCCTGGCCGAGCTCGAGGGAGAAGACCGGGATGATCAGCGGCACCAGGGCGGCGAGCGAGACCACGGTGACGACCACCGGGTGGCGACGTACGACGCCGGCCCACCGGGCCCACATGCCCAGGCCGTGCTGGCGGTGCGGTCGCAGGAACCGTGGCAGGGCCAGCCGCATGATCCCGTGGTCGAGCAGCCCGAGGAACGCCGGCAGCAGGGTGACCGCGACCAGCACGGCGGCGACGACGGCGATCGCCGAGGCGAGCCCGAGGGCGCTGACCAGAGGGATCTGGGCGACGCCGAGCGAGAGCAGCGCGATGACGACCGTGCATCCGGCGAACACGACCGCGCTCCCGGACGTCGCGACGGTCTGCGCGACCGAGTCGACCACGGGCATCCCGGTCCGGAGGTTGTCCTGGTGCCGGGTGATGAGGAACAGCGCGTAGTCGATCCCCACGCCGAGGCCGATCATCGTCGCGAGGGTCGGACCGCTGGAGGGGATGCCCACGGCGTGGCCGACGAGCCCGACCACGGAGAGGGCGACACCCAGGCCGACCACGGCGGTGACGATCGGCAGGCCCATCGCGACCAGGCTGCCGAGCACCAGGCTGAGGATGACCATCGCGGCGACGATGCCCACGACCTCGCTGGTCTCGGTGCCCTCGGTCGAGAGCGTCGAGCCGATCGACCCGCCGGCGGCCACCGTGATCCCGGCGCGCTGGGCGGGCTCCGTCGCGTCGAGGACGCGCTGCGCCTCCGCCTCCGTCAGGTCGCCGGACCCGATGTCGAGCAGCACCGGCGCGAAGGCGGTCTGCTGGTCCTTCGCCAGCAGGCCGGCGGTCTGGCCCGAGCTGCTGGTCGGGTTGGTGACGCTGTAGACGTGGGGGACCTCGCGCATCGCCTTGACCGATGCGGTGACCGCCTGCCGGTGGTCGTCGTCGGTCAGCGTGCCGGTGTCGACGTCGAAGACGATGGGGTTGACGCCGTTCTGCTGGGGCGGGAAGCGGTCCGCCAGCAGGTCCTTGGCCTCCTGGCTGTCGGTCCCCGGCAGCGACAGGTCGTTGTTCGTCTGGGCGCCGACGGCCGACACGGTGGCGCCGATCCCGATCACCAGCAGTGCCCAGACCGCGATGACGAGGAGCCGGCGCCGCGCGCAGAAGGAGCCGAGCCGGTGCAGCAGTCGTGCCACGGACCCTCCCTCCGCCCGTCCGAGGATGCCCGACCCGGTCCGGCGATGGGAAGCGTGAGCGCGGGGGCGGGCCGGCGCGAGAGACTGGCGCCGTGTCCTCGGGGGCCGGTGGGCAGGGAGGTCGCGTGGTCGAACCGCGGGGTGGGGGTCGGTGGACCCTGGTCGCCTGCCTGGTCGTGGTCGTCGTCCACGTCGTCGTCCTCACGACCCTGGCGGCCCGCGCCGGCGACGGGCCGCACCGGGCGCCGGTCCTGGTCGCGGCTCCGGCGGTCGTGGCGCAGGCACTCGCCCACGAGGCATCGACGCTCCCGGGGGATCCGTTCGAGGCCGACTGGACCGCTGACCCCCTGGCCGCCGACCGGGCGGTCCGCGACGGTGAGGCGGTCGCCGCCGTCCTCGTCGACCTGCCCGCGACCCACGACGTCGTGCTCGTCAACGGCGGCGCGGACCCGGCCCTGAACCAGGCCGTCGTGGACCGGATCACGGCGATCGAGGAGGCCCGCGACCGCACGGTCGAGGTGCGTGAGCTGACCCGTCCCGGGACGTCCGGCGCGGAGACCGCGATCCGGACCTACGTGCTGCTCTGCGGTCTCCTCGGCTTCGGCTTCGTGCTCGCCGTCTCGATGGTCCGTGGCCCGGTGGCCTCCTCCGCGACGGCCGGCGTCCGCCGGCTGCTGTCGCTGGCCGCCGTGTCCCTGGTCGGGGCGGGCGTCCTGCAGCTGGTCCCGGCGGTGCGGCTGCCCGGCGACCTGCTCCCCGTGGCCGCGGTCGGGGCGGGCTACGCCTTCACCCTCGGCGCGATCACCCTGGCGGTCGAGGCGCTGGCCGGGCTGGTCGGCCTCGCGATCGTCGCGGCGACGTACTTCGTGCTGGCGACGCCGCTGCTCACCGGCACCAGCCAGTACCTGCTCCCGCCTCCGTGGCCCACGGTCACGCCGTTCCTGATGACCGGGGCGACGCAGCAGGCCCTGGCCGGGCTGACCTACCTGGGTCCCGGGCTCGTCCTGCGTCCGGCGCTCGAGCTGGCAGCGATCGCCCTGGTCGCCGTGCTCGCGCTCTGGTGGGCGCGGCTGGTGAGCCGCGGTGCCGGGTCGCGGGGGCGCGGTGTGCCCGAGCGCCACTGGCGGCTGCGGGTCGTGGGCGCGGTGGTGCCCCTGGCCGCCGCGCTGGCCCTCGTGGTCGCGGTGGTCCCGACGGACGCCGAGGCGGGCCGCCCGGTCCCGAGCATCGCCTCGGAGACGAGCTGCATCGGCGCGCCCGCGCCGGCGCGCGACGTCGACGAGCTCAACCAGCAGCTCGCGGCGCTGCAGGAGAGCCCGGCCTTCCGCGGGGCCGACGTGGGGGCGGACGCCCAGCTGCAGGACGGGCGCTTCCTGCTGGTCTTCGGGGACACGGTGCGCAGCTCGACCTTCGACGGCCCGCCGTCCGTCCGCAACTCGATGCTCCTGTGGGACACCGGCTGCATCTCGGTCGTGCTGCCACCGTCGAGGGGGGCGCTGATCCCGGACCGGCCCGACGGAGTGGGCTACTGGCCGATGTCGACCTCGGTCGCGCACCGGCTGGGCTACGACCTCGTCCTGGTGTCCGCGCAGCGCGTCGCCACCACCGGTGAGGGCTCCTTCGACTTCGCCAACCTGGGGCCGGCCCTCGCGCTGTTCGTGGTGCCGGTCGACGGCACCCCGCAGCTGCTCGGCGTCACGGAGCTCGGGCCCGACGACGCCGACCCGGCCCGCCCCGAGTGGGGAGCGGCGATGACCATCGGTGACGACGGCTGGCTCCACGTCTACGGCACCGCGCGGCCCACCGCCAGCGACGCCCTCGGCTTCGCGATGCGGGTGGCCCGGGTGCCGGTCGACAGTGCCCTCGACCTGTCGTCGTGGCAGTACTGGGACGGCTCGACGTGGCAGTCGGACCCCGACTTCGCGGTCGACGTGATCCCGGCGCGGGGTGGGGTGTCCCAGACGCTGAGCGTCTTCCACGACGGGAACCGGTGGTACGCCGTCAGCAAGCTCGACGGCGACCTCGGTGACCAGCTCGTCTTCTGGACCTCGCCCGGCCCCACCGGGCCGTTCACCCCCACCGACCCCGTGGCGACCATCCCGTCCGACCCCGAGACGGGCGCGGTGACCTACATGCCCCTCGCCCACCCGGACCTCCTCCCCGTCCCCGGGACGATGGTCGTGTCCTACAGCCGCAACAACACCGACTTCTCGAAGGTGAAGGCGGACCCGAGCATCTACCTCCCGACGCTGATCCGGGTGCCGCTGCCGCAGTGACCGCTGGCCCGTCCGACGCGGGACGTCATCACGATCGTGGTGACGGTTGCTCGATCCTGATGACGTCCCGCGTCCGCACCACCGCCCCGGGCCCGCGACCCCGAGCCGGGAAGCAGCGCCGGGCGAGCGGACCTCTCCCGTCGCCAGCCCGTCGGTCGCAACCCGAGCGGACCCGCAGGCCGCCGGCAGTCACCGCCCGTTCGACGTCCGACGGTTCTCGACGAGCTCCAGCCACCGGCGGACCGGCCGTCGAATTCCGTGAGAACCCCGGCGCGCGCCGCGCGCTGCTGCCAGCGTTGCTCTCGAGGCGTCGGCGGGGTGCCGGTGGTGGAGGGAGGACGCGTGACCGCACTGCTCACGATCGGGCTGGTGCTCGCGGCGTACAGCGCGGTCTCCGGTGTGCTGGACCGCCGAGGGGTCACCTCGGCGATGACCTTCGTCGTGGTCGGCCTGGTCGTGGGGGCCGGCGGTCTCGGCTGGCTGGACGTCCCGGTCGAGAGCGCCGGGGCGGAGCACGTCGCCGAGCTGGCGCTGGCCTACCTGCTCTTCACCGACTCGGCGCGGATCGACCTGCGGTCGCTGCGGCGCAGCCTGGCGTGGCCCGGTCGGCTGCTCCTGGTCGGCTTGCCGCTGACGATGGTCCTGGGTCTGGGCGTGGCGCTCCTGCTGTTCCCCGCGATGCCGCTGGCGAGCGCGTTCGTCCTGGCCACGATGCTCTGCTCGACCGACGCGGCCCTGGGCCAGCGGGTGGTCGAGGACGCGGCGGTGCCGGCGCGGGTCCGGCAGGCCCTCGACGTCGAGAGCGGGCTCAACGACGGTCTGGCGGTCCCCTTCTTCCTCGTCGCGGTCGACCTCGCCACCGCCAACCTCCACGGCGGGTTCGGGGGTGCGGTGCTGCGGGAGGGAGCCGCGCAGATCGGCTGGGGCGTGGCGGCGGGGGTGGGTGTCGGTGCTGTGGGCGGCACCGTGCTCCGGTCCGCCGAGGAGCGGGGATGGATGCTCCCGCAGTGGCGCCAGCTGCTGGTCCTGGCGGTCGCCACGGCGTCGTACGCCGCGGCGGTGGCGCTCGGCGGGAGCGGCTTCATCGCGGCGTTCGTCGCCGGGATGGCGTACGGCGCGACCTCGCAGCAGCGTGGGCTGCGCGCCATGTACCTCGCCGAGGAGGTGGGCAACATCCTGGCCGCGGTGACCTGGCTGGGCTTCGGTGCGCTCGCGGTCAGCCGGGTCTGGTCCGACATCACCTGGCAGGTCGTCGTGTACGCGCTGCTGAGCCTGACGCTGGTCCGGATGGTGCCCGTGGCCCTCGCGCTCGCGGGCACGGGCGCGCGCCGGCCGACCGTCGCCTTCATGGGCTGGTTCGGGCCGCGCGGCCTGGCGTCGGTCGTCTTCGGGCTGCTCGCGCTGGAGGCCGGTGTGCCCGACCTGGACCCGCTCCTCACCACGGTCGTGGTCACGGTCGCCCTGAGCGTCCTGCTGCACGGCCTGAGCGCGACGCCCCTGGTGGCCGTCTACCGCCGCTGGTACGACGCCCACCGGCGCTCGCCCGCGGAGACGACCGAGGTCGCCGAGGCGGTGCCGACACCGCTGACCCGGACCCGGCGCAGCGCCGGCCCGGCCCCGGAGGGCTCAGCCAGCTGAGCGCTGCTCGAGCACGGCGAGGTCGCGCTCGGCGTACTCGCGGTGCAGCCACTCCTCGGTGAGGATCGCGCCGAGGGCCCGGCGGACGGCGTACGGCTCCGAGGTGGGGTAGCCGGGCTCGGTCACCGGCGTCGTCGTCGAGTCCAACCGCTCCGGTGTCAGGTCGGCCAGCACCTGCCGGACGACCGCGAATCGCGACTCGCGGACCTCGGCGATCTCGTCGAGGGAGGGCCGCACGCCGGGATCGGTGACCAGCCCGGGCACCTCCTCCTCCATCTCGGTGAAGGGCAGGCCGAGCGGGTGGTAGGGCGCCGGGTCGCCCAGCAGCACGCGCAGCACCCAGGCGTCGGTGGCGAACACCAGGTGCCGCAGCGTCTCGACGAAGGACCACTCGTCGCGGACCCGCTCGTGCAGCAGGCCATCGGGGAGCGAGCGCGCGTGGGCCATCGTCGCGGCCCAGCGACGCTCGGTCATCGCCCAGCCCGCCCGGAAGTCGTCCACCGTCTCCGCCCGCACCAGCACCCGGTCGGGGTCGCGGCGGTCGAGCTCGGCCTCGATGAGCGGGCCGACGTCGACCCCGTTGATCGTGAGCCCGTCGATCGCGCCGTCGATGTCGACGTGCTGGAACCAGATGCCGCGCATCACCACGTCGCGCAGGTAGACGTTGCGCCACCAGGAGCCGCTGAGGTCGACCTCCTCGAGCCGGGCGCCGGTCAGGTCCTTGCGGTAGATCTCCTCGGGCATGGCGCCACCCTGCCACGCGTCACGGACACGACTCGGTCACGGACACCACTCGGTGTCGTCGTGGGCGAACACCACCCGGCGCGGGTCGAAGGCCAGCAGCCGCGTCATCCACCCGGGCGCCGACGGGTCGGTGGCGCCGGTCGTGCTGGTCGCGGCGAGGTCGCGCGCCCAGGCGGCGGCGGAGTCATGGGACTGCCCGGCCAGCACGACGGAGCCGTCCTCGCACTCCACGACCAGCGACTGGTGGCCGTCGACGTGGCCGGGCGTCGGGACCACGTGCAGCCCCGGCAGCGGCTCGGCCTCGCCGTCGAGGAGCTCGTAGGAGCGGCCCTCGACCAGGTGGTCGAAGGTGTAGTCGCCGGCCCGCGCGGTGGCGAGCTCGCGGCGCTGGCACAGCACGGGCGTGCTGCCGAGCAGCGGGTTGCCGCCGCAGTGGTCGAAGTGCAGGTGGCAGTTGGCGACCAGGTCGAGGTCCTCCAGGCGTACGCCGACCCGGCCCAGCGCCTCGCGCAGGTCGGTGCGGCGGGGCTGGTACCAGGCCTCGGTCTCGTCGTCGCCACGGCCCATCCCGGTGTCGAGCAGCACCAGCCCCTGGTCGTGGCGGACCAGGTAGCCGTTGACGACCTCGGCGCGCGGCGGACCGCCGGTCTCCTCCGTCGGCCGGGTGAAGGTGCCGAGCGGCACCCGGACCACGTCAGCGGCCCGCACGCCACTCCTCCTCCAGGAGGGCGTACCCGTACCCGTCGAGCCAGCCGCGGTCGCGGTGCAGCGACTCCTGGACGTTGTGCTCCTCGCGGCGCATGCCGACCCGCTCCATCAGCCGCCACGAGGCCACGTTGTCGGCGAAGCAGAGGGCCACGACCCGCCGCATGCCGAGGTCCTCGAAGCAGATGCGCAGCAGCTCGGTGACCGCCTCGGTCCCCAGCCCCTGGCCGGCGTGCGCCGGGTCGATGACCCAACCCAGCTCGGCCTGGCTGCCGCGGGCCCGGTCGGCCACCTCGGCCTGGGCCCAGGGGTCCCCGATCCGGAGCATCAGGTCGCCCACGACCGCGCCGTCCTGCTCGACCACCAAGGTGGTGGCCAGCCGGTCGGGGTCCAGGAAGGTCTCGGCGTACGCCGCACGATCGCCGGTCCGCTGCGTGAGCCACTCGGTGACCTCGGGCAGGCGGCGGAACGTCCAGGTCGCGTCGACGTCTCCGGGCTCGGCCGGGCGGATGGTGAGGCGCGCGGTGCGCACCGGCCAGGTGACGGCGCTCAGGTCCTGGGGCACGTCCACCATCCTGCCCTCCGGGACCCGCGCACGCAGGTCGGGGACGTTCGCGCGTCTCTCGACGGACGTCAGCCGGCGACGTACACCTTGCGCAGCGTCTCGGTGACGGTCCAGGTCGTGCGCTCCCCGGCCCGCAGGCGTACGGCGACGCCCGGTGCGAGCGCGACGACCTCGCCGTCGGCGAAGACGACCGTGCCGTGCCCGGCGAGGACGACGAACACCTCGTCGACCTCGGTGTCCTGCTCGGTCCCCGGCGTCATCTCCCACACGCCCACCTCGACCTCGCCGAGGTCGGCGAGCGGCAGCGTCCGGTCCGGGCCGAGCGCGGCCGTGAGGACGTCGGCGGCGAGCACCCGCCCGCTCACGAGTCGAACCCCAGGCCGGCGGCGTCGAGCGTCCGCAGGAAGGCGTTGCGCCGACCCTGGCGGTGGTCGGCGCGGTCGATGGACCAGCGGGTCAGCGCGATGCCGACGTCGGCGACGGGGGTCGGCGGGAACGGCAGGGGCATCCTCCGCACCATCTCCAGCCGGGTCCGCTCGGTCTCCAGGCCCGAGAGGCGGTCGAGCATCACCTCGGCCGCGAACCGCGTCGCCCCGACGCCGAGCCCGGTGAAGCCCGCGGCGTAGGCCACCCGACCCCGTGCCGTCAGCCCGTGGAACGCCGCGAAGCGCGTCGAGGTGTCGATCGCGCCCGCCCACCGGTGGCTGAACCGCACGTCCTCCAGCTGCGGGAAGACGACCAGGAAGTGGGCGGCGAGCCGGCGGAACGACGCCGGCCGCTCCTCGTGCGCGCCGCGGACCGAGCGCTTCGGGATGGCGTCGTACCCGCCCCAGAGGATGCGGTTGTCGGCGGTGAGGCGGGAGTAGTGGAACTGGTTGGCCAGGTCGCCGAGACCCTGTCGGTGCTGCCAGCCGATCGACGCCAGCTGCGCGTCGGTCAGCGGCTCGGTCATCAGCACGTAGTCGTAGACCGGGATCGTCAACGGCCGGGCCCGCCGCACCAGGGACGGGAAGACGTTGGTGCCGAGCGCGACGCGGTCGCTGGTCACGGCGCCGCCGGTCGTGCGGACCACCACGGGACCGCGGGTCGGGACGTCGAGGTCGACCACGCGGGTGTGCTCGTGGACCTCGACGCCCAGCGCGGCGGCCGCCGTCGCCAGTCCGCGCGCGAGACGGGCGGGATGCACCAGGGCGCAGTCCTCCCGCTCCCAGTCGCCGGCGAGGAGGACCGGGCTGGCGATCTCGGCCCGGACCGCGTCCTGCTCCAAGAACCCCGGCGAGCCGCGCAGCCAGTCGACCTGGTGCTCCTCGACCGCGACCGAGAGCATGCCGGTGCGCTCGAGCTGGGCGTCGATGCCGAGCTCGCGGACGTCGGCCTCGAGGGCGTCGAGGTTGGCGCGGCCGAGGCGGGTGAGGTCGTCGTACTCCTCGGGCCAGCGGCTGCGGCCGTTCTCCTCGCCGTGCGTCAGGCTCGCCTCGCAGAACCCGCCGTTGCGCCCGGACGCCGCCCAGCCGACCGTGTTCGCCTCCAGCAGCACCACCCGCGCGCCGGGGTTGCGCCGCTTCGCGAGCACCGCGGTCCACAGCCCGCAGTAGCCGCCGCCGACCACGGTCAGGTCGGCGGCGGCGTCCCGGGTCAGGGGCTCGTACGACGCACCGGGCGCGTCCTCCAGCCAGTGGATCGCGTGCCGGCTCGGTGCCAGCGCCGCGTCGACCAGGGCGCCCGGGGGCGCGAGGCGCTCGTAGACGGTCTGCCGGGTCCTACGACTGGACATGGGCGTCGCCGGCCTTGAGCGCGTCGTCGAGGATCGCCAGGCCCTCGCGGGCCTCCTCGTCGCTCATCGTGCACGGCGGCACCAGGTGGATCCGGTTGGTGTTCGAGAACGGCAGCAGCCCGGCGGACTTGCACGCCGCGACCACCTCGTTGAGCGCGGCAGGCGGGAGCATCGCCTTGGTCGACCGGTCGGTGACCAGGTCGACCGCCCAGAAGGCGCCGACGCCGCGGACCTCACCGACGCAGGCGTGCCGCTCGGCGAGGTCGGCGAGGCCGGGGTCGAAGACGTCGCGCCCCAGGCGCTCGGCGTTCTCCACGATGCCCTCGTCGCGCATCGTGTTGATCGTCGCGACGGCCGCGGCGGTGGCCAGCGGGTGGCCGGAGTAGGTCAGGCCGCCGGGGTAGGCGCGGTGCGCGAACGTCTCGGCGATCGGCTCGCTGATGATGACGCCGCCGAGCGGGACGTAGCCGGAGTTCACGCCCTTGGCGAAGGTGATCAGGTCGGGGACGACGTCGTACCGGTCGAGCGCGAGCCAGGCGCCGGCCCGGCCGAAGCCGGCCATCACCTCGTCGAGGATCATCACGATGCCGTGCTCGTCGCAGAGCGCCCGCACCCCCGCGAGGTAGCCCGGCGGTGGGGCGAAGATGCCGGCGGTGCCGGGGATCGTCTCGAGGATGATCGCGGCGAGGCTGTCGGGGCCCTCGGCCTCGATGGTGCGGCGCAGGTGCGCGAGCGCGCGCTCGCACTCCTCCTCCTCGGTCGTCGCGTGGAACTCCGACCGGTAGAGGAACGGCCCGAAGAAGTGCACGGTGCCGGCGGTCGCGGTGTCGTTGGCCCAGCGGCGCGGGTCGCCGGTCATGTTGATCGCGGTCTGGGTGCCGCCGTGGTAGCTGCGGTAGGTCGACAGCACCTTGAACCGGCCGGTGTGGAGGCGGGCCATCCGGACCGCGTGCTCGTTGGCGTCGGCGCCGCCGTTGGTGAAGAAGACCTTCTCGAACCCGTCGGGCGCGATCTCGCTGATCAGCCGCGCGGCCTCCGAGCGCTGGGCGTTCGCGAACTGCGGCGCCACCGTGCACAGCCGGTCGGCCTGCTCCTTGATGGCCGCGACCACGCGCGGGTGCTGGTGCCCGATGTTGGTGAAGACGAGCTGGCTGGAGAAGTCGAGGTAGCGGCGGTCCTCGTCGTCCCACACGTAGGAGCCGCGCGCCGCCGAGATCACCATCGGGCTGATCTCGGCCTGGGCGGACCAGGAGTGGAAGACGTGCTTGCGGTCCAGGTCGTAGGCGGTGCTCATGGCTGCGGTCCTCTCGGGGGCGGTCCAGTTTCGTCGGCCGGCCGACGATTTCCGGGGCGGGACGACAAAGCTTCGTCGTCCCGACGCGAGTTTCGTCGGCCGGCCGACGAAACCCGCCGGGCTGGTCAGTGGTTCTTGGGGAAGGCGAGCTCGAGGCCGCCGGCCGTGGCGGGGTCGGGCCACCGGGTGGTGACGACCTTGCCACGGGTGAAGAAGTGGACGCCCTCGACGCCGTGGGCGTGGGTGTCGCCGAAGAGCGAGGCCTTCCAGCCGCCGAAGGAGTAGTAGGCCATCGGCACCGGGATCGGCACGTTGACCCCGATCATGCCGACCTGCACGTCGGTCTCGAAGGCGCGCGCCGCGCCACCGTTGCTGGTGAAGATCGCGGTGCCGTTGCCGTAGCGGTTGGCGTTCACCAGGTCCAGCGCCTCCTGGTAGGTCCCGGCGCGGACGACGCTGAGGACCGGGCCGAAGATCTCGTCGGTGTAGACGCTCATCTCCGGGGTGACGTGGTCGAAGAGCGTCGGGCCGAGCCAGAACCCGTCCGCCTCGCCGTCGGCGTCGACACTGCGCCCGTCCACGACGAGCGTCGCGCCCTCGCGCTCGCCCGCGTCGACGTACGACGCCACCTTGTCGCGGTGCACCTTCGTGACCAGCGGGCCCATGTCCGTCTCCCGCTCACCGTCACCGATCTTGAGGGTGGCGGTGCGTTCCTTGATCTTCTCGACCAGCGTGTCGCCGGTGTCGCCGACCGCGACGACGACGCTGATCGCCATGCAGCGCTCGCCGGCCGAGCCGTAGCCCGCGCTGACCGCGGCGTCCGCGGCGAGGTCGAGGTCGGCGTCGGGCAGCACCACCATGTGGTTCTTCGCGCCGCCGAGGGCCTGGACCCGCTTGCCGGCGCGGCTGGCGCGCTCGTAGACGTACTCCGCGATCGGGGTCGAGCCGACGAAGCTGATCGACGCCACGTCCGGGTGGTCGAGCAGGCCGTCGACGGCGACCTTGTCGCCCTGCAGGACGGTGAAGACGCCGTCGGGCAGGCCGGCCTCCTTCCACAGCTCGGCCATCCAGATCGCGGCCGAGGGGTCCTTCTCGCTCGGCTTGAGGACCACCGCGTTGCCGGCGGCGATCGCGATCGGGAAGAACCACATCGGCACCATCGCCGGGAAGTTGAACGGGCTGATGATGCCGACGACGCCCAGCGGCTGCCGGATGCTCTTGACGTCGACGCCGGTCGAGACCTGCGGGGAGTTGCCGCCCTTGAGCAGGTGCGGGATGCCGCACGCGAACTCGACGACCTCCTGGCCGCGGGCGACCTCGCCGAGTGCGTCGGAGTGCACCTTGCCGTGCTCGCTGGTGATGATCCGGGCCAGCTCCTCCTTGCGTTCGTTGAGGAGCTCGCGGAACCGGAAGACCACCTGGGTGCGCGCGCTGACCGACGTGGTGCCCCAGTCGACCGCCGCCTTCCTGGCCGAGGCGACCGCAGCCTCGATCTCCTCCGGCCCGGCGAAGGCGACCCGAGCGGTCACCTGGCCGGTGGCGGGGTTCGTGACGTCGCCGGCGCGGGCGCCGTCCGCTGCCTGGGTGCTGCCGGGGTGGACCCGGCCGTCGATCCAGTGGCCGATGGTGCGCGGAGTGGTGGTCTGCATGACCCCATCGTGCCGCCTCCTGGGCGCCACGCACAGGAACAGATTGTCGTCGCTCGCCCTGAGAGGGGGACACTGTGTCGCTCAACCGTTCTCGGCCGAGTTTTGTCGGCCGGCCGACAAATTCCGGGGTGGGACGACAGAACTTCGTCGTCCCGGATCGGATTTCGTCGGCCGCCCGACGAAATCCCCCGACCGCCCTCGGCCCCCCGGCTCCTCTGCCCCCAGCCCTGCCGAGCCGGTCAGTCTCGGACGAGCGAGCGCACCGCCTTCCGGTCGGTCTTGCCGACCGAGGTGAGCGGTACGGCGTCGACGATGACGACCTCGCGGGGGTACTTGTACCTCGCGAGCCGGCCACGGGCGAAGGCGACGAGCTCCTCCGGCGTCACGGACGCGTCCGCGCCGACCGACACGACGGCGACGACCTCCTCGCCGCTCTTCTCGTCGGGTCGTCCGACGACCGCGGCGGCGGTGACGGCGGGGTGGGCGAGCAGCACGTCCTCCACGTCGCGCGGGAAGACGTTGAAGCCGCCGCGGATGATCAGGTCCTTGGCGCGGTCGACGACGTAGAGGAAGCCGTCCTCGTCGACGTGACCGATGTCGCCGGTGTGCAGCCACCCGTCGACGACCGTCTGCGCGGTCTGCTCCGGGTCCCGCCAGTAGCCCATCATCACGCCCGGCCCCGCGATGCAGATCTCGCCGTCCTCGCCGGTGGCCACGGGCTGCCCCAGCGGGTCGAGGATCGCCAGCTCGACGTGCGGCGCGGGCTTGCCGACGCTGCCCGGACGGTTGGCGGCGAGGGTGGAGGCGGTGGCGATCGCCGTGCTCTCGGTGCACCCGTAGCCCTCGAGGATCGTGACGCCGAAGGCCTGTTCGACCCGCTCGCGCAGCGCCGGCAGCAGCGGTGCGCCGCCGGACCCGAACGACCTCAGCGAGCCCAGGTCGTAGTCGGCGTAGGGCAGGTCGAGCAGCATCTGCATCATCGACGGCACCACCGGGCTGCTCTCCAGCCGGTGCTCCTGGACCAGCTCCAGCCAGCCCTGCGGGTCGAACCAGCGCTGCATCACCGACACGAACTGCTGGTCGGCGTGGAGCCCGGCGACCAGCACGTTGAGGCCGAACGCGTGCGAGAGCGGCAGGGGCAGCAGCGACCGGGTGGTGCCCATCGTCCGGGCGACGCCGTCCATGCCGCGGCCCGCGTGCCAGAGACCGTGGTGGCTGAGCATGACGCCCTTGGCCCGACCGGTGGTGCCGCCGGTGTAGAGCAGGGCCGCCATCTCGTGGTCGCCGCGCGCGACGATCTCGCCGGGCTCGTGCTCCTCGAGCGAGGCGAAGGCGACGGCGTCCACGCCCTCGGGCACGTCGCCGACCACGACCAGGGAGAGGTCGAGGCCCCCTGCGGCGTCGACGACCATCGGCAGCAGCTCGGGGCTGACGATCGCGGCCCGGGCCTCGGAGTTCTCCAGGATGTGGCGCAGCTCCGCGGGGGTCTGCAGGAAGATCACCGGCGTCACGACGGCGCCCGCCCGCCAGATCGCGTGGTAGGCGACGAAGACCTCCGAGGTGTTCATCGTCATCACGACCACGCGGTCACCCGGCTCGACGCCCATCGCCGCCAGCCCGGTGGCCACCCGGCGCGCGCGGGACATGATCTCGCCCGAGGAGTGCCAGGTGCCCTCGAAGAGCAGCTGGTCGTAGTCGCCGAGCCGCTCCAGGGCGGCCTCGGCCAGCAGCGCGAGGTGGTGCGCCCCCGACCCCTGCCCCGACCCCTGGCCCGCCACCGTCCCGGTCATCGCGCACCGGCCGCGGAGGGTACGGCGCCGGCCCGGTCGTCCGCGGCGGCCATCGCGAGCCGGGCGACCTCGTCGAAGGCGCCGATGTCGTCGCCCAGCAGCAGTCGGTCCACCTTGGCCCGTCGCCAGAACAGGTGGGCGTCGTGCTCCCAGGTGAACCCGATGCCGCCGTGGACCTGGATCAGCGTCTCGGCCGCCTGCTCGAGCGTGGTCGCCGCGGCCGCCTTCGCGGCGGCCGCGGCCAGGGGCAGCTCGTCGGGTGCCTGGTCGGCGGCCCAGGCGGCCCACCAGACCAGGGAGCGCAGCTGCTCGACGTGCACGTAGACGTCCACGAGCGCGTGCTTGACCGCCTGGTAGGACCCGATCGCGCGGCCGAAGGCCTGCCGCTCACGGGCGTACTCGACGCCGAGCTCGAGAGCGCGGCTCGCCGTCCCCAGTCCTTCGGCGGCGAGCACCACCCGGCCGACCCGCTCGGCGTGCTGCCAGCGCAGCAGGGCGTCGGACGCCACGACCGCGAGGTCGTCGGCCAGCGCGACGTCGCCGAGCCCGCGGGTCGGGTCGATCGGGTCCCGGACGCTCACCTGGCCGCCGCCGATCACCACGTCGTCCCCGCGCAGCGCGAGGAACCGGTCGGCCCCGGCCGCGTCGAGCACCGGGCCCGGTCCGTCGGCCACGGCCACGGCGAGCGAGCCGTCGGCGAGGCCGGCCATCCGCTCGTCGCCCGTCAGCAGGACGGCGGCGCGGGCGTAGGTCACCAGGGACGGCCCCGCGAGGACCCGGCCCGCCTGCTCGGCGACCACGGCGAGGTCGAGCACCGACCCGCCGCCGCCACCGGCCCCCTCGGGCACGGTGATCGTCGCGAACCCGCTCTCCACCAGGGCGCCCCGGCCGGGCGCCACGTCGGCGCCCTCGTCCAGGGCGGCGCGAGCGACCGCGGGGGAGGCCGATCCGGAGAGGAAGTCCCGCGCGGCGGCGGCGAGGTCGCGCTGCTCGTCGTCCAGGTCGAAGTTCATCGGCGCTCCTCTGCTGACGCACCCGCGGCCGCGAGGCTCTCCCTGAAGGTCATGCCCTTGTCGGCGCGCGGCTCGGGCGGGAGGCCGAGCACCCGCTCGCCGATGATGTTGCGCAGCACCTCGTCGGTGCCGCCCGCGATCGCCATGCCGGGCAGCACGGCCTGCAGGTCCTGCCAGGTCCGGACCCCGTCGGCGGTGGCGGCGTACGCCGCGTCGTCGCCCAGCACCCGCACGGCGAGGTCGGCGAGGTCGAGGGCGACCCGGGTGCCGGCGAGCTTGCCGGCGGACGCCTCGGGACCGGGGAGCTCTCCCTTGCTGATCTTCGAGAGCTGGCGGTAGCCGGTGTAGCGGATCGCCAGCGAGTCGACGTACGCGCGGCCGAGCCGCTGGCGCGCGAGCGCCTGCCGGTCGGGGGAGAGGTCCGGGAGACGGGCGGCGACATGGCGGACGACGGC
Organism: Nocardioides sp.; assembly: GCA_020636915.1. GTDB lineage: Bacteria > Actinomycetota > Actinomycetes > Propionibacteriales > Nocardioidaceae > Nocardioides. The sequence continues at coordinate 88,785 of JACJWV010000015.1, forward strand.
CGCCGCGCCGGGTCCGATCTCGGTGCCCCCGCCGCCGAGGGAGAGCCGCTCGCTCATCAGCGTCGTCAGCGCGACCCGCCAACCGTCGCCGACGTCGCCGAGCCGCTCGCTGTCGGGGATGACGACGTCGTCGAAGAAGACCTCGTTGAAGTCGGCTCCGCCACTCATCTGCCGCAGCGGCCGGACCGTCACCCCCGGGGCTCTCATGTCGACCACGAACATGGTCAGGCCCCGGTGCTTGGCGACGTCGGGGTCGGTGCGGGTGAGCAGGATGCCGTAGTCGGCGAGGTGGGCCAGCGTGGTCCACACCTTCTGCCCGGTCACCCGCCAGCTGCCGTCCTCGGCCTGCACCGCCCGGGTCCGCAGCGCCGCGAGGTCGCTGCCGGAGGCAGGCTCGCTGAACAGCTGGCACCACAGGTCGTCAGCGCGCAGCAGCCGCCGGAGGTAGCGCGACCGCTGGTCCTCGCTGCCGTGGTGGATGACCGTCGGGCCGCACATGCCGATGCCGATCAGGTTGATCGGACCGGGTACGTCGGCGCGCGCCATCTCCTGGTCCACGATGGCCTGCTGCATCGGCGTGCCGCCCTGGCCGCCCGCCTCGACCGGCCAGGTCACGCCGACCAGGCCGCCGTCGTACAGCAGGGCCTGGCGCTCGCGCGCGACCCGGTCGTCGGAGGTGCGCGGCCCGGAGCGGCGCCCGAGGTCGTCGCGGTGCTCCTCGAGGAAGGCGCGCACCCGGGCGCGCCAGGCCGCCTCCTCCGGGGTGTCGTCGAAGTCCATGGTGTCCTTTCCGGCTACCGCGAGCCGTCCCGCACGAGGTCGATCGGCTGGCCGTCCTTCGGGAACGGGAGCGCGTGGTTGTCCAGGGGGGCGACGTAGGACGGGTCGACGGTCCAGTGGTGGCCGCGCAGGAGCCGGTGCATGATCGCCTTGACCTCGGCGCCGGCGAAGTAGAGGCCGATGCACTTGTGCACGCCGCCGCCGAACGGCGACCAGGCGAAGCGGTGCGACTTGTCCTCGCGCCGTTCCGGCGAGAAGCGCTCGGGGTCGAAGGCCGTCGGGTCCGTCCAGTAGTCCTCGAGCAGGTGCGAGAGCTGGAGCGCGACGACGACGTCGGTGTCGTCGGGGATCCGGACGCCCTCGACGACGACCTCCCGGACGGTCTTGCGGACCACGACCGGGACGGGGGCGCGCAGCCGCAACGCCTCCTTCATCACCAGGTCGATCGACGGCAGCGCCTCCAGCTCGGCCAGCGTCGGCTCCGGGCCGAGCGCCAGCGACTCCTGACGGCAGCGCTCCTGCCACTCGGGGTGCTGGCCGAGGAGCTGGAGGATCGTCGAGGTCGTGATCGTCGACGTGTCGTGCGCGGCCATCATCAAGAAGATCATGTGGTTGACGACGTCGTCGTCGGAGAACCGCTCGCCGTCCTCGGTCTCGATGTGGCACAGCACCGAGAAGATGTCGTCGGTCCGGGTGGCGCGACGAGCGGGCAGGTAGCCGCGCAGGAAGTCCTCCAGGACCCGCCGACCGCGGTAGGCACGACCCCAGCGGGTGAAGGGCACGTCGGCGCGCACGATGCCGGCCGCGGCCTGGACGCAGGAGATGAAGGCGCGGTTGACCGCGTCCATCTCCGCGCGGCTGGTCGACTCCGCGCCGCCCATGAAGATGTCCGCGGCGATGTCGAGGGTGAGCTGCTTGAGCTTCCAGTAGGCCTGGAAGCCCGGCTCGGTGTCCCAGTCCGCCGTCCCGGCCTCGATGGCCGGGTGCATGCGTGCGGCGTACCCCTCGAGGCGGTCGCGGGTGAACGCCTCCTGCATGATCCGCCGGTGCACGTGGTGCTCGTCGAAGTCGATGAGCATCAGCCCGCCGCCGAAGAACGGCCCGACCAGCCGGGTCCACGCCGGCTTGTTGGCGAACGCCTTGTCCTTGTTGCGCAGTGCGGCCTCCACCGCGTCGGGGCCCAGCAGCATGACCGCCTGGTTGTGGAGCGCGTGGAAGGGCGCGACCGGCCCGTAGGTCTCGTACTGGTGCCGCATCATCGCGACCGGGTCGCGCGCGTACTCGAAGACCCGGCCCAGGATCGGCAGCCCGCGGTCCTCCCGCCGCTGCCGCGGCACCTCGACGACGGGTGTGGTCATGCGCACACGATCAATGAGGAAGGATGCCCTGTCAACCTTCTGTGAGACGCTGACGCCCATGGCCGTGCAGTCGGGCGTCTACCGGGGCGTGAGCGCGCAGGAGCGCGCCGCGGAGCGTCGCGAGCGGCTGCTCGAGGCGACGCTCGGCGTCTGGGCCGACCCCGAGGTCAGCACGACGATGACCAACGTCTGCGCGCGCGCCGGCCTGTCGGAGCGCTACTTCTACGAGAGCTTCGCCAACCTCGACGCCGCCCAGACCGCGGTGCTCGACCAGGTCGCCACCGAGATCGAGACGAGGACCCAGGAGGCCGGGGACCTGGCCGGGCCGGACCCGGCGGCGCGGGCGCTGGCCTCGGTCAGCGCCTTCGTGCAGCTGCTCGTGGACGATCCCCGCAAGGGGCGGGTCGCGATCGTCGAGGCCGCCGCGATGCCGTCGTTGCGGCCGCGCCGCACCGAGCTGATGCGCCACTTCGCCCACCGGACCGCGGAGTCCGCCCGCGAGCTGGGCCTCTCACCGCTGGGCGGCCCCGAGGACGAGCTGGCAGGCTTGCTGTTCATCGGCGGCGTGGCCGAGCTGGTGACCGCCTGGCTGGACGGTGTCGTCGACGCGACCCCGGACGAGCTGGTCGCCGCCGCCGCTCGCAGCTTCCTCGCGCTCTACCGCTGAGGGAGCGGTGGACGGAGCCCGGGACCGGGTTCGGGGGGACGCCCTACGCTCGGCGCGTGGCCGTCTCCGTGCGCGAGGCCCTCGCGCTCCCCGTGCTGGCCGCCGGCGACCCGGTGGTGCTCAGCGGCGAGCGGGGTCTGGACGCCCGGATCCGGTGGGCGCACGTCTCGGAGGTGCGCGACGTCGGGGCCGTGCTGGTCGGCGACGAGCTGGTGCTCAGCACCGGCATCGCGATGGCGGCCTCGCCGGCCGCCGCCGACGACTTCGTGCGTCAGCTGGTCGAGGTCGGCGCCGCCGGGCTGGTCGTCGAGCTGAGCACGGCGTACCCCTCGGTGCCGGAGCAGGCGCTGCGTCGGGCGCGCGCCGCCGACTTCCCCCTGGTGGTGCTCAACCGCCCGGTCCGGTTCGTCGAGGTGACCGAGGCGGTGCACCGGGCGATCGTGGCCGAGCAGTACGACGAGGTGCGGTTCGCGGGCGACGTCCACCAGACCTTCACCGACCTCGGGCTCGCGCGGGCGCCGATGGCGCGGCTGGTCGAGGCGGCCGCGGACCTGGTGGGCGGCTCGGTGGTGCTGGAGGACCTGGGACGCCACGTGCTGGTCGCCGCCGCGCGGCAGGAGCCGGTCGACCGCCTGCTCGTCGACTGGGAGCGCCGGTCGCGGCTGACGCCGTACCTGCGGGAGACCGGCGTCGGCGGCCCCGAGGGTTGGCTGACCACGCCCGTCGGCATCCAGGGCGGGGCGTGGGGCCGGTTGGTGCTCCCCGCCGGTCGGGACGAGCCCCGGGTGCGGATGGTGGCCGAGCGCACGGCGTCGGCCCTCGAGCTCGGGCGGATGATCGAGCGCGACGACACCGCTCTCCAGCTGCGCGTGCACGGCGGCTTCCTGCTCGACCTGCTCGACGGCCGGGTCGGCAGCGAGGTGGTGGCCGCCGCGCGGCTGCGCGCCCTCGGGGTGCCGGCGGCCACGTCGTACGTCGGCGCGGTCGCGCGGCTGCGCTCCGAGGCTCCGGTCGACCGGTTGGTGCCGGCACTGGGCGACCTCCCGGGGCTGGTCGGCGTCCTCGACGCCGTCCACGTCGGCCTGCTCGTCCCGGCCGACACCGACCTCGACGCCCTCGCCCGCGCCCTCGCGGTCGTCGAGCCCGAGGCGGTGCTCGCGGCCGGCGCTCCGGTCGGCGGGGTGCTGGCCACCGCGTCGTCCCTGCGCTCCGCGCGTGCCGTCGCGGACGTGGCCGTGACCCTGCCCGCGGTCGACGGCTGCGTGCGGCAGTCCGACATCCGGCTGCCCGGCCTGCTGATGTCGCTGCGCGAGGACGCGCGGCTGCAGGAGTTCGCCGAGGCCGAGCTCGGGGCGCTGCTCGAGCACGAGGCGCGGCACGGGGGCGGACTCGTCGAGCTGCTGCGCCAGTTCCTCGCCGTCGGCGGGAACAAGACCGAGCTGGCCCGGGTCGCCCACCGCAACCGGACCTCGCTCTACCCCGCCCTCAGACGGCTCGAGGAGCTGGTCGGCCACCCGCTCGACGACCCGGCCTCCCGCCTCTCGCTCGGCGTGGCGCTGCTGGCCCACGACCAGGCCCGCCGGCTGTAGCCCGCCGAGTCGGCGCGTCTTGCTCGCGCAGGGGTGCTGAGTCGGCGCGTCTTGCTCGCGCAGGGGTGCCGAGTCGGCGCGTCTTGCTCGCGCAGGGGTGCTGAGTCGGCGATCAGTCGCTGGCCACCAGCGCGGCGCCGAGGCCGATCATCATCACCCCGCCGGCGACACCGAGCTTGTCCAGCCGGTGGGGCCGGCGGGCGAACCAGTCTCGTGCCCGGCTGGCCGCCAGCGCCCACACCGAGTCCGAGCAGGCCGCCATCACGCCGAAGACGACGCCGAGCAGCGCGAGCTGGACGCCGGTGTGCCCGGCCGGCTCGTTGACGAACTGGGGCAGGAACGCCACGAAGAACACGATCGTCTTGGGGTTGGTCAGGCCCACCGTGAATCCGATCCGCAGCGACCGCAGGGCGGGCGCGCGCTGCACGGTGAGGTGATCGACCGCCGTGAGCGCGGCGCGGGCGTCCGCACGGTGTCGGATCGCCTGGACGCCGAGCCACACGACGTACGCCGCCCCGACGATCTTGAGCACGACGTACGCCTGGGTGCTCGCGGCGACGACGGCGCCGAGGCCGACCGCGACCAGCAGCACCTGCGCGGTCACCCCGAGCGCGTTGCCGACGACCGAGAGGAGCGCGTCGCGGCGGCCCACGGTCAGGGCCCGGCCGATCGTGAAGAGCAGGCTGGGTCCCGGGACCTGGATGAAGAGCGCGCTCGCGATCAGGAACGCGAGCCACTGGCTGGTCGTCGGCACCCCGTCATTGTGCTCGAAAGGGCGTTGCCGCGCGCGCCTGTTCTCTGCTGGGCTCGGTCCGTGAGCCACGACCACCCGGACCTGACCGAGCTGCGGGCCCTGGCGCAGGCCTGCCTCGACGCCGACGGCGGCCTGCCCCTGCTGACCGACGACGGCCTGCTGCGCGCCCGGTTGCGCTCCGGGGAGACCCACGAGGTCCGCGACGGTGACGGCGTGCTGGTCGCCGCCGCGGCGGTGACGGTCCGCGAGGACGGCGCTGCCACCTCCGGTCTCGTGCACCCCGACCACCGCGGTCAGGGGCACGGGCGGGCGCTCCTCGGCTGGGCGGTCGAGCGTGCCGGCGGCGTACCCCTGACGGTGACGTGCGAGGACGTCAACCCGTCGGCCGAGCGGCTCTATGCGCGGTTCGGCCTCGAGCGCACCTTCGCCGAGGCGGTGATGCGGCACCCGTTGGGCTCCGTGCCGGACGTCCCGGTGCCGGCGGGCACGACGCTCGTCCCGGTGGCGCAGGCGCGCCTGGGCGACCTGTTCGCGGCGTACGTCGGCTCCTTCCGCGACCGCCCCGGCTTCCCCGACCCCACCGAGGCCGCGTGGCTCGAGGAGCTCGACGAGGACGACGAGTGGCGCCGCGACGTGTCGGCGGTCGCGCTCGACGAAGACGGGCGGCCGGTCGGTTTCGTCAACGTCCTGGGCAGCTGGATCGACCAGGTCGGCGTCGTCCCGGCTTGGCGCGGCCGCGGCCTCGGCACCCACCTCGTGGTCCGCGCCCTCCGGGCGCTCGACGGCGAGGCCTGGCTGACCGTGAACGAGGACAACCCCGCGCAGCAGCTCTACGCCTCGCTGGGCTTCGAGCGGTACGGCGTCCGCGGCCGCTGGCGCTGACCGACCCTCGGCGCAGGACGCATCCGACCGAAACCTCCCTTGCTCTGCTGAAGGTGCTTTAGCATGGCAAGCATGATGCTGACCGAGCGCGAGCGCGAGATCGTCGCGCTCCTGCGCCGGGACCCGCTCATCGGGTCGGCGGCGATGGCGGCGGCGCTCGGCACCACCCGGGCCGCCGTCAACGTCCACCTGTCCAACCTGGGCAAGAAGGGCGTCGTCCTCGGGCGCGGCTACCTCCTCAGCGAGGAGCCCTCGGTGGTCGTGGTGGGCGGCGCCAACATGGACGTCAAGGCCCACAGCGCACGGGCCGCCGTGCCCGCCACCAGCAACCCCGGGACCGCCACCATGGCCGCCGGCGGCGTGGGCCGGAACGTGGCCGAGAACCTCGCCCGGCTCGGCACCCGCACCCACCTCGTCGCCGCGATCGGCAGCGACGGGCTGGGCGACCAGGTGCTCGCCGCGACGTCGGGCGCCGGCGTCCACGTCGAGCACGTACGACGCAGTGCACGGTCGACCGGCACCTACACGGCCGTCCTCGACGCCGACGGCGAGCTCGTCGTCGCGGTCGCCGACATGGCCGCCACCGACGAGCTGGCGCCCGAGCAGGTCGATGCGGCGCGCGACCTGGTCGCCACGGCCGAGCTCGTCGTGCTCGACGGCAACCTCGGCACCGCGACGCTCGGCTTCGCGCTGGACCTCGCGAACGCCGCCGGCACGCGCGTCGTGCTCGAGCCGGTCAGCGTCCCGAAGGCCGCCGCGCTGGTGCCGCTGGTGACGCCGGAGCGTCCGCTCCACGCCGTCACGCCCAACCGTGACGAGCTGGGGGCGCTCACCGGCCTGCCGACCCGCACCGCCCGTCAGGTCGCGCGCGCCGCCGCCGCGCTCCACGACCGCGGCGTCGAGCTGGTGTGGGTGCGGCTGGGCCCCGCCGGCTCGCTGCTCAGCGCGCCCGGCGGGACCACCGAGCTCGCCGCCGTACCCGCCTCGGCGGTGGGGGGCGTCGTCGACGTCACGGGCGCCGGCGACGCCATGCTCGCCGCCTTCTGCCACGCGCTGCTCGGTGGCGCCCGGCCCGCGGAGGCGGCGGCGTACGGGCACGCCGCCGCCGCGCTCACCGTCGCCAGCCCCTACACCGTCCGACCCGACCTCACCGACCGACTCGTCAGGAGCCTGCTGCCATGACCGCGCCCCACCCGCTGCTCACCCTCACCGAGGAGGTCGCCGACGCGCTACGCGACGGCGCACCGGTGGTCGCGCTGGAGAGCACGATCATCAGCCACGGGATGCCCTACCCCCAGAACGTCGCGATGGCGACCGAGGTCGAGGGCATCATCCGCGACCACGGCGCAGTACCCGCGACGATCGCGGTTCTCGACGGCCGCCCGCGCGTCGGCCTGGGTGCCGACGACCTCGAGCTGCTCGCCAGCCACGGCGACGTCACGAAGGTGAGCGTGCGGGACCTGCCGCTCGTCGTGGCGCGCGGCACCCACGGCGCCACCACGGTGGCGGCGACGATGCGCCTGGCCTCCCTCGCCGGGATCGAGGTCTTCGTGACCGGCGGCCTGGGCGGCGTGCACCGCGGTGCCCAGCAGACCTTCGACGTCTCGGCCGACCTCACCGAGCTCGGGCAGACGTCGGTCGGGGTCGTCTCCGCGGGGGTGAAGTCGATCCTCGACATCGGCCTGACGCTGGAGACCCTCGAGACCCTGGGCGTGCCGGTGCTCGCCGTGGGCAGCGACGAGTTCCCGTCGTTCTACTCCCGCAGCAGCGGGCACGCCGCCCCGAACCGTGTCGACACCGCGGCCGAGGTCGCGGCGGTGATGCGCGCGAAGTGGGACCTCGGGCTCGCCGGCGGGGTCGTGGTCGCCAACCCGATCCCGGAGGAGGACGAGATCCCCGCCGACGAGATCGGGCTGATCATCGACCAGGCCCTCGCCGACATGGAGCGGCTCGGCATCCACGGCAAGGACGCGACGCCGTACCTCCTCGGCCGGATCGTCGAGATCACCGGTGGCGCCTCGCTCACCGCGAACATCGCCCTGGTCCGCCACAACGCGCGCCTGGGCGCCGCGATCGCGCGGGAGCTGGCGGCGCTGGCCTGAACCCCGCGGGCCCGGGCCCGCGCCGGCCTGAACCGCGCTGGCCTGGACCGCGCTGGCCTGAGGTGTATCTGGCGGCGCGCAGTCGCCTCCTGGGCCGACGTGCACGACCGAACCTCGTCCTCGTCCCGCCCGCACCGTTCCGCCGGCCGGCCGCCCGGCCATCCCGAACGCCACCCCGACCGCCGCGCCGGCCAGGGTCCCCACGGCGGGCCCGACCGGGCGATCGCCGCGGCCCGGGCCGCCCGCCTGGCGCTGCAGCAGGCCGGGGCCTGATCGGTCCACCGCCGCCTCAGCCGTCCCCGATCTCGAGAAGCACGGTCGACCCGACCTCGACCCGGGTGCCCGCGTCCGGGTCGGTGCCCGTGACGTAGTGCGGCCAGTCCACCGCGGGCTCCTCGCCGTGCAGACCCGCCCGCTCCAGCCGCTGCAGCGCCTTCTCGACCGAGGTCCCGTACGCGATGTGCGGCACGGTCGTGTGGCGTGGCGCCGCGGGGAAGGACGTCGGGGTCCCGGCTGGGGTGGGTGCCGGTGCCGGCGCGGAGGTCTCGGAGGAGCAACCAGCAGCGCACGCGACGAGCAAGGCCACGCTGGACAGGGCGAGGGCGTGCCACCGAGGGGTCTTCACCTCCCTGGGACGCGGCGTTCGTCGACGAGGTTCCCGCCTGGGCGTCACGCCGGGAATCGTCGGGCGGGTCCGCCGTGGCGGGGTAGTCCCTGACGTTCTCGTGGCCAGCACGCACTCCCGACCACCAGAACGTCAGGGAGTATCCCCTCCCGGCGCTGGACAAATCCGCCGATCTGTCTCATCGTGGCCGGCGTGTACCGACCCGGAACACCCGCGACCTGGGCCAGCCCGTGGGCGATGTACGCCGACCTGCGCGACCACGACCCGCTCCACCACGTCGAGCGGTCGGGTGGGCGGGACCACTGGGTCCTCTCCCGGCACGCCGACGTGCTCGCGGCCGCGGTGGACACGACGACGTACTCGTCCGCCCAGGGCCTCACGGTGGAGTACGACGAGCTCGAGGCGATCGGCCTCGCGGACAACCGCCCCCTGGTGATGCTCGACCCACCCGACCACACCGCGTTCCGCAAGCTGGTCGCGCGCGGGTTCACGCCCCGGCAGGTGACCACGCTCGAGCCGGTGGTGCGCGACTTCGTCGTCGAGCGCGTCGAGCGGCTGCGTGCCGACGGCGGCGGTGACGTCGTCGAGGCGCTGTTCAAGCCGCTCCCCAGCATGGTCGTCGCCCACTACCTCGGCGTGCCCGACGACGGCAGGGACCACTTCGACGATTGGACGCACGCGATCGTCTCGGCGAGCTCGGCCGGCGCGATCACCGATGCTGCCGCGGCGCTGACCGACATGACGGCGTACTTCGCCGAGCTGATCGAGCGGCGCCGCGTCGAGCCCGGCGACGACACCGTCTCCCACCTGGTCGCAGCGGGGGTTGGTGACGACGACGCCGGCCTGCTCGCGATCCTCGCCTACGTCTTCACCGTCGTGACCGGTGGCAACGACACCACGACCGGCATGCTCGGCGGCTCCGTCCAGCTCCTCGAGGAGCGCCGCGACCAGCGCCGGCTGCTCGTCGACGACCCGGCCCTGGTCCAGGACGCGGTGGAGGAGCTGCTGCGGCTGACGTCACCCGTGCAGGGCCTGGCGCGTACGACGACGCGCGACGTCGAGCTGCACGGCCGAACCGTCCCGGCCGGCCGCCGGGTCCTGCTGCTCTACGGCGCCGCCAACCGCGACCCGCGCCGCTACGGCCCCGACGCCGACCAGCTCGACGTCCGCCGGCGGCCGACGCAGATCCTGACCTTCAGCCAGGGCAGCCACCACTGCCTCGGGGCGGCCGCGGCCCGGCTGCAGGCGCGGGTCGCGCTCGAGGAGCTGGTCGCCCGCTGCCCGGACTTCACCGTCGACCTCGACGGGGTCGAGTGGGCGCCGGGGCCCTACGTGCGGCGCCCGACGGTCGTGCCGTTCCGTCCTGCGTCATGAGGGACCAGGCATGAGGGACCAGGCATGAGGGACCAGGCATGAGGGACCAGGCGTGAGGGACCAGGCGTGAGGGACCAGGCATGAAGGACCAGGCGACCGCGATCCTCGACGCCGCGGCGGCGCTGTTCGCCGAGCGCGGCGTCAACGCCGTGGGGATGGGCGAGGTCGCGCGGGCGGCCGGCTGCTCCCGGGCGACGCTCTACCGCTGGTTCGCCGACCGCCACGAGCTGCACCGGGCGTTCGTGCACCGGGAGGCCCGCCGGATCGGGGCCCTGGTCGCTGCCGAGACCGACTCGGTGACCGACGCGGTGCTCGCCTCCGTGCGACACGTGCGGGAGTCGCCCGAGCTGCTCGCCTGGTTCGGTGCCGCGGACGCGCGCACCACCGCCGAGCTGGCGCAGTCCAGCGAGGTCGTCACGGCGCTCGGTCTGGGCGCGGTCGGCGACGAGCTCGCTGCACGGTGGCTGGTCCGGGTCATCGTCTCGCTCCTGATCGTGCCCGGGCGCGACGACGCCGAGGAGCGCGAGCTCGTCGAGCGCTTCGTCGTACCCGGTCTGGTCCCCCGGTAGGGCAGGCTGGGCCCGTGCGCGCACCCCTCCACCACCTCGGCATCGACCTCGCCTGGGGCGAGCGCCAGCGCACCGGCCTGGCGGTCCTCGACGCCGACGGCGCGCTGGTGCACCTCTCGAGCGTCCGCACCGACGAGGAGATCAGGGCCGCGCTGGCGCCGTACGTCGACGGCCCCTGTCTCGCCGGCATCGACGCCCCGCTCGTCGTGACCAACCCGACGGGCTCACGCGTCGCGGAGCAGGAGCTGAACCGGGACTTCCGCGCGTTCGAGGCCGGCGCGCACCCCTCCAACACCGGCAAGCCCGAGTTCGCGAACGGCACCCGCGGCGCCCGGATCTGCAAGCTGCTCCGCCTCGACCTCGACCCGCGGTCCGGCCGCGACCGGCGGGCGATCGAGGTCTACCCGCACCCGGCGACCGTGGTGCTGTTCGGCCTCCCCAGGACGCTGAAGTACAAGGACAAGCGGGGCCGCACCCTCGACTCGATGCGAGCGGCGCTCCTGCAGCTGATGGACCACCTCGAGCGGGTGGTGCCCGACGACCGGACACCGGACGGGGCCTGGCGGGCGCTGCGCGCGGACGTCGAGGGCGCGACCCGCAAGAGCCAGCTCGGCGTGGCCGAGGACCAGGTGGACGCGGTGGTGTGCGCCTACGTCGCGCTGTTCGCCGAGCGCTGGCCCGACCGGGTCACGACGTACGGCGACCTCGAGCGCGGCTACATCGTCACGCCGTCCCTGGGCGACGCCCACGACGCGATCCGGCGGGCGGTCGAGGAGTACGCCCGCCGCCACCCGAGCCTGGTCGCGCTCGCCGACTCCTACGTCGAGCAGGTGACCTCGGTCCTCGACGAGGCCGGCGTCAACTACCTGAGCGTGACCGGCCGCGCCAAGAGCGTGGAGTCCTTCGCCACCAAGGCGGCCCGGACCGTCGACGGGGTGCCGGCCTTCACCGACCCGCTGCGCGAGATCACCGACCAGGTCGGCGTCCGGGTGATCACCTACGTGCGCAGCGACGTCGCCACGGTGGCCGACGTGCTGGGCGCCCAGCTGCGGGTGCTCGACGACCGCGACCTGGGCCAGGAGACCGCGAGCGAGGGGCGGTTCGGCTACGCCAGCCGGCACCTGCTCGTCGAGCGCGAGGACGGCGCGGTCGCCCAGGTGCAGGTGCGCACCGTGCTGCAGCACGCGTGGGCCGAGTTCGAGCACGACATCCGCTACAAGGGCACGGTGCCGCCCGAGCACGCCCAGGAGTTCGACCGCCGCTTCACCCTCGCCGCCGGGCTGCTGGAGCTCGCCGACCAGGAGTTCACCACGATCCGCGAGCGGCTGCGCGGCGCGGCGGTGTCCGAGCCCGCGACGGGCGAGGAGGGCGTCAGCCCGCGCGAGCTCGCGGCCTACCTCGCCGGCCAGTACGCCGACGCCGAGTGGTCGCGCCCCGACCACTACGCCTGGATCGCGGGCCTGCTGCCCGAGCTCGGCCTGGCGTCGCTGGCCGAGCTCGGCGGCGTCCTCGCGGGCGTCGACGAGGCGCGCATCATCGAGCGGATGGACTACCGCTACCCGCCGGGCGCCGTACGCCGGCTGGACGACGCGTTGCTGAACGCCTTCGGCGAGCAGTACGTCGACCTGCCGGGCAACGCCCACCGCCGCGGCCTGCTCCAGGCGCGGCTGGAGCGGATGACCGGCTAGCCGGCTGTGCCCGCCCGCTGGCGCGATGACTCCCGGCGCCGGAGCGGGTCAGCACCTGCAGAGGACGTCCGAGGGGAGCGCCGATGTCACCGGAGCAGGTCGTGCGGGCCCAGCTCGATGCTTACCTCCGCCAGGACCGAGCCGCCGCCGAGTCGCTGGTCGGCGACTCGCTGGTGTTCACCAGCCCCCAGGACGACCACCTCGACCGCCGCGCGTTCTTCGACCGGTGCTTCCCGACCGCGGACCGGTTCTCGAGGCACGAGCTCCTGCACCTGGTCCCGGCCGGGCACGAGGACGTCCTGGTCGTCTACGAGTACGACCTGGTGTCGGGTGGCACCCACCGCAACGCCGAGCTGATCACCGTGCGGGACGGCCGGATCGTCGAGATCCAGGTCTTCTTCGGTGGGGCGGTGCGATCCGCCAGCGCGTGAGCGACGGGCGTGACACGATCCGGCCATGGGAGCAGGGAGGAAGGCGGCGCTGTGCGCTGCCACGGTGCTGGCACTGGCGGCCGGGGCGCTCGGCACGACGACGGGGAGCGCGACCGCAGCGGGGACCGACGACTTCACGGTCCGGCCCAGCGTCAACCAGCTGTACGTGCTGGACGCGACGCCCGGGGAGGACCTGGCACTGGTGGACCACGACGGCGCGGTCGTGGGCACCGGCACGGTGGACGAGCTCGGCAGCCTCGTGTGGCGTCAGCTGGACGCCGGCAGCTACACGGTCCGCACCACCGGTGACCCGGTGACCGAGTCCGACCCGGCGATGGTCACCGACTTCGACGGCCCGCCCCCGCCGCAGTCCTTCTACGACGGCCAGACCCTCCACGACGGGTTCAACTACATCACCACGCGCGACGGCACGACGCTCTCGGCGAACGTCTCGCTGCCGTCCGGCGACGGGCCGTTCCCGACGGTCGTGGAGTACTCCGGCTACGACCCCAGCAACCCGGCCAACACGACGATGGCGACCCTCTTCAACACCCTCGGGTTCGCCTACGTCGGCGTGAACGTCCGCGGCACCGGCTGCTCGGGCGGCGCGTTCATGACCTTCGAGCCCGTCCAGAGCATCGACGGCTACGACGTCATCGAGACGGTCGCCGCGCAGTCCTGGGCGCAGTTCCACCAGGTCGGCATGGTGGGCATCTCCTACCCGGGCATCGAGCAGCTCTACGTCGCGCGGACCCAGCCGCCGCACCTGGCGGCGATCACCCCGCTGTCGGTCATCGACGACACCTACCGCGGAACCCTCTACCCGGGCGGCATCCTCAACACCGGCTTCGCCGTCTCGTGGGCGGCCGAGCGGTCCCAGCAGTCGGAGCCCTACGGGCAGGCGTGGACCAAGGCGCGCGCCGACGCCGGCGACACGGTGTGCGCGGACAACCAGCGGGTGCGCCTCCAGAACGTCGACCTCGGAGCCATGATCGACGCGAACCCCTTCTACTCGCCCGAGATCGGGGACCCGATCAACCCGAGCGTGTGGGCTGACCAGATCGACGTCCCGGTCTTCATCGCCGGCGCCTGGCAGGACGAGCAGACCGGCGGCCACTTCCCGGCGCTGCTCGACGACCTCACCGGCTCGCCGGACGTCTACGCGACGATGAGCAACGGCTCCCACACCGAGTCGCTCGGCCTCGGGGTCTTCGGCCGGTACGCCGACTTCCTCGACCTCTACGTCGGCCGGCGGGTGCCTGGTGACGCCAAGAACTTCGTCGCGCCGATCCTCGCGCAGTCCATCACCGGCATCGGCGGCCTGTCGCTGCCGCCCGGCATCGACTACACCGGCCTGACCTACCGCCAGGCGCTCGCGACGTACCGCGCCCAGCCCCACGTCCGGATCGGCTTCGAGGAGGGCGCAGCGGCCGGAGAGCCGTCGGGCTCCCCGATCCCACGCTTCGTGCGGACCTTCTCGTCCTGGCCGGTGCCGCAGGCGAAGCCCACCGCGTGGTACCTCACCCCCGGCGGCCGGCTCCGCAGCACGCCGTCCGGGCAACGTCCCGGTGACGCGCGCCAGCGCAGCTACAGCGCTGACCCGACGGCCCTGCCGGCCACCGACTACACCGGACCCGGCAACGACATCTGGAAGGCGCACCCGACCTACGACTGGCGGCAGATCCCGGCCGGCAAGGGCCTGGGCTGGATCAGCCCGCCGCTGAAGAAGACGGTCGTCGCCGTCGGCACCGGGTCGGTCGACCTCTGGGTGCGGTCCGACGCCCCGGACACCGACCTCGAGGTGACGCTGAGCGAGGTACGGCCCGACGGCACCGAGGTCTACGTGCAGTCCGGCTGGCTCCGCGCCAGCCACCGCGAGCTGGACCGTTCCGAGTCGACGCCGATCTCACCGGTGCACACCGACCTCGCGTCCGACGCCGCGCCGCTGCCGGCCGGGAAGCTCACCAGGCTGCGGGTGGAGCTGTTCCCGTTCGCCCAGGCCTTCCGCGAGGGCTCCCGGATCCGGATCACCGTCGACGCCCCGGGCGGCGCCCGGCCGCTGTGGGCCTTCGACACCACGATCGCCCACGGCGAGCGGGTCACCGTCGCCGCGGACCGGGTCCACCGCTCGCGCGTCGTGCTCGCCGTCGTACCGAAGGTGAAGGTCCCGGCCACGGCCCCGCCCTGCGCGTCGCTGCGCAGCCAGCCCTGCCGCACCTATCCCTGAGGACGGTTGAGTCGAGACTTCCGCGCGTCGAGTCGAGAGTTCCGTCAGGTGAGTCGAGACTTCCGGCCGTCCGGTTGACCAGAAGTCTCGACTCGACCGACGGAAGTCTCGACTCGACCCTTACGACGAGGCGGCGCGAAGCTTCTCGAGCAGCGGGCGGGCGGCCTCGTCGAGGAAGCGGTCCTGGCCGTCGTCGCCGACCTGCACGATCGCGACGTCGGTGAAGCCGGCCTTCCAGTACGCCGACACCGACTCGACGATCATGTCCAGGTCGGGCCCGCACGGGATGGAGCCCGCGACGTCCTCGGGACGCACGAACTGCGTCGCGCCGGAGAACCCGGCAGGCGTCGGCAGGTCGGCGTTGACCTGCCAGCCGCCGCCGAACCAGCGGAACTGCTCGTGCGCCCGCTTGACCGCCGTGTCCTCGTCGGGGTCCCAGCAGATCGGGATCTGGCCGATCGCCCGGGCGCCGTCGCCGATCCGGGGCGCGCCGTCGACGGCGTTCCAGCCGTCGACCAGGGACGACTCCGGCTCGACCCCGATCAGGTGGTCACCGAGCGGCGCGAACGCCGCGATCGCGCGCTCGCCCGCGACGGCGAGGCCGAGGTCGACCCCTTGGTCGGGGACGTCCCACACCCGTGCCGAGTCGACCTGGAAGTACTCGCCCCGGTAGTCGACCAGCTCGCCGGTGTGCAGCGACCGGATGATGTCGATGGCCTCGCGCAGCATCTCCTGGCGGTCCTGGATCGCCGGCCAGCCCTCGCCGACGACGTGCTCGTTGAGGTTCTCGCCGCTGCCCAGGCCGAGGGTGAACCGGCCCTCGGCCAGGATCTGCAATGTCGCCGACTTCTGGGCCACGACGGCGGGGTGGTAGCGCATCGTCGGGCAGGTCACGTAGGTCATCAGTCCCACTCGCGACGTCGCCTGGGCGACGGCGCCCAGCACGGTCCAGGCGTACGGCGCATGACCCTGCTCGGTCAGCCAGGGGGAGTAGTGGTCGCTGGAGACCTCGAAGTCGAAGCCCGCCTGCTCCGCGGCGACGGCGTACCGGACCAGGTCGCGCGGGCCGCTCTGCTCGGTCATCAGCGTGTAGCCGAAGTTCGTCATGGAGCCGGAGTACCCACTTGCCGCGGGCGTAACGTCGGCACCATGTCACCAGCGGACGTCTACATCGACTTCTTCGAGCGGGTCCTGGAGAACGGCGTCGCCGTGGTCGGCGGCCTCGACGAGGACGAGCTCGCCCATCGCCCGACGCCGGACGCCAACTCGATCGCCTGGCTGGTCTGGCACGCGGCCCGCGTGCAGGACGCGCAGATCGCCGACGTGGCCGGCACCGAGCAGCTGTGGTTGGCCGACGGGTGGGTCGACCGGTTCGGGCTCGACCTCGACCCGCAGGACCACGGGTACGGGCACACCAGTGAGCAGGTCGGCAAGGTGCGCGCGAGCAGCGACCTGCTGACCGACTACCTGCGCGCCTGCCACGGGGCGACGGTCGCCTACCTGCGCACCCTGGGCGAGGCCGACCTCGACCGGATCGTCGACGAGCGCTGGGACCCACCGGTCACCCTGGGCGTGCGGCTGGTGAGCATCGCCGACGACGACGCCCAGCACGTCGGGCAGGCCGCCTACCTGCGGGGGCTGCTCGGCCGCTGAGCCGGGCGCCGGTCCCTCCAGGGATTGCCCACGGAGTCGGTCCGGGGTCAGCCCGCCTCCGGCAGGGCCCGGGTGGTGATCCGGTACCGGACGAACGACGGTACGGCGATCGCGGCGACCACCGTGCCGACGACGACCAGCACGCCCCCGCCGGCCGCGGCCGCCGCCGTACCGACCGCCGCTGCGGCCGCCCCGTGGACGACGTCGGCGACCCGCGGGCCGCCCGCGACCACGACGATGAACACGCCCTGCAGCCGGCCGCGGACCGAGTCGGTGGCGGCGCTCTGCAGCATGCTGGTGCGGAACGCCGCGGAGGCCATGTCGGCGGCACCGCCGACCACGAGCATCAGCAGGGCGGCGAGCAGCATCGCCTGTTGCCACGACTCCGACCCGCGGTCCGCCAGTCCCACCGCGACGCCGAAGCCGGTCATCGCGGCGCCCCAGACGAGGATGCAGACGATGACGGCGTACCCCTGCCGGTCCACGCGCGAGACCCATCCGGAGAAGACCCCGCCGATCACCGACCCCGCCGGGATCGCGGCGAAGAGCAGCGCGAAGACGAGCCCGCCGCTGTCGGGTCCGCCGAAGGACTCGTGCGCGATCTGCGGGAACAGCGCGCGCGGCATCCCGAAGACCATCGCGATCAGGTCGACGACGAAGGACATCAGCAGCACCGGATGGCCGCCGAGGTAGGCGAATCCCTCGATCACCGAGCGCAGGCCGGGCGAGCCGGTCACGCCCTCGACCGGCAGGCGAGGCAACCGCACCACGGCACTCAGCGTGGCGAACAGCGAGATCGCGTCGATCAGGTAGAGCCACGAGAACCCGAGGACGGGGATGAGCACGCCGGCGATCAGCGGGCCGCCGATGGCCCCGGCCATCACGATCGTCATGTTGAGCGAGTTGGCCGCGGGGAGCAGCTCGGCGGTGAACAGCTTCGGCAGGACCGCGCTGCGAGTGGGCTGGTTGACCGCGAAGAATGCCTGCTGGACCGAGAACAGCCCGAGCAGCAGCCACACGCTGGTGTTGCCGGCCGCGGCCTGGACCCAGAAGAGCACGCTGGTCGCGATTAGCCCGGACGTCGTGACGATCAGGATGGACCGTCGGTCGAAGACATCGGCCAGGGCACCACCCCAGAGGCCGAAGACGATCAGCGGGACCAGGCCGAAGAGGCCGGTGAGGCCGACGTACGCCGAGGAGTCGGTGAGCTGGTAGATCTGCGCCGGCACGGCGACGACCGTGAGCTGGGCGCCGACGACCGTGACGATGTTGGCCAGCCACAGCCGGCGGAAGTACTCGTTGCGCAGCGGCCGGGTGTCGGCCACCAGTCCCCGGAGTCTGCGCACGATCACCGAACCTAACCCGGGCGGCTGGTGTTCCCCGCCTCGGTACCGTCGTGGTGTGACCGAGGACCACCCCGCGGAGTCCGTCTGGGACTACCCGCGACCGCCGCGCGTGGAGCCGAGCTCCGAGCGCGTGGAGATCGAGCTCGCCGGCGTCGTCGTGGCCTCGACGGACCGCAGCTGGCGGGTCCTCGAGACCAGCCACCCGCCGACGTACTACCTGCCGCGTGAGGCCTTCGCCGCCGGGGTCCTCCGGCCGGTCGCCGGGCACACCTGGTGCGAGTGGAAGGGGCAGGCGTCGTACCTCGACCTGGTCGTGCGGGACCCGTCCGGCGCCGACCGCGTCGCCGCGCGGGCGGCGTGGACCTACCCGACGCCGACCGCGGGCTTCGAGGCGATCGCCGGCGCGGTCGCGGTGATGCCCGCCCTGGTCGACCGCTGCACCGTCGACGGCGAGGTGGTCGTGCCCCAGCCCGGGGGCTTCTACGGCGGCTGGATCACCCGTCGGGTGACCGGCCCGTTCAAGGGCGGGCCGGGCACGACCGGGTGGTGACGGCGCGCTCGGTCAGGGCAGTCGTTCTCGGGGCCGGTCGTTCTCTGAGCCAGTGGTGCTCAGGGGCAGTAGTTCTGGGTCGGCGTGCGGCCCAGGAGCCGGTCGGCGAGCAGGTCGCACCACTGGCCGGACGGCCCGCCGCCGTTGACCTGGCCATCGGACTCGCCGGGGTGCTTGACCCAGAGGTTGCCGTCGAACGCACCGTCCAGGACGAGCCGCGGCGGCTTCCCGATCAACGCCCAGGTCGGGTTGGTGACGTCGCCGTCGACCGGTGCCGCGGCACCGTTGCGCGACGTGTCGATGACGTAGTGCATGCCCCTGACGCCGAGCTTGCGAAGGCCACGGAGCAGATCGCCGGCGTAGTCCTTCTCGTCAGCTGTGGTGCGGTAGTTCGCCACGTTGGTGCTCAAGCCGCGGTCGTAGCCGATGCCGGCCTTCTTCAGCAGGGCTGCCCGGTCGTCGTAGGGCGTCCAGTCCGAATGGCCGGCGTCGAGGTAGACCCATGCGCCGGCGCCGCTGAGCACGCGGGAGGCGTAGCGAAGAAGGCCGAGCCGGTCACCGGCGTTCCGGCACCGGGGATCTCCGTAGAACGGGATCGCGTCGGGCTCCAGGACGAGGAGCGCGTCCTGGTCGCGCACCCCCTTCGCGATCTGCTTGATCCACGCCTTGTACTCGGCCGCGCCAGGAAGCCCGCCGGAGGAGTACAACCCGCAGTCCCGATCCGGGATGCCGTAGACGGCGAGGACCGGTGTCTTGTTCGCGCCGAGCGCGCGCGAGGTGTACGCGCGAACCACGTCGCGAACCGTGTTGGTCGGGTAGTACTCAGGACCCAGCCAGAGCGCCTGGGCACGCGACCCGAGCTCCTGCTGGTAGACGCCGCCTGCCTGGTACGCCGGCATCTTGGGGTCCACGAACAGCCCGCGGCTCTTGCGCGGGTCCTTGCCGGCCTTCGCTGCCGCTGCTGGGTGCTCCGCGGTCGTCGGACCGTGGGCCGGCTCGGCCACCGAGGGTGCGCCCCAGCAGGTGAGGAGCAGCGCGACGACGGCCAGGACCGGCGCGAGCGCACGCGCACGAGAGGACGACACGGGGGGCACCCTCCCAGGGTAGGTCGGCGGCGCCTGCGCCGGGTACTTCTCGGCTCACCCTTGCGCCGGTGCTGAGGGAACCTTGAGGCGCGCCTCAGGCCGGGATCGGCTGGTCGTCGTCGCGGGGCCCGAAGATGCAGACCTCGTCGAGCTGCTCGGCCGACAGCGGGAGGCCCCACGCCTGCATCTGGGTGCGCGAGCGCCGGGAGAAGAGCGCCCGGAACAGCTCGTAGGGGTCGACGTCCGCGGGCACTCCGGCGGTGCCGAACCGCATCGGCGCGACGCCGGCCAGCACCGGCTCCCACAGGTGGTCGGGGAGCCGGCCACGCCCGAGGGCCTCGTGGAGGTCGGCGTGGTGCACCGCGATGTCCCAGACGATCGCGGGGCGGGGGTTGTCGGCCACCTGCTCGGCGATCGGGTCCTGGTGCGACTGCATCTCCGTGACCAGGTCCGGGACGGGCAGCCCGCGCCGCTCCCCGACGTGCCGCGCCGTCCACTCCGGCCCCGGCGCCCCGTCCATCCGGCCGGTGACGGCGTCGGACGGTCCGCCGGCCAGGTGGGCGATCACGTCGTGCACGGTCCACGCGGGCGTCGCCGGCACCTCCCGGGCGAGCTCGTCAGCGGTCAGGTCCGTGGCGAGCGCGCAGACGGCGCCCACGTGCTCGCGGTAGAGGGCACCCCAATCGGTCATGGGAGGACCGTAGGCACGCGAGGTGATTTCGGGAAAGGTGTCGTACCGACGCCGTCCTGTCCGTGGAGTGGGTGAACGGCCCGCTCGGGGCCCCATCCCAGGAGGAAGTGACATGACCCAGTACCTGCTCGCCGTCAACCACACACCCGAGGACCTCGCCGCGATGGACGCCATGTCCCCCGCGGAGATGCAGGCGATGTTCGACACCGTGGGTGCCTTCAACCAGCGCCTGCAGGCCGAGGGGGCCTGGGTCTTCGCCGGAGGGCTCCAGAACCACGACTCGACCACGACCGTCGACAACACCGGCTCCGACGTCGTCGTGACCGACGGCCCCTTCGTGGAGTCCAAGGAGTACCTCGGTGGCTTCTGGGTGATCGAGGCACCCGACCTGGATGCTGCGCTGAAGTGGGCCGCCGAGGGCTCGAAGGCCTGCGGCAACCGGGTCCAGGTGCGGCCGTTCCAGGAGGAGCCCGACGCGTGAGCGACGCCGTAGCGGCGATCGAGCGGATCTACCGCGAGGAGTACGGCCGGGTCGTCGCCTCGCTGGTCCGCCGCTTCGGCGACATCGACGTCGCCGAGGAGGCGGCCGGTGAGGCGCTCCTGGTCGCGGTCGAGCGGTGGCCGGTGGACGGGGTCCCGCCCAACCCCGGCGGTTGGCTGACCACGACCGCCGCCCGGCGTGCCATCGACCGGATCCGCCGTGAGTCGCACCGCGACGCCAAGCACCAGGCGGCCCTGATGATCGCGAACCCCGAAGGACACGAGCCGACCGGCCTCGTCGAGGACGACCGGCTCCGGCTGATCTTCACCTGCTGCCACCCGGCGCTGGCCCCCGAGGCGCGGGTCGCGCTCACCCTTCGCCTTCTGGGTGGCCTGACCGTCGCCGAGATCGCGGCGGCCTTCCTGGTGCCCGAGACGACGATGGCGCAACGGATCACCCGGGCCAAGCGCAAGATCAAGGACGCCCACATCCCGTTCCGGGTGCCCGACGAGGCCGACCTGACCGCGCGGCTCGCCGGCGTGCTGGCCGTGGTCTACCTGGTCTTCAACGAGGGCTACCTGGCCACCTCGGGTGAGCAGGCCGTGCGCGAGGACCTCACGGGCGAGGCGATCCGGCTCGGCCGGATCCTGCACGACCTGCTCCCCGACGAGCCCGAGGTCTGCGGCCTCCTGGCGCTGATGCTCCTCACCGAGGCGCGCCGGCCCAGCCGGGTCGACGAGAGCGGCGAGCTGGTGACGCTGCGCGACCAGGACCGCGGCGGGTGGGAACGCGCCCTCGTCGAGGAGGGGCACGACCTGGTGCGCGAGTGCCTGGCGCGCCACGCCTCGGGCGGGAGGCGGCCGGGGCAGTACCAGCTGCTCGCCGCGATCAACGCCGTCCACACCGATGCGCCCGAGGTCGGCGCGACCGACTGGGCGCAGATCGCCGCGCTCTACGACCAGCTGTACGCCGTCGCGCCGTCCCCCGTGGTCGCGCTCAACCGGGCGGTGGCGACCGCCGAGCTGGACGGCCCCGCGGTCGCCCTCGCCGAGGTCGACCGGCTCGCCGAGGTCGAGCCGAGCCTGACGTCGTACCACGCCTGGCACGCGACGCGCGCCGACCTGCTGCGCCGCCTCGGCCGGAGTGCCGACGCGCGGGCGGCGTACGACGCCGCGATCGACGCGACGGCGAACCCGGCCGAGCGCGCCTACCTCGCCCGCCGCCGTGGCACGCTGGCGCCATGAGCGATCCCGTCGCCCCGCTCCAGCTCCCCGGGCCCGACGACGCACAGGACTGGGTCGAGACGCTGGCCCGCGACGGGCTCGCCGACGCGCGGCGCGTGGTCGAGGGGCTGCGCTCCGCACCGCCCGGCTCGACCCTGTCCCTCCTGCGGGCCTGGGACGAGGTGGCGCGCTCGCTGAGCAACGTCGCTGCGGTCGCATCGCTCCTCGCCAACGTCCATCCGGCCGAGGGGGTGCGGACCGCGTGCGAGGACGCGGAGCAGGAGGTCGAGCGGTACGTCACCGCGCTGCGCCAGGACCGAGACCTCTACGAGGTCTTCGCGGGCGCGGACGCGACCGGCCTCGATCCCGTCGCCGTGCGGCTGCTGACCAAGACCCTCGACGACTTCCGGCGCGCCGGGGTGGACCTCGACGACGGGGACCGCCGGCGGCTCGCGCTCATCCACGAGCGGCTCACGGCGGTCGGACAGGAGTTCGGCCGCACGATCCGCGACGACGTCCGCACCGTGCGGGTGCCGGCCGAGCGGCTCGCCGGGATGCCGCAGGACTGGCTCGACGCCCATCCCGCCGCCGACGACGGGCTGGTCACCGTCAGCACCGAATACCCCGACTCCGTCCCGGCACGCATGTTCGTCCGCGACGCCGACGTGCGGCGGCAGGTGACGGTCGCGTTCCTCGAGCGGGGCTGGCCGCAGAACGAGCAGCTGCTGCGCGAGCTCTTCGACCTGCGAGCCGAGCTCGCCACGCTGGTCGGGTACGCCGACTGGGCGGCGTACGACGCCGACGTGAAGATGATCGGGTCCGGCCCCGCCATCCCGGAGTTCATCGACCGGATCGCCGAGGCGGCCGCGGAGCCGATGCGCCGCGACCTCGACCTCCTGCTGGAGCGCTACCGGCGCGACGTCCCTGGCGCGGTCGCGATCGACACCGCCGACTCCCTCTACTACGAGGAGCTGGTGCGGCAGGAGCGGCACGACGTGGACGCCCAGGAGGTGCGCACCTACTTCGACTTCGCGCGGGTGCGGCAGGGGCTGCTCGACGTGACCGGCCGGCTCTTCGGGCTGTCCTACGAACCGGTGCCCGGCGCTCCGGTCTGGCACGAGGACGTGACGGCGTACGAGGTCCTGCGCGGCGGCGAGCGGATCGGTCGCATCTACCTCGACCTCCACCCGCGCGCGGGCAAGTACAAGCATGCCGCCCAGTTCACCCTCGCCGACGGCCTCGGTGGCCGGCAGCTCGCCGAGGGCGTGCTGGTCTGCAACTTCTCCCGCGGGCTGATGGAGCACGACCACGTCGTGACGTTGTTCCACGAGTTCGGCCACCTGGTGCACCACGTGCTGGCCGGCCAGGGGGAGTGGACCCGCTTCTCCGGCGTGGCCACCGAGTGGGACTTCGTCGAGGCGCCGAGCCAGATGCTCGAGGAGTGGGCGTGGGACGCCGACGTGCTGCGGACCTTCGCCGTGTCGGCCTCCGGCGAGCAGATCCCGGCCGACCTGGTGGCGCGGATGCGCGCTGCCGACGACTTCGGCAAGGGCTACCACGCGCGGACCCAGATGTTCTACGCCGCGATGTCCTACTGGTTCCACACCTCGCGCCCGGCCGACCTCACCGCGGCGATGCGTGAGCTGCAGGAGCGCTACTCGCCGTTCCCGTACATCGAGGGCACCCACATGTTCGCCAGCTTCGGCCACCTGTCGGGCTACTCGTCGGCGTACTACACCTACATGTGGTCGCTGGTGATCGCGAAGGACCTCTTCTCCGCCTTCGACCCCGCCGACCTCTTCGCACCCGAGGTCGCCGCCCGCTACCGCGACCGGGTCCTCGCGCCCGGCGGCTCCCGCGACGCCGCCGACCTGGTCGCCGACTTCCTGGGCCGCCCGTCCTCCTTCGACGCGTACGCCGCCTGGCTGGCGCGGTAGGGCGTGCGGGGTTCGGCTGCTGGCAGCCGAACCCCGCAGGACACGCCGACCCGCTCCGGCGTGTCCTGCGGGTTCTGGCTGCCAGCAGCCAGAACCCGCTTGCCCAGCCACCGTCGCTGGCGTACGCTCACGATATATCGCGACACGTCGACGACAGTCAGACGAGTGATACCGAGACATCGAGAGACACAGCAGAGAGGAGTCCTGATCGTGGGACACCGAGGATTCGGTCGGCAGTGGGTGTACCACCCCGACCAGCAGATGCAGCAGCACGGACGACGCGGCGGCTGGGGCGGTCCGCCCTGGGGAGGCTTCGGCCCGCACGGGGTCGGGCGGCCCGGCAACCCGGGCCCGCCGCCGTGGGTGGCCGGCCTGTTCGGGCTCGCCCAGGGCGAGCGGCAGCGTGGGCCGCGGGTACGCCGCGGCGACGTCCGCTCCGCGATCCTGGACGTGGTCCGGGCCGCGAAGGACAACGGCGAGGACCTCAACGGCTACCAGGTGATCCAGCAGATCACCGAGCGTAGCAACGGCGCGTGGCGGCCGAGCCCGGGCTCGGTCTACCCGACCGTCTCGCAGCTGGAGGACGAGGGCCTGCTCGTCACCACCGACAGCAACGGCCGCCGCAGCCTGGCCCTGACGACGGCAGGTGAGGAGTACGTCGCCGGTCACGCCGACGAGCTCGCCGCGGTCTGGGCGCCGTTCGAGGAGCCCGAGCGGGACGAGGAGGGCGGGGTCGCGGACCTGCGGCCCGAGATCGGCCAGGTCATGGGCGCGGTGTGGCAGATCGTCAGCACCGGCAGCGACCGCCAGCGGCGCGCCGCGATCGAGATCCTCGTCGAGACCCGCCGCAAGCTCTACGGCGTGCTCGCCGACGGCGACGACCCGGAGCAGCCCGAGGCCGACTGAGGCCCGGCCAGCGACCCGACGAGCGGCAGGAGCAGGCGATGGACGACCGACTGCGGATCAGCGACGCCGAGCGCGACCGGGCGGCCGCGGAGCTCGGCGAGCACTACGCCCAGGGCCGGATCACGACCGAGGAGCACGCCGAGCGGCTGGACCGCATCTGGGCGGCCCGGACCCGCGGCGAGCTGGCGCCGGTCTTCGCGGACCTGCCCGGCCACCAGGGCCCGGGGGCCGCGGCCCCGGCACGCCGACCGGCGTACCGGGCACCCGGACCCCCGTGGCGACGCAGCCTGCCCGCGCCGGTGCTCGGGCTGTTCGTCGTGCTGCTGGCGCTGACGATCGCCACCCACAAGCCCGTCCTCGTGGTCGGGTTGTTGGTGCTGGTCGTCCTCGCGCGGCGTCGCTCGCGCGGCCGGCGGTGGTCTGGACGACAGGAGTAGACCAGGTGTGCAGACCATGACGCTAGACCAGGTATCCGAGCGGGCGTGACGTTCTTAACCTGACGAGACCGGGCGTGGGGACCGGCTGGAGTGATCTCGGGATGAGGTGTGCTCCACCCGTTGTACCTGACAGCAAGGAGATCGTCGTCATGACAGCTCGAAGTCGCACCCGCACCTTCCTCTTCGGTGCCGCTGCCGCTGCGCTGCTCGCGCCGATCGCCCTGGTCGCTGCCATGGCGAGCCCGGCGTCCGCCGCGCCCGGCAAGCCGCACGAGGTCTACATGTACAAGGTCGAGAAGCACGTCGACCTCTCCGGCGAGTTCCCGGACCAGAACCTGCACGAGCACGTCTACTGCAACCCGGGCGACATCGCGCTCGACGGCATGTGGCGGGTCGACCATGTCGACCAGGCCAACCCGCCCGACACCTACGGGGACGAGCGCGACGTCTCCGTCCTCGCCTCGTACGGCGACGACATCGACCGGACGAAGTGGCACTTCCGCATGACGAACTTCGCGGACGGCGACGCGCAGATCAAGCTCTTCGCGACGTGCATCCGCGGCACTGTCGAGCAGGCATACGGTCACACCCACGAGGTGCGCGTCACGGGGCGCGGCGACCAGCAGCACAACGGACTGCTCGCCAGCCCGAACGTGCAGTCGTTCGCCTGGGACAACGCCTGCCCCGACGACTCCTACGCCGTGACGCCGGGCTTCAACGTGACCAGCTCCGAGTTCGGCAAGCGGGTGCGGATCGTCCGGAGCTACCCCTCGGCCGCGAACTTCCAGGGGTGGCGCTGGGCCTTCGTGGTGAGTGACCCGGTGGACATCACGGTCTACCTGCGTTGCCTGCGGACGACGACCGGCTCCGGGGGATCCGGACCGCACGCTCACCAGCTCCCGATGGCCTGGCGCCCGACCGGGCAGGGCGGCTACTTCTCCAACCTCAACGTGGTCGGGACCCAGGAGCGCCGCGTCAACTGCGACGACGGGGCGAACGGAAACCGCTACCAGGACTACAAGGCCATGGTGGGTGCGTTCTGGATCAACGACCCGAGCCACGTGTGGTTCCTCGGCATGGACCCGCGTCCCAAGCAGCGTGCCTACAAGTTCTGGTGGGACGGCGGCGGGGACTCCGGGATCTACCTGGACGCACTGTGTGTCCGGGCCCGTACCGGCAAGCAGATCGCGCCGGTTCCCTGACGGCACCTCCAGCCCCATTCCTGCGAACCACGAGGAGATCGTCGCCATGACGCTAGCCAGCCGGATCCGCGTCGCGGCAGCCATTGGAGCGCTCGTGGCTCCCCTGGCTCTCGTGGCCGCGTCGACGTCCCCCGCGGACGCCGGCACCCCGAAGCACAAGCACGAGATGGTGCTCTACAAGGTCGAGAGCACCGTCAAGCTCAGCGACGCGAGCCTCGACACCGAGTCGCTGAGCTGCAGCCCCGGTGACTACGTCCTCGACGGCATGTGGCTGGTCAAGCACGTCGACCAGTACTCGCCCGACCCCGACGACGACCCGGGCTTCCCGACGGGTGGGGCCTACAACGACGAGCGTGACGTCTGGGTGCAGGCGTCGTACCCGGACCAGGGCGACCTCCGCACGTGGCGGTTCAAGTTCCAGAACAAGGCGTACGGCGACGCCCAGCTGCGGCTCGCGATCACCTGCATCAACGGCGCGACGCAGTTCACCAACGGCCACCGTCACCAGGTCTACGTCCACCATCTCTTCGGGGGTGGCGCTGCGACGACCGACGAGGGCAACGGCCGCTTCTACGTCGACTCGGGCGACCCGGGGTTCAGCACCTGTGCTGCCAACAACGAGTACTTCGTCGCACCTGGCTTCGATCTCGGCAGCACCAACTACCGGATCGTCGGCAGCTACCCGTCGACCAAGAACGCCGGGCTGTCCTGGGCCTGGGAGTTCGCCGTCGACGCCGTGCCGACGCAGCCCGCCAGCATCAACGTCTACGGCCGGTGCATCGACCGGCGCGTGCTGGCCGACTCCGGTCACCGGCACGCGATCGCCATGGCACACCTGCCCGGTCTGCCGTTCGCGTCGTGGAAGCAGAGCTTCAACCCCACCGGGTTCCCCAACGAGTTCCAGTACCAGTGCGACCAGGACTACCCCCAGTTCCACAACTACAAGGCGATGGTGGGCTGGTTCTGGATGGGTGCGCACTGGGAGCACAACTGGTTCATCGGCATGGAGCCGCGGCCCAAGCTGCGGGCCTTCACCTTCATGAACAAGGACCCCAACCCGGCCCAGGTGAAGTACGGCACGCTGTGCATCAACGCCAGGACGTCGAACCCGGTCTGACGAGACCCTGACCGAGACCTGACTGAGCCCGCCCGTACGCCGGGGCGGGCTCGGTCGCGTCACGCCGGGTTCCCGATCAGGAGCGGGGTCGACGGTCTGGTCCTGTGGAGCAGACCACCGCGAGGTCGCGGCACGAACGGCTGACACAGGACTACCCTGGAAGTGCCACACCGCCCCACGTCCTCGGGGACCGCGAACCAAGATCTCGGTCTCGGGATGCCCGTTTGGAGGCGGTGGTCATGGCCACCAGGTTCCGTTCCGCCCTCGTCGGTGCCGCCGCCGCGGCGCTCATCATGCCGGCCGTTGCTGTGCTCGCCGGAGCCGCGCCCGCCTCAGCGAGCTCGCCACGTCCGCACGAGGTGGCGATGTACAAGGTCGAGAGGCACGTCGACCTCGGTGGTGAGTACCCCGACAACTGGATCGACACGACACTTTCCTGCAACGGCGGCGACTACGTGCTCGAGGGCATGTGGCGGGTCGACCACGTCGACCAGGCTCAGCCGCCGGACAGCTTCGGCGACGAGCGCAACGTGACGATGGCCGGGTCGTACGGAGACGTCAGCGACGTCAGCAAGTGGCACTTCCGCATGACGAACTTCGCCGACGGTGACGCACAGATCAAGCTGTTCCTGACGTGCATCCGCGGTCAGGTCGACCCGGCATTCGGGCATGCCCACAACCTGGTCATCTCGGCGCAGAAGTCGGTGACCCAGTCGTCGATGCCTGCCGGAAGCGCCACCGTGGCCATGAGCCCCGGATGTGACGTGAGCGCCCTTCCGGTGGCCCCTGGGTTCAGCTTCTCGTCGCACGCGCAGGGGTCCCGGATCTACCGGAGCTGGCCGTCGACCGACCTTCGCAGCTGGCAGTGGGCGTTCCAGGTCAACGTCGCCAACCTGGACGTGACCACGACACTCCGTTGCCTGGACTTCGCGACGACACAGGGCGGCGCAGGATCTCACGTTCACAAGCTGTTCTCCGCCTTCCGTCCGGTCGGCTCCGCCGGCGACCACCAGTACCTGGACGTGAGCGGGATGCAGGAACGGCGCATCAACTGTGACGACGGCGCCGACGGCAAGTACTTCTCGGACTACAAGGCCATGGTGGGGGCGTTCTGGATCGACGACTACACCCACGCCTGGTTCCTGGGGATGGACCCGCGGCCCAAGCAGCGGTCCTACAAGTTCTGGTGGGACGGCAGCGGCTCGAACAACGTCTGGCTGGGCGCACAGTGCATCCGGGCCCGGACGGGCAAGCAGGTCGCCTCGTGATCCGTTGAGCTCGGGTCGACTGACGAGGCCCGCTCCTCCCGGGGCGGGCCTCGTCAGGCTCCGGTCCGGTTCGGACCACTGGAGCAGACCAGGCAACGAGAACGGCGCGAGCCGGACCTGGCGGGACTAGATTGGCGGTGCCACACCGCCCCACGTCCTCGGGGACCGCAGATTCGACATTGGTCTCGGGTTCCGTTGGAGGCGGTGGTCATGCCCACCAGGTTCCGTCCCACTCTCATCAGTGCCGCCGCCGCGGCGCTCCTGCTGCCGTTCCTGTCGGCGTTCGTCGGAGCGGCGCCCGCTGTGGCCGGACGCGACATGCACAAGCACGAGGTCGCGATGTACCGGGTCGACAAGTACGTCAAGCTCGCTGGCGTGGGCACCGACACGGTGGGTGACACCCCGTTCCAGTCCCTGTCCTGCAATGGCGGCGACACGGTCACCGACGGGATGTGGCTGGTCGACCACGTCGACCCGTACGTCCCGGTCACCGATCCTGACGGCGACCCCGACTACCCGCCGGACGGCCCCGACCCGAGCGCCTACAACGACCAGCGCGACGTGCAGGTCGACGCGTCCTATCCCTCGTGGGACAACCGCACCTGGAACTTCAGGTTCGACAACACCGCGTACGGCGACGCACAGGTCAAGCTGTACGTGCTCTGCATCCACGGTTCCACGGAGCAGGCCAGCGGGCACAACCACAGCATCTCCGTGGGCATGCTGGGGACCGAGACCAGCAGCAGCACGAGCTACAGCTGGCAGAAGCTGTGCACCAAGGACCAGTACTTCGTCGCTCCGGGATTCGAGCTGCACGGTGCCCCGTACCGGCTGGTCGGCAGCTTCCCGAAGTCCGGACCGAACCCGTCCGTGCCCGCGGACACCAAGGGCTGGAACTGGGAGTTCGCCCTGAGCAACCCCAACCACCCTGCCTCGTTCGGGAACGCCACGTTCTACGGCAAGTGCATCAACCGGCTGACCACCGTCGCGTGGCCCGCCCACCAGCACGCCATCTCGATGCGGTGGGCGCCCACCAGCTACGTGGACCGGACCGTCGGGCCGGGTAGCCCCCAGTGGGTGCAGTACCAGTGCGACGAGGACAACTCGGCCATGCACAACTACAAGGCCATGACCGCGTCGTTCTACCTCCTGAACAACAGCAAGACGTGGTTCCTCGGCATGGAGCCCCGCCCGAAGATCCGTGCCTACTCGTTCCTGGCGACCACCAGCAACCAGACCGTGAAGGTGGGAACCCTCTGCATCGACGGCCGGACCTCGTTCAAGATCAAGTAGCCCATCACGAGCACGGGCTCGCTCCGCACGTCGGGGCGGGCCCGTTGGCATACCTCCGGTATGGACCGGGGCCAGGAAGGCCTGTCGGGGCGGTGGGAGAGGACTAGCCTGGACGTGCCGGAGCGGGGTTCCCACCCACGTCCTCGGGGCTGCGACTTCGTCTCGTCCTCGTGCCGATGGAGGCGGTGGCCATGACCACCAGGTTCCGTACCACTCTCGTCAGTGCCGCTGCCGCGGCGCTGCTCCTGCCGTTCCTCGCGGCGCTCGCCGGAGCCGCCCCCGCCTCAGCGTCCTCGCCACGCCCGCACGTCGTGGCGATGTACAAGGTCGAGAAGCACGTCGACCTGTCCGGTGAGTTCCCGGACAACGCGATCGAGACGACCCTGTCGTGCAGCGGCGGTGACTACGTGCTCGACGGCATGTGGCGCGTGGACCACGTCGACCAGGCCAACCCGCCGGAGACGACAGGCGACGAGCGCGACGTCTACGTGAACGCGTCGTACGGCGACGCCACCGACACCAGCCAGTGGCACTACCGGATCACCAACTACGCCGACGGTGACGCCCAGCTCAAGCTCTTCCTGACCTGCATCCGCGGCCAGGTCGAGCAGGCCTACAACCACGCGCACGGCGTGGTCCTGTCGGGGCAGTACTTCAACGTGGCCCTGCCGCTGGTCGCCGGTGGCCAGGAGCTCAACTTCCCGGCCACCTGCAACGCGGGTGAGGTGGCGGTCGCCCCCGGCTTCAGCCTGGCCGACAACGACCACAAGGTCCGGGTCTACCGGAGCCTGGCCCGGTCCGCGTTCCGCAGCTGGCGCTGGGCCTTCTACGCCGTCGACCCGGGTGTCGGGCTGACCACGACCATGCGGTGCCTGCAGGTGAAGACCACTCCTGGAGGCAACGGTCCGCACGCCCACAACCTGATGTGGGCAGGACGGCCGTGGGGAGACCAGCTGGTCGGACAGTGGCTGGACGTCGTCGGAGCGCAGGAGCGCAGGATCGCCTGCGACGACGGCGCGGACGGCAGGTACTACCAGGACTACAAGGCGATGGTGGCGTCGTTCTACCTCGGCGACCCCACGCACGAGTGGTTCCTCGGGATGGACCCGCGGCCCAAGCAGCGCGCCTACAAGTTCTGGTGGGACGGCGGCGGGGACAACGCTGCCTACCTGAACGTGCTCTGCATCCGCACCAAGACCGGCAAGCAGATCGCCCCGTGACCTGCTGAGCCCGGTGTGATCCTCGGAGCCCGTCCCGCAACGTCGGGGCGGGCTCCAGGCCGTCGTACGGACGGCCCCGATACGGGTCCGGGCGGGGTGGGGCGAGGACTAGAGTGGTGGTGCCGCACCGCCCCACGTCCTCGGGGACCGCAACCCAGATCCGGTCTCGGGATGCCCTGTTGGAGGCGGTGGTCATGACCACCAGGTTCCGTTCGACCCTCGTCAGTGCCGCGGCCGCAGCACTCGTCCTGCCGTTCCTCGCGGCGTTGGTCGGAGCCGCGCCCGCCCAGGGGAGCTCGCCACGTCCGCACGGGGTGGCGATGTACAAGGTCGAGAAGCACGTCGACCTGTCCGGCGAGATCCCCGACAACTTCGTGGACACCACGCTGTCCTGCTACGGCGGGGACGACGTGCTCGACGGCATGTGGCGCGTGGACCACGTCGACCAGGCGGACCCGCCGGCCACCAACGGCGACGAGCGCGACGTCTACGTGAGCGCGTCGTACGGCGACGCCGCCAACCCGGGTCTGTGGCACTACCGGATCACCAACTACGCCGACGGTGACGCCCAGCTCAAGCTCTTCCTGACCTGCATCCGTGGCCAGGTCGACCGGGCGTGGGGGCACACGCACGACATCGTGCTCTCGGACCAGAAGTCGACCACCTGGAGCAACATGCAGACAGGCACGGGGGTCCAGGTGGTGTTCAACAGCAGCTTCTGCCAGGCCGGCCAGCTCGCCGTCGCCCCGGGCTTCAACCTCTCCGACGACGTCCACCGGCTGCGTGTGGTCAGCAGCTACAACGCGATCGACCTCCTGACCTGGCGCTGGGGCTTCATCGTGACCGACTCCGGTGCCGACCTGGTGCTCAGCCAGCGCTGCCTCCAGGTCAAGACGGCGGCAGGTGGCAACGGCCCGCACGCCCACAACCTCCTGAACGCCCGGCGCCCGGCCGGCGACGCCTGGGTGGGCGAGTCGCTGACCAGCGGACCGCAAGAGGTACGGATCAGCTGCGACGACGGCGTGGACGGCAAGCGCTACCAGGACTACAAGGCGATGATGGCCACGTTCTACCTGGACAACCCGAGCCACTCCTGGTTCCTCGGGATGGACCCACGACCCAAGTCGCGTGCGTACAAGCTCTGGTGGGACGGGAGCGGCACCAACGGTGCCTACCTGAGCACCCTGTGCATCCGCACCACGACCGGCAAGCAGATCGCCCCGTGACCAGCTGACCCGAGGGTGATCATCCTGAGCCCGTCCCGCCCGGGGCGGGCTCAGCGCTGCCCGGGTCGAGGAGCTCGTCCATCCAGGCGAAGCACGCGGGCGACAGCTTCTCGAGCGGAGCCGTGCCCGGGAGCAGGGCGTAGACGCGGTCGGCCGCCTCGGCGGGCAGGTCCGTGCGCAGGTAGCGGAGCCCGAAGTCGTGACGCCATGGGCAGTGGCGCACCCGCAGCAACCGCACGACGACCCCGAGAGCGAAGCGCAGGTAGAGGTCGGTGGCCTCCGGGAGCTGGCCCCGGGCCACCGCCCGGTTGACCAGCCACTCCGCAGTCGCCCGGCGCTGCCGCGCCTGGTCGACAGCCTCCGCGCACGCGGCCTCGAGGGCGGCCTGGTCGTCCGGTCGCAGCACCAGGAGACCGTCGGGGTCGTGCACGACCAGCGGCGTGCCGTGCCGGCGTACGTCGACGAAGCGGTGCGTGTCGGACAGGTCGGACAGGTGGAGGTCCACCGCCCGGGTCGGCTCGCCCAGGGCGCCCGGCCGCGCCTGGTGCAGGACGAAGCTCTGGCGACCGTCCGGCCAGGTCGCGAGCGGCAGCTCCCAGACGTGGTCGACGTCGAGGCGCTCGCGCGCCCGGCCGAGGAGCCGGTCGTGGACGTCCGAGGTGGTTCCCGGCGTGCAGAGCAGGTCGACGTCGAGGTCGGACCACTCGTCCCATCCCCCGGTCGCCGCCGAACCGCCCACCCACACCACGCGCAGGTCCGGGTCGGTCTCGCCGAGCTCCGCCAGCAGCGCCCACCAGTCGTCGTACCGGGACAGGTCAGGGGTCATGGCGCCATTCTCCGCTTGAGTCCCGGCGTGGCTGGGTACGAGCCGACAAGTCTCTTCTCGGGAGGTCTTGCCATGTCGTCACGGCGACACTGGACCCTGATCGGGGTCCTGCTCGCACCCGCGGTCGTGCTGCCGCTCTGGGTGCCGCTCTACGACCACGAGGACCCGACGTTCCTCGGGTTCCCGTTCTTCTACTGGTTCCAGTTCCTCCTGATCCTGGTGGCGGTGGCGGTCACCGTGCCGGCCTTCTGGCTCTCCCGGCAGGCCGACCGTCTCGACCGGGTCCGGCACGGGCTCACGCCCGACGCGGGCGACCCGACCCGCACGGACGGGCGGTGAGCGGCCCGTGCTCGACCACGTGAACGGCGTCGTCCTCGGCGTCTTCGTCTTCCTGTTCCTGCTCGTCACCGTCCTCGGCTTCGCGGCCGCGCGCTGGCGGCGGGCGGAGAGCCTGGACAACCTCGACGAGTGGGGCCTCGGCGGGCGCGGCTTCGGCACCTTCATCGCCTGGTTCCTCATCGGCGGCGACATCTACACCGCCTACACCTTCATCGCCGTCCCGGCGACGCTGTACGCCGGCAGCGTGGTCGGGTTCTTCGCCGTCCCCTACACGATCGTGGTCTACCCCCTGATCTTCCTGTTCCTCCCGCGGCTCTGGTCGGTGTCGCACCGGCACGGCTACGTGACGCCGGCTGACTTCGTGCAGGGCCGCTACGACAGCCGCGTGCTCGCGCTGGCCGTGGCCCTGACCGGGATCCTCGCGACGATGCCCTACATCGCGCTGCAGCTGGTCGGCATGCAGGTCGTCCTGCAGGTGATGGGTATCGGTGGCGGGAGCGACAGCTGGTACGTCAACGACGTGCCGCTCTTCCTCGCGTTCGCGGTGCTCGCGGCCTACACCTACTCCAGCGGGCTGCGCGCCCCCGCGCTGATCGCGTTCGTGAAGGACGCACTGATCTACCTGGTCATCCTGGTCGCCGTCTTCTACATCCCCCACCAGCTCGGCGGCTGGGGCCATGTCTTCTCGTCGGTGTCGGACTCCTTCGACACCTTCAACTCCGAGAACGCCGATGCGATCGCCGCCGGGGAGGCCGTGCCGAAGGGGACGATGCCGGTGGGACCGGCCCAGTGGGCCTACGCCTCCCTGGCGCTCGGCTCGGCGCTGGCGCTGTTCATGTACCCGCACTCGATCACCGGGGTGCTGTCGACCCGCAACCGCTCGGTGATCCGCCGCAACGCCGCCCTGCTGCCGGCGTACTCCTTCCTCCTGGGCCTGCTCGCGCTGCTCGGCTTCGTCGCGATCGCGGCCGGCGTCAAGGTCGAGAACCCCCAGCAGTCGGTGCCCCAGCTGTTCGAGGACCAGTTCAGCCCGTGGTTCGCGGGCGTCGCGTTCGCCGCGATCGTCATCGGCGCGCTGGTGCCGGCGGCGATCATGTCGATCGCCGCGGCGAACCTGTGGACCCGCAACGTCTACAAGGCCTTCATCAACCGGCATGCGACCCACGCCCAGGAGGCGACGCAGAGCAAGGTGGTCTCGCTGCTGGTGAAGTTCGGCGCGCTGGTCTTCGTGCTCGCGCTGTCCAAGGACTTCGCGATCAACCTGCAGCTCCTCGGCGGCGTGTGGATCCTGCAGACGCTCCCGGCGATCGTCATCGGCCTCTACACCCGCTGGCTGCACCGCTGGGCGGTCCTGGCGGGCTGGGCGGCCGGCATGGCGTGGGGCACGTGGTTGGCGTACGGCGTCGCGTCGCCGGTCCAGAAGCACTTCGGCGGGCCGCTCGTCTTCTTCCCGGGCACCGAGACCAAGGTCTACATCGCCCTGCTCGCCCTCGCCCTCAACCTGGTCGTCGCGGCGGTGCTGACCGTGGTGCTCCGCGCCGCGAAGGTCGACGAGGGTGTCGACCAGACCAGCCCACAGGACTACCACGCAGACCACGGTGACCCCGGCGTCGAGGAGGAGCTGACGCCCGAGTCGGCTGTCCACGCCTGAGCCTCGATCGGATCGAGACGGGATCGAGGCCGAGTCGGCGCGTGTCCCGGACGCGGACGGTCAGGCTGTTGTAAACAACGGGGTCATGACAGGTGACTCACTTGTCTCGGGTGGTTCGTCTTGAGCTCGCGCGGCCGATGGGTGCTGGTCGGGGTGCTCCTGGCCCCCGCGGTGGTGCTGCCGCTGTGGGTCTCGCTCTACGACCGTGAGGACCCGACCCTGGCCGGGATCCCGTTCTTCTACTGGTTCCAGATCCTGCTCATCTTCGTCGCGGTCGGGCTGACCGTGCCGGCGTACCTGCTCTCGCGCGACGCGGAGCGGGCCGACCGGGTCCGCCACGGGTTGCCGTCCGAGCCCGCAGGGACCGGCGGGGAGGAGGACTGACCTGTGCTCGACCACGTGAACGGCATCGCGTTCGGCGTCTTCCTCTTCCTGTTCCTGCTGGTCACGGTCCTCGGCTTCGCGGCCGCGCGCTGGCGGCGGGCGGCGAGCCTGGACAACCTCGACGAGTGGGGCCTCGGCGGCCGAGGCTTCGGCACCTTCATCGCCTGGTTCCTCATCGGCGGCGACCTCTACACGGCGTACACGTTCGTCGCCGTGCCAGCCGCCCTGTACGCCGGCAGCGTGATCGGCTTCTTCGCGATCCCCTACTCGATCGTCGCCTACCCGCTCGTCTTCATCTTCCTGCCCCGGCTCTGGTCGGTGTCGCACCGGCACGGCTACGTGACGCCGGCTGACTTCGTGCAGGGCCGCTACGACAGCCGCGTGCTCGCGCTGGCCGTGGCCCTGACCGGGATCCTCGCGACGATGCCGTACATCGCGCTGCAGCTGGTCGGCATGCAGGTCGTGCTGCAGGTGATGGGCATCGGGACGTCCAGCGACAGCTGGTTCGTCAACGACCTGCCGCTCTTCATCGCCTTCGGCGTGCTCGCCGCCTACACCTACTCCAGCGGCATGCGGGCTCCGGCGCTGATCGCCTTCGTCAAGGACACCCTGATCTACGTCGTCATCCTGGTCGCCGTCTTCTACATCCCCCACCAGGTCGGTGGCTGGGAGCACGTGTTCTCGACCGTGTCCGACTCGTTCACGTCGTTCAACGCCGAGAACGCCGACGCGATCGCGACCGGCGCGGCGGCTCCCAAGGGCACCATCCCGCCGCCCGCGGCCCAGTGGGCCTACGCCTCGCTCGCGCTCGGGTCGGCGCTGGCGCTGTTCATGTACCCGCACTCGATCACCGGGGTGCTGGCGACCCGCAACCGCTCGGTCATCCGCAGGAACGCCGCGCTGCTGCCGGCGTACTCGCTCCTGCTCGGCCTGCTGGCGCTGCTCGGCTTCGTCGCGATCGCGGCCGGCGTCAAGGTCGAGAACCCCCAGCAGTCGCTCCCGCAGCTCTTCGAGGACCAGTTCGCTCCCTGGTTCGCCGGGGTGGCGTTCGCCGCGATCGTCATCGGCGCCCTGGTGCCGGCGGCGATCATGTCGATCGCCGCGGCGAACCTGTGGACCCGCAACGTCTACAAGGCCTTCATCAACCGCGACGCCACCCACGCCGAGGAGGCCAACCAGAGCAAGCTGGTCTCGCTGCTGGTGAAGTTCGGCGCGCTGGTCTTCGTGCTCGCGCTGTCCAAGAACCTCGCGATCAACCTCCAGCTCCTCGGCGGCGTGTGGATCCTGCAGACCCTGCCCGCGATCGTCATCGGCCTCTACACCCGCTGGCTGCACCGGTGGGCGGTGCTCGCGGGCTGGGCGGCCGGCATGGCCTGGGGCACCTGGTTGGCGTACGGCGTCGCGTCACCCACCCAGAAGCACTTCGGCGGGCCGCTCGTCTTCTTGCCGGGCACCGAGACCAAGGTCTACATCGCCCTGCTCGCCTTCGGCCTGAACCTGGTCGTCGCGGTCGTGGCCACCGTCGTGCTGCGGGCGATGAACGTCGCCGAGGGCGTCGACCAGACCCGGCCGCAGGACTACCACGCCGACCTCGGCGATCCGGGCGTGGAGGCACGTCTCGACCCGGAGGCGCCCGCACACGCCTGATCCGGCGCCCGGCGGGTACTGGCTCGCCGTGCCCACCACCCTCGCCCGCACCGCCTCGTCGGTGGGCGGCGGCCTGCTCGCAGCCGCCGCAGGCGGCGTCGCCGCCCTCCGTCCGGCCAGCAAGCCCCTCCACCCGACCGGTGAGGTCCGTGCTGCGCGGGTGTTCCGCAGCGGCTCGACCGAGCGGACCGGAGTGCCGTGGATCGACGACGTGGGCGAGGACGACGTGCAGGTCCGGCTCTCGCGGGCCATCGGCCTGCCGGGGCGGCTGCCGGACATCCACGGTCTCGCCCTCCGCGTCCCCGGTGAGGGAGATGACCGGCCGGCCGGCGACGTGCTGTTCGCGACGACCGGGCGGGGGGTCGTCTCGCGCTTCCTGCTGCTGCCGAGCTGGGGCGCACGCACCCAGCCGATGACCACCCTGCTGCCCTACCGCACCGAGACCGGCCCGATCGTCCTCGCGGCCGAGGCCGTCGGCGCCGAGGTCTTCGAGCTGTCCTGGGCCCGACCGGCTGGCGACTGGCACCCGTTCGCCTGCCTCCGCCTGTCGACCCGGCGCCTGGCCCTCGACGTCTCCTTCGACCCCGTGCTTCACCAGCTGCCCGGGCTCGAGCAGTACCCCGCCGTGCGCCGGCTGCGGGAGCCGGCGTACGCCACGGCCCGGCACTCCCGCCAGTAGAACGCGTTCTCGCTCGCCGGTAGCCTCAGCGCCATGACGTCGTTCGAGCTCAGCCAGGACCACCGCGAGCTGCGCGACTGGGTGCACCAGTTCGCCGCCGACGTGGTCCGCCCCGCGGCCGCCGAGTGGGACGAGAAGGAGGAGTTCCCCTGGCCGGTCGTCGAGGAGGCGGCCAAGGTCGGCCTGTACTCCGTCGACTTCCTCGTGGCCCAGGCGGTGGATGAGACGGGCCTCGGCTTCCCCATCACGATGGAGGAGCTTTTCTGGGGCGATGCCGGCATCGGGCTGTCGATCGTCGGCAGCTCGCTGGCCGCCGCCGGCGTCCGCGCCAACGGCACCGACGAGCAGGTGGCCGAGTGGGTCCCGGCGATGTACGGCACGCCCGGTGACCTCCGTCTGGGTGCGTTCTGCTCCTCCGAGCCCGACGCGGGCTCCGACGTGGGGGCGATGCGCACCCGCGCGGTCTACGACGAGAAGACCGACGAGTGGGTCATCAACGGCACCAAGACCTGGGCGACGAACGGCGGTATCGCCGACGTGCACGTCGTCACCGCGGTGGTCGACCCCGAGCTGCGGACGCGGGGGCAGGCGTCGTTCGTCGTACCGCCCGGGACGAAGGGCCTCAGCCAGGGCCAGAAGTTCCACAAGCACGGCATCCGTGCCTCGCACACGGCCGAGGTCGTGCTCGACCAGGTGCGGGTGCCGGGTCGCTGCCTGCTCGGCGGCAAGGAGAAGCTGGACGCCCGGCTCGCCCGGGCGCGCGAGGGGGGCGGCGCCCGCGGCAACGCCTCGATGGCGACCTTCGAGCGCACCCGTCCGTCGGTCGGCGCGCAGGCGATCGGGATCGCACGCGCGGCGTACGAAGTGGCGCTGGACTACGCGAAGACCCGCGAGCAGTTCGGCAAGCCGATCATCGAGAACCAGGGCATCGCCTTCCAGCTCGCCGACATGGCCACCTCGATCGAGGCCTCACGCCTCCTGGTCTGGCACGCCGCCTGGATGGCGCGGCAGGGCAAGACCTTCGAGAACGCCGAGGGCTCGATGTCGAAGCTCTTCGCCGGCGAGACCGCGGTCAAGGTCACCGGCCAGGCCATGCAGATCCTCGGCGGCAACGGGTTCACCCGTGAGTACCCGGTGGAGCGGATGGCCCGGGACGCCAAGATCTACACGGTCTTCGAGGGCACGTCGGAGATCCAGCGGCTGGTGATCGCCCGGTCGATCTCGGGCGCAGCGATCCGCTGAGCCGGTGACAGCGATGGAGCCCGACCTGCGGAGCCGGTGGCGCGGCCAGCCCGGGCGGCTGGAGGTCTGGTACACCACGCTCACCGACCCGGTGACCGGCACCGGCGTCTGGATCCACCACGAGCTGGTGGCGCCGAGCGACGGCGGTGACCCCTGGGGGCACGGCTGGGTCGCGGTCTTCGAGCCGGGCGCACCGCCGGTCCTGGAGCGCTTCGGCCCCGAGCCGTGGTCGGCTCCCGACGCGGGCTTCACCTGCGGCGCGGTCCGGTACGACGGCGCGCTGGTCGGCCGCGGCGGGGCGGTGTCCTGGGAGCTGGACTCCGGGGGCCCGGACCGGACCCTGCACACCTTCCCGCGGTGGGCCTGGCGCCGCGAGCTCCTCCCGGCCGCCCAGGTCGTCCCTCGGCCGGCGGCGCGCTACTCCGGTGTCGTCCGTGTCGGTGACCGCGAGCTGGTGCTGCGCGACGCCCCGGGCGCCGACGCGCGGATCTACGGCCACGGCAACGCCCAGCGCTGGGGGTGGCTGCACGCCGACCTCGGGGACGGCGAGGTCTGCGAGGTCGTCGCCGCGGTCTCGATGCGCCCCGGGCTGAACCGGTTGCCCCCACTGCCGCTCGTCCGGTTCCGTCTGGGCGGCGGTGGGACCGGGACCCGTGACTGGCCGGTCGACCCGCTGCTCGCCGCGGTCGGCCTGCGGGCTCGGCTGCGTCCCGACGGCTTCGAGGTGCGCGGCCGGGTCGGCCGTCGCCGCGTCGCCATCACGGTCGACCTCCCGGCCGACGAGACGGTCGAGGTCGACTACCGCGACCCCGACGGTGCCCGGCTCCTGTGCCGCAACAGCGAGCGTGCGACGGCCCGGATCGAGCTCCTGCGTGGCTCGGCGGTCGAGCGCTCGTGGTGCCTCGGCGGGGTCGCGCACGCGGAGGTCGGCGGCTTCCGCTGAGCCGGGCCCAGCCCCGGTGGATCGAGGGTCAGCGCAGCGAGGCCAGGACGTCGGCGGTGGTCACGACCGTGGCGAACTCGCCGTGCAGGTTGGTGGCCGTGGCGCGCGCGAGCTCGGCGGCGCTCATGGTGGTCCCGTCGGGTCCGGTGCGGTCGAAGGTGTGGGTGGCGTCGAGCGTGAAGCGCACGTCGTAGCCCAGGTTGCCGCCGACCCGCGCCGTCGTCTCGCAGCAGTGGTTGGTCGTGATCCCCGCGACCACGATCCCGGTGATGCCGCGGCCGCGCAGCCAGGCGTCGAGGTCGGGGGAGCCGTGGAAGCTGGAGTTGACCGTCTTGCGGACCAGCAGGTCGGGCTCGGCCTCCAGGTAGGGCTTGAGCGCGTGGCCCGGGCTGTCCGGGTGCAGCGGGCTCTCGGGGTCCTCCGAGTCGTGCTGCACGTAGACGACCGGCAGGCCGGCCGCGTCGAAGCCCTCGACCAGGGCTGCGATGTGGGCGTCGGCGTCCGGGTTGTCGCGGGGGCCCCACCAGGGGTCGTCGAACCCGACCTGGGCGTCCACCACGACCAGCGCGGTCGTCCCCGGTGTCCTCGTCTCGGTGTCGCTGCTCACCGGGCCATGCTGACACGCCGCGCTGGCGCCCAGGCCGCCGCGGCCAGCTGTAACGCCCTGTTGCAGCGTGTACCCACCCTGCTGCAACTGGGTGGGAACAGGTCGTAACACGGCGTTACAGCTCCGGGCCGCGCGCACACCCGGCTGGCATGCTGGCGGACGTGAGCACCTTCCGCGGCGCGATCGCCGGTGTCGGCACGACGTCCGGGGTCCGGGTCGTGGTCGGGCGGTGGGACCTGTCGCCGTACGGCGCCTTCGCGGACGCCATGGTGGAGACCGCGGCCGGTCATCGCCTGCTGCTGGCGCCGACGCAGGAGGTCGC
Organism: Nocardioides sp.; assembly: GCA_020636915.1. Taxonomy (GTDB): domain Bacteria; phylum Actinomycetota; class Actinomycetes; order Propionibacteriales; family Nocardioidaceae; genus Nocardioides. Next base: position 130,106 of record JACJWV010000015.1, read on the forward strand.
CGACTTCGTGGCGGCGACCTACGTGTTCGACGAGGTGCGCCTCGAGCCGGTGACCGTCGACGGGTGGCGGTTCACCTCGACCTCCTTGACGATCGAGCTGGAGGTCGGCGACCGCACCGCGCTCGGCCGGGTGCTGCGACTCGTGCCGGCCCGGCTGGCCCAGAGCCCGGCCTGGTGCACGGTGACCGACCCCGTGGCCCGGGTCGTGATGCAGGGGGTCCGCACCCGCGGGTCGGCCGGCGGCGGCCGGCGCGAGTACTACGGGGCGACCGACCACCACGCGGTGACCTCCGTCCGCGGCCGCCTCGACGGTGCGGACCTCGGAGGCATGGCGCCGGTCGACCCGCCGCCCCGGTTCGGCTTCTCCTCGACGCCGCGCCGCCCGTCGGTGACGACGGTGGTCACGACGGTGCAGGAACCTGGTCGACTGTCTGCGTGACCACGCAGGCAAGCAGGTTAGGCTGGGACCCGTGCACGACCAGATGACCTGGCCACGCTGCGCCTGGCCGGTCTGGTCCGGGCCCGCTCGCGGGCGAGCCGTCAGCGGCCGGCCGTGACGTCCGAGGGCTGAGCGATGGCCACGGCACACGGGGATGCGCACGGGGATGCGCACGGGACGGGGACCGGACACTCGCACGGGATGAGCGCCGACGCGGACCGGCGCTACCTGTGGATCGCGTTGGTCCTCCTGGTGGCGTTCATGGCCCTCGAGGTCGTGGTGGCGTTCACCGCCGACTCCCTCGCGCTGCTCTCGGACGCGGGCCACATGCTCTCCGACGTCGGCGCCATCGTGGGAGCGCTGTGGGCGATGAGCTTGGCCGCCCGGCCGGCGGCTGGCAGGTGGACCTTCGGGCTCAAGCGCGCCGAGATCCTCTCGGCTGCCGTCAACGGGATCACGCTGCTCGTCGTCAGCGGGGTGATCGCGATCGAGGCGGTCCAGCGGCTCCTCGACCCGCCGGAGACCGAGGGGCTGCCGGTCCTGGTCGTCGCCCTCGTCGGCATCGCCGTCAACCTGGTGGCCACGGTCGTGCTGGCACGGGCCAACCGGTCGAGCCTGAACATCGAGGGCGCCTACCGGCACATCCTCACCGACCTGTACGGGTTCATCGGCACCGTCGTCGCCGCGATCGTCATCCTCACCACGGGCTACACCCGCGCCGACGCCATCGCCTCGCTGGTCGTGGTCGCCCTCATGCTCCACGCCGCCTGGGGACTCCTGCGCGAGTCCGGCATCGTCCTGCTCGAGGCCGCGCCGGACTCCACCGACCTCGACGAGATCCGCAGCCACCTCGTCACCGAGCCCCACGTCCACGACGTCCACGACCTCCACGTCTGGACGGTCACCTCGGGTCTCCCCACCCTCTCGGCCCACATCGTGGTCGACGACAGCTGCTTCACCGACGGCCACGCACCCCAGCTCCTCGACCAGCTCCAGGCCTGCCTCACCGGCCACTTCGACGTCGAGCACTCCACCTTCCAGCTCGAGCCGGCCAGCCACGCCGCCCACGAGCACGGCACCCACACCTGAGCCAGGCCGAACCCTGTCCTGCCCGCCGGTCAGGACTCCTCGGCCCGCAGCACCTTCGTGAGGGCGCGGGCCAGGACCTCGATCTCGTCCTCGTCAAGGTGGGCGAGGAAGTGCTGCTCGATCGCAGCCAGGTAGACGGGGGCGGCCTTGCGCAGTCGCTTGCGTCCCTCGGGCGTGATGGCGGCGAAGGAGGAGCGCCGGTCGTCGGGGTTCGCCTGGCGCTCGACGAGCCCCGCGCGCTCGAGCTCGGTCACGACACGGCTGACGCGCTCCCGGCTGACGACCGCCTGCTGGCCGAGCTCGGTCATCCGGAGGCGGCGACCCGGTGCCGCGTTGACGACGAGCAGGACGTCGTACCAGGAGATCGGGAGCCCGGTCGGCAGCAGGGCGCGCTCGAGCGACGGCACCACGGCGGCATGGGTCCGCAGGAGTGCGGCCCAGGCCGCGACGCGATCACCCTCGTCGACCATGCGCTCACCGTAGAGAAGCGTGCGCACGCACGCAACCTCCCGGCGGAGCCCGGTGCGGGGTCAGTCCTGGGGGCGGTCCGGCCCTTCGTCCCGCGGCTCGAGCACGTAGACCGACCGCTCCCCGCCGCGCTCGTGGAGGCGTCGGTACGCCGGCCACAGCAGCACCAGGTGCGGCCACCACTCCTCGGTCTCGCCGGTGGTCGCCGGCCGCGCGCGCACCGAGACCGTGCGCCGACCGATCTCGACCACGGCGTCGGGGTGGGTGCGGACGTTGCGCACCCAGGGGCTGGCCAGCTCCTGGCGCACGTCCACGCTGCACACCACGAAGGCAGCCCCTCGCTGCAGGTAGAGCAGGGCGACCGTGCGGGGCCGACCGGTGCTGTGGCCCGTCGTCGTGAGCAGGAGCAGCGGCGTGCGCCCGGTGCGGGTCCGCCCGGGCCGGTCCTGCACCGGGGCCCGTGCCCGAGACCGGCGCCCGGTCACGACCCCAGCCTTCCGCCGTCCGGGGCCGGTCCTGCAGGGCCGAAGGGCCCGCGTCGGACGGGTCGCGGCGCCGTCTGGACCGGGCACCGCGACCTCGGCTAGAGCTCCGTGCCGCGCATCAGCCAGGTCGAGGTGACCTGCATGCCGACCTTCTCGTAGAGACCGAGGGCCCCGGTCCGCGAGTCCGTGGACAGGCCCGAGCGGGTGGCCCCGTGGGCGCGGGCGACCGCGAAGGCGTTGGCGAGGAGCGCCTGCGCGATGCCCTGGCCCCGACGGTCGGCACGCGTCGAGACCTTGTTCACGTAGGCCTCGTCGCCGGCGAACATCACGACGTTGACGGCGCCGACCAGCTCGCCGCCGGGGTCGGTGACGACCCGCAGGTGCCACGGCTCGAAGCCTGGCCGGCCGACGACCGAGGCCAGGAAGTCGTCGTACGGCTGCCGGTCGCGGTCTGCCCACTCCAAGAAGGTGTCCTCGAAGAGCGTCCAGCAGGCCGGGTAGTCGTCCGGGATCGCCTCGCGCAGCAGGTGCCCGGGCGGTAGGGGGCGGGTCGGGATCGCCGCGCCCTCGGGCAGGAACAGCTCCCAGACCTCCCACCACACGTCGAAGCCGAGCGTCTCGAGCAGCCGGTCGCCGGGTGACCCCACCGGCGTGGGCAGGCGGATCCGCTCGATCCCCCGGGCGCGGGCGTGCTGCCGCAGCCAGCCGGCGAGGGCCGTGCCGACACCGCGGCCGCGGTACGCCGGGTGCACGGCCGCGTCGGCACGCGACCCGCCCATCAGCTCGGCGTACGCGACCAGGCGGTCGCCGTCGAGGACCCCGACGGTGCTCGATGCCACGTCGAAGGAGGGCCGGGCCCAGTCCGCGGCGATGTCGGCCTCCTCGATCGACACGACCCCGAGGTCCTCGAGCTCCTGCGCGGCCATCACCTCGAAGACCGCCCGGGCGTCGTCGGCCCGGAGCGGGCGGGAGGTCAGGCCGGCGGGCAGGTCGAGGGACAGGCCGAGGAGCGGGTCGGGGGGCACCGCGACATCGAAGCAGGAAATGGCGGACGGGGCCGCCGATTTCTCGGCGGCCCCGTGCGGGGAGGACGGTCCTCAGGCGTTGCGGATGGCGGACACGTCGAACTCCAGCTTGACCTTGTCGGAGACGAGCACGCCGCCGGTCTCGAGCGCGGCGTTCCAGGTCACGCCCCAGTCCTTGCGGCTGATCGCGGTGCCACCCTCGAAGCCGATCCGGACGTTGCCGAAGGGGTCCTGGGCCGAACCGGTGAGCTCGAAGGGCACCGTGACCGCCTTGGTGACACCGTTGATGGTCAGGTCGCCGGTGATCACCCAGTCGTCGCCGTCGCGCTCGACCTGCGTGGAGACGAACCGGATCTCCTTGTTCTCGTCGGCGTTGAAGAAGTCGGCCGAGCGCAGGTGGGCGTCACGGTCGGCGACGCCGGTGTCGATGCTCGCGGTCTGGATGGCCAGCTCCACGCGCGAGGCGGCGGGGTCGGCGGCGTCCACGTGGGCGGTGCCGGAGAACTCGGTGAACTGGCCGCGCACCGTCGTCACCATCGCGTGCCGGGTGCTGAAGCCGATCCGGGTGTGGGTCGGGTCGATCGTGTAGTCGCCGGAGATGTCCTCGACGGCGGCGGTGGGGGCGTCGAACTGCTCGATCTGCTGGCGGTACGTGGTCATGGTGGTCTCCGATCCACTCGGTGTCGTTGAAGGTTTGACTACCATAACCGGACCATGGTCCGGATCATTCCCGGTGTCCGGGGATTGGTCCAGACATGCGTCGACCCGCCTCCTCGTCCCGGGTGCGGGGGCGAGGGGGCGGGTCGACGTTGCCAGGCGGTGCTGGGTCAGGCGGCGTGGACGGCGTGCGTCGGCGCGACCGGAGCGGATGCCTCGAACCAGCGGGACTCGAGTCGGGTCCGGCCGCTGGCATCCGTGACGGCGACCCAGCCCTGGACCAGGGAGTTGGTCTTCTGGATCATCGGTGGTCACCTCCTGTTCACCTACTGTTCACCTACCATACCTCGCTCCCACCCGGACCGCCAGCCGGGGGCGGAAATCGGTGCGCGCGCTCCACCTGACGGGGTGAAGCACGGCGTTTCGCGGCCCGCTCCCTCCACTGGTGCGGTCGAGCTCGACCCGGCCATCACGCGTAGAAGAACGTTCCGATCCGTCCAGGGATGGCGAATGAAGCCCTCATGCCCGATTTCGGGCAGGAACTTGCGCTTCGCCGCCGCCGGGGCGCACGATCGTCCGCGTGCCCACCTCCCCGGACCCGGTGCTGGTCGACCGGATCGCCGCGAGCACGGGCCTGTCGCCCGCCGAGGCGGCCCGGGTCGTGGAGGACGTGGTGGCCTTCCACCACGAACCGGTGGAGGAGTACGTCCGCCGGCGGCACGCCCACCTGCGGACCTACGGTGCGAGGAACGACGAGATCTTCGCGCGCATCGCCGTGGAGCTGGCCGGGCGCGTGGTGGCCGCGCCGGCCCTCACCGAGCGCCAGCTGCGGCGCATCGTCTACACCTAGCGGCCCCCTGGGTCCGGGACCAGAGATCGAGAAGGAGACAACAGATGTGCGGGATCGTCGGTTACGTCGGCAGCCAGCAGGCCGTCCCCGTCCTGGTGGAGGGGCTCACCCGCCTCGAGCACCGCGGGTACGACTCGGCCGGGCTGGCGCTGCTCGGGACGACCGGCCTGAAGGTCGCCAAGCGCGCCGGACGGGTGCGTGACCTGTCCGAGGAGCTGCCCAAGCGGTTCGCGGGGCGGATCGGCGTCGGCCACACTCGCTGGGCGACCCACGGCCCGGCCAACGACGTCAACGCGCACCCCCACACCGACGCCAAGGGCCTGGTCGCGGTCGTCCACAACGGCATCATCGACAACGCGTCGGCGCTGCGGCAGCGGCTCTCGGACGAGGGCGTCGAGCTCGCCAGCGACACCGACACCGAGGTGCTCGCCCACCTGGTCGCGCTCTCCGAGGCCGACACCCTCGAGGGCAAGGTCAGCGACGCGCTCGCGGCGGTCGAGGGCACCTACGGGCTCGCGGTCCTGCACGTCGACTTCCCCGACCGCATGGTGGTCGCCCGCAACGGCAGCCCGCTGATCGTCGGTGTCGGGGAGCGCGAGATGTACGTCGCCTCCGACCTGGCCGCGATCGTGCGGCACACGACCACCGTGGCCCACCTCGACGACGGCGAGATCGCGACCGTGACGGCGAGCGGCTTCACGACGTACCGCCTCGACCTCACCCGCACCGCGCACGACACGATGACCCTCGACGTCGACCCCACGGCGTACGACGCCGGCGAGCACGACTCCTTCATGCACAAGGAGATGCTCGAGCAGCCGGCCGCCGCGAGGCGGGTGCTCCGCGGACGGCTCGACGAGCGGTTCGGCACAGCCCACCTCGGTGGGCTGAACATGGACGCCCGCGAGACCCGGGCGATCCGCCGGGTGAAGATCCTCGGCTGCGGGTCTGCCTACTACGTCGGCCAGATGGGAGCGTCGCTCGTCGAGGAGCTGGCCCGGATCCCGGCCGACGCGGAGGCGGCCAGCGAGTTCCGGTACCGCAACCCGATCATCGAGCCCGACACCCTCTACGTCGCCGTCTCGCAGTCGGGGGAGACCATCGACACCCTGCTCGCCGTGCAGGAGATCCGGCGCAAGGGTGGCCGCGTGATCGGGCTCGTGAACGTCGTCGGCAGCGCGATCGCCCGCGAGTGCGACGGCGGGATCTACCTGCACGCGGGGCCCGAGGTGGCCGTCGCCTCGACGAAGGCGCTGAGCAACATGTTCCTCGGCTTCGCCCTCCTGGCCCTCCAGCTCGGTCGGGTGCGGGACCTGTCGATCGCCGACGGGCGGCGGCTGATCGCCGGGCTCCAGCAGCTGCCCGACCAGATCGAGTCGGTGCTGGCGCAGGAGGAGACCCTCGCCGCGCTCGCCGGCCGGCTGGCCGCGGCGGAGAGCCTCTTCTTCGTGGGCCGGGTGCGCGGCTTCCCGGTCGCGCGCGAGGGCGCTCAGAAGTTCAAGGAGATCTCCTACCGGCACGCCGAGGCGTACCAGACCTCCGAGCTCAAGCACGGGCCGCTCGCGCTGATCGCCCCGGAGGTGCCGACCGTCGCGATCGTGCCCGACGACGAGCTGACCGGGCGCAACGTGGCGGCGCTGCACGAGATCGCCGCCCGCCGCGGACCGCTGGTCGTCGTCACCCACGAGGGGGTCGACCTCGGGGAGGTCGACGCCGAGCGGGTCGTCGTACCGAAGAACGAGCGTGAGCTGGACCCCATCCTGCTCACCGTCCCCCTGCAGCTGCTGGCCTACCACGCGGCCCTCGCGCTCGGCCACGACATCGACAAGCCGCGCAACCTGGCGAAGTCCGTGACGGTCGAGTGAGCCAGCACACCGCGGCGACGAAGGTGGCGCAGGTGCTCCGAACCACTACCGTTGGCGGGTGAGCAACGAGGACCAGGACGACCCCACCACCCCCGAGGTGACGTTCGCCGACCTCGGCCTGAGCGAGCCGGTGCTCAAGGCGCTCGCGGACGTCGGCTACGAGACGCCGTCCGCGATCCAGGCCGCGACCATCCCGCCGCTGCTGGCGGGTCGCGACGTGGTCGGGCTGGCGCAGACCGGCACCGGCAAGACGGCGGCGTTCGCGCTGCCGATCCTGTCCCGGCTCGACCTGTCCCAGAAGGCACCGCAGGCGCTCGTGCTCGCCCCCACCCGTGAGCTCGCCCTCCAGGTCTGCGAGGCGTTCGAGCGCTACGCCGCCCGCATCAAGGGGGTGCACGTCCTGCCCGTCTACGGCGGCCAGGCGTACGGCGTCCAGCTCAGCGCGCTGCGTCGCGGCGTGCACGTCGTGGTCGGCACCCCGGGCCGGATCATGGACCACCTGGAGAAGGGCACGCTGGACCTGACCCAGCTGCGGTTCCTCGTGCTCGACGAGGCCGACGAGATGCTGAACATGGGCTTCGCCGAGGACGTCGAGACGATCCTGGCCGACACCCCGGCGGACAAGAACGTCGCGCTGTTCTCGGCCACGATGCCGGCCCAGATCCGCCGGATCTCGAAGCAGTACCTCACCGATCCCGAGGAGATCACGGTCAAGAACAAGACCGCGACCGCCCCGAACATCACCCAGCGCTACCTGATGGTGTCCTACCCCCAGAAGGTCGACGCCCTCACCCGCATCCTCGAGGTCGAGAACTTCGAGGGCATGATCGTCTTCGTCCGCACCAAGAACGAGACCGAGACGCTGGCCGAGAAGCTGAGGGCCCGCGGGTTCTCCGCGATGGCGATCAACGGCGACGTCCCCCAGGCCCAGCGCGAGCGCACGGTCAACCAGCTGAAGTCGGGCAAGCTCGACATCCTGGTCGCCACCGACGTCGCTGCCCGCGGCCTCGACGTGGAGCGGATCAGCCACGTCGTCAACTACGACATCCCGACCGACACCGAGTCCTACGTGCACCGCATCGGCCGCACCGGCCGGGCCGGCCGCAGCGGTGACGCCATCTCGTTCGTCACCCCGCGCGAGCGCTACCTCCTCAAGCACATCGAGAAGGCGACCCGCCAGCCGCTGAGCCAGATGCAGCTGCCGAGCGCCGAGGACGTCAACGCCACCCGGCTCTCGCGCTTCGACGACGCGATCACCGAGGCCCTGCAGGCCACCAGCCGCATCGAGGGGTTCCGCGACATCATCGCCCACTACGTGCGTGAGCACGACGTGCCGGAGGTCGATGTCGCCGCCGCCCTGGCCGTCGTCGCCCAGGGCGAGACCCCGCTGCTGCTCGACCCGGCGGCCGAGCGGCCGGTGCGGGAGCAGCGCGAGCGCGACGAGCGTCCGCGCCGCGACTCCCGTGAGCCCCGCGAGCGCGGCCCCCGGGGCCGGACCGACCAGCCCATGGCGACGTACCGGATCAGCGTGGGCAAGCGCCACAAGGTCGAGCCGCGCCAGATCGTCGGCGCCATCGCCAACGAGGGCGGGCTGCGGCGTGCGGACTTCGGACACATCCAGATCCGGCCCGACTTCTCGCTCGTGGAGCTGCCGGCCGATCTGCCCGTCGAGGTCTACGACAAGCTCCGCGGCACCCGGATCTCGGGCAAGCTGATCGAGCTCCAGCCCGACGCCGGCGGTCCGCCCGCGCGCGCGAAGAAGCCGCGGCACAAGAACGGCTAGCTAGCCGGCGCGGTCGGCACGGGCTGGTAGAACCGACGGCATGCGCAGACTCCCGGTCGCGGTGGCCCTCGTCCTCGGTGCGGGGTTGGTGACCGCCTGCGATCCGGCCGACACCGTGACCGGGCCCGACCCCGACGAGACGGCGACCGCGCTCGCGGACGCCTTCGGGACGGGCGACTTCTCGGCGGTCACCTTCGCCGACGGCACCACCGCCGACGAGGTCGGGAAGGAGTACGCCGAGGTCGTCGACGGCCTCGGCGACCTCACGCCGTCGGTCACCGCGGACACCATCGAGACCGATGGCTCGGCGGCCGCCGAGCTGACCTGGACCTGGCCCGTCGGCGGCCGCGAGTGGACCTACACCACCGACGCGGACCTGAGCGAGGTCGGCGACACCTGGCAGGTCACGTGGGACCGCGCGCTGGTCGAGCCCAGCCTGGGTAGCAAGGAGGTCCTCGACGCCACGACGATCGCCGCGCGCCGCGGCGAGATCTGGGGTCCGGGCCGCCAGGGCCTGGTGATCGACCGGCCGGTGCTGCGGTTCGGCATCGACAAGACGCTGGTGCCGAAGGCGCGCGCGGGGGACTCCGCGCGGCGGCTCGCGCAGCTGGTGGGCGTCGACGCGCCGTCGTACGTCAAGCAGGTCGAGGCCGCCGGCGACGCCGCCTTCGTCGAGGCGATCGTCTACCGCAGCGAGGACGTGCCCGAGCAGGCGCAGGCCGGCTACGAGGCGATCGACGGCGCGCGTGCCATCCCCGACGAGATCCCGCTCGGCCCGTCGCGCGAGTTCGCGGCGCCGATCCTCGGCACCGTCGGTCCGGTGACGGCCGAGATGGTGAAGAAGGACCCGGAGGACTACCAGCCCGGCGACGTCGCGGGTCTCTCGGGGCTCCAGGCGAGGTACGACGACCAGCTGCAGGGCACCGACGGGGTCGTCGTGACCGCGAACGGGCCGAAGGACCGGGAGCGCCGGCTGTTCCGCGTCCCCGCGACCGCCGGTGACCCGCTGCGGATCACGCTCGACGAGCGGCTCCAGACCCTGGCGGAGAGCCGGCTCGCCGACGTGGGGCCGGCCAGCGCCCTGGTCGCGATCCGGCCGTCGACCGGCGCGATCGTCGCGGCCGCCAACGGACCTGGCAACGACGGCTACAACATGGCCACCTACGGCCGGTTCGCGCCGGGATCCACCTTCAAGAGCGTCAGCAGCCTGGCGCTGCTGCGGGCCGGTCTGACGCCGTCGTCACCGGTCCCGTGCACGTCGTCGATCGTCGTGGACGGCAAGCGCTTCGAGAACTACGACGACTACCCCAGCGGCGCGCTCGGCACGGTGCCGCTGCGCACCGCGATCGCCAACTCGTGCAACACCGCGGTCATCTCGCAGCGCGGTCGCGTGCACGGCGACGACCTCGCGCAGGCCGCGGCGACGCTCGGCCTGGGCGTCGACCACGACCTCGGCTTCCCGGCGTACTTCGGGGAGGTCACGAAGCCCTCGTCGGAGACCGAGGCCGCGGCCGACCTGATCGGGCAGGGCACGGTCCTCGCGTCGCCGATGGCGATGGCGACCGTGATCGCGTCGGTGCAGGCCGGCCACACCGTGGTGCCCCGCCTGGTCGACTCCGTCGACGTCTCGGTGCCCGACGGCGTCGAGCCGCTGACGAAGCAGGAGGACTCCGAGCTGCGCGAGCTGCTCCGCGCTGTCGTCACCTCGGGCAGCGGCGTGGGCCTGCTCGACGTGCCCGGGCCGCCGGTGATCGCGAAGACCGGCACGGCCGAGTTCGACCACGACGGCAAGGTCCTCACCCACGCGTGGATGATCGCTGCGCAGGGCGACCTGGCGGTCGCGGTCTTCGTCGACGTCGGCGCGTCCGGCTCCGGCACCGCCGGCCCGATCCTCGAGTCGTTCCTCCGAGCAGCGCGGGCGTAGCCCCGCTGCCCGCTGCCCGCTGCCCGCTGCCCGCGGCCTCCGCCCGGTCGGCTGACTCATGGGGGATGTCATGCGGAGTGGCTGTGGGGGCGACCAGGTCGGATGACGTCGTGCGGGACGTCATGCGGGGTGGCTGTGGGGGCGACCGGGTCGGATGACGTCCTGGGGGCCGGCGGTGCGTCATGCAGGGTGGTGGTCGGAGCGACCAGGTCGGATGACGTCCTGGGGAACGTCATGCGGGGTGGCTGTGGGGGCGACCGGGTCGGATGACGTCCACGCGCTGCGTCATGCGACCCGGCCCAGCCACGAGCCCGCCCGCGACCCGACCTCACTCCCGCGCGGGGACGGTCCGGGCGACCTCCTCGGGCATCGGCTCGAAGTGGGCGAAGGTGCGCGTGAAGACACCGGCGCCGTGGGTGGAGGAGCGCAGGTCGACGGCGTAGCGGACCAGCTCGGTCTGCGGCACCTCGGCGAGCACCTGCGTGCGGTCCTCGCCGACCTTGTCGGTGCCGAGCAGCCGGGCCCGCCGGGCGGACAGGTCGCTCATCACCGACCCCACCATGTCGTCGGGCACGACCACGGTGACGGTGTCGAAGGGCTCGAGCACGGTCACGGTGGTCGCGGCGGCGGCCTCGCGCAGCGCGAGCGCCCCAGCGGTCTGGAAGGCCATGTCGGAGGAGTCCACGGTGTGCGCCTTGCCGTCGAGCAGGGTGACCCGGATGTCCACCATCGGGTGGCCGAGGCGGCACCCCTTCTCCATCTGTGCCCGCACCCCCTTCTCGACGCTGGGGATGAACTGGCGTGGCACCGCACCGCCGACGACCTTGTCGACGAACTCGAAGCCTGCGCCCTCGGGCAGCGGCTCCACCTCGATCTGGCACACGGCGTACTGCCCGTGCCCGCCGGACTGCTTCACGTGCCGGCCCTGCGCGGTGGCCTTGCTGGCGAAGGTCTCGCGGAGCGACACCACGAAGGGCTCCTGGTCGACGTTGACGGCGTACCGCTCGGCCAGCCGCTCGAGGGTGACGTCGGCGTGCGACTCGCCCATCGTCCACAGCACCAGCTGGTGGGTCTCGGGGTTGTTCTCGATCCGCAGCGACGGGTCCTCGGCGGCCAGCCGGCCCAGCGCCTGGGACAGCTTGTCGTCGTCGGCCTTGCTCCGCGCCACGATCGCCACGGGCAGCAACGGCTCGGGCATCGACCAGGGCCGCAGCACCCGCGGCTCGCCGACGCTCGAGAGCGTGTCACCGGTCTCGGCGCGGGTCAGCCGCCCGATCGCGCACAGGTCGCCGGCCACGACCCGCTCGGCCGGGCTCTGCACCCTGCCGAAGGGGTACGACAGCGCGCCGACCTTCTCGTCCTCGTCGTGGTCCTCGTGCCCGGCGGCCTCGCCGAAGAAGGAGGAGAAGTGGCCCGAGACGTGCACCGGCTGGTCCGCCGCGAGGGTCCCCGAGAAGACGCGGACCAGGCTGAGGCGCCCGACGTACGGGTCGCTGGTCGTCTTGACGACCTCCGCGACGAGCAGGCCGTCCGGGTCGCACGTGATCGGGTCCGCGGCCGCGCCCGAGGGCAGGTAGACCTCGGGGGAGGGGTGCTCGGCGGGCGACGGGAAGCCGCGCACGGCCAGGTCGAGGAGCTCGGTGCAGCCGATGCCGGTCATCGAGCAGACGGGTACGACGGGGTGGAAGCTCGCCCGGGCGACGGCCCGCTCGAGGTCCGCGACGAGCACGTCCTCGTCGATCTCCTCGCCGCCGACGTAGCGATCCATCAGCGACTCGTCCTCGGACTCCTCGATGACGGCCTCGATCAGCTCGCCCCGCAGACCCGTCTCCTCCGCCTCGGCTCCCGGCGCGAGGAGCCCGGTCAGGCCGGTCACCTCGCCGCCGGAGCGGACCGGCACGTAGAGCGGGACGACCTTGCCGCCGTCCTGGCCCCCG
>JACJWV010000016.1 GCA_020636915.1 Nocardioides sp.
GATGGTGCTCAGACCCCTTTTTCCACAAGGGTTCTGGTCACGATCACGTCACGATCAGCAGGCCGTTGCGGCGGCGCCGGAACAGCCCAGGAAACGGTGGAGTCCTTGACGTACCAGGCACGTCACAGACTCCACTTTCCCCACGGCGACCGCAGGCCGGGAAGCAGCGCCAGCCCGTGCGGCGCCGTCCCGTCGTTGCTGCCTGTCGGTCGCAACCAGAGACCAGCCCGCAGCATGCCGACACCAGCGCCCCACGCAGGCTGCGGGGGTCTCGACAAGCTCGACCACCGGCGACCAGCTCGACCACCGGCGACCAGCTCGATCACCGGCGACAAGCTCGACCAGCGACGCCCCACCCCCGCCGAGGTCTACGCTCACCCCATGTACGGCGGTCCGCCCGTGGTGGTCGTCGGGAACGGACCGGTGGGTCAGACGACCGCGCTGCTGCTGGCCCGGTGGGAGATCCCGACCCTGGTCGTCGACGCCCACGAGCGTCGCGAGGTGGTCGGCTCGCGCTCGATCTGCCAGCAGCGGGAGACCCTCGACATCTGGGACTCGGTCGGAGCGGGCAAGGCGATCGCGGACGAGGGCGTGACCTGGCGGGTGGCGCGGACCTACTTCCGCGAGCACGAGCTGTTCCACGTCGAGTTCTCCGACAGCGGCACCAGCCCGTTCCCGCCCTGGGTGAACATCGGGCAGGCGCGCGTCGAGCAGCTGCTCGACGAGCGGATCGCGGCAGCACCACTGGTCGACGTCCGCTGGGACACGAGGGTCACGGCGATCAGGCAGACCGACCACGGGGTCGACGTCGAGACGACGAGGGGCACCGTCGAGACGCCGTACGTCGTCGCGTGCGCCGGCGCCCACGGCGAGGTCGCGCGCGAGGCGGTCGGCGCCACGTTCGACGGTCGCAGCTTCGACGACCTGTTCCTCATCTGCGACATCCGCTGCGACCTGCCCGACCGCGAGCTCGAGCGTCGGTTCCACTTCGACCCCGAGTGGAATCCCGGCCGCCAGGTGCTCATGCACCCCTGCCCGGACTCGACCTACCGCATCGACTGGCAGGTGCCACCCGACTTCGACCTCGACCAGGAGCAGCGCGACGGAGGGCTGGAACGGCGGATCCGCCGCATCGTCGGCGACCGCGACCACGAGGTCGTGTGGTGCACGGTCTACCGCTTCCACTCCCGGTGCGCGACCACGATGGGTCGCGGACGCGTGCTGCTGGCCGGGGACTGCGCCCACCTGGTGGCACCCTTCGGAGCGCGCGGCCTCAACTCCGGCGTCGCGGATGCGGAGGCCGCCGCGTGGCGCATCGCCTTCGAGCTGCACGGCTGGGGCAGCGACCTGGTCGCGGCGTACGACGCGGAGCGCCGGGCGGCCGCCCTCGACAACCTGGCGATCACCACCCGCACCATGGACTTCCTCGTGCCGCAGACCGACGCCGGCTGGGCACGTCGCCGTGACGTGCTCGAGCGGGCGGTCACCGATCCGGGCGCGCGCGCCGAGATCGACAGCGGGCGGCTCTACGCCCCGTTCCGGTACGGCGACGCCGCCCATCCCGCGGTGGGCGCGATCCTCCCCGACCTGGCCGTCGACGGCCGCCGGCTGCGCGAGGCGGCCCGGCGCGGGCTGCTCGTGCTGAGCGACCGACCCGTCGACCTGCCCGACATCGGCTGCCGGGTCGGCGTGGCGCCGCAGGTGGCCGCCGACGACCCCGACGAGGTGTGGCTGGTCCGCCCCGACGCCCACGTCGCCGCGGTGACCACGGCGGAGGGACTGCCCGGCGCGATCCGGGACCTGCTCGGCCGGCCCGCTCGGCCGACACCGCCGGCCCAATTCGGTTGAGAGCGCCGTCGGGCCCCGGTTGGCTGTCCCCATGACCGACATCCGGGTGGGCCTGGCCACCGACGCCGCGCGGTACCTGCACACCGACACGCTCGTGTGGTTCCAGGAGTCGCTCTCGGCTCCGGTCGAGACGCAGCTGCTCGGCCTGCCACCGGAGCAGCGCTTCGCGGCCGAGGTCGCCGGGGCGGACGCTGCGACGTACCCGGGCGTCTACGGCGTCTTCCCCCTCGAGCTGGCGCTCCCGGGCCCCGGCGGCGAGCCCCGGCTCGTCCCCTGCGCAGGCCTGACCTGGGTGGGCGTGCACCCCGACCACCGGCGGCGCGGCGTCCTGACCGCGATGCTCCGGCACCACTTCGAGCAGGTCCGCGCCGACCCCGCCACCTCGGTGTCGGCGCTGCACGCGAGCGAGCCGGCGATCTACGGCCGCTACGGCTACGGGCTGGCGGCGCTGGAGCTGGCCGTCCGCCTGTCCCGCGGCGCCACCCTGACCTCGCCGGGCCTCGACGAGGAGGCGGGCACGGTCACGACGCGACTGTCGACCGTGACCGACGCGGGCGTGCCGCAACGGATGCGCGACTGTCACCGGGCCCACGCCGAGGCCGGGGCCGTCGTCGGTGCGCCCGAGTACTACGAGCGGGTCTGCCAGCAGTTCCCCGAGTGGCTTCGCGACAAGGAGCCGTGGCGGGTGCTCTTCGCCCAGCGGGACGGCGCTGACGTCGGCTTCGCGATGTTCCGCCGCGAGCAGAAGTGGGAGGACGCGCGCCCGGCCGGACGGCTCGAGGTCTTCGCGGTCCTCGGCACCCCCGCCGCCCGGCTCGCGCTGCTGCGCCGGCTGGTCGACTTCGACCTGGTCGGCAGCGTCCGCGTCCGGACCGTCGGCGCGGACGACCCCCTGCTGCACTGGGCGGGCGGTCCACGAGCGACGGCCGGCGTGGAGACCTACGACAACCTGTGGGTCCGGCTCGTCGACCTGCCCCGTGCGGTCGCCGCCCGCACGTGGTCCGCGGCGTGCGACGTCGTCGTCGACGTCGCCGACCGCCACGCACCGTGGAACGAGGGTCGCTGGCGGATCCACGCCGACGCGTCCGGCGCCGCGTCGGCCGAGCGGACCACGGCCGAACCCGACCTCCGCCTCCCGGTCGAGGCGCTGGGATCGGCGTACCTCGGCGGCGGCAACCTCGTCGCCCTGGCCCGGGCCGGCCTGGTCGCCGAGGCACGACCCGGAGCCGCCGGCGAGCTGTGGCGGGCGCTGCGCACCGACGTCGCCCCGGCCGCCGCCGTGGGGTTCTAGGGTTTCTAGCCCGGCACCATCCAGTCGAGCACCGGCGTCGCCTGCAGGCCGACGATCGCGCACATCACGACCAGGAGCACGACGCTCCACAGCAGCACCTTGCGCAGGAGGTCGCCCTCGCGGCCGGCCATGCCGACCGCGGCCGCGGCGATCGCCAGGTTCTGCGGGCTGACCATCTTGCCGAGCACGCCGCCGGAGGAGTTGGCGGCGGCCATGAGCAGCGGGTCGAGCCCGGCCTGGCTGGCCGTCTGCACCTGCAGGCCGCCGAAGAGCGCGTTGGAGGAGGTGTCCGAGCCGGTGACCGCGACGCCGATCCACCCCAGGACGGGCGAGATCAGGGCGAAGGCACCGCCGGCGCCGGCCAGCCAGGCCGCCAACGACGACGTCTGCCCGGACAGGTTCATCACGTAGGCCAGGGCCAGCACCGCCATCACCGTCACGATCGCCGACCGGAGCTCGACGTACGTCCGCCCGTAGGTGCGCAGCGCGGTGGCCGGCGACACGCGCAGGATCAGCGCCGTGATGGCGCCGGCGACGATCATCAACGTCCCGGCCGCCGGGAGCCAGTTCAAGGTGAAGTTCGTCGTCGCGACCGCCTCGCCCGCCGGATTGAGAACCTCCAGGCCGGGCCAGGAGAACAGGTAGGTCCACGGCTCCTTCGCCAGGGCCTCCTTCACGGCGGTGATGTTGGTGATCGAGAAGATCGCGATGATCACGGCGTACGGCGCGTAGGCGCGCACCACATCGCCGCGCGAGTCGACCTGCGGCCGGGTGCCGACCGCGACCCGGACCGAGGCCGGCGCGGACCCGGACGCAGGCCGGGAGCCCCGGCCCGAGGCGGGGCCAGTCGCGGGGCCAGTCGCGGGGCCAGTCGCGGACCCTGGTGCGGGGCCGGACGCGGGCGCCGGCTCGCCCGGCGCGGACGCGCGGAGCTCCTCCCGCGGCGACCAGACCTGGAGCAGCAGCACGACCGCCGCGGCCGATACCAGGGACGCCACGATGTCGGCCAGCGCCACGGAGATGTAGTTGGCGGCGACGAACTGCGCGAGCCCGAAGGCGAGTCCGGCGACCAGGGCGGGCAGCCAGGTTCGCCGCAGCCCGCGGGCGCCGTCGACGACCAGCACCAGGACCAGCGGCACGACGACGGCCAGGATGGGCGTTTGCCGGCCGACCATCGCGCCGAGGGTGTCGACATCGAGCCGGGGGTCGTCGCTGGCCCCGGAGGTGACGGTGGCGAGCGTGACGATCGGGGTGGCGAGCGCGCCGAACGCGACCGGTGCAGTGTTGGCGATCAGCGCGACCGCGGCCGCCTTCAGCGGCTCGAACCCGAGCGCCATCATCATCACGACCGTGATCGCGACCGGCGTGCCGAAGCCGGCCAGCGCCTCGAGCAGCGCGCCGAAGCAGAAGGCGATGATGATCGCCTGGATCCGCTGGTCGGCACTGACCTTCTCGAAGGAGCGGCGCAGCACGTCGAAGTGCCCGGACTCCACGGTCAGGTTGTAGACCCAGATCGCGTTGATGACGATCCAGAGGATCGGGAAGAACCCGAACGCGGCGCCCTCGGTGCCGGCGAGCAGCGCCTGCCCGACGGGCATCCCGAAGAGCACCACGGCGACCAGGATCGCGACGACGAGCGACAGCACGCCCGCCCGCCACGCCTGGAGCCGCAGGCCGCCGAGGAGCACGAACAGCGTCAACAGCGGGATCGCCCCGCACAACGCACTGAGGGCCAGCGAGTCGCCGACCGCCTGCAGGTCCTGCTGGAACATGTCGCTCATCTCCCGAGATGGGTGGATCTAGATAGGACGCCCCCGGAGGGACGCGTCGAGGACCTCGACCGTGTGGGCGAGCTTGAGGGGTGCGGCGCCGTCGGACCGGCCGAGGCGCTCGAGGGCGGTCGCCACCTGCATCAGGCAGCCCGGATTGGCCGTCACCAGCAGGTCGGCGCCGGTGGCCAGGATGTTGCGGGCCTTGCGGTCGCCGAGCTCGCGGGCGGGCTCGGGATGCAGGACGTTGTAGATGCCCGCCGACCCGCAGCACAGCTCCGCCTCGGCGACCTCACGCAGCTCGAGGCCGGGGATGCCCTCGAGCAGCCGCCGGGGCGCCACCCGGACGCCCTGGGCGTGACCGAGGTGGCAGGCGTCGTGGTAGGCGACGGTCACCTCGAGCGGGTGCCGCTCGGCGACCGGACCCAGCTCGTCGAGCACCTCGCTGATGTCGCGCACCTTGTCCTCGAACGCCCGGGCCCGCGCGGCGAACCCGGGGTCGTCGGCCAGCAGCGCGGCGTACTCCTTCATCGTCGACCCACAGCCGGCCGAGTTCACCACGACCCGCTCGACCCCGGTGCTCTCGAAGACCTCGATCAGCCGGCGCGCGTAGCGCCGTGCCTCGTCGGCGCGGCCGTTGTGGGCGGAGAGCGCGCCACAGCAACCCTGCCCGGGCGGTACGACGACGTCGCACCCCTCGGCCTGCAGCACCCGCGCGGTCGCGGCGTTGACGCCGGGGAAGAAGGCGCCCTGGACGCACCCGGTCAGCATCCCCACGACCATCCGCTGGGGACCGTGCGCAGGCAGCCGCTCGGCCAGCGGCTCGACCTTGGACAGGCGGGGTGCGAGCCGCTCCATCGCCGCCAGCGACGGCGCGACCCGCTCGAGCAGCCCGGTGCGGCGCAACGCCCGGTCGAGTCCCACGCGCTGCACCCCGCGCAACGGCCCGAGGAGCATCCGCAGGCGCCGCGGGTGCGGGAAGAGCGCGAAGACGAGGCCGCGCAGCGCCCGGTCGGGCGCGGAGCGGCGGTGGACCCGCTCGACCTCGGCGCGGGTGTCCTCGATCAGCCGGTCGTACTGCACGCCGGAGGGGCAGGCCGTCACGCACGCCATGCACCCCAGACAGGCGTCCCAGTGGCCGACCATCGCGTCGGTCAGCGGCTCCCCGTCCTCGACCTGCTGCATCAGCTGGATCCGCCCGCGCGGGCTGTCCATCTCCTCGCCCCACAGGACGTAGGTCGGGCAGCTCGGCAGGCAGAACCCGCAGTGCACGCAGTCGTCGAGGAGCTCCGCCCTGGACTCGGCCTCCGCCTCGTGCCCCACCCTGGACTCAGCCTCGGTCATCAGATCCCTCCCACGAAGCGGCCCGGCGCGAGCCGGTGGTCCGGGTCGAACTGGTCCTTGACGCGCCGCATCAGGTCCAGCCCCGGCACGGGTCCCCACACGTCGACGGCCTGCTGGACCTCGGGCGGTGCCTCGACGACCACGACCGTGCCGCCGTGGCGCGCGGCCACGGCCCGCAGCCGGGCCAGCGCGTCGGGTACGGCGGCAGGGTCGGCCACGGCGGCGTGCACCACCCCGACGCCGGCGGACCCCCGGACCCGGGCGCCGACCTCGTCCGCGACGACGAGCACGTCGTGCAGGCCGGACAGGGCGAACGTGACCTTGAGCCCGGTCTCCCCCGGCGTCCAGGGGTAGCGACCCCAGCCGGCGGGCGCGGCCTCGGTCACGGCGGCCTCGTCGCCCCCGAGCAGGCCCCGCACGGCGCGCACCCGGGCGTCGACGCCGTCGGCCCGGCCGCCGAGGAGCACCGACACCGTGCGGCCGTCGAGCTCGACCGCCCACGGGACGGCCTGCGAGTGGACGACCGCGTGGGTGAGCTCGTGCGCCCGGAGCGGGGTGCCGGCGTCGACGGTGACCCACCGGCGTACCTCCGGCAGGGGGTGGAGCCGGAAGTAGGCCTCCGTGACGACGGCCAGGGTGCCGAAGGAGCCGACGACGAGCTTGCCGAGGTCGTAGCCGGCGACGTTCTTGACCACGCGGCCGCCCGCCTTGGCGACCACGCCGTCGGCGCGCACGACCGTGACGCCGATCAGGAGGTCGCGCGCCGTGCCGGTCAGCATCCGGGACGGCCCCGCGGCGTTGGTCGCCAGCGTCCCGCCGACCGTCGCGCCGGGGAGGGTCTCGTCGAGCGCGAGCCGCTGCCCGGCGGAGCCGACCGCCTCCTGGACGCCGGCGAGCGGCGCGCCGGCCTGCACCTCCACGACGAGGTCGCCGGCCTGGTGGTCGAGCACCCGGTCCAGGCCGCTGAGGTCGAGGAGCAGGTCCATCGAGGTCGGCGGCAGGCCCCAGCCCTGCTTGGTGCCGTGCCCCTGCGCCACCACGCTGAGCCCGCGGGCGGCCGCGTCGCGCATCACCTCGGCGACCTCGGCGGTCGAGGTCGGCCGCGCGACGGTCGCGTGCGCGACCGCGGGGTCGGTCAGGCCGGGCATCAGAAGGCCTCCGCCAGTCCGGCCGCCTGTGCGGGGTGCACGCCCTTGCGGCGGCCCGGGACCTCGCCGCACAGGCGGGGCGTCGGGAAGATCTTGCCGGGGTTGGCGATGCCGGCCGGGTCGAAGGCGCAGCGGACCAGCTGCATGGTGTCGAGGTCCTCGTCGGTGAACATCCGCGGCATGTACTTCGCCTTGTCGGTGCCGACCCCGTGCTCGCCGGTGATCGAGCCGCCGTGGCGGATGCAGAGGTCGAGGATGGCGCCGCTGACCTCCTCGGCGGCTTCGCCCTCCCCGGGCCGGGACTCGTCGAAGAGCACCAGCGGGTGCAGGTTGCCGTCGCCGGCGTGGAAGACGTTGGCGACCCGGACGCCGGACGAGCCCGACAGCTCGTCGATCGCCCGGAGCACCTCCGGCAGCGCCGTGCGGGGGATGACGCCGTCCTGGACGATGTAGTCGGGGCTGATCCGGCCGACGGCGGCGAACGCGGACTTGCGGCCCTTCCAGATCAGCGCACGCTCCGCGGGGTCGGTGGCCAGCCGCTGCTCGAAGGACCCCGCCTCCCGGCACAGCCGCTCGACCTCGTCGTACTCGGCGGCGACCTCGGCGGCCGGGCCGTCGAGCTCGATGACGAGCACGGCCCCGGCGCCGTCGGGGTAGTCGCAGTGCACCGCCTCCTCCGCGGCCTCGATCGCGAGCGCGTCCATCATCTCGATCGCGGCGGGGACGATCCCGGCGGCGATGATCGCCGAGACGGCGGCGCCGGCCGCGTCGGTGGACTCGAAGCCGACCAGGACCGTGCGCACCTCCTCGGGCAGGCGCACCAGCCGGACCGTGACCGAGGTGACGACGCCGAGGGTCCCCTCCGACCCGACCACGGCGCCCAGCAGGTCGTAGCCCGGGGCGTCCGGGGCCATGCCCCCCAGGGCGACGACGTCGCCGTCGGCGGTCACGAGCTCGGCGCCGAGCACGTGGTTGGTGGTGAAGCCGTACTTCAGGCAGTGGGCGCCGCCCGAGTTCTCCGCGACGTTGCCCCCGATCGAGCAGATCTGCTGGCTGGAGGGGTCGGGTGCGTAGTAGTAGCCGTACGGCGTCGCCGCGCGCGTCACGTCGAGGTTGATCACGCCCGGGTCGACGACCGCGCGCTGGTCGTCGGGACGCAGCTCGGTGATCGAGCGCATCCGGGACGTCACGACCAGCACGCCCTCGGCGTGCGGGAGGGCGCCGCCCGACAGGCCGGTGCCCGACCCCCGCGCGACGAACGGGACGCCGTGCTCGGCGCAGGCGCGCACCACCGCCGCGAGCTGGGCGGCGTCCTCCGGGATCACCACGAGGGCGGGCACGACCCGGTAGTGGGTGAGCCCGTCGCACTCGTAGGTGCGCAGACGCGCACGGTCGTCGATGACCGCGTCCGGGGGCAGCAGCGCCCGGGCGCGGTCGGCGACGGCCCGCACGCCCGGTGTCACGGCATCCGCTCGTAGGCGGGCAGGGTCAGGAAGTCGGCGTACTCCTCGGAGAGCGCCATCTCGGCGTAGAGCGCCCGGGCGTCGTCCCAGCGCCGGCCGTCGTCGTCCGTCTCGCTGCGCGCCTTCTCGAGCTCCTCCTCGATCATCGACTCGACGAGCTCGTGGGTGACCTTCTCGCCGTTCGAGAGCACGATGCCGTTGGTGCGCCACTGCCAGACCTGGCTGCGTGAGATCTCGGCGGTCGCGGCGTCCTCCATCAGGTCGAAGATGCCGACCGCACCGGAGCCGCGCAGCCACGACTCGAGGTAGCGCAACCCGACGGCGACGTTGTTGCGCAGGCCCTGCTCGGTGGCCTCGCCGGGCGTGGCGCGGACGTTCAGCAGGTCGTCGGCGGTGACGTGCACGTCCTCCCGCAGCTTGTCGCGCTGGTTGGGGCGGTCGCCCAGCACCTGGTCGAACGCGTCGCGGCAGGCCTGGACCATGCCCGGGTGGGCGACCCAGGAGCCGTCGAAGCCGTCGGTCGCCTCCCGGGTCTTGTCGTCGGTCAGCTTCTCGAACGCGAACGCGTTGCGCTCCTCGTCCTTGCTCGGGATGAAGGCCGCCATGCCGCCGATCGCGTGGGCCCCGCGCCGGTGGCAGGTCCGCACGAGCAGCTCGGTGTAGGCGCGCATGAACGGCACCGTCATCGTCACCGAGTTGCGGTCCGGCAGCACCCAGTCCTCGCCCCGGGTGCGGAAGCACTTGATGACGCTGAACATGTAGTCCCAGCGCCCGGCGTTGAGCCCGGCCGAGTGGTCCCTCAGCTCGTAGAGGATCTCCTCCATCTCGAACGCCGCGGGGTAGGTCTCGATGAGGACGGTCGCGCGGATCGTGCCGCGCGGGATGCCGAGGAAGTCCTGGGCGAGCAGGAAGGCGTCGTTCCAGAGCCGCGCCTCGAGGTGGGACTCGATCTTCGGCAGGTAGTAGTAGGGGCCCTGGCCACGATCGATCTGGAGCTGTCCGCAGGTGGCGAGGTAGAGCGCGAAGTCCACCAGGCTCCCGGACGTCGGCTCGCCGTCGACCTCGATGTGCTTCTCGGGCAGGTGCCAGCCGCGCGGCCGCACGACGATCGTCGCGAGCTCGCCGTCCTGCAGGTGGTACTCCTTGCCCTCCGGGCTGGTGAAGTCGATGTTGCCGGTGATCGCGTCGAGGAGGTTCAGCTGCCCCCCGACGACGTTCTCCCACAGCGGCGTGTTGGCGTCCTCCTGGTCGGCGAGCCACACCTTGGCCCCGGAGTTGAGGGCGTTGATCGTCATCTTCCGGTCCGTGGGACCGGTGATCTCGACGCGCCGGTCGAGCAGGCCGGGCGCGGGGTCGGCCACCCGCCACGAGTCGTCCTCGCGGATCTCGCGGGTCTCCTCGAGGAAGCCCAGGCCGCCCCCGTCGGCGATCGCCCGCACCCGGTCGGTGCGCTTCGCGAGCAGCTCGCGGCGTCGTCCGTCGAGCTCGCGGTGCAGCAGCGCCACGAGCTCCAGTGCGCGATCGGTGAGCACCTCGTCGTAGCGCGCGTGCATCGGGCCCACGACCTCGACCCCGTCCGGCAGTGCCATCACTCCACCTCGTCCCCATGCGGTTCGACCCGGTGCGTCCGCGACCGAGCCTCGCAGAGTCAGTGACCGGCGTCACGCGAGTGGAAACCCCCGGATGCGGAGAGACTGCGGCCATGGGCCTGCTGACACCGCTCGCGATCCGCATCGGCGCGATCTCCTGGATGCCGAAGCTGCTCCCCCAGATCGTCTGGACCGACCGCCGCCTGCAGAAGGTCACCCGCGGCCGGGTGAGCGTCCTGGACATCGCCGGGCTGCCGAACCTCACGCTCACCGTCGTCGGCCGCAAGAGCGGCATCCCCCGCTCGACCCCCCTGCTGTGCGTGCCCGACGAGGGCACCTGGCTGATCGCGGGCTCCTACTTCGGCGGACCCGACATGCCGGTGTGGGTGCACAACCTGCGCGCGGCCGGCGAGGCCGACATCACCTGGGACCGGCGGCAAGTGCACGTCGCGGCCACCGAGCTCGGGCCGGAGGACCGCGCCGCAGCCTGGCAGGTGATGCTGCGGACCTGGCCGAACTTCGCGAAGTACGAGGAGCGCACCGACCGGCTGATCCCGGTCTTCCGGCTCACACGGCGACCGCTGGACCCGTCCTGAGCCGTCCGACGACCTGTCGGTGCGCGAGCCAGCCGACCAGGCGCTCGTCTGCGTCGAGCACGGGGACCTCGGAGGACTCGGTGCGGTCCAGGACGTCGAGCGCCTCCGCGAGGCTCTGGTCGGCCACCACCGGAGGGACGCGCTCGAGGAGGTCGCCCACGAGTGCGGTGCCGTGCCCCCCGTCGGCGAGCGCCTCGGCGGCGGCCCGTGCTGTCAGCACGCCGAGGTACCGGTCGTCGGCGTCGACGACAGCGAGGCGCTCGACCGTCGCCAGGTCGGCCAGGGCGTCGACCAGTGCATCCCCCGCGCGCACCGGCCGGCGTCCTGACGTCATCACCGCCCCCACCGACACCGAGGCCAGCCGGCGGGCGGTGGGATGGGCGCCGAGGACCACGCCGCGGCGTCGCAGCTTGAGCGTGTAGACCGAGTCCTCCGACACCAGGTGGCTCACCCCGGTCGCCAGCACGATGGCCGCCATCAGCGGCAGGATGATCGAGTACTCGCCCGTGAGCTCGAACATGATGACCACCGCCGTGATCGGTGCTCGGGCAGCGCCCGCGAAGACCGCACCCATCCCGATCAGCCCGTACGCGCCGGCCGCGCCGGCGAGGCCCGGGACGACCACTCCCGCGGCCTGGCCGAACGCCGCGCCGAGCATGGCACCGATGAAGAGACTCGGGGCGAAGACACCTCCGGAGCCCCCGATGCCGATGGTGAGGCTGGTCGCCACCATCTTGCCGAGGAGCAGCACGACGAGGAACCCGATCGTGTAGGCGCCGGCGACCCCGTCCCCGAGCACGGGATAGCCGACGCCGTACATCTGCGGCAGGGCCAGGAGGACCACCCCGAGCAGCAGTCCGCCCACGGCCGGCCGCAGCCACTCGGGACCACGCCAGACCCGGTCGCACCCGTCCTCCACCAGGTAGAGGAAGCGGGTGAAGACCACGCCGACCAGTCCGGCGAGGACGCCGAGTAGCGCGAACAGGAGGTACTCACCCGGGTGCTCCACCGAGAACGGGGGGAGCCGCAAGAACGGCTCGTCCCCGAGCATCGCGCGACCGATCACGCTCGCGGTCACCGAGGACAGCACCACCATGCCGAAGCTGCGGGCTGCGAAGTCGGCGAGGATCAGCTCCATCGCGAAGAAGACGCCGGCAAGGGGGGCGTTGAAGGTCGCCGCGATCCCGCCGGCCGCGCCGCAGGCGACCAGGATCCGCGTGCGGTCCTCCTCGGCCCGGACCAGGCGCCCGAGGGTCGAGCCGAGCGCCGACCCGATCTGGACGATCGGGCCCTCCCGCCCCACGGAGCCGCCTCCGCCGATGCAGAGTGCCGACGCGAGCGCCTTGACACCGGCGACCTGGGGCCGGATCCGTCCACCCCGACGGGCCACCGCGTCCATCACCTCCGGCACGCCGTGACCGCGCGCCTCCCTCGCGAAGGCGTGCACCAGCGGCCCGTAGACGAGCCCGGCGACGACCGGGGCGAGCAGGAGGAACCAGGGGCCCAGGCCGGGAAGCCACGGGTGCGCTGACCTGCCGGCGGCGGCGTAGTCGTCATGCCCGGAAAGGACTCGCGTGAAGGTGACGACCAGCCACCGGAACGCCACCGCACCGAGGCCGGCCCCAGCCCCGACCACGAGGGCGAGCACGAGAAGTCCCGAGTCGGACTCGCGATCCGGAATCGTCCTGGTCATTCATGCAGTATGCAATAGTTGCTCTGTGCAAGACAAAGCGACCTCGGAGGACGTCGTCACGTCGCTGCTCACGGCCTCCCGCGTGCTGGTGGGCGTCGCAGCCCGCTCCCTCACGGAGGTCGAGGGCCACGTGACGGTGACGCAGTTCCGCACCCTCGTGGTGCTGGCCGCCCACGGCCCGATGAAGCAGGGCGCTCTCGCCGAGCACCTCGGGGTGAACGCGTCGACCGCGCAGCGGATGGTCGACCGGCTCGGGGCTGCCGGTCTCGTGGACCGGCGGCCGAACCCGCGGAGCCGGCGGGAGGTCCTGCTCTCGCTCAGCGTCGACGGCCGCGCGGTCGTCGACCGGGTGACCGAGCGTCGGCGGCGCGAGCTGCAGACGATCGTGCGCCGGATGCCCCCGGAGCGAAGAGCCGCCGTGGTCGACGCTCTGCAGGCCTTCACCGAGGCCGCGCGGGAACCCGAACCCGTCGCCGGGACGCTGTGGGGCTGGTCCCTCGTCGGTGAATGAGCACGAGCCTTCGCGCCGGTACCGTGTCCCCGTGCAGCTCGGCCAGTACCCCGACCCCGGCCACACCGTCGCCCACCTCAGCGACCCCCACCTGCTCGCCGGAGGCGTCCGGCAGTACGGCGTCATCGACACCGAGGCGGGCCTCGAGCTGGCCCTCGCGCGGTTGACGCGGCTCGATCCGCTGCCGCAGGCACTGGTCTTCACCGGCGACCTCGCCGACAAGGCCGAGCCGGCCGCCTACGAGCGGCTGCGCGCGATCGTCGAGCCCGCGGCCGCCGCGATCGGGGCCGCGGTGGTCTGGGTGATGGGCAACCACGACGAGCGGGCGGCGTACTCCCGTGCCCTCTTCGGCGAGGAGTCGGACGCCACGCAGGACCGGGTGCACGACGTCGCCGGCCTGCGGGTGGTCTCCCTGGACACGAGCGTGCCCGGCTACCACCACGGCGAGCTCACCGACGCGCAGCTCGCGTGGCTGGCCGACGTGCTGAGCAGCCCGGCGCCGCACGGCACCCTCCTCGCCCTGCACCACCCGCCGATCCCGATCCCGATGATGCGGGCGGCCGAGGTCATCGAGCTCTACGACCAGCACCGCCTCGCCGAGGTGGTCACCGGCACGGACGTGCGCTGCATCCTCGGCGGCCACTTCCACTACTCGACGTACTCGACCTTCGCCGGGATCCCCGTCTCCGTCGCGTCCGCCACCTGCTACACCTCCGACCCCGCGCCGCTCGAGCGCTTCGTGTCGGGCGTCGACGGCCATCAGGCGTTCACGATGGTGCACGTGTACGACGACCGCGTGGTGCACACGGTCGTGCCGGTCGACGAGGCGCCCGAGGTGAGCGGCTTTCCGTCCGACGTCCGCGCCGAGGTCGAGGCGCTCACCCCCGAGCAGCGGCGCGACCTGCTCTCGCGCAAGGACTCCCCTGTGTACACCGGCGAGATGCAGGTACCGGGCACCGCATGACGCAGGCACTGCTGTGGGGACTGCTCGCCGCCGGGTCCCTCCTGATCGGCCAGCTGCTCGCCACCCCGCTCGGCCACTCTGCGCGGACCGTGGGCCTGATGATGGCCTTCGGCGCCGGGACGCTCATCAGCGCCGTCGGCTACGAGCTGATCCCCGAGGAGAACCTCCAGCTGGGCTGGGAGGTCGGCGGCGCCTTCCTCCTCGGCGCCCTCGTCTACTACGCCGGCGCCCGGATCATCGACCGCGGCGGGACCTCGGGCCGCGCCCTGTTCCTCGGCGCCCTGCTCGACGGGATCCCCGAGTCGTTCATCCTCGGTCTCGGCCTGGCCCTCGGCGGGTCGATCAGCGTCGCGTTCCTGGCAGCCGTGCTGCTCTCCAACGTGCCGGAGGGGCTGGCCGGCACCACCGACCTGCGCACCGCGGGGGTCAGCGAGCGCCGGGTGACGCTGATGTGGTCGTCACTGACCGTCGTCTGCGGCGTCGTGTCCATGGCCGGCTACCTCGTCGCCGACCACATCACCCGCGCCGGGGAGATCGCGAGCGCGTTCGCCGGTGGCGCGGTGCTCACCATGCTCGCCGACTCGATGGTGCCGGAGTCCTACGAGCGCGCAGGCCGGGTCGCCGGGCTGCTGACGGTCCTGGGGTTCCTGGTCGCCGGGGTGCTGTCCGCCCTGCAGTGAGGCCGGTCAGGCGGAGGCAGCGTAGGGCGGCGACTCGAGCTGTAACGCCGTGTTACTGCCTGTACCCACCCTGTTGCAGCACCCTGGGAACAAGGTGTAACACGGCGTTACAGCTGCTGGGGGCCGTGCGCACGGGCCGGCCCGCGCGCGACCCAACCCGAGCGGTCAGGCGGAGGCGGAGTCGTCGTCCTCGCTGACGGGGTCGCCCCAGGTGCCGACCACCACCGGGCGCACGTCGCCGCGGGTGCCGACCCAGCCGATGCCGGGCTCGTAGCGACGGATCACGCGGGCGGGGGCACCGCCGACCACGCTGTGGTCGGGCACCGGGCCGCGGACGACCGAGCCGGCGGCGACGACCACGTTGCGCCCGATGTCGGCGCCCGGGAGCACGATCGAGCCGTGGCCGAGCCAGGAGCCCGCCCCGATGCGGACCGGGTGGTGCCCGCCGAACTGCTCACCGATCGGGCGGTCCGGGTCCTGGTAGCCGTGCCCGGAGTCGGAGACGAAGACGTCCTGGCCGAACCAGACGTCGTCGCCGATCTCGACCGACTTGTGCGCCAGGATCGTCACCCGCGCGCCGAGCACGCACCGGTCGCCCACGACCAGGGCCCGCTCGGGGACGCCCGGGTCGTCGGGTCCGTAGCCGGCGGCCAGCGTCGCCTGCCTGCCGACCAGGACACCCGCGCCGAGGTGGATCGAGCGGGTGCCGACCAGGGTCGCGGTCGGGAAGCCGATGCAGGTGCCGTCGCCGAAGCTGCCGAAGGCGTCGGCCGCCCGGGTGCCGGTCACGATCTCCCCGGCCCGGTCCAGCCAGCGCCAGCCGGTCAGCACCCCGGCGTTGAGCAGCCGCTTGAACCTCACGCCCGCGAGACTAGCGGTCACCGCGGGTCCCCGGGTCGTGTGCCCGAGAACGCGCGATGGCGCGTTCTCGGGCACACGACCCGACCCTGCGGGGACCTGCCGCTGCGCGCTCAGCCGGCCTCGGGGGCGAGGGTGGTCATCGCCGCCACCTCCGCGGCCAGCCCCGCGACGAGGACCTCCGGGTCCGGGACCGCGGTGGCGTCGACCTTGAAGCCGACGTGCACCTGCCCGCCGTACCCGATGATCGAGGTCGAGAAGCTCTGGTCGGCCGACATCGGCGCCCAGCCCCACAGCCGGGTGATCGGCAGCCCGGCGAGGTGCAGCGGTGCGTCGGGGCCGCGGACGCTGGTGGTCACCCCGGTGGCCTTGCGGGCGAAGAAGTCGGTGGCGAGCACCCGCACCCGGGGGTGCAGGAACCCCAGGCCCTGCAGCAGGCCGTAGGTCAGCCACGCCTCGGGCGACTCCTTGATCGCGCGCATCCGCGTCGAGGTCTCGACCAGCCGGCCGAGCGGGCTGCCGACCGACGCCGGCAGGTCGAGCAGCACCAGGGCGAACTGGTTGCCGAGCTCGTCGGGTCGCATCGACTCCGCACCGCGCAGGTCGACCGGCACCATCGTCGGTACGTCGTCGGGGTCGTCGTCCCCGTGCGTCGCGAGCCAGCGGCGCAACGAGCCGGCCAGCGCAGACATCACGACGTCGGTGACCGTCGCCCCGGTGGCCCGCCGGAGCGGGCGCAGCTCCGCGACGTCGATGGGGGCCGCCCACACCACGCGCTTGTCGTGGTGGGGTGCGACCGCCAGCGGCGACTCCGGGCGCTTGGCGAGCACCAGGTGCTCGGCGACCGCCGGCGCGGTGACCAGACGACCGGCCCCGGGCAGCCCCTTGACCGTGTGGGCCGCCGCACGCAACAGGGGGAACGACCAGCCGCCACCCGAGGGCGGGCGGGCCGCGCGCAGCGGGTCCTCGTCGGCGAGCGACATGATGACCTTGAACAGCGCGGTCCCGTCGGCGAGGGCGTGGTGCAGCCGGGTGTAGACGGCGGTGCCGCCGTGGTACCCGTGGATGACGTGCACCTCCCAGGGCGGGCGCTGCTGGTCCAGCGCGCGGGACAGGTAGCGCGCGACGTGGTCCTGCAGGGCGGCGTCGTCGCCGGGCTCGGGCAGGGTCACGTCGAGGACGTGCCGCTCGAGGTCGAAGTCGGGGTCGTCGGACCACCACCGCGAGGGGTAGGGCCACCAGGACCACGCCGCGCGCTGCCGGAAGCGTGGGAAGCGCTCGACGAGCCGCTCGCGCAGCAGCTCGACGTAGGTCGCGCGGTCCAGGTCGCCGTCGACGACCATCAGCCCCTCGATCACCATCAGGTTGTCGGGCTGGTCCATCTCCAGCCAGACGTCGTCGACGGGACGCACCACACTCCGGTGACCGGGCATGCTCTCAGGCTCGCGTCGCGCGCATCGAGCGGACAGGGTCGGAAGTCACGGTGGCGCAGGCCCTGCGCCTCCGGCCCCCGGAGCGGCCGCGGACGAGACTGGCCGCGGAGGTGTTCCGTGGACCGTCTGAGCCCCCTGTCCTACGCGTTCCTCGCCGCCGAGGACGTCGACCCCGCGGCCTGCCTGGTCATCGGCTCGATGGCGGTGCTCGACGGCCCGGCGCCGCCCGTGGAGGCCGTGCGCGACCTGGTGGCCTCGCGACTCGACAGCGTCCCCCGCTACCGCCAGCGGCTCGTGCCCGACCGGTTCGGCCTGCGCGCGCCGGCATGGCAGGACGCCCCGGACCTCGACCTCGCGGAGCACGTCCAGGCGGTCGGCGTACCTGCTCCCGGCGGCCGGCGCGAGGTGGCCGCGCTGATGGCCGACATGATGGCGCGACGCATGGACCGGTCGCGGCCGCTGTGGGACCTCACGGTCTGCCAGGGCCTGCCCGACGGCCGGTGGGGCGTGCTGATGCGCGTGCACCACGCGCTCGCGGACGGCATCTCGGGCACCGGGCTCTACCGGGTCGTCTTCGACTCCGAGGCGGCGCCCGAGGAGCCGCCGCCCGCCGCGCCCCGCGCCGCACCGGGCGTGAGCCCGCAGGGACTGCTGCGCACCGCGACCGCCACGGCGCGCGGGGCGATCGCGCTCGGCGGCGCGATGTGGCCGCTGTCCCGATCGGGGCTGCTCGGCCCCCTCGACGGCGCGCGCAACTACGCCTGGGTGGAGGTGGACATCTCGTCCTCGGCCCCGGTGCGCCACCACCTCGGCGTGAGCCTCAACGACCTCGTCCTCGCCGCGGTGGCCGGCGGGCTCCGTGAGCTCCTCCTCGAGCGCGGCCGTCAGCCCAACCCGCACGCGCTGCGCTCGCTGCTGCCGGTCTCCTCCCGCGCCCCCGGTACGTCGGGCTCCCCGGACAACCAGGTGACGCTGATGCTCTCGATGCTGCCCGTCGAGGTCGCCGACCCGGTCGAGCGGGTGATGACGGTGCACGAGCGGGTCCTCGCGCTGCGTCGCGCCCACGAGCCGGAGGCGGGCGTCGTGATGCAGAACCTGGCCGGTCTCGTGCCGTTCCCGCTGGTCCGCCTGGCCCTGCGGACGACCTTCCGCTACCACCAGCAGCAGATCTCCACCGTGACGACCAACGTCCCCGGGCCCCGCTCTCCCCTGACGTGCCTGGGCCGGCCGGTGCGCCAGCTGCTGCCGGTCGTCCCGATCGCCGAGCGCGTGCAGCTGGGCTTCGTCGTCCTCAGCTACGTCGACCGGCTCACCTTCGGCATCACCGCGGACGCCGGGAGCTCCCCGGACGTCGAGGCGCTCGCCGACCACGTCGGCGCGTCCTGGCACGCCGTGCTCGAGGCCGTGTCCGTGCCGGACTGAGCCCTGGCTGCTAGCGGCAGGCGACCACGCTTACCCGGCCTGCGGCCGCGAGGTCGGCGCTGAACCGCAGCACCCGGTCGGCGCGGTCGTAGGTGAAGTCGACCTGCTGCCCGTCAGCCTCGACCCGGCACGGCCGCCAGCTTCGGTCGAGCCCGGTCAGAGCAGCCTGGACGTCGTATGTCCGCGGCACCGTGGCGTCGACCTGCAGGCTCCACGAGCGCCGCGTGACCTGCGAGGTCAGCGACTCCCCGACACCCAGCGTGCCGCGCGTGGACCCGGCCACCGGGACAGCGAGGAGGGTACGGCGGTCCGCCCGATCGCCCAGGTGGACGACGTCGTCGCCGTAGTCGCTGAGTGTGTCCACCGACGTCGGCAGCATCGGCACCACCGCGCCCGCGCGCAGGAACAGCGGGATGGTCCGCTCCGGAGCCCGAGCCGTCACGGTGCGGTGGCCGGCCACCAGCGGCGCCCCGGTGAGGCTCGCCGTGCCGTCGCCGGCCAGCCGCCAGCCGCGAGCCAGCTCCAGCCACTGGCCGCGGGGCAGGTAGACCGACCGCGACGTCGCGCCCTTCCGCGTCACGGGCGCGACCAGCAGGTCGTCCCCGAAGAGGTACTCGTCGTCCGTGCCGACCGCCCGGCTGTCGCCGGGCGTGACCAGCGCCAGGTGCCGCATCAGCGGCAGGCCGTGCGCCTGGTAGGCGTCCTGGCTGCCGGCGACGTAGGGGTAGAGCATCGTCCGCAGCCGCGTGTAGTGCTTCCAGACCGGCGCCACCTCCGGATCCGTGACGCCTGGCGTCTCGGTCCCCGGGTGGATGCCTCCGGACTGCAGGCGCATCACGCCGGTGAAGGCGCCGTACTCGATCCACCGGTTCAGCAGCTCGGTGCTCGGGGTCGGGTCCCCGGGGAGGTGGAAGAAGCCGCCGATGTCCGGCCCCCAGACGGAGACGCCCGACGTGCCCATGGTCAGCCCCTGGCGCACCGAGGAGGTGAGGCCGTCGAAGCCCCAGCCGATCGTGGGGTCGCCGCCCCACACGATCGACGACTCCTTGATCGCCCCGGTCCAGCCCGAGCGGTTGAAGCGGAGCAGCGGCCGCGGCGCCTGCTCCTCGAACGACCGGGCGGCCGCGTGGTACTGCTCGACGTAGCGGTTGTGCATCGTCGGACCGGGCGTCCCGTCGTCGGAGACGGCGCTGTCGGGCGTGTACTCGCCGAAGTCCTCCATCCAGCCGTCGTAGCCGTCAGCCACCGACTCATCGAGCAGGCCGTGGAAGAAGTCGACGCCCGCGGCGCCGGAGAAGTCGACCTGCGACACCACGAAGTGGCTCGCGGTGGAGTACGGGTAGACCAGCGGTGTCCCGTCGGGGTTCCGCGTGTACGCGCCGGCGTCGAGGCCCGCGCCGTAGACCGGGTCGTAGGTCGTGCAGACCATCGGGTTGAAGTACGTCGTGATCGCCGCGCCCCCGTCGTGCACGGCCGACGTGAGCGCGCGCTCGCGGTCGGTGACCTGCGATCCGCACGGCAGGTAGTGGGTGTAGGTCTGGACGACCGAGACCGGCACGCCGGCGGCCCGCTGCTCGTCGAGGTCGGCCGCGGCGTCCCCACGCGGCTGGAACCAGGCGCCGTAGAGGGCAGGGGTCGACGGCGCCGGCTGCCGCCCGACCGCGGCGGTCATCCGCGAGAGCGCCGCCGCCGGCGTCGGCCCGCCGAAGACCCGCAGGTCGAGGTGGTCGGACTGCACCGACAGCCGGTTGACGCCACGGTGGGGCGCGGTGGCGAGCTGGAAGGTGCTGTCCTCGTCGTTGTCGACCAGCACGCCGTAGCCCGACGTCGAGAGGATCCAGGGCACCGGGAAGTAGGTCGAGTCGGGACGCAGGCCGAGCCCAGGGGCGGGCACCACGCCGGTCACGATGATGGCCTGGCTCTCGGTGTACGGGCCGTCGAGGACCCGGTTCTGCACGCTGCGACCCCGGTGGTCGACGGCGTCCGACCGCTCGCCGAGACCGAGGTAGCGCTCGCCCTTCACGGCGCGGAGGTCGATCGAGACCCCGGTGATCCCCTCGCCGTGGCCGACCGCCGCGACGGCGTACACGCCCTCGCCGGCCGCCTGCACGCTGACGGACATGCTCAGTCCGGGGTCGGAGGTGCCGAGCTCGACGACGTCGTCCTGCACGGATACCACGTGGTCCGCCGGTACGCGGCCGTCCGCGGTCCGGACCGCGAGGGCGTCGCGCGGCACCGTCGACAGCACGGTCCCGCCCGCGTCCACGAACCGCACCGACCAGTCCCCACCCACCGGCGCGGTCACCACCGCGTGCAGGCTGCCGGCCCGCTGGGGCTCGGGCGCCGACGCCGAGGTGGCCGACGTTGCCGAGGGAGTGGTCGAGAGCACTCCCCCCAGCAGGGCGAGAGCGGCGAGGGGTACGAGCAGGCGGCGCATGGGCGGCATGCTGGCACGCGGCCGCCGGGCGCGACCGGGTTTTCAGGACCCTCTTCGGCGGATTTAACCGAGGGTCGGTCCCGGGCGTTCACCCGCCACGGGTGAGTGAGCGGCCGACCCGCCTGACTACCTTCGAGCGGGTGGACATCAGCCAGCTCGACCTCTCCCGGCTGCAGTTCGCGACCACGACGATCTACCACTTCCTGTTCGTGCCCGTGACGATCGGGCTCTCGTTCCTCGTCGCCACCCTGCACACCTGGTGGCACCGCTCCGGCGCCGACGACGTGCGCCGGCTGACGCGGTTCTTCGGCACCCTGCTGGTCATCAACATCGCGATCGGGGTGGTGACCGGGATCGTCCAGGAGTTCGAGTTCGGGATGAACTGGTCGCAGTACTCCCGGTTCGTCGGCGACGTGTTCGGCGCCCCGCTGGCGATGGAGGGGCTCGCGGCGTTCTTCCTGGAGTCGACCTTCCTGGGCCTGTGGCTCTTCGGCTGGGACGTCCTGCCCCGCCGGATCCACCTCGCGTGCATCTGGGCACTCGCGATCGGGACCGCGCTCTCGGCGGCCTTCATCATGGCGGCCAACTCGTGGATGCAGCACCCGGTCGGCTACGAGCTCGACCCGACCACCGGACGGCCGGTGCTCACCTCGATCTGGGCGCTGTTCACCAACCCGGTGTTCGTGTGGGGCTACGCGCACGTCCTGCTCGCGTCGCTCCTGACCGGCGGCATGCTGATGCTGGCCGTCTCCGCCTGGCACCTGCGTCGCGGCAGCAGCCCCGCCGCGTTCCTGCGGACGGCGAAGCTGTCGCTGGTCGTCCTGCTGCCGACGTCCGTGCTCGTGCTGATGGTCGGCAGCCACCTGGGCGTCGTGGAGACGACGTACCAGCCGATGAAGGTCGCGGCGATGGAGGCGCAGTGGGACACCTGCTCGCCGTGCTCGTTCTCGGCGGCCCAGACCGGCGGCTGGACGAGCAGCGACCAGGAGGCGAACAAGATCATCGAGATCCCGCACCTGCTCTCGATCCTCGCCACCGGCTCCTTCGACGGCGAGGTGACCGGGCTCAACGAGCTGCAGGCGCAGTACGAGAAGGAGTACGGGCCGGGTGACTACATCCCCAACCTGCCGATCCAGTACTGGTCGATGCGGGTCATGGCCTACCTCGCCTCGGTGGTGCCGCTGCTGGTGCTGTGGGGACTGTGGCTCTGGCGCCGGGGGCGCCTCGAACGGTCCCGGGCGTTCCTCACCGTCGCGACCTGGTCGGTCCTCGCGCCGTTCGTGATGAACACGGCCGGGTGGCTGCTCACCGAGAACGGGCGACAGCCCTGGATCGTCCAGGGCCTGCTGCTCACCGAGGACGGGAACTCACCCTCGGTGAGCGCGGGCGAGGTCGCGACCACGCTGGTGATGTTCTGGGTCATCTACCTCGTGCTCGGCTGGGTGTGGGTGTTCCTCATGCGCCGCTACGCCCGACGTGGCCTCGACGAGGTCGGCGACGGCCCCGGGATCGGCGGCCCGACCAGTCCGTCCGATGCCGAACCCGCCGTCCTGACCTACTGACTGACCTGCTGAGCTGAGGAGGGAGGTGCGACCGTGAGCCTGGCCGAGCTGTGGTTCGTCGTCGTGGCGGTCTTCTGGGTGGGCTTCTTCGTGCTCGAGGGCTTCGACTTCGGCGTCGGGGCGCTGCACTCCTTCCTCGCGCGCGACGAGGGCGAGCGCCGGCAGGCGATCGAGGCGATCGGACCGGTCTGGGACGGCAACGAGGTGTGGCTGATCGTCGGCGGCGCCGCGATCTTCGCCGCCTTCCCCGACTGGTACGCGACCTGGTTCTCGGCCGGCTACCTGGCGCTGATGCTGGTCATCGTCGCGCTGATCGTCCGCGGGGTGTCCTTCGAGTGGCGCACCAAGCTGGAGTCGGGTCGCTGGCGGCGCACCTTCAGCGCGATGCTCACGATCGGCTCGGCGTTGGTGCCGCTGCTGCTCGGCGTCGCGCTCGGTGACCTGCTCGCCGGGTTGCCCGTCGACTCCTCCGGCGAGTTCACCGGCGACTTCGTCGACCTGCTCACGCCGTACGGCGTGCTGGTCGGCGTCACCCTGCTGGTGCTGTGCCTGGTGCACGGCGCCACGTTCCTGGCGCTGAAGACCCGGGGTGGGTTGCAGCAGCGCGCCCACGCCTTCGCGCGCCGTTCCGTCTGGCCCGCGGTCGTGCTCACGGTCGTGTTCGCCGTGTGGACCGTGACCATCTCGGCCGCCGGGCCCTGGCGGATCGCCGCGGCCGCCGTCCCTGCCCTGGCCGCTGTCGCCGCCGCCGTCCTCCTGCGTGGTGAGCGCGACGGTCGCTCGTTCGCTGCCACGGCGGTCACCGTGGGTGGTGTGGTGGCGGCGCTGTTCGCGAACGTCTACCCCGCGGTGCTGGTGTCCTCGACCAGCAGCGCGAACGACCTCACGGTGTCGGGCGCGGCGTCGGGGCACTACGCGCTGACCGTGATGACGGTCGTGGCGGCGGTGATGTTCCCGGTCGTCCTGCTCTACCAGGGGTGGACCTACTGGGTGTTCCGCCACCGGGTCGCCGCGCCGGCGGAGGTCAGAGCCGCCACCTCCGGGCGTGCACCGGCTGCCGACCAGCTGTGATGCCTCCCGGGCTGCCGTTGGACGTCATACGAGGTGGTCGCCCCGGCAGCCGATCCGTCTGACGCCCCGCGTGAGGTCAGCCGACCTGGTCGCCCCGGCAGCCGACCCGTCTGACGCCCCGCGTGAGGTCATCCGACCTGGTCGCCCCAACAACCCGCTCGTCTGACGTCCCCCGCAACGTCATCCGGCCTGGTCGCCCCAGCAGCCCACTCGTCTGACGTCGGCCGTGGACCTCACGCGAGCGCGTGGTCGAGCGTGGTCCGACGGGTCCATCAGCGAGCGGAGCGGCTCGCCCGTGCGGCCCGGAGCCGACGGACGACGACGGCGCTGCGGTGGCCGCGGTGGCGATCGGCGGCCTCCCGCACCCGCTGGTCGATCTCGAGCCGCGCGGCCTCGGGGTAGGTGGCGTAGATGGTGGTCATGGCGTCCTCCTGGTCGACGGTGGTGCTGGTCGGTGTCAGGACGATCGTCGCCGTGGCAGCACCGGGGTCGCGCCGGTGGATTCGCCGGGTCCGACCCGGGTTCGTCGCCGGGTCGACGCCGGCTGGGCCGGGCACCCGGGTCAGGACGGGTCGCTGGCGAGCGCCGCGAGCTCGGTGCGGGAGGTGATCCCGAGCTTGGCGTAGACGTTGCGGAGGTGGAAGTCGACGGTGCGCGGGCTGACGAACAGGCGCGCGGCGACGTCCTTGTTGGAGAGCCCCTGCCGGACGAGGCCGGCGACCTGGGACTCCTGGGGAGTCAGCTCGGTGGCGACGAGGTCGGCCCCGCGGCGCGCCGTCTCGCCGGAGGCCCGCAGCTCCTGCCGGGCGCGCTCGGCCCAGACGGCGGCGCCGAGGGACTCGAAGGTCTCGAGGGCCTCCCGCAGCGGGACCCGCGCGTCCGTACGGCGCCGGTGGCGCCGCAGGTGCTCGCCCAGGGCCAGCTGGGTGCGCGCCCGGGCGGGCACCCGCGGCGACCGCGCGTGCCACTCCAGGGCCTCGCGCAGCTCCGCCTCGACGTCCGCGCCACCACCGAGCACCCCGCGGCAGTGGTGGACGGCCGCCTGCGCCCAGGCCATGCCGGTGCCGTCGGCGAACAGCGACAGCTCGTCGAGCCACTCCTCGGCCAGGTCGCGGCGGCCCGCGAGTGCCGCGCCCTCGATCCGGTCGAGCGCGGCCATGCCCCGGACCACCGGGAGCTGGATCTGCTCGAGGTGGTGCAGCACGGTGCCCGGGGGGAGACCGGGCTGTCGGGCGGCGGCCCAGTGGGTCAGGCCGGCGACGAGCGGGGCTGCGACCCCGCGTGGCGGGTGCTGCTCGGTCACGGCCGCGAGCTCCTCCAGCCGCCGCGGGGCGTGGGCCTCGCCGCGGAGCGCCGACACGACGGCGAGCTCGACGAGCGGCAGCGGGACCAGCTCGTCGAGGCCGAGGTTGCGGTCGAGCACCAGTGCCTCCTGCGCGGCGGAGGCGGCGTCGCTCCAGGCGCCGGTGGCGATCCGGAAGATCGCACCCCGGCTGAGCGCGTGCTCGACCATGTTGACCGCGCCGACGTCGCGGGCGTGCAGGAGCTGGAGGTCGTGCAGCTCGATGCCGCGGACGTCGTCGCCGAGGTGCATGGTCGCGATCGCCAGGTTGTGGTGCAGCTGGGGTGGGGCGTCGGGGCCGACCGGGGTGTCCCACGCGCGTCGGAGCGCCGCGGCGGCGCCCGGCCAGTCGGCCCGGCTGACGGCCGCGAACCCGTCGAGCAGCCAGCCGGTGACCCGCACCGCGGCGGGTGCGTCCGGGGCGGGTGGGGGGACGATCGTCGCCGGGTCCGGCAGGTCCGGCACCGGTGAGCTGAAGGCGGTCAACGAGGCCGCGAGCATCGCCAGCACCCGCGCCCGGGTGGGGTCGGCGGTCGCTGCCGTGGTCGCGGCGCGATGCACCAGCCGGATGCCGTCGTCGATGGATCGGGTGTTCCACTCCACCTGCCCCTGCAGGAGGAGCAGCTCGGCGCGCAGCAGGGGCTCGTCGGCGTCCACGAGGGCCGCGCGCGCGAGCCGCTCCGCCTCGGCGGGACGCCCGGCAGCGAGGCTCGACCCGGCGGCTGCGAAGAGGCGGCGCGCGCGGGCGTGCGGATCGGTCGTGAGCTCGGCGGCGCGGCTCCAGGCGGCCGAGGCGGCCTCGTGGCCGCCTCGTCTGCGAGCCCGGTCCGCGGCCTCGTCGAGCGCGGTCACCACCCTCTCGTCCGGGCCGTCGACGGAGGCGGCGAGGTGCCAGGCCCGGCGGTCCTCTGCGGGCGTGCCCGCCAGGGCGTCGGCCAGCGCGCGGTGCGCCTGGCGGCGCCTCGTGCTCGTGGCGGCCCCGTAGATCGCGGACCGGACCAAGGGGTGCCGCAGGGTGAGTACGCCGTCGTGCTCGGCGACCAGACCCGACTCCTCGGCCGCGTCCATCGCGGCTGCGTCCGCCCCGAGGGCCTCGGCGGCCCTGGCGACGGTGGCGGCCCGGCCGGCGTCGTCCGCCGCGGCGACCAGCAGGATCGTCTGCGCGCCCGGGGGCAGCCGGCGGTAGCGGTCGAGGAAGGCGCGCTCGACCCCCTCGGTGAGGGGCAGCCGGTCGGGCAGCCGCTGCTGGCCCGAGAGCTGCTCGGCGGTGAGGGCGCGGGTCAGCTCCAGCAGTCCGAGGGGATTCCCGGCGGTGACCTCGAGGAGCTCGGCGCGCACTTGCGGGGCGATGTCGACCGCGACCTGGTCGGCGATCAGGGCGGCGGCCGCACCCTCGTCCACACCCGCCACGGTCAGGACGTCGAGGTCGCGGGTGTCGAAGCTTCCGGCCTCGTCCTCCCGGACGGCGAACAGCAGCGCGACCGACTCGCCCTCGAGGCGGCGAGCGGCGAACTGGAGGGCGGCCGCCGAGGCGTCGTCGAGCCAGTGGGCGTCGTCCACGACCGCGAGGACCGGTCGCTCGCTGCCCACGGCCGAGAGGAGGTTGAGCGCCGCCAGGAAGACCAGGTGACGGTCCCCCACGTCGTCGGAGGTGTCGCCGAAGGCGGCGCGCAGGGCCGCCGCCTGGGGCGGCGGGACGGCGTCGAGGCGGTCGACGACCGTCCGCAGGAGCCGGTGGAGCGCAGCGAACGGGAGTGGCGCCTCGGACTCGACCCCGCGGGTCCGCAGGACGATGAGGTCCTCGGCGTCTGCCACGGCCTGCGCGAGGAGGGCCGACTTGCCGACCCCGGGCTGGCCGCGCACGAGCAGCGCGGCCCCGTCACCTCGGCGGGCTCGGTCCAGGAGGCTCCGCAGCCGCTCCTGCTCCTGCTCTCTCCCCCGCAGCACGCTCGACACCCTAGTGCCGGGCCCACCCCGTCGAGTCCGCACTTCTGGCGTCCCGGTCCGTCATCGAACGTCGGAACTCCCGACTCGAACGTAAAACTCTCGACTCAACCGCCGGAACTCTCGACTCGACCTTCTGTCAGGCGAGCACCGAGCAGCCGAGCCGCTCGAGGAGGGCGAGGAGGTCGCTGCGGTCCACCGGCGCGGTGGCACTCACCACGAGGGTGCCGGCGTCGTCGAGCTCGACCGAGCCGACGCCCGGGATCCGGGCGACCTCCTCGGCGACCACGGCGGCGCCGTTCTCCCTCGCCGGCTCGCGGAGCAGGAGCACGACGGTGCCGACGAAGGTCCTCGGCGTCCCCCGCATCATCGCGGCTGCTCCTCGTCGGCGGCTCGCACCGCACGGGTCCAGATGGTCACCTCGGTGGCCGTCCGTCCCGCCTGGTACGGCCGGGGCGGCCCGCTGGGCCGGTACCCGAGACGGCTCCAGAAGGGCTCGGCCTCGGTGGCGTTCGTGGCCACGATCGCGGCACGCAGGGTCGTGACCTCGGGCCAGCCGGCGACCACGTCCACCAGGAGGTCGTGCGTGCGGCGACCGATGCCGCGGCCCTGGTCGTCGGCGTGGACCTGGAGGAGACCCACGTGGGCGGTGGTGCCGTCCGGCCAGCCGCGCAGCACGTCGACGACGGCGACGAGACGGGACCCCTCGAAGACCCCGAGCACGAGCTTCCGGCTCGGCGGCACGTCGGGCGGTCCGCTCCCGAGCAGGTCGGCGGCGTCGCCCGCCCCGGGGTCGGCCCCGGTCACCCGGCGCGCGTACCCGGGGTCCGCGTCCAGGAGCCGCTGGAGGGCGGGCAGGTCGCCGGTCCCCAGCTGTCGCAGACGCAGCGGGCGGGTGGTCGGGCTGTCGGGCATGGATCCTCCTCACTGGGGTGCTCGGGTTGCTGGCTGAGGTGACCGTCGGCCCACGTCATGGCCGTCGGAGGGACTCGAGGTGGTCGGCGTAGGCCGCTGGCTGCCACGCGGCGACCATCTTCGTGCGCAGCGTCGCGCCGAGTCGACGGTAGAAGCGCTGACCGGCCTCGTTGTCCTCGCGCACCCCCCAGGTGACGAGCAGGCCCTCGGGCGCGACGAGCTCGGCGACCGAGGCCATCAGCCGACCGCCGACACCCCGGTCGCGCGCCTCGGGGCGCACGTAGAGGTCATCGAGGGCGAAGAGGTCGCGTCCGACCCAGAGGTTGAGCTGGCGGACACCGCTGACGTAGCCGACGGGGTGGTCGCCCACGAAGGCGAGGAGCACCGTGACCGCGGGGTGGGCGAGCAGCCGCCGCCAGTCGGCCGTGTCGGCACGGACGGCGTCCAGGCTGTCCTCGTGGCGGGCGAGCTCGTGGAGGAGCATCGCCACGGTGGCTGCGTCGGCAGGGCCGGCGCGTCGGATCGTGACCTCGACGACCGGCGGAGCGGCCGGTCGCGGTGCAGTCGGGGTGCTGGTGTCGGTCATCGCTGGTCTCCTGCTCGTGACGGCATCGAACCGTGGTGGGGCCGACCGCGGTGCCCCCGGCTGTGCGCCGAGGACACCGCGGTGGCGGGTCGGGATGGAGCTCAGTGCCCGTGCCCGTGTCCGTGTCCGTGTCCGTGGCCGTGGCCCGCGGCCGCGGCGGCCTCCGGGTCGTGCGCCGGGAGCAGCGCGGTCGGGATCAGCAGGGCGGCGAGCCCGATCGCCACGGCGATGAACGCGTCGTGGGTGCCGTCGACGATGCCGGCGCGGGTGGTGAGGTCGCCGGCGACGGCGGTCAGGGCGGCGACACCGAGGGCGGCGCCGATCTCGTGCCCGGTCATCAGCAGCCCGGAGGCCAGGCCCGACTGCTCCTGGCGGACGTCGCCCATCGCGGCGACCGAGATCGCCACGAACATCGGGCCGACGCCCAGGCCGAGCAGGGCGAAGCCGGGCAGCACGTCGGTCAGGTAGCTCGGGTCGGAGTCGACATTGGCCAGGACGAGCGCGCCGGCGGCGGAGACGACCAGGCCCAGCGTGATCAGCTTGCGTGCCCCGGCGTGGGGCAGTGCCTTGGAGGCGATGGCGGCGCTGGCGGTGATGAAGGCGGCCAGCGGCAGGAACTCCAGCCCGGCGACGAGGGCGGACGCACCCAGCACCTGCTGCAGGTAGAGCGAGCTGAGGAAGATGGCGCCGACCACCGCGCCGGTCACGCCGGCCATGATCACCGAGGCGGAGACCAGTGACCGGATCCGCCAGGTCTCGGGCGGGACGATCGGGTCGGCGACCTTCCGCTCGTTGAGGACGAAGCCGGCCAGCAGCGCACCCGCAGCGACGGCGGCGACGAGGGTCTGCGGGGCGGTCCACCCGTGACTGGTGGTCGACTCGACGGCGTACACGAGGGAGAGCAGCCCGGCGACGAGCGTGACGGCACCGGAGACGTCGAGGCGACGCGGGCCGGTCGCGGCAGCCGGCATCGCGGGGACCTTGTGCAGGACGCCGACCAGGACGGCAGCGCCGACCGGGACGTTGATGAAGAAGACGGCTCGCCAGTCGAAGACGGTGGTCAGGATGCCGCCGAAGAGCACGCCCGCGGCGATGCCCATGCTGGCGACGGTGCCCCACAGCGCCAGCGCGGTCGCCCGCTGACGACCGGCGTAGCTCGTCATCACGATCGACATCGCGGCCGGGGTCAGCATGGCGGCGCCGGCGCCCTGGCCGGCGCGGGCCAGGATCAGCCAGGCCGCCGAGCCGGCGAGCCCGGAGAGCAGCGAGCCGACGGTGAAGACGAGGAGGCCGGTGAGGAACATCCGGCGCCGGTCGAACAGGTCGGCCATCCGCCCGCCGAGGAGCAGGAACCCGCCGCTGAGCAGGACGTAGGCGCTGACGGCCCACTGGTAGCCGCTCGAGGAGAGGTGGAGGTCGGCGGCGATGCTCGGCAGGGCGACGTTCACGACGCTGACGTCGAGGACGACCATCACCTGGGCGGCGAGCATCAGGGCGAGCACGGTCCAGGGCCGGCGTACGTCGTCCTGCCCCTGGTCGTCGGACGTCGCGGGTCCGTGACCGTGCACACCGCCGTGGCCGTGCATGCCGCCGTGGCCGCGGGTACGACGGGGCGAGCCGTGGTCCGCGCCGGAGTGGTGGGAGTGGTGGGGGTCGTGGTCCGTGGCCGGGGCCGACGGGGGGTGGTGCATCTCGGTGGACATCGTCTTCTCCTCGGGGCTTCGGTGGAGCCGGCAGCTGGTCACCGGCTGATGACCACGAGCCTCGTCGCCCGGGCGGGTCGCTCGCGCCGGGGAAATCGCCGGGGTCCACCCCGGCGATCACCAGGTGGTCGCCCGGCCCCCGGCGGGAGCGACCCCGGCGATTCGGCCGGCGCGAGGACGGGGCGACCTGCAGGACCGTGAGGGTGACCCGCCCGACCCGCTCCTGGACCGCCAGGACCACCGCCCCGAGGTGAACGACCATGACCGTGACCACCGCGCCGACCACCCCACTCCTGCGACCGACCGCCGGCCCCCGGCCCGTGGCGGAGGCCGGCGAGGCGCGGGCGCGGCGGCGCCGTACTGCCGCGCTGGGCCTGCTGGTGTCGGCGCAGTTCGTCGTCATGCTCGACACCTCGATCGTCAACGTGGCGCTGCCGTCCATCCAGGCCGACCTCGGCATCAGCCCGCACGGGCTGGGCTGGGTCGTCAACGCCTACGTCGTGACCTTCGGCGGCCTCCTCCTGCTGCTGGGGCGGGTCGCCGACCTGCTCGGCCGGCGCCGCATGTTCGTGGCGGGCTCACTGCTCTTCACCGCCGGGACCCTGCTGGCCGCCACCGCGGTCGACGAGTGGGTGCTGGTGGCCGGGCGCGTCGTCCAGGGGGCGGGCGCGGCCGCCCTCAGCCCGGCGGCCATGTCGCTGCTGATGGTGATGTTCCCGGGTGCGGCACGCGCCCGAGCGATGAGCCTGTGGGGCGCGGCGTCGGCCGTCGGCGGGGCGACCGGCGTCCTGGCGGGCGGACTGCTCGCCGGCACCTTCGGCTGGTCGTCGGTGTTCCTGGTGACGGTGCCGGTCTCGGTGACCGCCGTCGTCGTGGCCCGCCGCGTCCTCGACGAGGGCTCCCGAGGTCCGCGCCGACGGTTCGACGTCGGCGGTGCGGTCACGATCACCGGCGCGGTCGTCGCGCTCGTGCAGGGCAGGCTCGCGGCTGCGGACCAGGGCTGGACGTCCCCGTCCGCCGTGCTCGGCCTCGGCGTCGCCGGGGTGCTGCTGGCCGCCTTCGTGGCCATCGAGCGACGCGCCGCGGACCCGCTCGTCCCGCTCGGGCTGTTCGCCTCGCGCGTGCTCTCCACCGGCGTCGCGCTCGCGGTCCTCGGGGGCGCCGCCCGGGCGTCCAGCTTCGTGCTGATCGCGCTCTACCTCCAGCAGGCGCTCGTCCTGAGCCCGGAGCACGCCGGAGCGGCCATGGTGCCGACGTCGGTCACCGGCTTCGTCGTCTCGCTCAGCGTGCTGCCCCGGGTGCTCCGCGTCCTCGGCCCTCGACGCAGCCTGGTCATCGGTCTCCTGGTCCTCGCGTCGGGCCAGCTGTGGCTGGCGTTCGCGCCAGCGGGTGGGTACGCCGGTCAGGTCCTTCCCGGACTGCTCCTGGTAGCCACCGGCGTCGCGCTGAGCTTCACGCCGACGACGATGGTCGTCGCGTCGGCCGTCCCGGAGACGCACACGGGACTCGCCTCGGGGATGGCGAGCTCGGCCACCCAGGTCGGTGCCGCCCTCGGCACCGCCACCTTCACCGCGATCGCGCTCACCGCCGACGACGCCGCCTCCGGGTTCCCGGCCGCCTTCGTCGCCGCAGCAGTGGTGGCGGTCGCCACCGCACTGCTGGGGTGCACCATCGCGAGGTCCCGGTAGAAGGTCCTCCTGCGGCCGGTCCCGAGGTCCCTGGCGGTCCGGGACCGGCCGCAGGACGCTGCAAGTGGGTGGTGAGCCGCCCTGTCTCGTCCACCCCGGAGGAGGCCGTCATGAGGTCGAACCACACGGGACACGCAGAGCACACACCGGGCCACACGCACGGCCCCACGTCCGGCGCCGGCCGCCGCGACCGGTTTGCCGAGTGGGTCGCGGCGGGGCTCATCTCGGCCGAGCAGGCCGAGCGCATCCGCACCCACGAGGCGGCGCGTCCCGGCCGCGGCCAGCGGCCGA
Organism: Nocardioides sp.; assembly: GCA_020636915.1. Lineage (GTDB taxonomy): Bacteria > Actinomycetota > Actinomycetes > Propionibacteriales > Nocardioidaceae > Nocardioides. The sequence continues at coordinate 32,149 of JACJWV010000016.1, forward strand.
CCGCGACCCGCACGACGACCGGACCGACCGGGAGCTCCCTGGTCGTCGAGGCGCTGGGCTACCTCGGCGGCGTCATCATGCTGACCGGCGCCGGCATCCTCGTCGGCCTCTACTGGCAGGACATCCCGGTCGCCGTGCGGCTGCTCCTGACCGGCGCCAGCGCGATCGCGCTCGTCGCCGGCGGGCTCGCCGTGCCCGACCGGTTCGGGGAGGCGGCCGGACGGCTGCGGACCCTGCTCTGGGCGCTCGCGGTCGCGGCGACCGGCGCGTTCATGGCGGTCCTGACCACCGACGTGCTGGACCGCCACGACGAGGAGGCGCTGGTCGTGATCTTCCCGCCGACCGCGCTGGTCGCCCTCGCCCTGTGGTGGGTACGCCGCACCTGGTTGCAGCAGCTCGCGCTCCTCGTGCCCCTGGTGCTCTCCGCGACCGGCGTCGCGCTGCAGGTCACCGACGCCGACGCCGTACCAGGTCTGACGGTGTGGTTGGTCGCCGTGGCGTGGACCGCGGTGGCGTGGACCGGCCGCCTGGCGCCCCGGGCCACAGGCCTGGCGTTCGGCGGGGTCGCCGCCGTGTTCGGTGCGATGACGATGCCCGAGCAGAGCGGCATCCTGCTGGGGTTGGCCACCGCGGTGGCGCTGCTGGCCCTGGCCCTGGTGGACCGGAGCCTGTCGCTCCTGGCGGTGTCCGCGCTCGGGCTGCTGGAGTCGGCCCCCCGCGCGGTCGTCGAGTGGTTCCCCGGGCGGCTCTCGGCGTCCCTCACCCTGATCGTGGTCGGCGGGCTGCTGGTGGTCGCCGCCGTCTGGGTGGCCCGGCACCAGCACGAGAGGTAGCCGCGCCGCGAGTTTCGTCGGCCGGCCGACGGATTCCGACCCGGGACGACGAAGTTTTGTCGTCCCGCCTCGGACTTCGTCGTCCAGCCCCTCAGCGCCAGTCGAAGTACTCGCGGTAGATGCGCCCGGCGGGGACGCCGGCGGCCCGGAACCCGGTGTCGAGGGCGCGCAGCAGCGGCTCCGGTCCGCACATGAAGACGGTCGCGTCGCCCGGGTCGGCGCCGGACGACTCCAGCACGTAGTCGGCGCTGAGGCGCCGTCCGGCGCCCGACGGGACGAGGTCGAAGCCGACGTCGGGTCGGTCGGCGACCAGGTCGCGGATCTCCTCGGCGTACGGCGCGTCGTCGCGGACCGCGTGGAACACGTCGACCCGGCCGGCAGGCGGATGGGTGTCGAGCGACCGCAGCCAGCTCAGGAACGGCGTGATGCCGACCCCGCCCGCGATCCACAGCTGGTGACCGGTGGCATGGGCGTGCGTGAAGCGGCCGTGCGGCCCGCTCAGGACGGCCGGCATCCCGACCTTCACGGTCTTCTGCAGCGAGGTCGTGTAGTCGCCCAGCGCCTTCACGGTCACGCGGACGTGCGGCTCGTTCGGGCTGCTGGCCAGGGTGAACGGGTGCCGGTGCCAGCCGTCCTTGGCCTCCAGGTGGAGCATCGCGAACTGACCGGGCTCGTACTCGAACGGCCGACCGAGCGGGGTCAGAACGATCTCGGTCATCGCGTCCCCGACGTCGCGCACCTCGCTGACCTGGTAGTCGCGCAGCCCGTGCCCGCGGCGCGCGAGGAGCTCGCGGTAGAGGTAGAAGCCCACGCCCGTCACGCTGACGGCCAGGTAGGTCCAACGCAGGATCACCGAGTCGCCGAACGGAGTCGCGTCGACCAGGCCGTGCAGGGCGGCGACCGCGAGGAAGAGACCCGTCAACCGGTGCACCTGCCGCCAGATCTCGTAGTCGCTGAGGAGCTTCGAGACCAGCCTCGCGGGCGCGGTCTCGTGGAGCGCGGCGATGAGCCGCCGGCCCGGACCCGGGACGACCGAGCGCCAGCGCGGGAGGATCGCCCAGACCGCGAGCGTCACCAGGCCGACGGTGCCGACGACTCCGGCGGGACCGGCCCAGGACGGTCCGCCGCCGCCGTGGGAGAGCAGGATGTGCGGCAGCAGGAGGACGAGCCCGGTGATGGCGACCCGGCGGTGCCAGATCGCGGCCTTGTCGATGCCGTCGAAGTAGGTGTCCACCCAGGGCAGCGTCGTGATGAGGACCATGCCCAGGGACATCAGGAGCACCGCGTCGGCGCCCGCGAGCTGTCCGAGGTAGGAGCCGGTCGCCTCTCCTGCCGGGCGGGCGACGAGCCAGAGCGCGGTGTAGGCCGCCGTGACGAGCACCAGCGCGGCTGGCCCGGTGCGCCCGACCCACCTGCGCGACCTCAGCGACATGTCCCGACCCTAGGAGGAACCACACCCGGCCCGCAGGAGGTCGGGCGATCGCCGTACGTCGTCGGGGATCATCAGCGTCACGTCGGCGGACCCGCCCGGGGCAGGAGCGACCCGGGCGCCGCTGCGCTCAGCCCCGAGCCCGGCGGCGACCACCAGACCGACGCCGAGGACGGCGACCGGGCCCGGGACCTGCTGCAGGGCGACGAACCCGATCACCAGGGCGAACCCTGGCTCGAGGGCCATCAGGGTCCCGAAAGCACCTGCACTGAGCCGCCGCAGTGCGAGCAGCTCGAGGGTGAAGGGCACCAGCGGCAGCAGGACCGCGAGACCCAGCCCGGCGAGCAGCACCTCGGGGGTGAGCCGCCCGACCACGCCGGGGCCGGCAACGGCGGTTGCGACGAGGGCGGCGACGGGGATGGAGATCGCGAGTCCGGCGATGCCCTCGACCGCGTCGCCGACCGCCTGCGTGAGCAGGACGTACGCCGCCCAGCAGCCGGCCGCGACCAGGGCGAACGCCACGCCGACCGGGTCGGCCGACCCCGCCCACGGCTGGGTCAGGCACAGCACCCCGACCGCCGCGACGAGCGCCCAGGCCCGCCCCACCCCGCGGGTGCGGACCACGGCCACCCCGAGCGGGCCGAGGAACTCCAGCGCGCTGGCGGTGCCGAGCGGCAGTCGGGTCACGGCGGCCATGAAGGTGAGCGTCATGCCGGCGGTGACCACGCCGAGGAGAGCGCCGGCGCGCAGCGACGCGCGCGTGAAGGCCGAGGGGCGCGGTCGGACCAGGACCAGGAGCAGCAGCGCCGCCCACGACAGCCGCAGCCAGGCCGCACCCTCGGCGCCCACCCGGTCGATCATGCCGACCGAGGCGGCCAGCCCGAGCTGGACGCAGAGCATGGACGCGACCGCCATGGAGGCGCCGGCGCGAGACGTGGGAGCGAGCATGCGTCCAGTGGACCGCAACTCGTCTGTTCGCGTCCACGTGAGAATGATGGACATATCGTTCACCAGATCGACACAATTGACCCATGGACGTACGCCGCCTGCGCCTGCTCCTCGAGCTCTCCCGACTGGGGTCGATGCACGAGGTCGCCGCCGAGCTCGGCACCACCACGTCGAGCGTCTCCCAGGGGATCGCCGCGCTCGCCCGCGACGTCGGCACCGACCTGGTCGAGAGGGACGGGCGGCGCGTGCGCCTCACCCCGGCGGGGCGCCGCCTGGCCGACCACGCCGTCACCATCCTCGCGGACGTCGAGGCCGCGCGCCGTGACCTGGACCCGACAGCGGAGCCGGTGGGGGTGCTGCGTGTCGCCGGCTTCGCCACCGCGATCCGCCGCTCGCTGCTGCCGGCGATCGACCAGCTGGCTCGGACCCACCCGGGCATCGAGGTGCGCGTGCACGAGCACGAGCCGCTCGAGATCCTCGACCTCCTGGCTCGCGACGACGTGGACCTCGCCCTGACCTACGACTACGACCTGGCGCCGGCCGCGTGGCCGGGCGACCTCGACGTCACGCTGCTCTGGGAGGCCGAGTGGGGCCTCGGCGTACCGGCGGGTGTCCCGGGCACCTCGATCGGCGACTTCGCGGACCGCGACTGGATCGTGAACTCCCGTCACACCGCCGACGAGGAGGTCCTGCGCACGTTGGCGTCGATGGCGGGGTTCACCCCGCGAGTGGTGCATCACATCGACTCCCTGGAGTTGGTCGACGACCTCGTCACCGCCGGCCAGGGCGTCGCCCTGCTCCCCCGGGCACGCATCCCGACCGACGGCGTCGAGGTGCGACCGCTCGCGGACCCCCGCGTCCACCTGCGCGCGTACGCCGCGACGCGCCGCGGCCGCGATCGCTGGCCGCCCCTGCGCGCCACGTTGGAGCGCCTCACCCGGTGATCGGAATATACCCCCCTGGGGTATATGTTCGTCAGGTGACCGACACGACGGACCGGTACCCGTGGAGGACGGACATGACACCGACGGAGCAGCACCAGCACGACGAGCACCAGCACGACGAGCACCAGAGCCACACCGGCCACGCCATGGGCGGCATCAACGCGATGGCGCTGTCGGCGACGTTGCACTGCCTCACCGGCTGCGCGGTCGGCGAGATCGCCGGCCTGATGATCGGGACCGCGGTCGGACTCGCCAACGGCTGGACGATCGCGCTCTCCATCGCGCTGGCGTTCTTCTTCGGATTCACGCTGTCGTCGCTGCCGCTGCTGCGCGCCGGCCTGACCCTCGGCGCGACGCTCAGCGTCGTCGTCGCAGCCGACACCTTGTCGATCGCCACGATGGAGGTGGTCGACAACGCGGTGATGGCGGTGATCCCGGGCGCGATGGACGCCGGCCTGGTCAACGTCGTCTTCTGGGTCGGCATGATGATCTCGCTCGCTGCGGCCTTCGCCGCCGCCTACCCGGTCAACCGCCACCTGCTGCAACGCGGGAAGGGCCACGCCCTCACCCACGAGTACCACGGCAGTTCCCCCGCGACGACCGGCTGGCGTCGCTTCGTCCCCGACCTCGCCACCTCGACGCTCGCGGTCGCACTGATCGCGTTCATGCTCGGTGGGCTGGTGGTGTCCGTCGCCGACGCGCAGTCGGCCGACGGACCGGACGCGAGCACCACCGGCCACCAGAATGCACCTGAGATCCACGACTGACGTCCCCCCAACGAGATCGACCAACGCAAATCTGTGAGACACGACGACGCCCACGGTTCGGACACTCCGAGCCGCCGGCCGACCAGGGCGCCACCACCCTCGCCCGGCATTCGGACCCGGCCGCGATATCCGAGCTCGCGTCGTATGGGCAGACAGGAGGCACGGAGCAGCGTCCTCGACGGGATGCAGGGTCGCACGAGGACCGCCGACCAGCTCGCGCTCGACAACGTCGGCCGTCATCCGGACGAGGAGTGCAGAAGAACTGGACTCATTCACGAGCACCCCCGACGCTGCTCGACCCCCGTGGAGGTCGAGGTCGCAGTCGACGAGGTCCGCAGCTACGTCGGCCAGGCCACCGGACGGGTGAGGTTGGGCCCGTGGCAGTCGATGGAGGTTCGGCTCCCCGACTGTTGACAGCCTTCAGGAGCGCCTACCCGTCCGTGGACGTCGCAATCAACGAGATCGTCTCCGACGGCATGCTCGAGACGGTAGGCACCGGAACCCCCGACCTGGCGATGGCCGTCCAACGGGTCCACGTCAACATGTCGGGGCTCGACTGTGAAGCACTCATCACCGGGCCCTACGACCTCGCGGTCGCGAGCACCCACAGCCTGGCTCAACGCAGGCACGTTCGCCTCAGCGAGCTAGCCGAGGAACCCTTCGTCCTGCACCGACCAGGCTCCGCTGTCCGCGACCAGATCCTCCAAGCCTGCGCCGAGGCCGGGTTCGCGCCCCGCATCGCGCTCGAGACCCGCGAGATGAGCGCAGCGAGAACTTCCGTCGCCGCCGGCCCGCAGCTTCCTGGACTTCACCGTCGCCAACAAACACCTGCTGGCCTGACCTACGACAGCGCGTCCACCGGAACCCGCGCCGTCCTTGCCGCTTGTCCGACGCGCACGAGTCCTCCACGCTGGCCACATGACCACGGCGCCCGACCCTTCTGTCGTCAGCTCGCCGCCCGCGGCGGTGGGTGGCTCTCGCGTGCAGTGGCACCAGGTCCCAGCCGTCGTTCGCACCGGCATCGAGGACCAGCTCGGGTCAACCGTGGTCTCGGCGCAGAGCCAGCCGGGTGGGTTCTCGCCAGGCAGCGCTGACCGCGTGGTGCTCGCCGACGGCCGACGCGCCTTCGTCAAGGCTGTGGGCATGGAGGTGAACCCGGACTCACCACCGATCCACCGCCGCGAGCTCGCGGTGACCGGAGCCCTGCCCGATGCGGGCTTCTCCCCACGGCTGCTCTGCGGGTACGACGACGGCGACTGGGTTGCGCTCGCCTTCGCCGATGTCGATGGTCACTCTCCGCGGATGCCGTGGAGGGTCGAGGACCTGACCCGCTGCCTCGTCGCGCTCGGCGAGATGGCCGTGCGGCTCTCGCCATCACCGCTGCCTGACCTGCCGCGCCTCGTCGAGGCAGTCGCCGGTGACTTCACTCGTTGGGACACTCTCGCCGCCGACGTGCCGAACGACCTCGACCGATGGGCGACCGAGCGGCTGCCCGAACTGGCCGCCCTCGGCCGCGACAGCCTCGAGGCGATAGACGGTGTTGCGCTGGTGCACAGTGACGTCCGCGCCGACAACCTGCTGCTCGCCGACGACAGGGTCGTCGTGGTGGACTGGCCATGGGCCTCGCTCGGGGCGCCATGGGTCGACAGCCTCACCCTGGTGCTCAACGCGGCCGTCTTCGGCGAGCACGACCCCGAAGCACTGCTGAACCGCACCCCCGTGCTCGCTGCCGCTGATCCGGACGCGGTGACGGCGACCGTGGCCGGTCTGGCCGGCTACTTCTCCTGGCAGGGCCGTCAGCCCGCTCGGCCGGAGATGCCGACCATCCGACGGTTCCAGCTCGCCCAGGCCGACGCCTGCCTTCGGTGGCTGCGGGTCCGGCTCGACGGCGTTCCCTGGTAGCCCACAGGTCGGACCTCCGACCGCTTCAGGAACGACTCCGCTCGCGCCCTGTGTCGAACTCGATCTTCGACCGCATGGCTTCCTCGACGGTGAACCCGTGGTGCTCCGCGACCACCGTCGCTGCGAAGACGACGTCGGCCAGCTCGTGCATGACCTTGGCCGGGTCGGGAGTGGCGCGGTCGCACTCTGCGGCGAGCTCATGGGCTTCCTCGACGACCTTGCGGACGCTCGCCCCGGCCGGCATGGCGAGCCCCCGCGCGGCTAGGTACTCGCGGAGGAGTGAATGAGGCGAGCAGGCTGCGATCGCGCTTGTCGGGTCAGGGGAGCCGGCTGTGGACGGTGCCCCTTCGCCGGCGACGCGGTCGCATGCACTCACCACGCCCTGCCCTCCGGGAGGCTCCCCCGCTTCGGCTGCGAGAGATGCAGGACGTCGTACCGGTCGCCCGGCTCCTCGTGCGGCGGTTCGCCGTTCCAGAGGGCGAAGTGCACCTGCTGCCAGGTGAACGGGTCGATCCCGACAGCGACGGCGTTGAGGTCAGGGTGGTCGGCGAGGGCAATCGCCTGGTCGAGCAGCCGGCTCACAACCCCATCGAGTGCCTCCCCTGGATCGACGGCAGCGACGTCACGCGTGGCGGCGATCGGCAGCCGGGAGGGTACGGGGCCGTTGAAGACGCCGACGGTTTGCCAGGTCCGCACGATCGGACGTCCGAAGTCGGCGCGGATTCCCTCGAGGGGCGAGCCGAAGAGGAACTGGTTCATGCCGCCCGGTCCAACCCACGAGTAGAACGGGGCGTACTGGTTGACCGGTGAACCGTGACTGCCTCGTTCTCGAACGAGGTACGCCTTCAGACCCAGGTCCGGGAACTCGTCCGTCTTCGATCCGCGGGTGGCGACCCGGTGGCGAATGATGCCCATGTCGTAGTCGGCGGGCAGGGTGATCTCGTACTGCATGAGCTGCATGACCGCTCCTCGTGGTTGATGGTGACGGCCTTGCTGCGGTCTTGCTGCGAAGGCGCTGGCTGGGCAGGGGTGTCCGAGTGGAAGTGCCTGGTCAGGGGGACGTGGGCTTGCGGTCCCAGGGGGTCACCGCGCAGAAGAGGTTGCCCTCGGGGTCGGCGTAGACCCTCCAGCGGCCGGCCGGATCGGCCCACCGCGGCTCGGCACCGAGCGCAGCCAGGCGCTCCAGGTCCTGGGGCCCGTCGAGAGCAACGTCGAGGTGGACCCGTCCGCCCGGCGGCGCCAGCTCGTCGGCCGGGCTCACCCACACGTGGAGGGAGTCGCGGCGCCCGAGCAGGACCGCCTCGCTCGCGCCGAGCGTGCCCTCCTCGATCGCGGCTGCGTCGGAGGGGTCGATGGGAAGGTCGAGCAGGTCGGACCAGAAGCGCGCGAGCTCGGCGGGTCGTTGGCCGTGGATGGTGATCGCCTCGAGGTGTGGCACAGGGAACTCTCTTCTCGAAGTGTGGGTGTGCGTGGGATAGAAGGTGAACGGCGCCTCTGGGTGTTCCCGCCTGTCAGCACACACGAGCGCCAGGTCGCCGACCTCGATCGTCGCCACCGTCTCGCCGTCCATTCGTCGCGGTCAGGTCGGGACGGCAGCGTGCCGGGGCCCGACGCGGTGGTGGCCGCGCGGGGCGGTGTGTTCGGGAGCGAGGTACAGGTCGCGGGCAACCGCCAGGGTGGCCGGCCCGACTCCCAGGCGCATCGCCTCGCGGAGGTCGGCCAGGGTGTGGACGTCGCGCGCGAGCGTCGGGAACCCGCTGGACGGCAGCACACGTGTGCCGTGGGCGTGGAACCCCTGGACGGCGTTGCGGTCGAAGCTGTAGTGCAGCGCGGTCCCGGCGCCGGCTGTCATGACTGTGATGCCGCGGCCGTGCGGGTCGGGAAGGACGCAGCGGGGGCTCGTGGCTGCGTGGTCCAGGAGCCGGTCGAGTGTGCCCCGGTCGCCGGCCGGGAGGTTGCCTGCGACGACGATTCGGCCGCTGCGGCGGATCCAGCCGCGGAGCTGCTGCTCCGCGTCGGCCACAGCCTGGTCCACGCCTCGGTACCGGGCCACCAGGTGCATCACTCGGGGAAGGCCACGTATCTCCTCCAGGTCCGCGGGGTGCTCCCACACGACAGCGACCGCGCATATCCGCTCGACCCGGCTCAGGGCAGTGACGGTGTCCTCGAGCATCGCGACCCCGAGCCGGCGTCCTGCCTGCACCGTGAGCCCGAGGCCCGGCGTGGCGTGATCCAGGTCCGACTGGGGCACGAGTGCCAGCCACGGGCGCCGACGGTTCACGCGCCACCTCGTAGCGCAGCGGCCAGCGGTCCCCGGGTGGGGGCGAACTCCACGACCTCGTAGGAGGCGACACCGGCGCAGGCGAACGGGTCGGTGCCGAGGACTGCGAGCACCGCCTCGCGCGACTCGGCTCGAGCGAGGATGAGACCTCCCGTGCGGGGCACTTGCGGGCCGGAGGCCAGGAACCGCCCCTCGGCGTACTGCCGGTCCAGCCAGGACCGGTGTGCGTCGAGAAGGTCGTCGACCTGTGTCAGAGGTGAGGTGTAGGTCAGCACCACCACGAAGACGCCTGGGGAGACGTGCTCATCGGTGGGCCGGCGGCTGAATTCGGTGCCCTGCGGGTGCGGATCTGACGAGTTGGGCAGGTTCTGGTTCATCGGTCGAGGCTCCACAAGGCCTCTGCCTGGTCGCGGTCGAGCGCAGGGCGGGCCGGCTGGGCGAGCAGCGGGGTGCGGCTCAGCCGGGGCGCCGGGGCTGGGCGCAGGTTCCCGTCGACCTCGATCAGCCCCGAGCGTGCGCGGATGTGCGGATCGGTGGTGACCTCGCCCAGCGTGTTCACCGGAGTGACGCAAGCGTCGACGTCCTCGAATGCCTTCGCCCACTCGGCCTGGTCGCGCTCGGCGAAGCGGGCGGCGATGGCCTCCTTGTCGGCGACCCACGTGGACCGGTCCCACTGCCGGCTCACCATCTCGGAGTCGAGCTCGAGCGTCTCGAGAAGACGTGCGTAGAACTGGGACTCGATGCTGCCCACGGCGAGGTACCGGCCGTCGCGCGCTTCGTAGACGTCGTAGAACGGGGAGCCGGTGTCGATGTCGTTGGTGCCGGGCTCGGCGCGCCAGCGTCCTGCGGCGCGTCGCTTCCAGACCCCGGTCATCAGCAGGCTCGATCCGTCCACCATCGCGGCGTCGACGACCTGACCCTGTCCGGATCGCTGCCGTTCGATCACGGCCAGGAGCAGGCCGAAGGCGAGCAGGAGACCACCGCCGCCGTAGTCGCCGACCAGGTTCAGCGGCGGGACCGGGCGTTCGCCGCGTCTGGCGATGGAGCCGAGGACGCCGTTGGCCGCGAGGTAGTTGATGTCGTGGCCGGCTTCGTGGGCGCGCGGCCCGTCCTGTCCCCAGCCGGTCATTCGTCCGTACACGAGGCCGGGGTTGCGGGGGTGGAGCACCTCGGGCCCGAGCCCGAGTCGCTCCATCACTCCTGGCCGGAAGCCCTCGATGAGTACGTCGGCGCGTCCGGCCAGCCGGAGCGCCACTTCACGGTCTGCAGGGTCCTTGAGGTCGAGGGTGAGCGTCGCCCGGTCGGTCTGCGGGCTGGCCGGGGGACGGTCGATGCGGATCACCTCGGCGCCGGCCTCCTCCAGCAGCGAGGCGGCGAACGGGCCCGCCCCGAGGCCGGCGAACTCCAGCACCCTCAGACCATGAAGAGCGGTGGTCACGCCATCGCCGCCTGGTCGGTCGCGGGCTCGTCGCCTTCCACGGCGACGCTCACGGGGGCGGGGGTGGTCGCGAACAGCGACCGGGTGAACGTCTCGGGCAGTCGGGCGACGAGGACGAGGGTGACGACCAGGGCGATCCCCATCAGGTAGTAGGCGGCCACCATCGGGTTCCCGGTGTGCTGGACCAGGGCGGTCGCGATCAGGGGGGCGCTGCCGGCGATCGGGCCGACGCCGAGCCCGTAGCCGATGGCGGCTCCGGTCGAGCGGTTGTGGGGCGGGAAGAGCTCGACGAGGGTGATCGAGCCCATCACGTTCAGCGCGGCCTGCGGGATGGCGAAGATGGCCAGGCCCAGCAGGGCGGCACTGGTGTTCCCGGAGGTGACGAGCTTGAAGATCGGCACTGCCAGGACCAGGTGTCCGACGCAGCCGGCCAGGTAGACCGGCCGGCGTCCGATGTTGTCGGAGATCCAGCCCGCGATCGGGCAGAGGATGGCGTAGATGAGCAGGGCGACGGCGCTGACGGTGAGGATGGTGGGCCGGGTCAACGCTCCGGCCAGCGACAGCGCGTTCACGAAGTAGGTGGCGAAGTAGTACAGGCCGACGCCCATGATGCTGGAGCAGAAGAACGCCAGGACCATGTTGGCCTTCTGGGTCTTGAAGGCGCTCACGAGCGGGGTGCTGTGCTGGGCCTCGGTCTTGGCCATCTCCCGGTACACCGGGGTCTCGTTGAGCTTGAGGCGCATGTAGAGCCCGACCACCCCCAGCGGTGCGGCGAGCAGGAACGGCACCCGCCAGCCCCAGCTCTGCATGGCCTCGCTACCGAACAGGTCCTCCAGGCCGAGCACCAGGAGGTTGCCGCAGATGATCGCCAGCGCGGCAGACACCGACACCAGGCTGACCCAGGTCGCGCGTCGGTTGGTGGGTGCGTACTCGGCGAGGAAGGCCGAGGCGCTGGTCCACTCCCCACCGGCGGAGAGGCCCTGGATGCCGCGCAGGAGGACCAGCAGGATCGGCGCCCAGACCCCGATGGCGGCGTACGAGGGCAGGAGACCGATGCAGGTGGTGGCCAGGCTGATGCCGGTGACCGCGATCGCCAGCGCGGTCCGGCGTCCGTAGCGGTCACCGATCGTGCCCAGGATGGCGCCGCCGATGGGTCGGAAGAAGAACGCGATCCCGAACACACCGAGGGAGGACAGCAGCGAGACCGCGGGGTCGTGCGAGGGGAAGAACGCCGCGCCGAGGGTGACGGCGACAGAGCCGTAAACGGCGAAGTCGAACCACTCGGTGAAGTTGCCGATGACAGTGGCAGCCAGGATGCTGCGCGGCATCCGGGTGCGAGCCGCACGCGCGGCGGGTGTGGTCACCATCGGGTCACTCCTGTCCGTCCAGCTGAAGTGTGAGGGAGGCAGGAGCCCGCCGGCCTGCGCGACGAGCGGCAGGTCGCGACGGACGCGCTGTTCCACAGGCCTCGACGGCCAGATAGGCGATGGTGGCGACGGCCAGCACGGCGGCGAGCGCAGCGACGACGATGAACGCCATCGCGCTGGTGAGGATGGACGGGTCGTTCATGGGTTCTTCTCCTAGGTGCGGACCGGGCCTTCCCATGTCCTCTGGCGGCATGATCTGATCTTGTATCAAAGATCAGTTATCTGAAGGTAGTGCGAAGTGAAGCCGGAGGCAAGGGGCGAAAGTGACCCGTGCCACTTCTTTGCCGAAGAGCGCGGTGGTCCTGCCGAGGGACTGCCGACGGCCCGGGGCACGGTCGTACCGAGGTCAGGCCGCGGGTAACCGGCACAGGGGTGTGCTTGCCAGCCCACCGCGGTCCCGAAGCCACGACCATGCCTCGCACCGGCGATACGGGCTACCGCCTGGTGGGTCGGGGTCGGGCTGGAAGCATCAGCGCCAGATGGGCAGCGGCAGTCCCGGGTGGAGCGCGGGGAGCGCGATCACGGTGCCCCCCTTGGCGATGGTCACCACGAGCGTGTTCAGGCCCGGTCCGGCGAAGCACAGGCTGGTCACCAGGACACCGTGGCCGAGCACGAGGCGCTCGACCTGCCGGCCACTGGTGTCGAAGGCCGTGAGGTCGTCGCCGGTGGCACCGGCCACCCAGAGCCAGCCCCGGCTGTCCAGGGCGATGCCGTCGGGGCGGCCGTGAGAGGGTCTGGCGGTCCAGCTGTCGGGTTCCAACCGCCCGTCGACGAGTCGGTGCCGGGTGACCACCCCGGCCGCGGTCTGGGCGAGGTACACCAGCGAGGGGTCTTCGCCGAAGGCGATCCCGTTGGGGAACTGGTAGCGGTCGCCGGCGGTGCGGAACGCTCCTGTCCGGGGGTTGAAGGTGCGCACGGCGCCCGGGGCGGCCGGGCCGAGGATGTTGTGGTCGGCGGGATCGGTGAACCACAGGGTGTCGTCAGGTCCCCACACACAGTCGCTGGGGTAGTTGAGTTCGGGTGCCGCGAAGGTCCCGAGGACGCCGTACTGGTGGGTCTGGATGGAGGGGCGGGCTGGCACCGTGGAGCGGGACGGCATGGCGGTGCCGCCGTTCTGGGCGACCAACACCAGGCCGTCCGGGCCGAGCGCGAGGCCGTTTGGCCCGCCCCCGGTCTCGAACTCGACGCTGGGCTGGGAGCTGTCGAGGGGTAGGCGGACCGCGGTGCCGCGCGAGACGCTGGCGACCAGCAGGTACCGGTCGTCGAGGACCATGGGTCCTTCGGTGAACCCGATCCCTGAGGCCAGCACCGTCGCGGACTCGGGCAGGGCCACGTGTGCTTCGGTGGTGCTGCTCATGTCGATGCCGTCTCGTCTTGCGCGGGGGCGAGCTCGACCTGGGCTTCGTGCACGAGCATCGGGCGCGGGATCTTGCCTGAGGGCAGCTTCGGAAGGTCGGCGTCGCGGCGGTAGATGAAGTGGCGCGGGATCTTGTAGGACGCGGCACGGCCACGCAGGTGGTCGACGATGAAGTCCGGGGTGGTGACGGCGGGGTCAGCCTCGATGAAGGCCACCACCCGTTCGCCGTCGGCCGGGTCGGGGATCGCGCACACGTGGGCCTGGGCGATGCCCGGCACCTCGTCGAGGAGTGCCTCGACCTCCTGGGGGGCCACGTTGATGCCGCCGGGCTTCATGGTGTCCACGGCGCGGGAGTGGTAGACGAGCCGGCCGGTGTCATCGACACACGCTTGGTCGCCGGTGCGGAAGAACCCGTCGTGCGTAAAGGACGCGCGGGTGCGCTCGTCGTCGTCGAAGTAGCCGCTGGTGATGCGGCCGCGCAGCTGCAGGTCACCGACCTGCCCCGGAGGCAGCGGGAGCCCGGTGGCCGGGTCGACGATGCGCGGCTCGTTGCCGGGCAACGCGAAGCCCTGGCTGGTCAGCACGATCTCGCGAGGGTCGTCATGGCGGGTCAGTGCGAAGAGCCCGTAGGTCTCGGTCATCCCGTAGACGCTGCAGCCGTCAGTGACGCCGAGTTCGTCGAGCGCGAGCCGGCGGTCCTCGACGGAGAAGCCGATCATGCCCTTGCGCAACGCGATGCGGGACTTGTCGAAGCCGGGAACAGCCAGGAGCTTGCGGGTGAGGTTGCCAAAGCCGTAGTAGACCGTGCACTGCTGCTCCTCGAGCAGCCTGACCGCCTCCGTGGGGTCGAAGGCCTCCTGGAGCACGATGCGGGCGCTGTGGGTCAGCGCCCCGAACAGGCCCTGCATGGCCGAGACCCCGTAGAAGAGGGGGGTTGCGATCCACGCGCGGTCCTTACCGGTGATGCCCTGGCGCTCCCCGATCCACCAGGCGTTCTCGATGAGGTGGCCCTGGTGGAGTTGGACGGCCTTCGGCTTCGAGGTGCTTCCGGAGGTGAACAGCAGGTACATCAGGTCCTCGGGCCGGTTGAGTGCCTCGCGGGCGGCGAGGTCCTCGTCGGTGACCGAGGCGCCGGCTGTCAGGAACCCGTGCAGCGAGGTGGCGCCGGGCAGCCCGCCGTCGAGGGAGACGACGTCCAGTAGTGCGGGCAGCTGTGCCGCGCGCAGGCGTTCGTCGGGTTGGGCGGGGCGTGCGGCGAGTTCGGGGAGGACCTGGCTCCAGGCGGCGCGGAAGTCCTGCTTGCGCAGTGTGTCGATCGTGAACAGCAGCACCGACGGGGCGTGCCCGACGGTGTACTGCAGCTCCGGTGCGGTGTGCCAGGTGTTGAGGGGGGCGAGGAACGCACCGACGCGTGCCGCCGCGAAGGCGAGGGTCACGAAGTTGGGGTGGTTGCCGGCCAGGATGGACACAGCCTCGCCGCGCTGCACACCAGCCGCCATCAGCGCCTTCGCCCAGGTGGTCACGTCGGCGTCGAGCTCGGCGAAGGTGCGGTGCCGACCCTCGAAGGTCTCGGCGACCCGGTCGGGATCGGTGTGCGCAAGCTCGCGTATCAACGCGCTGGCGGTCCGCGCACCGGGCATGCCGAGGGCCGTCGTCATCTCGAGGTCGAAGGACGAGTCGGTCATGATGCGGTCCCTTCTGCCATTCCAGGCTGTCCAATAGTGCGCCCGCCGCACACCGCGATGACCTGTCCGGTGACGAACGACTGCGGGTGGGCTAGTTCGGTGGCCAGACGCGCCACGTCGTCGGGGTTTCCTGCCCGGCGCAACGGCGTGGCGTTGACGGATCGACGCACCACCTGCGGCGGGAGGCTGGCCGACATGGGGGTCTGCACGTAGCCGGGGGCGATCGCGTTGACCCGGATACCGACAGGACCGAGCTCGAGGGCCAGGGAACGGGTCACGCCGACCAGCGCCCCCTTGGTCATCGAGTACGACGCCGACCCGAAGATCCCGAGCCAGGCGCGCGAGGCGATGTTGATGATGCTGCCGCCACCCTCGGACGTCATCGGGTCGATGACCTGGCGGGCCAGCGAGAGCGGGCCGATCAGGTTCACCGCCAAGGTCGGAAGCAGTGTCTGTTCGGTCAGGTCTCCGATCCGCGCGTCGCGAAGGATGCCGGCGCAGTTGACGAGGACGTCGATGCGACCGTGACGGTCCAGCACGCCGGCGACCAGTTCGGCACGCGAGGCCTGGTCGCCGACATCGAGCCGGCAGGCGTCCGCTCGGCCGCCGCCGGTGGTGATGCCGGCTCGGGTAGCGGCGGCACCGACCTGGTCCAGGTCCGCGGCCACCACCAGATGACCGGCCTCGGCCAATCGGGTGGCGATAGCGGCCCCGATGGCCCCTCCGGCGCCGGTGACGATGGCAACGGGGGCAACGGGTGCGCTCACGGTCGGATCCTTCCGCAGTCGAGGCCGTCGGCGAGATAGATCTCCTGGCCGGTCACCCCGGGCATGGACATGAGAGCGGTCACCTGCGTCGCGACGGAGGCCACGACGCCAGGCAGGTGCTGGTCGACCATCAACGTGTTGACGCGGATGTGCTGGCGTCTGAGCTCGATGGCCAGGGTCCGGGCCAGGCTGAGGACGCCTCCACAGAAGGCGCTGGTCACTGAGTAGCCAGCCTCGCCGAGCGTGGCTGCGGCGGGCAGGACGATCGTGATGCTCCCGCTGTCTTGCCCAGCTTCGTCCTGGATGGGGCCGTCGTAGTCGGGGTCGGCATCGGCGACGTGTGGCGCCACGACCGAGTCGATGAGGGAGGCGAGGCGCTGGAGCGCGTAGACGCAGTTGCGCAGGGCGTCGCCGAGCTCGGTGACCAGCGCGTCGTCGCCGGCTGCGGTGAGGCTCAGCGATTCGGGCGCGGGCGGGACGAGCACGTAGTGCTTCCGAGCGGGTGGCAGCGCCGTGGGGTCGGCGATGGGGTGGCCACCAAACATTCGCGCGAGGTCGAGGGCCATGGTCCCGGTCCCGACGACGGAGGGTCCTCGCCCTGCGGTCGGATCGGCCACGGTGGGTCGCCCGGCGGTCATGACTGCATCACCAGGGTGGTCACGGAGCCGCCGTCGGTGCCGCTGACGGTGCCGCCCTTGCAGTAGGCCAGCCCGGTGTGGGCGCCCTCGACCTGCCGGCCGCCGGCGGTGCCGCGCAGCTGCCAGGTGAGCTCGCAGGCCTGGGCGACGCCGGTCGCGCCGACCGGATGCCCGCGGGAGAGCAATCCGCCGCTGGCGTTGACGGGCAGCTTGCCGCCGAGGGCGGTGTGCCCCTGCTCGGTCCAGTGGGCGCCTTCACCGACCGGCACCAGGCCGAGCCCTTCGAGCCGGACGATCTCGGCGATGGTGAAGCAGTCGTGCATCTCGACGATGTCGACGTCGCTGGGCCCGATCCCGGTCAGCTGCCAGGCTGCTTCGCCCGCGCGGCGGGAGACGTCCTCGTCATTCAACGGGCGTGAGCCGTCCTGGACACCGCCGCTGACCAGGCCACAGCCCAGGATCCTGGGCGTCGCGCCGCTCAGCCCGAGTCGTCTGAGGCCGGCCGGGGTGCACATGACCAGCGCTGCGGCGCCGTCGGAGATCGGGCTGCAGTCGAGCAGGCCGAGCGGGTCGGCGATGGTGCGTGCCGCCAGGACCTCCTCCAGCCTGACGGGCCGCTGGTACTGGGCGAAGGGGTTGTGGACGGAGTGGGCATGGTTCTTCACCGCAACGGCGGCGATCGCCTCGCGGGTAACCCCGTGGTCGTGCATGTACCGCCGGGCGCTCATGGCGTGCCCGGCGGCCATGACCAGGCCGACGGCGGCGTCGAGGTCGCTGGGGTCGGGGCGCACTCCCCCGGCGACGCGGTCGGTCATCTTCTCCACGCCGATGACGAGCACGACGTCGTGCAGACCGGCGGCGAGCGCCACCCAGGCCTCCCGGATCGCAGTGGCACCGGAGGCGCAGTAGTTCTCGTGGTTGGAGACCGGTAGCCCGTCGAGGCCGAGCTGGACGGCGATGCGCTGTCCGGCGACGGGGCCGCCGAACACGTGGCCCACATAGAGCGCGTCGATGTGGCGCAGCTCGGCGCCGGCGTCGCTGATCGCGGCTCGGGCGGCACCGACCGCGAGCCGTTCGAGGGTCACGTCGACCGGGTACTTGCCGAACCGGATCATCCCGGCTCCGGCGACGTGTGCGGGAGGAAGGGTCATCGGGGCCTCCTGGCGAGCAGCGAGGGCTGATGTGTCACCGGTGGGCATCGCGGATCACCTCGAACTCGAATCCCACGCCGGTCGTCGCATCGGGCGCTGTGAAGGTGGTGGGGCGGCACCGGACCGGATCCCCGATCCGGGGCTGGTGGTCGCCGCCCGCGATGCGGGCCAGCACTCGACAGCCCTCGACAAGATCGACCCAGCCGAGCAGGTAGGGCACCTCGACGCCAGGTGGGGCCTGGTGAACCTCGGAGAAGGTGTGCAGGGTGCCGGTCCCGGCGAGCGCGACGGTGCTGACGTCGGTGCGGTGGCAGGTCGGGCACAGGTCGCGGGCCGGGAACGTGATGTGCTCCTCGGCACAGCGGGTGCCGAGCAGGGCGAACGGCTCGACGGTGACCACATCGGACCGGAAGGGTCGGCGGGCGTCTGTCACCGCGGGGGCCGCGGGCGAGTCGGACATGGTGCGGTCCTTTCGGATGGGAGAGGCTGGCCTCAGGCCAGACCGGCGCGGGCGATCAGCTGGCCGGCGATGACGTTGCGCTGGATCTCATTGGTTCCCTCGCCGACGATCATCAGGGGGGCGTCGCGGAAGTAGCGCTCGACGTCGAACTCGGTGGAATAGCCGTAGCCGCCATGGATGCGTACGGCGTTGAGGGCGACCTCCATGGCGGTCTCGGAGGCGAAGAGCTTCGCCATGCCGGCCTCCATGTCGACGCGCTCGCCGGCCTCGTAGCGCTCGGCGGCGTAGAGGACCAGCTGCTTGGCCGCGGTGAGCTTGGTGGCCATGTCGGCCAGGTAGTTGCCCACCGATTGGTGCCGCCAGATCGGTTTGCCGAACGACTCCCGTTCGGTGGCGTAGCGGATGGAGTCGTCCAGCGCGGCCTGGGCCACGCCGACCGCTCGGGAGGCCACCTGCAGCCGCCCGGTTTCCAGACCCTTCATCATCTGCGCGAACCCGCGGCCCTCGACGCCCCCGAGCAGCGCGGTGTGCGGGGCGCGGTAGTCGTCGAAGGCCAGCTCACAGCTCTCGACTCCTTTGTAGCCGAGCTTGGGCAGGTCCTTGCTGACCACCAGCCCGGGGCCGTGCTCGACCAGGAGGATGGAGACCCCGGCGTGCCGGGGCTGGGCCTGCGGGTCGGTCTTGCACAGCAGGGCGATGAGGCCGGAGCGGCGGGAGTTGGTGATCCAGGTCTTGGTGCCGTTGACGACGTAGCCGTCCTCGGTCGCCCGCGCGGTCGTGGTCATGGCCTGCAGGTCCGATCCGCCGCCGGGCTCGGTGAGCGCCATCGTCGCGCGCAGCTCCCCGGTCGCCATGCGGGGCAGGTAATGGGCCTTCTGGGCGTCGGTGCCGAACGTCGAGATGAGCTTGGCGACCACCGTGTGACCGCCCATCGCCCCGGCCAGCGACATCCAGCCGCGGGCGAGCTCTCCGGTGATCAAGGTGTAGCAGGGCATGCTCACCGGTGTGCCGTCGTACTCCTCGGGGATCGCGAGCCCGAAGATGCCCAAGTTCTTCATCTGCTCGATGAGCTTCTCGGGGTACTCGTTGGCGTGCTCCAGCCCGTTGACCACCGGCCGGACCTCGTGGTCGACGAAGTCACGGACGACGGCGAGCATCTCGAGCTCGTCCTCAGGGATGGTGACCATGCTGTGCTCCTGCTGTTCTCGGGGGCTGGAAGTGGGGGACGTCTGAGACGTGGGCGGCTCAGGGGGTGAGGACGAGACGGCCGGTGACGGCACCTGACTCGACGAGCCGGTGGGCGTCGCTGGCCTCCTCGAGAGGCCGAACCTCCTCGATCACCGGCACCACGAGCCCGCGGCTGACCAGCTCGAGGGCGTCGACGGCCTGTTGTCGAGTGGTGCTGATAGCCGAGAGAAGGTCGATGCCGCGCAGGAACAGCTGGGCCGGATTCAGGCTCACGAAGTCGCCGGTGAGCTGACCCACGAGCACCCACCGCCCGGCCCGAGCCAGGCTCCTACGCACCGAGTGGAAGACCGGCGTGCCGACGTTGTCGATCGCGACGTCGACGCCGTGGCCGTTGGTGTGGTCGAGGATCCGGGGGGCGAAGTCTGCGCCCGGGTCGACCAGGAGGACCTCCGCACCCAGCTTCTCCAGCAGGGCGACCTTGCTGGGGGTGGTCGTGGTGGCAAGCACCCGTGCGCCGCAGGCCGCGGCGACCTGGATGCCGTGGACGCCCAGACCGCCACCGGCACCGGTGACCAGCACCGTCTCACCGGCCCGGACCCGCGCGACGTCGCGGATGGCGTTGAGCTCACTGCCCACCGTGCACGCGACGATGCAGGCCTCCCCCGGGCTCAGGTTCGCCGGGATGGGCACGAGGTTGTCCTCTTCGACGAGGACGAGCTCGGCGTAGCCACCGTTGAGGCCGACGTCCCCGAGGAACTCCAGCGACGGGCACAGCGTCTCCCGGCCGGTGCGGCACCAGCGGCAGGAGCCGCACACGCGGCGCCGCTGGGTGGAGACCACCACCTCCCCCGGCTGGCGGGCGGACACGGCGGGCCCGACCTCGACGATCTCGCCCGCGATCTCGTGGCCGCAGATGACCGGCAACTCGATCCCGCGCTTGAGCGTGCCCCGGCGGGTGGCCACGTCGTGCGAGCACACCCCGCACGCCAACACCTGCACCAGGCACTCGGCACCCTGCGGAACGGGATCGGGCACGGTCACCAGCTCCAGGACCTCGGGTCCGCCCACGGTGGTGACGACGACTGCTCGCATCTGGACTCTCCTTTGATCTTTGATACATTATCAACATGGCCCAGGAAAGCAACAGCCCCACGCGATCCGAATTGGACGGGTTGGCCGAGCGGCTCGCCGCCTGGACGCCGCCGGCCACGGAGACCCCGGCACGCATCGACCGCGAACCGGCGGAGCGGTTCGCGGCGCTGTTGGACGCCGACCTGGGTGACCAGACGTCGCTTCCGCCGCTGTGGCTGTGGTTCTACTTCCTCGAGGCGTGGCCGCAGTCCAACCTGGGGCCGGACGGACATCCGGTGGAGGCGCCGTTCTACCCGCCGCTGTCACCGCGGGCGCGCATGTTCGCCGGCGGCCGGGTGCAGGTGCTGCGCGACATCACCTTCGGCGAGGCCGTGACCCGGCGATCAGAGGTGACCGACGTCGATGTCAAGACCGGCCGCACCGGCGAGCTCGTGTTCGTGACAGTGCGGCACCGCTACCTCGGCGCCGACGGCGCCGTCGCGTTGGAGGAAGAGCAGGACCACGTCTACCGGACCACACCTCCCTCCCCCGGGTCCGGTGCCGCTGTGGCCGCGACCGCCCCAGCGACTACCGGCGGCGCCGGCGCTGTTGTGGCACCGGGTCGCGCCGTCCGGCTGGACCGCGCCCGCGGGCGGCTGGACTTCCGCCCGGACCCGATGCAGCTGTTCCTCTTCAGCGCGCTCACCCACAACGCCCACCGCATCCACTACGACCTGCCCTACGCCATGGGTGTCGAGGGGTTCCCCGGTCTCGTGGTGCACGGGCCGCTGCTGGCGCTGCTGATGCTGGAGCTCGGGCGGCGCACCGACGAGACGCCGTTCCTCGGGTCGTTCGAGTACCGCTTGCGCCGGCCCGCGTTCGGAGGGCAACACCTGGTCGTCGCCAGGTCGTCCGAGGAGGTCACGGTCAGTCGCCACGGTGACCCGACCCCCCTGGCCACCTCCCGCATCACGGCGAAGGAGGCGTCCCGTGCCTGATCCCGGACGCTGCGTGACCGGCCACCGCATCACTCATCTCTACGTCCCCGCCGACCAGCCGGCCCTGATCGACAAGGCGCTCAGCCGCGTCTCAGGCTCACTCATCTTCGACCTCGAGGACTCCGTCGCCCCCGACCGCAGGCCGGAGGCCAGGCAGAACCTGCGCGCCACCCTGGAACATCCGCACGCGCAGCACGTCTGGGTCCGGGTCAACGCCGGAGCGGAGGGCCGTCTCGACGTCGACGCGCTGGGCGACTGCCGCCACATCGACGGAGTCTGGTTCGCGAAGGCCGACGACCCCGCCGAGATCGCCACCCTCACCGCGGAGCTGCCGGTGACCGTGCGCGTCGGCCTCGTCATCGAATCCGCCAAAGCCCTCTTCGCTCTGCCGGCCCTCGCTGCCCTCGGTCGGGTCTCGGTGCTCCAGCTGGGCGAGGCGGACCTCTCCGCTGATCTGCGCGCCGCACCGCACGAGGATCGGCTGCTCGACCCGATCAGGGCAGCGGTGGTCACGTGCAGCGCGGCGTTCCAGCTCGACAGACCGGTCGCGCCGGTCGAGATCCGCGCCGCCGACGTGGACGGCTTCCAGAAGAGCTCCCAGGCGTTTCGGCGCATGGGCTTCGGTGCCCGAGCCTGCATCACCCCGGCGCAGGTCGAGGCCGCCACCGAGGTCTTCCGGCCCTCCGCCGAGGAGGTGGAGGCCGCTCGGGTCGCGGTCCACGCCTTCGACCGGGCAGCACTCGAGGGCTCGGGGGTCTACCGCGGCCCAGACGGCGCCATGGTCGACGCCGCCACCGTCCGGTCGGCCCGCCAGCTCCTCGCTGACTGGGACACCGCCGACACAGTGCGCCCGATGACCCCCCGCGACGAGGAAGCCGAGTCGCGATGAACCCGCCTCGGACCCACCGGCCCGGTCGCGGACCCCACACCAGCCCGTCCCGCAAACCATCTCGCTCAAAGGAACTGTCATGTCCACCACGCAGTGGGTCTTGAACCTCGCCCTGCTCGCCTGGGTGCTCGGCCGCAACGTCGGCACGAAGGCGCTCACACCCGCGTTCTTCGCGGTGCCCGCGCTCCTCGTCGCCACCGTGGCCGTGCTCTACCTACGCCACATCCCGACAGCCGGTGACGATGACGTCCTTGTCTTGGTCGGCGCCGGCACCGGGGCGGTCCTCGGTGTCGTGGCTGCCGGATTGACCCGGGTGCACCGCCGCGCAGACACGCTCGCGGTGACCGCCGGTATCGCCTTCGCGGCCTTGTGGATCGCGGTCATCGCGGGGCGCGTCGCGTTCGCCGAGTGGGCGTCGCACAGCGGCGCCATGACCATCGGCCGGTTCTCGATGCGCCACCACATCACTGGCGCCGACGCCTGGACGGCCGCCTTCGTCCTGATGGCCCTGGCGATGGTGGTGACTCGGTACGCGACCACCGCCGCGGCGGTCACGGTGTGGCACCACCGCGCGGTACCCGCCGCCGAGGTCGTGCGATGAGTCCGGGCCCGGGTTCGGTCGCGGACTCTCAGTTGGTCGCGGCGCCCGGTCGGCCCGAGGACCAGGGGTGGCCGCAGCTGGCGTATCTGGTCCTCGCGGTCTTCGCCGGCCCGTGGACGATCTGGCTCTCCCGGATCGCCCAGGACCATGGCCTGATCGGGTGGCACCTGCCTCAAGGACTCGCGTTGTGGAGCATCAGCCCAGCACTGGCGCTGACAGTCCTCAGTGTCGGCGGGCGGTCTGGATTGCGAGACCTCGGCGACCGGCTGCTCCGGTGGCGAGCGCCCACCTGGATCTACCTGGTCGCGCTCGGCCTGCCTGTGGTGATCGCTGTCGGCAGCGCTGCGCTGGTGTCGGGCACCGGCGGCGACGTGCCGGTGGGGCGGCTGATGTCGCTGCCGGCGGCGCTGATCTACCTCGGCTACGGCACCGGCCTGTTCCTGCTCACCGAGGAGGCCGCCTGGCGCGGGGCACTCCTGCCTCGCGTCCAGGACCGGCTCGGGCCCGCGGGCGCCTCGCTGATCATCGGCGCCGTCTGGGCCGCGTGGCACCTGCCGCTGGTGGCCAACCCGGCCGAGCACGACCGAGGACTGCCCGTGATGCCGTTCCTGATCCTCATCGCCGCCACCAGCGTCCTGATCACCGGCCTGGTCAACGCCGCCGCGGGCAGCGTCGTCGTGGCCGCCGTCTTCCACGCGTCTTTCGACGCTAGCTACTCCTACGTCGGCGTGGTCGGGCCCGGACACGCCATGCTGAACGTCGCCGCCGTCCTCACCACGGTCACCGCAGCCGCGCTGCTGCTCGTCACCGATGGTCGGCTGCTCCTCACCCGGGAGGCGAGGCGGTGACCGGGCAGTCGGTGGCCCATCGCTCAGTCCGAGAGGACGTTGCGCTTCTCCAGAATCGTCAGCACGTAGGCGCCCTCCACCCGCATGTGCTCCCGGTTCGCGGCGTCAAGGGCCTCGGCGTCGCCGGCGATGAGCGCGTCCAGGATCTTCGCGTGTCCGTTGTTGGCCTCGGGGCTGGCAGTCTGCAGCTCGTACAGCTCGCGGGGGAGGTTGTGCGACATCTGCCGCAGGATCGACTTGATGCGCATGCTGCCCCCGATCCGGGTCAACAAGGCGTGGAACTCCCAGTTGAGGCGGATCGTCTGCTGCGGGTCGTCCGCGCTGCGCATCTGCTCGTGCCACGCGCGCATCTGGGTGACGTCGTCCTCGGAGACCGAGTCCAGCGCGCGGGCGGCCGCCATGCCCTGGATCATCCCGTAGATGTCGTAGTGGTCCTCGATGTCGCTGCGACTGATCGGCTGCACGTAGGTGCCCCGGTGCGGCTCAGAGGTGACCAGCCCGTCGGTCTCCAAGGCGATGAGCGCCTCGCGGACCGGGAGCCTGCTGACCCCCAGGTCGGCCGCCAAGTCGTCCTGCGGCACCCGCTGACCCGCCTTGAGCGCACCGTTGAAGATCAGCCGCCGAATGTGGTCGGCCACCGCTGCACTCATCGCCGACCGCGGCACGCGGCCCAGCCCGCCGGCGCCCAGCCCGAACTGCTCGCTCGTCATCACATACCCCCTTTTGATCAGGAATCTTATATCCGACAACCGGAGCGGGGGATCTCGACTCACGGAAGGAACAACGAATGAAGCACACCGACACTCCCGAACAGACTCAGCCGGAGAGCGGCGGAACCGGACCACGACACCCCGGCAGCCCCACCGGCGATGTCGTGGTCGCGCGTTCTCGGGGCGCCGACCACTTCAGCCGGTTGATGGGCCGTCGTCCCGAACAGGCCCTGGCGGCCGTGCGGGCCGCCTCGCCCCAGATGTACGACTGGCTGGTCGGCGGCCCCTTTGCCGGACCCCTGGCCGGGTCCGAACTCAGCATGGCGCAGCGTGAGCTCGCCACGGTGGCCGTCCTGGTCGCGCTGGGCGACACCGAACGGCAGCTCGCCGCCCACGTCGCCGCAGCGCTCCGCCACGGCGTCACCCCGACGGAGCTGCGGGCCATCCCGGTGCATGTCTCGGTCTACGCCGGGCACCCCCGGGCACTCAACGCGCTCACCGTGATCGACCGGGTCCTGGCCGACGCGCACACGCAGGCCCCGCCCGCGTTGCGCCAGGTGCCGCTTCGCGACCACACCACCACGGTGGCGCAGGCCGGGGTCGCCGGCCCGCCGGTCGTGCTCGTCCACGCGCTCGGGCTGGACTGGCGGATGTGGGAGCCGGTGATCACCCGACTGGCAGAAGGGCGCACGGTGTACGCCTACGACCTACGGGGCCATGGCTCGGCCACCGAGGCCCCCCACCCGTCCAGCATGAGCGACCTGGCCGCCGACCTGTTCGAGGTAATGGATTCCCTCGCGCTCGACCGCGCGCACGTCGTGGGTCTCTCCTACGGCGGCGGGGTCGCTCAGACCGCGGCGACACTCGCGCCCGAGCGGTTCGAGTCCCTGACCCTGATGGCCACGACCAACGTCGCGTTCGAGGCGTTCGAGGGCCGGGCCCGGTCGATCGAGCAGGACGGCATGGCCGCCCAGATCGCGCCGTCGCTGGTGCGGTGGTTCACCTCCAACGCGCTCGCCGTCAACGACTGGGGCGTGCGCTACGCCCGCGACTGCGTTCTCCGTGGCGACCCCGGACACGCCGCCGCGGCGTGGCGGGCGTTCTCCACCATGGACGTCGAAGGCAAGTTCGCGGGCTTTGCTCCTCCCACGTTCGTGTTGGCGGGCGAGCTCGATGCCTCGACCACGCCGGAGGTCATGTCGCGGATCGCACGCGACATCCCCGGCGCTCGCTATGCCGAGATGCCGGGAACTCCGCACATGCCGACGCTCGAACAGCCCGACCTCGTCGTGGCCGCTCTGGACGAGTTCCTGCCGGTGATGGCTGGTGCTGCCGAGCGCAGTTGACCCGCCGCTGGCTGCACAACGACCGATAGCGCCGGGTCTCGGCCGCCAGCATGGGCGTTGGGAGTGTCACCATGGCGGCGCCTCCGGAGCGGACGGAACACGATCACCGTCACGCAATGCAGAGGGTCCCGCACCGTTCACGGTGCGGGACCCTCATCCACGTGGCAGGTGAAGGATTCGAACCTTCGAAGGCAAAGCCGACGGATTTACAGTCCGCTCCCATTGGCCGCTCGGGCAACCTGCCGGGGAGTCGCGCCGCGGCCGTTTGGCCCGGCGACAACAAGGCGAAAGAATAGCGCAGCCCGCGTGGCAGACGAAAACCAGACCAGAGGAGTGAAGATGGCCGACTCGTCGTTCGACATCGTCAGCAAGATCGACCGCCAGGAGGTCGACAACGCGCTGGGACAGACGGCGCGCGAGATCGCCACCCGCTTCGACTTCAAGGGCACCGGCGCGACGATCGAGTGGCAGGGCGAGCACGCCATCGAGATCTCGGCGTCGGCAGACGACCGGGCCACGGCCGTCCTCGACGTCTTCAAGACCAAGCTCGTCAAGCGCGACGTGAGCCTGAAGGTGCTGGACGCCTCCGAGCCCCGTCAGTCCGGGCAGCAGAGCAAGATCGCGATCGCGCTCAAGGAGGGCATCTCCTCCGAGGACGCCAAGAAGGTGTCCAAGCTCATCCGCGACGAGGGCCCCAAGGGCGTCAAGGCCCAGATCCAGGGCGACGAGCTGCGCGTCTCGTCCAAGAAGCGCGACGACCTCCAGGCCGTGATCGCCCTGGTCAAGGCACAGGACTACGACTTCGCGGTGCAGTTCACCAACTACCGCTGATCCGAGACGCGGCAGCGGATCGGATCGGATCGGATCGATGGTGGTCGAGCAGCGCGCGCGACCGAGGAACGAGGTCGCGACCGCGCGTGTCGAGACCCAGTGAGCCGATGCAGGGCAGTGGCCACAGACGCCTCCGCCTACACGGTCACGGGGTCTCGACAAGCTCGACCACCGATTCCTCAGCCGGCGACGGCCGCCATGCTGGGCGTCGTGATCGCCCCGGTCGCCGGGGTGACGAAGACCCGCGAGCCCTCCTCGAGCTGGAGCTGGCGCGCGTGGGTCCGGGTGAGGACCACGTGCACCTCCTCGCCGTCGTCGGTCAGGACGGTGACGCGCACCTCGAAGCCCACGCGCAGCAGGCGCGAGACGCTCCCCTCGGACGCGCCGGCCAGCTGCGGCGTGCGCGAGACGTGCACGTCGTGCGGGCGCAGGGTGACGCCGTTGAGGACCGTGGTCTCGCCGAGGAACCCCATGACGAACGGGTTGGCCGGCTCGTCGTAGAGCTGGTCGGGGGTGCCGACCTGCTCGACGCGACCCTCGTTGATCACCACGATCTCGTCGGCGACCTCCATGGCCTCCTCCTGGTCGTGGGTCACGAACACCGTCGTCACGTGCACCTCGTCGTGCAGGCGCCGGAGCCACTCGCGCAGCTCCTTGCGGACCTTGGCGTCGAGGGCGCCGAACGGCTCGTCGAGCAGCAGCACGGCCGGCTCGACGGCGAGCGCCCGGGCCAGCGCCATGCGCTGCCGCTGGCCGCCGGAGAGCTGGGACGGCAGCCGGTGGGCGAACTGCGAGAGGTGCACGAGCTTGAGCAGCTCGTCGACCTTCGCCGCGATCTCGTCCTTGGGCCGCTTGCGGATCTCCAGGCCGAACGCGACGTTCTTGGCCACCGTCATGTGCTTGAAGACGGCGTAGTGCTGGAACACGAAGCCGACGTTGCGCTTCTGGGGCGGCAGCGTGGTGGCCTCGATGCCCTCGATCGTCACCGATCCCTCGTCGGCCGCGTCCAGCCCCGCGATGATCCGCAGCAGCGTCGACTTGCCTCCGCCCGACGGTCCGAGCAGTGCGGTGAGCTGACCGGTCGGCAGCGAGACGTTGACGTCGTCCAGCGCGACGAAGTCACCGAACCGCTTGCTGACTCCCTTGACCTCGATACTCATCGTTCCTTGCCTTCCTTGGGGCGGAGCAGCGCGACGACGACCAGGCACAGCACGGCCGCGAAGACCAGCAGGAACGACACGGAGTACGCCGTCTGCTGCTCGAAGTTCTGGTACTTCTGCTGGACGAGGACGGTGGCGACCTGGGTCTCGCCGCCGACGTTGCCGGCGACGACCTTGATCGCCCCGAACTCACCGAGGGCGCGGGCGAGGCTGAGCACCACGCCGTACACCGTCGCCCACTTGATGCCGGGGAGGGTGATCCGCCAGAAGGTCTGCCACGCGTTGGCCCCGAGGCTGCGCGCCGCCTGCTCCTGGTCGTCGCCGAGCTCCTCGAGCACCGGCACGATCTCGCGGACCACCAGCGGCAGGATGACGAAGCAGGTCGCCATCACCATGCCGGGTCGCGCGAACACGATCTGGATGCCGTGGTCCTCCAGCCACGGTCCGAACCAGCCGAACCGGCCGTTGTAGACCAGGACCAGGGCCAGGCCGACCACGACCGGTGAGACCGACAGCGGCAGGTCGATGAGCGCGGACAGGGCGCGCTTGCCGATGAACGTGTAGCGCACCATCAACAGGGAGATGCCCACGCCGAAGACCGTCGTGATGACCACCGAGATGATCGAGACCTCCACGGTCAGCCGCAGCGCGTGCACGACGTCGGGGTCCGACAGCGCCTCCTGCAGCCCGGTCAGCCCGTTGGCGAAGGTGTTCTTCACGACGTACGACGTCGGCCAGACCACCAGCATCACCAGGTAGCCGACCACGAGCACCCGCAGCACCCACTTCACGACCGGTGAGCCGGTGCCCACCGCGCTGCTCCTGCTAGCCACGGCGAGCCACCCGCCTCTGGATGATGTCGAGGACGACGATCGCGAACAGGGCGACGGCCAGCATCAGCGTCGCGACCGCGGCGGCCGCCTCGGTGTTGCCGCCCTCGAGGAACGAGAACAGCCGGACCGAGACCACCTCGGTGCGGTTGGCGAGGTTGCCGCTGATGAGCACCAGGGCGCCGTACTCGCTGATGCCCCGCGCGAACGACAGCGCCGCGCCGGCGCAGATCGCGGGCACGAGCGACGGCAGGATGATCCGCCGGAACGTCGTGAGGCGGCTCGCGCCGAGGGACGCGGCGGCGTCCTCGACGTCGGTGTCGAGCTCCTCGAGCACCGGTTGGACGGTGCGCACGACGAAGGGGAGCGTCACGAACGCCATCGCGAGGAACACCGCCCAGCGGGTGTTGTTGACCTGCACGCCGATCGGGCTGTCCGGCCCGTAGAGCGAGAGCAGGACGAGGCCCGCGACGATCGTCGGCAGTGCGAACGGGATGTCGATGACCAGGTCGAGGACCGCCATGCCGGGGAACCGGTCACGGACCAGGACCCAGGCGATGATCGTGCCCATCACCATGTTGAGGAGCGTGACGCCCAGCGAGGAGAGCACGGTCAGCTGCAGCGCGGACCTGGTCTGCGGGTTGGAGAGGACGTCGACGTACGTGCTCCAGCCGCCACCGGACGCCTTGACGACGATGGCGGAGAGCGGGATCAGGACCAGCAGGCTGAACCAGATCATGGCCACGCCCAGCCCGAGGCCGGACGCGGCTGACAGAGCAGCACCAGATTTCTGGCGGGCCGAGGCCGACCGGCGCCTGCGCGCCGGCCGGCTCTCGGCCGCAACGGATGCGGTGGCCACTGGCTACTGGCCCGCTTCGGCCTGGATCTTCGTCAGGATGCCGTCGTTCTCGTCGAAGTACTTCGTGTTGGCCTCGTCCCAACCGTTGAAGTCGTCATCGATCGTGAGCAGCGTCTTCGGCTCCGGGAACGGGTTGCTCGGGTCGTTGGCACCCTCGACGGTCAGGTCGCCGACGTCCACGAGCGGGCGGTAGCCGGTCTCGGCGTAGAGCTTCTGGCCGTCCTCGCTCTTCTGGAAGTCCATGAAGTCCTGCGCCTTGTCCGAGGCGTCCTCGGTCAGCGCGCACGGGTTGTCGATGCGCAGCGTGGTGTCCGGGACGACGTAGTCGAAGTCCTGGCCGCTCTGGCGGGCGAGGATCGCCTCGTTCTCGTAGGAGAGCAGGACGTCGCCGGTGCCGCTCGTGAACGCGGTCGTCGCGTCACGACCACTGTCCGGGAGCGCGGCCACGTTGTCGAAGAGCTTCGTCATGTAGTCCTGCGCGGCCGCGTCGTCGCCGCCGTCGGCGATGACCGAGCCGTACGCCGCCAGCAGGTTCCACTTCGCGGACCCGGACGAGGCCGGGTTCGGGGTGACGATGCCGACGCCGGGCTGCACCAGGTCGTCCCAGCTCTCGATGCCCTTCGGGTTGCCCTTCGGGACCACGAAGACGACGACCGACTGCGTGCAGATGCCGTTGGTGTCGTTGTCCTTCCAGTCCTTCGCGACGATGCCCTCGTCGACCAGGCGCGTCACGTCGGGCTCGAGCGACAGGTGCACCTCGTCGGCGTCCTGCCCGGCCACGACCGCGCGGCTCTGGTCACCCGAGGCGCCGTACGAGCCCTTGACGGTGACGCCGTCGCCGGCGTCAGTGTCGTTGAACGCGTTGATGACCCCTTCGTTGGCCTGCTCGAGCACCGAGTAGCCGACCACGTTGAGCGTGTCCCCACTGTCCGCGGACGAGTCGCCGGAGCACCCCGCCAAGGCCAGCACCCCGGTGACCGAGACGGCCGCCGCAACCTTGAACGTCCTGTTCATCGTCTTCCTCTTCTGTCTCCGCGCCACCTCGGATGGAAAGCACGTTTCTTCGTTATGACGACCAGACTACTCGACTTAGGTCGATTGGTCCGAATTGTGCACGCATTCCAGGCGTGTCGCGCCTCACAGGACCGGCAGGAGAGACGGCTCCGGTCCGACGGGGGGCCGGACTATCGTGGGGAGACCGTGCCCGGGACCCGATCGCGCAGAACTGGAACGTGTTCCAGTTCTGCGCGTGCCACGAGTACGATCCGGCTACGGCTGAACATGACGAGGGAGTGCGCGCGCAGTGTCCAAGCAGGTCAAGCAGCTCGACCGGGTGATCATCCGGTTCGCGGGTGACTCCGGTGACGGGATGCAGCTGACGGGCGACCGGTTCACCCAGCAGTCGGCGGTCTTCGGCAACGACCTGGTGACGCTGCCCAACTTCCCCGCTGAGATCCGCGCCCCCCAGGGCACCCTGCCGGGCGTGTCGTCGTTCCAGGTCCACCTGGCCGACCACGACGTGCTCACCCCGGGCGATGCGCCGGACGTGCTGGTCGCCATGAACCCGGCGGCACTGAAGGCCAACCTGGGCGACCTTCCTCGCGGCGCGACGATCATCGTCGACACCCACGACTTCACCGCCCGCAACCTCTCCAAGGCCGGCTACGACGCCAACCCGCTGGACGCCCTGGGCGACGCGAACGACCCCCTGGGCGAATACGCCGTGCACCCGGTCGACCTGACCGGGATGACCGTCGAGGCGGTCAAGCAGTTCGGTCTGTCGCGCAAGGACGCCGCACGCGCGAAGAACATGTTCGCGCTCGGCCTGCTGTCGTGGATGTACGGCCGCCCGACCGACCCCACGGTGGCGTTCCTGGAGAAGCGGTTCGCCAAGGTCGCCGACATCCGCGACGCCAACGTCGCGGCGTTCAAGGCGGGCTGGAACTTCGGGGAGACCACCGAGTCGTTCGCGGTGTCCTACGAGATCAAGCCGGCCCCGATGGCGCCGGGCACCTACCGCAACATCACCGGCAACCTGGCCCTGGCCTACGGCCTGGTCGCCGCCGGCGTCCGGTCGGGACTGCCGGTGTTCCTGGGCTCCTACCCGATCACCCCGGCCTCGGACATCCTCCACGAGCTGTCCAAGCACAAGGCGTTCGGCGTGACCACGCTCCAGGCCGAGGACGAGATCGCGGGCATCGGCGCGGCGATCGGCGCCTCGTTCGGGGGCGCCCTGGGCGTGACCACCACGTCGGGTCCGGGCATCGCGCTGAAGTCCGAGGCCATCGGCCTGGCGGTGATGACCGAGCTCCCGCTGGTCGTCGTCGACGTCCAGCGCGGCGGCCCCTCCACCGGCCTGCCGACCAAGACCGAGCAGGCCGACCTGTTGCAGGCGATGTTCGGGCGCAACGGCGAGGCGCCGGTCCCGATCGTGGCGCCGCAGTCGCCCGGTGACTGCTTCGACGCCGCCCTGGAGGCCGCCCGGATCGCGGTCACCTACCGCACCCCGGTGATGCTGCTCTCCGACGGCTACCTGGCCAACGGCTCGGAGCCGTGGCGGATCCCCGAGGTCGACGACCTGGCCGTCATCGACCCCAAGTTCGCCCAGGCCCCAGCTGCGGACGACGACGGGACCACGCCGACGTTCCACCCCTACACCCGCGACCCCGAGACCCTCGCCCGCCCGTGGGCCCCACCGGGCGTGGCCGGCCTCGAGCACCGCATCGGGGGCCTGGAGAAGGCCGACATCACCGGCAACATCTCCTACGACCCGGCCAACCACGACTTCATGACCCGCACCCGGCAGGCGAAGGTCGACCGGATCGCCGATTCCCTGCCGCCGCTGGAGGTCGACGACCCGTCGGGGCAGGCCCGGGTCGTGGTGCTGGGCTGGGGGTCGACGTACGGTCCCATCGGCGCCGGGGTGCGCCGGGTCCGCAAGGCCGGGTACCACGTCGCGCAGGTCCACCTGCGCCACCTCAACCCGTTCCCGAAGGACCTCGGCGACATCCTGTCGCGCTACGACAAGGTGCTGGTCCCCGAGATGAACCTCGGTCAGCTCTCGCTGCTGGTCCGCGCCAAGTACCTCGTCGACGCCGTCGGCTACAACCAGGTCCGCGGCCTGCCGCTCAAGGCCGCCGAGCTCGCCGAGGCGATCGGCGAGCTCGTCGCCCAGGCCGAGGGCGTCGAGGTCGACCTCACCGCCGCCACGACCGAGCCGTCCTCACAGGAGGTCAAGTGAGCACCACGTCGACCAGCACCGAGCTCCCGTTCCCAGGCCTGCGTTCCGGGGTGGAGCTGGTCCCGACGACCGACGAGCCGCAGACCGGCAAGGACTTCACCTCCGACCAGGAGGTCCGCTGGTGCCCGGGCTGCGGTGACTACGCCGTCCTCAAGGCGGTGCAGGGCTTCCTGCCCGACCTGGGGCTGCGCCGGGAGAACATCGTGTTCGTCTCCGGGATCGGCTGCTCCAGCCGCTTCCCCTACTACCTCGACACCTACGGCATGCACTCGATCCACGGCCGCGCGCCGTCGATCGCGACCGGCCTGGCCACCTCGCGCGAGGACCTGTCGGTCTGGGTCGTGACCGGCGACGGCGACGCGCTGTCGATCGGCGGCAACCACCTGATCCACGCGCTGCGCCGCAACGTCAACATGACGATCCTGCTGTTCAACAACCGGATCTACGGTCTGACCAAGGGGCAGTACTCCCCCACCAGCGAGGCCGGGAAGATCACCAAGTCCACCCCGATGGGCTCGGTCGACCACCCCTTCAACCCCGTCTCCCTCGCGCTGGGCGCCGAGGGGTCGTTCGTGGCCCGCACCATCGACTCCGACCGCAAGCACCTCACCTCGGTGCTCTCCGCGGCCGCCGCCCACCGCGGCACCTCGTTCGTCGAGATCTACCAGAACTGCCCGATCTTCAACGACGGCGCGTTCGACGCGATCAAGGACAACGACACCAAGGCCGACGCGATCATCCCGCTGGTCCACGGCGAGCCGATCACCTTCGGCAACGGCTCCAAGGGCCTGGTCCGCGACACCGCCACCGGCGGGGTGAAGATCGTCGAGGTCGGGACCGGACACGGCCAGGTCGACCCCGCCGCGCTGCTGGTCCACGACGCCCACAACCCCGACCCGACCACCGCGTTCGCCATCTCCCGGCTCACCGACTCCGGCTACCTCAACCAGTCGCCGATCGGGATCTTCCGGCAGGTCGAGCGGCCGGCGTACGACGACCTGGCCCGCGCCCAGGTCGCGACCGCCCGGGAGGCGGCCGCCGGGGACGACGCCGAGCGGCTCGCCGCCCTCATCGGCGGCGGCGACACCTGGACGGTGGTCTGACCCGGCCCGTCGGGTCTCCTGGTCGGCAAGGGATCCCCGCCCGAGAGCGGGGACCCGTCGCCGTTCACCCCGAGCCGGGAAGAGGCGCTTCCCCGTGCGGCGGACCATCCCCGTCCCGGTCGACCGGCAAACCCCCTCACTAGACTGACGAGGTGCCGGATGCGCGACGCGGATTCCTCCTGGGCGTCGCCGCCTACGTCATGTGGGGCGCGTTCCCGCTCTACTGGCCGCTGCTCGAGCCGGCCGGTGCCGTGGAGATCCTCGGCCACCGGGTCATCTGGTCCTGCGTCGTCATGGCCGTCCTGGTCGTGGTGCTGCACCGGCGCGCCCAGGTCCGCTCGATCTGGGCGGACCGCCGGGTCCACTTGGTGCTGACCCTGGCAGCCGTCGTCATCACGGTGAACTGGACGACCTACATCTGGGGCGTCAACAACGGCAAGGTCGTCGAGACCTCGCTCGGCTACTTCGTCAACCCCCTCGTCACGGTGCTGATGGGGGTGGTGATCCTGCACGAGCGGTTGCGTCCGATGCAGTGGGTGGCGCTCGGGATCGCCTCCGCCGCCGTCGTCGTCCTCACGCTCGACTACGGCCACCTGCCGTGGGTGGCGCTGGTGCTGGCGTTCTCGTTCGGCAGCTACGGGTTGTGCAAGAAGACGGCCAACGTCGGCGCCACCGAGAGCCTGGCCTACGAGACGGCGGTCATCGCGCCCTTCGCCGCCGTCTACCTGGTCTGGCTGGCCAGCACCGGCCGCGGCGACTTCGCCACCCACGGGACGTGGCACGCGCTGCTCTTCCTCACGACCGGCATCGTGACCGCCGTACCCCTCATCTGCTTCGGGGCGGCCGCCACGCGGGTGTCGATGGTGACCCTGGGCCTGCTGCAGTACCTCGCGCCGGTCCTGCAGTTCGGCCTCGGCGTCTTCTACTTCCACGAGGCGATGCCGGCCGGCCGCTGGGTCGGCTTCACCCTCGTGTGGATCGCGTTGATCATCTTCACCACCGAGGCGATCACCCACCGCCGCCGCCAGCTCCGCCTCACCGTGGAGGCCAGCACCGCCGCATGACGCCGGCTCGGCGCGCCTGGCACGCCAGGGCACGCCGAGTCGGCGCGTCTTGCACGCCAGGGCACGCCGAGTCGGCGCATCTTGCACGCTTCGCACACAGGCCGGTGGCGGAAGCGGGCAACTTGCGCCGACTCGGCACCCTCACGCGGGCAACTTGCGCCGACTCGGCATCCTCACGCGGGCAAGACGCGCCGACTCGGCACCCTCACGCGGGCAAGACGCGCCGACTCGCGTCTGGTCAGGTGGAGCGCACCGCGACGATGTCGGCGAACGCCTCGAGGGCGGTGCGGACCGCTCCGGCCGGGAGCGCCGCGAGGTGACCCTTGGCCTCCTGCGCGCGGGCGACGACGTAGGCACGCGCCTGGTCCAGGGAGGGGTGCTTGCGCAGCAGGTCCAGCGCCTCGGCGTGCCGGGCGTCGTCGGTCAGGTCGCCGTCGAGCAGCTCGATCAGCCGGGCGTCGGCCGGGTCCCCGGCGGCGCGCGCCATGAGCACCGGCAGCGTCGGCACGCCCTCGCGCAGGTCGGTGCCGGGGACCTTGCCGGACTCGTCGGACTCGGAGGCGATGTCGAGGATGTCGTCGGAGAGCTGGAACGCCGAGCCGACGATCTCGCCGTACGCCGTCAGCGCCTCCTCCACGTCCGGGGTCGCCCCCCCGAACCGGGCGCCGTAGCGCGCCGAGGTGGCGATCAGCGACCCGGTCTTGCCGGCGACCACGTCGAGGTAGTGCGCCAGTGGGTCCTCGCCCGGCCCCGGAGCGACCGTCTCGAGGATCTGGCCCTCCACGAGGCGGGTGAAGGTCTGCGCCTGGATCCGCACGGCGTCCGCGCCGAGCTCGGCGGTGAGCTCGGAGGACTTGGAGAACAGGAAGTCGCCGGTGAGGATCGCGACGTGGTTGCCCCACCGGGAGTGCGCGGTGGTCGCCCCCCGGCGCAGGTCCGCCTCGTCCATCACGTCGTCGTGGTAGAGCGAGGCCAGGTGCGTGAGCTCGACGACGCAGGCGGCCGTGACCACCTCGTCGCTCTCGGGACGGTCCCCCGCCTCGGCGGCCAGCAGCACCAGCAGCGGCCGGAAGCGCTTGCCGCCGGCCTCCATCAGGTGGCTGGCCGTCTCGGTGATGAACGGCGCGCGGCTGCGCACGTGCTCGGACAGGGCACGCTCGACCACGGCCATGCGCTCGCGGAGCCGGGAAGCCAGCTCCTCGTCGGGGACGGGGAGGGCCAGAGCGGTGGAACTCGTGGTCACCTGACGAATTGTCCCGCATTCGCCGCCAGGTCGAGCACCGGGCCGGGAACGATGCCGAGGACCAGGGTCGCGGCGACGCCCACGAGGATCGTCGCGGACGTCAGCACCGACGGCTTGGTGACCGTGGCGACCTCGCCGCCACTGCTGTCGCCGTCGAGGAAGAACATCAGCACGATCACCCGCACGTAGAAGAACACCGCGATGATGCTGCACAGGATCGCGGCGATCACCACCGGCCAGGCACCGGCCGACAGGGCGACGGTGAAGACCGCCCACTTGCCGACGAATCCCGCAGTGAGCGGGATCCCTGCCATCGAGAGCAGGAAGAAAGCGAACAACCCGGCGATGAGCGGGGAGCGGCGACCCAGGCCCTGCCACCGCGCGAACGTCGTGGCCTCACCACCGGAGTCCCGCACCAGCGTCACGACGGCGAAGGCACCGATCATCGCGAAGCCGTAGGTCGTCAGGTAGAACAGCACCGCCTGCAGCGAGGTGACCTGGCCGTCGGAGAGCTCCGATGCCTGCTGCACGCCGAGGACGCCGGTGAGCAGGAAGCCGGTGTGGGCGACCGAGGAGTAGGCCAGCATCCGCTTCATGTCGGTCTGCACGACCGCCAGGACGGCGCCGACCACCATGGTGAGGATCGCGATGACCCACAGCATCGGCTGCCAGGACCACCGGTCGGAGCCGAACGCCACGTAGTAGAGGCGCAGGATCGCTCCGAACGCCGCGATCTTGGTGCCGGCCGCCATGAAGGCGGTGACCGGCGTGGGCGCGCCCTGGTAGACGTCGGGAGTCCAGGAGTGGAACGGCGCGGCCCCGACCTTGAAGAGCAGGCCGACCGACACCATGCCGAGCCCCAGCAGCAGCAGGGTCTGGTTGCCGACGTCGTTGCGGACCGCCTCGTTGATCTCGGAGAAGCCCATCGAACCGGCGAAGCCGTAGGTCAGGGCGACGCCGTAGATGAAGAAGCCGGAGGAGAAGGCGCCGAGCATGAAGTACTTCAGCGCGGCCTCCTGGCTCAGGAGCCGCCGGCGGCGGGCGAGCCCGCACAGCAGGTAGAGCGGCAGCGAGAGCACCTCGAGCGCGACGAAGAGGGTCAGCAGGTCGTTGGCCGCCGGGAAGAGCAGCATGCCACCGACCGCGAACATGAGCAGCGGGTAGACCTCGGTGTGCTCCAGACCGCGGGTGGACGCCTCCCGCTCGGCCTCGGTGCCCGGCAGGGCAGCGGCCTGGCCGGCGAACGCCGAGACCCCGCCCTCGAGCTGGCGCTCGGCGAAGAGCAGGACGCCGCCCAGCGCGAAGACGAGCAGGATGCCCCAGAAGAAGACCGTCGGGCCGTCGATCACGATCGTGCCCTCGACGTCGACCGAGCCGCGGGCGACGCCGTCCCCCAGGACGTCGAGGTCGGTGGCCACCCAGATCGTGCCCGCGAGCGCGACCAGCAGGCCGGCCGCCGCGAGCACCGTCTGGACCCGGAAGCGCAGCGCACGCGGGACGAACGCCTCCACGAGGACCCCGATGCACGCGACAGCGAAGATCACGAGCAGCGGCCAGAGCTGGCTGTACTCGATGGTGGGCTTCACAAAGTTCATCAGTGAGCACCTTCCTCGGCGGTGTCCGCGGCCGGGACGCTCGGTTGTTCGTCGGAGATGCCCGCGTGCGTCAGCAGCGAGTCCACGGTCGGGTTCGCGGCGTCGAGCAGCGGCATCGGGTAGAACCCGAACAGCACGAGGCCGACCACGAGCGGCACGACGGCCACCAGCTCGCGGCGGTCGAGGTCCTTGACGGCCGCGTCACCCGGCGCGGGCGGTCCGGTCATCGTGCGCTGGTAGAGCCAGAGCACGTAGATCGCCGCCAGAACGATGCCGGTGACCGCGATCGCGCCGGCCCACCAGTGGTAGTCGAACGCAGCGATCATCACCAGGATCTCGGAGACGAACTGGCTCAGCCCCGGCAGGCCCGCGGTCGCGAGGCCCGCCACCAGGAAGAGCCCGGCGAGCACCGGCGCGGTGCTCTCGACGCCGGTGATCTCGCTGATCAGCGAGGTGCCCTTGCGCCGGATCAGGTAACCGGCGATCAGGAACAGGGCCGCCGTGCCGACGCCGTGGTTGACCATGTAGAGGATCGAGCCGGAGCCGCCCTGCGTGGTCAGGGCGAAGATGCCGAGGGTGATGAAGCCGAAGTGGCTCAGCGAGGTCAGACCGATCAGGCGCAGGATGTCGTCCTGGCCGATCGCCAGGAACGCGCCGTACACGATCGAGATCAGCGCGATGGTGACGACGACGGGCGTCGCCCACTGCGAGGCTCCCGGGAACAGGCCCAGGCAGTAGCGCAGCATCCCGAACGTGCCGATCTTGTCCAGGACGCAGACGAGCAGCACGCTCGTGCCCGGCGTCGCCTTCTCCGTCGTGTCGGCCAGCCACGTGTGCAGCGGGAACAGCGGCGCCTTCACCGCGAACGCGATCATGAAGCCCACGAAGAGCCAGCGCTCCCAGGTCGTGCTCATGTCGATCTGCTGCAGGTCGGAGATGAGGTACGACGGGGTGCCGGCGCGGGCGGACACGACGTACAGCCCGATGACCGCGGCCAGCAGCACCAGGCCCCCGCCGAGCTGGTACATGAGGAACTTCAGCGCCGCGAACGCCCGGCCGGGGCGGCCGTAGCGACCGATGAGGAAGTACGCCGGGATCAGCGTCGCCTCGAACACGACGTAGAACAGGAAGACGTCGGTGGCCAGGAAGACCGCAAGCGCGAACGACTCCAGCGCGAGGGCCCAGGCGAAGAACGCGGCGGCTCCGCGTCCGTCGGCCTCGTGCCAGGAGGCGATGAACACGATCGGCACGAGAGCGACGGTGAGCAGCACCAGGAGCAGGCCGAGGCCGTCGACGCCGAGCGCGTAGTGGACGCCGAACGCCGAGATCCAGTCGTGGACCTCGGTGAGCTGCATGCCGTCGCCGGGGTCGAACTGCAGGGCGACCGCGATGCCGACGACCAGGGTCACGACCGAGACGGCCAGGGCCACCTGCTTGGGCAGGACCTCGCCGCGCGCCTTGGGCAGGAACGCCACGAGGAGCGCACCCGCGAGCGGGACCGCCCAGAGGACGGTGAGCCAAGGGAAGGAATTCATGCGAGGTTCACCGCCAGCAGGGCCAGGGCGACGATCAGCGCGCCACCGAGGAGGGAGAGGGCGTAGGAGCGGACGAAGCCGTTCTGCGCGCGCCGCGCGACGCCGGCGACGGCGCCGATCGCGACCGGCCCCCCGGTGAGCGCCCCGTCGACGACATACCGATCGGTGGCGAGCACACCGGCGGTGAGGTGCCGCCCGGGGTCGACCACGAGCGTGTCGTTGATGACGTTGCCGTAGACCTCCTCGCGCCCGGCCCGGGTGACCCAGGAGACCTGGGTCGGCGCGGTCCGCGGGACCGCCTGCCGGCCGACGACCAGCCACGCCACCGCGGCGCCGGCCAGGACCAGCACGAAGACGATCGCCGAGATCGCGAGCGCCGGGATCGGCGGGCTCTCGTGGGGCGCGGTGCCGGTGACCGGCGAGAGCCAGTCGACGATCCAGTCGTTGAGGATGAGCAGGCCGCCGAAGACCGCCAGCGCCGCGAGCACGACGAGCGGCCCGGTCATGACGGTGGGCGACTCGTGCGGGTGCACGTCCTTCTCCCAGCGCTTGTCGGTGAAGAAGGTCATCAGCATCATCCGGGTCATGTAGAAGCCCGTCACGCCCGCCCCGAGGGCGGCCAGCACGCCGACCAGGATGTTCTGGCTCAGCGCGGTCTCGATGATGCCGTCCTTGGACCAGAAGCCCGAGAAGCCGGGGAAGCCGATGATGGCCAGGTAGCCCATGGTGAACGTCAGGAACGTCACCGGCATCGCCTTGCGGAGCAGGCCGTAGTGCCGCATGTCCACGTCGTCGTTCATCCCGTGCATCACCGAGCCGGCGCTGAGGAAGAGGTCGGCCTTGAAGAAGCCGTGGGTGAGCAGGTGGAAGATCGCGAACGGGTACCCCGCGACGCCGAGGCCCGCCGCCGTCATCATGTAG
Source organism: Nocardioides sp. (assembly GCA_020636915.1). GTDB lineage: Bacteria > Actinomycetota > Actinomycetes > Propionibacteriales > Nocardioidaceae > Nocardioides. The sequence goes on from JACJWV010000016.1 coordinate 72,209, forward strand.
CCGATCTGGCTCATCGTGGAGCCGGCCAGCGACTTCTTGATGTCGTCCTTCGCGCAGCCGATCCAGGCACCCCAGAACAGCGAGATCAGGGCGACCACCAGCACGACGGTCCGGGCGTCGGGGGCGCGGTCGAAGACGAAGTTGGACCGCACGATGAGGTATACGCCCGCGGTGACCATCGTCGCCGCGTGGATGAGCGCGGACACCGGCGTGGGGCCCTCCATGGCGTCCATCAGCCAGGCCTGCAGCGGGAACTGGGCCGACTTTCCGCACGCCCCGAGCAGGAGCAGCAGGCCCAGGATCGTCATCTGCTTCTCGGACGCGTTGCCGGCCGCCTCGCTGATCACGTGGAAGCTCGTCGACCCGAAGAGGACGAAGAACATCATGATCGCCAGCGACAGACCCATGTCGCCGACGCGGTTGAGGACGAACGCCTTCTTCGCGGCGGCGGCGGCGGTGGGCTTGTGCTGCCAGAACCCGATCAGCAGGTACGACGCCAGGCCGACGCCCTCCCAGCCGAGGAACAACCCGAGGTAGTTCTCGGACAGGACGAGCACCAGCATCGCGGCGACGAAGAGGTTGAGGTAGCCGAAGAAGCGGCGCCGGCGCGGGTCGTGCGCCATGTAGCCGATCGAGTAGATGTGGATCAGGGAGCCGACACCGGTGATCAGCAGCAGGAACAGCGCCGACAGCTGGTCGTAGAGCAGGTCCATCCCGACGTTGAGGTGGCCCACCTCGATCCAGGTGTAGAGGTGCTGCATCACCTGGCGCTCGTCGTCGCCGCGACCGAGCAGCGAGATGAAGAGGACCAGGGAGATCACGAACGAGCCGATCGGCAGCGCGGTGCCGAGCAGGTGTCCCCACCGGTCGGTGCGCCTGCCGCCGATCAGCAGGATCGCGGCGCCGGCCAGCGGGAGTGCGACGACCAGCCACAGGAGGGTGAAGACGCCGTCCGCGGTGGTCGGGTCGACCACCGGGATCGCACCGCCTTCGTTGAACGCATACATGTGTTCAGACGCTCCTCGTCCTCAGTACTTCAGGAGGCTGGCGTCGTCGACCGAGGCCGAGCGACGGGTCCGGAAGATGGTCATGATGATCGCCAGCCCGACGACGACCTCCGCCGCGGCGACCACCATCACGAAGAAGGCGGCGACCTGGCCGTCGAGATTGCCGTGCTGCCGGGAGAAGGCCACCAGCGCGAGGTTCGACGCGTTGAGCATCAGCTCCACGCACATGAACACCACGATCGCGTTGCGGCGCGTGAGGACGCCCACGCAGCCGATCGTGAACAGGATCCCCGAGAGGACGATGTACGCGGTGATGTTCATCAGTGCTCGCCTCCCGTGGCCGGGGTGGTCTCGGTCGTGGTGACCGCGGCCTCGCTCTCACGGCCCGCGTGGGTCGCCCCGCCGATCTGGCGGTTCAGCTCCTCGATGTCGTCGGCCAGGGCAGGCGCCGAGCGCACCGTGCCGCGTGCGGCCAGCACGCGCGAGACCGAGGACCCCGCCGCCGTGCCGTCGGGCAGCAGCGCGGGGGTGTCGACCGCGTTGTGCCGGGCGTACACGCCCGGTGGCGGGAGCGGACCGAGGTGCTTCCCGCTGTCGGCGTAGTCGCGGAGCCGCTGGGCGGCCAGCGAGGCCTGCGTCGGCTTCGGGGTGAGCCGCTCGCGGTGGGCGAGCACCATCGCGCCGACGGCGGCGGTGATCAGCAGCGCGCTGGTGACCTCGAAGCCGAAGACGTACTTGGAGAACAGCAGGTTGGCGAGCGCCTGGATGTTGCCCTCGCCGTTGGCGTCGTCGAGGCCGACCGCCGTGCCGAGCGAGATCTGTCCCAGGCCGATGACCAGCACCAGCCCCAGGGCCAGGCCACCGAGGGAGGCGAGCACCCGCTGGCCGCGGATCGTCTCGACGACGGAGTCCGACGCGTCGACGCCGACCAGCATCAGGACGAAGAGGAAGAGCATCAGGATCGCGCCGGTGTAGACGATGATCTGCACCGCGAAGAGGAACGGCGCGTCGAGGGCCGCGTAGAGCACGGCGAGGCTGATCATCACGACGGCGAGGAGCAGGGCGGCGTGCACCGCCTTGCGGACGAAGAGGATGCCCAGCGCCGCGATCACCATGATCGGGGCGAGGATCCAGAAGGCGGTCACTTCGCGGCCTCCTGTCCGGTCGTGCCGGGTGCTGACGGGGCGGGCGCGGCGAACTCTCCGCGGTAGTAGACGCCCTCGTCGTCGCCGAGCCGCATCGTGTGCGGCGGCTCCTCCATGCCGGGCAGCAGTGGCGCGAGCAGGTCCTGCTTCTCGTAGATCAGGTCGGCGCGCGAGCTGTCGGCTAGCTCGTACTCGTTGGTCATCGTCAGCGCGCGGGTCGGGCACGCCTCGATGCAGAGCCCGCAGAGGATGCAGCGCAGGTAGTTGATCTGGTAGACGCGGCCGTAGCGCTCGCCCGGGCTGAAGCGCCCCGACCCGTCGGGCAGGTCGACGTTCGACGCACCCTCGACGTAGATCGCGTCCGCCGGGCAGGCCCAGGCGCACAGCTCGCAGCCGACGCACTTCTCGAGGCCGTCGGGCCAGCGGTTGAGCTGGTGCCGCCCGTGGAAGCGCGGTGCCGTCGGCATCTTCTCGAACGGGTACTGCTCGGTGACGACCTTGCGGAACATCGTCCGGAACGTGACCCCGAACCCGGCGACCGGGTCCCAGAACTGCTCCTTGAGGCTCTTGGACTCCTCGGCCATCAGATCTCCTCCCCTGCGCTGCGGGTCGGGGCAGCGGGCTCGGCCACGGGCGTGCGGGACTCGAACGTGAGCGGCTTGGCGGCGCCGCGGACGGCACCACCGGCGGGCATCGGCGGGACCGGGAAGCCGCCGCTCGGAGCGGGCTCGGCGGCCTCGGGCGCCTCCTCCTCGGAGCGGTCCCCGACGAAGAAGAGCACGAGGAAGAGGACGGCGAGGACCCCGATGCCGATCAGCAGGTAGCGACGGTCGATGCCGCCGTCCAGCGAGACCGCGCGGATGGTCGCGACCGCCACGATCCAGACCAGTGACACGGGGATCAGCCGCTTCCAGCCGAAGGCCATGAACTGGTCGTAGCGCAGTCGCGGCAGCGTGCCGCGCAGCCAGATGAAGAAGAAGATGAAGACCATCAGCTTGCCGAAGAACCACAGCAGCGGCCAGTAGCCCTCGTTGGCTCCCGGCCACACCTTGTCGATCCAGAACGGCGCGTGCCAGCCGCCGAGGAACAGCGTGGTCGCCAGGGCGGAGACCGTGGCCATGTTGATGTACTCGGCGAGGAAGAAGAGGGCGAACTTCAGCGAGCTGTACTCGGTGTGGAAGCCGCCGACCAGCTCGCCCTCGGCCTCGGGGAGGTCGAACGGTGCCCGGTTGGTCTCGCCGACCATCGCGATCACGTAGATCGCGAACGACGGCACGAGAATCAGGCCGAACCACAGGTCGTCCTGCGCCGCGACGATCTCCGAGGTCGACATCGAGCCGGCGTAGAGGAACACCGCGACGAGCGCGAGGCCCATCGCGACCTCGTAGGAGATCATCTGCGCGCTCGAGCGCAGACCGCCGAGGAGGGAGTACGTCGATCCGCTCGACCAGCCGCCGAGGACGATGCCGTAGATCCCGACCGACGCGATCGCCATCACGAACAGGACCGCGACCGGCATGTCGGTCAGCTGGAGCGGCGTCTCGACGCCGAAGAAGTCCACGACCGGTCCGAACGGGATCACGGCGAAGGTCACGAACGCCGTGGTGGCCGAGATGATCGGCGCGAGGACGAAGACCACCTTGTCGGCCGCGGTCGGGGTGATGTCCTCCTTCAGCGCCAGCTTCACCCCGTCGGCCAGCGACTGGAGCAGTCCGAAGGGACCGTTGACGTTGGGACCGATGCGGTGCTGCATCCGCGCCACGACCCGGCGCTCCCACCAGATGTTGAAGAGGGTGAGCAGGACCAGGATCAGGAAGATGAACAGGGTCTTGAGCCCGATCACCCACCACGGGTCCTGCCCGAACTCCGACAAGTCGTCGACCATCGGCACCAGACCGGGGACGATCACTGGTCCGCTCCCTTCGTGACGGTCACCCGGCTGCCGGGTGAGGCCAGGTCGGCCAGCACGCCGTTGCCGAACGAGTTCGCGGGCACCCACACGACGTCGTCGGCGAGGTCCGCCGGCTCCGCCGGGATCGTGACCGAGCCGCGGTCACCGGTGAGGGTGACGGTCGGGCCGTGGGCGTCGTACGCGGCCTGGCTGAGCCGAGCCACCGGGGCCCGCCCGGTCGCGCGGTAGGCCTTGTCGCCGTCCTGCATCGAGCCGTTGTCGACCAGCAACTTCCAGGTCGAGAGCGCGAAGTCGCCGCCCGCCTGGCCCGGCTGGCTCGGGGTCGCCGGCTCGAGGCCCTCGAGCGTGGCCCGGTCGCCGTCCCAGGGGCCGATCTCCTCCATCTGGGCGCGCGCTTCCGCGACCGTCCGGAACCCCAGGGGCCGGCCCATCTCCTCGGCGATGCCGGCCAGGATCCGCAGGTCGGGCAGCGACGACGGGCTCGCGAAGACCTGCTCGAAGGACCGGGGCCGGCCCTCCCAGGTCACGAACGTGCCCGCCTTGTCGACCACCGGGGCGACCGGGAACACCACGTCGGCGCCCCGGGTCACGTCGGTCTCGCGCAGCTCGAGCGCGACGACGAAGGACGCCGCCTCGATCGCCGCGCGCGTCGCGGCCGGGTCGGCGGTGTCGTCGGGGTCCACTCCCCCGATGACCAGACCCCCCAGCTCGCCGGCGAGGAGCGCAGCCACGATGGCGTCGGCGTCGCGTCCCGGGGCGTCGGGGAGGTGGTCCACCCCCCAGGCGCTCGCGACGTCGACGCGGGCGACCGGGTCGGCCACCGGCCGGCCACCGGGCAGCAGGTTGGGCAGGCAGCCGGTCTCGACAGCACCGCGGTCACCGGCGCGGCGCGGCACCCAGGCCAGCCGGGCGCCGGTGCGGGCGGCGGCGGTGACCGCCGCGGCGAGCGCGCCGGGCGAGGTGGCCAGCCGCTCGCCGACCAGGATGATCGAGTTCTTGTCGACTCCGTGTCGGGCGTGCTCGACGAGGGACTCCAACGCCCCGGCCTCGGCGCCGGGAGCCGTCCGCAGCAGGCGGGCGTTCAGCTTGGCCAGGCCGCGAGTCATGCCCGGGGCGATCGCGAGGACACCCGTCGTGCCGTGCCTCGTGGCCTTGCGCAGGCGCAGGAAGACCATGCCGGCCTCGTCCTCGGGCTCGAGCCCGGCGAGCACCACGGTCGACGCCTGCTCGAGGTCGGCGTAGGTCACCGAGCTGCGCAGGACGACCTCGGCCGCGAGGAACGCGGTCTCCTCGGCCGAGAGCGGCCGCGACCGGAAGTCGATGTCGTTGGTGCCCAGGGCGACCCGGGCGAACTTGCTGTAGGCGAACCCGTCCTCGGCCGTGATCCGGCCGCCGGTGAGCACGCCGGTTGCCCCCGCCGCCTGCAGGCCGCGCGCGGCGACCGCGAAGGCCTCCGGCCACGACGCGGGTCGCAGCCGGCCGTCGCCACCGTCCTCGACGCGGTCGCGGACCTGGGGGTAGGTGAGCCGGTCGGACTCGGTCGCGTAGTGGAAGGCGAACCGGTCCTTGTCGGTGATCCACTCCTCGTTGACCTCGGGGTCGTTGCCCGCGAGCCGGCGCATCACCTTGCCGCGCCGGTGGTCGACGCGGATCGCGGAGCCGCACGAGTCGTGCTCGGCGACGCCCGGCGTGGAGACCAGGTCGAAGGGGCGGGAACGGAAGCGGTAGTCCTCGCTCGTCAACGCACCGACCGGGCAGATCTGGATCACGTTGCCGGCGAAGTACGACAGGAACGGCGCGTCCTCGGCGATGCCGATCTGCTGCATCGCGCCCCGCTCGACCAGCGCGATGAACGGGTCGCCCGGGATCTCCTCGGCGAACCGGGTGCAGCGCTGGCACACGATGCAGCGCTCGCGGTCCAGCAGCACCTGCGGCGAGAGGTTGATCGGCTTCGGGAAGGTCCGCTTGTAGCCCTCGAAGCGGGTCTCGCCGCGCCCGTTGCTCATCGCCTGGTTCTGCAGGGGGCACTCGCCGCCCTTGTCGCAGACCGGGCAGTCCAGCGGGTGGTTGATCAGCAGGAACTCCATGATCCCCTGCTGTGCCTTGTCGGCGACCTCGCTCGTCGCCTGGGTGTTGACCACCATGCCCTCTGCGACCGGGAGCGTGCAGGAGGCCTGCGGCTTGGGGAAGCCGCGACCGTTGCCAGCGTCGGGGATGTCGACCAGGCACTGGCGGCAGGCGCCGACGGGCGCCAGCAGCGGGTGGTCGCAGAAGCGCGGGACCTGGACGCCGATCTGCTCGGCGGCCCGGATGACCAGCGTGTCCTTGGGGACGCTGACCTGGACGCCGTCGATGGTCAGGGTGACCAGGTCGGTCCGCTCGGTCGCGCCGCTGTCGGATGTCAGGGTCATGCGTTGACCTCCTGCCCGGCCCAGGCGGTGGAGAGCGCCGGGTCGAAGGGGCACCCGCCGCCCGTGAGGTGGGCGACGTACTCGTCGCGGAAGAACTGGATCGAGCTGGCGATGGGGCTGACCGCGCCGTCGGCGAGCGCGCAGAACGAGCGGCCGAGGATGTTGTCGCACTGGTCGAGCAGCATGTCGAGGTCGGCCTCGCTGCCCTGCCCCTTCTCCAGCGCGGAGAGCGTCTGCACCAGCCACCACGTGCCCTCGCGGCACGGGGTGCACTTGCCACAGGACTCGTGCTTGTAGAACTCCGTCCACCGCAGGGTCGCCCGCACGACGCAGGTGCTGTCGTCGAAGATCTGCAGCGCCCGGGTGCCGAGCATCGAGCCGGCCGCGCCCACGGCCTCGAAGTCGAGGGGCACGTCGAGGTGCTCGGCGGTCAGCAGCGGTGTGCTGGACCCGCCGGGGGTCCAGAACTTGAGCTCGTGGCCGTCACGCATGCCACCCGCCAGCAGGATCAACCGGCGCAGGGTGATGCCCAGCGGGGCTTCGTACTGGCCGGGGTTCTTGACGTGGCCCGAGAGCGAGAAGATGCCGAAGCCCTTGGACTTCTCGGTGCCCATCGACGCGAACCACTGGTGGCCGTTGGCGATGATGCTGGGTACCGACGCGATCGACTCGACGTTGTTGATGACCGTCGGGCTGGCGTACAGGCCCGCGACCGCCGGGAACGGCGGGCGCAGCCGTGGCTGGCCGCGGCGGCCCTCGAGGCCCTCGAGCAGCGCGGTCTCCTCGCCGCAGATGTAGGCGCCGGCACCGGCGTGGACGACCACGTCCAGGTCGTAGCCGGTGCCGTGGATGTTCTTGCCCAGGTGTCCGGCGAGGTAGGCCTCCTGCACCGCACGCTGGACGCGGCGGAAGACGTGCAGGACCTCACCCCGGATGTAGATGAACGCCTTGTTGGCGCGGATCGCGTAGCTGCTGATGATGACGCCCTCGACGAGGGTGTGCGGGCTCGCCATCATCAGCGGGATGTCCTTGCAGGTGCCCGGCTCGGACTCGTCGGCGTTGACGACGAGGTACTTCGGCCGGGGGTTGTCCTGCGGGATGAATCCCCACTTCATCCCGGTCGGGAAGCCCGCGCCGCCGCGACCGCGCAGGCCGGAGTCCTTGACCTCCTCGATGATCGCGTCGGGCGCCATCGAGAACGCCTTGTCGAGGGCGCGGTAGCCGCCGCGGGCCTCGTACGACGCCAGCGTCCAGGCCCGCTCGTCGCCCCAGTTGTCGGTGAGGACCGGGGTCAAGGTGTCAGCCACGAAGTGCCCTTTCTCCGGTGGTCGAGGAGCGAGCGAAGCGAGCGTCTCGAGACTCAGGCATCGCTGTCCTCCTGCTTGGTCTCGGTCTCCGCGCGCGAGGTGTCCGCCTGCTCGACGGCCTCCTCCTTGCTGTCGGCCGTGCGGCCGCTGCCGGCGTCGGCGGAGGCGGGAGGTGCGGTCCAGCCGTTGGTGCGCGCGATGCCCAGACCGACCAGCGAGGGCGCACCGGCCGCGGGGCCCTCGTCGGCGAGGTCGTCGGGGAACCCGGCGAGGACGCGCTCGGCCTCGCGCCAGGTCACCACGCGCGGACCCCGGGTGGAGTGGATCTCCGTGCCCGCCCGGAGGTCGTCGACGAGCTGGACGGCGGACTCCGGGGTCATGTTGTCCATGAACTCCCAGTTGACCATCATCACCGGGGCGTAGTCGCAGGCCGCGTTGCACTCGACGTGCTCGAGCGAGACCGTGCACTTGTCCTCGGGCCGGCGCTCGGTGAGCTCGTCGTTGCCGACGTCGAGGTGATCCTTGAGCCGCTCGAAGATCGCGTCGCCGCCCATCACCGCGCACAGCGTGTTGGTGCAGACCCCGACGTGGTAGTCGCCGACCGGGCGCCGCTTGTACATCGTGTAGAACGTCGCGACGCCGCTGACCTCGGCCGCGGTGATGCCGAGGATGTCGGCACAGGTCTCGATGCCCTCCGCGGTGACCCGGCCCTCGACGGACTGCACCAGGTGCAGCATCGGGAGCAGGCCGGACCGGGCCTCGGGGTAGCGGGCCGCGATCTCGCGCAGCTCGGCCAGGGTCTCGACCGGGAGACTCATCGGTCGACGCCTCCCATCACGGGGTCGATGGACGCGATCGCGACGATGACGTCGGCGACCATGCCGCCCTCGCTCATCACGCTCGTGGCCTGCAGGTTGGTGAACGACGGGTCGCGGAAGTGGGCGCGGAACGGGCGGGTGCCCCCGTCGGAGACCACGTGGGCGCCGAGCTCGCCGCGAGGCGACTCGATCGGCACGTACGCCTGCCCGGCGGGCACCCGGAAGCCCTCGGTCACCAGCTTGAAGTGGTGGATCAGCGCCTCCATCGACTCCCCCATGATGTGGCGGATGTGATCGAGGGAGTTGCCCATCCCGTCGTTGCCGACCGCCAGCTGGCTGGGCCAGGCGATCTTCTTGTCCGCGACCATCACCGGGGCGCCGTCGAGCCTGGCGAGCCGGTCGGCCGCCTGCTCGATGATCCGCAACGACTCCCACATCTCGGCCAGGCGGACCCGGAACCGGCCGTAGGCGTCGGCGGTGTCCCACGTCTGCACGTCGAAGTCGTAGGTCTCGTAGCCGCAGTACGGCTGGGTCTTGCGCAGGTCCCACGGGTAGCCGGCGGCACGCAGCGGCGGGCCCGACAGGCCGAGCGCGAGGCAGCCCTCGAGGTCGAGGTGGCCGACCCCCTCCAGGCGGGCCTTGAAGATCGGGTTCGCGTTGCACAGGTCGGCGTACTCCGGGAGCCGCTTGCGCATCAGGGCGACGAAGCCGCGGATCTCGTCGAGGGCACCGGGCGGCAGGTCCTGCGCGACCCCGCCGGGACGGATGAACGCGTGGTTCATGCGCAGGCCGGTGATCAGCTCGAAGAGGTCGAGCACGAGCTCGCGCTCGCGGAAGCCGATCGTCATCACGGTGAGGGCGCCGATCTCCATGCCCCCGGTCGCGATGCAGACCAGGTGGGACGAGATGCGGTTGAGCTCCATGAGGAGGACCCGCATGACCTGGGCCTTCTCGGGCACCTGGTCCTCGATGTCGAGCAGCCGCTCCACGCCGAGCACGTAGGTCGCCTCGTTGTAGAACGGGCTGAGGTAGTCCATCCGGGTGCAGAACGTCACGCCCTGGGTCCAGGAGCGGAACTCCATGTTCTTCTCGATGCCCGTGTGGAGGTAGCCGATGCCGCACCGGGCCTCGGTCACCGTCTCGCCCTCGAGCTCGAGGATGAGCCGCAGCACGCCGTGGGTCGACGGGTGCTGGGGCCCCATGTTGACGACGATGCGCTCGTCGGCCTCCTCGGACAGGCCCTCGACGATCGAGTCCCAGTCCTGGCCGGTGACCGTGAAGACCCGACCCTCGGTCGTGTCGCTGCTGCCTGCGTAGAGGTCCTGGTCGGTGCTCATGTCAGTTGTAGCTCCTCCGCTGGTCGGGAGGCGGGACGGTGCCGCCCTTGTACTCCACGGGGATGCCGCCGAGGGGGTAGTCCTTCCTCTGCGGGTGGCCCGGCCAGTCGTCGGGCATCAGGATCCGGGTGAGGGCCGGGTGGCCGTCGAAGACGATCCCGAACATGTCGAAGGTCTCGCGCTCGTGCCAATCGTTGGTCGGGTAGACCGCGACGATCGAGGGGATGTGCGGGTCGGCGTCCGGCGCGGTGACCTCGAGCCGAATGCGGCGGTTGTGGGTCATCGAGAGCAGGTGGTAGACCGCGTGCAGCTCGCGCCCGGTGTCCTCGGGGTAGTGGACGCCGCTGACGCCCGAGCAGAACTCGAACCGAAGCCGCTCGTCGTCGCGCAGGAGCTTCGCGACGACCGGCAGGTCCTCGCGCCGCACGTGGAAGGTGATCTCGCCGCGGTGGATGACGACCCGGGGCGCGGCGACCTCGAGGCCACCGTCGCGGACAGCAGCCTCGAGGGCGTCCGCCACCTCGTCGTACCAGCCGCCGTAGGGCCGCTGGGCCTCACCGGGGTAGGAGATCGCCCGCGTCAGGCCGCCGTAGCCGCTGGTGTCACCGGTGCCGTGGACGCCGAACATCCCGTGTCGGACGCCGACCTGCTGCACCTCGCCGGTCGGCGCCGGCACGTTCTCCGGCGTGATGTCCGTGTGGTCGCTCTCGCTCATCGAAGGAGGCCCTTCATCTCCGAGGTGGGCAGCGCCTTCAGCGCGGCGGCCTCGAGCTCGACGACCTCGTCGGCACGGTTGCTGCCGAGCTTGGTGTGCTGCACCTGGTCGTGCAGCTTGAGGATCGCGTCGATGAGCATCTCGGGTCGCGGCGGGCAGCCGGGGAGGTACATGTCGACCGGCACGACGTGGTCGACGCCCTGGACGATCGCGTAGTTGTTGAACATGCCGCCGCTGCTGGCGCAGACACCCATCGCCAGCACCCACTTCGGTCCGGGCATCTGGTCGTAGATCTGGCGCAGCACCGGGGCCATCTTCTGGCTGACCCGGCCGGCGACGATCATCAGGTCGGCTTGGCGGGGACTGGCCCGGAAGACCTCCATGCCGAAGCGGGCCAGGTCGTACTTGGGGCCGCCGGTCGTCATCATCTCGATGGCGCAGCAGGCCAGGCCGAACGTGGCCGGCCAGAACGAAGCCTTGCGCATGTAGCCGGCGACGCCCTCCACGGTCGTCAGCAGGACGCCGCTCGGGAGCTTCTCCTCGATACCCATCAGTGAGGTCCTACCTTTCGTACCGGCTGAGCGTCGAGAGGCGCGTGCAGTGCCAAGGCGGAGGAGGGAAGGCGGCCTTCTGCGGAGCGCAGCGGAGCGGCCGTCGACCGACGACAACGAAGGCAATGTGCGTGCATCTCGGCGCTCAATCCCAGTCGAGGCCGCCGCGGCGCCAAACATAGGCGTAGGCGACGAAGACGGTGGCGATGAACAGGACCATCTCGACCAGCCCGAAGAGCTTGAGCTCGTCGAACTGCACGGCCCACGGGTACAGGAAGATGGTCTCGATGTCGAAGACGATGAAGAGCATCGCGGTGATGTAGTACTTCACCGGGAAGCGGCCGCCGCCGACCGGCTGCGGCGTGGGCTCGATGCCGCACTCGTAGGAGTCCAGGCGGGCCCGGTTGTAGCGCCGGGGGCCCACGATCGAGCTCATGATCACCGAGAAGATCGCGAATGCCGCCGCCAGGACGATCAGCGCCAGCACGGGCGTGTAGAGCTCCATCCTTCGCCCTTCTTCCGAGGCAGTGTCCGAGAGCGTGTTTGTGACCTTGTGAAGCGAATCACGAAGTGGTCCGTCGCACATCTAACCACTCGGATCCTGCCTCCGCATCCGGGGGTCGCCCCAGGGCCGGTCGGGACCCGGGGTGGCCGAAAATCGGTGCTGACCTGGGGATTTAGCGAATGGGAGCGTGCCCTAAATGGACGCCGCCGTGCGAGCCTGCGGGTCAGCTCGTCGCGCGGTGGAGGGCGACGATCCCACCGGACAGGTTGCGCCACTCCGCGTCGCGCCAGCCGGCCTCGGTGACCAGCGCGGCGAGGCCCGGCTGGTCCGGCCACGCCCGGATCGACTCCGCGAGGTAGACGTAGGCGTCGGGCGAGGACGAGACCGCCCGGGCGATCGGGGGCAGCGCCCGCATGAGGTACTCGAGGTACACGGTGCGGAAGGGCGACCAGGTCGGGTGGCTGAACTCGCAGACGACGAGCCGGCCGCCCGGCCGGGTGACCCGGCGCATCTCGCGTAGCCCGGCCAGCGGGTCGACGATGTTGCGCAGGCCGAAGGAGATGGTCACGGCGTCGAAGGTGTCGTCGGCGAACGGCAGCCGGGTGCCGTCACCGGCCGTGAACGGCAGGTGCGGCCGGGCGGCCTTGCCGACCTGGAGCATGCCGAGGGAGAAGTCGCACGGGACCACGCTCGCGCCCCGCTCGGCGAACGGCTCGCTCGACGTACCCGTCCCGGCGGCCAGGTCGAGGACCCGCTCCCCCGGGCGCGGGTCGACCGCGGCCAGGACCGCACGGCGCCACTGGCGGTCCTGGCCCAGGGAGAGGACGTCGTTGGTGACGTCGTACCGCCGGGCGACCGCGTCGAACATGCGGCGGACGTCGGACGGCTGCTTGTCGAGCTCGGCACGGACCACGGCCGCACCTTACTTCTGGTCACAGCTTGGTCACGGAGCCGGGGCGCGCCGCACCACGTGCAACCGAACGCCGTCCCCGGGCGTCACCCTCGTGTCCGGAACCTCCACCTTCCCCGGGAGTGCCCTCATGCAGGTCATGCGTCGTCTCGTGCTCGTCCTCGCCGTCGCGGCGCTGCTGGTCGCGGCCGCGTTCGGCGTCGGCCACGCCCTGCGGAGCGGCTCGTCCGACCGCCCGACCGCGTCCGGGACGGGCGGGGTCGACCCGCGCCCGGCCCAGCCCTCCACGGCGCCGGACACCACGCCGACGGCCACTGCTCGAGCCACCCCGAGCCCGAGGCCGACACCGACGCGGACACCGAGCCACACGCCCACGCCCACGCTGGAACCCGGGCCGCGGCTGCTCGGCCCCGGCGACGAGGGCGACGAGGTGCGCGACCTGCAGGCCCGTCTGAAGCAGATCTACTGGTTCCAGGCCGACATCACCGGGACGTACGGCGACGTGACGACCGCTGCGGTGCGCGGCTTCCAGGCCAAGCGCGAGATCCCGGTCACCGGCTTCGTCGACCAGCGCACCCTGGACCGGCTCGCCGCGATGACCACCGAGCCCACCGAGGCCGAGCTCCACAACCGCGCGAACCAGCCCGGCGCGCTCGACGCCCGGTGCCGGACCGGCCGGGTGATCTGCGTGGACAAGACCAGCCAGACCCTGCGTTGGGTCGTCGACGGGCAGGTCCTGCAGACGCTCGACGTGCGCTTCGGGGCGTCGACCACCCCCACCCGCGAGGGCGTGTTCCACGTCTACCTCAAGGACGCCGACCACGTCTCGCGCCTCTACGGCTCGTCGATGCCGCTGTCGATGTTCTTCTCGGGCGGTCAGGCCGTGCACTACTCCTCGGACTTCGCCGCCGTCGGGTACGCCGGGGCGTCGCACGGCTGCGTCAACGTCCGGGACTACGACGGGCTGCAGCGCCTCTTCGGCCAGGTGCGCGTGGGCGACACCGTGGTCGTCTACTGGTCGTGATGAGCGCCTCCGGCCCGAGCCTGCGAGGGCCGGAGAGCCGGCGCCAGATCGAGTAGACGCGCGGGCGAGGCACGAGCCCGCGACCGGCGTATCGAGATCGAGCGCCTAGGTCCCAGCCGGCCCTACTGCTGCGAGAGGTCGTCGAGGATCCCGTCAGCGACCTTCACCAGCTCGGCGGCCTCGACGCCGCTGGACTGGATCTGCACGGTCAGCCCGTCCTGGCTGACCTGGCACTCGCTCTGGGAGGGCGTGCCGGCGCTCCCGTCGGTGCTCTGTCCGTAGGTGAGGATGCAGGCACCGTCTCCGACCGCCTCCATCGTCGTGCCGCCCGCGCCGTTCGTGGTCTCGGGGTCGGTGAGCGAGCCAGGGGCGAACGCACCACCGTCGGACTGGAACACCTGCACGAAAACCGCCGTGGTGCCGTCGACGACGTAGCTGCGCGTGACCGCGGGCGTCCCGAGGACGTCAGGGAGGACCTGGTTGCCGTACTTCGTGCTGGCTGCCTGCTGCTGGGCGATGGCCTCGGCCTGCTGCGCGAGGTCGCCGTCGGCGAAGGACGCCGCGTCGTCCGCTGCGGCGTACCCGCCCGGCAGGGTGTCGGGGAGCGAGAGCTCGACGTCGGCGGCCGCCTCCGTCGCGTCGTCCCCGGCGGCCTTCGGCAGGCCGATCGCGAACGCGGCGACGAGGCCGAGCAGGACCAGGCCGACGAGGATCCCGACGACGGTCGACGTGCGGCTGCGGGAGGTGGTGGCGCTCACGTCCTGCGACGCTACTCGCCCGCCCGGGAGGGGTCAGCGGGGGGTCCGTGAGTACGCTCACCTCGTGCCGCTCTCCGTCCGCACCGTGCGCCTCGAGCTCGAGGCGGCCACGCGACTCCTCGACCTGGTCCCCGCGGACCGCCCGGTGACGTGGTTGCGCCGCGGCGACGGCCTGGTCGGCTGGGGCGTCGCCGCGGAGCTGCGGACCGCGGGCGGCACCCGGTTCGCGGACGCCGCCAAGTGGTGGAGCGAGACGACCGCGCGGGCCGACGTACGCGACGACGTCAACGAGCCGGGCACCGGCCTGGTGTCGTTCGGGACGTTCGCCTTCGCCGACGAGCCGGGCCACTCCGTCCTGGTGGTCCCACGCGTGGTCGTCGGCCGCCGCGGTGACGTCGCCTGGGTCACGACGGTCGGCGAGGGGCCGACGTCGGAGGCGGTGCCCGACCTCACGCCCTGCGACCCGCCGACGCCGCCGGTCGGCGTGAGCTTCGCCGACGGCTCCCTCAACGGCGAGCAGTGGATGTCGGTCGTCGCCGACGCCGTGGCCCGCATCAACCACGGCGACCTCGAGAAGGTGGTGCTCGCCCGCGACCTGGTCGCCACCACCGACGAGCCGGTCGACGTGCGCTGGCCCCTGCACCGCCTCAGCGAGGTCTACCCGATGTGCTGGACCTTCCACGTCGACGGCATGTTCGGCGCGACGCCGGAGATGCTGGTGCGCCGCGAGCGCGGCCTGGTCACCTCACGGGTGCTCGCCGGCACCATCCGGCGCACCGGCGACGACGAGCGCGACCTGGCGCTGGCCGCGACGCTCGCGCGGTCCTCGAAGGACCTCGAGGAGCACGAGTACGCCGTCCGCTCGGTCGCCGACGCCCTGGAGCCGCACTGCTCCTCGATGAACGTCCCCGAGGCGCCGTTCGTCCTCCACCTGCCCAACGTGATGCACCTCGCGACCGACGTCGCCGGGGTGGTGCACGACGCCGCCACGGTCTCGTCGCTGCAGCTGGCCGAGGCGCTGCACCCCTCCGCCGCCGTGGGCGGGACCCCGACCGGCACCGCGACCGACCTGATCGGCGAGATCGAGGGCATGGACCGCGACCGCTACGCCGGCCCGGTCGGGTGGATGGACGCCGCCGGCGACGGCGAGTGGGGCATCGCGCTGCGCTCCGCCTCGATCTCCGGATCGACCGTCCGCCTCTTCGCGGGCTGCGGCATCGTCGCCGACTCCGACCCCGAGGCCGAGCTGGCCGAGGCGCAGGCGAAGTTCGTCCCGGTGCGGGACGCGCTCACCACGGACTGAGGCTCCGCACCGGCCGGCTCCGGGGTGACGTCATACGACCCGGTCGACCCAGCCGCCAGCCCGCATGACCTCCCAGCGGGCTCCGGGGTGACGTCAGACGACCCGGTCGACCCAGCCGCCAGGTCGGATGACGTCCGGGCCGGGCGGCGCGAGCACGAAGCCCGCTACAGGTCGGCGCCGTCGGCGAGCCGCACGTACTCCAGCCCGTCCTTCGGCAGGAACGCGTTCATGTGGCCGTCGACGATGGCCAGGCCGGCGTCGCTGTAGACCCGGTCGTGGATCGCGAGGTTGCGGGGGGCCCGGACCGCGCGGGCGAACTCGATCGCCTCGGAGGCCCTCATCCACGGCGCCGACACCGGGCACAGCAGGACGTCGACGGCCTCGCCGGGCTCGGTGAGCGCGTCACCGGGGTGGTAGACCTTCGCGCCTCCCGCGTCCACCACGTAGCCGCTGTTGGTGATCCGCGGGAACTCCGGGTGGATCACCGCGTGCAGCTCGCCGACCGCGCGCACCGGCAGCCCGACGTCGAAGGTCGATCCGGGCGCGACGACCGTGAGCCGCTCGGCGACCTCCGGCGCATCCTCGCGGATCTTCGCCGCCACCGCCTCGATCGTGAACACCGGCGCGTCGGTGGCCCGCAGGTTGTCCGCCAGGTAGTGGTCGGGGTGCTCGTGGGTGATCAGGACCGCGTCGGCGCCGTCGACGGCGGCGGGATCGGTGAACACCCCCGGGTCGAGGACCACGGTCGTGCCGTCGTGCTCGATCCGGACGCAGGCATGGCCGAACTTGGTGATCCGCATGCACTGCACGGTAGCCCGCGGCGCCGATCACCCGCGCCGACCGTCCGCGTGGTCGCAGCAGCCCTCTCCCCCTCGTCCCCGATGTGGTCGGCACCCGCCGCGCAGTCCCTACGATGCTCGCGTGACATCCACGCCCACGCTCCGGCAGGCGGTGCCCGCCGACGCCGTCGCCTGCGCCGCGATGCACGCGGCGTGCTGGCGCGAGGCCTACGGCCCGTACGTCGACGCGCGACTGCTCGAGGAGCGGCTCGCCGAGACGCAGCGGTGGACCGCCGCCTGGACGCGGCACCTCGTGGACGGTCCGCCGCGCCTGCTGGCCGAGGCGGACGGCGAGATCGTCGGGTTCGCCGTGACCGGCCCGTCCCGCGACGACGACCCGCCCACGCCGTACGAGCTCTACGCGCTCTACGTGCGCGCCGCCTGGTGGGGCACGGGCCTGGGCCAGGTGCTGTGGGACGCGGTCCGTCCCCTCGGCGACTGCTCGCTGTGGGTGCTCGAGGCCAACGCCCGGGCCCAGGCGTTCTACCGCCGCAACGGCTTCGCCCCCGACGGCTCCCGGGAGCACTACGCCGGTCTCGCCGCCGACGAGATCAGGATGCAGAGACGAGGATGACCAGACCGTGACGCGCTTCGACCTGGCCGACCCTGGCTTCGACACGACCTCCGACGCCGTCCACGCCGCTCGCGACGAGCGCTGGTTCGTCGAGACCAACTGGGGCTGGGCCGTGCTCCGGCACGCCGAGGCGGGGGCGCTGCTGCGCGACCGCCGGTTCCGTCAGGGCAACGCCCGCTGGCCGGAGCAGAACGGCATCCACGCCGGCCCCTTCTCGGACTGGTGGCAGGAGACCCTGCTCAGCCTCGAGGGCGACGACCACGCGCGCATCCGGCGGCTGCTCGTCCCGGCGTTCCGCAACAAGGCGATCGCGGCGATGCAGCCCCGCTTCCAGGCCCTCGCGAACGAGCTGATCGACCGCTTCGCCGACCGCGGCCGCGTCGAGCTCATCAGCGAGTTCGCCGAGCCGTACGCCGCCCGCATCATCTGCCTGCTGCTCGGCCTGCCCGAGGAGAGCTGGCACCAGGTGGCGCGCTGGGCCGACGACCTCGGGGCGTCGTTCTCGATCGACGTCGGCAACCAGGTGCCGCGGATCGAGGCGGCGCTCGCCGGCCTGCTGGGGTACGTCGACGAGGTGGTCGCCGACCGCACCGCGCACCCGCGCGAGGACCTGGTGACGGCCCTGGTCCAGGCGACCGAGGACGGCGACCGGCTCTCCCGGCACGAGCTCGACGTCGCGCTGGTGTTCCTCGCGTTCGCCGGGATGGAGACGACACGCAACCAGATCGGCCTCGCCGTGCAGACGCTGTTGAAGCACCCCGACCAGTGGCGGCTGCTCGGCGAGCACCCCGAGCTCGGCGCGAACGCGGTCGAGGAGGTCATGCGGGTGAACCCGACGGTCACCTGGGTGACCCGCGAGGCCCTGGAGGACGTCGACCTGCACGACCTGCACGTGCCGAAGGGCGGCATCGTGCAGGTGATGTCGCACAGTGCGGGCACGGACCCGCAGGCGATGCCGGACCCGTCGTTCGACATCACCCAGCAGCGGCCCCCGCACCTCGGCTTCGGCGCCGGCATCCACCACTGCCTCGGCCACTTCGTGGCGCGCACCGACATGGCGGTCGCGCTCCCCCTGCTCGCCCGGCGGATGCCCGGCGCCGTGCCGGACGGCCCGGGCGAGTGGCTGCCCGTGTCGGGCAACACCGGGGCGGTGACCTTCCCGATCCGTTTCAGGCCGTGAGGTGGTGCACGTAGCACCACCGCCAGTCCTCCCCCGGCTCGGCGGACTGCATGACCGGGTGGGTGGTCTCGTGGAAGTGCCGGGTCGCGTGCTGGCGGGGTGAGGAGTCGCAGCAGGCGACGTTGCCGCACTCCAGGCAGCGGCGCAGCGCCACCCAGCGGGTGCCCTCGTCCAGGCAGGCCTGGCACGCGGTCGCGGGCTCCTCGTCGACGACGGGGTACCGCTCGAGGTCGCCACACTTCTCGCCGATGGACCAGCGCCGCCGCGCGTACGCCGCGGTCTCGTCCCGCTCCTGCTCGGCGCTGTCGAGCATCGACTCCTCGACGTCGAGGGTGACCAGCACGTCCGCGACCACCTCGGACGGCACGTTGCCCGACTTGCGGATCTCGAGGATCCGCCGACGCTCGGTGTCGATCAGCCTGCTGCGGACGCGGTAGTAGAGCGCCGCCGGGGACTCCTGGTCGGCGGTGGTGCCGAGCCGCTCCCAGGCCGCGAAGTTGCGCTGGTCGAGGCGCTGGCGGATCAGCTCGTAGACGCCGGTCTGGTCGTCGTGCGCGACGTCCTCGGCGCCCTCCAGCTCCTCGAGCTCCTCGAGCGCGGCCTTCGACGCCTGCTGCAGCAGGGTGGCGCGAGCCAGTGCGTCGTCGAGCGGGTCCGGCGACGGCACGTGCAGCTTGCGTGCGAACCACGGCAGCGACAGCCCCTGGATCAGCAGCGTCCCGGCGACGACGGTGAACGCGATGACGACGAGCACCTCCACGTGGTCGGTCTCCGGCGGGATGATGAAGGCCGCGGCCAGCGTCACCACGCCGCGCATGCCGGCCCAGCCGACGATGAACGTCTGGGCGAGCGGCGGCCGGCGACCGGTCACGGGATCGGGGCCGGGCCGGACCAGGAACCACCGGGAGAGGAAGACACAGACCAGCCGGAGCA
Organism: Nocardioides sp.; assembly: GCA_020636915.1. Taxonomy (GTDB): domain Bacteria; phylum Actinomycetota; class Actinomycetes; order Propionibacteriales; family Nocardioidaceae; genus Nocardioides. Next base: position 91,438 of record JACJWV010000016.1, read on the forward strand.
CGATGACGGCGACCAGGGTGGCGAGGCAGACCGCGACGATCCGGGCCCCGGAGAGCGTGCTGTCGGCGAGGTCCTGCAGCAGCCACTGCGCCTGCAGGCCGATGAGCGCGAAGACCGCGTTCTCGAGGAGGAACGCGATCGTGCGCCAGTTGATGCGCTCGGCGATCCGCGACTGGGCGGTCTGCAGGATCGGCGCCTTGTGGCCCAGGAGCAGGCCGGCGACCACGACCGCGACGACCCCGGAGGAGTGGAGCTCCTCCGCGACCAGGAAGCACGCGAACGGGATCACGAAGGACAGCCCGACGTCGAGGACCGGGTCGGTGATCCGGCGGCGCATCTGGGCCACGACCACGAAGGCGAGGACACCGATCAGCACGCCCCCGACGGACGCGACGAGGAAGTCGAAGCCGACACGCCACAGCTCGACGCCGACCGAGGCGGCGGCGATCGCGGTCCGGAGGGTGACCAGCGCGGTGGCGTCGTTGAAGAGCGACTCGCCCTCCAGGATGGTCACGACGCGCCGCGGCAGGCCGATGTTGCGGGCGATCGCCGTGGCGGCGACCGCGTCCGGCGGCGCCACCACCGCGCCGAGCGCGAAGGCGATCGGCCAGGAGATGCCCGGGACCATCAGGTGGACGACCCAGCCCACCCCCGCCGTCGTCACCAGCACGGCGCCGACCGACAGCGTCAGGATCACCCGCCGGTGGGCGTTGAAGTCCACCAGCGACGAGCCGATCGCGGTCGAGTAGAGCAGCGGCGGCAGCAGCCCCAGCAGCACGACCTCGGGCTCGAGGTGGACCTGCGGGACGAACGGGAGGAACGACGCGGCGACGCCGGCGACCACCAGCAGCAGCGGCGCCGGGACGCCGAGGCGGTCCGCGACGACCACGCCCGTGAGCACGCCGACGGCGAGCAGGACCAGGAAGAGGGCGATCTCCACCGGGACATTGTCCCTGGTCGGTGTTTCCGGCCCGTTGCCCGACCGAGGCCGGCTCCGGATCGTCGAGAGACCGGAAGTGGCTGCAGAGCCCGACGTTTCCGCAGCCACTTCTGGTGTCTCGACCGGCCTCGCCGGGTCAGACACCTCAGGCGGGCGCGGCCACCCAGAGCATCGGGTCGCCCCAGCCGAGCTCGTCCGCGCCGTGCTGGGCCAGGGCAAGGGCCACGAGCGTGCGCCGGTGTGCCGCGAAGGTCAGCACGTGGGCGATCATCCCGCCGTGCGTGAACACCTCCGCAGGCTCGCACAAGGCGTCGACGAACGTCTCGTCGAGCCGCCCGTGGTCGACGACGTCGTGGACGTGGGCGAGGTACGCCGGCCCCTCGACCGCCAGCCGGGAACGCATCGCGTCGAGCGGCTCGTGCTCCTCGACCGACCAGTCGTAGTCGCGGGTCGCCAGCGCCGCGTTCCACATGCCCATCTGCCCGACCAGCCGGGACAGCAACGAGCGGATCGTCTGCTCGTCCTCGTCGACGTCGAGCTCGATCGGCTGGTCCAGCTGGTCGTCGGAGAGCCGACCCGCGACGCGGATCATCTCCCCGGTCAGCCAGACGTGGTGCTCCACCATCTTCGTGAGCAGGTTCATCGCGGTCACCTCGTTGCGTGAGGGCAGCCGGAGGCTGCCGGGTGGGTGGAAGTGCACGCCGCTCGGCGCGGCGAGCTGGATGTGGCCGGGCCGCCGACGCCAGGCGGCCGGCGCGACGCCGTACGACCGGGTGAAGGCGCGGGTGAACGCCTCGTGGGAGCCGTAGCCGGCCTCGACCGCGATGTCGATCAGCGGCGCGGTCGTCGTGACCATCCGGTACGCCGCCCGCTCGAGCAGCACCCGGCGCCGCAACGCCTGCGGCGGCTCCCCCGCCACCGCCCGGACCACGCGGTCGAGGTGGTAGCGGGAGAAGTGCAGCCGGGCCGCCCGCTCGTCACCGGTCGACGCGTGGTCGTCGAGGGCCTCGGCGAGGTCGTCGACGAACCGGGCGAACAGGTCCAGGTCGGTGGCGGTGGTCATGACCCGATCCTGCGCCACCCGGAGCCGGACGTGCTTGATCCTGCTTGCTCAGGGCCGGAGCGCCCGGATCCGCTCGTCGAGCTCGCGGCGGTTGTCGCGGCGGACGACGGCCTCGACCACCTCGATCCCACCGTTGGGGCTGGCGAGCGCCTGCTCGAGCTCCGGCAGGCTGGTGACCCGCAGGTGCGGGGTCCGGGTGGCGGCACAGAGGGCGGCGAGGTCCACGCCGTGCGGGGTGCCGAAGAGGCGCTCGTACTGGTCGGCGTATGCCACCGCCCCCTGCTCGAGCATCGTGAAGATCGAGCCGCCGTCGTCGTTGGCGACCACGATCGTGAGGTCGGGCACCGGCTCGCCCGGGCCGATGACCAACCCGTTCGCGTCGTGCAGGAAGGTCACGTCGCCCATCAGCGCGAGCGCCCGCGTGCTGGCCGGGCGGGCCAGCGCGGCGCCGACGGCGGTCGAGACGGTGCCGTCGATGCCCGAGAGGCCTCGGTTGGCGAGCACCTTGCGACGCGCACCCACCCGGTAGCGCGGCACCATCAGGTCGAGGTCGCGGACCGGGCTCGACGCGCCCACCACCAGCAGGCCGCCCTCGGGCAGGGCGCGGGCGACGGCGCTGGCGACCTCGTGCGGCGTCAGGTCGCTCTCGGCGGCGAGCAGCGCGTCGAGCTGTCGGGAGACGCTCGCGTCGGCCGCGAGCCACTCCTCCAGCCAGGCCGGGTCGTCGGGCGCCTCGACGGCCGGCACCACGGGCAGCCGCTCGTCGACGGGGAAGGGCCGCTCGGTCCACACGCCGTACGCCGGGGTGTCGACGACCTGCACGTCCGGCCGCGCGAGCAGCTGGCTGACGGGCCGCGACAGCGTGGGGTGGCCGCAGACCACGACGCGCTCCACCTGGTCGCCCAGGGGGGAGGCGAGCAGGAGCCGGTAGGTGCGGATCGCGTTCGCGCCGGTGCGGGAGCCGCTCGACGGCTCGGCGAGCAGCGGCCAGCCGGCGCGCTCCGCGAGGACTCGGGCGGGCGGCCCCGCGTCGTCCCCGGCGACGACCACCGTGCGTGGTCCGGTCGGGAGCGTCAGGTGCACGGCCGGCCGGACCCGCTGCAGCGGGGTGCCGGGACGGACGTCGGGCGCCCACCGGTCCTCCGGCACCAGCGGCTCGTCGAGCGGGACGTTGAGGTGCACCGGCCCGGCCACCAGCAGGTCGACCTCGGCGCTCGCGTCCTGGGTGGCCACCAGCGGCCCGAAGACGCCGACCTGGTCGGTGGTCTGGTTGGCACCGGTGCCGCGCAGCCGGGCCGGACGGTCCGCGGTGACCACCACGAGGTCGACGCCGGCGTGGGCGGCCTCGAGGACGGCCGGGTGCAGGTTGGCGACCGCGGTGCCGGACGTGCACACGACGGCGGCCCGGCGGTGGTTGCGCGAGAGACCGAGCGCGAGGAACCCGGCGGTGCGCTCGTCGATGCGGGTATGGAGCCGCACGAGGCCGGCGGCCGCGGCGTCGTAGGCCGCGAAGGACAGCGGTGCGTTGCGGGAGCCCGGGCAGACCACGACCTCGGTGACGCCCGCCTCGACGAGCGCGGTCAGGACGGACCGGGCGAGGGCGGTGGCGCTCATGAGGAGCGATCCTGCCGCACGTCGCGGACCTCGGCGAGCCGGGCCCGCCAGTGCGCGACGCGGCCGGGACCGGCGACCAGCAGCGACTCGTCGACCGTCGGCACGCGCACCGGCAGCACCCCGCCGACCGGCAGCAGCGGGTCGGTCACGACGTCGCGCTCGAGCAGCTGGACGGTCGCCAGGCCGCACGCGTACGGCAGCGCGGGCAACGCGGCTGCGAGCGCCACCCCGGCGGCGATCCCGACGCTGGTCTCGAGCGCGGACGAGACGACGACGGGCAGCCCGATGTCTTCCGCGATCCGCAGGCAGGCGCGGACCCCACCCAGCGGCTGGACCTTGAGCACGGCGACGTCGGCCGCCTCGAGGTCGCGGACCCGGTAGGGGTCGTCGACGCGGCGGATCGACTCGTCGGCTGCGATCGGGACGTCGACCGCGCGTCGTACGGCGGCGAGCTCCTCGACGTGCGGACACGGCTGCTCGACGTACTCCAGGCCGCCGGCGGCGCGGTCGAGCACGCCGATGGCGGCGACCGCGGCATCGACGTCCCAGCCACCGTTGGCGTCGACCCGGACCCGGCCGTCCGGACCGATCGCGTCGCGGACCGCCTCGAGCCGGGCCTGGTCGTCGGCGAGGGTCTGGCCGGGCTCGGCGACCTTGACCTTCGCCGTGCGGCACCCGCCGTCGCGGACGATGCGGTGGGCCTGCTCGGGCCCGACCGCGGGCACGGTCACGTTGACCGGGACCACGCTCCGCAGCGGAGCCGGCCAGTCACCGGACGCGGCCTCCTCGGCGCAGCGCAGCCACGGCTCCGCGACGACCGGGTCGTACTCGAGGAACGGGCTCCACTCCCCCCAGCCGGCCGGTCCTGGGAGGAGCACGCCCTCGCGCACGGTGATGCCGCGGAAGCGGGTCCGCATGGGCAGGGACCAGACCCTCACGAGCCCTCCCGGGCCAGGTCCCGGAGCCGCAGCCGGTCGGCCTTGCCGTTGTCGAGCATCGGGATCGTCTCGAGTCGCACGAGCTGGCGCGGCGCCCAAGAGCGGGGGTGCCGCTCCCCCACCCAGTCCCGGGCCTGGTCGATGTCGATCCCGCCGACCACGAAGGCGACGACGCGGTTGCCCCACTCGGGGTCGGGCACCCCGAGCACCTCGGCGGCACGGACCGACGGGTGCTCGCGCAGCCGGGCGGCGACGGCCGCGGCGGGGACGTTGACCCCGCCGCTCACGACCATGTCGTCGAGGCGGCCCAGGACCTGCAGCCGACCGTCCTCGTCGAGGCGGCCGGCGTCGGAGGTCAGGAACCACCCGTCGACGAGCACCTCGGCCGTGCGCTCCGGGTCGCCGTCGTACCCGGCGAACAGCACCGGCCCGCCGAGGCGGATCCGGCCGTCCTCGCCGATCGCGACACCGACCCCGTCCAGCGGCAGCCCGTCGTAGACGCACCCGCCGGCGGTCTCGGCCGAGCCGTAGGTCGCCACCACCTGCACGCCCTCGGCCTCGGCGCGTCCGCGCAGGCGCGCGTCGATCGGGCCGCCGCCGAGCAGCACGGTGTGGAAGGTCCGGAGGGCGTCGGCATCGGTGTCGAGCAGCCGGTGCAGCTGGGTCGGGACCAGGGAGACGAACCGGTCGACGTCGCCCATCGCGGTGGCAGCAGCAGCGAGACCGTCGTGGTCGTCGAGCAGCACGGGCTCCTCGCCCGCGACCAGCGACCGGCACACGACCTGGAGCCCGGCGACGTACGACGGGGGCAGGGCCAGCAGCCACCGACCGCTCGCCCCCAGCCTCCGGGCGCTGGCCTCCACCGAGGCCAGCACGGCGGCGCGCGGCAGGAGCACGCGCTTGGGAGCGCCCGTCGACCCGGAGGTCTCGACCACCCACGGGTCCGGGTCGTCCGCCGCGAGCCAGGCGTCGAGCGCGCGGACGACTGAATTCACGCGACCCACGCTATCCGTGCGTGATGGGATGCCCCGGTGCCCACCCGTCTGGACCGGTTCCTGCCGCCGACCCCGCTCGCACGGCGGCTGTCGCTGCAGTCGGTCCTGTTCGCGACGGGCGAGGGCGCCTTCATCACCGGCAGCGCCGTCTTCTTCACCCAGATCGTGGGGCTCAGCGCCGCCCAGGTCGGACTCGGCCTGACCATCGCGGGCGCCGTGACCTTCGCGTTCGCGGTGCCGCTCGGCAAGCTCGCGGACCGGGTCGGGCCGCGACGGCAGTGGGCCGCCGCCGCCTTCGTGGGCGCCGCGCTCTACCTGCTGTGGCCCTTCATCGGCAGCTTCCCGGCGTTCCTGCTGATGACGGTCGCCATCGAGCTGGTCGGCAACGCGGGGTGGTCCGGGCGAGGTGCCTACACGATCGACGTCTTCCCGCACGACGAGCGGGTGCGGTCCCTGGCATTCATGCGCGCGGCGCTGAACATCGGCTTCACGCTCGGCGCGATGATCGGCGGCCTCGCCCTCGCCTTCGACAGCGACACCCTCGTGCGCGCCGTGCCGTGGGTGACCGCCGCGATCCTCTTCGCGAACGCAGCCTTCATCACCCGGCTCCCCGATGCCGAGCACGACCGCGTCGTGCGGTCCCCGGCCGAGAAGGCGCTGCGGGGAAGTGCGCTGCGCAACCGGGGCTTCTTGTCCCTCTCGATCCTCGACGGTGTCCTCGGCACCAACCAGGTGCTCCTCAACGTCGTCATCCCCCTCTGGCTCGTGCAGGCGACCGATGCTCCGCACGTGCTCCTGGCCTGGCTGTTCGGCACCAACACCGTGCTCGCGGTGCTGCTCCAAGTGCCGGCCGCGCGCGGGGTCAACTCGGTCTCGACCTCGCTGCGGGCCGCGCGCATCAGCGGCGCGTTCTTCGTCCTCTCCTGCTTCGTCGTGCTCGTCACCCACGACACGATCGGGTGGGTCACGATCGTGCTGGTCTGGCTCGGCCACGTCACCGTCACCGGCGCCGAGCTCTTCCAGTCGGCCGGCCACTGGGGCTTCCTCTCCGAGCTCTCGGACCCCGAGCGCCGCGGGGAGTACCAAGGGGTCTCCCAGCTCGGCACGACCCTCGGCAGCGTGTGGGCACCGGCGGCCTTCACCTACCTCGCGCTGGAGTGGGGGGCGACCGGCTGGATGCTCATCGCCGCTGTCATCGTGATCGCCGTGCTCGGCATGGGTCCGGCGGCCCGCGCCGCCGGCCGCTACCTGGCGCGCACCGGGCAGCCCACGGCTGCTTGAATCTCTCCTCGTGGCAACCTCCCGTCCTCGGCCGGCTCAGTGGCTCGCCGGGGCCCGTCCCCGCACGCTCCCCGCTGCCGTCTCACCGGTGCTCGCCGGGACCGGCGTGGCGGCGTACGTCGACTCCTTCGTGTGGTGGAAGGCGCTGCTCGCGCTCGTGGTGGCCCTCGCCCTGCAGGTGGCGGTCAACTACGCCAACGACTACTCCGACGGCATCCGCGGCACCGATGCCGACCGGGTCGGACCGATGCGGCTGGTCGGCTCGGGCACGGCCTCTCCGGGCGCGGTGAAGCGAGCGGCGTACCTCGCCTTCGCGGTGGCGGGCGCGGCCGGGCTCGTGCTCGCGGCGACGACCGCGTGGTGGCTGGTCCTCGTCGGCCTGGTCTCGGTGCTCGCCGCGTGGTTCTACACCGGCGGCTCGCGACCCTACGGCTACCTCGGGCTGGGCGAGGTCATGGTGTTCGTGTTCTTCGGGCTCGTCGCGGTGATCGGCACGACCTACGTGCAGGCCGAGACGTGGGAGTGGGCGGCGCTGTACGCCGCGATCGGCGTCGGTGCGCTCGCCTGCGCGATCCTGGTGGCCAACAACCTGCGCGACATCCCGACCGACGTCGTGGCCGGGAAGCGGACCCTGGCCGTGCTGCTCGGCGACCGTCGAACCCGCCTGCTCTACGTGCTCCTCGTCGTCCTCGCGGCCGCGGCCGTGCTCGCCGTCGCCGCGGTCACCTCGTGGTGGGCGCTGGTCGGCCTCGGCTTCCTGGTGCTCGCCGTGCCGGCGTGCCGCACCGTGCTCTCCGGCGCCGGCGGGCCCGGGCTCATCCCGGTGCTGCAGTCGACCGGGCTCGCCGAGCTGGCGTGGGCGGCGCTGGTGGCCGCTGCCCTGGTCGTCTCCTCCTGAGCGCGCTCCCGCGTCACCGGCACGGACGTAGGCTCCAGACATGTTCTGGGTGATCGTGCTCGTGCTCGTCGCGGCCGTGCTCGCCTACCGCTGGCGGGTGCCGCTGCTCGCGAAGGTACTCGGCCAGTCGCCCGACCGCATCCAGCGTCAGCTCGGCCGCCGCAAGCGCTGACGTCGCAGCACCACTAGCTCGAGGGCGGCGCCGGCGCCGACGGGTCGTCGTCGACGTCCTCCTTGGCCTTCATCTCCTCGAACCTCGTGCCCATCCGCTCGGCGCGGGTCTGCACGTTGCGGGCCAGCGCCTCGCGCTGGGGGTTGAGCACGAAGTAGGAGCCGATCCCGCTCACCAGCAGCGCGATCACCAGCGACCAGAAGATCGGCACCGAGTCGGTGAAGAGGAACCACAGCCCGACCACGATCCCGAAGGACGCGGCGAAGAGCAGCAGCCGCAGGGCGGTGTAGATCACGAACTCCTTCACGGTTTCAGGGTAGGCGTGACCAGGTCGTGCCTACTCTGGGGGTGTGCTGAAGTTCCTGCTCCTCGTGATCCTCGTCGCGGTCGCGGTCTACCTGACGACCCGCGCGGTCCAGCGACGCGGGGAGATGCCGGCACCTCGTCGGCCGCGCCCCGCCCCTCCGCGGGTGCTCGGCCCCGACGACGACCCCGACTTCCTGCGCGACCTCGACCGCAAGCGCAAGCACCCGGAGGACCCGGAGTAAGCCCCGGCCCGAAGGGTCGGGTGCGCGGCTCCGGGAGGAGCCGAGTCGGCGGAAACGGACCGGAGGAGCGCAGCTTCGGGGTCCCTGCGGGCTTGTGGCGGAGGAGCGGAGCGGGGGAGCCAGAAGGTCGCGGGGTGAAGCGGTGCGGGGGAGGACGGCTTGCGCCGACTCGGCGATCGACCCACGGTCCGCGGAGGCCCGCGGCATGCTCGCGGGCGGCCGCGGGTGCGAGTTCTGTCGGCCGGCCGACGAAACCCGGGGCGGGACGACGAAGCTTCGTCGTCCCGGATCGGAATTCATCGGCCGGCCGACGAAACTCCTCCGGCGCCTGGCGCCTCCGCGGTCACCAGCGCAGGAGCGCCCCCGGCATACGAGTGCTGCGACGTCGTGGAAAAGTAGTTGATCCCGATGAAGTTGAACCACAGCGTGGCGGTGCCGACCAGCGCCAGGATCGCGGCGTTGCGGCCCTTCCACCCGGCGGTGGTGCGGGCGTGGAGGTACGCCGCGTAGACGACCCAGGTGATGAAGGCCCACACCTCCTTGGGGTCCCAGTTCCAGTACGACGACCACGCCTGGTGCGCCCAGATGGGGCCGGTGATGAGCACCGCGAAGGTCCACACCGGGAAGCCGAAGGCGTGCAGGCGGTAGGACACCCGGTCGAGCACCTCGGGCTGGGGCAGCCGCGCGACGTACCCCGTCGTCGTGTCGGGGCGGCGCGCCTTGACCAGGTAGAGCGCCGAGGTGATGCCGCCGAGGGTGAACGCGCCGGTGGCGATGATCGCCGACACGACGTGGATGACCAGCCAGTAGGACGACAGGGCCTCGGTCAGCGGGGCGACCGGCGCGTAGAGCCAGGTGACCGCGACCATGAGGACGGCCAGCACGAAGGTGAGGACAACCGGCGCCATCCAGGCCAGGTTCAGCCGGCGGTAGAGCACGACGTAGAGGAACGCGACCACGAAGGTGCCGGTCAGCGTGAACTCGTACATGTTGCCCCAGGGCACCCGGTTCGGGTCCGCCGCCATGCCCCGCGCGACCAGGGCGACGAGCTGGACGGCGACCGCGATGCAGGTGAGCAGGTAGCCCAGCCGGCCGAACATGGCCGTCCGCCGGGCGGTCGGCTCGTCGACGCCCGGGTCGTCCGGACCGGTGGCGACCGCGATCCCTCCGGGCACGTCACGGGAGTCGACCGAGGCCGACCCGGCCGCGACGGGCACCTTGCGCAGTGCCGCCCACTCGACCAGGTGGGCCAGCAGGGCGAGGAAGTAGACGAGGCCGCAGGCCGCCACGGCCTGGTTGCTGAGGCTCTCCCACGCGGCGTCGGTCATGCGAGGTCCCCGGCACGTGGTGCGCGGAAGGAGCGCAGCGGCACGAGCGCAGAACTTGTTGGGGTGCTCACGACCTGTCCTCTCGTCGGTCCTGCAGTGCGGCCACGACCTCGTCCACGACGGCGGCGGTGTCCCCACCGCCCGACCTGTCGAGGGCCGCGACCTCCACCAGTGTGCCGTCCCCGTCCTCCCGGACGCGAACCCAGACCCGTCGGGGCCGGATGAACAGCGAGCCCAGCAGCCCGATCAGGGCGAGCACCACGCCGACCAGGGCGATCCACTTGCCGGGCGTCTGGCTGATCTGGATCTTGTTCCACTCCTGGAGCCCGTCGAAGCTGACCGTGCCCAGGCCGTTCGGGAGCTTCACGGACTCCCCGGGTCGCAGGTCGATCCGGTAGGGCGCGCCGTTGGGCTTGGTCAGCATCGTCGTGTGCGTCTTGTCCAGCGCGTAGACCGACTGCGGGGCACCGCTGTCCATGCCCAGGTCGCCGGTGTAGACGAGCATCGAGATCATCGGGTCGAGCGGCTTCCCGAGAAGGGAGTAGTAGCTGCCGGTCTGCTTGGAGAAGGCGACGGTCGGGTAGAACTCGCCCTCGAGCCCGATCTGGGTCGGCTGAGCGTCCGGCGCCTTGACCACCCCGATGGACTGGAAGCTCTGGTTGACCGGCAGGAAGACGGTCGGGCCGCCGGAGGTGTTGCCCTGCCCGTCGGTGATCGTGATGACCGGGGCGTAGCCGTGCCCGATCAGGAAGACGTCGGTGTCGCCGATGCTCAGCGGGTGGTTGACCTTGAGGTCGTAGCTCTTCTCGGGAGCGTCCGGCGACTCCTGGTAGGACAGCCGGGACTCGAAGCCGCGCGCCATCCCTGCCCGCGGACCGGTCAGCAGCCAGTCGACGCTGAAGTCGTCGATGGTGAAGGAGAACGGCTCCATCTTGTCGGCGCGGAACAGGCTGCCGGGGTCGAAGTCGTCGTACTGCGTGAGGTTGTTGGAGAACCCGTAGTCGTCGCCGACCAGCAGGATCACCCCGCCCTTGTAGCCGAACAGGCCGCCGAGCGCGAAGCCGACCAGCACCACCAGCACCGAGAGGTGGAAGACCAGGTTGCCCACCTCACGCAGGTAGCCGCGCTCTGCGGACACCGCGGCATCGCCCTCGCGGGCCGCCCGCAGCCGGTAGCGGTGGCCGCGCAGCACGGCTCGGGCGCGCTCGAGGACCACCTCCGGCGGTTCGGAGGTCGGGTACGACGCATGGTCGGGCAGCCGGCCCAGGTTGCGGGGCGCCGCCGGCGGCTGGGCGCGCAGGCCGCGCCAGTAGTGGTACGTGCGCGGCAGGATGCAGCCCACCAGGGACAGCATCAGCAGCAGGTAGATCGCCGAGAACCAGGGCGAGTCGTAGACCGAGAACAGGCCGAGCTTCTCGTAGACCGGCGTCAGCTTCGGGTGGTCGGACTGCCAGTTCGAGGTCTTGAGGGAGTCGACCCCCTCCTGCGGGATGATCGAGCCCGGGATCGCCGCCAGGGCGAGCAGGAGCAGCAGCACCAGGGCGGTGCGCATCGAGGTGACCTGGCGCCAGGTCCACCGCAGCAGCTCGCGGAACGTGAGCTCGCCCGCGCGCCGGTCGTCGTCCGCCGGGCGGGTGCTGAACGCGCTGGGCTGGTCGTCGCGGGCCTTCTCGACCTCGGGGGGCGTGCTCATACGACGGTCCCCGAGTCGGCGACCAGGCGCACCTGGACCCAGTTGACGGCCTCGGCCCACCAGCCGGTGATCAGCAGGATCCCGACCCCGACCAGCATCAGGCCTCCGGCGCGCATCACCCACACCTGGTGGCGCCGGATCCAGCCGATCGCGGAGAGTGCCTTCTCGTAGGCCAGGCCCGCGGCGATGAACGGCAGGCCCAGCCCGAGGGCGTAGACCGCGGAGAGGAAGGCGCCGCGGGCGGCCGTGCCCTCCTGCAGGGCGAGCGTGCTGATCGCGGCGAGCGTCGGGCCGATGCACGGCGTCCAGCCCAGGCCGAAGAGGAAGCCCAGCACCGGAGCGGCGGCGAGCCCGACCGCGGGCACGGTGTGCACGCGCCACTCGCGGTTGAGGAGCGGCAGCCAGCCCGCGAAGGCGAGGCCGAGCGCGATCATCACGACGCCGAGGACGACCGCGAGCTGGCGGCTCCACGTCACCAGCCAGGCGCCGAGCGCACCGGACGCCGTCCCGAGGATCACGAAGACGACCGTGAAGCCGAGGACGAACAGCACCGACCCGGCGAACATCCGGCCGCGGCGGGTCCCGGCGACGCCGTTCGCGAGGTCGGCACCGGACAGGCCGGTGGCGTAGGAGAGGTAGCCGGGCAGCAGCGGGATCACGCACGGGGAGAAGAACGACACCAGCCCCGCGACCAGCGCGACCGGGACCGCGAGGACGAGCGACCCGGAGGCAGCCTGGTCCTGGAACCACTCACCCATCGGACTCGCCCGCACTGTCATCGGCGCTGGCACCCGTGCTGGCACCCGCACCCTCGTGCGCCGTGTCGTCGACGAGGTCGACCAGCGTGCGCGTCGACGGCAGCGGGCCGAGGATGCTCGCCGCGACGCGGCCCTCGTCGTCGAGGACGACGAACGAGGGGATCGAGTTCGGGCCGAGGGTGCCCTGGAACTGCAGCATCGCCTTGCCGTCGGGCGAGAAGACCGAGGGGTAGGGCACGTCGAAGCGGCGCTCGAACGCCTGGCCGGTCGTCGTCGAGGGGTCGCGCAGGTTGATGCCGACGAACTGCGCCGCGTCGCCGACCTGGTCCGCGGCCGCCACCACGTCCGGCGCCTCGGCCCGGCACGGCCCGCACCAGGAGCCCCAGACCACGACCACGACAGGCTTCCCGCGGTAGTCGGCGAGGTCGACCGGCTGGCCGGCCAGGTCCTTCCCGGTCAGCTCGACCGGGTCGCCGCGGTCGGCCGCCTCGACGACGTTCACGCCGCCGTCGCCGGTGTAGAAGCCCTTGTCGCCGGTGCCCTGGAGCGAGGAGCAGCCGGTGACGAGCAGCAGGCACGCGAGGAGCGCACCCAGGGCGGGACGCACGATCAGGGCCTCTTCTCCTCCGGCGCGTCGCCGGCCGAGAACGGCGCCCTCTTGTCCTTGACCGGGATCAGGTCGCCCGCGGGCTCGGAGTAGCTGACCTGCGTGATCCGGTCGCCGACGAAGTGGAAGGACGTGAGCGAGCAGAGCGTGCACTGCCGGCGGCGCGGGTCGTGGAGGAACGACCGGTCCTCCACGTGCAGGCGGGTGATCCAGATCGGCAGCTGGTGCGACACGATGACGGCCTCGTGGCCGGTGGCCGCCTCGCGGGCGTCGTGCACCGCCGCCATCATCCGGCTCACCACGTGCTTGTAGGGCTCGCCCCACGAGGGCTTGAACGGGTTCCAGAGGTAGCGCCAGGTCCGCGGGTTGCGCAGCGCGTTCTCCCCGCCGGCGAAGCGCTCGCCCTCGAAGACGTTGGTCGACTCGATCACCCGGTCGTCGGTGGTGATCTCCAGGCCGCGCACTGTCGCGAGCGGTCGCGCGGTCTCCTGCGCCCGCTCCAGCGGCGACGACCGCAGGTGCGTGATGTCGCGGTCCTTGATCGCGTCGGCCACCTTCTCGGCCATCTGGCGCCCGAGGTCGGACAGGTGGAAGCCGTCGCGTCGGCCGTAGAGCACGCCGTCGGGGTTGTGGACCTCCCCGTGGCGCAGCAGGTGGACGACGGTGTCGGGCGTCTGGCTCACGCGACCTCCTGGGCGGCGGCCGCGGCGCGGGCGGCATGGGGCAGGGCGTCGACGACGGTCTGCACGGCACGGTCGTCGTGCGCCGAGGACAGGAACCACGCCTCGAACGCCGACGGCGGCAGGTAGACACCGCGGTCCAGCATGGCGTGGAAGAACGCGGCGTACGCCGTCTGGTCGGTGCGCGAGGCGCCCTCGAAGTCACGCACCGCGGTGGCGGTGAGGAACACCGAGAACATCGTGCCGGTCGCCTGGACGACGTGGGCGACGCCGGCGGCCGCGAGGGCGTCGGACGCGGCGTTCCTGATCGTCTCGGCGGCCGCCCCGACGTGCTCGTAGACCTCGTTGGTCGCCAGGCGCAGCGTGGTCAGGCCCGCGGTCGTCGCGACCGGGTTCCCCGACAGGGTGCCGGCCTGGTAGACCGGCCCCTCGGGCGCGAGCTGCGACATCACGTCGGCCCGGCCCCCGAAGGCCGCGGCCGGGAAGCCCCCGCCCATCACCTTGCCGAACGTCACCAGGTCGGGGCGCCAGCCCTCGACCGCGCCGTCCAGGCCCCACTGGCCCTGACGGGTCGCACGGAAGCCGGTCATCACCTCGTCGCTGATGAACAGCGCCCCGTGGCGACGGCAGGTGTCGGCCAGGAAGCGGTTGAACCCGGCCTCGGGCGGGACGACGCCCATGTTGCCGGGCGCGGCCTCGGTGATCAGGCAGGCGATGCGGTCGCCGTGCTCGGCGAACGCCCGCTCGACCGCGGCGCGGTCGTTGTAGGGCAGCACGAGCGTCAGCGCCGTGGAGGACTCGGGCACGCCCGGCGTGCCGGGGAGCGCGAACGTCGCGAGCCCGGAGCCGGCCGAGGCCAGCAGCGAGTCGACGTGGCCGTGGTAGCAGCCGGCGAACTTCACGACCACGTCGCGGCCGGTGAAGCCACGCGCGAGCCGGATCGCGGACATGGTCGCCTCGGTGCCCGAGGACACGAAGCGGACCCGGTCGACCGGCGCCCGGGCGACGATCTCCTCGGCGAGCTCGACCTCGGGCTCCGTGGGGGCGCCGTACGACGTGCCGCGACCGACCGCAGCCGCGACCGCAGCCTGCACCTCGGGGTGGGCGTGGCCGAGCAGCATCGGGCCCCAGGAGCAGATGAGGTCGACGTACTCCTGGCCGTCGACGTCGGTGAGCCAGGCTCCGCGCGCCGAGCGGATGAACCGCGGCGTGCCGCCGACCGCGTTGAACGCGCGGACCGGGGAGTTGACGCCTCCGGGCGTCACGGCGCGGGCGCGCTCGAACAGCGCGCGGGACGCGGCGTCCCGCGCCGGGTCGAGGTCGGGGTCGGCGGCGCTCACCGGCCCATTGTCCCAAGTCCCTCCAACCGCCGCGCGGCGAGGTCCGGGCGTCCCTCCCGGCGGCGTGACCTGGGCCTCGCGGAGCGTCGGTGTACAGGTGTTTCACCGTCATGACCTGCGGGAATGGTCGTCTCCGTGAACGACGGCCCGAGACACCGCGGCGCGGCCCGGCGTAACCGGTGGCGGCCGCGCTCGTTGAATCGGGCACCGCGTGGCGAGGGACACGCGGTTCGTCTGGGAGCAGCACCATCCGGTAAGGGGAGAGCGATCACGATGTCGACTGCGCGCTTCGGTCGCGGCCAGAAGGCCATGGCCCTGGTCCCATTGGCCGTCCTGTCGGCGGCCTGGACCGCCAGCATCGCCGGGGTGGGCGCGACCACCGCCACCGCCGAGGCCAGCGCGGACACGCCGCTGCCCGACGGCTCCACGGTCCCCACCCAAGCCATCAAGGCGCCGGCTAGCGTGTCGTCGGCCGGCGCCGTCGCCCCCGGCGTCAGCGGCGACGGCGGCAGGGTCGTCGCCACGGCTTCGACCTCCGGCATCCCGGCGGCAGCCCTGGCCGCCTATCAGCGCGCCGAGACCGTCATCAACGCCGCCGACCGCGGGTGCCACCTGTCCTGGCAGCTGGTCGCGGCGATCGGCCGGGTCGAGTCCGACCACGGCCGCACCAACGGCAACACCCTCGACGGTCAGGGCGTGGCCCGCCCGGGGATCTTCGGCGTGCCGCTGGACGGCAGCGACGGCACCACCCGGATCGCCGACACCGACGCCGGCCAGTACGACTCCGACGCGAAGTTCGACCGCGCGATCGGCCCCATGCAGTTCATCCCCTCCACCTGGTCGGTGGTCGGAGTCGACGCCGACGGCGACGGCAAGCGCAACCCGCAGGACATCGACGACGCCGCCCTCGCGACCGCCGTCTACCTCTGCTCCGGGGACGACGACCTGTCGACCGTCGCCGGCCAGCGGGCCGCGGTCTACCGCTACAACCACAGCGCGTCCTACGTCGACCTGGTCCTGAGGATCGCCCAGGCCTACACCGCGGGCGAGTTCACCTCGGTCCCCAACGGCACCACCTCGGCGGGCTACCTCGTCCCGGCACCCGCGCCTGCGACCCCCGGCGGACCGGTCCGGCACCACCCGCACCACCAGCCGACCGGCGGCGGGACGCCGACCCAGCCGACCGAGCAGCCGACCGAGCAGCCGACCGAGCAGCCGAGCTCCGAGCCGACCACGCCCACCTCGCCGGTCACCCCCGGCAACCCGGGCGGCGGTGGCGGCGGGGGCGGTGGCGGCGTCCACGTCCCGAACACCCCGGTGTCCGTGCCGCCCGTGCCCTCCACCTCGGTGGGCCCGGTCGACGACGTCCTGACGCTCGCCCAGGCGATCGCCCAGTGCACCCTCGACGGCTACATCGACAACCCGCTCAAGGACGACGACCCGTTCGACAAGTGCGTCTACAACTACACGCACTGATACCGAGTCGGCGCATCTTGTACGCGTAGGACCGCCGAGTCGTACAAGACGCGCCGACTCGCGCCCTCACGGCGTACACGACGCGCTGACTCGCGCCTTCTCAGCGGGCAAGACGCGCCGGCTCGGGACTAGCGGGCGAGGAGTCTCGCGGCCTCGGCCGCCCAGTAGGTGAGCACCACGTCGGCCCCGGCGCGGCGGATCGCCATCAGGGTCTCGAGGATCGCCGGCTCGCGGTCGATCCAGCCCTGGGTGGCGGCGGCCTCGAGCATGGCGTACTCGCCGGAGACGTTGTACGCCGCCACCGGCACGTCGACGACGTCGCGGACCCGGCGCACCACGTCGAGGTAGGCCAGCGCGGGCTTGACCATGACGATGTCCGCGCCCTCCTGGACGTCGAGGAGGGCCTCGCGGACGCCCTCGACCGCGTTCGGTGCGTCCTGCTGGTAGGTGCGGCGGTCGCCCACGAGCGAGGAGCCGACGGCCTCACGGAACGGGCCGAAGAACGCGGACGCGTACTTCGCCGAGTAGGCGAGGATCGACACGTCGGTGTGCTCGGCCGCGTCGAGGGCCTCGCGGATCACCGCGACCTGCCCGTCCATCATCCCGCTGGGGCCGACCATGTCGACACCGGCGTGCGCCTGGGCGCGGGCCATGTCGGCGTACGCCTCGAGGGTGCGGTCGTTGTCGACCCGGCCGTCGGAGGTGAGCACTCCGCAGTGGCCGTGGTCGGTGAACTCGTCGAGGCACAGGTCGCTCATCACCGTGAGCGCGTCCCCCACCTCGGCGACGACGTCGGTGATCGCGAGGTTGAGGATGCCGTTGGGGTCGGTCGCACCCGAGCCGACGGCGTCCTTCGCGGTCGGGATCCCGAAGAGCATCACCCCGCCCAGGCCGAGCGACGCCGCCTCGGTGACCGCGGCCAGCAGCGTGGAGCGCGTGTGCTGGACCACCCCGGGCATCGAGCCGATCGGCACGGGCTCGGTGATGTCCTCGCGGACGAAGAGCGGCAGCACCAGCTGACGCGCCTCCAGCGAGGTCTCGGCGACCATCCGCCGCAGCGCGGGGGTGGTGCGCAGCCGCCGGGGCCGGATCGTCGGCCCGAGGACGGGCGGGACCTCCGCCGAGGTCATCGGGAGGTGCCGGCCTTCCGGCGCGCGGACGGCTTGCGGTCCGACGGGCGGGTCACCGGCTGCCCGGCCTCCACCATCGCCAGCCGCCGGGCGGCGCCGAAGTCGGCGAGCGCGTCGACGAGCACCTCGACGTCCGGCTTCGGCGACATCACGTCGACCCGCAGGCCGTGCTCCTCGGCGGTCTTCGCCGTGGCCGGCCCGATGACGGCGATCACCGTCGACGGGTGCGGCTTGCCGGCGATCCCGACCAGGTTGCGGACCGTGGAGGACGAGGTGAACACGACCGCGTCGAACTTGCCGGTCTTGATCGCGTCGCGGGTCGGCGCCGGCGGCGGCGCGGCCCGGACGGTGCGGTAGGCCGTGACGTCATCGCACTCCCAGCCGAGGTCCACCAGGCCGGCGACCAGGTTCTCGGTGGCGATGTCGGCGCGCGGCAGGAACACGCGGTTGATCGGGTCGAGGAGCTCGTCGTACTCGGGCCAGTCCTCGAGCAGGCCGGCGGCGGACTGCTCGCCGGAGGGCACCAGGTCGGCCCGCAGGCCCCACTGGGCGATCGCCTGCGCGGTCTTGTCGCCGACCGCGGCGATCTTCAGCCCGGAGAACGCGCGGGCGTCCAGCCCGTACTCCTCGAACTTCTCGCGGACCGCCTTCACCGCGTTCACCGACGTGAACGCGATCCACTCGTAGCGGCCCTCCACCAGGCCGCGGACGGCCTTGTCCATCTGCTGGGGATTGCGGGGCGGCTCGACCGAGATCGTGGGCACCTCGTCGGGGACGGCGCCGTAGCCGCGCAGCCGCTGCGAGAGCGTGCCGGCCTGCTCCTTGGTGCGCGGCACCAGGACCCGCCAGCCGAACAGCGGCTTGGTCTCGAACCACGACAGGGCGTCGCGCAGGCCCACCACGTCGCCGACGACCGTGACGGCCGGCGGGGCCATCCGGGCGGCGCGCGCGTCCACGGCGATCCGCTCGAGCGTGGACGTGACCGTGGCCTGCTCGGTGGTGGTGCCGACGCGTGTCATCGCGACCGGCGTCTCCGGTGCGCGGCCTGCGGCCACCAGCGCGGCGGCGATGTCACCGATCTGGCCGACGGCCGAGAGCAGCACCAGCGTGCGGCGGTCGGCGTACTGGGCCCAGTCGACCTTGTCGCCGCAGGTCACCACGGCGACCTCGCGGTGGTCCTTGGTGGTCAGCGGGATCCCGGCGTACGCCGGCACCGCGCTGACCGAGGAGACGCCGGGGACGATCTCGAAGGCGATGCCCGCCTTGACGCAGGCCTGGGCCTCCTCGGGCCCGGAGGCGTAGAGGAACGGGTCACCGGCCATCAGGCGCACCACCCGCAGGCCGCGCTTGGCCTGCTTCACGACGACCTTGGCCCGGGCGGCGTGGGTCAGCGGCTGGCCGTCCTCGCCGAAGCCGCCGTCGACCAGCTCGGGGCCGGCCTCGGTGGCGCCGCGCACGGCGCGGACCAGGTCGGTGTGCTCGGGCACCTCGGTGACGACGACGTCCGCCTCGGTGAGCAGGTCCACGGCGCGCACCGTGAGCAGGCCCGGGTCGCCCGGACCGCTGCCGACGAACGACACCCGGCCGCGGGTGGTGGTCCCGGAACCGGTGGTGGTGGTCTTGCCTCGCGTCATGCGTTCAGCCTCTTGTCTGGTGTTTCCATCGTCAGTCCTGCAGCCCCGTCGGCGAGCATCTCCGCCGCCAACCGGGTCCCGACGCCCACGGCGTCGGCGGGCGACCCCGACGCGGACATCCGCACCGCCAGCCCCCCGTCGGGCGAGAGCGCCACCGCCCGCACCCACAGCTCCTCGCCGTCCTCACCCTCGACGACCTCCGCCAGCGCCCCGATCGGCGCGCTGCAGCCGCCCTCGAGCGTGGCCAGCACCGCGCGCTCGGCGGACACGGCCGCCCGGGCGGCCGGATCGTCGATCGCAGCGGCGACCAGCGTCGCCAGGTCCTCGCCGGACCGGCACTCGACCGCGAGCGCTCCCTGCCCGGGGGCGGGGAGCACCTGCAGCGGGTCCAGCACCTCGGTCGCCTCGTCGAGACGGCCGAGCCGGGCCAACCCGGCCCGAGCGAGCACAACGGCGTCGTACTCCCCGGACCGGACCTTGCCGATCCGGGTGTCGACGTTCCCACGAACGCCCACGAGGTCCAAACCGAGACCGAGCGCGTGCAGCTGTGCCACGCGACGCGGCGATCCGGTGCCGACCCGGCTGCCGACCGAGAGCTCGCCCAGCGTCAACCCGTCGCGGGCGACCACGACGTCACGCGGGTCCTCGCGCGTGGGTACGGCGGCCAGCTCGATGCCCTCGGCCGGGTAGGTCGGCAGGTCCTTGAGCGAGTGCACGGCCACGTCGACCCGGCCGTCGAGGAGGGCGTCGCGCAGCGCCGAGACGAAGACGCCCGTCGTCGACGACCCCGCGAGCGGGGTGCCGGCGGCCTGGGTGCGGTCCCCGTCGGTGGCGATCTCCACCAGCTCGACCTCGCGGCCCAGCCGCTCGCGCAGCAGGTCGGCGACCAGGCCGGACTGCGTGGTCGCCAGGGCCGACGCGCGGGTGCCGATGCGGACCGGGCCACTCGAGGTCGTCGTCACGAGAGTCCCTCCGGGCGGACGACGGCCTCGACGGCGTCCTGGTCGAGGGCGAAGAGCCGGGCGAGCGCGTCCGCGTAGGACACCGCGCCGGTCTCGTTGGCGAGCTCCTTGACCCGGACGGTCGGCTGGTGCAGCAGCTTGTCGGCGACCCGGCGCACGGCGTGCAGGACCTCGGCGCGGGTGGCGTCGTCGAGGTCGGGGAGACGCGCCTCGAGCCGCTCCATCTCGGCGTCGACGACCGACGTGGCCATCGACCGGAGGGCGACCACGGTGGGCGTGACGCTCGACTGCCGGCGCGCCGCGAGGAACGCCGCCACCTCCTGGGACACGATCCGGCGGACCTGCTCGACCTCGCGGCCGGCGTCGGAGTCGCGCAGCTCGTCGGCCAGCTCGGCCAGGTTGACCAGGGTGACCCCGGGCACCTCCTCGACGGCGGGATCGACGTCGTGGGGCAGGGCGAGGTCGAGGATCACCAGCTCGCGGCCGCTCGAGACCGCCGCCTCGACCATCGGCCGGGTGACGATCGTCCCCGTGGCCCCGGTGCAGGAGACGACGACGTCGGCGATCGCGAGCTCGGCCTCCAGGTCGTCGAGGGCGACCGGGCGGGCGCCGTACTCCGCCGCGAGGCGGTCGGCGTTGCCGGCGGTCCGGTTGGCCACGGTGACGCTGGCCGCGCCGCGGCGAGACGCGGTCGCCGTCGCGAGCCCCGCCATCGCGCCCGCGCCGAGGACGAGCACCCGGTGGCCGGACAGGTCGCCGACGGCGGCGTGGCTGCGGTCCAGGGCGGCCGTCACCAGCGACGGGGCGGCCCGGTCGATGTCGGTCTCGGCGCGCGCCCGCTTGCCGACGCGCAGGGCCTGCTGGAACAGCACGTTCAGGGCGGGGCCGACGGTGCCGATCTCCTGCCCGGAGCTGAGGGCGTCACGGGTCTGGCCGAGGATCTGGCCCTCCCCGAGGGCCATGGAGTCCAGGCCGGCGACGACCTGGAAGAGGTGGGAGACCGCGCCGTCGTCGTAGTGCACGTAGAGGTGGGGCAGCATCGCCTCGGTCGACTCGCCGGCGCGCTCGACGACCAGCCGCGACACCTCCTCGACGCTGCCGTGGAAGCGGTCCACCTCGGCGTAGATCTCGAGCCGGTTGCACGTCGCGATCACGGTCGCCTCGGTGACGTGCTCGCAGGCCGCGACGTCGTCGATGAGCTTGTGCACCCCGTGCGCGTCGAGCGCGACCCGCTCGAGGAGCGACACCGGCGCGGACTTGTGGGAGATGCCGACGACGAGGACGCTCATGCGGTCGCCTCCGTCGCAGTGGCCGGCACTTCGCCGGGCACCTCGGCCCGGCTCGCGCCCTGGGTCTTGCGCTGCTCGTGGTAGGCGAGGATCTGCAGCTCGATCGACAGGTCGACCTTGCGGATGTCGACCTGGGCCGGGACGGTGAGCACGATCGGCGCGAAGTTGAGGATGCTGGTGATGCCGCAGGCGACCATGCGATCCGCGACGTCCTGGGCGGCCAGCGCCGGGGTGGCGATCACGCCGATCGCCACCGCGTGCTCGTGGACGATCCGCTCGAGGTGGTCGAAGGGCCGCACGTCGATGCCGGCGACGACCTGCTCGTGCCGCGCGGGGTCGGCGTCGAGCAGCGCGACGACCCGGAACCCGCGGCTGCGGAACCCCGAGTAGTTCGCCAGGGCCTGCCCCAGGTTGCCGATGCCGACGATGACGACCGGCCAGTCCTGGGTGACCCCGATCTCGCGGGCGATCTGGTAGCGCAGGTAGTCGACGTCGTAGCCGACGCCCCGGGTGCCGTAGCTGCCCAGGTAGGAGAGGTCCTTGCGGAGCTTCGCGCTGTTGACGCCGGCCGCAGCCGCCAGCTCCTCGCTCGAGCACGTGCCGGTGCCCTGGTCGGAGAGGGTCGTGAGAGCCCGCAGGTAGACGGGGAGTCGCGCCACGGTGGCCTCGGGGATGTCCCGGGCACTCTCGGGTGAGGTCCGTGCGGTCACTGTCTCTTGTTCTCCAAGCCGTCCCGCCCGGAGGCGGACTCGTTGGTGCTGGGCCGTCGTCGGGCACGGCGAGGACGATCCCCCTTCAGGGGCCGTCGTGCACCCGGCGGCGCGATCACTGTAGGAGTTTGTGAACGCGAGAACAAACCGGCGGGGGCGCGGTCGGCCGGGCTCGCTAGCACATGTGAGATGAGCCACGCGCAGAGGGGTCACTCGGATGCGGCTGCGCGCACCGCGTGAGGCGAGCGGCCCGGGACGTCATCACATCCGAGCAACCGCCACCAGAGCAACCGTCGGCACGATGCTGGTGACGTCCCGCGCCGGCGGTCAGCGGGGCTCGGCCGGGCTCACCCCTGCGGGCGACCGAGGGCGGCGCGCAGCCGCTGCTCGTCGACGCGCCAGAAGTCGTGCTGGCGCCCGTCGACGAAGGTCACCGGGATCTCCTCGCCGAACCGCTCCAGCAGCTGCGCGTCGTCGTCGATCGAGACCTCGTCGTACTCCTCCCCCAGCTCGGTGCACACCCGCGCGACCACGGCCCGGGCGTCGTCGCACAGGTGGCAGCCCGGGCGGGAGTAGAGGGTGACCCTGGCGCTCATCGGCTCACTCGATCAGCCCGAGGGTACGGCGCCGCTCGATGCCACGGAGCCGGCCCTTCTGGACCTTGCCGGTGACGGTCTTCGGCAGCTCCTCGACCACCTCGACCCGGGACGGGCGCTTGAACCGCGCCAGGCGACGGGCGCAGTGCTCGTGCACGGCCTCGACGAGCGCCGCCGGGTCGCCGGCCGTGGAGTCGGCGCGCACGTACGCGACCACGGCCTCGCCCGTGCGCGGGTCCTCTACGCCGATCACGCCGACGTCGGACACCCCCGGGACCTCGGCGACGACGTCCTCGACCTCCGTCGGGTAGACGTTGAAGCCGGAGACGATGACCAGCTCCTTGAGACGGTCGACCAGGAACAGGTCGCCGTCGTGGTCGAGGAACCCGACGTCACCGGTCGACCACCAGCCCTCGGGGTCGGGTCCGCCGGACCCGTCGGGCCAGTAGCCGCTGAACAGGTTCGCGCCCCGGACCTGGATCTGACCGGCGTCCTCGCCCTCGGGCGGGCGCCCGTCCTCGTCGACCAGTCGCAGCTCGACGCCCGGGAGGGCCGCTCCCACCGACCCCGGCGCGGGGGCCGCGCTGCACAGGGTGCTGGTCACGACGGGCGCCGCCTCGGTGAGGCCGTAGCCCTGCTGGACCGGGATGCCGGTCCGGGCGGTGAACCGCTCGGCCACCTCCGCCGAGAGCGGGGCCGACCCCGAGAGGACCACGCGCACCGACTGCAACCGGTCGACGAGGTCGGGCTCGTCCTCCCAGTACGCGAAGACGGGCGGGGCAACCGGGAGAACCGTGCACCGCTCGGCGTCGATCACCTCCAGCGTCCCGTCGGGGTCGAACCGCTCGACCAGGACCAGGCGCGCCCGGTGCCGCAGCACGCTGCCCAGGACGGCGTTGAGTCCGTAAACGTGGAACATCGGCAGCACCGCCAGCACCACGTCGTCGCCGCGGATCATCGGCGGCTCCACCTGCGCGACCTGGTCGACGTTCGCCAGCAGCGCCCGGTGCGTGAGCATCGCCGCACGTGGTCGGCCGGAGGTGCCGCTGGTGTAGAGCAGCGCCGCGAGCTTCTCCGGGTCCTGCAGCAGCGGCACCGGCCGGCCCGGCGCGGCCCGCAGCTCGTCGTACGACGGCTCACCCACCACGACGACCCGCGGCGGCCCCGGGAGCGTCGCGGCGGCCGCCCGCACGGCCGCGGCGGTGTCCGCGTCGGCCACCGCGATCCGCGAGCCGGAGTCCTCGAGCATCCGGGCGAGCTCGTCGACCGTCGAGCGGGGGTTCACCGGCACCGCGACCGCCTGCGCTCGCAGCACGCCGAGGTACGTCGTCACGAACTCGAGCCGGTTGCCGATCGCCACGAGCACGCGCTGGGCGCCGACCACGCCGGCAAGTCCCAGTCCGGTCGCGACCCGGCCCACCTCGTCGTCGAGCTCGGCCCAGGTGAGCCGGCGGCCGGCCGCCTCGACGACCGCGACCCGGTCCGGCTCCTCGGCGGCAGCGGCTGACGCCAGCTCCGCGACGTCGCGCACTCCGGACATGGGCCGATCCTTCCACAGCGCGGGCAAGGGCCCGGGCGCCGCTACGCTCGGCGTCGTGACCGAGAAGCGTCCGCGCCCGCGCAACCTCCAGGTGCGGTCCGTGCTGGCCGGCGAGGCCGCGGCGGCGGCCGCGGAGGTCGAGTCGGCGCTCACCCCGCCCACCGACGCGTCGGCGGCGGCGTTCTTCGACGTCGACAACACCGTGATGCAGGGAGCGAGCATCTTCCACCTCGCGCGCGGGCTGCACCGGCGCAAGTTCTTCACTACCCGGGAGATCCTGGGTGCCGCGTGGAAGCAGGCCTACTTCCGCGTGGTGGGGGTGGAGGACCCCGACCACGTCGCCGGCGCCCGCGCGTCGGCGCTGGGGTTCATCGCCGGCCACACCGTCACCGAGCTGCAGGACCTGGGTGAGGAGATCTTCGAGGAGGCGATGGCCGACCGGATCTGGCCGGGCACGCGCGCCCTCGCGCAGCTGCACCTCGACGAGGGCCAGCGGGTCTGGCTGGTGACCGCCGCCCCGATCGAGATCGCCCAGATCATCGCGCGCCGGCTCGGCCTGACCGGGGCGCTCGGGACCGTCGCGGAGCATGTCGACGGCGTCTACACCGGTCAGCTGGTCGGCGACCTGCTCCACGGACCCGCCAAGGGCGAGGCCGTGCGGGCGCTCGCCGAGCGCGAGGGACTCGACCTGCGCCGCTGCTCGGCGTACTCCGACTCCTACAACGACCTGCCGATGCTCTCGATGGTCGGCGACCCGTGCGCGATCAACCCGGACGCCCGGCTGCGGGCCCACGCCCGTGAGCAGGGCTGGCGGATCCGCGACTACCGGACCGGTCGCAAGGCGCTCCGCGCCGGGGCCGTCGTGGGCGCTGCGGCCGGCGCGCTGACCGGCGCGGTGGCCGCGGGCGTCGCCGTCCGGGGAAAGCGGCACTGATCGTCCGGTTCCCATAGGAGTAACTCCCGTTTACGATGGGCAAGGCTTCGGGGGAAGCTTCTTGGGAGGATGCGATCCATGTCGTGGGAGGACAGCGACGTCGCGCGCGGGCTCGGGACCCTGCGTCGGCTCGTCGCCCAGCTGCTCCTGTGTGAGCACCCCGGGTACGCCGGGTTCCCCGGCATGCTCGCGACCGAGGCGGTCGCCGGCGGCCGGACGAGCGCGGGCACCGGCAGCGGCGGTGGGTACGACGACGCCGACCTCGCCACCTCCTCCGAGGAGGACGAGGCCGACCGCTCGCGCCTGATCGCGCTGGTCGAGCTGGCCCGCGGCGGCGACGCCGACGCCTTCGGGATGCTCTACGACCACTACCAGCCCTCGGTCTACCGCTTCCTCTTCTACCGCACCCGCTCCAGCACGCTGGCCGAGGACCTCACCTCGGAGACCTTCTTCCGGGCGCTGCGGAGCATGAACAACTTCCGCTGGCAGGGCAAGGACTTCGGCGCCTGGCTGATGACGATCGCCCGCAACCTGGCGACGGACCACTTCAAGGCCGGCCGCACCCGCCTGGAGCTCACGACCGAGGACATGGCGCTCCACGACGACGCCACCGACGGACCCGAGTCGGCCGTCCTCGCCGGCCTCACCAACGAGATCCTGCTCCAGGCCCTCACCGAGCTCCCGCCGGAGCAGCGCGACTGCCTGGTGATGCGCTTCCTCCAGGGCATGAGCATCGCCGAGACCGCCGAGGTGCTCGGCCGGTCCGACGGCGCCGTGAAGCAGCTCCAGCTCCGCGGGGTTCGCAACCTCGCCAAGCTGATGCCGGAAGGGATCCGGGACTGATGCGCCGGCATCACGAAATCGTTTACGCAACCGCCGCGCCGGCCGTAACTCCGTCGCCTCACCGGTCGTTGAGGTGGACATGACGTGGGGGTTCCCGGCGCAGCGTCGCGCCGACGACTTCGAAGCGCTCGTCGAGTCCGGCTCGGCGGGCTCGACCGCGACCCGTGACACCGAGCTGCTCGAGCTGGTCGGTGCCCTGCGCACGATGCCACCGGTGACCGCGCGTCCCGAGTTCGTGTCCGACCTGCGCGCGGCCCTGATGGCCGAGGCAGAGACCGCGCTGGCCCCCGCCGACGTCTCCCGGCTCCAGCTGCCCGCGCGCCGCCCGACCCGGGAGCGCCGCCTCGCCGCCGTCGTCGGCGGGCTCGCCGTCGTCGGCGTCACCACTGGCGTCGCGGTCGCCTCCCAGGGCGCCCTGCCGGGCGACGCCCTCTACCCCGTCAAGCGGGCGATCGAGAGCGCCCACACCGGCCTGTCGGTCGGCGAGGGCGGCAAGGGCTCGACGATGCTGGCGAACGCCTCGGACCGCCTCGACGAGGCCGACGCGCTCGCGCGCCAGGACCACTTCGGCGACGACGTCCGGATCGCCGACACCCTGAGCACCTTCACCGACCAGGCGACCGAGGCCTCCGACCTGCTGCTGGCCGATTACGCCCACCACGGCAACGCCTCCTCGATCGCCGAGCTGCGCGACTTCTCCTCCTCCAGCCTCGACCAGCTCGCCGCGCTCGAGCCGCTGGTGCCGCCCGCTGCCCGCGACGAGCTGATCCGCGCCGCGCGCACCCTGCAGACCATCGACGCCGAGGCGGCGCAGCGGTGCCCCCAGTGCGGCGGTACGCCGATCGAGACGATCCCGCCGGTCCTCGCCTCCGCCGCGGAGACCATCGTCGTGCCGGTCGCCCCCAAGCCGACCGTCGAGCCCGCCCGCGGCCCGAGCAAGCACCGCCACGACGGCGGTAAGCCGCACCTGCCGGACGTCGACCCCGGCGACATCGGGCCCGGCAGCGTCACCGACCCCGGGTCCGCGCCGTCCTCGGGGCCCTCGGGCTCCAGCGACCCGGTCCAGACCCTGACGCAGGGGCTGACCGAGGCCCTCACCGGCGGCGGCTCCACCTCGGGCCCGAGCCCCTCGCCGTCGGTCCCGAGCGTCGGCGACGTCGTGGACGGGGTCGGCCAGATCCTCGGCAGCGTCATCGACCCCCTCACCGGCCAGCAGCAGTAGGTCCGCCCGGCCCCGCCCTCCGGCGGCCCCCGGTTCGCAGCGGCTCCGTCGTGACGTCGTACGACCCGGCTGCCGGAGCGACCGCACCGCATGACGTCCGGCGCCCGACCCACGCGACGTCGTACGACGTGGTTGCCAGCGCGACCGCACCGCATGACGTCCTGGCGCCCGACCCACGCGACGTCGGACGACGTGGTTGCCAGCGCGACCGCACCGCATGACGTCCTGGCGCGTGAGGGCGCGCTCACCCGGGACGACGAAGTACGCGGCGGGACGACGAACTTTCGTCGTCCCGGCTCGGGTTTCGTCGGCCGGCCGACGAAACTCGCCAGCGCCGCCGCCCGAGGTCAGCGGAAGACGGACTGGCGCTGCATGAGCAGCGTGTAGAGGGTCTGCTGGACCGTCTCGCGCACCTGGTCGGTGACGTTGAAGACCAGCATCGGGTCGTCCGCGGCGCCCTCGTCGAACTCGTCGGTGCGGATCGGCTCGCCGAACTCCAGCAGCCACTTCGAGGGCAGCGGAACGAGCCCGAGCGGGCCGAGCAGCGGGAAGAACGGGGTGATCGGGATGTAGGGCAGCCCGAGCAGCCTCGCCAGCGAGGGCACGTTGCCGACGAGGGGGTAGATCTCCTCGGCACCGACCACCGACAGCGGGACGATCGGGACCCCGGCCCGCACGGCCGCCGACACGAACCCGCCGCGACCGAACCGCTGGAGCTTGTATCGCTGGGAGTAGGGCTTGCCGATGCCCTTGAAGCCCTCGGGCCAGACACCGACGAGCTCGCCGCCGCGCAGCATCCGCTCCGCGTCCTCGTTGCAGGCCAGGGTCGCGCCGCTCTTGCGCGCGACCGCGCCGACGACCGGCAGGCGGAACACCAGGTCGGCGCCCAGCGGTCGCAGGAACCGCCCGGTGGTGTCGTGGATCGACACCATCGTCATCAGCCCGTCGACGGGGATCGTCCCGGAGTGGTTGGAGACGACGAGGGCACCGCCGTCGGCCGGGATGTTCTCGGCACCGCGGACCTCGACGCGGAACCACTTGTCCGCGATCGGGCGCAGCGAGGCCATCAGGAACCGCTCGGTGACCTCGCGGTCGAAGCCGTACTCGTCGACCTCGTAGTCACCGGTGACGCGGCGGCGCAGGAACGCAAGGAACCGGGCCAGCTGCAGCTCCCACTCGTCGCCGAACACCTCGCGGGCGCCGTGCTGGAGGGCCGCCAGCCAGTCCGAGGCCGGGATCCCGCCGCGCGGCTCGCGGTCCGCGGTCACCACGGGAGGCCGGTCGCCGGCGGTCGGCGCCGGGTCGGCGTCGCCGGCCGGCGGACGCGCACCACCGCCGCCGGGCGCCTTCTCGGTGCCCTGACGGCCAGGGCCGCCGGAACGCGCGCCGCCGGGACGGGAACCTCCGGATCGACCACTGCCGGCCAGGCCACGCGCGGCCGAGGACGGCTGCTGGGTGCCCGTGCCACGACCGGGGCGGCCCCGGGTCCCGATCGGGATGATCTCGGCGTCACCCACGGACGGCACCTCCAGGAACGGGAAGCACGGAGGGAACCTGCTCCGGGTCGGGCAGGGCGCGGGCGGCGCGGGCGAGCACCCGCTCGGTCCGGCCGCCGGTGACCGGGAGGGGCGCGGCGAAGTCGGCGAAGGCCTCGGCGGTCGTGTACGCCGGCTCGAAGCCGAGGTCCTCGCGCATCCGGGTCGTGTCGACCCCGCGACCGTAGGTGAGCAGCGCGAGCAGCTCGGGCGAGAGGTCGGTCACCCGCGAGGAGCGCAGGGCGGAGCCGACGCCCCCGATCGCGAACGACGGGAGCGGCACCGTGGGCCGCCGGAGGCGGCGGACCGCCTGGGACAGCGTGAGGACGCCGTCGCCCGCGACGTTGAAGATCCCGGCGACATCGGTCGCGACCGCGTGCCGCAGCGCCCCGAGCAGGTCGCGCTCGTGCAGGAACTGCAGCCGCGGGTCGTAGCCGAGGACGGTCGGCAGCACGGGGAGCCGGAAGTACGACGTGAGCGGGCTGACGACGTGGGCACCGATGACGTTGGCGGGACGCAGGATCGTCACCCGGACGTCGGGGCGGCGGCGGGCGAACCCGCGCACGTAGCCCTCGACCTCGGCGACGTCCTTGGCGTAGCCGGCACGCGGCGCGCGGCGCGGTCCCATGTCCTCGGTGAACATCGCGGGGTCACGGTTGCTGGCGCCGTACATCGTCGTCGACGACTTCACGACCAGGGTGCGCAGCTCCGGCGCCTTCTGGCACGCGGCCAGCAGCTGCATGCTGCCGATGACGTTGAGCTCCTTCATCGCGTTCCGCCCGCCGGCCGTGCCGGGGGTGGCGATGACGCTCATGTGGACGACGGTGTCGACGTCCTCCTTGACGATCACCTTGGCGATGACCGGGTTGCGGATGTCGGCCCGCACGAACGAGACGTCGCCGATGTCGCCGCGCGGCGGCATCGCGTCGACGCCGACGACCCGGGCGACACCGGGTTGGGCCGCGAGCGAGCGCGCGAACCGCCGGCCGAGGTCGCGTGAGACCCCGGTGACCAGGACGACCCTGCCGGCGCTCCCCATCGGACCCGCGCAGGCCCTACTTGCCGAGCTTGCGACGCTGGACGCGCGTCTTCTTCAGCAGCTTGCGGTGCTTCTTCTTGGCCATGCGCTTGCGGCGCTTCTTGATGACAGAACCCACGGGAGAACCTTTCGACAGCAGTACTGCGGCCACGGGACGGACCCCGAGGACCGACCCAGCCTATCCGGCCGTGCGGGACCGGCAGAATCGGCCGTCCCCGTCGTGGACCGGGCGCTGCCCCGGGTGCTGCTCCGGGGCGTCAGCCGGCGCTGTAGAAGCTCTTGCGCAGGTACTCGTCGACGTCCTTCTCCTGGACGCGGAAGGATCGGCCGACCCGGACGGCAGGGAGCTCGCCGTTGTGGACGAGGCGATACACGGTCATCTTCGACACGCGCATCATCGCCGCCACCTCGGCAACAGTGAGGAACTTCGACTCGGGCAGGTCCCCGGAACTGGTAGCCATGGCGCACCGATACTTTCTGTAGGACGCGCCGCCGGCTTCCCCACCGGTGAGTGCACGCGTCACGCACGGTGAGAATAGAGCCTGGTGTGACTCGTGGGGAAGGGGTTCACCAAAGTAGCTGTCGAGCGTCGGCGTGTCCGCTTGCGTCGAGCGCCGCCGCCACTCCCCGACCGACAGCTACGGGAGCGGGTCGAGCCCGTGGAGGGGGAAGATCTCCGTCCGGGTGGCGTGGATGGCGCGATCCAGCCAGGTGTCCGGGTCGTAGCCCTCGCTCCAGTCCCGGAACGCGGGCGTGCGCCCGTCGGTCATCCGGTGCGGCGCCACGCGACCCAGCGAGGTCCGGACGTGCTCGCGCCAACCTCCCGGGGTGTCGGTGTCCGGGTCGAGCGGGTGACCGCCGGCGATGGCGAGCAGGTGGGTCCACGCCCGCGGTACCACCTCGACCAGGGCGTAGCCGCCACCCCCGGTCGCGACCCACTTGCCCTCGCAGACCTCGTGCGCGAGGTCGTGGAGCGCCAGGTAGGCGGCCCGCTGCCCGTCGACGGTGAGCATCAGGTGGGCCAGGGGGTCCTCGACGTGGGAGTCGCAGCCGTGCTGGGTGACCAGGACGTCCGGGCGGAACTCGCGCACGAGCGGGGGTACGACGGCGTGGAAGGCGCGCAGCCACCCGCCGTCCCCGGTGCCGGGCGGGAGGGCGACGTTCACCGCCGATCCCTCGGCGTCCGGGCCGCCGAGGTCCCGGGGGAAGCCGGTGCCGGGGAAGAGCATCTGGCCCGTCTCGTGCAGCGAGATCGTGAGCACCCGGGGGTCGTTCCAGAAGATCCGCTCGACGCCGTCCCCGTGGTGGACGTCGACGTCGACGTAGGCGATCCGCTGGGCGCCCTGGTCGAGCAGGTGCTGGATGCCGATCGCGATGTCGTTGTAGATGCAGAAGCCGCTGGCGCGGTCGCGCATCGCGTGGTGGAGCCCGCCGGTGATGTTGACCGAGTGCAGCGAGTCCCCCGACCACACCTGCCGGAACGCCTCCACGCTCGCGCCGACGATGTGGGCGGCGGCCTGGTGCATCCCGGGGAAGACCGGGTTGTCGTCGGTGCCGAGCCCGCGACGCTCGAAGTAGGAGCCCGGGGTCGAGCCCGCCTTGACGACCGCGTCGATCAGGCCGGGATCGTGCACGGTGGCGATCACATCGTCGCTGGCGATCGGGGCCGCGACCCGGAGCAGGCGCCCGCCCCCCACGACGCCCAGCTCCTCCGCCAGGCGCATGGTCAGGTCGACCCGCACCGGCGACATCGGGTGCGCCGGACCGAAGTCGTACTCGGTGAGGCTGGGGTCGAAGACCACCGTGGCCGGTCCGTCGCACGTGGTCATGTCGCGACGGTATCGCTAGTCTGGACGCGTGCTGACGCGTTCCATGGACTGGTGGCCCGCCTGAGGGCGGACCACCTCGTCGACGCGCACGCACGACACCCACACGGCCGCCCACGGGCGGCCGTTCTGCATCCCGGACACGTCCTCCCGCGGGCTCCCACCAGCCCCACCACAGGCCTCACCACGGGGCCCCACCACCGGGAGGAACCCATGGAGCGCACGCTCTCGCTGCTCACCCCGAGCGGCCGACTCACCCTCGGCAACCTGCTGGGCGCCCTGCGCCCGATGGCGGCCGGCCAGGACGCGACCGACGGCTTCTACGGCATCGCCGACCTGCACGCGATGACGACCCCCCACGACCCCGGGAGACTGCGGGCGCTCGTGCTCGAGACGGCGACCCTGATGCTCGCGGCCGGGCTCGACCGGTCCACGCTGTTCGTGCAGAGCCGGGTCCCGGCGCACGCCCAGCTCGCCTACCTGCTCGAGTGCACGGCCACCACCGGCGAGCTCAACCGGATGATCCAGTTCAAGGAGAAGGGACGCGACCAGCCCACGACCCGGGCCGCCCTGTTCACCTACCCGGCGCTGATGGCGGCCGACATCCTGCTCTACGGACCGCGGCGGGTGCCGGTCGGCGCCGACCAGCGCCAGCACGTCGAGCTCACCCGCGACCTCGCCCTCCGCTTCAACCGCCTCTACGGACCGGTCTTCACGGTCCCCGAGATCACGGTCCCGGCGGCCGGCGCGCGGGTGATGCGGTTCGACGACCCCACCCGCAAGATGGGCAAGTCCGACGCGGACGCAGCCGGGGTCGTCCTGCTGCTCGACCCGCCCGACGTCGTCCGCCGGAAGGTGGCTCGGGCTGTCACCGACTCCGACACCGGGCCCGACGCGGTGCGCGCCGACCCGGCCAAGCCCGGGGTGACCAACCTCCTCGACGTCCTGGCCGCCTGCGGCGGGTCGGCCGAGGGACTGACGACGTACGGGGCGCTCAAGCGGTGCGTCACCGACGCGGTGGTGGCCCAGCTGGCGCCGCTCCAGGAGCGGTACGCCGAGCTGGCGGCCGACCCCGCCCACGTCTCGTCGGTCTTCGCCGCGGGCGCGGAGCGGTGCCGCGAGGTGACCACGCCCGTGCTCGAGGCGGCCCAGGCCGCGATGGGCCTGTGACCGCAACAGGGCCCATGGTCAGCACTCTTGAACATGTTCAAAAAGAGGGATACCGTTGCACACATCTTTTGAACACGTTCAAGAAAGCGAGATCGCCGTGACCTGGACCGTCGGCACCTACGTCCTCTACCTGCTCGTCACCGTCCCCCTGACCGTCTGGGTGGCGACCACCCTCTCCCGCAACGGCCGGGTCTTCCTCGAGGACGTCTTCGCCGGCGACGAGCGGCTCGCCCACGCCGTCAACCGGCTGCTCGTCGTCGGCTTCTACCTGCTCAACCTGGGCTTCGTGATGCTCTTCCTGCGCGTCACGAGCCCGGTCGGCGACCTGCGCGACATGTTCGAGACGCTCAGCGTGAAGATCGGCGTCGTCATGCTGACGCTCGGGGCCCTGCACTTCTTCAACGTCTACGTCTTCAACGCGATCCGGCGCCGCAGCCGCCTGGAGCGGACGAGGATCGCGCCGCTGCCGCCGCAGGGCTTCCTCCCGCCGCAGCCGCCGGCGTACCCGGCCTGAGGACGGCGAGGGTGAACCCGTCGACGCGCGGCGCGGAGACGACCGCCCTCACGGTGCTGACCGATGCCGACTGCCCCCTGTGCCGCTCCTTCGCGGCCTGGCTCGGGCAGCAGGCGCTGCTCGTGCCGCTGGAGGTCCTGCCCGCGGGGTCGGCCGAGGCGCGGCGCCGCTATCCGGCGCTCGACCACGGCCGCACCCTCGAGGAGGTCACCGTCGTCGGCGCCGACGGGGCGGTGTGGACCCAGGAGCGCGCCTGGGTGATGTGCCTGTGGGCCACCCGCGCGCACCGCGGCCTGGCCGAGCGGCTGGCCACCCCGCGGCTGCTGCCGCTGGCCCGCGGGGCGGCGTACGGCGCGGCCGGGCTGCGCCACCTGCTCGGCTCCGGACCGACCGTGGGGGGTGACTACGCTGACCGCTGTGCCGGAACCTGTGCGCTCCCCCAAGGCTGAGCACACCCGCCGCACCATCGTGGACGCGGCGACGCGCCTGTTCCGGGAGTCCGGCTACGGGCGCACGACGATGCGCGCGATCGCCGCCGAGGCCGGGGTCTCGCTCGGGAACGCCTACTACTACTTCGGCTCCAAGGAGCACCTGGTCCAGGCGTTCTACGACCAGCTCCAGGCCGAGCACGCGGCGGCCGCCGAGCGGGTCCTGGCGGGCGACGAGAAGTTCGACCGGCGCCTGCGCGGGGTGCTGCTGGCCTGGCTCGACGTGGCGCGGCCGCACCACGAGTTCGCCGGGCAGTTCTTCCGCAACGCGGCCGACCCGCACAGCCCGCTCTCGCCGTTCAGCCCGGAGTCCGCGCCGGCCCGCGACGCGAGCATCGCGCTCTTCGCCCGGGTCCTCGAGGGCTCCGACGCCAAGCCCCTCCCGGCGCTGCGCGGCGAGCTCCCCCAGCTGCTCTGGCTGCTCCAGATGGGCGTGGTGCTCTTCTGGGTGTACGACGACAGCCCCGGCCAGCAGCGCAGCCGCGAGCTCGTGACCCGGTCGGTGCCGGTCGTCGACCGCCTGGTGCGGCTGTCCCGCCTGCCGGTCATCCGCGGCGTCGTCGACGACGTCCTCGGGCTGCTCCGCGCGATCCGGTCGCCGTCGTGACCCGAGCCGTGGGTCGGGTGCTGGCCGCGGCCTACGTCGCGACGGTCGCCGGCCTCACCGCGGCGGCCTTCTCGAGCCACGACGTGCTGCCCTGGGCCGAGGTGGCGGTCGGCGTCCTCACCCTCCCCGCGGTGCTCCCCGCGTTGCCGGTCGTCTACGTGCTCGGTGCGTTCGCGTGGACCTTCTCGGACAGCCCGGCGAGCGGGACCGCGTCGTCGGCCGGCGCCGCGACCGCACCGCCGCCGGTCTGGCCGGTCGCGCTGACCTTCACCGCGTCGATGACCCTGGTCGCGATCGCCAACGTGGCGCTGATCGGGCTGCTGCTCAGGCGCGCTCGGCGAGCTCCTTGAGGTTGAGGAGCTGGCGACGCATCATCACCAGGTCGCCCCAGGCGAGCACCCGGGACCACGCCCAGGCGATCGGCCCCCGCTGGCTGGTCGTGATCCGGCAGACCAGGCGGGAGCCGGCGCCGGACGGCTCGACGGCGTAGGTGACCGCGGTCCGGCCGAGGACCCTCGGGATCGTGACGCCCGTCCACTGGTGGCCGGGCTCGACGTCGGTCACGCGGAAGACCTGCAGGCGCTGGCCCACCTCCACGTGGTCGGCGCCCGCCACCAGGTGCCGCGGCGAGGGGCGACCGCGGTTGTCGATCCAGTCGTAGGAGTACGGCGCGACCGCGATCTGGCACACCGCGCGCCACACCCGGGCCCGGGACGCGTCGACGTCGACGGC
Organism: Nocardioides sp.; assembly: GCA_020636915.1. Lineage (GTDB taxonomy): Bacteria > Actinomycetota > Actinomycetes > Propionibacteriales > Nocardioidaceae > Nocardioides. The sequence continues at coordinate 126,540 of JACJWV010000016.1, forward strand.
CCGGGTCATCCGCAGCACCGGGCCGCGGACCAGCTCCTCCGCGCGGTCGTCGGCCGGGTAGCGGCGGGCCAGCTCGGCCGGGGTGCAACCCCAGGCGAGCGGGAGGAGGCCGGCCACGGCTGTGCCCTCCTCAGTCGCCCTCGGCGAGCGCGCGGGACCGGTCGCGCGCGGCCTCCATCGCGGCGAGGAACGCGGCCCGGACCTTGTGGACCTCGAGCTCGCGCAGGGCGGCCGCCGTGGTGCCGGCGGGCGACGTCACCTGCTCGCGCAGGACCACCGGGTGGGTGCCGGTCTCGCGCAGCATCTTGGCGGAGCCGACGACGGTCTGGAGCACCAGCTCGGTCGAGGTGGCGCGCGGCAGGCCGAGGTGGACGCCGGCCTCGATCATCGACTCGACCACGTAGAAGATGTAGGCCGGACCCGAGCCGGAGATCGCGGTGACCGCGTCCTGCTGGCGCTCGGGGATGCGCAGCACCCGGCCGACCGACGCCATGAGCGACTCGGCCTCGGCGAGGTGCTCCTCGGAGCAGTGCGAGCCCGGCGAGATGGCGGCCATGCCCTCGTCGACGAGCGCGGGGGTGTTGGGCATGACCCGGACGACGGCGACGCCCTCGGGCACCCGCGACTCGATGAACGCGGTGGTGATGCCGGCGGCGAGGGACACGACGAGCTGACCGGCCCGCAGCTCGCCGGCGATCTCGTCAAGGAGGTCGCCCATGTCCTGCGGCTTGACGACGAGCGCCAGGGTGTCGGCCTTGCGAGCCGCCTCGGCGTTGCCGACCACCGCGACGCCGTACCGCTCCTCGAGCTCACGGGCGCGGTCGGCGCGCTTCTCCCCGACCAGGAGGTTGTCGACCCGCCGGCCGGCGCGCACCAGCCCGGAGAGCAGGGTCTCCCCCATCACCCCGGCGCCGAGGATCGCGGTCTGGGCCATGCGTGCCTCCGTTCGGTCGGCTAGCTCTTGGAGATCAGGGACCGCAGGAAGAATGTCAGGTTCTGCGGACGCTCCGCGAGCCTTCTCATCAGGTAGCCGTACCACTCGTGGCCGTAGGGCACGTAGACGCGCATCGTCTCGCCCTCGGCGACCAGCCGGCGCTGCTCCTCGGGCCGGATGCCGTAGAGCATCTGGAACTCGTAGGAGCCCTGGGCCCGCCCGTGGCGACTGGCCAAGGAGGAGGCGATCTCGACCATCCGCGGGTCGTGGGTGGCGATCATGGGGTAGCCCTCGCCGGCGAGCAGGACCTTGAGGCAGCGCACGTAGGACCTGTCGATCTCCAGCGCGTCCTGGAACGCCACCGCCTCGGGCTCGAGGTAGGCGCCCTTGCACAGCCGGACCCGCGAGCCCTCGTGCGCGAGCGCGCGGCAGTCGGACTCGGTGCGGCGCAGGGCCGCCTGCAGGACGGCCCCGGTCTCGGGGAAGTCCTTGCGCAGCTCGCGCAGGATCGCCAGCGTCGAGTCGGTCGTCGTGTGGTCCTCCATGTCGAGGGTGACCGTGGTGCCGGCGTTGCGGGCGGCCCGGCAGATGGTGCGGGCGTTCTCGAGCGCGATCTTGTGGCCGTTGTCCGGAAGGAACTGACCGATCGCGCTGAGCTTCACCGACACCTCGGCGTTGCGGGTCAGGCCCTGCGCCGAGAGCTGGCCGAGCACCTCGAGGTAGGCGGTCACCGTCGCGTCGGCCTGCTCCGCGTCCAGCGTGTCCTCACCGAGGAAGTCCAGGGTCACCCGGAGCCCGTCGTCGACGAGCGCGGCGGTCGCGTCGACGGCCGACGCGGTGGTCTCGCCGGGCACGTAGCTGCGGACGATGCCGGCGGACACGGGCATGGTGCTCACCATCTTCTTGACCGCGGCGCTGCGGGCGAGAAGGAGGAGCGGCTGACGGAGGAGCGACATGGTCCTCAGGCTACGACCTCGGTCTCGCTCCGTCCGATTCGAGGAGGCCCACATGTCAGTCGGTACGACGGCGCAGGGTCGCCGCCCCGAGGGCCAGGCCGCCCACGGCGAACGCGGCCACCACGGCGACGTCCTGCCACACCTGGCCGGTGCTGGTCGAGGTGGTCAGGTGCTGCATCGCGTCGACGGCGTACGAGAGCGGCAGCACGTCGCTGATCGCCTCCAGGAACGGCGGCATGGCGTCGCGCGGCACGAGCAGCCCGCACAGGAGCAGCTGCGGGATGATGATCGCCGGCATGAACTGCACGGCCTGGAACTCGGTCTGCGCGAAGGCCGAGACGAACAGCCCCAGCGCGCTGCCGAGGATCGCGTCGACGACGGCGACGACCGTCAGCAGCCAGAGCGGCCCGACCACGTCGAGGCCGAGCAGGCCGACGCTGACACCGACCGCGAGGACCGACTGCACCGCGGCGACCAGACCGAAGGCGATCGCGTAGCCGACGAGGAAGTCGAGCTTGCCCATCGGCATCGCGAGCAGCCGCTCGAGGGTGCCGCTGGAGCGCTCGCGCAGGGTCGTCACGCTGGTCACCAGGAACATCACGATCACGGGGAAGATGGCCAGCAGCGCCGGGCCGATGCTGTCGAAGAGCATCGGGTTGGCGTCCTCGTAGATCCACCAGAGCAGCGAGATCAGCACGCAGGGCAGCACCAGCAGCATGGCCATGGTGCGCTTGTCGCGGCGCAGCTGGATGAGGACGCGGTGGGCGACGGCGAGGGTGATGCGGAGGTTCATGACGCGTCACCCCGGTCCTGGCGCACGATGGCGAGGAAGGCGGCCTCGACGTCGTCGACGCCGGCACGCTGCTTGATGTCGTCCGGTGACCCGTCGGCGATGATCCGGCCCTCCCGCATCAGCAGGAGTCTGTCGCAGCGCTCGGCCTCGTCCATGACGTGGCTGGAGACGAAGACCGCCACGCCGCTGTCGGCCAGCTGGTGGAACAGGGTCCACAGCTCCTCGCGCAGCACCGGGTCCAAGCCGACGGTGGGCTCGTCGAGGACCAGCAGCTCGGGCTCGCCGAGCAGCGCGACCGCGAGGCTGGCACGGGACCGCTGGCCACCGCTCAGGCGCCCGACCACGTCGTCGGCGTACTCCTCCAGGTCGACCGACGCGACCGCCCGGTCGACGTGGTCGCGGCCGGCGCCGAGCACGCGCGCGAAGAACCGGAGGTTCTCGGCGACGGTGAGGTCGTCGTACACGCTCACGGCCTGGGTGACGTAGCCGACCCGGTCGCGTAGCGGGGCGCTGCCCGCCGGTTTGCCGAAGACCTCGACCGACCCGTCCGCGATGCGCTGCACCCCGACCAGGCAGCGCATCAATGTGGACTTCCCGCACCCGGACGGCCCCAGCAGCCCGGTCACGCCCCCGCCGATGGCCAGGTCGAGGTGCTCGAGCACCGTGTGGCGCCCCCGCACGACGTGCAGGTCGCGGATCTCCACCGCGTTATTCATCATGCGTTGAATTATGCCTCCGCGCGGGCGCTCCCGACAAGTGCCGGAATCCCCCGGTCGCCCGGGGAAACCGTCCTTTGCGCGGGTCGCCGGCCCGGACTCCGCGGGCAATTCCTGGACTTCGTGGGTGTTGCACCACCCGACAAGTCCAGGGATCCCCGGCCGGCCGGGGAAACCTGCTGCAGCGATCCCTACGGCAGCGGCCCGGTGAGGTAGCGCTGCAGCGTCGGCGCGTACACCGCCACGAGGTCCTCGGCCGGCATCGAGGCGAGCGGCTCGACGCCGACGACGTAGCGCAGCACGACCAGGCCGACGAGCTGCGACGCGACCAGCGGCAACCGGCGTTCGGGCTCGTCGATGCCGAGGCCGGCGCCGACCGGGCCGAGCACCATCCGCAGGAAGCCGTCCTGCACCAGCTGCGCACCACCCGGGTCGAGGATGCCGCGCACCAGCGCGAGCAGCGGGGTGCGCGTGTGCTCGTCGTCCCACACCGAGACGAACAGGCGCATCAGCTGTTCGCCGGCGTCGTCGACACCGCCCTCGATCACGGGCCGCACCACCACGCGCGGGTCGACGGGCAGCTCGAGCGCGGCGATGAAGAGGTCGTCCTTGCTGCCGAAGTAGTGGTGGACCAGGGCGGCGTCGACCCCGGCCTCCGCCGCGACCGCGCGCATCGAGGTACCGGCGAAGCCGTGGGCGGCGAAGAGCGAGCGCGCCGCCGCCAGGATCGCGGCGCGCGTGTCCGGCGCTCCCGGACGGCGGCCGCGCCGCGGTGCCGCCGACGTCACGGCGTGCCCACCGCCGAGTGCTCGCGCGCGAACTCCAGCGACTCCCGCAGGTCGGTCTCCCGCTCGGCGCTGTCGCGGCACTTGCGGGTGTTGATCTCGACGACGATCTCGCCGCCGAACCCGACCTTGGCGAGGTGGCGCAGGAACGGCGCCGCGCCCATCGAGCCGCGCCCCGGGACCAGGTGCTCGTCCTTGGCCGAGCCGGTCCCGTCGGTGAGGTGGATGTGCCGCAGCCGGTCGCCGAGGCGCTTGGCCATCAGGATCGGGTCGGACTGTGCGATCGCCGCGTGGGAGAGGTCGATCGTGGTGTTGGCGTAGGGCTCCTCCGAGGGGTCCCAGCCGGGCAGGTACATCTCCATCCCGCGCCGCGACGAGGCCCGCCACGGGTACATGTTCTCGACGGCGAAGGCGATGCCGGTCGACGCCTCAAGGGCCGCGATGCCCTCGACGAAGCCGGCGGCGTACGTCTTCTGCCACCGGAACGGCGGGTGCACGACGACCACCTCCGCGCCGACGGCCTCGGCCATCTCGGCGGAGCGCTCGAGCTTGCCCCACGGCTCGGTGCCCCAGACCCGCTGGGTGAAGAGCAGGCAGGGCGCGTGCACGGCGGCGATCGGGATGCCGTGGTGCTCGGAGAGCTGCCGGACCGCCGAGGTCTGCTGGCTCAGCGCGTCGATGCCGACCATCACCTCGATCGTGTCGTAACCCAGCGAGGCGGCGTAGGAGAAGGCGTGGGCCGAGGACTCGGGGTAGACCGAGACCGTCGAGAGGCCGATGCGCGGGGCCATCAGAGGCCGGCCGTGATCTGGTCGAGCCGCTCGAGGATCACACCCTCGCGCAGGGCCCACGGACAGATCTCCAGGGCAGGCAGCTCGAAGATGTCCATGACGGCCTCGGCCACCAGCGCCCCCGGCACCACCTGGTGGGACCGGCTCGGCGAGACGCCGGGCAGGTCCGCCAGCTCCGCGGGAGTCATCGCGACCAGCTTCGGGATCCACTGGGTCAGGGTGTCCAGCGGCAGCGAACGCGGGACGAGCGGACCGTCGGCGGACGGCGCCGCGCCGCAGATGCGGGCCAGGGAGCGGAACGTCTTGGAGGTCGCCGCGGCGTGGTCGGGGGTGCCGGCACGCAGCAGGCGGCCGGCATCGCGGGCGATGTCGGCGCGGATCTGGCGGCGCAGGCCGCGGACGGTCTCCTCGTCGGGCTTCCCGCCGGCGAAGTGCTGGCGCGCGAGCCGGGCGGCACCCAGCGGGAGCGACCAGGCGACGTCGGGCTCCTCGTCGGAGCCACCGGCGATCTCCAGCGAGCCGCCACCGATGTCGAACACGGAGAGCCGTCCCGCGGACCAGCCGAACCACCGGCGTACGGCGAGGAAGGTCAACCGCGCCTCGTCCTCGCCCGACAGCACCGCGATGTCCTGGCCGGTGCGCTGGCGCACCTCGGCCAGCACCGCCTCGCTGTTGACCGCGTCGCGCACCGCCGAGGTCGCGAAGGCGAGCATGTCCTCGCTGCCCTTGTCCTCGGCCACGCGCAGCGCCTGGGCGGTGAAGCCGCTGAGCGCGTCCACGCCGGCCGGCGCCACCGCCCCGGCCTCGTCGAGGTGCTCGGCGAGGCGCAGCGGCTGCTTGTAGGAGTACGCCGGGAGGGGCGCCGCTCCGCGGTGCGCGTCCACCACCAGCAGGTGTCCGGTGTTGGAGCCGATGTCGAGCACGCCCAGGCGCATGGCTCAACGCTACTAGGGCACTCGGTCCGAGCCCGCGAGGACCGAGGAACACGCGCTGGGTCGAGTGGCCCCGCGACCGAGGCACGAGGTCGCGACAGGCGTACCGGGACCGCTCCCTGACGCCACGTAGGGTTGGTCCGTGCCCGAGGTCGATCTGGTGTTCCCGCGTGCCCATGTCGAGTTCGTCAACCCGGCCGACGAGTCCGAGGTCCTGCGGTGCGACCTGACCTGGCTCACGTCGAGCTACAAGTGCATCTTCGGCGAGGGCTGCCAGGGCATCTACGCCGACGCACCGGACGTCGGCTGCTGCACGCTGGGCGCGCACTTCGCCGACGAGGACGACGAGAAGCGGGTCGCCGCGTTCGTCGGGATGCTCGACGAGGAGCTGTGGCAGCAGAAGCCCGCCGGCAAGGTCCGCAAGCGCGACTGGATCGAGGTCGACGAGGACGGCGAGCGCAAGACCCGCGTCACGACCGTCGACGGCCAGCAGGCGTGCGTGTTCCACAACCGGACCGACTTCGCTCCGTCGTCCGGGCAGGGCGGCGCCGGGTGCGCCCTCCACGCCCTGGCCTTCAGGCTCGGGAAGAACCCGGTCGAGACCAAGCCGGACGTGTGCTGGCAGCTCCCGATCCGCCGGACCTTCCGCGAGGTCGAGCGCCAGGACGGCAGCCGCTACACCGAGGTGAGCATCGGGGAGTACGACCGGCGCGGTTGGGGACCGGGGGGTCACGACCTCGACTGGTACTGCTCGGGGAACACCGAGGCGCACGTCGCCGTGGAGCCCGTCTACGTCACTCACGAGGCCGAGCTCACCGAGCTGATGGGGCGCCCGGCGTACGAGGAGCTCGTGCGCCACTGCGACGCACACCTGCGCTCGCGGTCCGCGCTGGCGCTGCACCCTGCCGACCCGCGCTGAGCCCGACCGCAGCACGGAGGGGGCCTGTCGAGAACGTCTCGACGTCAAGAGACACCGACCCCGGTGTCGCCGGTCGCCGGGACGAATCCGAGAATTCAGGCATGCGCCTGGACCATCTCTCTTTCGCAGCAGGACCGGATGGCCTCGCCAGCACTGCCCAGCGCATCGGGGGTCTGCTCGGCAAGGACTTCGTCGACGGTGGTGTCCACGCTCGATTCGGGACCCGCAACATGATCCTGCCGCTCGCCGGCAACACCTACCTCGAGATCGTGGAGGTGCTCGACCACCCCGCTTCCGACAAGGCTCCCTTCGGCCAGGCGGTGCGGGCCCGCTCCGCCCTGGGCGGGGGCTGGCTGGGCTGGGTCGTCGCCGTCGATGACATCTCCGTCGTCGAGCAGCGGCTCGGCCGCGAGGCGGCGCATGGCAACCGCCACCGCCCCGACGGCAGCGAGCTGGCCTGGAAGCAGATCGGCGTCAACGGGCTGATCGCCGACCCGCAGCTGCCGTTCTTCATCGAGTGGGAGTCCCCCGCCGAGATGCACCCGAGCGCCGGCGCGGACCCCGAGTTCTCCCTGGCCTGCCTGGAGATCGCGGGCGACCCGCACCGGGTCAGCGAGTGGCTGGGGGAGACCGTCGAGGCGCCGCTCGAGGACGTCAAGGTCGAGTGGGTCGCCCCCAACGGCACCCCGGGCATCATCGCCGTCCAGGTTCAGACCCCGAACGGGCTCGTCCGCCTGTGAAGGAGCAGGCACGCGCGAAGCGCGTGCCGTCGCGAACCAGGTTGAGCAAGCCCCACGACCGAGGGACGAGGTCGTGACGGGCGCTTCGACACCAGCGCTCCCCGGCGCCCGACCGAGCCCCAACATCTGGCACCACACCGCGGTCTACGAGGTCGAGAACCGCGCCGTCGACCCTGATGGCGCGATCGAGGCGGCCATGCTCGCCGTCGCCTCCTGGGACGGCCGGGCCGTGCTCGACGTGGGGTGCGGGACCGGGTTCCACCTCCCGGCCTTCGCGCGCACGGCGTCGAGCGTGGTCGGCGTGGAGCCGCACGGCGACCTCGTGGCTCTCGCGCGGCGCCGCACCCGGCGGCTGCCGCAGGTCTCGGTGCTGCAGGGGACGGCGCAGGAGCTCCCGCTCCCCGACGCGTCCGTCGACGTGGCGCACGCCCGGTGGGCGTACTTCTTCGGCCCCGGCAGCGAGCCCGGCCTGGCCGAGCTGGCGCGCGTCGTACGACGGGGCGGAACGGCGTTCGTGGTCGACAACGACCCCACCCGGTCAACGTTCGGGTCGTGGTTCCGCCGCGGGTTCCCGGACGTGGACCCGGCCGCGGTCGGGAGGTTCTGGTCGACCCACGGGTGGACGCGGACCCCGGTCGACATGCGCTGGAGCTTCACCTCGCGCGCTGACCTCGAGGCGGTCGTGCGCATCGAGCTCCCGGGGCCCGCGGCGGAGGACGCCCTGGCCTCGCACGAGGGCACCGAGGTCGACTACGCCGTCAACCTGTGGTGGCGTCGCTACTGAGCGACCCGGCGTCGCCACCCGCCCTCGCCGATCGGACGTCATCCGATTCGGCTGCCCGGACCACCTGCTCGCATGACGTCCCGCGCAGCGTCATCCGAACCGGTCGCCCGCACGACCAGCTCGCATGACCTCCCCGCGGGGGTCCCCCGCGACGTCATCCGGACCGGCTGCCTGCACGACCAGCTCGCATGACGTCCCCGCGACGTCATCCGGACCGGCTGCCCGCACGACCAGCTCGCACGACCTCCGGACGGCGACCCGCCGATGCCCTAGCCTGCGACCGGGGCCGAAGGAAGGGCAGTGGATGGAGCGTCGTACGCCGGCGGACACGCAGAGCAACGCCTACGAGCTGTTCATCCTCGTCCTCACCGTCTACTCGCTGCTCATCATGGTCGCGCTGGTGCTGCCCGACATCTCCGCGTCCACCCGGCAGCTGCTCGGCGTCTACGACAACGGCATCTGCCTGGTGTTCCTCGGCGACTTCACGCTCCGGCTGGTCAGGGCTCCGTCGAAGCGGACCTACTTCTTCGCCGAGCGCGGGTGGCTGGACCTGCTCGGCTCGATCCCCAGCTTCGGGTTCTTCCGCTTCTCCGCCCTCTTCCGGCTGGCGCGGTTGAGCCGGCTGGCCCGCATCACCCGGCTGTTCCGAGGCCAGCGCAAGAACGAGATCGTGCGCGACATCGTGAGCAACCGGGGACAGTACGCCGGCTTCGTGACGTTCCTGACCGCGTTCCTCGTGCTGTCGATCTCGTCGGTGCTCGTGCTCCAGCTCGAGAGCAGCTCACCGGACGCCAACATCACCACCGGTGGCGACTCGCTGTGGTGGTCGGCGGTCACCCTCACCACCGTCGGGTACGGCGACTACTACCCGGTCACGGGCGGCGGGCGGATCGTGGCCTCCGTCGTGATGCTGGTGGGCGTCGGCATCATCGCGTCGCTCGCCAGCATCCTGGCGCGGATCATGGTGCCGACCGACGACGACGCCGACCTCCCCGCGGTCGCGGACACCGAGGTCGCGCGGCAGCTCGAGGAGCTCCGCCGGGAGGTCGCGCTGCTGCGCCAGGAGCTCGGCCGCCGGCCGACCGACCAGGAGGGCGCGTGACGGGCCGCTAGCTCGAGCCGCGCAGCGCCAGCGTCGGGGTCAGCATCACGCCCGGGCCGACGACCGGCGGATGGGCGAGCAGCCCCTCCAGGCCCTTGACGATCTCGACGGCGACCTCCTCCAGCGGCTGGCGCACGGAGGTGAGCCCCGGTGGCACGACCTGCGCCACCTGGGAGTCGTCGAAGCCGACGACGGCGACGTCACGTCCGGCCGCGAGCCCTCGCTGCGCGAGCGTGTGCAGCACCCCCATGGCCAGCGTGTCCGAGGCGCAGACGAAGGCCGAGGGCTGCGCCTCGTCGAGCAGCACCGCGCTCGCCTCGCGGCCGCTGGCCACGGTGTCCTCCACGCGGGAGGCGAGACCGGTGGTGGGCAGGCCACGAGCGTGCAGGGCGCGGCTCCACCCGGAGCGGCGGTCCTCGCCGATGAAGGAGTCCTTGCGCCAGCCGATCCAGGCGATCCGCGTGTGGCCGCGGTCGAGGAGGTGGGTGGTCGCCAGGTCGGTGCCGGCCGCTCCGTCGACGTCGACCCAGGGATGGACGGCCGACGGGTTGTCCCACGGCCGACCGAAGGCGACGAACGGCGCCCGCCGGCT
>JACJWV010000017.1 GCA_020636915.1 Nocardioides sp.
GCGGCACGTAGTTCCAGCCGGCCTTGCGACCCAGGATGATCTCGACGATCGAGGTGGCGAAGATGACCTGGAGGAACGCCGAGTACATCAGCTCCGGGAAGATCGGTGCGGCGAGTGCACGGGCGCGCCAGCCCACCGCCCACACCGTCACCAGGCGCTCCACCACGAAGACCATGCCCATCGTGATCCAGAACGGCGACCACCGGATGCTGTCCGCGGCGAGCAGCGTGATGGTGAGCAGCAGGAAGTAGGACCACAGCGCGAGGACGCCGTAGGCCAGGCCGAGCTGCTGACCCCAGTACATCGCGGTCGCCCGCGTGAACCCGTAGACCCCGATGTTCTCCAGCGCCCCGCGGTGCCAGCGCAGGCGCTGTCGCCACAGATCGCGCCAGGTCGTCATCACCTCGGTGGTGACGCGGCACTCCGGCGGGGACGTGAGCCGCGCGCCGAGCGTCTTCAAGGAGAGGGTGAGCTCGTTGTCCTCGGTCATCGCCAGGGTGTCGTACACCTTGCCCTGCGGACCCGGGATGAGGATCCCGCGTGACTCCGCGACGGTGCGGAGCGCGGGGGCACGGATCACCGAGGCGGTCCCGGTGAGGACGAAGACGCGGTTGAGCTTGCGGGCGACCTGGCGTTGGTAGCGGCCGTACTCGTTGCGCTGCAGCTGTCCGATGAGGCCACCGCCCGGCTCCCCGAAGAACAGGCCGCCGACGGCCATCAGGTCCGCCTCCTCCTCGAGCAGGCCCAGCGCCCGGTCGAGGAACTCGGGGTTGATGGTGGAGTCGGCGTCCATCACCATCACGACGTCGTCCCGGTCCGCCTCGGCGACGAGCACGTCGAGGACCTGGTTGAGCGCACCCGCCTTCTTCTCGGTGTTGTCGACGGTCTCGAACACCTCGGCACCCGCTGCTCGCGCCACCGTGACGGTCCCGTCGGTGCAGTTGTCGGCGATGACGACCACCCGGTCCGGTGCGCGGTCCTGCGCGGCCAGCGACGCCAGGGTGTGGCCGAGCACCGCCTCCTCGTTGTGGGCGGGGACGAGCACGGTGCACCGGATCCGGACGTCGGAGCGAGCGTCGTCCGCGGGGATCGCGTGCAGCGGGGTCTCGGGGACCCGGTCGACCCCGAGCGCCCGGGCGACCGGTGGGCTGAGCAGGACCATGCGGGCCCGCACCCGGCGGCTACCGGTGAGCCGCCGCCCGCGAGCGGGGACCCGCCCGGGCACGGCTCGTTGCCGCGACAGCACACGCATGGAGGCAGCGGAGTCGAGCGCGGCGATCCCGACCACGGCCGCGACCCCGATCACCACGGCCGCGACGAACACCGCGACGCCGGCCCGGCTGAACTCGACGTTGACCGGCAGGACCACCGACGACCGTCGGGGATTGGGCCCGTGCTCGACCTCCCAGTAGGCGAACGCGAGCAGGACGCCGGCTAGCAGGAGCAGCGCGATGCTGACCGCGCCCTGGCGGGCGCTGTGCACGCGTGGCGGGGTGGTCGACCGGCGGGCCATGGGCGCCATTGCACCGCCTCGGCGGCCGCCACGCTTCACCCGGTACCGGCGAGACGGACCACATTCTCGGGACTTTGGTCCCAGGACTCCACCGACCCTTGGCCGGTGCCTCGGGGGCCGAGCTGGGTCACGGTGGACGAACCCACCCCACACCCGAGGAGGGGCATGGCCACCGCGACGAGGGCCCGCACCCGTTCGAGCGTGTCCGGCCTCGCTGTCTGGCGCCTCGGCGACCACGCTGCGGATCCCGGAGGCTCGGACCTGGTCGAGCACGCCGTCCACGCCGTCCGTCCCCACGTCACCGGCTGCGCCGTGGTGGCCTGGCCACTGGGCCGGCCTGCACCGCGGGTCACCTCGACCGAGCCCGACGACGTGCTCGACCCGGCCTGCTGGCACCTGCTCTTCGGCGGAATGCTGCTGGCACCGCTGCTCGATGTGCGCTCGGGAGCGCCCTTCCGGGAGCCGCCGGCCCGCCGGCTGGAGGTCTCCGTCTTCGTCAACCGCGTGCGCGACCTCGTCGTCCCCGGCAGCTGCGCCCTGGCCACGCTGGGACCCGCAGCGCAGGTGTTCGCCGCCGCCGACGCGATCCACGACGCCCTGGGGCCGCAGGTCGCGGTCACCGGGACGTCCATCGCACTCGCCGAACGCGAGGCGGCGGTCGTCGCCGAGGTGTTCCTCGACCCCGCAGCGTCGCTCTCCGCCCGGTGACCGGGGTCGTCCGGTCAGGCGATCGGCACCCACCACGACAGGGTGGTGCCGGCACCGGGCGAGGAGTCGATCCCGAGCCGTCCGCCCCGGGCCTCGGCCCGGCGCCGCATGTTCGACAGACCGCTCTCGGCGACGTCGGCGGCCATCCCCCTGCCGTCGTCGGCCACACACAGGAGCAGTCCGTCGCCGACCTTCAGCTCGACCGCGACCGACGAGGCCGCAGCGTGCCGGGCGGCGTTCGACAGCGCCTCGGTCAGGACCGCGAGCACGTCGGGCACCAGGTCGTCGTCGACCACCGTGCGCACCGGCCCGTCGAACCGGAGCACCGGACGGAACTTCAAGGCGGCCCCGGCCCGCTCGACGACCTCGACCACGGCGCTCTGCAGGTCGGCGTCGGAGTCCATCGAACCGAGCGCGAAGATCGTGCGCCGGATGTCGCGGATGGTGATGTCGAGCTCGTCCACGGCGGCGTCGAGCCGGGCCCCGGTCTCCGGGTCCGCGTCCGAGAGCCGGTGGCCCGCCGCCTGGAGACCGAGCCCCACCGCGAACAGGCGCTGGATCACCAGGTCGTGCAGGTCCCGCGCGATCCGGTCCCGGTCCTCGAACAGCGCCAGCCGCTGCAGGTCGCGCCGCGCAGCGCTGATGTGCAGCGCCAGCGCCGCCTGCTGCGCGAAGCGCGTCGGCAGCGCCGGGTCGAGGAGCGACCACTGGGCGCCGCGGCCTCGCAGCCAGGCGAGGGCGACCACGCCGTCCACGCCCGCCGCGCTGCGCATGGGGACGATCACCGTCGGGCCGAGCGGCGGCCAGCCCAGCTCCTGGCCGACGTTGGTCGCGCGGGAGTCCGCGCCGAGGTCCTCGACGGCGATCGGCAGGTCGCTCGTGACGACGCTGCGCGCGAGCGACCGGCTCAGGTCGAGCCCGGCCATCTTCGCCGGATCCGCGGGGAATCCCGACACGACCTGCACCGACAGGTGCGCGTCGTCGGGGCCGGCGACGACCCAGGCCACGTCGGCGCCGGCCAGCACTCGGGCCCGGTCAGCGACGACCTGCAGCGCCGTGTCCTCCGCCCCGGGCTGCACCAGCACCGAGGTGATCTCGGCGGTCGCGTCGAGCCAGCGCTCGCGGCGGGCGGCCTCCTCCAGCAGCCGGGCGTTCTCGATCGCGACACCGGCCGCAGCGGCCAGCGCGGTCACGATCTGCTCGTCCTGCTCGGTGAAGTCCGAACCGTCGGGCTTCTCGCTGAGGTAGAGGTTGCCGAACACCTTGTCGCGGATCCGGACCGGGACGCCGAGGAAGGACCGCATCGGCGGGTGGGCGGGCGGGAACCCGACGGAGGCCGGGTCCTCGGCGATGTCGTGCAGCCGGAGCGGCTCGGGGCGGTCGATGAGCAGGCCGAGCAGGCCGTTGCCCCGGGGCAGGTCACCGATCGCGGCCTGCTGCTCGGCGGTGATGCCGTGGGTGATGAAGGTCTGGAGTCGGCGTTCGCCCTGCTGGCCGCCCTCGGCGACCACCCCGAGCGCGGCGTACCGGGCACCGGCGAGGTCGGCGGCCACCTCGACGATCCGCTCCAGCAGCTCGTCGAGCGACAGGTCGGCCGCCATGGTGACGACGGCGTCCAGGAGCGTCTTCCAGCGCGCCTGCTCCGCGTCCTCGGTCTGCGCGACCGACGGCGCGCCGTCCGATGCCATGCTCCCTCCTCAGCAGCGAGGGGACGTCTCTTGACGGTAGCAACTCCGCGCACCGGGGGCGAGCACCGGCCCCGGCCGGGAGCGGTCGTCCGGCCCCCGCCTCCCGGGACCTTGGCCACTGGTCGCCGGGCCCCGGCATGCGGACCCTCGAAGCACACGGTCCCGAGGCGCACGCCCGACGTGGAGGAGGAGGCATGTCCGTGATCTCGCGCAACGAGCGCGCTGCGGCCGCGGCCGGCACCGGCCGCGACATCGTGGCCTTCGCCGTCCGCGCACCCAGCATCCACAACACCCAGCCGTGGCTGTGGCGGGTCGACGGCACCCGGCTCGAGCTCTACGCCGACCGGCGCCGCCAGCTGCCCGTCGCCGACCCCGAGGGCCGCCACCTCGCCATCAGCTGCGGAGCCGCCCTCCAGCACGCTGTCGTCCGGGCGCGTGCGCTCGGACAGACCTGCGAGGTCACCCAGCTGCCCTCGCCGCGCGACCCCGACCACCTCGCGACCGTCCACCTCTACCCCGGACGACCCGACCAGGACGCTCGAGCGGAGTGTGAGCTGCTCGCCCGGCGCCGTACCGACCGCCGGCGCTTCACCGCGTGGCCGCTGCCCGAGGACCGGCTCGACGAGCTCACGAGCTCCGTCGAGGTGCCGGGCACCACGGCGCTGACCCTGCGCGAGGCGGCCCGCCGGGTCCGGGTGGGGCTGCTGGTCAGCAGGGCCCTCCTCGCGGAGAGCAGTGACCCGCGCTACGGCGCGGAGCAGGCCAGATGGACCGAGCCCACGGTCGACGGTGGTGTCCCGGAGACGCACCGGCCCACCCCGCACCCGCGGCTGGGCGTCAGCTCGCGGTACGACGACCCGGCCGCCGAGTCGCTCGAGCGCGATGCCGTGCAGGGCACCGACGGGCTCATCGTCATCACCACCGAGCAGGACGGGCCGCGCGACTGGCTGCGCACCGGCGTGCTGCTGTGCCGGCTGTGGACCGGCGCCATGTCGGCCGGGTTGTCCGTGGTCCCGCTGAGCCAGGTGGTGGAGGTGGCCGAGACCCGGTCCGCCCTGGCCGAGGAGCTCTCGCCCGCAGGCGTGGCGGCGGCCGGCCACCCGCAGCTCCTGCTGCGCCTGGGGTGGCAGGAGATCTCCCGCAACCCGCTGCCGCCTACGGGGCGGCGCGGTGTCGACGAGGTGCTGCTGCCCTGAGCACGCCCTGAGCGGGCCGCGAGCCGACCCTGGCCGGACGGGCACCGCGGTCAGCGGGTGCGCGGGCGCCTGCCGCGCGTGCGGTGCCAGTCCTCGAAGTCGCCGTCGCGCAGGTGCACGACGACGTCGGTGACGAACCCCGCCCACCTGCGGACCGGCCCGGGGCACCAGCGCACGTGGGGCGCTGCCACCTGGAGCAGCACGATCGCGGACAGCACGAGGACGAACGCCATCGCCACGCCGGCCGCCAGGTTGATCCTCAGCACGTCGGGCTCATCTCCACGGCCACGCGGGCGGGCAGCACCTCGCGACCGGTCGATCCGGCGGCGATCGCGACGTCCAGGATCGCGACCGACCGCTCGCCCAGGATGCTCGGACGCCCGGCGACGGCCGCCGTCACCCGCGCCCGCGCACCGCGGAGCGCGAGGTCGTCCGGGACCTCGGCGCGCAGCTGCGCACCCGCGGCCTCGACGCTCCATCGCCCGTCGCACACCAGCCGCACCAGGGCCAGCAGCGCATGGTCGATCCGTTGGCAGCGGCGCCGGCCGCCTGCTCTCCTCAACCCACGCCTCCTCGAGAAGCCCGTGGCCGGGTCAGTGGATCTCGGGTCGCGGGGCTCGCGCCCGGGCCCGGTGCGCCAGGTGCTCGGCGCCGGCGCGCCCGATGACGATGGAGTCCAGCGCCAGGGCCGTCCGCACCGCAGTGCGCGAGCGCCAGCGCAGGAAGCGCGCGAGTCGGGTGTCGCCGGGGGATCGGCGGGTCATGGTCTGCTCCCGGAGATGACAGGCCCGAGACGGCAGCCGGACGGCTGCCGGGGGCGCGGATCGAAGGACGCCGCCGAGGTCTGGGGCAGTGCGCCAAGGGTAGTGACGCCGCGCACCGCCCCGGTAGAGGCGAAGGACCCGGGCCCTTGGTCCCCGCGGCGCGGCCTACGGGGCAGCGAAGTGCTGCACCTCGGCGTCCGGGCCGGGGAAGACCAGGGCCTCGTGCCCCGTGTCGGACCAGCGCACGACGTACGGCGGCGAGCCGTCCTCGTGACGCACCTCGATGATCTCCCCGTCGCGGACCGGGCCGTCGACGTGGTTGCTCCGGACGACCAGACGGTCACCCACCGACGCGAACATCGCTCCTGCCTCCTTCTGCTGGCTGCCCCGCGACCCGAGCCGGGAGCTCCTCGAACTGATCGGGGTGCGCGCAGTACTCCTGCACCGCGTGCGAGAACCGGACGGCCCAGCCGCCGTCGACGTGCCGGTGGTCGAACGTGAGGGTCAGGGTCAGCACGGGCCGGATGACGACCCGCCCCTCGATGGCCACCGGGCGCTGGGCGACCGCTCCGACGAGCACCCGCACCGGCACGGCGTCGTCGTCCGCGCGGGGCGCGTAGGCCGTGGTCATCCCCCACATCCCGACCGACGCCACCACGGCGCCCGGCTCGGGCGGACGACGACCCTCGGCGACCGCGCGGCTCACGGCGAGCTCGCGCGCGACCTCGGCGACGGAGCGGGCGTCGACGCCCTCGAGGGTGGTCCCGGCGGTCCGGTCGGGTCCGTCCCCCACCACGAAGTGGACGTCGGTGCTGGTGGCCACGGCAGCCAGGCCGTGGGCCACGGCCCGGCCCACCAGGTGGGTGGTCGTGACGGTGACGCCGGTGTGCTCGTGGACCGTCGTCAGGAAGGCGGTCAGGTTGGCGGCGTCGACCTGGAGGGCGCCGTGGAGCGGACCCGCCAGCCGACCAGCGGCCAGACCAGCGGCCTGACCAGAGGCCTGACCGGCGGACCGTGCGGCGTCGTCCGACATGGGCCACCTCCTCGCCTCGCCGGGCTGCTCCCACGCTCGCGCACCCGGCTCCCGCCGCCCACGGTCCAAGGTCCTCGCGCCGTCGGGCCGGAGGACCGTTCCACGGGCCCGGCGCCCCGAGGAGCATCGAGGTATCGCCGGTGCCCCGTGTCCGGGACGGCTCGGACAGCCGCGCTGACGGACACCGAACGGAGGACACCATGTCGACGACGCTGCCGACGCCCACGCCGGCTTCCCTGCACACGAGGACCTGGCACCTGCACATCGACCTGTTCGAGCAGGGCACCACCACCCGGGCGGAGGCGGTCCTGCGGACCGACGCCGGCACCGAGCTGCGGCACGTGGGCACCGCCCGCTGCCGGCCCGGCGACCGCGAGGTCCCGGAGATCGGCGACGAGCTCGCCGCGTGCCGGGCCCTGTCCGGTCTCGTGCACGACCTGCTCGACGCGACGCTCGAGGACATCTCCGCCAACGACCCGGTCGGCGTGGTCGACGACGCCGAGCCGGCCGTCTTCCTCGGGTAGGTCCCGGTGTCCGCGGCGACGTACGTCCGCGACTTCGCCCGGCTCGGGCGGGACGACGTCGCGCTCGTCGGGGGCAAGAACGCCTCCCTCGGCGAGATGTACCAACACCTGAGCGAGGCGGGGGTGCGCGTCCCGGGCGGGTTCGCGATCACCGCCGACGGCTACCGTCACGTCCTCGACGCCGCCGGCGCCTGGCCGGCCCTGGCCGCTGCCTTCGACGGGCTCGACCCCGACGACGTCGCCGAGCTGGCCGTCCGGGCCGAGCGCGCGCGCCGGATCGTCCACGACGCCGGGCTGCCGGACGACCTGCGGGCCGAGGTGCTCGCGGCGTACCGCGCCCTCCAGGACCGGTACGGCGCGGACCTGCGCGTGGCCGTCCGCAGCAGTGCCACCGCGGAGGACCTGCCCGAGGCCAGCTTCGCCGGTCAGCACGAGACCTACCTCGACGTCGTCGGCGAGGAGCAGCTGCTCGAGGCGGTCCGCAGCTGCTTCGCGAGCATCTTCACCGACCGCGGCGTCCACTACCGGCACCGCCAGGGGTTCGACCAGCTCAAGGTCGCCCTCTCCGTCGGCGTGATGAAGATGGTGCGCTCGGACCTGGCGAGCTCCGGGGTGATGTTCACCCTCGACACCGAGTCCGGCCACCGCGACGTGGTGCTGCTGACCGCTTCCTACGGGCTGGGCGAGAACGTCGTCCAGGGCGTGGTCGACCCGGACGAGTTCTACGTCCACAAGCCGACCTACGAGACCGGCCACCGCGCCGTGCTGCGGCGCCGGCTCGGGCAGAAGGCCGTCCGGATGGTCGCCGCCGGCGCGTCCGGCACGCGCAACGAGCCGACCCCGGACGCGGACCGCCGCCGCTTCTGCCTCACCGACGACGAGGTGCTCGAGCTGGCCGGGGCCGCGATCGCGATCGAGCACCACTACGGCCGCCCGATGGACGTCGAGTGGGCGAAGGACGGGCTCGACGGCACGACGTACATCGTCCAGGCGCGGCCGGAGACAGCCTCCTCGCAGACCGTGGTCACGTCCCTGCGCCGGTACGTCGTCGACGCACCCGGCGAGGTGCTCGCCAGCGGTCGCGCGGTCGGTGACCGGCTCGCGGTCGGCCCGGTGCGGGTCGTGCGGGGCATCGACGAGCTGACGGCGTTCCGGCCGGGCGAGGTGCTCGTCGCCGACACCACCACCCCCGACTGGGAGCCGGTGATGAAGACGGCTTCCGCGGTCGTGACGGACCGGGGCGGACGGACCTGCCACGCCGCGATCGTCGCGCGGGAGCTCGGGCTGCCGGCGGTCGTCGGGACCGGCGACGCAACCACCACCCTCACCGACGGTGAGGTCGTGACGGTCTCCTGCGCCGAGGGCGAGGCCGGGCGCGTCTACCGCGGCGAGGTCGCACACCACGTCGACGAGGTCGATCTTGCCGGCATGCCGCGGCCGCGGACGATGATCATGGTCAACCTCGGGAACCCGGCGCTGGCGTTCCACACCTCCCTGCTGCCCAACGACGGCGTGGGCCTGGCCCGCATGGAGTTCATCATCAGCGAGGCCATCAAGGTCCACCCGCTGGCGCTCGTGCACCCCGAGCAGATCCGCGACGAGGCCGACCGGGCACTGGTCGAGGAGCTCGTCGCCGGCTATCCCGATGGCGCGGCCTACTTCGTGGAGCGGCTCTCGGAGGGCGTGGGCACCATCGCCGCGGCGTTCTACCCGCGCCCGGTCGTCGTGCGGATGTCGGACTTCAAGACCAACGAGTACGCGAGCCTGGTCGGAGGCAGCGCCTTCGAGCCGCACGAGGAGAACCCGATGCTCGGGTTCCGCGGCGCGTCCCGCTACGCCCACCCGGCGTACGAGGAGGGCTTCGCGCTCGAGTGCCGGGCCATGCGACGGGTCCGCGAGGAGATGGGTCTGACCAACGTGGTCCTCATGCTGCCGTTCGTGCGGCGGCTCGCCGAGGCCGACCTGGTGCTCGGCCGGATGGCCGAACTCGGGCTCGCGCGCGGTCGGGACGGCCTGCAGGTCTACGCGATGTGCGAGATCCCGAACAACGTGATCCTGGTCGACGAGTTCGCGCACCGCTTCGACGGGCTCTCGATCGGCTCGAACGACCTGACCCAGCTCACCCTCGGGGTCGACCGGGACAGCGAGATCGTGGCGTTCGACTACGACGAGCGCGACCCCGGCGTGAAGCGGATGATCGAGCTCGCGGTCGAGGGCTGCCGGCGCAACGGCATCCACTCGGGCATCTGCGGCCAGGCGCCGTCGGACTACCCGGACATGGCGCAGTTCCTCGTCGAGATCGGCATCGACTCGATGAGCCTGAACCCCGACAGCATCCTGCGCACCACGCGGGCCGTGGTCGAGCTCGAGGAGCGCCTCGGCACGACGACCTGACCCACCACTCGCTCCCGTGCACCCGTGCCGGCCCCGGGTGGGGCGGGGCCGGCACGCGGCCCCGGGGGAGCTGCAACGCCGTGTTACCCCTTGTTCCCAGGGGGGTTGGAACAGGGCGGGTACAGGCAGTAACACGGCGTTACAGCTCGGGAGCCGCCCCCCCACCAGGGGCGCCGGCGATGCGCAGTCCGAACGTCGGAGCACGGCGTGACCTTCGACCCTCGTCACCCCCGACGCCGTCGCGCAGGGTGGAGTCGTGTTCAACGTCAGGTTCCACGGGCGGGGTGGCCAGGGCGTCGTGACCGCGGCGGAGATGCTGTCGGTCGCGGCGTTCGACTGCGGCCTGCACGCCCAGGCCTTCCCGACCTTCGGCTCGGAGCGCACCGGCGCGCCGGTGACGTCGTACTGCCGCGTCGACGACCGACCGATCCGCTTCCACGAGCCCATCGAGGAGCCGCAGGCGATCGTCGTCCAGGACCCGACGCTGCTCCACGCCGTCCCGGTGCTGGCCGGCGTGCAGCCCTCCAGCTACGTCCTGCTCAACACCTCCCGCGAGCTGTCGCTCGCCGGGGTGCCGGACGGGGACCGGGTCGCGCCCGACCGGCTGGTGACGCTGGCGGCCACCGACCTGGCGCGGGAGGTGCTGGGCCGGCCGGTGCCGAACACCGCGCTCCTCGGGGCGCTCGCGGCGCTGACCGGCGTCGTCCCGCTCGAGGCGGTGCTGGTGGCGATCCGGCAGCGCTTCGCCGGTCCGGTCGCCGAGGCCAACGTGGAGCTCGCGGTGCGGGCGCACGCGTCCGTGGCGCACGACAGCATGGGGACCGTGCGGGCCATGGGGCCGGCGCGGGCAGGGGGGACGGTGGGCGGCCGTGCGTGAGCAGGTCGAGGGCTCACGCGCGGTTGCCTGCGCCGTCGCGATGTGCCGCCCCCAGGTGGTGGCGGCCTACCCGATCTCCCCGCAGACCCACATCGTCGAGGCGCTCTCCGACCTGGTGCGCACCGGTGAGCTGGCGCAGTGCGAGTACCTCACCGTCGAGTCCGAGTTCGCGGCCATGTCGGCGTGCATCGGAGCGTCCGCCGTCGGGGCGCGTGCCTACACGGCGAGCGCCAGCCAGGGCCTGCTGTTCATGGCCGAGGCCGTCTTCAACGCCTCGGGGCTCGGCCTGCCGATCGTGATGACCGTGGCGAACCGGGCCATCGGTGCGCCCATCAACATCTGGAACGACCACTCCGACGCCATGGCCCTGCGCGACGCCGGCTGGATCCAGCTCTACGCCGCCGACGTGCAGGAGGCGACCGACCTGCACCTGCAGGCGTTCGTGGTCGCCGAGCGCACGTCGCTGCCGGTCATGGTCTGCATGGACGGCTTCGTGCTGACCCACGCCGTCGAGGAGGTGGACCTGCCCGAGCAGGAGCAGGTCGACGCGTTCGTCCCGCCGTTCGTCCCGCAGCAGCTGCTGGACCCCGACGACCCGGTGACGATCGGCGCGATGGTCGGGCCCGAGGCCTTCACGGAGGTCCGCTACCTGATGCAGCAGCGCATGGACACCGCGATCGGGACCGTGGCCGAGGTCGCCCACGACTTCCGGGAGGCGTTCGGTCGGTCCAGCGGCGGCCTGGTCCGCGGCTACCGGCTGGAGGACGCCGACACCGTGCTCGTCACCCTCGGCTCGGTCGCCGGGGCCGCCACCGAGGTCGTCGACGAGCTGCGCGAGCAGGGCATCGCCGCAGGCACCCTGACCCTCACCTGCTTCCGGCCCTGGCCCGACGAGGCGGTCCGCGAGGCCCTGGCCGGAGCGCGGCGGGTCGTGGTGCTCGAGCGCGCCTTCAGCGTCGGCCGCGGGAGCATCGTCGGCCAGGACGTGCGCGACTCCCTCCACGACCTCCCGGTGACCGTCGTCGAGGCCGTGGGCGGGCTGGGCGGGCGGCCGGTCCGGCGCTCCGACGTACGACGCCTCGTCGAGGGCGTGGCAGCGGACCTGCTGCCCACCGGGCGGCTGCACTTCCTCGACCTCGACCACGCGCTGCTGGCCTCGGCCGGCGTCCGGTGAAGGGCGGCTGACATGACCTCCACCCGCGAGACCCGGCTCTACCAGGTCGGCACCTTCGCCGCCGGCAACCGGCTGCTCGACCTCGAGGACCGCAGCGTGCAGGCGCACCCGGACCGCACCAACGCGATCACCAGCGGCCACCGTGCCTGCCGCGGCTGCGGCGAGGCGCTGGGCGCGCGGTTCGTGCTCGACGCCGCCGTGCGCGCCGCCGGAGGCGACCTGGTCACCGCGAACGCCACCGGCTGCCTCGAGGTCTTCTCGACGCCGTACCCGGAGTCGTCGTGGCAGGTCCCGTGGCTGCACTCCCTCTTCGGCAACGCCCCGGCCGTCGCGTCCGGCATGGCGGCCGGGCTGCGCGCCCAGGGCCGCGCGACGCGCGTGGTCGGGCAGGCCGGTGACGGCGGCACCGTGGACATCGGGTTCGGCTGCCTGTCGGGCATGTTCGAGCGCAACGACGACGTGCTCTTCGTCTGCTACGACAACCAGGGCTACATGAACACCGGCGTCCAGCGCTCGGGAGCCACTCCCCCGGCCGCTCGGACCGCGACCACCTCGACAGCGGGTGACGTGCCGGGCAACCCGTTCGGGCAGGGCAAGTCGGCGCCGCTCATCGCGATGGCGCACGAGATCCCGTACGTCGCGACCGCGACCGTCGCCGACCTGCGCGACCTCGAGGACAAGGTGACCCGCGCGATGGAGCACCACGGAGCGCGCTACCTGCACGTCCTGGTGCCCTGCCCGCTGGGCTGGGCGGCCGACCCGAGCGACACCGTGCGGCTCGCGAGGCTGGCGACCGAGTCCGGCCTGTTCCCGCTCTTCGAGGCCGAGCACGGCGAGGTCACCGGCGTGACGCCGATCCGGCACCGGGTCCCCGTCGACGACTACCTGCGGCTCCAGGGCCGCTACGCCCACCTCTTCGGCGAGCCCGGGCGCCCCGACCTGGTCGCCCGGCTGCAGGCCGGCGCGGACCGCAACATCGCCCGGTTCGGGCTGCTCGAGGAGGGCGGGGACCGACCATGACGACCCACCGCGACCACCCGTTCGCGATCACTCTGGACGTCGGCTCCAGCCGCGCCAACCACACCGGGGCCTGGCGCACCGAGCGTCCCGTGTACGTCGACCTGCGCCCGCCCTGCGCCGAGGGCTGCCCCGCGGGCGAGGACGTCCGGGGATGGCTGCGCGACGCCGAGGACGGCGACGCGGGGCCCACGAACGGCTACGAGCTGGCGTGGCGCCGGATCATGGAGGTCAACCCCTTCCCCGCCGTCATGGGCCGCATCTGCTACCACCCCTGCGAGACGTCCTGCAACCGCGCGACCCTCGACGAGTCGGTCGGCATCAACGCCGTGGAGCGCTTCCTCGGCGACGAGGCGATCCGCTCCGGCTGGACCCCGGAGGTCCACGCCGAGCCCAGCGGCAAGCACGTGCTCGTCGTCGGCTCGGGCCCGGCCGGCCTCTCCGCGGCGTACCACCTGGTGCGGCGCGGCCACCGGGTGACGGTGGTCGAGGCGGCTCCCCAGCCCGGCGGGATGATGCGCTACGGCATCCCGACCTACCGGCTCCCCCGCGACGTGCTCGACGCCGAGATCGACCGGATCCTCGCGCTCGGGGTCGAGCTGCGGCTCGAGCACCCCGTGACGGACCTCGAGGCCGAGCTCGAGGACGGGTACGACGCGGCGTTCCTGGCCGTCGGTGCGCAGCTCGGCAAGCGGGCGTACCTGCCTGCCGGCTCCGCCGCGCGGGTGGTGGACGCGGTCCAGATGCTGCACGGCGTCGAGGAGGGCGAGCTCCCGCTGCTCGGGCGCCGGGTCGCCGTCTACGGCGGCGGCAACACCGCCATGGACGCCGCACGCACCGCGCGACGGCTGGGCGCCGAGGACGCGATCGTCGTCTACCGGCGCACCCGCGACCGGATGCCCGCCCACCCGAGCGAGGTCGAGGAGGCCGAGGCCGAGGGCGTGCGGTTCACCTGGCTCTCGACCATCACCCAGGTCGAGGAGGGCGGGCTGACGATCGAGCGGATGGAGCTCGACGAGACGGGCTTCCCACAGCCGACCGGCGAGGTGGAGCACCTCGACGCCGACTCGGTCGTGCTCGCGCTCGGGCAGGAGACCGACCTCGGGTTCCTCTCGCGGGTGCCGGGCCTCGAGCTCCGCGACGGGGTCCTGGTCGTCGACGACGACCTGATGACCGGGCGCCCCGGTCTCTTCGCCGGCGGCGACATGGTGCCCGCGGTCCGGTCCGCCACGGTCGGCATCGGGCACGGTCGCCGCGCGGCCGCGTCGATCGACGCGTGGCTGCGCAGCTCCTCCGCCGACGCCGCGCCCGGACCGGCCGAGGCGACGTACGACCGGCTGCACACCTGGTACTACACCGACGCCTCCCGGGCACACCGCCCCTCGCTCGAGGCGGTCCGGCGCTCGTCGACGTTCGACGAGGTGGTCCAGGGCTTCGACCGCGGCACCGCCCTCTACGAGGCCCGCCGCTGCCTGTCGTGCGGGACGTGCTTCTCCTGCGACAACTGCTTCGGCATGTGCCCCGACAACGCGGTGATCAAGACCGACGACCCGGACACGCCCTACGTCATCGACCTCGACTACTGCAAGGGCTGCGGGATCTGCGCCGCCGAGTGCCCGGCGGGGGCGATCACGATGGAGCCCGAGGAGATCTGAGGCGAGGCCCGCCGGGTCGGACCGCCTCAGACGGGGCGGCGCAGCCGCCGCGGCACGCCGGCGTCGAGGGCGGGCCCGTCCTCCAGGCGCACCTTCACGTCCACCAGGTGACAGCCGTCGGGGCCCACGACCACCGGGTTCAGGTCGACCTCGGCGAGCGAGGGCACGTCGTCGGCGAGCCGGCCCAGCCGCACGAGCAGGTCCTCCAGCCCCTGCACGTCGCCCGCAGGCGCACCACGGAAACCCTGGAGCAGCGGCCAGACCCGCAGCGAGCGGATCGCCCGGGCCGCGTCGCGCGGGGCCACCGGTGGGAGCAGGAACACGCGGTCGTCCCAGAGCTCGGTCGCCACTCCCCCGGCGCCGACCATGACCAGCGGACCGAACCGCGGGTCCCGGACGACGCCGAGCGCGATCTCGGTGCCGGTCACGACGGGCTGCACCAGCACCTCTGCGGGCGCTCCGACCTCCGCCTCGAACGCCGCGACCGCTCGGCTGACCGCGGTGCGGTTGCGCAGGCCGACCCGCACCAGGCCGAGCTCGGTGCGGTGCACCACGGTGTCGCCGGCTGCCTTGACGACCACCGGGAACCCGAGCTCGACCGCGGCTGCGACCGCCGCCTTCGCACCGACGGCGACCTGGCCCTGCGGAGCGAGGCCGTACTCGTCCAACAGGGAGCCGGCGGCGACCGCGTCCAGCCAGCCGTCACTCTCGTCACCCGACGAGCCCGCCACCAGCTCGCCGGCCGCGGTCCGGGCGCGGTAGGCGCGCTCAGGGTCACCGGGCAGGTCGGCGCGCTCCGGCTCGCGCCGCCACTCGTGGTACCAGGCGGCCCGCTCGAGCGCACGCAGGGCCGGCGTCGCAGCGCGGAAGATCGCCACCCCGTTGACGTCGGCGGGGTCGACCCGCAGCCCGCCCTGGGGCACGAGCAGCACCGGCTTGTCGGGGTAGCGGCGGCGTACCTCGGGGAGCGCCGCCGCGGCACCGGAGGCGTTGCCGACCCGGGTCGGCACCAGCAGGACCAGCAGCGAGTCCACCTCGTCCGAGGCGAGCAGGAGGTCGGCCAGGGCCGCGATCGCGCGAGGTGTCGCCGCGGCGCCGGCGTCCACCGGGTTGCCGGTTCCCGCCGTGCCCGACACGTGGGCGGCGAGCCGGGTGCGCAGGTCGGCGGACAGCTCCGGCACGGACAGGCCGAACCCTTCGGCCGTGTCGGCCGCCAGCACCCCCATGCCGCCGGCGTTGGTGAGGACGGCGATCCGCCGCCCGGGGGGCAGCGGTTGCTTGCCGAGCAGGAGGGCGCACTCGGCCAGCTCCTCGGCCGAGTCACAGCCGACGACCCCGGCCTGCGCGAACAGGGCCCGGACGCCGACGAGCGGCGAGGCCGCGGCGGCGGTGTGGGAGCTCCCGGCCCGACGTCCGCCGGGCGACCGGCCGCCCACCACGGCGAGCAGCGGCTTGCGCTCGCTGAACTCCCGGGCGATGCGCGCGAACTTCGGGGCGTTCCCGAACGACTCGAGGTAGAGCCCCGCGGCCGTCACGTGCGGGTCGTCGCGCCACGCGGCGAGCAGGTCGTTGCCCGACACGTCGACCTTGTTGCCGAGCGAGACGAGCATCCCGACGCCCACGCCGAGCTGCCGGGCGAGGTCGGCGAGCACGATGCCGACGCCCCCGGACTGCGAGGCCAGCGCCAGGCCCCCTGCGGGCGGCACGAACCCGCTGAACGTCGCGTCGAGGCGGACGGCGGGATGGGTGTTGAGCAGGCCGAGGCAGTTGGGCCCGACCACCCGCATGCTGCTGGCCCGGGCCAGCTCGAGCAGCTCCTCCTGCAACCGGACGCCGCCCGCGCCGAGCTCGGCGAAGCCCGAGGACAGCACGATCGCACCCGGGCAGCCGACGGCGGCGGCCTCGCGCAGCACGTCGATGACCCGCTGCGCCGGCACCGCCACGACCACCAGGTCCGGCACGAGCGGCAGGTCGGCGAGGCGCCGGACGGCCGGCACGCCCTGCACGGCCTCGGCGGCGTGGTGGACGACGTGGACCGACCCGGTGAAGCCGCCGGCGACGATCGAGCGGAGCACGGCCGCGCCCACACCGCTGCCGTCGCGGCGCACCCCCACGACCACCACGGACCGGGGGCGCAGCAGGGGCGCGAGCGACCGGGCCTCCGCGATGCACTCGCGCTCGTCGGCGGCGCGCAGCGCCTCGTAGGACGCCGCGGTGTCCATCTCGACCAGGACGCACCCCGCCTCGGTGTGGTGGCTCACGTCGAAGCCGGCGTGCCGGAGCACCTCGAGCATCGGGCCGTTCTCGCTGAGCACCTCCGCGGTGAACCGCCTGATCCCGTGCTGGCGGCCGGCGGCCGCGAGGTGCTCGAGCAGCAGGCTGCCGATCCCGAGGCCGTGGCACTCGTCGGCGACCAGGAAGGCGATCTCGGCGGTGCCGTCCTCGAGCGGCTCGGCCGTGCCGAGCGCGACGAGCTTCCCCTGCCACTCGGCGACCAGGGCGAGGGTGTCGGGGCTGGCGAGCACGTGGGCGACGTACTGGTGGCCGGCCACCCGGCTGGCCGAGAAGAAGCGCATGCGCACGTTGTCGGGAGCAACCTGGTCGTGCAGCGCGATCAGCGCCGGGCCGTCGTCCGCCGCGACCGGCCGGATCGAGGCCACCGACCCGTCGGTGAGCAGGACGTCGGCGTGCTCGCGGTTCACGTCTCCATCCTCCGATCGGCCCGTGGACGGTCCCCAGAGGCGTAGGTCCTCCCGGGGGGGCCCCGGAAGGCTCCCGGACATCAGGGCAGAACGCGGCCCCCGCGCGGGGGCACGGGGGCCGCTCGCCTCGGCGGGTCCCGCCGGTCACTCGACCGGCGGCTCCCGGTGCGTGATCGGGACTTTCGCCGAGGCGAGGCGGGCGGTCAGCGGCATCGTGACGGTCAGGACGCCGTCGCGGTAGGTCGCCTCCACGTCCGCCGGCGTGGTTCCTGGCGGCAGCGACACGATGCGCTCGAAGCTGCCGTAGCGGATCTCGGTGCGGTGCTCGTCGTGCTCCTCGGACCTGCGCTGCCCGCGCAGCCGCAGCATCGTGCCCTCGACCGTGAGTTCGATGTCCTTGGCGGGGTCGACCCCCGGCAGGTCGGCACGCACCACCCGGCGGTCGCCCTCGACGTACTCCTCCAGCCGCACGTCCGGGCCCGGTCCTGCTCCCATCCAGCTCATCAGCTCGTCAACCAGCGCCTGGCCGCTGCGCTGAACGGTGCCACTCATGCTCCTCTCCTCCTCCGATGCTCGATCTGCTTCGGTCCCAGCACACCGCCGGACGGCGTGCGGAGACAGAGGAGAAGGTCCTGCGGACCCGCTGACCCGGGTCACGTCGGGCTCAGCCGCGGGCCGTGGTCCCCTCGAGGTCGTACTCGGCGGGGTAGGACGGACCGGAGTGCTCGACCACGGAGTCGGCGCGGGGGAAGAGCATCTCCTCCTCGCCGGAGTCCGACCACCGCACCCAGTACGGCGGGTGGCCGTCGTCGTGCTCGCCCTCGATCACCTCGGCGTCGCGCGGGGTCTCGGCGGCCTCGCTGGGCACGTAGATCCGGTCACCCTTGAACGCATACATCGTCCGTGTCCTCCATCAGCTTCCTTGCAGCCCGGGGCGCATCTCGCCCCGGAAGTCGTCGGGTCCCCTCACCGGTCCTGCGGCTCGCGCCAGCCCGAGCGCACCAGCCACTCCGCGAACCGGTCCGGGTCGCGCCGCTCGAGCTCGTCGAGCAGCGCCGACCGCTCCTGGACCAGCAGCAGCGCCGACGCGACGGGGGTCGACCGGTCCTGCAGGGCGTCGGTCGTCCACCGCCAGCGGCGGGCGAGGTCGCGGTCGGAGAGCATCCCCGGGACGTCGGCCTCGGCCACCGGGTGCGCCTTGCGGTACGACGCGAGCGCGAGGTCGAGCAGCGGCGGGCAGGAGACGCCGACGAGGATGAGCAGCGGCAGCGTCCAGGCGCCGACCACGGGCGGCAGCCCGATGATGAGCAGGCCCGCCACGCCGAACCACAGCGTGCACTCGACCATCGCACGCGGCCGCAGCCGCGGCTCCTCGACCCAGCTGAACCCGAACAGGGCGCCCAGGCAGGCGAAGGCGGCCGACGTGCCGAGGGTGGCCAGCCAGCCGACCCCGGCGATCCCGATGATGCCTGCGGCGACGGCGACGAGCAGCACCACGCTGCGCCACACGCTCCGGTATGCCCTCATACCTCCACGGTCCTCCATGGCGGTCCCGTGCGGCAGGGACCATCGGGCCCGCCCCGGGGGACTTCGGCCCTAGGTGTCGTGGTGCCGGTGGGCCAGCGTGGAGACATGACGGTCGGACCCGTTCCCGACCTGCTGCTCGCGCCCCTGCCCGACGTGCTCGCGGGTCTGCGCACCTCCGCCGACGGGCTCACCGCCGACGAGGCGGCCGCGCGACTCGCGCGGGACGGGCCCAACGAGCTCACGGCCCGTCCCGGGCCGTCGTTCCTCTCCCAGCTGGTGCGCCAGCTGGTGCACCCGCTCGCCCTGCTCCTCTGGCTGGCGGCCGGGCTGTCGCTGGCCACGGGCGCCGTCACCCTGGGGGTGGCGATCCTGCTGGTCATCGCCCTCAACGCGGGGTTCGCGCTCATCCAGGAGCGGCACGCCGAGCACGCGGTCGCCGCGCTGAGCAGCTATCTCCCGCAGCAGGCGGTCGTCGTGCGCGAGGGGCGCCAGGCACGGGTCGAGGCGCGGCTGATCGTGCCCGGTGACGTCCTCGTCGTCGAGGAGGGCGACGCGATCTGCGCGGACGCGAAGCTGCTGTCGGGTGCCGTCGAGGTCGACCTGTCCGCGGTGAGCGGGGAGTCGGTGCCCGTCGTCCGCACGGCGGACGTCGAGGGCCCTCCGGCCACCCGGGTCATCGACGCCGCGGACGTCCTGCTCTCCGGCACCACCTGCACCTCGGGCGAGGCCCAGGCGGTCGTGGTGGCGACCGGGATGGCCACCGAGCTCGGCCGGATCGCCGGGCTCAGCGGACGGACCGAGCCCGAGCCCAGCCCGCTGGAGCTGCAGGTACGGCGCGTCGCGTGGCTCATCGCGGCCGTCGCGGTGGGTGTCGGGGTGGCGTTCCTGCCCCTCGGCATGCTCGCCGGCCTGTCGCTGGCCGACGCCGCGGTGTTCGCCATCGGCCTGCTGGTCGCCAACGTGCCCGAGGGCCTGCTGCCGACCATCACCCTGGCCCTGGCCGTCGGGGTGGCCGACCTGGCCCGTCGGGGCGGGCTGGTCAAGCGGCTCAGCGCCGTCGAGACCCTCGGCTCGACCGACGTCATCTGCACGGACAAGACCGGCACCCTCACGCAGAACCGGATGCGCCGCCACAGCACCTGGGACGCGACGGGACGCCACTCCCCCGACCCGCTGGTCCGGGCCGCGCTGGCGCGGGTGCTCGGGTCGTGCACCACCGCCGACGTCTCGTCCGGCATCGGCGACCCCACCGAGCTGGCGCTGCTCGAGACGGCCGCGGAGCTCGACCAGGGGACGCCCCCGGTCGAGCGCCGGGAGGCGACGTACCACTTCGACCCCCGGCTGCGGCTGATGTCGGTGATCGTGCCCGACGCCGACGGCGACGACCTGATCCTCACCAAGGGCGCCCCCGAGGCGGTCCTGGCCCGATCGACCGCCGTGCTGCTGCCGGACGGCGGCCGCGCCCAGCTCGAGCCGGCGGCCCGCGAGGCGCTCACCCGGCGGCTGGCCGACCTGGCGGGCCGGGGCCTGCGGCTGATCGCCTGCGCCTGGCGCGACATCCCGCCCCCGGGCGGGCCACCCGAGCGTGCGGAGGTGGAGCGGGACCTGGTGCTCATCGGGTTCGTGGCGCTCACCGACCCGGTGCGCGACGCCGTCCCGGACGCGGTGCAGCAGGCCCACGCCGCCGGTCTCACCGTGCACGTCATCACCGGCGACAACGGGGCGACGGCAGCCGCGATCGCCGGGTCCGCGGGCATCGGCGGCCCCGGCCACCCGGTCGTCGTGACCGGCACCGAGCTCGAGGCGATGGACGATGCCGCCCTGGCGGGCGTGCTCGACAGCGGCTCGGAGATCGTCTTCGCGCGCAGCTCCCCCGAGGACAAGCTGCGCATCGCCGGCCGGCTCCAGGGCTCCGGGCACGTGGTCGCGATGACCGGGGACGGGGTCAACGACGCGCCCGCGCTGCGCCGGGCCGACATCGGCATCGCGATGGGCCGCGGCGGCACGGACGTCGCCCGCGAGGCGGCGACGATGGTGCTCACCGACGACGACTTCGCGACGATCATCAAGGCGATCGAGGCCGGACGCCGCGTCTACGACAACGTGCGCAAGTTCATCCTCTACATCTTCGCCCACGCGGTGCCCGAGATCGTGCCGTTCCTGCTCTTCGCGCTGTCCGGGGGCGCGGTCCCCCTCGGGCTGACGGTGGTGCAGATCCTGATGATCGACCTCGGCACCGAGACCCTCCCGGCCCTCGCCCTGGGCCGCGAGGCCGCGGAGCCGGGACTCATGGCGCGGCCGCCGCGACGCCGCAGCGAGGGCATCATCACCCGGCGGATGCTGGTCCGCGCCTGGGCGGTCCTCGGCCTGACCTCGGCGGTGCTGGTCGTCGCCGGCTTCGGGTGGGTGCTGTGGTCGGCCGGGTGGCGGCCCGGCGACCCCGTGGGCGCCGGCACCCCACTCCACGAGACCTACCTCCGCGCGACGACGATGACCTTCGTCGGCATCGTCGCCTGCCAGATCGGCACGGCGCTCGCGGCCCGCACCGACCACGTGTCGCTCTTCTCGGTCGGCGTGCTCACCAACCGGCTGCTGCTGGCCGGCATCGCGTTCGAGCTCGCGCTGACCGCCGTCGTGGTCTACCTCCCCGCCGCGCAGCTCGTGCTCGACACGCGGGCGCTGCGGCTCCCCGAGCTCCTCGTCCTGGCCTGCTTCCCGGTGGTCGTCTGGGCCGTCGACGAGCTCTACCGGCTCGTCGGCCGGCGGCGCGCGGCGCGAGCCGCCACCGCGACCGTCGCGGCCGGTCCGGCTCTCGCCGGCTGAGGCTGCCTGCGGGCGCCGTTTCCCGTTCCATCGCGCTCTTGCGACGCACCCGTGGGTGGCTGGTGGGGCGGCCGCCCGCGCCACCACCATGGTCCCCGAAGTCTCAGCGGTCACACCAGCCACACCTGGTCGAACCAGTCGGCGGAAACCCGCACGACACGCCGCCCCGGCCCGGCGTGTGGTGCGGGTTTCCCCGGGCAGGTGTCGACAACGAGGACCAACGGACCACCCCCAGGCCGGGAGACCGCGCCGACACCTGCGGGCCGTCCCCGCCTCGTCGGCCTGTCGGTCGCAACCCCGTGGCACCCCCAGCCCACCGTCGCCGGCCCTGGTCACGAGACCCACGGATGCAGCAGGACAATCGCGTCAGTCCAGCCGCACGACCTCGCCCAGTCGCGGGACGACCGCCGTCCACCCCAGCTCCGCCCGGATCCGGGCAGCCAGGTGGGACGAGCCGTGCTCCTCGCCGTGCACGACGTACGCCGTCCGTGGGGGCTCGGGTGCGGTGGCCAGCCAGGCCAGGAGCTCGTCGCCGTCGGCGTGGACCGAGAAGTCGGGGTCGTCGACGACCTCGGCGCGCACCGGGACGTACCGCCCGTGGATCTTGAGCTGGGTCGCCCCGTCGAGCAGCTGCCGGCCCCGGGTGCCGATCGCCTGGTACCCGGTCAGCACCACGCAGTTGCGCGGGTCCGGGAGCTGCTCGGCGAGGTGGTGCACCACCCGTCCGCCGGTCGCCATCCCGGAGGCCGACACGACGATGCACGGCGCGGTCGGGTTGTTCAGCCGGATCGACTCGGCCGCGTCGGCGGCCGGTCGCACGTGCAGGGCGTCGAGGGCGACCAGCAGCTCGCGCGCCTCGGGCCGCAGCTGCGGCGACCCCCCGACCACGGCACGGCGGTAGACCTCCAGCGTCGCCAGGGCCATCGGGCTGTCCAGGAAGACGGGCACCCTCGGGACCTCCCCCGCCGCGACCAGCCGGTGCAGCTCCATCAGCACCAGCTCGGTCCGGTCCACGGCGAACGCGGGCACCAGCACGCAGCCGCCGCGCCCCACCGTGCGGCGCACCGCGTCGGCGAGCAGGTGCGGCTGTGCGGGTTCGTGGGTCCGGTCGCCGTACGTCGACTCCACGACGACCGTGCCCGTCGCCGGCACCGGCGCGGGCGGGCGCAGCAGCGGGTGGCGCGGACGGCCGAGGTCGCCGCTGACGACCAGGCGCTCGCCGTCGACGTCCAGCACCGCCGACGCGGACCCGAGGATGTGCCCGGCGGGCTGGAGCGTGGCCGTGACGCCGGGCAGCAGCCGGGTCTCCTCGCCGTACCCGACCGGATCCACCAGCGCCAGGGTGCGCTCGACGTCGGCGGCGTCGTAGAGCGGGAGCGCGGGCCGGTGCTTGGAGAAGCCGCGCTCGTTGGCGTGCCGGGCGTCCTCCTCCTGCAGGTGGGCGCTGTCGCGGAGCACGATCGCCACCAGCTCAGCGGTGTCGGGCGTGCAGACGATCCGCCCGGTGAACCCGTCGCGCACCAGGCACGGCAGGTAGCCGCAGTGGTCGAGGTGGGCGTGCGTGACGACGACGGCCGCCAGCGACGCGGCGCCATCGTCGGGCACCCAGTTGCGCCGGCGCAGGTCGACCGGACCCTGGTAGAGGCCGGCGTCGACGAGCACCGAGCCGCCGGCGGCGTCGATGCGGAACCGGCTGCCGGTCACGGTCCCGGCCGCCCCCAGGAAGGTGAGCGTGGGGCTGGTCATGCCACGAGCGTCCGTCCGCCGCCGTCCCCCCGTCAGGGCCATTGGTCCCGCTCGGCTCCCGTCCCTGGACTCTCCCGCGCCGGGCGCCGCGGCTGCACCGTGACGTCATGCGCACCGAGGACCGGCGAGAGATCCCCGACCCGTTCGTGGCGCGCCACCGCGTCGTCGGCTCCGTCCTCCTCGTGCTCGCGCTCGTCGCGTTCGGGGTGGTCGTCGGGCTCGCGGTCGGGTCCGTCGTCGCGCGTATCCTCGACCTCGTGCTCGGCATCGTCGGCGGCGCGTCGTGAGCGGTGGCTCGCGGATGTCCGCCTGGGTGGTCGGCACTCCCGGGCCGGTCGCGACCGCTCCCCTCCTGCGGGAGGATCGCGCCGTGCCGTCGCCCGCGGACGGTGAGCTGCTCGTCGCCGTCGAGGCGTGCGGCGTGTGCCGCACCGACCTGCACCTCGCCGAGGGCGACCTGGCCCCGCGCCGTCCCCGCACGGTGCCGGGGCACCAGGTGGTCGGGCGGGTGGAGGCGCTGGGCGCGGCGACGGCCCGGTTCGCGGTCGGCGACCGGGTCGGGATCGCCTGGCTCCGCAGCACGTGCGGGGAGTGCCGCTGGTGCCGGTCCGGCCGCGAGAACCTCTGCCCCGGGTCGACGTACACGGGCTGGGACGCCGACGGCGGGTTCGCCGAGCACACGACGGTGCCCGCGGCGTACGCCTACGCCCTGCCGGACGACATCCCGGCGGTCGCCCTGGCCCCGCTGCTGTGCGCGGGCATCATCGGCTACCGGGCGCTGCTCCGGGCGAACCTGCCGCCAGGCGGTCGGCTGGGTCTCTACGGTTTCGGCTCCAGCGCCCACCTGACCGCCCAGCTCGCCCGGGCGCAGGGAGCTGAGCTGTACGTCGCCTCCCGCGGCGAGCCGGACCGCGCGCTCGCGCGCGAGCTCGGCGCCGTCTGGGTCGGCGGTGCCGCCGACCCGCCTCCGGTCCCGCTCGACTCCGCGATCGTCTTCGCGCCCGCGGGCGAGCTGGTGCCGGTGGCGCTCCGCGCCCTCGACCGGGGCGGCACCCTCGCCCTCGCCGGCATCCACATGTCCGACGTGCCCGCGATGGGCTACGCCGAGCACCTCTTCCTCGAGCGCGACCTGCGCACGGTCACCTCGAACACCCGCCGCGACGGCGAGGAGCTGCTCCGCCTCGCCTCCCGGCTCGGCGTCCGCGCCCACACCACCACCTACGCCTTCGACGCCGCCGACCGGGCGCTTGCCGACCTCGCCGCCGGGCGCCTGCGCGGGTCCGCCGTGCTCACCGTCTGACCCGCCTCTCCAGCGCGGCTCGCGGGTCGCTCGGGGCGACGAGAACCATGCGGATTGGTCACCAACCGCATGTTTTCGGGCGGCAGATCTGCGGTTGGTGACCAATCCGCATGCATTTCGACGCCAGCAGCAGACCGCCCGACCGGAGGCGGAGGAGTCAGTGCGACGAGCGCTTGAGGGCGACGATCGCGGCTTGGGTGCGGCTCTCGACGCCGAGCTTGCCGAGCATCGTCGAGACGTAGTTCTTGACCGTCTTCTCCGCCAGGCCCAGGCGGGCCGCGATCTGCCGGTTGGTGAGCCCCTCGCCGACCAGCTCGAGGATCTGCTCCTCCTTGTCGGTCAGGTGGCCGTTCGGCTCGTCGGGGGCGCCGTGCCGCAGTCGCTCCAGGACCGCGGCGGTCAGGGCCGGGTCCAGCATCGACTGGCCGGCCGCGACCCGGCGTACGGCGTCGACCAGGTCGCTGCCGCGCACCTGCTTCAGCAGGTAGCCGGCGGCACCGGCCTTGATGGCCGCGAACAGCGGCTCGTCCTGGTCGTAGGAGGTCAGGATCAGCGCGGCGATGCTGGGGTCGGTCTCCCGGACCCGGCGGCACACGTCGATGCCGGAGCCGTCCGGGAGCCGGGCGTCGAGCAGCGCGACGTCGGGGTGCAGCACGGGGATCCAGCGGATGGCCTCGGCGGCCAGGCCCGACTCGCCGACGACCCGGATGTCCCCGGCCGCCTCCAGCACCTCTCGGATGCCGCGGCGCACCAGCTCGTGGTCGTCGAGCAGATAGACCGTGATCGGCCGTCCCTCGGTCACCTCGCGCACGTCGCCGGACTCCGACATGCCGCCAATCTAGGACCGGAACAGGGCCGAGCGGCCCGGGCGATCGCCCCGCGCCACCGGGACCTTCGTCACCGGAGCCACACCGTTCGGCCGTGGCCCGCAGCGCGGTCGGGCAGCATCGTGGAGCCATGGCCGGGCCGGACAGCGGGCAGGACAGCGGGCAGGACAGCGGGCAGGACAGCGGGCACGAACTCGTCGTCGTGGGGACCGACGGGTCCGAGCAGGCCCGGGCCGCGGTCCGGTGGGCGGCGGACCACGCGGCGTGCACGGGTGCCCGGCTGCGCGTCGTCCACGCCGTCGTGCTGTCGACCATGGGCGGCGTGGCGTGGCACGCCGAGGCGGCCGTCCAGGCCGAGCGCCTGGTGCGGGCGCTGGAGGAGGACGGGCACCGACAGGTCGGACGCGCGCGGGGCGAGGTCGAGCGCCACCACCCGGGTCTGCCCGTCGAGACCGCGGTCGTCACGGGGGACCCCCGGACGGTGCTGCTCGCCGAGGCGGCGGGCGCCGCCCTGCTCGTCGTCGGGTCACGGGGCCGCGGCCCGCTTGCCGGCCTGCTGCTCGGCTCGGTGAGCGGCGCGCTCGCCGGTCGGGCGCCGTGCCCGACCGTGGTCCACCGTGAACCGGCCCCGGACGCCCGGGGCGTGCTGACCTGCACGGAGCCCGCCGCCGTCGCGCTGGCCACGTCCTGGGCGACCGCGCACGGGACGACGGTCGAGGAGACCGCCGAGCCGGACGCCGACGCCCTGGTGGCGGCGTCCCGCGGTCGGGAGCTGCTCGTCGTCGCCCGCCGCGACCACCACCGCGGACCGGCCGTCCTGGACCACGCGGTCACCGTGGCCGAGCACGCCGCGTGCCCGGTGGCCGTCGTCGCCGTCACGCCCGTCGCCACGGGCAGCGGCGTGGTCCCCGCCACAACCGCCGGCGCGCAGGCATGATCCCCGGCCACCCAGGGAACCCTGCGGCCATGGAAGACACCCCCATCTGCGCGTCCGTCGAGCGCGACCTCGACCTCTCGGTCGACGAGCTGACGACGTACGTCGCCGCCGGTCCCGTTCCGGATCAGGCACCGGCAGCGTCGAGCAAGCAGGCCGCCACGCCGGCGTAGCCCCCGCAGGACCGCGTCAGTCGAGCGCTCGCAGCGCGTCGAACACGAGGAACGCGGGCCAGATCAGGCCCTCCAGGACCGCCAGCAGGTGCCACCAGAACCCGTCGGCCTCCTGCCAGAAGTAGACCCAGGCACCCAGGATGCCGAGCCCATAGATCGCGCCTCCGCCTGCGGCGGCGCCGTTGCCCTCAGCCACCGAGGCCTCCTTCCCGCTCGTCGCTGAGCCCGATCGCGCGCTCGAGGATGGCGGCGAAGTGCTCGGGGTTGCGTCGTTCGATCTCGTCGAGGAGCAGCACCCGCTCGGCCACCAGCGTCATCGCTGCGTCCGCCGAGGTCCCCGGGTGCCGCAACCTGGCCGAGGTGACGTGCCAGCGCCGCTCGAGCTCACGGTCGGTCAGCGCCGTCACGTCGAGCACGATCGGCTCGTTCTCCGCCTCCTCGACCGGCCGTACGGCCGGCACGGGCCGCGCGCCGACCTCCGGCCGCTGCGACGGCCGGGCCGGCTCGGTGGGCGAGGCGCCCGCCCGGACCCCGGCCCGCCACTCCCGCCACGACTCCGACCCCCACGCGAGGAACGGCGGAGCGGTGGCCACCAGGGCTGTCAGCGCGGCGAGCGACCACAGGCCCAGGAGCACCGGCAGACCGACGACGAGCAGCGCCGCCACCAGCGACCAGGCCGCGCAGCGGACCACCATCCGGCGGCCGGCCTCCTCGGCCCAGACGACGCCGACCATCACGCCCAGGACCACGGCGCAGGCGCCGGTGACGGCGAGGGTCTGCCACCCCGACGCCGCGAGCACCGCCGCCCCGGCGCCCGCCGAGAGCAGCGCGACCGCCAGGGTCCAGCCGATGGTGTAGGCCCTCATGTCGTCCACCGATCAGGCGAGCAGGCCGCCCGCCTCCTCGAGCACCAGGTCGGGGATCGTGCCGGCCTCGGTCGGCGGCACCACGAGCACCGGGCAGGCCGCGGCCCGCAGGACCGCCCGGGCCACCGAGCCCAGGTGCGCGGTGCCCGGTCCCCCGTGCACGCGGCGGACCACCACCAGCAGATCGGCCCGCGCCGACGCCTCGACGAGCGCCTCCGCGGGGTGCTGGTGGACGACCCGGGTGACCACCGCGACGTCGGGGTAGGCGGTGCGCCAGTTGCGCAGCAGCGTCTCGACCTCGTCGAGCGCCTCGCGCTCCCAGTCCGAGAGCGCCGGGTCGGCACCGGTCGCCTCGTCGTAACCGCTCGGGAGCTTCCAGGCGTGCACGACCTCGAGGGAGGCGCCCCGCTCGTCGGCGGCGGCGAACGCGCCGGCGAGCACCGCGTCGGCGTACGCCGGGGACTTCAGGCCGACCACGACCACGCCGTACGGCGGCTGCTCGGCCGAGCCGGGCTGCCAGTCGGCCGGCACCTCCACCACGGGGATCCCGGCGCGCGAGGCGACCGAGGCGGCCGTGTCGCCGCGCATCATCCGCTCGAGGACGGGACGGTCGTCGCGGCCGACCACGAGCAGGCCGGCATCGGCGGCGCTGCGCAGCAGCTGGGTCGCCCGCGAGCCGTGTCGCAGCCGGGCCTCGACAGTCACGTCGGGGGCGGCCGCCCGCACCTCGCACTCGGCCACCCGCAGGACGTCGCTGCCGGTGTCGGTGAGGTCCAGCGGGGTGACGGGGACCAGCGGCGAGATCACCACCCGGTCCGGCACCACGTGCGCCAGGCGCAGCGGCACCTGACGACGGCTCGCGACGTCGGCGGCGAACAGCAGCGCTGCCAGGTTCGCCTCCGTCCCGTCGACGCCCACGACGACCGGGCGCTCCAGGTCCGACATGGGTGCCACCTCCCTTGACTCGTCCGCAGCTCCACCTCGCTGCCACTCTCCCGCCGCCCGGGTCCTGTCCGGCAGGGACCAACGGCTCGACGAGAGAGGCCGATGGCCCGTGGGCCCGGTCACCCCGCCAGAGGAATCTGGGAGCCGAAGGGCCGCCCCGAGGCGGCGAGCCGGCCAGGCCGGCGACGAGGAGAGTGGTCGGGAATGCGCGCCCTGTTGGTGTACGAGTCGATGTTCGGGTCCACCAGCGAGGTCGCCCGCGCGGTCCGCGAGGGCCTGACCGCCGAGGGCGTCGACGTCGCCCTGCACGAGGTGCGGTCCGCACCCGCGGCCGCGGACGCCGACTTCGACCTGCTGGTCGTCGGGGCCCCCACCCACGCCTTCTCCCTGAGCCGCCCCACGACGCGCCGCGACGCGGTCCGCCAGGGCGCGGACGAGGACCGTGCCGAGACCGGGTTGCGCGAGTGGCTCCGGACCCTCGGCCCCAAGGACGCGGCCCACCACCGCCCGGCTGCGGCCTTCGACACCCGGGTGACCAAGGTGCGCAACCTGCCGAAGGCGGCCTCCACGCGCGCCTCCCACCTGCTGAGCCGGCACGGCTACCAGCTGGTGTCCCGGCCCGCGCCGTTCCTCGTGGACGACGTGAAGGGTCCCCTGCTCGACGGCGAGCTCGACCGCGCGCGGGAGTGGGGACGCGAGGTCGCCCGGGCCGCTCTCCACGCCACATCCGGGTCGAGCGCAGCAAGCTAGGAGGCACGTCGTGCGTCATCTCTTGATCCTCGGCGCCGGGACGGCCGGCACCATGCTCGCCAACCGGCTCCGCCGGGCCCTCGACCACGACGAGTGGCGGGTGATCGTCGTCGACCGCGACGACGACCACGTCTACCAGCCCGGGCTGCTCGAGGTCGTCTTCGGCCACCGCGAACCGGGACAGCTCGTCCGCTCCCGCTCCGCCCAGATCGCCGACGGTGTCAGCGTGGTGAAGGGCGAGATCGACCGCGTCGACACCGACGCCCGGACGGTGCACCTCGCCGATGGCCGGCACCTGTCCTACGACCAGCTCGTGATCGCGACCGGCACCAGCCCCCACCCCGAGGAGACCCCGGGGATGGACGGCGCGCTGTGGCGGCGCTCCGTGCACGAGTTCTACACCCTCGAGGGGGCCCGAGCCCTGCGCGACGCACTCGACGGCTTCCGCAGCGGCCGCCTGGTCGTGCACGTGACCGAGATGCCGATCAAGTGCCCGATCGCACCTCTGGAGTTCGCTCTCATGGCCGAGTCCGAACTGCGTGAGCAGGGACTCCGCGACGCCGTCGAGATCACCTACGTCACGCCGCTGTCGGGGGCCTTCACCCGGCCCATCGCGTCCGCGCGGCTCGGGCACCTGCTCGAAGAGCGCGGCATCACCGTCGAGCCGGACTTCGTGGTCGAGCGCGTCGACGAGGACGCCTCCGCACTGGTGTCGTACGACGAGCGCTCGGTGCCGTTCGACCTCCTCGTCACCGTGCCGCTCAACAAGGGCGCCGACTTCCTGGCCCGCTCGGGGCTGGGCGACGACCTGAACTACGTGCCGGTCGACCCGCAGACGTTCCTCGCCCGCGGCCACGACGACGTCTGGGCGATCGGCGACGCCAGTGACATCCCGACCTCCAAGGCGGGATCGGTCGCCCACTTCTCCGTCGAGATCTTCGTCCCCAACTTCCTCGAGCACATCGCGGGCCGGCGGATGACGCACTCCTTCGACGGCCACGCCAACTGCTTCATCGAGAGCGGGCACGGCAAGGCGCTGCTCATCGACTTCAACTACGACGTCGAGCCCCTGCCGGGCAAGTACCCGGTGCCGGGCGTGGGTCCGATGACGCTGCTCGACGAGAGCCGCATGAACCACTTCAGCAAGCAGTCCTTCTCCTGGATCTACTGGAACGTCCTGCTCCCGGGCCGTCCCATCCCCCTGCCATCGGCGATGTCCATGGCCGGCAAGCACGCAACGGAGGCGACACCATGACCACGACGCAGTCGACCACCACGACCATCGGTGGCCACACCGTGCACGTCGACCAGGAGGGCTTCCTCACCGACCCCGACGAGTGGGACCCCCAGCTCGGTGAGGCGCTCGCCCAGCAGATCGGGATCGCCCTGGGACCCGACCACCGGACGGTCATCGCGTTCGCCCGTGCCGACTACACCGAGCGCGGCGAGAGCCCGACCCTCCGCCGGGTGAGCACCGGCGCCGACGTACCCGTCAAGACGCTCTTCGAGCTCTTCCCGGGCAAGCCCGCCAAGAAGATCGCGTACGTCGCCGGCCTGCCCAAGCCGCGCGGCTGCGTGTGAGCCCCGGAGGAGGAGCCATGAGCACGACCGAGATCCACGAGCCCGTCACCGACACCGAGCCGATCGTCCCGTCCTTCGACGACGCCGACTCCGGTCGCAAGCTGGCCATCATCTGCTCCAAGGGCAGCCTGGACATGGCGTACCCGGGGCTGATCCTCGCGAACGCCGCCCTCGGTGAGGGCGTCGAGGTCGACATGTTCTTCACCTTCTGGGGCTTCGACATGATCAACCCCAAGTACATGGCCGACCTGAAGTTCACGATGCTCGGCAACCCGGCGACGCACATGCCGGCCGGCCTGGGCGGCGTGCCCGGCATGACGGCGATGGCCACCCACCAGCTGCGTCGGTCGATCGCCGAGCTCGACGTGCCCGAGGTGCCGGAGTTCCTCGAGCAGATCAAGGCGTCGGGCGGCCACCTGTGGGCCTGCCGCATGTCGGCGGACATGCAGCACCTCTCCGAGGAAGACCTGTGGGACGGGATCGAGGGCATCATCAGCGCCTCGGACTTCATCGAGAAGACCGCCGGCGCCCAGCTGCTCTTCATCTGAGCCGATCCACGACCGAACCTCAAGATATCCGCAAGAAGTGGCATCATGCGTCCCATGGCGCACATGGGGAGCGACTCGGGTCATGAGCGGCGGGCACTCGTCGTCGAGGACGACGAGGACATCCGCGCGCTCATCGAGTTCACGCTGCAGACGCAGGGCTTCGCCGTCACCGCCGTCGACTCCGGGCTGGCCGGCGTCGAGGCGGTCCGCGAGACCCGGCCGGACCTGGTGACCCTCGACCTCGGGCTGCCCGGCATCGACGGCATCGAGGCGTGCCGTCGGATCCGCGAGATCAGCGACGCGTACGTCGTGATGATCACCGCCCGCGACGACGAGATCGACCGGCTGCTCGGC
This sequence comes from Nocardioides sp., assembly GCA_020636915.1. GTDB lineage: Bacteria > Actinomycetota > Actinomycetes > Propionibacteriales > Nocardioidaceae > Nocardioides. The sequence continues at coordinate 31,620 of JACJWV010000017.1, forward strand.
CTCGAGACCGGCGCCGACGACTTCATCGCCAAGCCGTTCAGCGCCCGTGAGCTCAAGGCCCGGGTGAACGCGATGTTCCGCCGGCCCCGCACGACCGACGGTGCCCCGGTGCCGGTCGAGGCGGCGGCCTCGGGGGCCGAGGCGAACGAGATCCTCGAGCACGGCTCGCTCCGGGTGGACGTCGACGGCCGGCGGGCCTTCCGCGACGGGGAGGAGCTCGAGCTCACCCGCACCGAGTTCGACCTGCTCACCGAGCTGATGCGCACCCCGGCGCGGGTGTGGACGCGCGAGGCGCTGCTGCGGTCGGTCTGGGGCACCGAGTGGGCGTCGGACACGCACCTGGTCGAGGTCCACATCGGCAACCTGCGCCGCAAGCTCGGTGAGGTGCGCGGCGGTCCGCGCTACATCCGCACGGTGCGCGGCGTGGGCTACCGCATGGAGCTGGCCGAGTGAGTCCCGAGCCGGTTCAGGGGTCGGGTCAGGCCGCCAGGTAGGCACCCAGGGCGGCGTCCGCGCGGTCGGCCGCGGCGGTCAGGTCGACGGCGACCAGCCGGGCCTGGGCCAGGTCCAGGTGCCGCAGATGCGCCTCCAGGGTGCGCCCGATCCGGCAGAGCTCGCCCGCCCCGACGGCGCAGGCCGAGACCTTCAGGCTCAGCACGGCGTCCAACGCGTCGTCGACGTCGTCCGACCCCAAGGTGATCGCGATCCGGCGTACCCGCTCCGGCAGCAGGGCGCGGAACTTGCCGACGAACACCGGGGCGAACGCGTCGTCACCCACGTCACCGGTCAGGGCAGCGACCGCGCTCGGGTCGAACACGACAGTCCCTGGTTCATGCTTCTCGGTCACGGCACCTCCCCCGCAGATCCGTCCGGCTCCACTGTGCGACACGGGCCTCAAGGCCGCCGTTGCGCAGCCTCAAGACCTCCGCAAGGCCGGTCGACGTCCCCGGTCACCCGAGCACGAGGTCTCCCCACCACGCGGCGACCGTCGCCGGATCGAAGTCCAGCGACGCCGACTGGACCGCGATCTCGGTGGTGACCATCCCGGGGACGACCGCGTCCCACCACGACCCGCTCGGCACCACCAGCTCGCGCTCCATGAAGCCGGCCAGCCGTTCGTTCACCGCGTCCGCGGACCCGGGTGCGTGCACGAGGAAGGTGTTGGTGTGCGGCGGGTCGGGGTCGACGGTGAACCCGGCCGCGACCAGCTCGGTCGCGAGCGCGCGCGCCCAGGCGACGTACTCCCCGATCCGCGGCAGGTGCTCGCGCAGCCCGACGAGGGCGCCGAGGGCGTACGGCGTGAGCCGGAACAGCGTCCCGCCCATCCGGCGTCGCCAGCTCCGCAGCTCGGCGGCCAGGTCGGCCGGTCCCGCGACAGCAGCGCCGGCCGGGCTGCCGAGCACCTTGTAGAAAGAGACGTAGACCGAGTCGGCGAGCGCGGCGATCTCGGCCAGCGACCGGTCGTAGAACGGCTGCGACTCCCACAGGCGGGCCCCGTCGACGTGGAGGGGTACGCCGAGGTCGCGCGCCGCCCCGGAGAGCTCGACGAGCTCGTCCCAGGTCGGGAGCAGGCAGCCGGCGTCGCGCAGCGGGAGCTCGACGAGCGCCGCGCCCAGGCCGGCCGGCAGTCCGCGCAGGTCGGCCGCGGTGGCGGTACGGCGGCCGACCGTGAGGTGCTCGAACCGGAAGTCGTGCAGCAGGCGCGGGCCGTCCTCCTCGTGCACGAGCAGGTGGGAGCGGTCCGGCAGCGCGACCCGGCGCGAGCCGGACCGCTCGCACCAGGTCCGCAGCGCGGCCTGCTGGCCCATGACGCCGCTGGGGAAGAAGACGGCAGCAGGCTTGCCCAGCAGGTCCGCCACCTCTCCTTCGAGGCGGGTGACCGCGCCGCCGTCGCCGTACACGTCCCAGGAGTCGATCCCGAGCTCCTCGCAGGCCGCCGCCAGGGACGCGAAGGTCTCGGCAGGCGTCGTGCGGCGGCTGCGGACCGCGGTGCGGGTGCAGGCCTCGGAGGCGGCCTTCAGCCGCGCGTCGAGGTCCACCTCAGTTGAGGATGCGCATCGTGGGCGGCACGCCGCCCCCGCGGTGCACCTCCTCGACGAGCTCCTGGAGGGCGGTGAGGGCGACGTTCTGCGACATCGGCCCGTAGGAGACCCGGGCGACGCTCAGCTCCTCCAGCCGGGCGAGCGACGGGACACCCGGGATGCCGATCATCGTCAGCTTCTGCGGCCCCCAGGCCTCGACGATCGCCCCGACCTGCTGCTCGTCGAGGCGTGCCGGGACGAAGACCACGGGCGCACCCGCGTCGAGGAAGGCCCGGCCGCGCTCGATCGCCTCGGCGAGGTTGTCGGCCGGATCCCGGTCCCGGCCGAGGTGGAAGGCGTCGGTGCGGGCGTTGAGCACGAAGTCCACGCCCTCCTGCTCGGCCACCTGCATGATCTTCTCGACGTTGCGGGCCGCCTCGGCGAGCGGACGCATCTGGTCCTCGATGTTGGCGCCGACCACGCCGATCCCGATCGCCCGGCGGACGGTCTCGGCCGGGTCGCCGTAGCCACCCTCGAGGTCGGCGGTCACCGGGAGGTCGGTCGCCGCCACGATCCGGCCGACCATGTCGAGCATCAGGTCCAGCGGGATGTTCTCCCCGTCCTCGTAACCGAGGGTCGCGGCGATCGAGTGGCTGGCCGTGGCCAGCGCCGTGGTGCCCTCGACGGCGGAGACGACCTGGGCGCTGATGGCGTCCCAGACGTTGACGACGGTGAGCAGCTCGGGGGCGCGGTGCAGCTCCAGCAGGGTGCCCGCGCGAGCGGCGGTGATGGGGTCGGTCATGGGGACACCCTAGGCAGTCGCCGGTGGCGCCGGCTCGAGGCTCAGGTCTCCCAGAAGACCCGCTCGACGACCGCGCGGGCGAGGCGGGTGTAGCGCAGCTGGTCGTTGACCATCGCGTCGGACGAGCCGGGCGGGTAGCCGAGGACCGCGGCGACCGCGGCCCGTTCGCGGATGTCGCGGGGCAGCTCGTCGCTGGGCTTGCCACGCACCAGCGTCACCGCGTTCCGCACCCGGCTCACCCGCCGCCAGGCCTGCTGCAGCACCGCCGCGTCGTCCTCGTCGACCAGTCCGGCCTCCCGGGCCGCGGCGAGCGCCTCGAGGGTGCGTGAGGTGCGCAGGCCGGGTACGGCGCCGGCGTACCGCATCTGGAGCAGCTGCACCGTCCACTCGATGTCGGCGAGCCCACCGCGTCCGAGCTTGAGGTGGGTGTGCGGGTCGGCGCCCCGCGGCAGCCGCTCCTCGTCGACCCGGGCCTTGACCCGCCGCACCTCGAGGACGTCGTCCGCGGAGATGCCGTCCGGCGGGTAGCGCAGCGGGTCGATCAGCTCGGCGAACCGGCCCAGCAGCTCGCGGTCCCCCACGACCGGGTCGGCACGGAGCAGCGCCTGCGCCTCCCACACCTTCGACCACTTGGCGTAGTAGGCGGCGTAGGAGTCCAGGGTGCGCACGAGCGGGCCCTGGCGACCCTCGGGACGCAGGTCGGCGTCGACCTCGAGGGCCGGGTCCGGACCGGGCAGCGCCAGCAGGCGGCGCAGCTCGAGGGCGACGGCCTGGGCGTACGACGCCGCCTCCTGCGCGTCGGCCCCTGGCTCGGGGTCGTGCACGAACAGCACGTCGGCGTCACTGCCGTAGGACAGCTCGAAGCCGCCGTACCGGCCCATCGCCACGATCGCCATCCGGGTCGGGGCTGCGTCGAGCCCGCGCTGCGTGGCGACCGCCCGCTGCGCCACCGCGAGCGTGGCCTCGAGCGTCGCGTCGGTGAGCCGCGAGAGACCGGCGCCGACGTCGGCGACGTCGGTGAGCCCGAGCAGGTCCCCGGCGGCGATGCGGAGCAGCTCGCGCCGACGGACGCCCCGCACCGACAGCACCGCGGCCTCCGGCTGCTCGTGACGGCTCGAGGTCGCGAGCATCTCCTCGGTCAGCGCCTCGGCGCCCAGCGGATGGAGGTCGCCGCCGAGCATCCGCACTCCCTGCGGCTCCCGCTCCAGCAGGTCGGTGGCGTAGCGGGAGGTCGCCAGCAGGCGCGCCAGCCGTTCCGCGACCTGGCCCTCGTCACGGAGCGTGGAGAGGTACCACGGCGTGGACCCGAGCGACTCGCTGATCCGGCGGAAGCCGAACAGCCCCGCGTCCGGGTCGGGCGCGTCGGCGAACCAGCCCAGCAGCACCGGCAGCAGCGTGCGCTGGATCTGCGCCGCCCGGCTGACACCGGCCGTGAGCGCCTCGAGGTGCCGGAGCGCGCCGGGCGGGTCGACGTACCCGAGTGCCGCGAGCCGCTCCTCCGCCGCCTCGGTCGACAGCCGGGCGTCGTCTCCGGGGATCCGGGCGACCGCGGAGAGCAGCGGGCGGTAGAAGAGCTTCTCGTGCAGCCGGCGCACCTCGCGGCGGTGGTGCTGCCAGGTCGTGTCCAGGATCCCGACGGGGTCCTTCAGGTAGCCCATGCTCCGCCCGATCCGGCGCAGCGCGACCTCGTCCTCGGGCACGACGTGCGTGCGCCGCAGGCGGTGCAGCTGGATCCGGTGCTCGAGGGTGCGGAGGAAGGAGTACGCCTCGTGGAGCGCCTCCCCGTCCTCGCGGCCGACGTAGCCACCACGGGTCAGCTCGGCCAGCGCGCTGAGCGTCGTGGACGGACGGATCCGCTCGTCGGCCCGGCCGTGGACGAGCTGGAGCAGCTGGACGGCGAACTCCACGTCGCGCAGCCCGCCCTCGCCGAGCTTGAGCTGCCGCTCGGCCTCCTTGGCCGGGATGTGCTCGATCACCCGGCGCCGCATCGCCTGGGTGTCCTCCACGAAGCCGTCGCGCTCGGCCGCCGACCACACCATCGGCCGCGTCATCTCGACGAACTCGCCGGCCAGGGCGAGGTCGCCGGCGACCGCCCGGGCCTTGAGCAGCGCTTGGAACTCCCAGGTCTTCGCCCAGCGCTCGTAGTAGCCACGGTGGCTGGCGATCGTGCGCACCAGCGGGCCTGCCTTGCCCTCGGGCCTCAGCGCGGCGTCGACCGGCCAGATCGTGCCCTCGCCCGTGTGGTCGGAGCAGACGCGGATCAGCTGGCTGGCCAGCTGGGTCGCGACCCGCAGCGCGACGTCGTCCCCGGCGCCGTCCTCGGATGCGGCCCCGTGCACGAAGATCACGTCGACGTCGGACACGTAGTTGAGCTCGTGCCCGCCGCACTTGCCCATCGCGACGACCCCGAGCCGCGCGAGCCCGGCGTCGGCGCCCACCCGGGCCCGGGCGACCGCGAGCGCGGCCTCGAGCGTCCCGGCGGCGAGGTCGGAGAGCTCGGCCGCCGCGTCGTCGACCCCGAGGTGGTGGGACAGGTCGCGGGCGGCCAGCCGCAGCAGCACCCGGCGGTACTCCACCCGCAGGGCGTCGACGGCCTCGGCGTCGGGTCGCGTCGCGACCGGCGACCGGTCCTGGGGGTCCGCGCCGACGGCGAGCAGCAGGCCCTCGCGGACCGCCCAGGCCGCCGGTCGGGTGGAGCCCAGCCGCGAGTCGGCGAGCTCGTGCCAGTGGGCGGGGTGCCGGACCAGGTGGTCCGACAGCGCTTCGCTCGCGCCGAGGACGCACAGCAGGCGCATCGCGGTGCCCTCGTCCTCGGCCAGCGCGCGCAGCAGCCGGTCGCGGTCGTCGACGACGTCGGCGAGCCGCACCAGTCCCGCCAACGCCTCGTCCGGGTCGGCCGTGCGCCCCAGCAGGGCGAGCAGCGGCGCGCGGGACTCCCCCAGCGCGGCCAGGGCGACCGTCGCGGCCTCCGGGTCGCGGAAGCCCAGGCGCAGCAGGTCGCCCTTGGTGGTCGCCGACCGGCTCATCTCTGGCTCGTCGTTCCCTGGCTCGTCATCCCCGGGCGTGCTCCTCGACCAGGGCCGCGAACCCGGTGGCCAGCGGGCGCCACGCCTCGTCGAGCTCCTCGCGGGCCGCGTGGATGTCGCGCAGCAGCGCGTCGGTGTCGATGCCGCGCGTCTCGTGGGAGCCGCGGTCGGAGTCGGCCCACGGCTCGAGCACCGGCACGTCGACCTCGGGGTGCAGCTGGACGCCCCAGACCAGCGGGGCGTAGCGGACCACCTGGACCTCGTCGCGCGCCGTCGCCGCGAGCAGCGTCGCGTCGCCGGGCAGCTCGTCGACCACGTCGTCGTTCCACTGCACGGCGCGTCGCGGCCACGACAGGGGTCCGAAGAGCCGGTCCTCGCGGGCCGCGTCGGTCCACCCGACGCCGAGCAGGCCGACCTGCTGACCGTGGGGGTTGACCACGACCGAGCCGCCGAGTGCGACCGCGACCAGCTGGTGTCCCAGGCAGATGCCGAGCGTGGGCAGGCCGACGTCCCGCGCCTCGCGGACGAGCTCCTTGACCGGCGCCAGCCACGGATGCTGCGCGTCGTCGTTCGCGCCCATCGGGCCACCGAGCACCACGAAGCCGTCGTACGCCGCCAGCCCGGGTAGCTCGTCCCCGGCGTACGGACGGCGCACGTCGAGGTCGCAGCCGGCCTCGACCAGCCACTCCCCGAAGAGGGCGGGCGGGCACTCGACGTCGTGCTCCACGACCAGCACGGTGGGGCGGCTCACGAGGGTTCCCGTTCGGGGGCGAGCGTCACGACCAGTAGGCCGATGCCCGTGACGGCCGTCAGCAGCCCGACCCAGATCGGCATCAGCGGGACGGACAGGACCAGCACGAGCGCACCGGTGACGATGCTCAACCGCCGGGCGGCCGGGGTCCGCTGCCGCACGGCACGCCTCGCCAGGGAGGCGGTGACCCCCAGCACGACCGCGATCCCGAGGACGATCGAGCCGTAGACGCGGTAGTCACCCACCAGAAGCGGGATCGCGAGGGCGACGAGCACGGCGACGAGGACGAGCGTCACGAGCAGGAGGCGGCCGATGCCGCGGGCGCGGTCGTCCGAGACGGTCTCCCCCGGCGTGGGAGCGCCGCTCACCAGAGCACCGTCATCAGACCACCGGCAGCATGCGGTCGCGCTCGAACACCGAGACCTGGCCGCGGTACTCCTCCCACTCGGCGCGCTTGTTGCGCAGGAAGAAGTCGAAGACGTGCTCGCCGAGGGTCTCCGCGAGCAGCTCGGAGTGCTCGGCCACCGCAATCGCCTCCGACAGGCTCTTCGGCAGCGGCTCGATGCCCAGGCTCTTGCGCTCGCGCTCGGTCAGCGCCCAGACGTCGTCCTCGGCCTCGCGGGGCAGGTCGTAGCCCTCCTCGATGCCCTTCATCCCGGCCGCCAGCACGACAGCGAAGGCCAGGTAGGGGTTGCAGGCCGCGTCGACGGTCCGCAGCTCGATCCGGGTGGACTGGCCCTTGTCGGGCTTGTACATGGGCACGCGGATCATGGCCGAGCGGTTGTTGTGGCCCCAGCAGATGTACGACGGCGCCTCGCCGCCGAACATCAGCCGCTTGTAGCTGTTGACCCACTGGTTGGTGACGACGCTGATCTCGCTCGCGTGCCGCAGGACGCCGGCGATGAACTGCCGGCCGGTCTTGGAGAGCTGGTACTCCGCCCCGGCCTCGAAGAACGCGTTGCGGTCGCCCTCGAAGAGCGACACGTGGGTGTGCATGCCCGACCCCGGGTGGGTCGTGAAGGGCTTGGGCATGAACGTCGCCCAGATGTCCTGGCTCAGCGCCACCTCGCGGATCACGGTCCGGAAGGTCATCACGTTGTCGGCGGTCGTGAGCGCATCGGCGTACCGCAGGTCGATCTCCTGCTGGCCGGGCCCGCCCTCGTGGTGGCTGAACTCCACCGAGATGCCCATCGCCTCGAGCATCGTGATCGCCTCGCGCCGGAAGTCGGCGCCCATCGACTGAGCCGTGTGGTCGAAGTAGCCGCTGCGGTCGACCGGCACGGGCTCGCCGCCCGGCACCGGCTGCTCCTTGAACAGGTAGAACTCGATCTCGGGGTGGGTGTAGAAGGTGAACCCCTGGTCGGCGGCCTTGGACAGGGTCCGCTTCAGCACGTGCCGCGGGTCGGCGTACGACGGGGAGCCGTCGGGCATCACGATGTCGCAGAACATCCGCGCCGTGGCGGGCCCCTCGCCCCGCCAGGGCAGGATCTGGAAGGTCGCCGGGTCGGGCATCGCGAGCATGTCCGCCTCGTAGACGCGGGCGAACCCCTCGATCGCCGACCCGTCGAAGCCGATGCCCTCCGAGAAGGCGCCCTCGAGCTCCGCCGGCGCGACCGCCACCGACTTCAGGAAGCCCAGGACGTCGGTGAACCACAGTCGGACGAACCGGACGTCACGTTCCTCCAGCGCGCGGAGGACGAAGTCTTCCTGCTTACCCATGGCCAGAGCCTATCGGCGCCGGGCCATGGGTGAGCGGCGCGGTCCGCGTCAGCCCCGGGGCTGCTTCCCGCAGACGTTGACGTCCTGCGAGCCGAGCACCCCGTGCCACACCTCGCGCATCGGCACCATCCACTCCTGCGTGGTGGAGGCGTAGGCGATGGAGCCGCGGACCCGGTGCCGGGTCCCGTCGACCCAGACCTTCCGGACGGTCAGCGGGATCGTCACCTCGTCGGCGCTCGTCCCCGCCCAGCAGGCCGTGGCCATGTGCTTCGACCGGGCCTGGCGGAAGGTGATGTCGTCGCCCGGGTCCTCCCCGCCGTACCGGAACGCGGTCGTGGTCACGTAGCCGGTGTTGCCCTCCCAGGGTGCGACGACCGTCATCGACATGCCGTGCGTGTGCCTGGTCGGCACGGTGAAGGACAGCGAGTCCCCGTCGACGGTCCGCTCGGCGGTGTGCCAGAAGCGGATCCCGTGGCCGGGACCCGTCTTCCAGCGGGCCTGCATCAGCTGCACCTGGCAGCCGTCGCAGCCCGGGACCTGGAAGGTGATCGTGGTCTTCGCGGCCTCGCGCGACGGCGCGGCGTCCGCGGTCGGCGTAGCGGCGACGGACAGGCCGGCCAGCCCCGCGAGGGCAGCGGCCGCCGCGAGGGCGGCGCGCCGGATCGTCATGGTGGTCATACTCCGTAGACGCCCGGGCGGGGCGCCCGGTTGCATATGTGACCGGACCTTCGGAGAGATCCTCAGGACTCGGGGACGTTCGCCTCGAGCTCGGCGAGCCAGGCCGCCGGGGAGGCGTCCGACGGCATCCGCCAGTCACCGCGGGGGGACATCGTGCCGCCGTGGCTGACCTTCGGCCCGTTGGGCAGGGCCGAGCGCTTGAACTGGCTGGCGAAGAAGCGTCGGACGAACACCTCGAGCCACCGACGGACGGTCGCGAGGTCGAACTCCACCCGCCGGTCGTCGGGGAAGTTCGGCGGCCACGCGCCTGTGTCCTTGTCGTGCCAGGCGTGCCACGCGAGGAACGCGACCCTGCTGGGCGGGTAGCCGTAGCGCAGCACGTGGAAGAGCGTGAAGTCCTGCAGCGAGTAGGGCCCCACCGAGGACTCCGTCGACTGCGGCAGCTGGTCCTCCCGCGCCGGGATCAGCTCGGGGGTGATCTCCTGGGCGACGACCTCGGTGAGGACGTCGTTCGTCTCCTGGTCGAACTGGCCGGACGAGACCACCCAGCGGATCAGGTGCTGGATGAGGGTCTTCGGCACGCCCGCGTTGACGTTGTAGTGCGACATCTGGTCGCCCACCCCGTAGGTGCACCAGCCGAGCGCGAGCTCGGACAGGTCACCGGTGCCCAGGACGATCCCCCCGCGGTGGTTGGCGAGGCGGAAGAGGTAGTCGGTCCGCAGGCCGGCCTGGACGTTCTCGAAGGTGATGTCGTAGACCTCCTCGCCCTCGGCGTAGGGGTGGTCGAGGTCGGCCAGCATCTGGTGCGCGGCCGGCCGGATGTCGATCTCCTCGAAGGTGATGCCGAGGGACTTCGCCAGCCGGGTGGCGTAGGACTTCGTCGTGTCGCCCGTCGCAAAGCCGGGCAGCGTGAACCCGAGGACGTCGCTGCGGTCGCGCCCGAGCCGGTCCATCGCCTTGGCCGCCACGATCAGCGCGTGGGTGGAGTCCAGGCCGCCGCTCACGCCGATCACGATCTTGGGGCCCTGCTCGCCCGGGCGCGTCATCGCCTGCAGTCGCTGCTCGAGCCCGGAGACCTGGATGTTGTAGGCCTCGTAGCAGTCCTGGGCCAGCCGCTCCGCGTCATCCGGGACGAACGGGAAGCGGTCGACCTTGCGGCGCAGCCCGATGTCACCCTCGGGTGGTGCGACCTGGAAGCCGATCGTGCGGAAGCCGGTGGCCGGCGACACCGCGCGCCGGTTGTCGTCGAAGGTGCCGGTGCGCAGGCGCTCCAGGCGGGTGCGGTCGAGGTCGAGGTCGGCGACCGAGGCGCGCGGTCCGTCGGGGAACCGCTCGGTCTCGGCCAGCAGCTCGCCGTGCTCGTAGATCATCGTCTGCCCGTCCCAGGACAGGTCGGTGCTCGACTCCCCCTGGCCGGCGGCGGCGTAGACGTACGCCGCCAGGCAGCGGCTCGAGGCCGAGCGGACCAGCAGCCGCCGGTCGTCGGCCCGGCCGACGGTGATCGGGCTGCCGGAGATGTTCAGCAGCACGGTCGCCCCCGCGAGGGCGGCCTCCGCGCTCGGGGGGACCGGCACCCACATGTCCTCGCAGACCTCGACGTGCAGCACCAGCCCGCGCACGTCCTCGGCCTCGAAGAGCAGGTCCGGCCCGATCGGTGCCTCCTGGCCCGCCAGGACGATCGTCCCCCGGACGTCGTCGCCCGGCGCGAACCAGCGACGCTCGTAGAACTCCCGGTAGGTCGGCAGGTAGGACTTCGGTGCGACGCCTAGGACCCGTCCGCGGTGGATGACCACCGCGCAGTTGAGAACCCGGTTGCCGTGGGCGATCGGGGCGCCGACGACCAGCACCGGGAGCAGGTCGGCCGAGGCGGCGACCAGCTCGGCGATCGCGTCGGTCACGGCGTCGAGGAGCGGGTCCTGGAGGAACAGGTCGTCGACGGCGTAGCCGGACAGGCACAGCTCGGGGAAGATCGCGACCGCGACGCCGTCGTCCGAGCACGCCCGCGCCTGGTCGAGGACCGCGGCGGCGTTCGTCGCGGGATCGGCGACCCGGAGCGGCACCGTGCAGGCTGCGACCCGGGCGAAGCCGTGGGCGTAGGCGGAGTAGAAGTCCACGCTCCGCATGTTCCCACGACGGCCGGGCTCACACGTGCGCGATCACCGTCCACGCGGTCGCCTCCACCGTGAACGGACCGTCGGGCAGCAGCTCGGCGCAGCGGCTGCGCAGCGCGTCGCGGGCGTCGGGGTCCAGCCGGGCCACGTGGTCGCCGGCTGGGCCCACCCCGAGGGTGTACGGCTCCCACCACTGCTCGAAGCCGGTGTAGGGGACGGACACGGTGACGGTGCCCTCGACGACGTCGTCGAGCCCGGCCTCGCGGGCCAGCCCACCGAGGTCGCCCTCACCGGTGCCCGGCAGGGTCGCCTCGTCCGCGGCGTCGGGGTCGAGGTCCTTGGCCGCCTGCCAGAACGTCGAGAGCGGGCCGGTCGCGGTGGCGTGGTTCCAGACGGTCGCGCCCACCACACCTCCGCTGCCGACAACCCGGGCCATCTCGGCCAGGCCCGCGACGGGATCGCTCATGAAGTGCACGACCAGCCCGGCCAGGGCGAGGTCGAAGGTGCCGTCCTCGAACGGGAGCTGCTCGGCACGGCCCTCCCGGACGTCCACGCCCGGGCAGCGCTCGCGGGCCGCGGCCACGAACGGCGGCGACGGGTCGAGGGCGACCACGTGGTCGGCCCCGAGCCGGTCGACGAGCCGGCTCGTGAGCACGCCGGGGCCGCAGCCGACGTCCACGGCACGCATCCCCCGTCGTACCCCGGCGAGCTCGACGAGCTCGTCGGCGAGCGGCTCGGAGTAGCGCCCCATGAAGCGTCCGTAGGCGGACGCGGCGACGTCGAAGGCCATCCGCCGACGGTAGGCCGATGAGTTCCGGCGCGTCCATGGGTCGACAGGGGCATGCCCGAGATCAGCACCTGCCTGTGGTTCGACGACGACCTGATGGAGGCCGTGGACTTCTACACCACGGTCTTCCCCGACTCCGAGGTCCGCGGGGTCTCCCACTACGAGGACGGACGCGTGCTCGCCGCCGAGTGGACCCTCGACGGTCAGCCGTTCCGCGGGATCAACGGGGGGCCGATCTTCGCCGGCTTCACCGAGACGATCTCGCTCAGCATCAGCTGCGCCGACCAGTCCGAGGTCGACTACTACTGGGACACGCTGGTGGCCGGCGGCGAACCGAGCCAGTGCGGCTGGCTCAAGGACCGCTTCGGGTTGTCGTGGCAGGTCATCCCGACCCGTCTCTACGAGCTGATCTCCGATCCCGACCCGGACCGGGCGCAGGCAGCCACCGCGGCGATGATGAAGCAGCAGAAGATCGTGGTCGCCGACATCGAGGCCGCGGTCGCCGCCGTCTCGTGACGAGGGTTCACCTTCCGGGCGGCGTCCAGTACCGCACCTCGAGGGTCAGGTCGGCCACGTCGTAGGACGCGCCCGGCTCCTCGACCACGACCCACCCGGTGGGCTCCGGGTCACGCTCGGGGTCCCATTCCCACCGGTGTGGTCCGCCCCAGGGTGTCGTCGTGCCGTCGCCGGCGGCCGTGGGGGTGGCCGTGAGCAGCGACACAGGGCCCGATCGCCCGTCGCGGGGCTAGCCTGACGAACGGTCCGTGGACTCCATCAGGGAGCTGCGAGATGACAGGCAGGGAGACACCCATGAGCGAGGAGACCGCGCCCTACGGCACGGGTCCGGCCCGCGCCGACCAGCCGGCCGCCGGCGCCGCCCCGATCAAGCGGATCCGCACCCACCACCTCCGGGAGATGAAGCAGCGCGGCGAGAAGTTCGCGATGCTCACCGCCTACGAGCAGTACGCCGCGCAGACCTTCGACGAGGCCGGCATCGAGGTCCTCCTCGTCGGTGACAGCGCCTCGAACAACGTCTTCGCCAACGAGACCTCGCTGCCGGTCACGGTCGACGAGCTGATCCCGCTCGCGCGGGCGGTGAGCCGCTCCGTGCGGCGCGCGCTGGTCGTGGCGGACCTCCCGTTCGGCTCCTACCAGGCCAGCCCGGAGCAGGCCTACCTCACCGCCGTGCGGTTCATGAAGGAGGCGAACGCGCACGCGGTCAAGCTCGAGGGCGGCGTCGAGATGGCGCCCCAGGTCCGCAAGCTCACCGAGGGCGGCATCCCGGTGATGGCGCACATCGGCTTCACCCCGCAGTCCGAGCACAACCTCGGCGGCTACCGGGTCCAGGGCCGCGGCGACGCGGCCAAGAAGGTCGTCGAGGAGGCGCTCGCGATGGAGGAGGCCGGCGCCTTCGCCGTCGTGATGGAGATGGTCCCGGGCGACGTCGCGACCGAGGTGACCGACACCGTCACGATCCCGACGATCGGCATCGGCGCGGGTCCGGGCTGCGACGGCCAGGTGCTGGTCTGGCAGGACGCCTTCGGGCTGCGCACCGGCCGGATGCCCCGCTTCGTGCGGCAGTACGCCGACCTGCACGGCGTGCTCCTGCAGGCCGCCCGCGACTACGCCGCCGATGTCAAGGCCGGCACCTTCCCGGCGGAGGAGCACACGTTCTAGCCGAGGCGCCCCGGGCCGGGCCGTGAGACCGGTCCATGACACCTGTCACGGGCGAGTCGTGACACGCAGGTGGGGGCCCGGCGGGCCGCCCACGTCAGGCTGGTGCCATGACCACACCCCGTGCCCTCGTCCGGGGCGCCTCCACGACCGGCGCGCCGTCGGTCCCGGCGGTCCCGGCGGTCCGCCTGGCCGGCGTGACCAAGGACTTCGGCCCCGTCCACGCCGTCCGCGGGATCGACCTGGAGCTGCAGCAGGGTGAGATCGTCGCCTTCCTCGGCCCCAACGGCGCCGGCAAGACGACCACGATCGACATGGTCCTCGGGCTCTCCCGGCCCACGAGCGGCACCACGCAGGTGCTCGGCCTGGCCCCGCGCCACGCGATCGCCCGCGGCCTGGTGTCCGCGGTGATGCAGACCGGGGGGCTGCTGAAGGACCTCACCGTCCGCGAGACCGTGCGCTACACCGCCAGCCTGTTCGCGGACACCCGCCCGGTCGACGAGGTCCTCGAGAACGCCGGCATCACCGCGATCGCCGACCGCAAGGTCGCCAAGTGCTCCGGCGGCGAGCAGCAGCGGCTGCGCTTCGCGATGGCGCTGCTGTCCGACCCCGCACTGCTGCTGCTCGACGAGCCGACGACCGGCATGGACGTCGAGGGTCGCCGTACCTTCTGGTCGGCGATCCGCGCCGACGCCGAGCGGGGCCGCACGATCCTCTTCGCCACGCACTACCTCGAGGAGGCCGACCAGTACGCCGACCGGATCGTGCTCATCAGCCACGGCCGGATCGTCGCCGACGGCACCGGCGCCCAGATCAAGGCGCTCGCCTCGGGACGCACGGTCCGGGCCACCCTGCCGGGCGCCGACACCAGCGCCCTGGCCGCGATCGACGGCGTGACGGGCGTCGAGGTCCGGGGCGACGCCGTGCTCGTGCACACCAAGGACAGCGACGCCGTCGCCCGCCACCTGCTGACCCGGACCTCCGCCCGCGACCTGGAGATCACCGCCCAGGGCCTCGAGCAGGCGTTCCTGAGCCTGACCGGAGAGGACGACGCCTGATGTCGACCACCACGTTCCGAGGGAGCATCGACCCCACCGCCCGCCGGGTCCCCCCGCTGGGCGGCTTCAACCCGACCCTGCTCGGCATCGAGCTGCGCCGGATGCTGCGCAACCGACGGACCGTCGTCTTCGCGATGCTGTTCCCCGCCGCTCTCTTCCTCAGCTTCGGGTCGACCTCGGACTGGGACGAGAGCGTCGGTCACGGCAACGTCGCCGCCTACGTCATGGTCTCGATGGCCCTGTACGGCGCCGCGCTCACCGCCGCGTCGGCCGGCACCCAGGTCGCGCTGGAGCGCGCGATGGGCTGGTCGCGCCAGCTGCGCCTGACGCCGCTCAACGCGGCCGTCTACATCGTCGTCAAGGCGATCATCGCCCTCGTGCTCGGTGCGCTCGCGATCGCCGTGGTCAACCTGGTCGGGGTCCTCCAGGGCAAGCCCGAGATGCCAGTCGACGTCTGGGTCGAGTGCGCGCTGCTGACGCTCGCCTGCACCTCGGTGTTCGCCGCCCTGGGACTGTGCGCCGGCTACCTCCTCCCCGGTGAGAACGCCATGCAGGTCCTGGGCCCCGGTCTGGCCCTGCTCTCCTTCCTCGGCAACGTCTTCATCCCGATCGACGAGGGCAGCTGGATCTACACGATCGCCCAGTGGACGCCGATGTACGGCGTCGCCGAGATCTGCCGCTACCCGCTGACCGGGGACCTCACGTGGATCGCGGTGGTCAACGCGGCCCTGTGGCTCGCGGTCTTCGTCGGCGGTGCGGCGTGGGCGATGGCGCGGGACACCGCCCGCGTCTGACCCCGCGCGGCGGGCCCGACGTGACTACCCTCCAGCCCATGAGCGAGCAGCGGACCGGACCGAGCCAGCTGGACCGGCTCGGTCCGCTGTTCGCGGGCGTGTGGCTGTTCTTCCTCGTCGACCCGCTGATGACCGGGTGGGACCACCGCGACGAGCTCACCGGGGTCGTCGGGATGGTGGCGACCGTCGCCTTCGGCGCTCTCTACATGACGCTGTGGGTCCGGATCCGCCAGGAGCGCCAGCGGCTGGTCGACAACCCGCCGCTGCACCAGGCGGTGGCGTACCTGCTCGGCCTCGTCGCCGTCGGCGCGGTGATGGTCGGGTGCCTGGGCGAGACGGGGCTGGCCAGCGTCGTCTACCTGGCGGTCGCCTGCTTCATGGTGCTGCCGCTGCGGGTCGCGGCCGGCACGGTGGCCGTCCTGGTCGCCGTCACCCTGGGGTTCGGCGCTGCCGCCGGGTGGGGCAGCCAGGCCGGGCTGGTGTTCGGCATCCTGGCCGCCTCGGTCGCGATCTTCGGGATGCGACTGATCCTGCGCCGCAACCTGCAGCTGCTGCTCGCCGAGCAGGAGAACGCCCGGCTCGCGGTGGAGAACGAGCGCAGCCGGTTCGCCCGCGACCTGCACGACATCCTGGGGCACTCGCTCACGGTCATCACCGTGAAGGCCGAGCTCGCCGGCCGGCTCGTCGACGCGGGGACGCCCGAGGCCACCGAGCGCGCGCGGACCGAGATCGCCGACCTCGAGCGGCTCAGCCGCGACGCGCTCGCCGACGTCCGCCGGGCGGTGGAGGGCTATCGCGAGCTGACCCTCCCCGGGGAGCTGGCCCGCGCCCGGACCGCCCTGGCGGCGGCAGAGATCGAGGCGCTGCTGCCGAACTCGACCGACGAGGTGCCGACCGACCTGCGCGAGCTCTTCGCCTGGACGGTCCGCGAGGGCGTGACCAACGTGATCCGGCACTCGGGCGCCCGCACGTGCGAGGTCCGGCTCTCCCCGTCGTGCGCGGAGGTCCGCGACGACGGCCGCGGGACGGTCCCGGCCGGCTCCGGCTCGGGGCTCGCCGGCCTGCGCGAGCGCGCCGCCGCCGCCGGCGCCACCGTCCTCACCCGGTCGCTCGAGCCGGGTTTCTGCCTGCGGGTGATGAGGGCCCGGTGACCGACCGAGCGATCCGGCTGCTGCTGGCCGACGACCAGGCCCTCGTGCGGGGCGCCCTCGCCGCCCTGCTCGGGCTCGAGCCCGACCTCGAGGTGGTCGCGGAGGTGGGTTCCGGCGACGAGGTCGTGCCCGCAGCCCTGGCGCACCACCCCGACGTCGCGCTCCTCGACGTCGAGATGCCCGGGACCGACGGGATCGCCGCCACCGCCGCACTCCGGGCCGTCGCTCCCGGCGTCCGCGTGCTGATCGTGACCACGTTCGGTCGCCCGGGCTACCTGCGCCGCGCGCTCCAGGCCGGTGCGTCCGGCTTCGTCGTCAAGGACACGCCCGCAGCACAGCTCGCCGACGCCGTACGACGGGTGCACGCCGGGCTGCGCGTCGTCGACCCGGCGCTGGCGACCGACAGTCTCGTCGCCGGCGAGTCGCCGCTGACCGCCCGGGAGACCGACGTGCTGCGTGCCGCGCGCGACGGCGCGTCGGTCGCCACGATCGCGTCGCGGCTCTTCCTGTCCGAGGGCACCGTCCGCAACCACCTCTCCGCGGCGATCGGCAAGACCGGCTCCACCAACCGGGCCGAGGCGGTGCTGACCGCCGAGGGCAACGGCTGGCTGTGATCTCCCCGGCATCTCCTGAGGTGCCTCCGGGGGCATCGGCGTCCCGGCGTACGGTGACGACATGCGCCGGATCGTCCTCGGAACCATCGCCGCTCTGACCGCAGTCCTCCTCACGCCGGCCGCGCAGGCGCAGTGCCCGCAGGTCGACCACGCCGTCGCCCCGCACGTCGACCAGCCTGTCGACCAGCACCGGGGCGCAGCCGCGGACCGGGTGCCCGCCCTGCACGTGAAGCGGCTGGTCACGGGCCTCGACCACCCGTGGGACGTCCGACCGGTCGGCGGCGGACGACTGCTCTACACCCAGCGCGACCGGGCCACGGTCTCGCTGTGGGCCAACGGCACCAAGCACGTCGTCCAGGGGTTCCCCACCGGCTCGGTGTGGGTGTCCGGCGAGACCGGCCTGATGGGCCTGGAGACCGACGCCGACTTCGCGACCAACCACCGCTTCTACACCTGTCAGGGCGGCTTCACCGGCGGCGGGCACCACGACGTGCGGGTGATGAGCTGGACCCTCGACGACGCGCTCACGTCGATCACCGGCCACGAGGAGCTGCTGGGCGGCTTCCCGACCACCAGCGGCCGGCACGGCGGCTGCCGGCTGCTCGTCGTCGGCGACCGGATGTACGTCGGTACGGGTGACGCGGCGACGGGCAGGAACCCGGAGAACAAGAAGTCGTTCGGCGGCAAGACGCTGTGCCTGATGCTGAGCGGCCGGCCGTGCCCCGACAACCCGTTCGTCCACTCCGGCAACCGCGCCAAGCGCTACGTCCAGACCTACGGGCACCGCAACGTGCAGGGCATCGACCGCCGCCGCGACGGGACCCTGTGGTCGGTCGAGCAGGGCACCTACCGCGACGACGAGGTCAACCGGCTCCGCAACGGCGGCGACTACGGCTACAACCCGGTGCCGGGCTACAACGAGAGCGTCCCCATGACCGACCAGTCGCTCCCGGGCAGGCAGATCCGCGCGGTCTGGCGCTCCGGCAACCCGACCCGCGCCACCTCCGGCGGCGGCTGGGTCTACGGCAAGGGACTCGGCGCGTACGACGGCACGTTCGCCGTCGCCGCGCTGAAGGCCGAGCGCGTCCTGTTCCTGAAGATCTCGGGGAAGGGCAAGCTGCTCGGGGTGCGCGTGCCGCCGGCGCTGCGCACGTACGGCCGGTTGCGCACGGTCGTCGACGGGCCGGGCAACGTCTTCTACGTCACGACCGACAACGGCAGCGGCCGGGACGCGATCCTCGCGGTCCGGCCCCGTGGCTAGGGCGGCCGCCAGCTAGGTCCGGCCCGCGATCGCGACCATCGCCGCCCAGGCCAGCAGCGCCACCACGGCCACCACCGGCACCCACCGCGGGTGCGGCGTCCACCAGGCGCAGGCGGCGACGAACAGCCCGATCCACACCACCACGAGCAGCGCGACCGCCCACCACGGCGCGAACAGCAGGCTGGCGAGGTAGAGGAAGAGCGCGCACGCCATGCCCGCCATGCCGACGAACGGCCACGGCGAGATCTCGGCGCGCTCCGTCACCACGGCCGGTCACCACGGCCCATCACGCGGTCAGTCGTTCCACTTCGGGTCGTCGTCCCACTCCTCGTTGCGCTCGGCGGCCTTCTCGAGCGCGTGCTCGGCCTCCTCGCGCGAGGGGTAGGGCCCCAGCCGGTCGATCGGCGGGCAGACGCCCTCCCCCTGCTCGACCCGGTGGTGCTTCACGCAGAACCAGAAGTCGCTCATGCGGTGAAGTTACACGCTGGGCCTCACCCGGCCCGGTGGAGCAGCTCCTCGACACGGAGCGCGGCGAGCCCGTGGTCGGGGTCGCCGCTCATGGCGGCGGCCAGCCGCAGGTGCGGCAGCGCCTCGGCGTACCGGCTCTGCCGCTCGAGGCAGCGACCGAGGGCGTGCTGCGCCCAGTCGTCGGCGGGGTTCTCGGCGACGAGCCCGGTCAGCTCGGCCTCGGCACGCTGCAGCTGCGCGCGCATCAGGAAGGCCCAGGCGCGCAGCGTGCGCAGGCCGGTGTTGCCCGGCTCCTGCTCCAGTGCCGGCTCGATCACCTCGAGCGCCTCCCGCGGCGCGCGGGCGGCCAGGAGGTCGAACGCCGTGCGGTAGGCGGCCTCGGGGGCCGCGCGACCCGGAATCCCGTGGCCGAACGACGCCACGGGCGGGGCCTGGATCTCGGGGTTCTCGCTCATCACGACCCTCCAACCCGGTTGCCGGTCTGCGGATTCCCCAGCGGCTCGTCGTGCAGGATGCGCTGGAACAGCACGTGGTCGGTCCACTCGCCACGGATGAAGAGGAACCGCTCGGCCCGGCCGTACTCCTGGAACCCCGCCCGCCGCAGGACCGCCTGCGACGCCTCGTTGTGCGGGCGGGTCCCCGCCTCGAGCCGGTGCAGGCCCAGGGCCCGGCCCGCGACGACGGCGTGCTCGACCAGGGCGGTCGCGAGCCCGCGCCGGAGGTGCTCGTGGTCGACCCAGTAGCCCAGCGTCGCGCTCTGCAGGACGCCGCGGGCGACGTTGTCGATCGCGATCCGCCCCGCGACGTCCGGCCCGTGCCACAGCACGAACGTGTGCCGCTTGTCGCGCTCCCGGTCCTCGAGCTGCCGGCCCACCTCGACCGCCTGGCCCGCCTCGGTGAAGAAGCTCTCCGCCCGCACCGGGTCCCACGGCTCGAGGTGCTCCCGGTTGCGCACGTACGCCGCCGCCATCGCCGCGCTGTCCCGCTGATCCAGCGGCCTGATCTCGTATCCCTCGGGCAGCACCGTCCCAGGGTACGGCGCGGCGCGACCGTGCCTGCCCGGCGTCGGGACGTCATCACGATCGTGGCAACGGTGGCAACGGTTGCTCGATCCTGATGACGTCCCGGTGGCCCGAGGACCTCCGGCCCCTCCTCGCCGCTATCCTGTTCCCGCGGATGGGCTGGCCGGGCGACCGCGTCGTTCTCCTCGGAGAGCGCCGAGGAAGGTCCGGGCTCCACAGGGCGAGGTGGTGGGTAACACCCACCCGGGGCAACCCGCGGGAAAGTGCCACAGAGAACAGACCGCCGCTCCCGTTCCGACGGGAGAGGCAAGGGTGAAACGGTGGTGCAAGAGACCACCAGCGACCGGGGTGACCCGGCCGGCTCGGCAAACCCCACCTGGAGCAAGGTCAAGAAGTCCGGTGCTCGCACCGGACGCGCGCACGTTCGAGGGCGGCCCGCCCGAGTGCGCGGGTAGATCGCTGGAGGCGGCCGGCAACGGTCGTCGTAGATGGATGGTCGCCACGCTTCGGCGTACAGAACCCGGCCTACAGGCCAGCCCGTCCGCGCCACCCTCTCGGACCGGACAGCGGCGGAACGTGGATCCCCCTCCGGGGCAACGGGGGAATGCGCCGGAGGGGGGTAGGCACTACCTGCCCACCGAGGCGAGGACCGAAACCACCGGTCTCGACCACCAGGTTCCCCGGACCGCCCGTCCCGGGCCGACAGCCGCGCGGTCCCCCACATCGAGGAGGCGGGTCGAGCACCCCCGACCGCGCGGCTGGCTGGTGGGACGGTCCGCCGCTGGTACGGGGGACCTGCGGCGAACCGTCTGCCCCTACGGTGCGCCCCCGAGACGCGCCGCGGTCAGGGCCGATGCGCACCGGTGCACCGGCCGCTCGGCCTGGCCGGCCTGACCCCGACGTACCAGCCCGAAAGGGTGAGCTGCCGAGCGGTGACACCAAGGTCTTTCGGCCTCTGTCGGCCGGGACCTTCGGATGGCTACCGTGCGGTCGTGGAGCTCGAGCGACCGGGCCCGCACCACGTGGAGGGCACCCACTCCGTCGCCGTGGCGATCGCCGTGGCGGCGTTGAAGGACGGTTGCTCGCTGCTCGAGGCCGCGGCGGTCGCCGACGAGTACCTCGCCGACCCGGCGCCGGGACCCTCGAGTAGTTGATTCGTCGTCCAGACCAGGCCCTTCGGCTGTTTTCGTCGCCGTCCGGGCGATCTACCATCGTTTTCCGTGGAACCCGACCAGGGGGGCGGCTCGGCGCCGGAAGACGTACGACGACGGCAGGCGGCGGTCGAGATCGCCATCAGGGCGCTCCTGGACGGGGCGTCCTGGCTCGAGGCGGCGACCGCCGCGGAGACCTGCTTCGCCGAGTAGGCACACCGGTCCAGACACACGGGGTGAGACAAGGCACAGGCCGCTCGGGACGTTCGGCCCCTGCGCGACGGCGCGCACCTCGCCACGGTGGACGCATGGGACTCGAGCTGCACATCAGCGAGGGATCCAGAGGCAGGTGGACGTGCTCGCTCGGTGACCACCGGTGCGACACCCACGCCGACCTCGGAGCGGCCGTGCGGCACATGCAGGTCGCGAGCGCCGAGATCGAGGACACCGAGCTCTGGATCCACTTCCGCGACGGCACCACCGAGCAGGAACCGGTGCTCCCGCCCCTGCTCGACACCTGAGCCACTACAGTCGCTCGCCATGCGAGCCGTCACCGTCCACGAGGGAGTGCTGGAGGTCGCGGACCTGCCGGTGCCGGAGCCCGGTCCGGGCCAGGTGCGGCTGCGGGTGACCCGCGCGGGGATCTGCGGGTCGGACCTGCACGCACGGCACCACGCGGACGCGGCAGCCGACATCGCGGCCGAGGTCGGCTACACCGACTTCATGCGGCGCGGCCAGGCGGTCGTGCTCGGGCACGAGTTCACCGGCACGGTCGACGCCTACGGACCCGGCTGCCGCCGCCGGTGGGAGGTGGGCCAGGCCCTGGTCGCGCTGCCGCTGCTCAAGCACGGCGAGCGGGTCCAGATGACCGGCCTCTCCGCGCAGGCACCCGGGGCCTACGCCGAGTTCGTGATCGTCGGCGAGGACTCGGCCATGCCCGTGCCCGACGGCCTCGACCCCGACCTGGCGGCGCTCACCGAGCCCCTCGCCGTCGCGCGGCATGCCGTCAACCGCGGCGACGTGGGCAAGCGCGACCCCGTGGTCGTCGTCGGCTGCGGCCCGATCGGGCTGGCCGTCGTCCTCATGCTCAAGGCCGCTGGCGTGCGCCGCGTCATCGCCAGCGACTACTCCCCCGGCCGCCGCCGGCTGGCCGAGGCCTGCGGAGCCGACGTCGTCGTCGACCCGGGCGCGACCTCGCCGTGGGAGGTGCTCGCCGAGGAGAAGGGCGTCGTCACCTCCGTCACCCGCCTGTACGGCGACGGGCTGGATGCCCTGCACGTGCTGCGGCGAGTGCCGCGGCTGCCGTGGTGGACCGTGGTCAAGGCCGCGCAGCGGCTCGGCGTGGGTCCCCGCGGTCCGGTCGTGTTCGAGTGCGTCGGGGTGCCCGGCGTCATCGACGACATCGTCACGCACGCGCCGTTCCTCTCCCGCGTGGTGGTCGTGGGCGTCTGCATGGAGCCGGACACCTTCCGCCCCACGATGGCGGTCAACAAGGAGCTCGACCTGCGGTTCTCCTTCTGCTACGACCCGGTCGAGTTCCGCGAGACCCTGCACCTGGTCGCCGACGGCACCGTCGACCCACGTCCGCTCATCACCGACGTGGTCGGGCTCGACGGCGTCGCCGCGGCCTTCGAGGCGCTCGGCAGCGCCGACGAGCAGGCCAAGATCCTCATCGACCCGCAGGGCTGACCCACCGCTGCGGAGGGTCCATCGCGCGGGCCGCGAGGACCTTCGCCCCTTCCGGCGTGTTCGACCTCACATCGAGGATGGGAGGAAGCGAAAGAGGTCGGCCGATGGACGACACCACACGCCGAGAGCTGCCGCCCGCTCAACCGGGGGCCCCCGACTACCCCACGCTGCTGCGCACGGCGAGCTGGGACCGGGTCCGCCAGGACCTGGCGCCACTGCCCGGCGGGAGATCGCTCAACATCGCCCACCAGGCCGTCGACCGGCACGTCGACGAGGGGCGGGGCGAGGTCGTCGCCCTGCGCTGCGTCGCGGCCGACGGCACGACGACCCGGGTGACCTACGCGGACCTGCGACGCGAGACCAACCGGTTCGCCCACCTGCTCGGCGAGCTCGGCGTCGCCCGCGGCGACCGACTCGTCTCGCTCCTGGGGCGCCAGCACGAGCAGTACGTCGTCTGCCTCGGCACCCTCAAGGCCGGCGCGGTGTTCTGCCCGCTGTTCTCCTCCTTCGGGCCCGACCCGATCCGCGAACGGCTGCTGCGCAGTCGCGCCTCGGTGCTCGTGACGACCGAGTCGCTCTACCGGCGCAAGGTCGCCGCGATGCGAGACGACCTGCCCCACCTGCGGCACGTCGTCCTGGTCGGGCCGAGCGGCGCCGCCGAGGGTCCCGGCCTGATCGGCTTCGACGAGGCCGTGGCCCGCCAGCCGGGCGAGTACGACGTCGCCCGCACCGAGCCCTCCGACCCGGCGCTGCTGCACTTCACCAGCGGCACCACCGGCCAGCCCAAGGGCGCGGTCCACGTCCACGAGGCCGTCGTGGCGCAGCGGCTCAGCGCCGAGCTCGCCCTCGACCTGCATCCCGGCGACGTCTTCTGGTGCACCGCCGACCCCGGCTGGGTCACCGGCACGTCGTACGGCATCGTCGCACCGCTGGTCGTGGGCGCCACGGTGGTCAGCTTCGCCGGCGAGTTCGAGGCACAGGTCTGGTACCGGATCCTCGCCGAGCAGCGGGTCACCGTCTGGTACACGGCGCCGACGGCGCTGCGGATGCTGATGCGCTACGGCACGGACCTCCCCCGCAGCCACGACCTCTCCGCGCTGCGCCACGTCGCCAGCGTCGGCGAGGCCCTCAACCCCGAGGTGGTCGCGTGGGGCGCGGAGGTGCTGGGCCTGCCCATCCACGACAACTGGTGGCAGACCGAGACCGGCTCGATCATGATCAGCAACTACCCCGGCATGCCGATCCGGCCTGGCTCGATGGGCCGGCCGGTCCCGGGCGTCGACGCCGCGGTGCTCGCCCTCGGCGAGGACGGCCGGGCCCGGGTGCAGGACGGCGTCCTGCCGGCCGCGGTCGGCCAGACCGGTGAGCTGGCGCTGCGCGCCGGCTGGCCGTCGATGTTCCGCACCTACCTCGACGACGAGGAGCGCTACCGCGCGTGCTTCGCCGACGGCTGGTACCTCAGCGGTGACCTCGCCGCCCTCGACGAGGACGGCTACGTCTGGTTCGTCGGCCGCGCCGACGACGTCATCAAGTCCGCCGGTCACCTCATCGGGCCCTTCGAGGTCGAGTCGGTGCTGTTGGAGCACCCCGAGGTGGTGGAGGCGGGCGTCATCGGGATGCCCGACGAGCTCGCCGGCGAGGTGGTGCGCGCCTACGTGACGGTGCGGTCCGGCAGCACCGCGGACGACCACCTGCGCCGCGACCTGGTCGCCTTCTCCCGGCGCCGCCTGGGCGGCCTCGCGCCCAAGGACATCGTGTTCGACGAGCACCTGCCCCACAACAGCAGCGGCAAGGTGATGCGCCGGGTCCTCAAGGCCCGCGCGCTGGGCCTGCCCGAAGGTGACCTCTCCACGTTGGAGCGGCAGCCATGACCGCCGAGCCGCTCGACCTGCTCCGGACGATGCTGCTCATCCGCCGCTTCGAGGAGCGGTGCGCGGAGCTCTACAGCGGCGGGCAGATCCGCGGCTTCCTGCACCTCTACGTCGGCGAGGAGGCCGTCGCCGCCGGGGTGTGCGCCGAGCTCACCGAGGACGACTCGGTCGTCTCGACCTACCGCGAGCACGGCCACGCGCTCGCGCGGGGCGTGCCGCTGGAGTCGCTCATGGCCGAGATGTTCGGCAAGGTCACCGGCTGCAGCCGGGGCCGCGGCGGGTCGATGCACCTGTTCGACCGGTCGCGCCGGTTCGTCGGCGGCAACGCGGTCGTCGGCGGCGGCCTCCCACTGGCGCTCGGGCTCGCGCTGGGCGACCGGATGCAGGGCACGCCGGCCGTGACCGCGTGCTTCTTCGGCGACGGCGCGATGGCCGAGGGCGAGTTCCACGAGGTGCTCAACCTCGCCGTCCTGTGGCGGCTGCCCCTGCTCCTGTGCTGCGAGAACAACCTCTACGCGATGGGCACCTCGATCGCCAAGGAGCACGGGAGCACCGAGCTGGCGCTGCGCGCGGCGTCGTACGGCGCCACCGCGTGGCCGGTCGACGGCATGGACGCCGTCGCGGTGAACCGCGCCGCGGCGCGGGCCGTGGACGAGGTGCGCGGCGGCGCCGGGCCGGTCTTCCTCGAGCTGCGCACCTACCGGTTCCGCGCCCACTCGATGTACGACCCGGACCGCTACCGCGCCAAGGACGAGATCGCCGACTGGCGCGACCGCGACCCGATCGAGCTGCTGGCCGCGCGGCTGCGCGCCGACGGCTCGCTCACCGACGCGGATCTCGCCGAGATCGATGCCGAGGTCGTCGCGCGGGTCACGGCGGCCGTCGAGGCGGCGGCCGCCGGCGAGGAGGAGCCGGTGGAGGAGCTGACCCGCTTCGTCTACTCCGACACCTCCACGGCAGCAAGGAGCGTCCGATGACCGCGAAGGCGAGGTCGAAGGCGACCTCGAGCGCGAAGGGTCCGCTGGTCGAGACGACCTACCGCGATGCGCTGCGGGAGGCGCTCCGCGAGGCGCTGCGCGAGGACGACCGCGTCTTCCTGATGGGCGAGGACGTCGGCAGCTACGGCGGCTGCTTCGCGGTCAGCCTCGGGCTGCTCGAGGAGTTCGGTCCCGAGCGCGTCCGCGACACCCCGCTGTCGGAGTCGGCCTTCGTCGGCGCCGGGATCGGCGCGGCGATCCAGGGGATGCGGCCGATCGTCGAGGTGATGACGGTCAACTTCTCCATGCTCGCCCTGGACCAGATCGTGAACAACGCCGCGGCCCTGCTGCACATGTCGGGCGGGCAGTACCCCGTGCCGCTCGTGATCCGGATGACCACCGGCGCCGGCCGGCAGCTGGCCGCGCAGCACTCGCACAGCCTCGAGGGCTGGTACGCCCACGTCCCCGGCATCCGGATCGTCGCGCCGGCCACCCTGGAGGACGCCCGCGGCATGCTGGCCACGGCGCTGAGCGACCCCGACCCCGTCCTGCTCTTCGAGCACGGGTCGCTCTACACCATGAAGGGCACGCTGCGCGCCGACGCGGGCGCCGTCGACCTCGACCGGGCGGCCGTGCGCCGACCGGGCACGGACGTCACCCTGATCGCGTACGGCGGGATGCTCGCGCGGACGCTCGAGGCCGCGGAGGCGCTCGACGCCGAGGGGATGTCGGCCGAGGTGGTCGACCTGCGCACGCTCCGGCCGCTCGACGACGCCACCATCGTGGGCTCGGTCCGCAACACCCACCGGGCCGTCGTGGTCGACGAGGGCTGGCGCAGCGGAAGCCTCTCCGCCGAGATCGTCGCCCGCATCCAGGAGCAGGCGTTCTACGACCTCGACGCGCCCGTCGAGCGGGTCTGCTCGGCCGAGGTGCCGATGCCCTACGCCCACCAGCTCGAGGCCGCCGCGCTCCCGCAGGTCGCGTCGATCGTGGCGGCGGCCCTCCGCACGAAGGGGTGACATGGCCGACTTCACGATGCCGTCCCTGGGCGCCGACATGGACGAGGGCACCCTCCTCGAGTGGCTGGTGCACCCGGGCGACGTGGTGCGCAAGGGCGACGTCCTGGCCGTGGTCGACACCTCCAAGTCCGCGGTCGAGGTCGAGTCGTTCCACACCGGGGTCGTCGGTCCGCTGCTGGTCGAGCCGGGCACGACCGTGCCGGTCGGGACCGTGCTGGCGACCATCACGGAGGCGGGGGCGGCGCCCCCGGAGGCGCCGGTCCCCGAGCCGGTGGCGGCCGCCCCGAAGCCGAAGCGCGCGCGAAGCCGCGGCACCAGCGGGCCGCGGCGCCTGCGGCCCCTGCCGGCCGCGGCGACCGAGCAGGTCCGCTCCCCCTCGTCCGGCGCGACGCGGCGCGGCTGGGCGTGGACCTCGGCCACCTGCGGCACCGGCCCGGGCAGGACGATCACCCGCGACGACGTACGGCGCGACAGCCACCCGCGTCCGCGCGTGAGCCCGTACGCCCGCCGGCTGGCGGCCGAGCTCGGCGTCGACCTGGAGGCGGTGCGCCCCGCGGACGGCGAGGTCGTGCGGGCCGAGGACGTCCGTGCCCACGCCGGCGGTCCGACGGCGGCGCCGGCACCCACCGCGCCACCCACGGCGCCAGCCGCCGCCCCTCCTGCGACGACGCCGCAGGACGCGATGCGGGCCGCGATCGCGGCCACGATGACCCGCTCCAAGCGCGAGGTACCGCACTACTACCTGACCAACACCGTGGACCTCTCGACGGCGCTGGCGTGGATGCACGACCGCAACCGCGACCTGCCCGTCCAGGAGCGGCTGGTGCCGGCCGCGCTCGTGCTGCACGCCGTCGCCCGCGCCGCGGCCGCGACGCCGGCGCTCAACGGCTTCTTCGTCGACGGCGCGTTCCGGCCCGGTGACGGCGTCCACGTCGGCGTCGCGATCTCGCTGCGCGGCGGCGGGCTGGTGGCGCCCGCGATCCTGGACGCCGACGCGCTCACGGTCGAGGAGACCATGGCCCGGCTCAAGGACCTCGTGCTACGCACCCGCGCCGGTCGGCTGCGCAGCCGCGAGCTGAGCGACCCCACGATCACCGTGACCAACCTCGGCGACCAGGGCGTCGAGTCCGTGTACGGCGTCATCCACGCGCCCCAGGTGGCCCTCGTCGGGGTCGGCAAGGTCGTCGAGCGGCCCTGGGCCGCCGACGGCATGGTCGGCGCCCGCCCGGTCACGACCATGACGCTCTCGGCGGACCACCGGGTGACCGACGGCTTCACCGGCGCCCGCTTCCTCGCCCTCGTCGACGACCACCTGCAGCACCCGGAGGAGCCATGACCCCACAGGACGCCCGCCGTACGGTGGCGGACGCACTCATCGAGATCGTCCCCGACGCCGACGTCGACGCCTTCCCCGCGAGCGCCCCGCTGCGCGAGGAGCTCGAGCTGGACTCGCTGGACTTCCTCACGTTCGTCGAGCTGCTCAGCAGCCGCGCCCGGGTGCGCATCGACGAGATGGACTACCCGCGCCTGGCCACGCTGGACTCCTCGGTCGCGTTCCTCGTCGAGCAGACCGCCTGACCCGTCACGCCAGCTCCAGCTCGACCTTCCGCGTCTCGACGTCGGCGACGGTGATGCGGACGTGCACGTCGGTGCCCAGCGGGAGCGGCCCGGCGCCGACCACCCGCGCTTCCACGGCGGGGTCCTGGAGGACGACGACGCCGCGCCTCGGGTCCTTCTCGTCCACGTCGACGACCACTCCGTCCAGCACCTCGCCGACGCGATCGCGCAGCACCCCGGCCTCGACGAGGTCGAGCAGCGCGCGCTCGTAGGTGTGGGCGCGGGCGGCCGAGGACTGCAGGGTCTTCGGCAGACCCGGCAGCGCGGCCCGCACCCAGTCAGGAACGTCCGTCCCGGCGCACAGGGCGAGGCACACCTCACCGGCGTACCGGTCCCCCAGCCGCCGCAGGGGCGCGGTGACGTGGGCGTACTCGGACGCGAGCGCGGCGTGCTGGGCATCGGCCGGCGTCTCGCCGTCGAAGGCGACGTAGCCGCTGCCCCGCAGGAGCCGGGCGCACGCGTTGACCATCGCCGCCTCGGCGGGCTTCGCGGGGTCCAGGGAGCGGACGAAGTCGGGGTAGAGCTGCTCTGCCGGCCAGGTGATCCCCAGGGCCCGGGCGGTGCGGTGCAGGCGCTGCACGTCGCGCGGGTCCGGCGGCGGCAGCGTGCGCAGCAGCCCGACGCGGCCGTAGAGCATGAGGTCGGCGGCGGCGAAGCCGGTCAGCAGCGAGACCTGGGCGTTCCACAGCTCCACGGGCAGCTGCTCGCGGAACTCCAGGCGCCACCGGTCCCCCTCGACCTCGACGTCCTGCTCGGGGAGCGGCAGCGAGACCCCGCCGCGCACGGCCTCACGGTGGATCCGGAGCTCACCGAACGCCTTGAGCAACGACAGCGTCGTCGAGGCAGAGCCCTCGTCGATCATCCGCTGCGCCTCGACGTAGGACAGCGCCGCCCGCGAGCGGACGCGCGCCCGCTCGACGCGTACGTCGACGCGCACACCCTCCGCGTCCAGGCGGATCGTCCACAGCAGAGCCGGCCGCACCTGGTCGGGCAGCAGCGACGCGGCGTCCTCGCTGAGCACCGTCGGGTGCAGCGGCACCTTGGCGTCGGCGCCGTAGAGCGTCTCGCCGCGCCGGTTGGCCTCGACGTCGACCGGGTCGCCGGCCGTGACGAACGCGGCGACGTCGGCGATCGCGTAGTGCAGCACGAACCCGTTGCCGTCGCGCTCGAGGTGCAGCGCCTGGTCGAGGTCGCGCGAGCCCTCCGGGTCGATGGTGACCAGGTCGAGGTCGGTGCGGTCGAGGTCCGGCAGCCGCGGCGCGCGCGCCGCAGCCTCGGCCGCGGCCTCGACCTCCGGCGGGAACGCCGGAGTGACGTCGAGCTCGGCCTGGATGCGGACCACGCCCTCCCGCAGGACGTCAGCGCCCACGCCGTCGTTCTCGGAGTGGACCCGGACCACGCGGCTGCTCGGCATACCGGCACGATAGGCCACCGTGCTGATCCTGCTGCCGCCCAGCGAGGGCAAGACCGCCGCGCGCCGCGGCCGGCCGCTCGACCTCGGGACGCTGTCCTTCCCCGCGCTCACCGAGCCCCGGGCGCGCGTCATCGACGCGCTCGTCGACCTGTGCGAGGGCTCGCCCGAGGACGCGGCGCGGACCCTGGGCATCGGGTCCACCCAGCTCGACCTGGTCCGGCTCGACCGCGAGCTGCGCACGACGCCGACCCAGCGCGCCGACCACACCTACACCGGCGTCCTGTACGACGCCCTCGACGTCGCCACCCTGAGCGCTGCCGCCAAGCGGCGCGCGGCGACCCGGGTCGCCGTCACCTCGAGCGTCTTCGGGCTGGTGCGCACGGGCGACCGGATCCCGGCGTACCGCCTCTCCGGCGACACCACCCTCCCCGGCCTCGGCCCGGTCGCGGCCACCTGGCGCGAGCACCTCGGCCCGGTCGTGACCGACGCCGTCGGCAGCGGCCTGCTCGTCGACCTGCGCAGCGGCACCTACGTGGCCTTCTGGCGACCCGCCGGCGTGCGGACCGCGACCGTGCGCGTCCTCCACGAGCACCAGGGCAGGCGGAAGGTCGTCAGCCACTTCAACAAGGCGACCAAGGGCCGCATCGTCCGGGCGCTCCTCGAGGCCGGCGCCGACCCGCGGACCCCGGCCCGGCTCGCCGACGCCCTGCGCGACCTCGGCTGGTCGGTCGAGCTCGACGGGGACCGGCTCGACGTCGTGGTCAGCGAGCTCTGAGGGCTGTCCCGGTGCCCGCGGCGCCGTGCCCGGCACGCCGATGGCATCCTGGCCGCATGCAGCCCGTCCATGTGTGGATCCGGTCCGAGGCCCGCGGCACCGAGCGGCGCGCGCCCGTGGTGCCCGCCGACGTTCCTGCGTTGCTGGACGCCGGGTTCGAGGTGACCGTCGAGGAGTCGCCCCAGCGCATCTTCCCCATCGAGGAGTACGACGCCGCGGGGGCGTCCGTCGTGGCCGAGGGGACGTGGACCGATGCGCCCCACGACGCCTACGTCCTCGGCATCAAGGAGCTCCCGGACGAGCCGGAGTCGCTGCGGCACCAGCACATCTACTTCGCGCATGCGTTCAAGGGCCAGGAGGATGCCCGCCGCACCCTCGAGCGGTTCCGCCGCGGCGGCGGTCGCCTGCTCGACATCGAGTACCTCACCGACACCGACGGCAAGCGGGTGGTCGCGTTCGGCTACTGGGCCGGCTACATGGGCGCCGCGCTCGGCGTCCTGCACCTCGCCGGCACGCTCACCGCACCGCTCCACCCGATGGCCAAGCACGAGCTCGACGAGCACCTGGAGCAGGCCGGGAAGGCCGGCGCGGACGAGCTGCTGGCGCTGGTGACCGGGGCGCGCGGACGATCCGGCCGCGGCGCCCAGCGGGCGCTGGTGACGGCCAGCGTGCCGATCACCCGGTGGGACCGCCAGGAGACCCGCGACCTGCACAAGCAGGCGCTCCTCGGCCACGACCTCCTGGTCAACTGCGTGGTCACGCACACCCCGACGACCCCGTTCGTGGAGCACGCGGACCTCGAGCACGAGCGCCGGCTGCGGGTGCTCGCGGACGTCACCTGCGACGTCACCGGCCCCACCAACATGCTCCCGGTCAACACCGAGATCACCACCTGGCAGGAGCCGGTCCGGCAGCTGCACGCCGGCAACCCGGAGCACGGCAGCGCGCCGCTGGAGGTCATCGCCATCGACAACCTGCCCTCGCTGCTCCCACGCGAGGCCAGCGAGGGGTTCAGCGCCGACCTGACCCCGCACCTGCTCGGGCTGGCCGACGAGGGCGGACCCTCGGGGCCGTGGCGGGCCGCCGGCCGCGCCTTCGACCAGGCATTGGCGGAGCTCGACGCGTAGGGCTCGACCCGGGCTCGTGGTCATCGAGCGGTCGGGCCGATGGACCCTGGCGGTCCGACAGGTCGAGGGATATGCCCGAAGGGACGGTTCACGTCTCCCGCCCCGGAGGTTTTCATGTCATCGTCTCGTCAGATCCGCAGCAGCAGCCTGCAGGAGACACTCGCCCAGGGATCCGGGCAGACGCGTCGTGCGTTCCTCGGGACCGCGGTCGTCGCCGGGGTGGTGGGCTCCGGCAGCCTGCTCGAGGGCTCGCACGCCGCAGACGACGGGCGCGACGGGCCACGGGTGCCCGGAGTGGACAGGCCGGTCAAGACCTTCGTCCCGGGCACGCCGCTCGGGCCCGACCAGATGCGCATCTCCTTCCTCGGCACCTCGTTCCTGCCGCGGATCGCCCAGGAGTGCAACAGCGTCTACGTCGAGCTCGGCAACGGCGACGACTTCGTCTTCGACTTCGGATCCGGGGTGTCGGCGAAGTACGTCGCGATGGGTGTCCCGCCCTCACGCATGACACGCGTCTTCCTGACCCACCTGCACGCCGACCACATGAGCGACCTCACGACGCTCTACTGCTTCGGGCCGTCCCAGGACCGCAAGACGCCGCTGTACGTCTACGGGCCGAGCGGCGACACGGCCGCCGAGGGCACCCGGGTCTTCTGCCGCAACCTGAAGAAGCTGACCCGCTGGCACCGCGAGGGCTTCAGCTTCCTCCCCACCGGCCTCAAGGTCGGGGGCGACGGATACGACCTGATCGCGACCGAGCTCCCCTACATGGAGACCGGCGTCGCCTACCACCGCCGCGGGGTGACCATCACCCACTTCCCGGCGATCCACGACCGCGACGGCAGCATCAGCTACAAGCTGGAGTGGAACGGTCTCTCGATGGTCTTCAGCGGTGACACCAAGCCCAACGACTACATGCTCCGCCACGGCAGGGGCGTCGACGTGCTCATCCACGAGATGGTCGTCCCGGTCGACGTCTGGGCCGCCAAGAACAGCGGATTGACCCCGGAGGACGACGGGTGGGACCAGGCGGTGGCGGTGGCCCAGGAGGTCCAGGACTCCTCGCACACGCCCGAGCCGGCGCTCGGCTACATCCTGGGCAAGACCCGTCCGCGCCTGGGGATCGCCACCCACTTCCAGGTCAACGACGACACGGTCGGACCGGCACTCGACGCGGTCCGCACCTGGTACCAGGGAGAGTTCGCCTTCGCCATCGACGGGTTCGTGGTCACCTTGTCCAAGACCGACATGGAGCTCGCCATGACGCACTTCGACGACTTCTCCTGGTACCCCAAGCCGAAGCTGTACCCGCCGAAGCTGCTCGCGGACCCCAAGTACGACGGCCCGTACGCGCAGCTCAACGACCGGCTGCTCGCCCACGCGATCCCGAAGGACGTCTACGAGCCGCCGCCGACGGCCTAGGCCGCCGGTGGTCGAGCTGGTCGCCGATGGTCGAGCTTGTCGAGACCCCCGCGGCCTGCGTGGGGCGCTGGTGTCGGCGGGCTGCGGGCTGCCTCGGGTTGCGACCGACAGGCCGGCTACGCGGGTACGGCGCCGCTCGGGGCCTGGTTGCTTCCCGGCTGTGCGGTTGTTTGTCCGCACCTGGTGCGGACGATCGACCACACTTCGCAGCGCGAGGCTCACCGCGCATTCTTTATCTTAGAAGTGCTCAGAACCCTGTGGATATAGGGGTTCTGAGCACCTGGACTGTCGGTGGCGAGTGCTTGAGTAGACCCATGGCAGCCACGACCACTACCCGTGAGGAGCAGGTGATCGCGGCTGCCCGGGCGACCCGGGACGCGATCACCGGGCTGGAGGTCGAGCTCCTCCTCCACGCCGTGGCATGGGTCGAGCTGCACCCCGGAGACGAGGTCGACACCAGCGTGGAGTGGGGGATGCGGGAGCTGGAGATCGCCGGCGACGGCGCCCCCACGGTCGACGAGGGCGCGGTCGCGGAGTTCGCCCTCGCGATCGGGCACTCCACCGACTCCGGGCGCCGCTACCTCGGGGACGCGGTCGAGCTCGCCCACCGGCTCCCCCGGATCTGGAAGCGAGTCTTGTCTGGGGAGGTGGCGGTGTGGAAGGCGCGGCGGATCGCCCAGGCCACGATGTCCCTCCCGCCCGACGGTGCGGCGGCCGTCGATCGGGCGCTGTACTTCGTGGCGAGGCGGTGCTCGTACGCGGAGATCGACCGGCAGGTGGAGAAGGCCCGCAAGGAGCACGACCCGGTCGAGACCGAACGCCGCCGCGCCGAAGCGGCGGAGAAGCGGCACGTGAAGACCCACCTGGGGGCGATGACCTACGACGGGCTGGTCCCGATCACCGCGATGGCCGACGTCCCCGACGCGGTCGCGTTCGAGGACTACCTCGCCACCCAGGCCGCGGGGATGGACCCGGCGATCCCGCTGCAGGTGCGTCGCTCGATGGTCCTGGGCATGCTCGGCGGCCGGCACGGTGATGCGCCCGGTGAGGAGGGGTCGGCGCCGGGGGTGATGGTGTTCGTGCACACCCGTCCCGGCCAAGCGATGGTGGACGTGGACAACACCCGGTCGACCACTACCGTGGAACAGGTGCAGGAGTGGTGCACCCGGGCCGGCACGAAGGTCACGATCCGGCCGGTGATCGACCTGGCCGAAGAGATGACCACCGATGGCTACACGCCGACCGAGCGGATGGTCGAGCAGGTCAAGCTCCGGCACGCCGAGTGCCCGTTCCCCGGCTGCCACCGCCCCACCCGCCCCGGCCACAAGGCCAAACGGAAGAAGCGGACGGATCCGGCCGGCACCGGCAAGCAGCAGCAGGAGCATGGGTCGGACCTCGACCACCGCCAGGAGTGGCCCGAAGGCCAGACGACCTCGTCGAACCTGTACCCACCCTGCCGCGGCCACCACCGCCTCAAGACCTTCACCGACTGGACCTACACCTACGACCCCGCCACCGGGTTCACCTGGACCAGCCCGCTGGGCTACACCTACACCGACCCCGGCCCGAACAGCGGCCCGAGCAGCGACCCGAGCAGCCGGCGACATCCCGGCTGACCCCCACCCCGCCGGCACCCACCGAGCCGGCGGGGACACACCCATGCACGCACCCGGGGGCGTGGTCGAAGAGGGAGACCTTCAGGCACGCGCCGCCGCCGGGCGTATGGATCACGTCAGACCTGATCCAGGCCAGAGACCAGCGGAGCGTTGCAGGTCTCGACGTCAGCGGCGGAGCGTAATCTCGGCCCGGTGGCAGGGAGCACGGCACAACGACCTCGCGTCGTGATGATGTGCGGGCCAGGTGGAGCCGGCAAGACCACCTACGCCATGCGCCTGGAACGCGAGGGCTGGACGCGTCTGTCGTTCGAGGTGGAGTTCTGGGATCGCGGCATCACGACGATGCCCTCCGCCGACGTGGTCGCCGAGGTGGCAGCAGACTTGAAGGCGCGCTTGCTGGGCCTCGTCGCGGCGGGGAACGATGTCGTGCTCGATTTCGGATTCTGGTTCCGGCGGCAACGCGATGAGTTCCGAGCACTGCTCGCACCGCAGCGAATCGTGCCGGAGACCGTCTACATCGCGACGAGTCTCGAGGACATCCTGAGCCGGGTCGGTGACCGACACGGCAGGGGGCCGGACGACTGGCCGCTCAGCGAGCAGACCGCGACGGAGTACTTCGAGCGGTTCGAGCCGCCGACGCCCGAGGAGGGGCCGCTGGAGGTGGTCCGCCAGACCGCCAGAAGATGATCAGTTCACGGTCGCGAACGCCCCAGCAGCACCGACGGCCTGCGGGCGCGTCGCGGACGCGGCTCACCACTTGGTGGCGGCGACCCCGAAGACGTCGTTGCCGGGCGGGAGCGCGTTGTACATGCGCATCGACGGGCGGTCGCCGTACCAGGAGACGACGGTGACCGACGCCGGCGTCAGCTCCATCCGGAAGACCGACTCCAGCGGCGCGTCGACGGCGTGCGCGACGATCGTCTTGATCGGGGTGACGTGGCTGACGACCACGACGGTGCGGCCCACGTGCTGCTCCAGCAGCCGCTCGAGCGCGGTCAGCACCCGCGCCTGGACGGTGCGGAACGACTCCCCGCCACCCGGCGCGACGTCGAGCGAGCCCAGCCAGGACTTCAGCTCGTCGGGGTGCTGCTCGCCGACCTCGGCGAAGGTCATGCCGTCCCAGCGGCCGAACTCCATCTCGGCGAACCCCGGCTCGACCGCGACCTCGTGGCCCAGCCGGGCCGCGAGGATCTCGGCGGACTCCAGCGTGCGCCGCACCGGAGACGCCACCACGGCGTCCACGCGGTCGGCGATGGGCGCGAGCCACTCCGCGACGGCGCGGACCTGGTCGCGGCCGTCGTCGCTGAGGCCGGGGTTGGCGCTGGCCAGCCCGCCGGAGAAGCGCTTCTCGACCGTGTGCGGGGTGACGCCGTGGCGCACGAGCACGACGGTGGTCGGCGTGCCGGGCGGCCCCCACCCCGGGGCCGGGGTGCCGGCCGGGGCCTCGACCTCCTCGACCAGCGACTCCTCCTCGGCCACGGTCACGCCGCTGCGGGTGCCGTCGAGCGCCTCGTTGGCGAGCCGGTCGGCGTGCTTGTTCTGCTCGCGCGGCACCCAGGTGTACGTCGTCCCGAATGGCGCCAGCCCGCTCGCCTCGGCGGCCAGCGGGCGCATGTCGGGGTGCTTGATCTTCCAGCGGCCCGACATCTGCTCGACGACGAGCTTGGAGTCCATCCGGACCTCGATGTCCGCCTCGGGCGCATAGGTCTCCGCGAGCCGGAGCCCGGCGATGAGCCCGGAGTACTCAGCCACGTTGTTGGTGGCGATCCCGATGGTGGTGCCCTCCTCGGCGATCACCGCACCCGTGTCGGCGTCCCTGAGCACCGCGCCGTACGCCGCCGGCCCCGGGTTGCCGCGCGAGCCACCGTCGGCCTCGACGACGACCCGGCGGGTCACAGGCCGGACTCGGACGTGCGCACCAGGATCCGCTGGCACTCCTCGCAGCGGACCACCTCGTCCTCGGCGAGACCCTTGATCCGGGTCAGCTCCGAGGCGTCCAGACCGAGCCGGCAGCCGCCGCACTGGCGGGCCCGGAGCTCGGCGGCGCCGACCCCGCCCTTCTGGTCGCGCAGCCGGTCGTAGAGCGCCAGCAGGTCGGCGGGCACCTCCTCGACGGCCGGTCCCCGGCGGGCGGCGACCGAGGCGAGCTGCTCGTCGATGCTGGCCACCTTCTCGTCTCGGGTCTCGCCCAGCGCGGCCAGCTGCTCCTCGGCCTCGGCGACCATGCCCTCGAGCTTCGTCAGCTCGGCCTGCGCCTCCTCGAGGCGCTCCATCACCTCGAGCTCGTCGTCCTCGAGGCTGGCGATGCGCCGCTCCAGCGACTCGAGCTCGTGCTGCATGCGCTCGAGATCCTTGGGGTTGGTGATCAGGCCCTGGTCCATCCGGTCGCGGTCGCGGACCCGGCGGGCCTTGACGGCCTCGACGTCGGTGTCGACCTTCTGCTGCTCGGCCGTCAGGTCGTCGACCACGATGCGGGCGTCCCGAACGAGGTTGCCGACATCGGTGCGCTTGGCCTCGAGCGAGGTGATCTCGGCGAGCTCGGGGAGGTGCGCCCGCTGGTGCCGGAGCTGGTCGGCACGCGAGTCGAGCTCCTGCAGCTCGAGCAGCCTGAGCTGGGCGGCGGGGTCGGCTTTCAGTGGTTCTCCTCAGGTCAAGTGTCAGCGACGGAACGTCCAGGGGTCGGTGCGCACCGTGCTCACGCGGGTCTCCACCGTATCGCCCAGCGCTGCCACGAGCCGCGCCTCCACCACCGGGAGCCAGGTCCACTCGGCCGCCCAGTGCGCGACGTCGACCAGCGCCGGGCCGTCCTTCTCGACGAACTCGGCCGCCGGGTGGTGGCGCAGGTCGCTGGTGAGGTAGACGTCCGCGTCGGTACGGGCCATGTGGTCGAGCAGGAAGTCGCCCGCTCCGCCGCACACCGCGACCCGTCGTACGGACCGGTCGGGGTCACCGGCCACCCGCACGCCCTGGGCGGTCGCGGGGAGCGCCGTGGCCACGGACGCGGCGAAGTCGTCCAGCGTCGTCGCTGAGGCGAGCGTGCCGACGCGGCCCGTCCCCGTCGTGGCCAGCCCGGCGTCCGCGAGCTCGACGACGTCGAACGCCGGCTCCTCGTAGGGGTGCGCGGCCAGCAGCGCCCGCAGGACCGCAGCCCGGCGCCCGCGCGGGAGCACGACCTCGACGCGCTCCTCGTCGACGGTCTCCACCTCGCCGACCGTCCCGATCGTCGGCGTCGCGCCGTCCAGCGGCCGGAACCGGCCCTGCCCCGGGGTCGAGAAGGACGCGTGGTCGTAGTCGCCGATCCGGCCCGCGCCGGCGGCCGCGAGCGCCGCACGGAGGGCGTCGGCGTCCGCGACCGGCACGTACGTCGTCAGCTTGTCGGTCGCGCCGCTCGGAGCCGGCAGGATCGGCTCGAGGTCGGTGAGGCCGACCGCGTGGGCCAGGGCCTCGGACACCCCGCCCTCGGCCTGGTCGGCGTTGGTGTGGGCGGCGAGCAGCGCGCAGCCGGCTGCGGCGAGGGCCGCGAGGGTGCGCCCCTTCGGCGTCGTCGCCGGGAAGCCGTGCACCGCCTTGAGGAAGAGCGGGTGGTGGACCACGAGGAGGTCGGCGCCCCACGCGGCCGCCTCCTCGGCGACCGGCAGCACGGGGTCGACCGCGAACATCACCTTGCGGACCGGGGCGCCGGGGTCCCCGTGGACCAGCCCGACGGCGTCCCAGGAGTCGGCGGTCGCGGGCGGGTACCACCCGTGCAGCAGGTCGACGACATCCATGAGGGCGGGCATGGCCGTCAGGCTAGTGGCGACCACTACTGTCGAGGCATGTCCGTCGTGAAGATCAACGCCATCTCGGTCCCTCCGCAGGCGCACGAGGAGCTCGAGAAGCGGTTCTCCAACCGGGCGCACACCGTCGACGGGACGCCGGGCTTCCTCGGCTTCCAGCTGCTGCGGCCCGTGCGCGGCGACGACCGCTACTTCGTGGTGACCCACTGGGCCGACGAGGAGTCGTTCGCCGCCTGGCGCGACGGCGACGCGATCAAGGCACACGCCGGCGAGCGTGCGAACCCGGTGTCCAGCGGGGCCGACCTGCTGGAGTTCGAGGTCGTGCTGGACGTCCGGCCCTCCTGACCCCGGGACCTTCGGCCCTGGGTTTCCCAGGGCAGCCTCACTAAAGTGAGGCTTGCCTTGGTCGGAACCGGTCGAAGGAGGTCCGAGGTGACGGACGGGACGGGCGTGCGCAGCCTCGTCGAGCTGCCCGCGGGAGGCGTGGCCACCGTGGTCGGCATCGCCGAGGCCGCGGAGCCGCACGTCGCCCGGCGCCTCGTCGACCTGGGCCTGACCCCCGGCACGGCCGTGACGGTCGTGCGCCGCGCCCCGCTGCGCGACCCCACGCTCTACCGGTTCGGCGGCACCAGCCTGTGCCTGCGGTCCGCCCAGGCGCGCCACGTCACCGTCCAGGTGGGCTGAGGGCACGGGTGTCCTCCCACTGCGCCCCGGGCGGGGCCGGGGCCTCCCCCGCGCCCGACGGCACCGCCGTGGTCGCCCTCGTGGGGGCGCCGAACGCCGGGAAGACGACGATCTTCAACGCGCTGACCGGGCTGCGCGCCAAGACCGGCAACTACCCCGGCGTGACGGTCGGCCGCGCGCGCGGCCGCTGCCAGGTGGCCGGCGACACCGCGGTCGAGGTCGAGGACCTCCCCGGCACCTACAGCCTCGAGCCCATCAGCCTCGACGAGCAGATCACCGTCGACCTCCTCCACGGCCGCCTGGAGGGCGTCGACACTCCGGACGCGGTGGTCGTGGTCGCCGACGCGACGACGCTCGGGACCTCGCTGCGCCTGCTCGCCCGGGTGCTCGAGCTCGGTGCGCCGACCACGCTCGCGCTGACGATGTACGACGAGCTCGTCGCCCGCGGCGGCAGCCTCGACACGGCCCGGTTGGGCCGGGCCCTCGGCATCCCCGTCGTGGTCGCCGACGGCCGACGCCGCTCCGGAACCGCCGACCTCGTGGGACTCCTGGGCGCACCGCAGGACTGGCCGACGCCGGTGGTCGCCCCACCCACCGGCCCCGAGGAGTCGACCGCCTGGGCCCGGTCGGTGCTGCTCACCGCGTCGTACCGCCCCGCGACCGAGAGCGCACTCACCGCGCGGATCGACCGGGTCCTGCTGCACCCGGTCGCCGGCGTGCTGGTCTTCCTCGGCGTCATGCTCGCCTTCTTCGAGACGATCTTCGTGCTCGCAGCGCCGCTGCAGGACGCGATCGCCCGCGGCATCTCCGCCCTGTCGGGGCTGGTGACCTCGGTCGCCGGCGACTCCGCGCTCGCCCGGCTGGTCTCCGAGGCGATCCTCGGCGGTGTCGGGAGCGTGCTGGTCTTCGTCCCACAGATCGCCTTGCTGTTCGTGCTCATCGCGGTCCTGGAGCAGGTCGGCTACCTGTCCCGGGCCGCCTTCCTGATGGACCGCGTGATGGCGATGGCGGGCCTCGAGGGGCGCGCGTTCGTGGCCCTGCTGTCGTCGTTCGCCTGCGCGATCCCCGGGATCATGGCCACGCGCACGATGCCGTCGGCGCGCGAGCGGCTCGCCACGATGCTGACCCTCCCCCTCGTCACCTGCTCGGCGCGGCTCCCGGTCTACCTGCTGCTGGTGTCGATGCTGGTGCCGGCCGACGCGCGGTGGTGGGGCATCGGGGCGCGCGGGGTCGTGATGTTCGCCCTCTACCTGCTGGGGGCGATCTCGATGATGGTGGCGGCGCGCGTGGCGACGTGGCTCGGCCGGTCGCGGCACGCCGTGCTGCCCTTCACGCTCGAGATGCCGCCGTACCGGCTGCCGTCGCTGCGCACGATGGCGTTCTCGGTGTGGCTGCCGGTCAAGGGCTTCCTGCGCAAGGCGGGCACGATCATCCTGGTCGCCACCGTGCTCATGTGGGCCCTGCTCAACCTCCCGACCCACTCGGCGGCCGAGCTGCGGGCGGCGGGGGTCGACCCGCAGGACAGCACCGCCGTCACGTCGTACACGATGCAGAACAGCCTCGCCGCGGACGTCGGACGCGCGGTCGGCCCGGTCTTCGAGCCGCTCGGCTTCGACTGGAAGACCAACGTCGCGGTCATCTCCTCGCTGGCCGCACGCGAGACGTTCGTGGCCACGCTCGGGCAGATCAGCGCTGCCGAGGACCCCACCGACCCGAGCGCCGCGCTCCAGGACTCGACCTACGACAGCGGTCCCCACGAGGGCGAGCTCGTCTACACCCCGGCCACGCTCGCCGCGCTGCTCGTCTTCTTCGTCTTCGCGCTCCAGTGCCTGTCCACGATCGCGGTGCTGCGGCGCGAGACCGGCCGGTGGCGCTGGCCGCTGACCGTGTTCGGCTTCTACTTCGCGCTCGCCTGGACGATGGCGCTGGCCGCACACACCGTGGTCGGGGCGGTCGCGTGAGCACCGTGCTGCTCCACGCCGAGGCCGGCGCCGACGCTGCGGAGGTGCGCTGGGTCGCGCCCCACACGCCCCTGCCGGCGACCGGCACCGTCGTGCACGCGCCCGCCGAGCTGGCCCGCCTGCTCGCGGACGGCACGCTGACCGAGGTCCGGGTGCTGCCCGGCTGCGTCGCCACGCGCGCACCCGCGGCGGGCGACTGGCGGCGGATCGGGGCGGAGGTACGCCGCGCCGTCGCGGCCGCACTCGCGCAACCCTCGGGCTGGGAGCTGCTGCCCTTCGCCTCCGGCGCGGACGACGCCGTCCTGGCCGACGCGGCTCGCGACCTGCTGGCCGGCGAGGTGGGCGACTACGCCCGCTCGCACGGCGGCTCGATCGAGCTCGTCGAGGTGGCCGACGGCGTCGTCGCCGTCCGCCTGCGCGGCAGGTGCCACGGGTGCCCGGCGTCCACGCTCACCCTGCGCCACCACCTCGAGAGACGGCTGCGCGAGCGCTGCACCGGGCTGGTCGCCGTGGTCGAGCGCTGAGCCCCTAGTTGACCTGGCGGTCGCGGCCCTCCCAGTAGGGCGCGCGCAGCTTGAACTTCTGCAGCTTGCCGGTCGCGGTGCGGGCCAGGGTGTCGCGGAACTCGATGGTCGTCGGCGCCTTGTAGTGCGCGGCCTTCTCCTTGCACCAGGCGATGAGCTCCTGCTCGGTCGCCGACTGACCCTCGCCCAGCACGACGAGCGCCTTGATGGTCTCGCCCCACTTCTCGCTCGGCACGCCGATGACCGCGACCTCGGCGACAGCCGGGTGGGAGAACAGCACGTCCTCGACCTCGATCGACGACACGTTCTCGCCGCCGGTGATGATGACGTCCTTCTTGCGGTCGGAGATCGTCAGGTAGCCGTCGTCGCCGATCGTGCCACCGTCACCGGTGTGGAACCACCCGTCGGCCAGGGCCTTGGCGGACTCCTCGGGCTGCTCCCAGTAGCCCTCGAGCACGACGTTGGAGCGCGCGAGCACCTCGCCCTCGTTCTGCTCGTCGTGGGAGATCTGGAGCCGGACGCCGAGGGCCGGCGCGCCCGCGCGGGTCAGCTTGGTGGCCTTCTCCAACGGGTCGAGGTGGTCCCACTCGGCGCGGCTGCGGTTGAACGTCAGCAGCGGTGAGGTCTCGGTGAGGCCGTAGATCTGGATGAACTCCCAGCCCAGCTCCTCCTCCACCCGCGCGACCGTCTTCGTCGGGGGCGGGGCGCCGGCCATGATGATCCGCACGCGGTCGCGCCCGGGGATCGGGCCGTCCCACGACTGCGCGGCGTCGAGCACGGCGGCCGCGA
Organism: Nocardioides sp.; assembly: GCA_020636915.1. Taxonomy (GTDB): domain Bacteria; phylum Actinomycetota; class Actinomycetes; order Propionibacteriales; family Nocardioidaceae; genus Nocardioides. The sequence continues at coordinate 73,969 of JACJWV010000017.1, forward strand.
CGGCCGGGGCCGCGCACATCACGGTCACCCCGTGCGCCTCGACCCGGCGCAGGATCTCGGCGCCGTCGATCTTGCGGATCACGACGTGCTTGGCGCCGACGCCGGTCGCGAGGTAGGGCCAGCCCCAGCCGTTGGCGTGGAACATCGGCAGCGTGTGGAGGTAGACGTCACGGTCGCTGGTCTGCGCGTGCAGGCCGAACGTCACGGCGTTGACCCAGATGTTGCGGTGGGTGATCTGCACGCCCTTGGGCCGCGCGGTCGTGCCGGAGGTGTAGTTGATGCAGGCCGTGGCGTTCTCGTCGGGCTCCCAGGGCCGCGGCCCGCTGCCCCCGTCGTCAGGGGCTGGCGCGTACAGGTGCTCGTCGTCGCCGAGCACGAACTTGAACTCCGCCTCGACCGACGCGAGCTCCTCCTGGAGCTCGGGGTCCACGAGCAGCACGCGGGCGCCGGAGTGCTGGACGATGTAGCGCACCTCCTCGGGGCTCAGCCGGAAGTTCACCGGCACCAGCACCCGTCCCCAGCCGCTGACCCCGAAGAACGACGTGAGCAGCCGCGCGCTGTTGTGGCTGACCACCGCGACCCGGTCGCCGACCTCGAGCCCGAGCTCGTCGAGCTTCGCGGCCTGACGCCGCGCGAGCTCGCCCATCCCGGCGTACGTCAGCTCGCCCAGGCTGGGCGCCGGCTGGTCGGGTTCGTCCACCACGCCGATGCGGTCGCCGTACACCTGCACGGCCCGGTCGAGGAAGTCGCTGACGCTGAACGGCACGAACATGGGGCCACTGTAGTGACGCGACGTTGCTCCGAGGTTGCCCTCGTCCCATCCCATGGCCGACCGTTTTCGTCTCGGCACCTTCGGGCACCGCGCCCTCATGGACACCTCGACGCTCAGCAAGGTCTACCAGTCCGACGGGCCGTTCGCGACGGTGCTCGTGGACGTCGGGCACGAGTCGGAGAACGGCGCGCACGAGCACGAGCTGCGGGTCCGCGCGGCCCGCGAAGCGCTGCGGGAGCAGGGCGCCCCCGAGGGCGTCGTGACCGCGGTCGGTGACCGGCTCGGCGAGCTCGTTCCCCAACCGGTGCCCGTGGCCCGCCTCGTCGTCGTCACGGCCGACGGCGTCCAGCACGACGAGACGGCCGCGTTCCAGGTCGACGACCCGGTCGCGACGTGGGGTCCGCTGCCGGACCTGGCGCGCTGGATCGAGCACGCGGACGGGGCGGTCACCTTCGTGCTCGCCGTCGTCGACCACGAGGGCGGCGACGTGGCTGTGCACCGCTCCGACCTGCCCTCGCCCGAGCAGACGGCCTCGGTGCACGGCAGCACGGAGAACATCCACCAGGTCGGCGCGGACGACTGGGGCAGCCTGAAGTACCAGCACCGGACCGAGAACGTCTGGGCCCACAACGCGGCCGAGGTCGCCGACCGGATCACCTCCCACGTCCGGGCCGGCAACCGTCTGGTCCTCCTCGCCGGGGACCCGCGATCGCGCTCGCTGGTGCGTGAGCGGCTCGACGGGACCCACGCGGAGGTCGTCGACCTCGAGAGCGGATCCCGTGCCGACGACGGCGGCGAGGAGGCGCTCCAGGCGGCCGTGCGCGGGGCGCTGCTGGAGCAGGTGGTACGACGCCGCGTCGGTCGTGTGCACGAGCTGCGCGAGCGGCTCGGACGGGGCGAGGGCGCGGTCGCCGGGCTGGACGACGTCACGGGGGCGTTCGTCCGCGGTCAGGTGGCCACCCTGCTCCTCGACCCCGCCGCCGCGGCCCAGCAGGAGCTCGCCCCCGGCACCTACCGAGGGCTCTCGATCGGCACCCAGGAGACCGTGCCCGCCGACGTCGGCCTGGTGGCCGCGGCGGCCCTGACCTCGGCGGACGTCGCGATCGTCTCCTCCGCGACGCTCGGCGGAGAGCCGGTCGCCGCACTGCTGCGGTGGGACCAGCCCGCCTGACGCCGGCGGCGGTCCCCTACGCTGGGCGGGTCCCGAGCCCAGGGAGACCGCGATCCGCCCCCGTCCTGCACCCGTCCAGCCCGCTCCGCCCGTGGTGGTGTGGAGCCGGGCGGCGCTGCTCGGCGGGGTGATGCTCGGGAGCGGAGCCGTCTCGCACGTAGCGGCCGGTGGCCTGCTCCCGCACCCGCTCGTCGTGCTGCTGCTCGGCGGCGGGTGCGTCGTCCTGTCGGCCAGGTTCCTCCTGGGCCGGGCCTCGACGCGCCGTGTCGTCGCGCTGGTCGTCGCGGGCCAGGCGCTCTCGCACACGGTGCTCTCGGCGCTCGCCGGCCACCGGGGCGACCCGGTCTCCGTCTCCGGGGCTTCCGGGGCGCCCTCGGTGCCGGCCGCGCTGCCGGTCGACGGCGCCGGCCACCGCGTGGGATCACTGCTCGACGCCTATCACGCGAGCGCGCCGGCCGCCGGTGCGTCCGGCGGCCCCGAGGTCCCGGTCTCGTGGCTGAGCCACCTCGCCGGGCACGTCGCCGAGCAGGGGCCGCTCATGGTCCTGGCCCACGTCGCCGGCGCGGTCGCGCTCGGCCTGTGGCTGGCCGTCGGCGAGCGCGCTCTGTGGGCGCTCCTCGACCTGGCCGCGACGCGGGTCGTGGTCGCTGCTGCCGCGCAGCGGACGGCGTCCGCACTGCTCGCGCTGCTCCACCGGGCCGCTGGCGTACGCCGCCCGCAGCCGCGGGCGACCGGCTTCTGCGCCCTTCCCCGACTCGAGCGTCCGGCGCTGTCGCGCCGCGGCCCGCCCCTCCTCCTCGCGTCCTGACCCACCCCGGGGCCGCCCGCGCGGGCGGCCCCCGGCGCGCCGTCGCGCGCCCCCACCGACCGAGGAGAACACCATGACGAACCCTGCCCTACGCGCACGCCGGGTGCGCACCCTGCTGCCGGCCCTGGCGCTGGCCCTGACCGCCACCGGACTGGCCGGCTGTGGCGACGACAGCCCCGACGCCGCGCCGGACGCGGCCACCAGCTCGGCGAGCGGCGCGATCACCATCGAGGACCCCTGGGTCCGCGCCACCACCGGGACCGAGGACCCGACCATGACGGCCGCGTTCATGACCATCGACAACGAGACCGACGAGGACGTCGTCCTGGTGAAGGCTTCCTCGCCCGACGCCGGCATGGTCCAGCTCCACGAGATGGCCGAGGCCGACGGGACGATGGTCATGCAGGAGGTGGACGGCGGCATCACGGTCAAGGCGCACGGCGGGCAGCTGCTCCAGCCCGGCGGCTACCACGTGATGCTGATGGACCTCACGGGCGAGCTCGCGCCGGGCGACGAGGTGGAGCTGACCCTGGAGTTCTCCGACGGCAGCTCCCAGGAGGTCACCGCCCCCGTGAAGGAGTTCACCGAGGAGGAGGGGCATTACCACTCCCCCGGCACCGAGGAGCACTCGCACTGATGGCCGGGTCCGAGCGCACCCCGCTCGGGCGTCGGCGGTTCCTGGGGTACGTCGGGTCGGCGGCCGCTGGTGCGGCCGCCGGCTCAGCCGGCGGCGCCGCCTGGGCGTCCGCACGCGACCCCGAGCCGGCACCCCCGGCAGTCCCGACGACGTCCGAGGCCGTCCTCTCGCCGTACGGTCCCCACCAGCCGGGGATCGCCGCGCCCGCGCCGCGGGTCACCGAGGTCGTGGCCCTCGACCTGCTGCCCCACGTCGACCGCGACGCGCTCGGTCGGTTGCTGCGCGCCTGGACCGGGGACGTCGAGGCCCTGACGACCGGCCGGCCGACCCCGGGCGACACCGAGCCGTGGCTCGCCGAGGCCGCCGGGGTGACGGTCACGGTCGGCCTCGGGCCCGGCGCCCTCGCGGCCGCGACCGTCGAGGGACCGTGGGGCTTCGGCCCGGTGCCACCCATGCGGCACGACCGGCTGCAGGAGCGGTGGTCGGGTGGCGACCTGGTCCTGGTCGTCGGCGCACCGGAGGGCACCACCGCCGCGCACGCGGTCCGCCAGCTGGTCCGGGACGCGTCGCCGTTCGCCCGGCAGCGGTGGCGGCAGACCGGGTCGTGGAACGGGGTGGACCGGGCGGGGCGTCCGGTGACGGGTCGCAACCTCTTCGGCCAGGTCGACGGGACCGGCAACCCCGCCCCGGGCAGCGACCTCTTCGACCGGACCGTGTGGGTCCGCGAGCCGCGCTGGGCGGGGGGCACCACCCTCGTCGTGCGTCGCATCACGATGGACCTGGACCTGTGGGCGACCCTCACCCGCGAGGAGCAGGAGCGGGCCGTCGGCCGGCGCCTCGACGACGGCGCCCGGATGCACCCGATGCCGCCCCGAGCACACGCCCTCCGGGCGCGACCGGCGCAGAACGGCGGTGCGCGGATCTTCCGCAAGGGCGCCAACTACTCGACGGGCGAGGACAGCGGGCTGGTCTTCATGAGCTTCCAGGCGTCGGTCGAGGGTCAGTTCGTCCCGGTGCAGACCGCGCTCGACCAAGAGGACGCCCTCAACGAGTGGACGACCGCCCTGGGGTCGGCGGTCTTCGCGGTCCTGCCCGGCTTCGACGAGGGCGACTGGCTGGGCTCGACGCTGCTGTCCTGACCCCGGAACGAGGACTCTCCTGCTTGATGTGTGGGTCGAGTGGGCGGGACTGGCGGCCTCCCGGTGCCGAACCACCTGTCGGGATGCCGCCGGGGTGCGGTCGCGCTCAGGCGGCGTGACAGCGGTGTGAAAGGGGTGCCGATTGGTCACGAACCGCATGTCGGAGCGCTCCCCACCTGCGGCTTCTGACCGATCGTGGTGTTTCCGGCCGAGGGTCGCGCACTCCCGGGGCTGTGGTGACCGCCGGGGCTGATGTGACTGACGAGCAGGGCTGCCGCTACGCGGCCGCCCGCGCCAGCACCATGGGTCCGAGGAGTCTCAGCGGTCACACCAGCCACGTGAGGTCGAACCGGTCGGGGGAAACCCGCACGACACGCCGCTCCGGCCCGGCGTGTCGTGCGGGTCTCCCCGGGCAGGTGTCGACAGCGGGACCAACGGACCATCCCCCAGGCCGGGAGACCGCGCCGACACCCGCGGGCCGTCCCCGCCTCGTCGGCCTGCCGGTCGCAACCCCGTGGCACCCCTAGCCCACGGTCGCCGGCCCGGGTCACGACACCCACGGATGCAGCAGGAGAGTCGCAATTGAACGAAAACGAACAGCAGCCGGGATCAGGTGAGGTCCAGGACCACCGGCGCGTGGTCGGAGGGGGAGCCGGTGCCCTGGGCGGGGTCCCGCTCGTCGCGGTCCACGAACGCACCGGTGACCCGGGCGGCCAGGGAGGGCGAACCGAGCAGGAAGTCGATGCGGAGGCCGCGGTCGCGCTCGAACCGCTGCCGGTAGTAGTCCCAGTAGGTGTACGACGGGTCGTGCGGCTTGACGGTGTCGACCCAGCCGTCCTCGACCAGGGCGAAGAAGGCGGCACGCTCGGCGGGCGTCACGTGAGTCGAGTTCTTGAACTGGGTGACGTCGAAGACGTCGTCGTCGGTGGGGCAGACGTTCCAGTCGCCGACCATGACGGTGTCGCGGTCCAGCCACCCGCGGGCCGCCTCGCGCAGCCGCGCGTACCAGTCCAGCTTGTAGACGTAGTGGGGGTCGTCGGGCTTGCGGCCGTTGGGGACGTAGAGCGACCAGACACGTACGCCGCCGCAGGTGGCGCCGATCGCCCGGGACTCCGGCTCGGCGGGCTCCCCCCACCCGGGCTGGCCCGGGAAGCCGGTCTCGACGTCCTCCAGCCCGACCCGGCTGAGGATCGCCACGCCGTTCCACTGGTTCACGCCGGAGACCGCCACGTCGTAGCCGCGGGCCTCGATGCCCATCAGGGGCAGCTGGTCGGCCCGGCCCTTGGTCTCCTGCAGCGCCAGCACGTCGATCTCGTGGCGGTCCAGCAACGCCTCGACGCGGTCGATCCGGGAGCGGAGGGAGTTGACGTTCCAGGTGGCGATGCGCACGGGCCACACCCTAGGCCGACGGTGCTGCGGTCGCTCAGCGCGGTGCGAGCAGGCTGTCGAAGGTGCTGCGGTGGAAGACCAGCGGCATCGCCGTGTCGTCCTGGCGCACCTCGTGCAACCGAAGCAGCACGATGGTGTGGTCGCCCGCCTCCACCTCCCGGTGGATCGACGTGCCGAACTGCGCGAGCCCGTCCGGCAGGGTCAGCGCTCCACCCTCGCCGAGCAGGACCGGGACGTCGTCGAAGCGGTGCGCCGGGTCGCCGGCGAGCTGCCGGGCCAGCGGTCCGTGGTGGTCGGCCAGGATCGTCACCCCGAGCCGGGCGGCCCGGCGCAGGTCGGGCCACGTCCTCGACTCGGTACGGATGGAGAAGGACACCAGGGGCGGGTCCACGCTCACCGAGGTGAAGGAGCTCGCCGCGAGCCCGACCAGGGCACCCTCCACCTCCGCGGCCACGGCGACCACCCCGCTCGGGAAGATGCCGAAGGCGTCTCGCAACCGTCGCGGGTCGAGGTCCTGGTTGGTCGGGAAGTGGGCAGCCCCGCTCATCGGGCCACCGCCGTGCGGCCCGCGGCCCACGCCTGCACGACCGGGCGCGCGCGCTCCAGCCAGTCGGCGTACGCCGAAGGGTCCTCGTACGCCCGGTCCAGCACGTAGAGCGCCGGGCCGGGCACGGTGGCGCCGAGCTCGACGAGGAGCGGGCGGAGGTGCACCTCCGCGGCGAGGGCGTGCCCCGGGCCGGCGCCCAGGAGGAGGGGGACGGCCAGGCCGGGGAGCCCGGTGCCGGCGTCGAAGCGGTCGAGGAAGAGCTTGAGCAGGCCGGAGTAGGTCGCCTTGAACGTCGGGCTGGCCACCACCACCAGGTCCGACCCGCCGACGGCACGCACCAGGTCCGCGACCTCGGAGGAGGACCAGTCGAGCAGCGCGGGCCCGACGGAGGCCAGGTCGACGACGAGGTCGGCGGCACTTCCGCTCAGCTCGCGGGCGACGTGCTCCGCGGCGGCGAGGGTGCGGCTGCCCGGCTGGGGGTTGCCGACGACGACGGCGGTGCGCAGGGGTGGATCGGCGACGAGCGTGGTCATGTCTCTCCGGTCGGTCGGTTGTAAAGTCGAGTAAAAGACTAGGCATAATTGACGAGGCGCCCCAGGGCCTCGCGCCCGGTGTCGCCGAACCCGCCCGCGGCCTCGTCGATCACCCCACACCCGGTCACCACCACGCCCGATCACCTCTCGGAAAGGCAGGTCCATGCGCCTGGAGCAGCTGGAGTACCTGGCCGCCATCACCCGGCACACGTCCCTGCGACGCGCGAGCGAGGAGCTCCACGTGTCGCAGTCCGCCCTGAGCGAGGCGGTGAGCAAGCTCGAGCGCGAGCTCGGCGTACGACTCCTCGACCGGCAGCGGTCGGGTGTGCGCATCAGCACGGCCGGACGCGAGCTGCTCCCGTCGATCACCGAGGTGCTCGACTCCGTGGCCCGGCTGCGTGCCCTCGCGGGTGACGGCCTGGCGGCGAGCCGCCAGCTGCGGCTCGGCACCGTCAGCACGGGGACGGCCGGGGTCGTGCTGCCCGCCGTGCGCGCCTTCCAGGCCGCGTGCCCCGGCGGCGAGGTGGAGATCCGCACGCTGCAGCGGCCCGAGGTGGTGACGGCCCTGGTCGAGGGGGGGCTCGACCTGGGGCTGGTCAACGTGCTGGACGGCGACGACCGGTTGCCCGACCTCCACGCCGTGCCGATGCTCACCGGCCGGCCCGTGGCGGTGGTGCCGCGACGGCACGCCCTCGCCGAGCGGCCGGCCGTGACCGTCGACGAGCTCCGGGCCGAGCGGTTCGTCGCGCTGCGGCCCGGCTACCAGATGCATCGCCTGGCGCAACGGCTCTTCGGCGCCGACCAGCCCGCCCGGCGGCACGCGGCCGACGGCGCGGAGATGGCCAAGCAGATGGTCGCGGCGGGGATCGGTGTCTCCGTGCTTCCGGACTTCAGCGTGGCCGGCGACCCGTTGCTCGACGCCGGGCTGATCGCCGTGGTCCCGCTGCCCGAGGCGGAGGAGAGGGTCACGATGGTGGCCCTGCACGCTCCCGCCGGGCCAGGTCGGCCCGGCCTCCCGGAGGGTGTCGCCGAGCTCCTGGGCCACCTGGTACGGCGCGCGCGCCGGCTCGAGCTGGAGGCCGCGGCCGCACGGGACCGCCCGGCCTGAGTTGAGGGCCCCGGCACGACACCACCCCCGCGGCCGGCACCCGGGTGCGGGGTGCGGCAGCGGGGGCGGTGGGTCGAGGGGCCCCGACGGGGCTCAGCCGCGCCAGCGGGAGAACCGTCGCTCGAGCCAGACCAGCGAGTAGTTCACGGCCAGCCCGAGCAGCGACGTCACCAGGATGGCGGCGTACATCTGCGGGATCAGGAAGTTCATGTTCGAGTACATGATGAGGAAGCCCAGGCCGGCCTTCGCCCCGACCATCTCCGCGGCGATGAGGACCAGGATCGCGGCTGCGCCCGAGATCCGGATCCCGGTGAAGATGGTCGGCACCGCCGCCGGGAAGACCACCTTGCGGAAGGTCGTCGCGGGGGAGAGCCCCAGCACCCGCGCCGACCGCAGGAGCTGCTGGTCGACCGTCGCCACGCCCGCGATCGTGCTGAGCAGGATCGGGAAGAAGCAGGCGTAGCCGATGATCGCGATCTTCGAGCTCTCCCCGATCCCGAGGATGAGGGTGAAGACCGGCAGCAGCGCAAGGGCTGCGGTGTTGCGGAAGAGCTCGAGCGTGGGCTGGAGCAGCTCCCGCACCGGCCGGTACCACGCGATCGCGGCGCCGACGGGGATCGCCACCGCGGTCGCGATCAGGAAGCCGAGGCCGGAGCGGACGATGCTCGCCCGCAGGTGCCGCCACAGCTCGCCGCTGGTGGCCAGGTCGCGTAGGGCGGACAGCACCTCGTGCAGCGGCGGGATGAAGTAGGGGTTGACGACGCCCAGGCGCGGCAGCAGCTCCCAGGCCAGGGCCAGCGCCACGAGGCCGATGGCTCCCCGGACGACGGTCACCGACCGGGTCCGCCCGGGAGAGACGCCCTTCGCCCGCGCGGCCTGCTCCTGCCTTGGGTTGGGCCGCGCCTGGGTGCGCTCGGTGAGGAGGTCAGGCGACATGGGCCACCGCCTCCCGTGCCGGGCGCGGTTCGCGCAGCAGGCCCCAGACCCGGTGGCGGTAGCCCGCGAAGGCCGTCGTCGCGCGGATGTCCTCGTCCCCGGCGGACCGGCGGTCGAGCCGGATGTCGACGATCTCCCGGATCCGGCCGGGCCGACCGCTCATCACCGCGACCCGCTGGCCGAGGAAGACGGCCTCGTCGATGTCGTGGGTGATGAAGAGGATCGTCGTGCCGGTGCGCTGCCAGATGGAGACCAGCTCCTCCTGCAGGCGTTCCCGGGTCTGGGCGTCGAGGGCCCCGAAGGGCTCGTCCATCAGCAGCACCTCGGGCTGGTAGGAGAGGCTGCGGGCGATCGCCACCCGCTGCTTCATGCCGCCCGACAGCTCGTGCGGGTAGCGGTTGGCGAAGTCGGCCAGGCCCACCAGCTCGAGGTAGGTGTCGGCGCGCTGGGCGCGCTCGGCCCGGCCCAGGCCGCCCTTGGCCTCGAGGGCCAGCTCGACGTTGGCGCGGGCGGTCCGCCACGGCAGCAGCGTGTACTGCTGGAAGACCACGCTGCGGTCCAGGCCCGGTCCGGTGACGGGGCGTCCGTCGACCGTGATGGTGCCCGACGTGGGCTGGGTGAGACCGGCGACCAGGTCCAGCACCGTCGACTTCCCGCAGCCGCTGGGTCCGACCAGGCTGAGCAGCTCCCCGGAGCGGATCTCCAGGTCCAGCGCGTCGAGGGCCACGAACTCCCGCAGGCGGCGGTCGTCGTCACCGCGGACCTGGAACGTCTGGCCGACGTTCGACAGCTCGATTCGTGAGCTCATCGTGTCCTCCTCAGGCCTCGGGGTTGAGCTTGTTGGTGTAGACGTCGCTCGGGTCGACGTCCTCCGGGTCCACGTCGCCGCGCGACGCGAGCCAGTCCAGCCAGATCGAGATGTCCTTGTCGGAGATCACCCCGCCCTTGCTGGACACGCCGGTGCTGCCGGGCCAGTTCTTCTCGACCGCGTCGACCTCGTCGCCGTACCCGTGATCCTCCAGCCACGGCACGTAGACGTCGAGCGTCTCCTGCCGGTCGTGCGACTCGATGTAGTCGATGGCGGTGGCGACGCCGGCCACGAGGGTCCGGCTGACGTCCGGCTCGTTCTCGATCCAGTCGGTGCGCAGTGAGTAGCCGCCGCCGTTGTAGAAGCCGACGATGTCGCTGTCCTTGACGATCGTGTCCAGCTTCACGGCGTCCGCGTTGGCCTCCACCTGCGCGAGCGGGAGGTACGCCGCGTCCACCTGCCCCTGGTCGAGCGCCTGCAGGGTGTTGAGCGGCGGCAGCGGGACCAGGGTGACCTGGTCGATCTGGTCCTGGGTGAGGCCGCCCTGGGCGAACCAGGTGTCCAGCACCGCCTCGGCGTTGGCCCCGAGGGTGTTCACCGCGACCTTCTTGCCGATGAAGGTGTGCGGGTCGTCGGTGAGCCCCGCGTCCGGCGGTGCGACCACGGCCGACCCCGTCTTCTTGTTGGTGCCATAGCTGGCGATCACGGCCTTGATCGGGGCACCGCTCGCCACGACCTGGGCGGTCGTGCCGAAGAAGGCGTTGTTGGAGATGTCGACCTGGTTGCTCGCCAGTGCCTGCAGGGACGCGGGTCCGCCCTGGACGTCGCCGACCTTCTCGAGCTTGATGCCGTCGAGCTCGCCGAGGGCGTCGGCGAGCTCGAGCAGGTCGACCGCGCCGGGATAGCTCTGGTAGCGGACCGTCGTCGTGCCGTCGGCGTTCTTGCCGCTGGCGTCGCCGCCGCAGCCGGTCAGCGCTGCGAGGGCGAGCGCGGCCGCGGCGACCACGCCCAGCAGGCGCGTACGACGGGTGGTGGGGGTTGCGGTGCTCATGGTGTCCTTCCGGGGCATGGGGGAGGCCCGTGCGGGTTGGTCAGGCCAGGGCGGCCGCGGCCGGGTGCGCGGCGGCGTACTGGCTCTCGGGGCGGGGCAGGCCGTAGTGCTCGCGCAGCGTGCTGCCGGCGTACTCGGTGCGGAACAGACCGCGCTCCTGGAGGATCGGCACCACCTGCTCGACGAACGTGTCGAGCAGCTGCGGGTAGAGCGGCGGCATCACGTTGAAGCCGTCCGCCGCGCCCTCGGTGAACCAGGTCTCGATGGTGTCCGCCACCTGCACGGGCCTCCCGTGCACGACGTTGTGCCCGCGTCCGCCGGCGAGACGGTGCAGCAGCTCTCGCAGGGTCGGACGGTCGCGCTCGACGATGTTGGCGACGACCTGGAGCCGGCTCCGGTTGTTGTCCAGGACGCTGCCGGCGCGGCCGAAGGCCTCGGCCGGGACCCGCTCGTCGAGGTCGAGGTGGCGCAGCGAGACGCCGGCCATGCCCTCGAGCGCCTGCAGCCCGTACTCCGGCACGGTCAGCTCGTTGAAGGACCGGTAGAGCTCCTCCGCCTCGGCTGCGGTGTCGGCCACGAAGGGGCTGATGCCGGGCAGGATCTTGACGTGGTCGGCGTCGCGGCCGAAGCCCTGCGCCTTGGTCTTGATGTCACGGTAGAAGGCCTGGGCGTCGGCCAGGGTCTGGTGCGCGGTGAAGATCGCCTCGGCGTTGCGGGCGGCGAAGGCGCGGCCCTCGTTGGAGGAGCCCGCCTGGATGTAGACCGGCCGGCCCTGCGGCGGCCGTGGCGCACTGAACGGCCCGCGGACCTTGAGGAAGCGGCCGACGTGGTCGATCGGGTGCACCTTGTCCACGTCGACGTAGGTCCCGCTCGCGCGGTCGACGACGAGGGCGTCGTCCTCCCAGCTGTCCCAGAGCTGGGAGACGACGTCGACGAACTCCTGGGCGCGGGCGTAGCGCTCCTCGGTCTCCGGCACGGCGTCCAGGCCGAAGTTGTGGGCCGCGGCCTCGCTCCAGGTGGTGACGATGTTCCAGCCGGCGCGGCCACCCGACACCTGGTCGAGGCTCGCGAAGAGCCGGGCCAGGTTGTACGGCTCGTGGAAGGTCGTGCTGGCGGTGGCGATCAGGCCGATCCGCTCGGTGGCCGTGGCGATCGCCGTGAGGAGCGTGATCGGCTCGAACCGGTTGGGGGAGCGGTAGGCCGATCCCCACCAGGCCGGACCGTCGGCCAGGAAGACCGCGTCGAGCTTGGCGGCCTCGGCCTTGCGGGCGATGTCCTGGTACCAGCGGACGTCGCCGAGGCGCTCTGCGCCGCTGTCGGGGTGGCGCCACGAGGCCTCGTGGTGGCCGGTGTCGTGCAGGAACGCGTTGAGGCTGAGCTGTCGGCCCATGCGTCACCTCTCTCGGGTAGGTCGTTAAGTCGAGTAGAACACTCGACTTTTGGACGAGTCCCACCGTAGGTGAATGTCGAGCCCGGACCAGGCCCGTACCGCCACAGCGACAGGCGGCATCGCCGAAGGGGTGTTCGGCGTGGTCGAACGTGCGGCGGTCGAGATGGCCGTGAGGGGACCGCGAGCTAGCGCACGACCTCGAACGTCGCCATCATCCCGTGGTCCTCGTGGTCGAGCATGTGGCAGTGGACCATGAAGGGTCCGGTGTGGTCGGTGAACCGGGCGGCGACCACGACCTCCTCGCCCGGGTCCAGCCGCCAGGTGTCCTCCAGCCCCTGCTCCCACGGTGGCGGCGGCTGCCCGTCGCGGCTGACCGTGCGCCACTGCTCCTCGTGGAGGTGCACGTAGTGGGTGACCTCACTGGTGTTGCGCAGCAGCCAGGCCTCCGTGCTGCCGAGCGTCACGGTGTGGTCGATGCGGTCGGGGTCGTACGCCTGCCCGTTGATCGCCCAGAAGGTGCCGTTCGTCTCGTCGCCCTCGAGGGAGAAGGTCCACGTCATCGAGATGTCGCTCGGCGGGTCGACGAGCCGCGGCGTCGGCAGCCGGTCCGGGACGCTGCTGCGGTCCGGCGCCTTGCTCCGCACCCGGAACTGCATCAGCTCACCGACCCGCGAGCCGGTCCCGGTCTCGCTGTCGGTGCGCGGCACGGTCTTGAGCACCACGTTCTTGCCGACCTCGCCGTGGAAGTCGACGACCACGTCGGCGCGCTGCGACGGCCCGAGCAGGATGCTCTGCCGCACGACCGGCTCGGGCAGCAGGCCGTCACCGGTGCCGATCTGGACGAACGGGCGGCCGTCGGACAGCGTGAGCTCGTACGACGAGAACGCGGAGCTGTTGAGCAGCCGCAGCCGGTAGTGCACGGCCTCGGTGCGCAGGTGCGGCGCGAACCGGCCGTTGACCAGGATCTGGGTGCCGACGCTGGCGTCGTTCGGCGGCGCGTGCGGCCCGGTGTAGCCCATGCCGTCCATGCCGTCCATGCCGTCCATGCCGTCGTGGCCCATGTCCATCACCATGTCGGGCTCGTGCAGGCCGGTGAGCTGGTTGTGCCTGGTGAAGCTGCGGTCGGAGATCATCAGCGGCACGTCGCGGGCGCCCCGGGGCAGCCCGATCCGCTTCTCCCGGGGGTCGTCGACGATGAACATGCCCTGCAGGCCCATCCAGTTGTTGCGCGCGGTGTGGTCCATCCGGTGGTCGTGGTACCAGAAGAACGACCCCGGCTCGGGCCGGCCGTTGTCGGTGAGGTCGTAGCGGTAGGTGCGGGAGTGTCCGCGCGGGACCAGGTAGCTCGTCGGCTGGCCGTCGTGCCGCGACGCGTGGTGGTCGCCGTGCAGGTGCATCGACATCGACCCGGCCCGCGGCGGCAGGTGGTTCGCGACGGTGACCAGCGTGCGCTCGCCCGCGGGGCGGCGGATCGTGGGGCCGGGCCAGCTGCCGCCGTACGTCCAGGCGCGGGTGCGCCGCCCGTCCGGCAGCATGCGTACGTCGGCCTGGCGCATGTCGAGCCGGACGTGGGCGTCGCGCACGGTCGGCGGCACCGCGAGCGGCAGCACGAACTTCTGCTTGTCGCCGTGCGTGCCCCCCGAGCCGCCGACGACCGTCAGGGTGCCGCGCATGTTGGGGTGGAAGCGGCAGTAGATGCCGTAGTCGCCGGCCGCGAGTCCTGTGGCCCCGGGGACGGCGCGGGTCTCACCGGGTCCGACGACCACGTCGAAGAGCGGCCGGCCGGACGCGTCGGTGGCCTCGGAGGTGACCGTGTGCGCGTAGGTGTCGCGGTTGAGCACCGAGAGCTGCCCGTCCTGGGAGATCGTGACCCTGGGTGTCGCGTAGCCACCGGTCAGGCCGCCGCGGTCGATGAGGATCGTTGCCGAGATCGGCTCGGTGTCGCCCGCGGTGCCGCCGGCCCCGGTCCCCAGCGCGGCCGTGGCGTCTTCGCGGCCGGAGGGGTCCGCGGCGTGCACCACCAGCGCACCGAGCAGGGCGAGCAGCGCGAGCAGGACCAGCGCGAGGGTCCGCGGGTGGGTGCGGGTCACCCCGGCATCTTCACCCGGGGCGGCCGTCCTCGCGGGCGGAATCGGGACAACTCGCACCCGCGCCGCGGTCCTTCCGGGCTGGTTGACTCGAGAAGGTTCGGGACCAGCGGAGTCTCGGACTGCCTGACGCGCGGACAGTTCGCGAACCGGCCAGTGGCGGCACGCACGTGCCTGCGCACCCCGGCCTCCGCGTCCGACGGGCGACACGATTCCAACCAGGAAGAGCGGCTACGCGTACCCGTCCTACGTCCCGCCCGCCGTCTCATGGTGGTGTCCGACCTGACGAGCCGCGTCTCGGTTGTCCTCAACGGCGGTTGGGGCGGCGCCCAGCAGATCGCGCTGAGCTCGGTCAGCGTCAACGACCACACGTACACGCTGCCCTGGCTGGTACCAGCACGCACCAGACGAACGTGCCTGCCGCGACGATCTCGATCGCCAAGAACAGGGGAGGTGGGGCCCCACCGGTCTACGAGTCCCCGGTCACCTCCATGCAGGGCGACACCGGCGAGCTCTACCGCCAGGTCGACAGCAAGTACATCCACAACCTGGACCTCAAGGCGCTCGGCCTCCGCGCCGGCCTCTACCGGGTGTTCATCACCATCGACGGACAGACCCATGAGGCGGGCTCCGGGTCGTTCAGCCTGAAGCAGTCGACCGGGGGGGCCACTGCAGTGGCGCGGTGGGCCCGCCCCGCCGGCGAGCTCGTCAGGCAGGCACATCCCCGTCCACCTCGGCTCGACGCCCGCTGCCGTCGCGGCGACCTCCAGTGAAGCTCACCCGTGCTCGACCGTGCGTTGCTAGTGTCATGGGCGATTCACGAAAGATGGTGCGCTCCTCGGGACCTTGCTCCCAGCACCGGTAGCGGGTTCGTCTGACGGGCCAGGCCGGGCGCTGAAAACAACGCAAATGGGGAGAATCGATGGTGAAGTCCCGTCGCGGCGTGAGGGGATCCCGGGGCGGGGTCGTCATGGTGGGGGTCTGCGTGGCCGCGGTACTCGTGGCTTCGGTGGCTTCGGCTGCTTCGTTCTCCAGTCCGAAGACGATCGGCGATGCCGGCCAGAGCCGCGGCTTCCCGCGCATCGCCTCTGACTCCGCCGGTGACTCACTCGTCGTATGGCACGACTACCAGCAGTCCAAGGGCCGGATCCAGGCACGGCCGATCGCCGCCGACGGAACGATCGGCAGCACGTCGACCCTCTCGAACCCCGGGGCCGACTCGAACAACCCCGCCGTGGACCTCGATGCGACGGGCACCGCAACGGTCGTCTGGGGTGGGTCCGCAGGCGTGCAGTGGACCCACGTGAGCGCAGACGGAAGCCAGACGCCCCCTGCGAGCCTCGGTGAGGGCGAGGATCCGGACGTCGCGGTGAACGACGCCGGACGCGCGGTCGTCGTCTGGAGCGACTATCCCGCGCTGCGCGCCGCGATCGTCGAGCCCGACGGCAGCGTCGGGACCGTACAGACGCTGGACGAGCACCTACCTGACTTCGGCGATCTCGCCAACGTCGCGATCGATGCAACGGGCCGCGCGACTGCCGTCTGGCAGGGGTACGCGGGTCGCGCGCCGGCGGTGATGGCGAGCCGCTTCTCGGCGGACGGAACGGCGGGGCCCGTCCTGCGGATCTCCACGAGGAACAAGCCCGCATTCCCGGGGGGCGTGGCGATCGACGCCCAGGGTGTGACCACGGCAGCCTGGAGCAAGCGGAGTGGACAGGTCATGGCGACGCGCGTGACTGCGGACGGCCGGCTGGGCCAGACGACGAAGCTCGGAGACTCGAGGTTCTCCGGGAGTCCCGAGGTGGTGATCGACAGCTCCGGCACCGCCACCGTGGCATGGCGCGCCGTCGTCGGTTCGCGCTCCGACCTTCACTGGGTGCGGCTCTCATCGAGCGGGGCTCTGAGCAAGGAGCGCTCGGTCGCGAGGGCATCCGTCGACTCGATGGGGATCGACGGTGCCGGACGCGTGACTCTCGTCTGGAATTGGACCAGGGCGGGGTCGCGAACCTCTCCGCCCCCGGCCGAGATCCGCGCCCTGCAGCTGCAGGCCAACGGGAAGGCTGGCAAGGTGCAGACGCTGTCATCCAAGGGTGAGAACACCTACGACTTCCAGGGGTTCGTCGAACCCGTCGTCGCGGTCGCCGAGTCAGGTACTGCGCGCGTGGTCTGGCCCAACACGAAGGCGAAGATCCGCTACGCCGAAAGCAGATAGTTCCCGAGAATCCGTGAGTGGCAGAACGGGGACGATGAGCGGTAGCCGTTCGACCGACCGGCCGGCCAATTCCTGGCTGCGGGGTCGAATCCGCTGCTCAAGCCGATCTCACCGATCGCTGCAAGATCCATGTGAGTGCCGCCTCGAACTCGAGCCCCGTTCGGCTTCTCTACACTCGGCTTCCTGCCCGGGGATGCGCTGGTCGCGGGCGCTGCGGTCCATCCGGTGGTCGTGGTACCGGAAGGCCCTCCCCGGGTCGAGCGACCCGTTGTCGGTCAGGTCCCGAGCGATCTAGGGTGCCGACATGTTGCGCCTTCTCGGGATCCTCATGACCACTGTGCTCGCGTCAGGAGCGGCTGCCGTCGCACCTGCCCAAGCGGCTCATCCGCACCCGCACGCCCCCTCCTGGACGCGCGTCGACGCGCCCACCGACCAGCAGCTGCGCGGTCTCGACGCCGTCAACGGCCGCACGGCCTGGGTGGGCGGCAGCGCCGGCGGCGTCTGGCGCACCACCGACGGTGGACGCACGTGGGACGACGTGTCCCCCGCTGGGGCCGACGGCCTGCTGTTCCGCGACATCGAGGCGCGCAACGCCCGCACCGCCCTCGCGCTGAGCATCGGGGAGGGCACCGACAGCCGCATCTACCGCACCACCGACGGTGGTCGGACCTGGGGCGAAGCCTTCGTCAACGACGACGAGAGTGCCTTCTACGACTGCCTCGCGATGTACCCCGGCGACCGCTTCGGCCTGGCCGTGAGCGACCCGGTCGACGGGAAGTTCCGGATCATCTCGACCCGGGACGGCGGCGCCTCCTGGCAGCTCGTCGACCCGGCGGGGATGCCGGACGCGGTCGACGGCGAGTTCGCCTTCGCGGCCAGCGGCACCTGCCTGGTGACGTCCGGGCACGACGCCTACCTGGCCTCCGGCGGGGGAGCGGCGCGCATCTTCGTCAGCCACGACCGAGGCCGCACGTGGGACGTCCGCGACTCGACGATCCCGGCAGCGGACGCCGGCGGCGTCTTCTCGCTGGCGGTCCGCGGAGCCGACGGCCTGGCGGTCGGCGGCGACTTCACGGCCCCGACGGCCGGGGCCGACGCCTCGGCGTACTCCTCCGACCACGGCGAGACCTGGACCAACGGCGGCGACCTGACCGGCTACCGGTCGGGGGTGGACTGGGTGCGTCACGACGTCGCGGTCGCGGTCGGCCCGACGGGCAGTGACCTCACCCGCGACGGCGGCCGGAGCTGGACCGCGTTCGACGACCTGCCGCTCGACGCGGTGCAGTGCGTCGGCACGTCCTGCTGGGCCAGCGGTCCGGACGGCGTGGTGGTCCGCGCGCACGTGCGCTAGGCCTGCCACGATGCGCCCATGAGGCGCACCGTCCAGGTCATGCTCGTCGTGGCGATCGCTATCGACGTCGCCTACTGGTCGATCTGGTTCACCGACCGCGACGTGCTCGCGAGCGAGCACACGCAGGCCTACTACGACTTCGAGAACGCGTTCCCCCTCGCGGACGCCTGGCTGGGGCTGGTCTGCGTCCTCGCGCTGGTCGCGCTCACCCGGCGTACGGCGTCGGCCGCCTTCTGGCTCGCGTGCGCCGGGTCGGCCGGGATGTACCTCTTCGGGATGGACCTGCTCTACGACCTCGAGCACGGCATCCTCACCTCGGGCGGCGGCGGCGCGATCGAGGCGGTCATCGTGACCCTGACGCTGGTCTTCTCGCTCACCGCCCTGCGCTACGCCTGGACGTTGTTCGCCGCGCGATCCGCCGTCGAGCGGTGAGCTGTCCACCTTGTCGGAACGGCAGAAGGTGGAGGAGCCACCGCCGGCCGGGGTCGCTCCGGGCGGGCGGTGAGCTGTCCACGTCCTGGGGTCGTCGGGAAGTGGATCACACACCGCTGCGGTGTCTGGCGCCAGCGGCTCCCGGTGATTCGGAGGGCCGTCCTACCGCGCCGTAGACTCGCCGCCCGTGGCTCTCACCATCGGCATCGTCGGGCTCCCCAACGCGGGCAAGTCCACGCTCTTCAACGCGCTCACCAAGAACGACGTCCTCGCGGCGAACTACCCGTTCGCGACGATCGAGCCGAACGTCGGCGTCGTGGGCGTCCCGGACGAGCGGCTGCCGCGGCTGGCGGAGCTGTTCGGGTCGGCGCGGATCCTGCCGGCGACGGTGGAGTTCGTCGACATCGCCGGCATCGTCCGCGGCGCGTCGGAGGGCGAGGGCCTGGGCAACAAGTTCCTCGCGCACATCCGCGAGTCCGCCGCGATCTGCCAGGTGACGCGGGTCTTCCGCGACGAGGACGTCACCCACGTCGACGGCGAGGTCAACCCGGCCAACGACATCTCGACGATCCAGACCGAGATGATCCTCGCCGACCTCCAGACCGTCGAGAAGGCGATCCCGCGTCTGGAGAAGGAGGCGAAGGGCAAGAAGGAGCTCGCCCCGGTGGTCGCCGCCGCCAAGGAGGCGCAGGAGGCGCTCGAGGCCGGTACGCCGGTCATCGCGACCGGCATCGACCGGGCACTCATCCGCGAGCTCTCGCTGCTGACGGCCAAGCCGTACATCTACGTCTTCAACTGCGACGCCGACGAGCTGGCCGATGAGGCCCTCAAGGCGCGGATGCAGGAGCTGGTCGCCCCGTCGGAGGCGATCTTCCTCGACGCCAAGTTCGAGGCCGAGCTGGTCGAGCTTGGTGACGACGACGAGGCCCGCGAGATGCTGCACGAGATGGGCGTCGAGGAGCCGGGTCTGGAGGTGCTCGCGCGCGTCGGCTTCGACACGCTCGGCCTGCAGACCTACCTCACCGCCGGCCCCAAGGAGACCCGCGCCTGGACGATCCCGAAGGGCGCGACCGCCCCGCAGGCCGCCGGCGTCATCCACACCGACTTCGAGCGCGGGTTCATCAAGGCCGAGATCGTGTCGTACGACGACCTCCTCGAGGCCGGCTCGCTCCTCAAGGCCCGTGAGGCCGGCAGGGTCCGCATGGAGGGCAAGGACTACGTCATGCAGGACGGCGACGTGGTGGAGTTCCGCTTCAACGTCTGAATCGGCACGTTTGCGCAGGTCAGAGGGGGTGCGCACTGCCCCAGTCCGCACACAGTCCGCAAGAAGTTCAGCGCGATGTGCTCGATCTGCCCGTCTGAGGGCCTATGTCCAGACCCCTGCGGCCATGTGATCCACCCACGACGTGACCCTTTGGGCGGCGGTTCGCAATAGGCCGGAAGGGCCGCAGACCCTTCCGGTCATGCCGATGTGCGCGCATTTGCGACACCCAGGCAAGTCGTCCGACCCGAGGGCGAACAGGGTCCCGATCTCATCCGGAGGGGAGGATGACGAGCGCGAACCCGTACCGGTTGCCTGAGGTTGTGCAGCCCTTCAGCAAGGCCTACCAGGGGCGCCGCGCCTTCGCCTCGGCGAGCCGCCCACCGTTGACGACCCGCTACGTGCCGTTCGCCCGCTCGATGGCGACCTACTCCGGCACGCGGCTCAGGACGGACGTGGTCGCCGGGGTGACGGTCGCCGCCTTGGCGCTGCCGTCGTCGATGGCGTACGCGGAGCTGGCGGGGGTGCCCGTCAGTGCCGGGCTCTACGCCCTTCTTCTGCCGGTGCTCGCGTACGCGTTCCTCGGGTCCGCCCCTCGGGTCGTGGTCGGGCCGGAGGGGACCGTGGCGCTGCTCGTCGCGACCGCGCTCGCGCCACTGGCCGCCGCGGGGAGCCCGGAGTACGCCGCCCTGTCCGCGATGCTTGCGATCCTGGTCGGCGCCGTGTTCCTGCTCGCTCGGCTGGCGCGGGTGGGCTGGATCGCCGACTACTTCTCCCAGGCCGTGCTGGTCGGCTACATCACCGGGGTGGCCATCGTGCTGATCCTGGGCCAGCTGGGCAAGCTGCTGGGGATCTCCAGCGACGCGGACGGCGCGATCCGGGAGGCGGTGGACGTCCTCACCCACCTCGGCGACGCCAATGGGATCACCGTGGTCGTCGGTGTCCTCTCCATCGCACTGTTGGTCGTGGCCGGCCGGCTCAACAAACGCTTCCCTGGTGCGCTCGTGCTCGTGGTGCTCGGCATCGCCGTGTCGTGGACGCTGGACCTGGCCAGCCGAGGTGTGTCGGTCACGGGTGAGGTCCCCAGCGGGCTCCCCAGCCTCGAGGTCCCCGACGTCTCGGCGTCCGACCTGGCCACCCTGGCCGCTGCCGCGGTGGCCGTCTTCCTGGTGGCCTTCTCCGACTCCATCCTCACCTCGCGGTCGTTCGCCGCGCGGCACCACGAGACCGTCGACGCCAACCAGGAGCTGCTCGCCTTCGGCGTGGTCCAGCTCGCTTCCGGTGTCTCGCAGGGCATCCCGGTGGGAACGAGCGGCTCGCGCACTGCGGTCAACGACGACATGGGCGCGACCAGCCAGGTCAGCGGGCTCGCCTCGGCCGGGATGATCGCCGCCATCCTGCTGTTCCTCACCGGCCCCATCCAGTACCTGCCCTCCGCGGTCCTCGGGGCGGTCATCGTGTACGCCGGCGCCAAACTGATCGACCCGGCCAAGTGGCGGGCCCTGGCCCGCAGCAGCACCGTCGAGGTGGTCATCGCCGCCATCACCGTCGCCTGCGTGGTCATGGTGGGCGTGCTCCAAGCCATCATCGTCGCGGTCGTGCTGTCGGTCGCCGACATCATCCGCCGCGCCGCCAGGCCTGCCGATGCCGTGCTCGGCTGGTCACCGGAGGACGACCGCTACGTCGATGTCGTCGACCACGCCGATGCCAGGGTCACGCCCGGCGTCGTCGTCTACCGCATCCAGGACCGGCTCTTCTTCGCCAACGCCCACTTCTTCAAGCGGCGTCTGTGGGCCGCCGTCGACGGCGCCCCCAAGCCCGTGCACCATGTCGTGCTCGACGCCTCGTTCATCAGCGACATCGATGCCAGCGCCGAGGTCGCCCTGCGCGAGGTCCTCGACGGCCTCCACGAGCGCAACATCGAGCTGCACCTGGCGCGGGCCACCGTCGAGCTGCTTGACCGGCTCGCCGCCGTCGACCTCACCGACGCCATCGGCACCGACCACTTCCACGGCACCGTCACCGCCGCCGTCGACGCCTGCACCCCCGCCACCGGCACCACCGTCGCCTGATCACACGGCGCCACGACCCGTGGCTGCGCGAAGGTACGGCATTTCCTCATCCGAGGCGGATGAGGCCCTTGACGGACGGCCCCTGAAGACTCGGACCCAAGACGAAGGAGGCCTCGATGGTCCAGGACGCGCGGCGCGGTGGCGACCACTCGCTGCTCTCGCCCGGGCCACCGGCGTGGCTGCTCGGCTACCGCCGCCCGTGGTTGACGCGTGATGCCGTCGCCGGCCTGACGCTGTGGGCGCTGGTGGTCCCCGAGGCGATGGCGTACGCCGCGATCGCCGGGGTTCCGGCGCAGTTCGGGCTGTACGCGGTGCCCCTGGCAGTGCTGGCCTACGCCTGGCTGGGCACCTCGACCCGCCTGTTCGTCGGGCCCAGCTCGACGATCTGTGCGCTGACGGCCACCGTGGTGGCTCCCCTTGCGGCTGCCGACGGCGACGAGTACGTCCTGCTCACCGCCGTGTTGTCGCTGATCGTCGGCGTCACCTTCATCGCCCTGGGGCTGCTCCGGATGGGCTTCCTGTCGCGGCTGTTCGCCGAGCCGGTGCTCGACGGTTTCATCGTCGGCCTAGGCCTGTACATCGTCGTTGGCCAGCTGCCCAAGCTGGTCGGCCTCGAGAAGCCCGAGGGCAACACGGTGCAGCAGGTGGGGGGCCTGCTGCGCGAGGTGGGCAGCTGGGACCTCGCCTCGGTCCTGCTGGGGGTGGGGGCCCTGGCGGCCCTGTTCGTCCTGCACCGGGTGGCGCCCAAGGTCCCGGCGGCGCTGGTCGTGGTCGTCGCGTCGATCCTCCTGGTGCCTGCCCTGTCGCTCGAGGAGCGGGGGGTGGCCGTGGTCGGTGAGATCCCGGCCGGGTTCGCGTTCGTCTCCTGGAGCGGGCTGACCCTCGACCACGTCATCGCGCTCGTGCCCGGTGCCCTGACCGTCGTGATCGTCGGCTTCGCCGAGAGCCTGGCCGTCGTCAAGGCGTACGCGGCCAAGGACGGCACCACGGTCGACGCCAACCGCGAGCTGCTCGCCTACGGCGCTGCCTCGATCGGCTCAGGCGTGCTGCAGGGATTCCCGCCCGCCGGCAGCCTGTCGAAGTCCGCCGCTGCCGAGACCAGCGGGGCGAAGTCACCCCTGTCGTTCGTGACGACCGCGGCGCTGGTCGTACTCACGATCCTCTTCCTCACCGGCGTCTTCGCCACCCTGCCCGAGCCGGTGCTGGGCGCCATCGTCATCCACGCGGTCGCGGGGATGATCCGGCCGCGGTCGATCTGGCGGCTGCGCCAGATCCGGGTGCCCGACTTCTGGCTGGCGCTCTCGGCCTTCCTCGGCGTCGTGCTCATCGACGTGACCGCCGGCATCGTCATCGGCCTGGCGCTCAGCCTGGTCCTGCTGCTGCAGCGCCTGGGCCAGCCGCACGTCGCGCGCCTCGGCGAGCACCCCGAACGCGGGTTCGTCGACCTCGATGCCTACCCGGATGCCGTGTCGCTGCCGGGCACGCTCGTCGTCCGGGTCGACGGCCCGCTGGTCTTCGCCAACGTCGACCCCGTGCTCGAGGAGCTGCGGCGCGGCATCCGCGAAAGCAGTCCCCGACCGGATGTGGTCGTCCTCGACTTCGAGGCGACCTACGAGATCGACGTCACCGCCGCCACCGCCCTCGCCCGCCTCCTGGAGAACCTCCGCACGGCCGAGGTCGAGGTGCGCTTCGCGGCGGTCCACGCGCCGGTCCGCGAGTACGCGGGGCGGCTCTCCCTAGGCCCGCTCGCCGGGCTCGACGACCCCTACCCGTCAGTGGCCGACGCCCTCGCAGACCGGGCCCGGCCATGACGACGCACCTCACCGAAGGGAACCTGTGATGAACTCCGACATCAACGACCTGACCGAGCTCGCCTACGACGGCGGCGAGGCGCTGACGACGACCCCGGTCATCGGGGCTCCTCCCGGGGAACCGGAACCGGCGGACACGGTGGGGGGCGGCCCGGTCCCCGACGGCGCGATCCGGGTGACGATCCTGGGCAGCGGTGACCCCTTCGTGAACCGCTCCCAGGGATCTGCCTCGGTGCTGATGGAGGTCGGCAACGAGCAGGGCGACTTCTTCTTCTTCGACCTCGGATCGGGGTCGCTGGCCAACTTCAACGGTCTACACCTTCCCGTCACCGACACGACGAAGGTCTTCCTGACCCACCTGCACGCCGACCACGTGGGCGACGTGCCCACCCTGGTTTGGAGCATGGCCAAGGGCGGCCGGCGCGACCCGGTCGAGGTGTGGGGGCCGGGCGGGGACCGTCCAGAGCTCGGCACCCGGGCCTACGCCGAGCACCTCGAGGCCGCGCACGCCTGGGACACCGAGTCGCTGTGCGGCCACCCCGGCCAGTCCGGCGCCCACACCGAGGTCACCGAGGTGCCCTTCGAGGCCACGTCGACCGTCTACGAGCGGAACGGCGTGCGGATCTCCTCGTTTCCCGTCATCCACATCCTCAACGGAGCCGTCGGCTACCGACTCGACTACAACGGGCTGAGCGTCGTCTTCTCCGGCGACACCCGCCCCAGCCACACCCTGGTGCACGCCTGCGACGGCGCCGACCTGCTCATCCACGAGACCTTCCCCGCCGCGAGCGTGTTCGCCCAGAAGGCCGGCGTGCCCCTCGCGTTCGCCGAGCAGGTCGTCAACGGCGTGCACACCAGCCCGGCCGCCGCCGGCGGCGTCTTCGCCCGGGCGGGTGCCCGGATGTCGGTGATGTGGCACCTGGCCGTCGACCACGAGACGGTCGGCCCGGTGATGACCGAGATGCGCACCCGGTACGACGGCCCGGTCACCATCGCCCAGGACCTCACCCGGTTCACCATCACCAAGACCGGCATCATCACCGGCCAGGTCACGATCGACCCCTACGCCTGGCCCGTCGTCGGGCCGACCCAGATCACCGGGCCGCCGATGTCGGCGCCCAAGCCGCCGCCGGCTTGGTGGGCCGACGCCCTCATCACCGACTGACCCGCACCGCTGCACCCGTCGCGTGGAACCACCATCGGGCTGCGGCGCGGTGGACATACGATCACGACGTGCGCGAAACCAGCAACGGCACGACGGCGGTTCCCGACGCGCGTGTCCAGCGATCTGCCCTGCTGGCGCGCCTTGCGGAGTCCACGGATGTCCCGCTGGTCGTGGTGAGCGCCGGTGCCGGGTTCGGCAAGACCACCCTGGCCGCACAGTGGGCCGCCCACGACACCCGGCCCCACGCCGTCGTACGGGTGGGCCGCTTCATGGACGACCCGGCAACGCTCGCCCTCCACCTGGTCGACGCGCTGGAGTCGGTGGGGGCGGATGCCGGTGCCACCCGGGCCGTGGTCACCGCGGCCGAGCCCCGCTTCTCCGCGGTGGTCCTCCCGGCACTGAGCCGGTTGGCCGCGTCACCGACGACGCCCTACGTGCTCGTGGTCGACGACATCCACCTGCTGGCCGACCCCGACTGCCACGAGGTGCTGCACCACGTCGCCCGAGGCATCCCACAGGGTTCGCAGCTCGCCGTGCTGAGCCGCGAGAAGCTGCCCGAGTCGGTCGCCCGGGCCCGGGTGGAGGGGCGTCTCGTCGACGTCGGGGCCGCGGACCTGGCGTTCCACGACGCCGAGGGCCTTCGCCTCCTCGCGGCGCTCGGCACCCCGCTGACCGAGGGCGAGGCGCGCGACGTCGTGGCGCGGTCCGAGGGGTGGCCGGTCGGCCTCTACCTGATGGCGCTGGCCGTGGGTGGGCAGACCTCCTCGAAGGTGCCCGCGGTCGCTCCCACAGGCTCTGACCGTTACGTGCTCGACTACATCCGCGGCGAGGTGCTCACCGGTCTTCCTCCTCGCACGCGCGAGTTCATGCGACGCACGTCGGTCGTCGACGAGCTCGACGTCCACCTGTGCGACACCCTCGTCCAACGGCACGACTCAGCGCGACTTCTCGCCGACCTGTCCCAGCGGCTGCAGCTCGTGGTGCCACTCGACGGTAATGCGCGCCACTACCGCTACCACCACCTCCTCTCCGATGCCCTGCGGGTGGATCTGGTCGAGCAGGAGCCCTGGCTCGAGCCGGAGCTGCACGCGCGCGCCAGCAGCTGGTACGAGGCCACCGGTGACTGGGACGCCGCGATCCGGCACGCGCAGAGCGCGGGCGACCTGCCCCGAGTGAGCCGACTGGTGTGGGCCGGGGTGCCGTCCTGCATCGCCTCCGGCCACCCCGACCGGCTGCGCGCCTGGCTCGACGGGCTCGACGACCGCCAGATCGCCTCCGACCCCTGGCTGACCCTCTCCTCTGCCTGGCTGGGGCTGCAGGCCGGCGACCCGACCCGGATGACGCGGTGGCTGCTCACCGCCGACGACCACGCCGGAGCCGGGTGGCCCCTTCGCGCCGGGAGTGACGCGTACTCGGCATCCCTGGCGGCCATCCACGTGCTGGTCGGTGACCGCGGGCTGGAGGGCACCATCGAGCTGTGTCACGGCATCCAGCAGTGCCTGCCTCGGGACTCCGGCTTCCGGGCGGCTGCGTTCCACAACGAGGGCGTCGCGCTCACGTTGACCCGGCACACCGCGCAGGGGCTCGCCAGCCTGGAGGAGGGCGAGCGGCTGGCATCCGCACTCGGTGTGCACGTCATCGAGGCGAACTCACTGGCGTGGCAGGGCCTGGTCGCCCTGATGGACGACGACTGGGCCCGAGGGGCGCCTCTGATCGCCCGGGCGGCCGACCTGGTGCGCACCCACGACCTCGACCGGCTGGCCACGTCGGCGATGTGCGTCACGGCGATGGCCCTGCTCCAGGCGGCCCGCGGCAGCAAGGATGACGCGCGGGTCACCTTGGGCACGGCCCGTCGGCTGACCGGGCAGGTGCGCCAGATCGCACCGTGGTTCGCCGTCGCCGGCCCCTTGGTCCAGGCCCGCGTGGCCCTGCTGCTCGGTGACACCCGGCTCGCCCGCACGCTGTTCGCCGAGGCGAGGGGACACATGGGCCCCGACCTCGCCGGCAGCGTGCTGGAGGACTTCCTGACCTCCACCGAGACCCTGCTGCACGACGTACGCGTCGAGGGCATCGCCCCGGACACCCTCACCCCGGCCGAGCTGCGGGTGCTGCAGTACCTGCCGAGCCGGCTCACGTTCCCGGAGATCGGTGCCCACCTCTTCGTCTCGCAGAACACGATCAAGACCCACGCGCTCGCCATCTACCGCAAGCTCGGCACCACGTCACGCAACGATGCCGTCGACCGGGCTCGGACCCTCGGGCTCGTGGAGTCGCCTCCGGGCGC
This sequence comes from Nocardioides sp., assembly GCA_020636915.1. Lineage (GTDB taxonomy): Bacteria > Actinomycetota > Actinomycetes > Propionibacteriales > Nocardioidaceae > Nocardioides. Next base: position 100,933 of record JACJWV010000017.1, read on the forward strand.
CTGACCAGCCGACGTCCCCGTTTCTCATCCGGTTGGGAGGATGTCCCCGCCCGAGCGGCTGGGGACGATCGAGGGGCAGGGACGAGGAGGCTGCCATGGCGACGCTGGAACAGGGTGGCTCGGGACACGGCCGGGTGAAGGCGGCTGCCCAGCGAGGCCTTACCACGGCGCAGGCCACGCCGTGGTTCAGGACCATAGGCGTGACAGCGTGGCTGATCCTGGGCGTGGCCGGCGTCCTTGCCCTTGCCCTGCTGCTCACGGCGCTGGTTGCCGAGGTCGCCATCCCGCTGGCCGTCGCCGCGGTGCTGGCGGCGCTGCTGGTGCCGCTCACGGACCGCCTCGAGCGCTGGCGGGTTCCCAGGTGGCTCGGTGCCACCCTCGTGCTGATCGCCAGCCTGGCCCTGGTCGTCGCGGTCGTCGCGGTCATCGTCGGCGGCCTCGTCAGCCAGAGCGACGAGATCTGGGCGCAGCTCGAGAGCTCCTTGCAGCAGGCCGACACTGCAGCCACCGGCTCGGCCGAGGGCACGAGCCAGCTGGGCGACCTCGCGCAGGGCGTCGTCAGCCTGCTCGTCCACGGGATGCTCGGGTCCTTGTTCAGCTCCGCGAGTGGCCTGGTCGTCGGCTGCGTGCTCGCCCTGTTCATGCTGCTCTTCCTGCTGAAGGACTGGACCCAGATCGCCGGATGGACGAGCCGGCACCTCGGTCTGCCGGCTCCGGTCGGGCGCAGCATCCTCGACGACACCGTCCTCGCCTTCCGTGGCTACGCCATGGGTTTGACGATCATCGGGGCGGCCAACGCCGCGGTCGTCTTCGTCGGTGCCTGGGCGCTCGGCGTTCCCCTCGCGGCAACCATCGCACTGGTGTCGTTCGTGACGAGCTACGTGCCCTACATCGGGGCGTTCGTGGCCGGCGCCTTCGCGACCCTGATCGCCTACGGCTCAGGGGGACTGGGCGACGCGCTGGCCATGCTGGCGATCGTGCTGCTCGCCAACAACACCATCCAGAACGTGGTGGAGCCGTTCGCGTTCGGCACCAGGCTGCGGCTGCATCCCCTGGCGGTGCTGCTCACCGTGACGACTGCGACCATGCTGTTCGGCGTCATGGGGGCCGTGCTGGCGGCACCGCTCACCTCGGCCTGCGTCAACGCGGTCGGGCGGCTGCGAAGCGAGGGCATCCTGGGCGGCGCCCTGCCGGCGGCGGACGACATCCCGGACGGGACGGGTGAGGCACCTGACACCAGCAACCAACGGACGACGCCTTCCCACGATCCCAGCCCCGAGGTGGTCGAGACGCCATGACCTCCGCCTCGGGCGTCACCGCACCCGACCACGCCCCGCACAGCATCGGGCTGTTGGACGACGAGGGCCGCCAGCTCGCGGCCGCCTGCGTGGCCGGCGCAGCTCTCGGGTCTTGGCCGGCGTTCACCCTGGGCGTCTACGGTGTCATCTTCTTCGAGCAGCACTTGGCCCTGTGGGTTGCGGCCACCTCGGTGTTCCTCGCTCTCGGACTGTCCAAGTGGCCGCGCGTGTGGCTCCGTCCCCAGGCGCTCGCACTGCTCCTGCCCTCGTTGTGGATCCTGCTCGCCTGGATCCTGCCGGTCGACGGGACTTCCGGGATCTACCAGGTGCTGTTCTGGTTCGGCGTCGTGATCACCGTGGTCGGGATGCCGGCTCTGGCGGCAGTGATGGTGCGCTTGCTCATCCCAGGCGCGGAGCGGCTGCGCGGCAGGCGGGCACTGGGCGCCGTGATCGTGGTGTCGTTGATGATGCTGGTGTCCTTCGGCCTGGGCACCCAGCACCCGCGGATCCTGACCTGCGAGGATTTCACCATCAGCGGGAACTTCGCACCGGAGAACTGCTCGCCAGGCACCGGCAGCACCGTTCGTTGAGGGCGCACTTGTGGTCGCGGCTACGCGCTGGATCGGCACGGTTCGAGGGCAGGTTGGCGCCGCCGACACAGGCCGGAGCGTGTCAAGATTTCTGTGTAAGGAGTCGGCTCTTTTCCTTGTTTTGTTGGGGTTTAGAGGTGGGGGTTGATGCGGTCGGGGTAGGCGATCGCGAGTTGGGCGAGGGCTTGCTTCCAGTTCGTGACGACCTGTCCCTCGACGAGGCGGCCTGAGGCCTTGCGCTCGTGTGCCGGCTTGCCGCGTTCCTTGGCCCGCTCGCGGGCTCGCTTGTCCTCGATGTTGCAGATCGCCAGCCATAGCAGCTTCACGACCGCGTCGTCGGTCGGGAAGTGACCGCGGTTCTTGGTGACCTTGCGCAGCTGGTAGTTCAGTGACTCGATGCTGTTGGTCGTGTAGATCACCCGCCGCAGCTCGGGCGGGAAGGCCAGGAACGGGATGAACCGCTCCCACGCTGCCCGCCAGGTCGCGACCGCGTGGGGGTACTTCTGTCCCCACTTGCCGTCCGCGAACTCCTCGAGCGCCTCCTCGGCCGCCGCGACGGTCGGCGCGGTGTAGACCGGCTTCAGCGCCGCGGCCACGGCCTTGCGGTCGCCGTAGGACACGAACCGCATCGAGGCCCGGATCAGGTGCACGGTGCAGGTCTGCACGGTCGCTTGCGGCCAGGTCGCCTCGATCGCGTCCGGCAGGCCGGTCAGCCCGTCGCAGCACACGATCAGCACGTCGCGGACCCCGCGATTGGCGAGGTCCGCGCACACACCGGCCCAGAACTTCGCGCCCTCGGTGTGCTGCAACCAGATCCCCAGGACGTGCTTGACGCCTTCGATGTCCACCCCCACGGCGATGTGGGCGGCCTTGTTCCGCACGTGGGCGCCGTCGCGGACCTTGACCACGATCGCGTCGAGGTAGATCACCGGGTACAGCGCATCCAGGGGCCGCTGCTGCCAGGTGAGGATCTCCTCGCACACCGCGTCGGTGACGTTCGAGATCGTCTCGTGCGACAGCTCGGTGCCCAGCGTGGCTTCGAGGTGGTCGGCGATGTCGCGCACCGTCATCCCGCCCGCATAGAGGCTGATGATCATGTCGTCCAGGCCGCCCAGGCGGCGCACGCCCTTGGGGACCAGCCGCGGGATGAACGTGCCGTCGCGGTCGCGGGGCACGGCCAGGTCGACGTCGCCGGCCTGGGTCGCCAGCGTCTTCGGGGTCGTGCCGTTGCGGGCGTTGGGGAACGCGGCCGCTTCCGGGTCGCCCTTCTCATAACCCAGGTGGTCGGTCAGCTCGACGGCCAGGCCGCGCTCGAGGCTGGCCTTGATCAACTCGGTCACGAACCCGCCGTCCCCGGTCAGATCCAGCTCCCCGCCGTCGATCTTGGCGAACAGCCCGTCCAACGCGCCCGACTCGGCCAGCTCGGTCACCGCCGCCCGGGCCGGCGACGCCGCACGGATCGCACGGCGCTCAGCCAGCCGACTCGGCCGCTTCGAAACGGGGTCGTCGTTCACGTCTGTCCCAGTGGCCTCGTCCGTCACAGCGGACATCGTGTCGGTCATGGTGGTCCTTCCTCAGGACCGACCCCCTACACAGAACATCTGACACCCCCACAGGCCGAGTCCCGAACACAAGGGTTGACGGCAGGACCCGACGCTAGCCGCTCGAGTCGTGCGCCATGGCGGTGGTGCTGGTGGTTTTGCTCGTGAAGAGAACGAACCTCCAAGCCCGTCGCTGCGCCTTTGCGGAACGCGCTCTCATGCCGCAACTTGGGTGCACGCCTCAGTTGCTCGCCACAGCGGCGGCTAGGCGGTTCCTTCGCACGCGCCGCGGTCTCACGGCCACGCGCCACTCCAACGGTGCTGCCTCGCGCAGCGCCCCCCAACCGCCGATTACCTGCCCCGAGCAGACCAGCAGCCCCGTGCATCGGTGCACCCAGGTCAGGCCACCTTGGAACCGGGCCCGGGTCACCTCGACCGTGCACCACGAACAGACCGGTGGCTCTGCGAGCTCGTCCACGAGCCCTTCCACGAGCGGCTCGAGCCGGACGACTCCGTCCTCGTCGACGTAGGCCACCATCAGAAGGGCCCTCCCGACACGGCCTCCAGCCACACGGTCGCTGTCGCCACCTGGACCGGAGTGTCGGGCCTCGGACGCGGGCAGGTGGCCGTCATGTCCAAGCGCTGACGTTCATGACGCAATGCTGGTTGACCGGCGCGCAGAACGCACTACTTTGCCGCACTTGGTGCGACTTCTTGACCGTCGGTGGTCTCGGTCGGACGCTGCGGAATGGCTACTTCACAGATCCTGATTCCCGTCGTTCTACCTCCCGTGTCGGATCGTCTTCGGCACGCTGTCGCGGCCTACCTGGCCCGATTCAAGGGGCAATCCCGAGTGCACACCGAGTCGGACCTGCGCTGCTTCGTCACCTGGTGCGAGGAACGCGGCCTGGACCCCTTGGCCGCCCAGCGGCCCCATGTCGAGCTGTACGTGCGGTGGATGCAGGAAGTGCGCCGGTACAAGCCGTCCACGATCAGCCGCCGCGTTGCAGTCGTGGCTGGGTTCTACCGGACCTGCGTGATCGACGAGGTGCTAGCGCACTCCCCGGCGGAGTACGTGCGCCGGCCCAACGTCCCGCCCGAGTCGCCCACCCTAGGTCTGACGCATCTGCAGTTCGAGGCCATGCTCGCCACCGCTCGCACCTCGGCGAACCTCAACGACTTCGCGTTGGTGGCGATGCTGGGTCTGCTCGGCCTACGGATCTTCGAGGCCTGCGGCGCGAACGTCGAGGACCTCGGCGAGGAGCACGGTCACCGCGTGCTCAAGGTCCGCGGCAAGGGCGGCAAGGTCGTGCTAACCCCACTGCCGCCGGCAGTGTCCCGTGCCATCGAGCGCGCCGTCGGCGACCGGGAGTCCGGCCCGATCCTGCGCACCCGCAACGGCACACGGATGGACCGGCACTGCGCCACACGCCGTCTGCACCGTCTGGCCGAGGCCGGCGGTGTGCACGCCGCACGGATGCACCCGCACATGCTGCGGCACACGTTCGTGACCACCATGCTCGACGCCGGGGTCGACCTGCGCGACGTGCAGATCGCCGCCCGGCACGCCGACCCGCGCACCACCATGCGATACGACCGGGCTCGCAAGAACCTGGATCGCCACCCCAACTACATCCTCGCCGCCTACATGGCCTCAGGCACGTGACCCGAACAACCCAGCAGCGCACGGCTGGAGCAGTCAGGGGCGTAGCGCTCTGGTGGGGGTGTACCCCTGCGCAGCGAGCCAGGCTCGGGCGCGGCCGCGGAGACGGTCCTCGCTGAGGGTGTACCAGCGCTCCGCGGCGGCCGGGTCGTCGGCGATCACGTCCTTGAAGCGGCGGAACGCGCCGCGCCCAGCAATCGCAATGCTCAGGCGGTCGGCCAAGGTGCGGTCATCGACCGTGTCGATGAACAGCTCCATGTCGCGGTACCCCTCACGCGAACCCTGCGCGTCCACCCACAACCAGGGCGAGTCGTCCTCGTCATCGTCTTCCTCCTCGTCGTCATCGGTGAAGTCGTTGAAGACGGAGTGGTGCCACACCTCCCCGTTCCGCAGGTCGATCCGGCCGCCTCCGCGTACGGGGTCGCCCTCCAAGACCGAGGCCAGCTCCTCCAGGTCCACGGGCACTGGCCGAAGCATCGGCGTCGGGCCGTCGCCGACAGCGGCGCTCAACGCGGCGGCCAGTTCGACGTCACCCTCCCAGTCGCGCTGCCCCAGAGCCACAACGCACCGCCGTGCCAACACGGATGCCTCGCTCGCGCCGCTGGCGACAGCGACCAGGACGGCATCGCCGACCAACTGCAAGCCTTCCTTCGGCCATGGGCCCGACATCAACAGCTCCATCAAGACCGGGGTGTCAGCGCGGGCGGTGGCTCCACGCAGCAGCGTCCGGTACTCCCCAAGCGACACCCCGTCATTGTGCTACCACCGACCACCCAATAGCCGGCCTGGCTCGGGAGGCTGCCGTCACGACACCATGGCAGTGGAGATCGTGCGGCGAACAACCAACCTGAGCAACTCGGGCCCCAGCACGGTCCGCGGGATGAGCGCGAGCATCTCGCGCTGAGGGAGGCGCTCGACTTGGCCGATGTCCTGATGATTGTGACCTGAGGTCAGCATCGTTCAGTCGTGCCCGAAGAACCCCTTGAGCGCGTACTCGCAGTGCTGAAGGAAGGGGAAGAGATCTCCCTCGTTCTGGTCTGGGTGTGCGCCGGCTGCCCAGGAGGAGTCCGACATCTGGCGGACTGTCTCGTCGATGGAGGTGTGGTCTCGCGGGGCCCGCAAGAGCCAGACGCGACCCGGTGGCCGCTTCGGAAGCGGCAGTAAGCGTGCCAGGGAGTCGTGCTCGTCGTCGGCGGCCTCGAGGTAGTCCGCCGTGGACCACGGAACGTCAACCAGCTGACCATCGACGTAGGTTTGCAGATGACGCAGGCGGTTGTCCCGAATCCATGCCCGATCCGCGATTGGCCACACCACCGGGAGAAAGAGCCACATCGGAGCGTCCGGAGCTACCTCGAACCCGTGCTCCCTCGCCAGACGAGCGAGCGGAAGGTCGTTCGCGTCGTCACTGTCAACTGGACGGTCGCCGATTTCCTTCGTTCGCTCCCCCCAAAGGAACTGCGCTTCGGGCGAGATGCCCTCCCACGAGTACTCGTTCACGAGGGACAGCCTCTCAGTGACGGTTCCGCGGGTACAGCACCCGCGATGCGGCATGTCCGTGCAGTTCGGCACCGCTCAACCACGCGCGGGCTTGCATCGATCCAAAGGGAGAGTCAACGCATCACGCGCGGTCGTCCAGTCCCCACGCAATCACGGCCAAAGAGGCCACGCACACGATCCCTCCGACGACGGCCTTGACGTAGTCGCCCTGCCCTACGTAGTCGAAAGCGGCCCCGCCGCCGACAACGACTCCAAACGCAGCGCATACCCACACACGCCAACTCAGAGGCGCCCGATGAGCGTTGTCAGACATCCAGCCTCCGTGTTGCTCGCGCGCCGCAGCAGTGGCCGGGGTCCTCACGATTATGGGGGTCACAACGGTCCGACGTCCCGGGATCGGGCGTCCGGCGGCTTCCTAGTCGCGGCAGTTGAGTGCTTCTCGGCGCTGGTCCTCGACGTCATCCGTGTCGGCAGCTAGACCCGCCCGGTGATCCGAACTCGGTGATCCCGCTCCTGCGCTGGCTCCGTACCACCGGCAGTGAGCGCACCGCATCCCGCGAGGAACGCCCCCAGTGCCGCGCACACCAGAGCCTGCTCCACGGCCCGTGCCCACACGTACTCGCCGCTCGTCACGCACGTGCGCGCCCCGTGGTCACTCAGGTAGTACGGGCACGACGGTGGGCCGTCGTCTGCCGCCTGGCCGTCCAGGCTCGCCATCGCGAACGCCCCGACCAACCAGCCCGTGACGAACACGAAACCAGCCGCGGCCAGCAGCGGACGGGGCGCCACCCCGAACACCCCCGCCAACGAGCGGGTCCGGCTGGCGTCAACGCCGGTACGGCGCGAGGCCACGGCGACGAACGCATGCACCACCGCCACCGCGAGCAGCGCTCCCGGCACGACGAGCAGCAGCCAGGAAACGGGGTGACCCGCGGCCCTGACGCCGCAGGCCAACGCGACGCACGCGGCACCAAACCCGACATACAGGACCGCCGGCCACCGTACAGTTCGGGAAGGGGTCATCCGTTCATCACGGCTCCGAGCGTGCCCTAGCCCGGCGCGAACCGCCACCGATTAGGCACATCCCGGATCTTCAAGCGCCCCGGTCTCCATCGGAGCGCAGACCGGACGCATCCGCACTGGCGTAACTCCCGCCCTGCGGCAGAAGAGTGCGACCGCTCGTGGATCCGGCAGGATGAGAGCATGTCCAGGAACGAGATCGCCTGTCCCACGTGCGGCAGCACCGAGCTCACCTCCGGCCTGATTGTCGGCAGGTCTCCGGGCGTCAAGTTCAAGGAGAGACGCGGGGTCCTTGGTGACCTGGCCGGTATCCCGCTTACGACGGGCCTCTTCAACCACAGCGCGCCTGCATTTCGATGCGCTGCCTGCAGAACCGTGGTCATACAGCCGGAGCGCTGAACTTCGGCGCGATCAGCGGCGATTGAGGAACAGACCAAGTGACTTGGCGCGTCATGCAAAGGTGTCTCCGTGACGAACGCCCTCGACGAACTGGTGAGACTCTTCATCGCAAAGCTGCGCATGGACGGCACACTGGTCCAGCCCGCGGCGGAGGGCTCCAGGAACCTGTACGTCCAATACCGAGGTCAACACCTCACCCTCGTGCTGCCAGACGATGCCCTATCCAGCATGCTGGCGGACGGTGACGAACTCGCCCGCGACCTCTGGGGGTCAGGCGTCACCGCGAAGGAGGCCGTCGCGAGGTTGATGACGGTCCACCTAGAGGAGTCGTTGGAGACATCTCCCAGCGAGGACCTCGAAGGAACGTGGTTCTACGACGGCGGCTTCTTCGCAAAGAGATGAGCCCGACGACGCGCGGCCCCTGTTGCCGCCTTCACGAGTCAGGTACGCACTGGCCGCGGCAAATGAGGAAGCTTTTCGCAACGGGGCCCGCGAATCACAGAATGGGAACTGCTGCGGATGCAATTCATTCGAGGCGCCCGCACCCAACGTCCACGGTAGGCCTCAACCAATGACTGACCGTCAAGATTCAATGCCTGGGTTCCCCCGGCGCGGTTCGCCGCATGACGGGACTTCTAAGGCGGCGTTTCAGGTGGTGGCCGGTCGGCTGGGCGCGTCATTGCCGTTGATCGGGTGCTCAGGGATTGACCGAGCCGAGTGATGGCTTGGGTCAGGATCTGCGGGTTGGTTGCGAAGTTCAGGCGGACATGGTCTTGCCCGCCCGTTCCGAAGACATGCCCTGAGCTCAGCGCGACTCGGGCGTGGTCGAGGAAGTAGCGGGCGGGACCGGATAGGTCGCTCACGATTGCCGGCCCGTGAGGCGCCGGCTCGGTG
>JACJWV010000018.1 GCA_020636915.1 Nocardioides sp.
AGGGCGGCACGATCGTGCTGGCCCGCAGCGGCGCCCAGTGGCGACGCGCCCGCGCCGAGGTCGCCGAGGCCCGCGCGTGGGACCGCGACGAGGGCGACCTCCGGCTGCTCGACCGGTCCGAGGCGACCGGCATGCTGCGCGCCAGCCGGACCCGCGGAGCGACGTACACCCCCGACTGCGCGGCGCTGCACCCCGCCAAGCTGGTGCGGGGCCTGGCCGACGCCGTCGAGCGGCGCGGGGTCACGATCCACGAGCGCACCCGGGTCGAGGCGATCGAGCCCGGCCGGGCGCGCACCAGCACCGGCGACGTGCGAGCCGCGACGGTGGTGCGCGCCACCGAGGGCTACACCGCGCAGCTGCCCGGCGAGGGCCGCGCGGTGGTCCCCGTCTACTCCCTCGTCATCGCGACCGAGCCGCTCCCCGCGTCGACCTGGGACGAGATCGGGCTGGCCCGCCGCGAGACGTTCAGCGACCACCGCCACCTCATCGTCTACGGGCAGCGCACCGCCGACGACCGGCTCGTCTTCGGCGGCCGCGGGGCGCCGTACCACCTCGGCTCCCGCATCCGCCCGGAGTTCGACCGTGACGAGCGGGTCTTCGCCGGCCTCTACGCGACCCTCACCGACCTGTTCCCGGTGCTGGCCGGCACCCGCGTCACCCATGCCTGGGGCGGGGCGCTCGGGATCCCCCGCGACTGGTGCGCCTCCGTCGGGCTGGACCGCGGCACCGGCCTGGCGTGGGCGGGGGGGTACGTCGGCGACGGGCTCAGCACCACCAACCTGGCCGGGCGCACCCTGCGCGACCTGGTGCTGGGCCGTGACACCGAGCTGACCCGCCTACCGTGGGTGGGGCACCGCTCCCCCGCCTGGGAGCGCGAGCCGCTGCGCTGGCTCGGCATCAACGCCGGCCTGCGCGCGATGACCCTCGCCGACGCCGAGGAGATGCTCACGCGGATGCCGAGCGTGGTGGCGAAGATCGTGGCTCCCCTGCTGGGATGAGGCCATGAGCGAGCGGAGCGAGCGGATCGTCAAGAGCAGCGGGGCTTGTGCCTCATGGGCGCACGGAGCGAAGCGAGTACGTCCATGAGCAGGCAGGCCCTCGTGCGGCCCCCGGGTCCTCGGCTGGCCGACGGCCTGGTGACCCACATCGACCGGTCCCCTGTCGACCTCGACCTGGCGCGCCGCCAGTGGGAGGGGTACGTCGGCGCGCTCGACGCCGAGGGCTGGGAGGTCGTCCCGGTGCCGGCTGCCGACGACTGCCCCGACGCGGTCTTCGTCGAGGACACGGTCGTCGTCTACGGCGACCTCGCCGTCATCTCGCGCCCCGGCGCCGACGAGCGCAAGCCCGAGACCGCGGGCACCGAGGAGGTCCTGCGCGGCCTCGGCTACCGGATCGCCCACATCGAGGCGCCCGGCACGCTCGACGGCGGCGACGTGCTCAAGCACGACGGCACCGTCTGGGTGGGGCTCGGCGGCCGCACCGACGCCGAGGGTCTCGACCAGCTCGCGGCGCACCTCGCGCCGCTCGGCGCCCGCACCGTCGGCGTACCCGTCTCGCGGGTGCTGCACCTGAAGTCGGCGGTCACCGCCCTTCCCGACGGCACCGTGGTCGGTCACCCGCCCCTCGTCGACGACCCGACGGTCTGGCCGTCCTTCCTCGAGGTCCCCGAGGAGGCGGGGTCGCACGTCGTGCTGCTCGACGGTTCCACCGTCTTGATGTCGATCTCCGCCCCGGTCACGCGCCGGCTCTTCGAGGAACGCGGGCTGCGCGTCGTCGCCGTCGACATCTCCGAGTTCGAGAAGCTCGAGGGCTGCGTCACCTGCCTGTCGGTGCGGCTTCGGGGCTAGCCACGAGACGCCGCGCGGTGGTCCTCGAGCCTCCGCTGACCCGTCGGGCGCGGGAGGTCATCACGATCGTGCCGACGGTTGCTCGATCCTGATGACGTCCCAGCCGAACGGGTCCTGCGGCGGCCGTCACCCCAGGGCCGTCACCCCAGGCCGTTGGCCACGGTGTCGGCCGGCTTCGTCGGGCTGTGCAGCCAGGCGTCGAAGAAGCCGTCGAGGTCCTGGCCGCTGATCTCCTCGGCGAGGGCCTGGAGCTGGTCGGTGTTGCCGGTCGTGCCCTCCCGGTCGGCGGCCCAGCGCTGCAGCAGGGTGAAGAAGTCGTCGTCGCCGATCACGTTGCGCAGTGCCTGCAGGGTGAGGCCACCGCGCTGGTAGACGAAGCCGTCGAAGATGCTCGACACGCAGTCGACGTGGTCGGGGCAGGGGTCGGCCACCTCGTGGTGCCAGAAGCCGTCGTCGCTGCCGATGCCGTCGTAGGTCGAGCGCAGCCAGTGCTGGGCGGTCTGGCCGCCGTGGGTCTCGCTGAAGTAGTGCTCGAAGAACGTCGCGAACCCCTCGTTGAGCCAGATGTCCTTCCACTGCTCGACCGACACCGAGTCGCCGTACCACTGGTGGGCGAGCTCGTGGACGACCGTCGACACCGCGCCGGGCCCGTTGCCCATGAAGGGGTAGGTCGGGCGCGTCTGGTTCTCGAGGGCGAAGCCCACCGGCAGGTCGGTCGTCAGGCCACCGGTCTCCGCGAACGGGTAGTCACCGATCACGCTCTCGAGCCACCGGAGCAGCTGCGGCGTCTTCCTCATCAGGCGCATCGCCTCGGACTGCGAGGCCGTGGGGAGCGACTTCGACACGGCGACCAACCACGGGCGACCATCGTCGCGACCGCGGGCGATCTCGTAGCTCCCCGCGGCGAAGAACGCCAGGTACGGCACCATCGGCTCGGCTGCCTGCCAGGTCGTGGTCGCGAGCCCGCGCCGGACCGTGCGTCCGACCTGGCGACCGTTGCCGATGACCTGCTTGCCCTTCGGCACGGTGATCGACATCCGCACGCGCGCCCGGTCCTGCGGGTGGTCGTTGGACGGGAACCACCACGGCGCCATGTGGGGCTGGTTCATCGCGACGACCTCGTGGCGACCCGCCAGCCAGTTGCTCTCCCCGGCGTAGGAGTAGACGTCGGGGAGGCCCGAGTAGCGCACCACCACCCGCACGGTCTGCCCGAGGTCGAGCGGTGCGGCGATCGTGAGCTCGTGGTGGTCCTGGTCGAAGCGCGTCCGACGGCCGTCCACCTCGACGCGCGAGGCCGGCAGCAGGAGGTCGAGGTCGAACGACGACACCGACGCGGTCGCCGTCAGCCGCAGGGCCGTCCAGCCGGAGAGCCGTCGTTCCCCGAAGGTGTAGCGGTCGTGGATGTCGTAGGACAGCACGTCGATGCCGCCGTTGCCGTCGAGCGGGAAGTAGGGGTCGCCGATCCCGGGCGCGCCGGGCGGATCGCCGGGCCCGGCCGACGCCGGACCCGGCGCCGACGCGACGAGGACGGACAGCAGCGTCACCAGGGCGAGCGCGAGGACGGGCACGGCCGGGAGGCGTCGGGTCACGGGCGACAACCTAGCCCGCGCCACGACCATCGACGTCCGTGCTATAACTAGATTAATTCACTCGACTTACATCAAGGAGTGTCGTGGAGGTCGTCACGTTCGAGGTTCCGGAGCTCGGCAACCGCACCCACCTGGTCCACGACGGCACTCGCGCGCTCGTGGTCGACCCGCCCCGCGACGTCGCCCCCGTCGAGCGGGCCGTCGCCGCGGCCGGCGTCGAGATCGCGGCCGTCGCCGACACGCACCTCCACAACGACTACGTGTCCGGCGCCCTGGGGCTGGCCCGACGCCATGGCGCCGACTACCTGCTCTCGGCGGACGAGCCCGTCGGCTTCGAGCGCGTCGGCGTCCGGGACGGCGACGTGGTGCCGGTGGGGAGGCTCGACGTCCGCGTCCTCGCGACGCCCGGCCACACCCGCCACCACCAGTCCTTCCTCGTCCGCCACCACGACCATCCCGACCGCGCGGCCGCACTCTTCAGCGGCGGCAGCCTGCTCCACGGCACGGTGGGGCGCACCGACCTGGTCGACGACCGGCTGACCCACGCCCTGGCGCGCCAGCAGTGGGCGAGCGCCCGGCTGCTCGGCGCACTCGACCCGGCCACCTCCCTGCACCCGACCCACGGCTTCGGCAGCTTCTGCGCTGGGTCCCCCGTCGCCGACCACCCGACCTCCACGGCGCGCACCATTGCGGACGAGCAGCACACCAACCCTGCGCTCCTGACCAACCGCGAGCGCTTCGTCGCGGCCCTGGTGGCCGGGTTCGGCCCGATCCCCCGCTACTACGCCCAGATGGCGCCTCTGAACCGGGCTGGAGCAGGACGCGCGGAGCCGCGACCCGCCCGTCGGGTGACCGCGGACGAGGTCACCGACGCCGTGCTCGCCGGGACGTGGGTGGTCGACCTGCGCGAGCGGTCGGCCTTCAGCGCCGGCCACCTGCCCCGCACGGTGAGCGTCGAGTACGGCACCCAGTTCGCGACGTACGTCGGCTGGCTGGTGCCGTGGGAGGACGACCTGGTGCTCCTCTGCGACCGGCCCGACGACCTGGAGTCCGCGCTGCACGACCTCGCCGCCATCGGCATCGACGGGCCGCGAACGCACGTCCTCGAGCCCGACACACCGCTCCCCGCGAGCTACCGCCGCGCCGACTGGGCGGCCTTCCGGGACGCGACGCACGCCCAGGACACCCCCGTGGTGGTCGACGTGCGTCAGCGGGACGAGTACGACGACGGGCACCTGCCCGGGGCGCTGCACCTGCCGTTGCAGGACGTCGACCTCCGCGGACACGAGCTCCCCCGCGGCGAGCTGTGGGTGCACTGCCGGTCCGGCTACCGCGCCGGCATCGCCGCCAGCATCCTGCACCGGCTGGGCCACCGCGTCGTCCACGTCGACGACGCGTGGGAGCGGGTCGCCGAGCTGGCGATCCCGACCACGACGGGAGGTGTCGCCGCCTGACCCACCGCGGGTCCCCGCACCTGTGCAGTCCCGGGCCGACGGGGGTTTTGTCGGGCGGCCGACAATTTCCGATGCGGGACGACGAAGGTTTGTCGTCCCGGATCGGATTTCGTCGGCCGGCCGACAAAACCCGCGCCCCGCGCCGGGAGCGGGTCGATAATTCGGTTGCGCCCGTCTGCCGGGACATCGGAGGCTTGCTCCAGCGTCCGGACCGGCCGGGTGCCCAGCGAGAGGAGCGTGACATGTCCACGACTGTCCTTGGCCTGTCCGCAGACCACCTCTTCTCTCGCACCTGGAGCACCCACCCCGATGTCCCACGACTTCACCTCGCTCGACCTCACGACTGACGTCACGACCGACCTCACGGCGGACCCCGGGATCGACCCCGCGTTCGTCTTCGACTTCCAGCAGTACGACGAGGTCGGCGACGGCCAGCGCTGGTCGACCTGGCTCAGCGTCGAGCCGCTGTGCCGCGGCCCGGAGCCCCGCCCCGCCTGGGTGGTGACCTCCCAGGCGGCCGTCGACACCGACCTCGGCGTCCTCAAGACCGGCAAGGAGGCCGACGCCTACCTGCTCGAGCGCGCCGTCCCCGACGGCGACCCCGGCGTCCCCGGCGAGTCCGTCGTCATGGTGGCCAAGCGCTACCGCGGCGAGGACCACCGCGACTTCCACCGCTCGTCGGCCTACACGGCCGGCCGCAAGGTCCGCAACACCCGCGACAACCGGGCGATGGCCAAGAAGTCCGCGCACGGCCGCGCGGTCGCGGCGGGCCAGTGGGCCTGGGCCGAGTGGCAGGCGCTGGTGCGCTGCCACGAGCTCGGTCTCGCGGTGCCCTACCCGGTCCAGCTCGACGGCACCGAGCTGCTCATGGAGTGGATCACCGTCGAGGACGACGACGGCACCGCCACCGCGCCGCGCCTGGCCCAGGTGCGACCCGAACCGGATCTGCTGGCGTCGTACTTCGACCAGCTGCGTGACTTCCTCGCCGAGCTCGCCCGGCACGGGATGGTGCACGGCGACCTCTCGCCCTACAACGTGCTCGCCGCGGGCGAGCGGCTCGTCGTCATCGACCTGCCGCAGACCCTCGACCTGGTCGGCAACCCGTCGGGCCCCGACTTCCTGCTCCGGGACTGCACGAACGTCTGCACCTGGTTCCGCGCCCGGGGCCTGGAGGTCGACGAGCACGCGCTCTTCGCAGACCTGCTGACGCACGCGTTCTAGCGGCCGCAGCGTCTACAGTCGCGGGCGTGAAGCGCTCCCGCGGCCGCGTCGTCCACGTCGACTCGCTCGAGGAGCTCGACCGGCAGCTGGCCGCGGGAGCCACCTCCCTGCGCGGGTGGCGGGTCCGCGGCGTCGACCTCACCGGCCGACACGACGCGCTCGCCCGCGTCCGGGTGTCGGGGGCGACCTTCCTCGCCTGTCGGTTCGCCCCGGGGGACGACGAGCGGGTCCGGGCGGCGGGCGGCCTGGTGCTGCAGGTCCCCGACGACGCTCCGGTCGAGCCGCGCGACCGGCTCTACACCGCGGGCGAGCTCTACGACACCCGGCGGTACGCCGACTCGCTCGACGCCCGCGCCTACGCCTGGTCGCAGCGCCCCTTCGGCGCCGACGAGGCGCTCGCCCGGAGCCTGCACGACCACACGATCGACCTCGCGCTGGAGGACTGGACCAGCACCCGGCACCTGGTGGGCGTGATGGGCGGGCACCGCCTGGAGCGCGACCACCCCGGGTACGCCGACGCGGCCCGGCTCGGCGCGGCGCTGGGTGCCCGGGCGGTGGTGGCGACCGGGGGCGGGCCCGGCGCGATGGAGGCGGCGAACCTGGGCGCCCGGCTCGCCGACCGCGCCGACGACCTCGACGAGGCGGTGGCGCTCCTGGCCGGCGTGCCGTCGTACCGCCCCTCGATCGACGCGTGGGTGCAGCGCGCCCGCGAGGTGCTCGACCGGTTCCCGGGACGTGGGGAGAACCTCGGGATCCCCACCTGGCACTACGGCCACGAGCCGCCCAACGCGTTCGCCACGGCGATCGCGAAGTACTTCCGCAACTCGATGCGCGAGGCGATCCTGCTCCAGGTGTGCGACCGAGGGATCGCCTTCCTGCCCGGCGCCGGCGGGACGGTCCAGGAGGTGTTCCAGGACGCGTGCGAGAACTACTACGCCGACGAGCCGACCGTCGCCCCGATGGTGCTGGTCGGCGCGACGTACTGGACCGAGACGCTGCCCGCGTGGCCGCTGCTGCAGCGACTCGCCCGGGGCAAGCCGATGGAGCAGCACGTGCACCTCGTCGACTCGGCCGCCGATGCTGTGGACCTGCTGAATTCGAGGACGTGAACCGGAGGTGACGCCTAGATTGCCAGCGTGCAGCTCTCCCGTCGTGACCTCTTCCGTTCCTCCCTCGTCGTCGGTGGCGCCGCCGCCCTCGGCGGCTTCGGCTCCCTCTCCGCGGACGCCGTCGCCGGCACCGGTGCGGCCGCCCGCGCCACCGGCGCGGCCGCCCGCGCGACGACCCGCACGGTCGTGCTCGACAAGGGGGCGCCCGGCGCCGGCGGTTGGCGCCCCATCGTCGAGCGGCCCGGCGAGTCCTACGTCGTCCGGGCCGGCCTGGGCGCGAGCCCGAAGAAGGGCCGCGACAAGCGCCGCAAGGGTCTGCTGGCGTTCGCCCAGCTGACCGACGTCCACGTGGTCGACGCGCAGTCGCCGATCCGGATCGAGTACGGCGAGAAGGTCAGCAGCAGCGCCTACCGGCCGCAGGAGATCCTCAGCGGCCACGTCGCCGACGCGATGGTGCGCGAGATCAACGCGATCGGCAGCGGCCCGGTGACCGGCCGTCCGCTCGCCTTCGCGATCCAGACCGGCGACAACTCCGACAGCACGCAGTACAACGAGCTCCGCTGGAACATCGACGTCCTCGACGGCGGGACGGTCCGGGTCGACTCCGGCGACCTGACCAAGTACGAGGGCGTCATGGACCAGGTCCCGGCGTACTACGACACGATGTTCTGGCACCCCGACGGGACGCCGGACGGCAAGACCGACGACGACCCCCGGGCCCTCTACGGCTTCCCCACGATCCCGGGCCTGCTCGATGCCGCCCGCCAGCCGTTCGACGCCGAGGGCCTGGCGATGCCGTGGTACGCCGCGATGGGCAACCACGACGGGCTCGTCCAGGGCAACTTCCCTGCGACCGACGCGCAGCGGGCCAAGGCCATCGGGTCGATCAAGCCGACCTCGAAGGGCGACCGCACGATCACCCCGGACCCCGACCGCCGGCTGCTCGAGCGCGTCGAGTGGGTGCAGGAGCACTTCACCACCACCACGACCCCGGAGGGTCACGGGTTCACCGAGCAGAATCTGGCCGACGACACCGCCTACTACACCTTCGACCAGGGCAAGGTCCGGTTCATCGTCCTGGACACGGTCTCGCCGTTCGGCGACAAGGGCTACCTGGACAACAAGCAGGTGTCGTGGCTGAAGAAGCTGCTCGGCAACAGCCGCCGCAAGCTCGTGGTGGTCGCGAGCCACCACCCGCTCGCCTCGTTCGAGGACACGGCGCTCGCCGCCAAGATCGCCCGCCTCCTCATGAGCTACGACAACGTCATCGCGTGGGTCAACGGGCACACCCACACCAACAACATCTGGCCGCACGCGCGCAAGCAGAGCGGCAAGGTCGTCGGCGGCTTCTGGGAGATCAACACCGCCTCCCACATCGACTGGCCCCAGCAGTCGCGGCTGCTCGAGGTCACCGACAACAAGGACGGGACCGTCTCGATCTTCGCCACGATGGTCGACCACGGTGGACCGCTGGTGACCGTCGAGGACACCGACCTGACCGACCCGCTGCAGCTCGCCGGGCTCTCCCGCCTGCTGGGCGCCAACGACTGGCAGGAGCGCGACAACAAGCGGCGCGGCAAGCGGACCGACCGCAACGTCGAGCTGCTCGTGCCAGCGCCGAAGTTCCTGCGCTGACTCCCTGCCGGTCCAGCGGCGTCAGGCGGCGCGCCTGCGGGCCGCGCTGCCCGCGACGACGTCGCGGTAGTGGTCGACCAGCGCCGTGTTGACGACCGCCCACGACCGGTCGCGGACACTGCGCCGCGCCGCCAGACCCATCCGCCGCCGGTGGAGGCGGTTCGACACCAGCAGGTCGACCTGCGCCGCCAGGTCGGCGCGGTCGCCCGGCTCGTAGAGCCGGCCGGCGACCCGGTCCGCGACCACGTCGACGGGACCGCCCGAGCGCGGCGCGACGACGGGGACGCCCGAGGCGAGCGCCTCCTGCGCGGACTGGCAGTAGGTCTCGTGGCGGCCGGTGTGCACGAAGACGTCCAGCGACGCGTACGCCGACGCGAGCTCCGCGCCGTGCAGCACGCCCAGGAACGCGGCGTCCGGGAGGAGAGCCCGCAGCCGCCGCTCCTCCGGCCCGCCCCCCACGACCACCAGCCGGTGACGGGGATCGGCGTGGAGGCAGGCGAGGAGGTCCAGCTCCTTCTCCGCGGCGAGCCGGCCGACGTAGCCGACCAGCAGCCGCCCGTCCGGAGCGAGCCGTTCACGCAGGGACGCCGAGCGGTGCACCGGGTGGAACTGCTGGAGGTCCACCCCGCGCGGCCACAGCGCGGTCGCGTGCACCCCGAGGTCGGCGAGCTGGCGCAGGCTCGCCGACGACGGCGCCAGCGTCCGGTCCACGCCGAGGTGGATGCGGCGGGTCAGCGACGCCATCGCGCGCGGGCCGCCCGCGACGCCGTAGCGCTCGGCGAAGCCCACGAGGTCGGTCTGGTAGACCGCGACCGTGGGGATGCCGAGCTCGGCGGCCGCTCGCACGGCCTGGTGGCCCAGGGTCGCGGGCGACGCGACGTGCACCACGTCGGGCCGGAACCGGAGCATCACCGAGCGCAGGCGACGGCGCGTCTCCAGGCCGATGCGGAAGTCACGGTAGAACGGCAGGCTGGCGCCGCGGGCCCGGGTGACCGGGAAGCCGGCGTACGTCTCGGGCCCGGTCGGGGCGACCAGCTCGGCCTCGTGCCCCTCGACGGCCAGGTGCTCGAGCACCCGGCGCACGGAGTTGGTGACGCCGTTGACCTGCGGCAGGAACGACTCGGAGACGATCAGCACCCGGAGCTTGTCCACGGCTCCTGACGCTAGGGAGCGCGTCTAACGGGGGCCGAGATCGACGTGGCGGTCGGGTGAATGTCGCGTGCCGAACCGGCCGCGTCAGCGGCGGATCTCCGCGACGACCTCGTCACTGCCCATCCGCTGCCGCAGCGCGGGGTCGACGATGCACCGCGCCACCACGCCGACGACCACCACCGGGTCCTCGGCGAGGTAGCGGCTGTCGACGGCGACCACACCCGCCGGGGCCGTCGGCTCGCGCTGCCACAGCCACCGGGTGCGGACGACGGGCTGCGGTGGCGGCCCGGCCAGGGTGAGCGCCAGCGGCTCGGACGGCACCGCACCCGCGAGCTCGTCCCACGAGATCGACCAGCTCACCGCCTCCTTGCGCTGCTCGACGCCGGCCGGGGTCAGGTAGAGGCCGCCGGGGACGACGCGCCCCCGGGCCACGGCGACCAGGGGTGACGCGAAGCCGAGCGCGACGAGGGCGAGGATGACGCGGGCGGCCGGGGCATCGGCGACGACGCATCCCACCACCGCCCAGGCGGCGAGCAGCGCGGGCATCACGGCCGACATGACCGTGGGCACCCCGGAGCGCACGAACGCGGTCGCGCGGACCCCCGATGGCGCCGTCGCGACGCTGACCCCGGGCCGGTGCCGCACGAACCAGGCGTCGTGACCGACGAGGACGAGGCCGCCCGCCGCGACCACCAGGAGCAGGAGCCCGCCGAGGAGGCCGACGTCGCGGTCGCTCGTGGTGGCGAGCAACCCGGCGCCGAGCAGGGCGAGGAGGAGGTAGCCGACGGCGTACGCCGCGTTCCGGCCGTTGTGGAGGTCGGTCATGTCAGTCGAACAGCCCGCCGATCCCGTCCACGACCGCGCCGGCGCCGTCCACGATGGCGCCCCCGGTGTCCTCCAGCGCGTCGACTCCCGAGTCGAACGCCGCGCCCACGTCGGGGCCGTTCTCGAACAGGGAGTCGATGGCGCCGGAGGTGAAGATGCCGACGCCCGCTCCGACCACGGCACCCGCTGCGGTGCCCACGCCCGGGATCGGCACGAAGGAGCCGACCACCGCGCCGGTCGCGGCACCGGCGCCGACCGAGGCGAGAAAGCCACCGGCACCTGAGGCCGTCGCCTGCACGGGGTCCTCGCCGCTGGCGATGTCCAGCCCGATGCCGGCGATGGCCAGCGCGCCACTGCCCTTGAGCGGGATCGACTTGCTCGCCTTCGCGAGGTCATCGGCACCGGCCGCCATCTCGTCGGCGTTGCGCGCGACCTGACCCCAGTGGTCCAGGTCGTCGTAGAGGGTGGAGAGGCCGGCGCCCGGGTTGGCCCGCAGCCGCTGGAGGTTCTCGCCGGCGAGACCGGAGAAGTAGCCCGCGGTGCCGCGCAGCGCGGACGCGTTGAACTCCATGACGGCTCCGGCGAAGCCGCCGGCGATGTCGGCCGCATTGAGCACCCAGTCCGGGCCCTCCAGCCCGCGGTACTCGTCGCGGAGCCCCTGCGCCGCGGTCGTCAGGTCCGAGCGCACGTCGGCTGCGTCGGACGCCGCCTTGTTGTAGGCGCGGATCTTGTCCTGGTGCTTGTTCCACGCGGTCACGGCCGAGTTGTAGGCATCGGCGGCCGCAGGCGAGATCGGACCCGCCGGAGGTGGGCCCGGATCGGCGGGTCCGCTGCCCGGCTCCTGGACGAGGTAGGCCGACACGGTGAGCCCGGCGCCCTCCGCCGTCGACCGGATGTCGGCCATCCGGTGCTGCAGGTTGCCCAGTCGGGCGGCGTACGCCTCGAGGGCCCCGGCGACGCCGGAGGTCGCGGCGGCGAGTGCGTCGACACGTCCGACCCCGCTGCCCATCGTGCCGGCGAACGCGGTGCCGGTCTCGCCCTGCCAGTCGGAGGCCGCGGTGGACCGGGCGGCGGCCATGGCGTCGGCACCCGACGTGACGGCCTTGCCCAGGGTGCCTCGCAACCAGTCGGCGGCGCCCTCGATGGAGGAGGGCGACCCCTGGATCTCGGTGTCGACCGGCATCAGCGCGCCCCCGGACCGAACGGGGAGCCGAAGGAGTCGCGCGCGGCGAGGTCCGCGTCGAGCAGTGAAGTCGCCGAGTCGCGCACCTTGCCGCTCGCGGCCGCCAGACCCTCGCTGAGCCCGGCGGCGCTCTCGCTGACCCGCGCGATCAGGGCCGTCACGAGCGCCGAGGCCTCGCCGGCGTCGACTCCGGCCGGGGCGGAGCCGGCGGTGTCGTCGAGCACCGAACGGGCGTGGTCGAGGTTCGTGGCGATCGTCTCGGCGGTCGCCCACGTCAGGTCGATGGTCACGACGCGGCCTCCTCCACCGGCCCGGGCCGCCGGTCGAGGAACAGCAGGTCGTACGGCGCGGCGTCGAAGGCCCGCTGCAGGTCCTGGACCGTGAGCAGCACCCAGGGCGCGTCGGCGCGGTAGAAGGACACGAGCCGGTCCAGTGCGGAGTAGACGAACAGCGCGACGCGTCCGTCGGCGGTGCGGTGCATCGCCAGTCGTGCCTCTCCCCCGTCACCGACCGGCTGCAGGGTGGGTGCGTACACCACCGGTGGGAACACCTGCTCGGCCGTCATGTCGGCCAGCGTTCCCAGCCGGGCCGCCGGGAAAACGAGGTCACTCCTCCGTGGCGGCCAGCTGTCCGCACGCGCCGTCGATCTCGCGTCCCCGGGTGTCGCGGACCGTGGTCGGGATGCCCTTCGCCTCGAGCCGGCGGACGAACTCCCGCTCGTCGGCCGGGTCCGAGGCCGTCCACTTCGAGCCGGGCGTCGGGTTGAGGGGGATCAGGTTGACGTGCACCCAGCCCCAGTCGCCGTACGCCTGCAGCACGTCGGCGAGCAGGTCGGCGCGCCACGCCTGGTCGTTGATCCCGCGCATCATGGCGTACTCGATCGAGACCCGGCGCCTGGTCGTCCGCGCGTAGTCCCACGCCGCCGCCACGGTCTCGGTGACCGAGAACCGGGTGTTGATCGGAACCAGCTCGTTGCGCAGCTCGTCGTCCGGCGCGTGCAGGCTCAGCGCCAGCGTGACCGGGATGCCCTCACCGGCCAGCTGCCGGATGCGCGGCACCAGGCCCACGGTGGAGACGGTCACCCCGCGGGCGCTCATCCCCAGCCCCTCGGGGCTGGGGTCGGTGAGCCTGCGCACGGCGCCGATCACCGCGCGGTAGTTCGCCAGCGGCTCCCCCATGCCCATGAAGACGACGTTCGAGACGCGTCCCGGACCACCCGGGACCTCGCCACGGGCGAGGCTGCGTGCTCCCGCGACGACCTGCTCGACGATCTCAGCCGTCGACATGTTGCGCTGGAGGCCACCTTGGCCGGTGGCGCAGAACGGGCACGCCATGCCGCAGCCCGCCTGGCTGGACACGCACATGGTGGCCCGGTCGGGATAGCGCATGAGGACGGACTCGACCAGCGCCCCGTCGAAGAGCTTCCACAACGTCTTCCGGGTCGTGCCGCGATCGGCCTCGAGGGTGCGCAGGGGCGTCATCAACGACGGCAGGAGGTCGGCGACCAGCTCGTCGCGCTGCGCGGCCGGCAGGTCCGTCATCTCGCCGGGGTCGTCGACCAGCCGGGCGAAGTAGTGCGTCGAGAGCTGCTTGGCACGGAATCCCGGCAGGCCGAGCTCCTGTGCGTGCTCGACGCGCTCGGCGAGGGAGAGGTCGGCGAGGTGCCGCGGCGGCTTCCTGCGACCGCGCGGCTCGTCCATGACGAGGGGAAGGGCAGTGGGTTCGGACATCGGACGTCGATTCTCCCACCGACCGCGACGGGACCCCAATCGCGCGACCGCCGGGTCGCGCGCCTCAGGAGCGGTAGTTGACCATGTACCAGAGCACGACGCCGGACACGCCACCGACCACGAGGGCGGTGGTGACCATCCCGATCAGCATGTAGATCCCGAACCGGCGGGTGCGGGGCACGATCACCAGGCCCACCGGGATCGCCAGGGTGACCAGCACGAACGGGAACAGGTCCTCGGCGGTGTGGTAGTCGAAGAGCAGGCCCAGCACGGCGGCGAACAGGCCAGGCACCACGATCACGAACGCCAGACCGCTGAAGAACCCGGTGAGCGCGGTGAACGTGGGGTGGTCGCGGTGCCACCAGTCGGGCGGGCGCTGCCCTGCCTCCGCCTCCGGCTGCTGCGGCGGCTGGGGTGCCTGCTCGGCGTGCTCCTGGTCGGTCGACATCGTCTCGATGCTATGCGTTCCGAGACCATCCCGCGGCCCGGCGTGCCGGTCGGCCGCGCACGGTGAGACGGATCACCCGATCGAGATCACGTCGGGCATCCCCAGGCGCGACCACCGCTCCAGGTCGGGCGGCCCACCGGTCAGCTCGGCGGCCACCAGCGTCCACGCGGTGCCGTGGCCGACCAGCACGAGATCCTCGCCCGGGTGCGCGTCGAGCAGACCGTGCACCACGGCGACCACCCGGTCGCGGGTGGCAGCGAGGGGCTCCCAGCCCTCGTGCGCGGGGACGTCCGGCGCCGCGAACGCCCGCCGCACGGTGCCGTCGAAGTCGTCGAGCCAGTCGCCGGTGTCGCGGACGTGCTCGCGCAGGCCGTCCACGATCCCGACCTCGCCGTCGGTGAGCAGGTGGGCGGTCGCGACCGCCTTCGGCTCCGGTGAGGAGAACCACCGCGCGCGCCCGGGCAGGCGACCGGACTCACGCAGTCGCCAGATGTCGTCGAACCCCGCCGGGTCGAGCTCCCAGGCGCTGGCCATCAGCCCGCGCTCGACCAGCGGGCGCCCGTGCCGGACCAGGTGGAGCATCAGTAGACGAGGTAGTGCAGGAGCAGCCAGATCGGCGCCACCGTGGCGAGCAGCGAGTCCAGCCGGTCCATCAGGCCGCCGTGGCCGGGGATCACGTGGCTCATGTCCTTGATGCCGAGGTCACGCTTGATGACCGACTCGCAGAGGTCGCCCAGGGTCGCCATCACGACGGCGATGAGGCCGAGCAGGAGACCGACCCACCAGTCGCCGTCGAGCAGGTAGACCACCAGCGCCCAGCCCGCGACCAGGCAGAACAGGACCGAGCCGGCGAAGCCCTCCCACGACTTCTTCGGGGAGATGACCGGGGCCATCGGGTGCTTGCCGAAGAGCACCCCGGCGACGTACCCGCCGATGTCCGAGGCGATGGTGACCACGATGAAGGTGATGATGCCCTGGACACCGGGGTCGTCGAGGCCGGCGCCGTCGACGCCGCCCTCGGCCAGCAGCAGCGCCACGAACGAGCCGAGGAACGGGATGTAGACCAGGCTGAACACCGAGGCGGTGGCGTCCTGGACGTAGCCGTCGACGCCACGACGCAGCAGCCACAACATCGTGACGAGAGCGGTCACCGCGGTCGCGGTCACGAGCGCCGGCGAGCCCGAGAAGTAGGCGACCACGACCATCACGACCCCGCCGGCCATCAGCGGCTGCTCGGGCAGGTCGATGCCCTTGGCGGAGAAACCGCGCCCGAGCTCCCAGATCGCCACGACGACCGCCGCGGCGACGATGACCATGAACGCCGTCTTCCAGAACAGCAGCGACAGCGCGATGGCCGCGAGCAGCACCACGGCGGACGCGACGGCCGCGGGCAGGTTACGGCCGGCGCGGCCGTGGTCCTTCTGCGGTGGGTTCGCGGGTACGGAGGCGGCCGGCGACGTGGCGTCGGTCATGACGTCCTCATGGGGTGTCGAGCGGCTCAGACCTCGAGCAGCTCGGCCTCCTTGTGCTTGAGCAGCTCGTCGATCGTGTCGGTGTGCTTCTTCGTCATGCCGTCGAGCCGCTTCTCGGCACCGGTGACGTCGTCCTTGCCGACCTCGCCGTCCTTCTCGAGGCGCTCGAGGTGCTGCTTGGCCGTCCGGCGCAGGTTGCGGACCGCGACCCGGCCCTCCTCGGCCTTGTGGCGCGCCACCTTGGTGTACTCCTTGCGCCGCTCCTCGGTGAGCTCGGGGAACACGCATCGGATGATGCGGCCGTCGTCGGCGGGGTTCACGCCGAGGTCGGAGTCGCGGATCGCCTTCTCGATGTTGTGCATCGCGCCCTGGTCGTACGGCGAGATCAAGATGACCCGTGCCTCGGGCGAGGTGAACGACGCGAGCTGCTGCAGCGGCGTCGGCGACCCGTAGTAGTCGACCACGATCTTGTTGAACATGCTCGGGTGTGCCCGGCCGGCCCGGATCGCCGCGAACTCCTCGCGTGTCGCCTCGACCGACTTGTCCATCTTGGTGTCGGCCTCGTTGAGGATGTCGTTGATCACGGCTTCTCCTGCTCGGTCACTGCTCGGTCACTGCTGGTCACTGGTTGGTTGCTCGGGCGCGGTCAGCCGGCGCTCACGAGCGTACCGATCTTCTCACCCTGCACCGCGCGCAGGATGTTGCCCTCCGGCTCCATCCCGAAGACCAGCATCGGCAGCTTGTTCTCCCCGCAGAGCGCGAACGCCGTCTGGTCCATGATCCGCAGCCCGCGGGACATGGCCTCCTCGTAGGTGAGCTCGTCGAACTTGGTGGCGGTCGGATCGAGGTGGGGGTCGGCGGTGTAGACGCCGTCCACCCCGTTCTTGGCGACCAGCACCACGTCGCACTTGCTCTCGAGCGCGCGCTGGACCGCGACGGTGTCGGTCGAGAAGAAGGGCATGCCCATGCCGGCACCGAAGATGACGACCCGGCCCTTCTCCATGTGGCGGATCGCCCGCCGCGGGATGTAGGGCTCGGCGACCTGGCCCATGGTGATCGCGGTCTGCACCCGGGTCTCGACGCCCATCTTCTCCAGGAAGTCCTGGAGGGCGAGGCAGTTCATGACGATGCCCAGCATGCCCATGTAGTCCGCGCGGACCCGGTCCATGCCGCGCTGCTGGAGCTCGGCCCCGCGGAAGAAGTTGCCGCCACCGGTCACGACCGCGATCTGCACGCCGGCCCGGACGACGGCCGCGACCTCGCGGGCCACGGCCTGGACGACGTCGGGATCGACCCCGACCTTGCCGCCACCGAAGACCTCTCCGGACAGCTTGAGCAGGACGCGCTGGTAACCGGTCACGGGCGGCTCCTTCGAGACGGGTGCGGGGTGGGAGACGCGAAGGAGGCCGGTCCGATGATCAGTGGTGCTGTCATCGAACCGGCCTCCTCGTCGTTCGTCTGGCTAGAACCTATCCGCTCAGGCGCCACCTGTTAATCCGTGGCCGTCGCGAGCGGCGTCTGGCGGAGTGCCTGGCAAGGCGGAGGAGGGAGGCGGGACGGAGTCCCGGCGACCGACGACAACGCAGCCAGGTGCCCGCCAGACGGCGCGCAGCAGGTCACGGATTGACCGGTGGGCCTTAGGCGCCGACCTCGAAACGGGCGAACCGCTTCACCTCGGTGTTGGCCGCGTCGAGCACCTGCTTGACGGACTTCTTCGCCTCGAAGACCGACTCCTGGTCGAGCAGGACGATCTCCTTGAAGAACGCGTTGATCCGGCCCTCGACGATCTTGGCGACCGCAGCCTCGGGCTTGCCCTCCTCGAGGGTCTTCTTGGTCAGCACGTCCTTCTCGGCGTCGACGATGTCCGCGGGGACCTCGTCGCTGGTGAGGTACTGCGCCTTGAGCGCGGCCGCCTGCTGGGCGGCCTGCCGGGCGGCGGCCTCGGTGCCCTCGTACTCGACCAGGACGCCGAGCGTCGGGGGCAGGTCGGAGGCCTTCTTGTGCAGGTAGACCGTGGTGGTCCCGCCGAAGTAGGCGACCTCGCCGAGCTCAATCTTCTCGCCGATGGTGCGGGCGAGCTCCTCGACGGTCTCGCCGACCGTCTTGTCGCCGAGCGAGACGGCCTTGAGCGCCTCGGCGTCCCCGACCTGGTGGGCGTCGGCGGCGTCCGCGATCTGCTGCGCGGCCGCGATGAACGCGTCGTTCTTGGCGACGAAGTCCGTCTCGGCCTTGAGGCTGATCAGGGCGTTGCCGGAGGCGGCGACCAGGCCGGCGGCGGCCTCGCGCTCGGCGGCGCGGGCGGCGGCCTTGGCCGCTCCCTTGACGCGGAGCAGCTCGACGGCCTTGTCGAAGTCGCCGTCGGTCTCGTCGAGCGCCTTCTTGCAGTCCATCATCCCGGCCTGCGTCAGCTCACGGAGCTTCTTGACGTCGGCTGCGGTGTAAGCCATGTGTGTTCCTTCTCGGGTACGTCGGGATACGGAGGGGGCTCAGGCCTGCTCGGTCGCCTCGGCAGGAGCCTCGGTCGTCTCGGCGGCGGCCTCCTCGGTCGCCTCGGCAGGAGCCTCGGAGGTCTCGGAGGTCTCGGTCGCCGCGGCGGCCTCGACAGCCTCGGCGGCCTCGGTCGCGGCACCGGTCGCCTCGGCGGCAGGGGTCTCCTCGACCGCGGCATCACCGCCGGTCGCCTCGACCGCAGCCTGCTCGGCCTCGCCGCCCAGGAGCTCGCGCTCCCACTCGGCCAGCGGCTCCTCGGCGCCCACGGCCTCGCCCTCGCCGGCCTTGACGCCCGAGCGGGCGATGAGGCCCTCGGCGACGGCGTCGGCGACCACGCGGGTCAGCAGGCCGACCGCGCGGATGGCGTCGTCGTTGCCCGGAATGGGGTAGTCGACCTCGTCCGGGTCGCAGTTGGTGTCCAGGATGCCGATGATCGGGATCCGGAGCTTGCGCGCCTCCTCGACAGCGAGGTGCTCCTTCTTGGTGTCCACGATCCACACGGCTGCGGGGGTCCGGCCCATCTCGCGGATGCCGCCGAGGGTCTTCTCGAGCTTGTCGCGCTCCCGCTTCATCTGCAGGAGCTCCTTCTTGGTGCGACCCGAGCCCGCGACGTTCTCGAAGTCGATCTCGTCGAGCTCCTTGAGGCGGTTGATCCGCTGGTGCACGGTCGAGAAGTTGGTGAGCATGCCGCCCAGCCAGCGCTGGTTGACGTAGGGCATCCCGACGCGGGTCGCCTGCTCGGCGATCGCCTCCTGCGCCTGCTTCTTGGTGCCGACGAACATCACGGTGCCGCCCTTGGCGACGGTCTCCTTGATGAAGGCGTAGGAGCGGTCGATGTAGGACAGCGACTGCTGCAGGTCGATGATGTAGATGCCGTTGCGCTCGGTCATGATGAAGCGCTTCATCTTCGGGTTCCAGCGCCGGGTCTGGTGCCCGAAGTGCACGCCGCTCTCGAGAAGCTGGCGCATGGTCACGACTGCCATGAGGATCTCCTTGTGTGGAGCACGCACCTCGTGGTCCCGACCTTGACGCAGGTGGGCGAGGGGACGTGCTCGCATGGGTTTTCAGTTGCTGCCTCCGGCGGGTGCCGTCAGCCCTGACGCTCGCGCGCGACCCGACCGGCTGGCTTCCCCGAGGGGATCAGCAGGACTGAGGGTCGACGCCCACGGGTGGCCGGGTCCTCGGAGGTCGAAGGCCCGTCGCGGTCTGCGAGCGTGCGTAGTCAATCCGCAAGGATTGCGTCGACCAGAGTAGTCGACGCTCCGGCCCGGCCGCGAATCCGGGCGACGGCCCGTCTGCCCTTCACCGCTCCCTCCCCCGACTCGCTCGTCCACAGCCGCCGCCACGTCCGGCCGCGGACGTCCCCGCCCGCGCGCAAGGTCGGGTCATGACGCTCCTGACCTCGCGGCTCGCACCCCTCCTCACCTCCGTGCTCCTCCTCGCGCTGGGCGCGCCCGCATCAGGGGCCGACGCCGACCCGGTCGGGGTCTGGCCGCTGGCGCCCGAGCCCACGGTCGTCCGCGCCTTCGATCCTCCCGAGGACCCGTGGGGTGCGGGCCACCGCGGGGTCGACCTCCTCGGCTCCCCCGGTCAGCCGGTCCGGTCCGCGCTGCCCGGGACGGTGTCGTGGGCGGGGGTGCTGGCCGGCCGCGGCGTGGTGGTGGTCGACCACGGCGCCACCCGGACGACCTACGAGCCGGTGGTCGCGACGGTCGACGTCGGCGCCTCGGTCCGTGCCGGCGAGCGGATCGGCCGGCTCGAGGTCGGCGGGTCGCACTGCCTGCCCCGCGCGTGCCTGCACTGGGGCTGGATCGAGGGCGCCGACCACTACCTCGATCCCCTACGGCTGGTCGGTGCGGGGCCCGTGCGCCTGCTGCCGCTGTGGCGCGACGAGCCGGTGGGCCTGGCCGCCTCGAGGCCCTGGGTCGCGCCGCTGCTGCCGGTGCTGCCGATCTGGGTCACGCCCGGGGGTGGGCCTGCTGGTAGGCCCGTCGCAGCCGGTCCGTGGTGACGTGGGTGTAGAGCTGCGTCGTCGCCAGTGAGGCGTGCCCGAGCAGCTCCTGGACCGACCGCAGGTCGGCGCCGCCCTCGAGCAGGTGGGTGGCGGCAGTGTGCCGCAACCCGTGCGGCCCGATGTCCGGGGCACCGGGCACGTCCGCGATCCGCCGGTGCACCATGGTCCGGACCGCGCGCTGGTCGATCCGGCCGCCGCGCGCCCCCAGGAACACGGCGGCACCACTCCCGGGCACGGCCAGCTGCGGACGCCCGTGCTTGAGCCAGAAGTCCAGGGCGCGGGCCGCGGGACGACCGAACGGCACCGTCCGCTCCTTGCGGCCCTTGCCGAGCACCCGCACCACGTTGCGCTCGCGGTCGATGTCGTCGACGTCGAGGCCGGTCAGCTCGCCGACCCGGATGCCGGTGGCGTAGAGCAGCTCGAGCATCGCCACGTCGCGCAGCCCGACCGGGCTGCCGTCGTCCGCACGGTCGGCCGCGGCCCGGATCAGGTCGCTCGCCTCGTCCGCGCGCAGCACGGGCGGCAACGACGTGTGCTTCTTCGGGGAGCCCAGGCTCGCGCCGGCGTCCTGCGCCGCGCGCCCGGTCCGCGCCAGCCATGCCGTGAAGACCCGGGCGGCGGTCGCCCGGCGCGCCAGCGTGGTGCGGGAGAGGCCGAGCGTCTGCTGCTTGGCCAGCCAGCTGCGCAGCGTGCGCAGGTCGATCGTCGTCACGTCGGTGTGGCCGAGCCGCGAGGCGTGGTCGAGCATGCCGGCGACGTCGGCCACGTAGGCACGGACCGTGTGCGGCGTGAGGTCGCGCTCGCTGACCAGGTGACGTTCGTAGGCCCCCAGCACGCCCGTCATCGCCTCCGGGAGCGGGTCGGTCGACTCCTCCCTCGGGAGGTCGCCGGCGGCGCTGCTGGTCCCGCTGCTGGTCACCCTGCCACTGTAGGAACTGCGGTGCTCCTCACTCGCGAGCCGGCGCGGCGAGCCGCCATCCGGCGCCGTGCGGCTCCACGAGCTCGAGACCGCCCAGCTCACCCAGGGTGGCTCGGACCGAGGAGACCGCGAGCCCGGCGGCGCGAGCGATCGACTCCGCTCCGGCACCGGCCGCGACCGGCACCGCGTCGAGGACCTGCAGCTGCACGTGGCTGAGCCGGTCACGGCGACGCTCGGCACCCCGCGGCTCCGCCTGCAGGTGCTCGCCGGCGCTGGCGACGACCTCCAGCACGTCCGGACCCGACGTCACCAGCGTCGCCGATCCGGTCCGCACCAGCTGGTGGACGCCCTGGGAGCTCGCGCTGGTCACCGGGCCGGGGACGCCCATCACGTGGCGGTTGAGACGTCCCGCCCAGTTGGCGGTGTTGAGCGCACCGCTGCGCACGGCCGCCTCCACCACCACCGTCCCGGTGGCCAGCGCGGCGATCAGCCGGTTGCGGGCGAGGAACCGGATCCGCATCGGTGCCCCGCCCGGCGCCGTCTCCGAGACGACGGCGCCCTCGGCGGCGAGATGCTCGATCAGCCGTCGGTGGGCCTCGGGGTAGACGCGATCGGCCCCGCAGGCCAGCACCGCGACCGTCCCTCCGTCCCCGGACAACGCGCCCCGGTGCGCGGCCTGGTCGATCCCGAAGGCGCCCCCGGAGAGCACCGGGCGACCTGCGCGGGCGACGTCGGAGGCGATGCCGGCAGCCACGTCGGCGCCGTAGGTGGTCGCCGACCGTGAGCCCACGACGGCGACCGAGCCCGCCAGCACGTCCAGACGCAGGGGTCCGCGGACCCAGAGACCCACCGGGACCCCACCGCGACGCTGGAGCGGGGCGACGGCGCCGAGATCGTCGAGCGACCGGGGCCACTCCTCGTCGCCGGGGGCGACGAACCGGAGGCCGGCCCGCTCCGCGTCGGCGAGCACCCGGGCCGGCTCCAGCCCGTGGAAGCGCGGCGCCAGCGCTCCCTCGGTGCGGAGCTGGTCGTGGACGAGCTCGGGGCCCAGGCGGTCCACGAGCGCGAGCAGGCGGTCGTCCCCGGGCTCGGCGGCCACGGACAGGGCGACCCGGGCGAGCCGCTCGGCGTCGCCGGTCATCCGGCCCGCTCCAGCATCGAGAGGAGGAGCGGGTCGCCCAGGCGCAGCCGGAGTGCGGTGTCCACCTCCTCCATCCCGGGCCGCGCTCGGCCACGCAGGTCGGCGACCGTCCAGGCCAACCGGTGGACGCGGGTCGCCCCCCGGCGGCTGAGCCGACCGGCGTAGAGGTGGTCGTCGACCGCCCGCTGGCCCTCCTTCGTGAGCGGCCAGCGTTCCCGGAGCACCGGACCCGACGCCTGCCCGTTGAGCCGCCAGCTCTCCTCGGCGTAGCGCTCGGCCTGCCGGGCCCGCGCCGCCTCCACGCGGCTGCGTACCTGGGCCGTCGACTCGGGGCGGTCGAGGTCGGGTGACCTGTCCGGCCGGCCCAGCGGCGGCAGGTGGCGCACGATGTCGACGCGGTCCGCCACCGGCCCGGTCACCTTGGTGCGGTACTCGCGTCGCTGCACGGGCCGGCACTGGCACCGGCTCGCGCGGACGTCGCTGGTGTAGTCGCCGCACGGGCACGGGTTGGCCGCGAGCACGACCATCCCGCGCGCCGGGAGGGTGACCGACTCGTCGCGGCGGGCGATCGTCACGTCGCCGCTCTCCAGCGGCTGTCGGAGGGCCTCGATCACGTCCGACCGGAAGAGGGGGAACTCGTCGAGGAACAGCACCCCGGTGTGCGCCTTGCTGACCTCGCCGGGGTGGACGACGCCGAGACCGCCACCGATCAGGCTCGCCTTGCTCGCGTCGTGGTGCGGCGCCGAGAAGGGCGGGCGGGTCGGGAAGCCCGTCATCGGGTCGAGGGTGCCGGCGAGCGACTGGATCGCGCTCAGCTCCAGCGCCTCCTCCTGGGTGAGGTCGGGGAGAATGCCGGGGATGCGCTCCACGAGGCTGGTCTTGCCGCACCCCTTCGGCCCGGACAGGAGCAGGTGGTGGCCGCCCGCGGCCGCGACCTCTATCGCGAACCGCGCGTCCGCCACGCCGATCAGGTCGGCGAGGTCGAGCTCGTCGAGACGCTCGCGCCCTCGCCAGCTGAGCAGCCGGGCGCCGGACATCTCCGCGACCGGCGGAGCGGCCGGCAGCTCGTCGTCCCCCCGGAGCACCGCGACCACCTGCCCGAGCGACCGGACACCGACCACGCTCATGTCGGGGACCATCGCGGCCTCGCCCGCCTGCGGCTCGGGCACGAAGACGGCACGGATCCCTCGCTCGGCGGCAGCGAGCACCATCGGCAGGACGCCGGCGACCCCGCGCAGGTTGCCGTCGAGGGTGAGCTCGCCGATGAACGCCGTGCGCTCGAGCGCCACCGGCGACACGGTGCCCGCGGCGGCGAGGACCGAGACCGCGACGGCGAGGTCGAAGTGGGTGCCGCGCTTGAGGAGGTCGGCCGGCGAGAGCAGGATCGTGATGCGCCGGGTGGCGGGCCAGTCGAAGTGGCTGTTGATGATCGCCATCCGGCAGCGGTCCCGGCTCTCGTTGATGGTGGTGTCCGCCCGGCCCACCATCGTCACCCCGACCTGGCCGGGTGAGACGTCGGTCTGGACGTCGATGAGGTGGCCGACGGCCCCGTGCAGCGAGACCGTGTGGGCGGTGGCGAAGGGCATCAGCCGATCCCCCGCACGTGGTCGATCACGGACGGACCACGCCGCGGCCGGACGATGCCGACGAGGTCGATCCGGACGTCGCGCACGACGACGGAGCGGTCGGCCAGCCACCGCGCCGCGAGCCGGCGCAGGCGGGCGACCTTGATGTCGGTCACCGCCTCGTGCGGCGTGCCGTAGTCGGTGCTGCTGCGCGTCTTCACCTCGCACACCACGAGCACCTCGCCGTCACGCAGGACCAGGTCGATCTCGCCGGCCTCGCAGCGCCAGTTGCGGTCGAGCAGCACCATCCCCTGCTCGACCAGGTGTCGTGCGGCGAGCGCCTCGCCATAGGCACCCAGCGCCTGCTTGACCGCCGCCGTCGTCGTCGTTCGCGTCATGTCGTCGACCTCCTGGCGCCAGCATCCGCGGCGTCGGGGACGACCGGCGGCGACGCCGGTCCGACCTGTGGAGAAACTCTCCCGCGGCTCTACCTGTGGACGACAGGTGGGCCGTCAGCCGCGCAGGGCGGGCGTCGAGCAGCTCGGGTGGTCGATCAGCAGGACGTCGGCACCCGAGGTCCGCAGGCCGGCGAGGTCGGAGAGCGGCCCGACGACGTTGGCGTTGAGGGAGGAGACCAGCGGTGCGACGACGGTGCTGGCGACGGCGTTGAGCACGTCGTTGACCTGCGCCGTGGTGAGACCGCCCGCGCTGATGACGGTGTTCGTCGAGGTCGACGGGAGCTGCGCCTGGGTGCCGCCATTGCTGTAGGGCGTGTCGTAGCTCTGGTTCGGGACGGTGATCGTCACCGTGGACGCCGCTGCGGATGAGCCGAGCGCCACGGTGATCCGGCCGGTGACCGTGATGCCGAGCGGCGCGGTGAGCGTGGTGACCTTGACCGAGACCGGCACCGTCAGCGTCCCGGAGAGCAGCCCGCCCGAGGTCGCGACGGACGCCGACTTCGTCGTGCGGTTGCACACGACATCGGTCAGCGACGAGGTGGCGGTCGCCGTCGAGAGCGACAGCGTCACCTGGTTGCCCGAGAGCGGGTCGACCTGCATCCCGACCAGGCCGGTGATGCTGCTGACCAGCGAGGTGAGCAGGCTGGTGTTGCTCGCCAGCGTGGCGGTCGTGGCCAACGAGACCTGGTTGCTCGCGTTCGGCGTCGACCCTGCGAAGCCGCAGGCCGTCTTCGCCGCTTGGACGAGCGTCAGCGAGCTCGAGGACGACGCGAGACCCGGCACGCCGGCGAGCAGGTTCGGGACGGAGACCGCCGAGCTGCCGTTGGCGACGAGCACCGCACCCGTGACCAGGTCCGCGAGATTGACGGCGGCGCTCAGGCCCGACCCGGCGCCGGTGGCGATGCTGACCAGGTTCCCGAGTGCGAGCGACCGGCCACCGAGGGACCCCAGGCCCGCGCGGACGGTGTCCAGCGCACTGACCTGCGCCGAGCTCGACCCGTTGGTACCCACGACCTGGGCGACCGCGTTGAGGAGCGTGGACAGCGACACCGAAGTGGTCGCCAGCGCCTCGGGCGAGGCGAGGTCCAACGCCGTCGCGAGCGACGCCAGGTCGACGTGCGCGCCGGCGAGGCTCTGGTATGTCACGGCACTCACCGACCCGCCGACCCCAGCGGCCCCGAGCGCCTGGAAGAGCACGTTGGCGTTCGACGACGTGCTCAGGCGAGCGCCCCAGGAGCCCAGCTTGTAGCAGGCCTGCGGGTGCGAGACGCCGACGGCGGTGCGGGTGGCGCTGCCGGTGCCGGGGCGGAACGCGAAGTCGACGGTCGTCGACGCGGTGACCCGTACTGCATCGGGCCTGGTGCTCCCGCCGACTGGGGAGAACACGCCCGTCGTGCTGACGGTCCCGAGCTCCGCGCTGACCGAGACGCCGTCGCCGGAAGCCGATGAGTTGCGCGCGAGGCTCTGGTCCGCGGCGGTCTGCAGGGAGGTGGAGATCGCCGCCGCCGAGCGTCCGTCGAGCTCGCGGGCGAGGTCGAGGGCGACCATGTCCGCCACCGACTGCATGTCGGTGCGGGCGACCCGCTGGCGACCGATGTCGACCGTGAGCGCGGTGACCGTGATGATCACCGTCAGCATCACCGCGACCAGGGGGACGACCGCGCCCTGCTCGTCCCGACCCCGGCTCCCGGCCTCGCCCACGCGCCGCACCGTCAGCTCACCCGCGCGACGGCCGAGTAGCGGAGCTCGTCGGGCGTCGGCACCAGCGGGATGTCGGGCAGCAGCGGGTGGGCGCCGTACTCGTAGACCACCGCGAGCGTCGCGCACTGGGCGGAGGCGTCGTTCGAGCACGCGGCCACGGTGAGCGAGCACGTGCCGACGGTGGCGCCGCCCTTGACCAGCGAACCGCCGGAGCACGAGACGCCGTACAGGTCCAGCGCGTCGTTGAGAGCACCGAGCGCGGCCGCGCTGCGCGCCGTGCTCGTGGTCATCGTCGAGACTGCGGCTGCCCGTGCTCCTTCGGCGGCGCCCTGGCTGAGCGCCTGCCGGAAGCTGAGCAGGTAGCCGTAGCTGATGATCCCGAACAGGATCAGCAGCAGAAGCGGTACGACGAGCGCGAACTCGACCGCCGCGGCGCCTCGCTCCTCACGGCGTACGCGGCGGGTCTCCCCTCCACCCATGGCGGCGTCATACCCATCCCCGCTGCCGCCGACCCCCTGGTCTGGTCCACGGCCCCGGGGCCGAGGTCAGGACTTGGGCGGGTCGATCTCCGCAGGACTGAGCTCCTCGACGTTGACGTCCTTGAAGGTCAGCACCTTGACGTTCTTGGCGAAACGCGCGGGTCGGTACATGTCCCAGACCCAGGCGTCGGTCATCGACACCTCGAAGAAGACGTCACCGGCCTCGGTGCGCGCCTTCACGTCGACCTGGTTGCACAGGTAGAACCGACGGTCGGTCTCGACGACGTACTTGAAGATCCCGACGACGTCGCGGTACTCCCGGTAGAGCGTCAGCTCCATCTCGGTCTCGTACCGTTCGAGGTCCTCGGCGCTCACGCTTTTCCGGGGTCCCCGCGGAAGCGTGCCTCCGCGCGAAGCGTTCCCGTCGCACGCTTTCGTGGGGTGTTCACGATGCTGACTCTATCCCGGCGATCAGGACCGGGTCGCTGAGCCTGACGTCCTCCTCGAGCAGCAGCTCGTCGGGCGCCGGTCGCTGGCCGGGCAGGCTCCAGGAGACCCGGTGGTGGGGAGTCGGCCCGAGGGCCGCGAGCGCCGCGAGGTGCTCGGGCGCGGCGTAGCCCTTGTTGTCGGCCCAGTGGTACTCGGGGTGCTCGGCGGCGAGGCCGACCATGATGTCGTCGCGCGCGGTCTTGGCCAGGATGCTCGCTGCGGCGACCGCGGCGCACCGCAGGTCCGCCTTGATCATCGTCACCACGGGCGGGACCCGGTCGAGGACGCGGGGTGGCTCGAACATCGAGGACTGCTCCGGCGGGCTCAGGTAGTCGTGGTTGCCGTCCAGCAGGACCGTCGCCGCCTCGTCGCCCAGCCCGGCCAGTGCCCGGTGACCGGCGAGCCGGAGCGCGACGATGATCCCGAAGCGGTCGATCTCCTGCGGGCTGGCGTGCCCGACGGCGTGGGCCGCCGCCCAGCGCTGGATCCTCGGCACCAGCCGCCGGCGGGCGTCGGGCGTGAGCAGCTTGCTGTCGCGGACGCCCTGCGGCGCGGTCCGGGTCGCCTCGGTGACCAGCACGGCACCGACCGTGACCGGGCCGCACAGCGCGCCCCGTCCGACCTCGTCCAGGCCCGCCAACGAGGCCAGTCCGCCGCGGAGCAGACGGCGCTCGACGCGCAGCGACGGGGGCGGGGCCGGGCTCATGCCCCGACCATAGCGAGGACGCGCCAGCAGACTCGCTGATGGTGGTCAAGCGAGCCGCGCGGCTGAGGAACGAAGCCGCGGCCGGCGTGTCGAGACCCGGCGCCCGGTCAGGACGCGTCCGGGACGTCCGCGAACGTGTCGGGCCGGTGCAGGAACGTGAAGTGGTCGCTCGGCCACAGCAGCACGAAGACCTTGCCGACCACGTCGGACACGTCGACGTACGGGTTCTTCGTGCAGTCGCGGTCGGTCTTGAGGCACATGTGGACGGTCGAGTCCGCGGAGTTGTTGCGGTTGTCGCCCATCACGAAGACGTGCCCGGCGGGCACCGGGCCCACCTGCCAGCTGCAGTGCGAGCTGCCGCTGGGCATCGGGCCGTAGCAGTCCGCGCCCCCCAGGCGGGCGTAGCCCTTCTCCTCCAGCGGCTGCCCGTTGACCATCAGCCGGCCCTGGTCGTCGCAGCACTTGATGACGTCGCCCTCGACGCCGATCACCCGCTTCACCAGGTGGCCGCCGGACGGGTAGAGCCCCACCTTCGAGAGCAGCTTGGCCATCCCGTTGGACGGCCCCGCGGACTCCTCCGCCGTCAGCCAGCCACCCGGGTCCTCGAACACGACGACGTCGCCGCGCTGCGGGCTGCCGCCGAACCAGTACGACATCTTCTGCACCAGGATCCGGTCGTTCTTCACCAGCCCGGGCTCCATCGACTCCGAGGGGATGTAGAAGGCCTGCACGAACAGCGCCTTGATGACGATCGCGAGCACCAGCGCGATGCCGAGCAGGAGGATCGTCTCCTGCCACACCGGCAGGTGCTTCCTCTCGTGCTTGTCAGCGGTCGGGACGTGCGACGACCGCGACCCTGGCTCGTCGGGTGTGGCGACGGGGTCCGGGTCGCGGTCGTCGGAGATCACGGGGGGAGGCTAACCGGGGCGGCTGAGAGGACGCCGTGAGGGGCGGGCCTCAGGCCTCGCGGCGCTCCTTGATCTTCGCCTTCTTGCCGCGCAGGTTGCGCAGGTAGTAGAGCTTCGCCCGGCGGACGTCACCGCGGGTGACGACCTCGATCTGGTCGAAGATCGGGGAGTTGATCGGGAAGGTGCGCTCGACACCGACCCCGAAGGAGACCTTGCGGACGGTGAAGCTGCGGCCGATGCCGGAGCCCTGGACACGGATGACGACGCCCTGGAAGACCTGGATGCGGGAGCGGTTGCCCTCGACGACCTTCACGTAGACCTTGACCGTGTCACCGGCGCGGAAGGCCGGGACGTCGGTGCGCTTCATCGAGTTGCCGAGCTCGGCGATGACGTTGCTCATGTCTCTCCTCGCGAGTGCCACAGGTCAGCCGCGGTACGGAACCGTTGCAGTTGGGAGGTCCAGCACTGCTGGCCGGCGGCGCCGTGTTCCCCCTGTGGCAGGAACCGGTGCGGACCCCCGCAGGACTTCGTCCTCGGGCGATCCGTGTTTGGCCGGCTGGACCGAGGGTCAAGTCTGCCACAGCGGGCGGAGTCGGCAGAAATCAGCGTCGGACCGGCTTGGTCATGCGCACGGCGCCGGCGAGGTCGGCGGCACCGCGCAGCCGGTATCCAGCCTTCTTGTAGATCCGCTGGTTGCGCGTGCTCCCGGCGCCCGTGAAGAGCGCGTACGTCGTCGCGTCCTCCGGGGCGAGCGCCTCCATCCGCGCGAGCAGGTCGCGGCCCAGGCCCCGGCCGGCGAGGTCGGGCGCGACCATCAGCCGTCCGATCTCCCACACCTCGCCCTCGAGCGACCCCCGCACCGCACCGACCAGCCGGCCGGCCGACCGCGCGACCAGGACCGTGTCGCGCCGGAGCCAGTCGCGGACGTCGTCGTACGTCTCGTGCAGGGCCGGGATCCGCACCCCGGGGTTGTCGTGCTGCTCCTGGACCCAGCAGGCCAGCTGGAGCACGTGCAGCTCACCAGCGTCGCCGAGCCGGGCCGGTCCGACCTCGACCTCCTCGAGGAGGCTCGCGGCCGGCAGCAGGTCGGGTCGCCGCCGGGCGGTACGGCGACGGGCCTGGT
The DNA here is from genome assembly GCA_020636915.1 of Nocardioides sp. Lineage (GTDB taxonomy): Bacteria > Actinomycetota > Actinomycetes > Propionibacteriales > Nocardioidaceae > Nocardioides. The sequence goes on from JACJWV010000018.1 coordinate 29,659, forward strand.
CCTCGCGCCAGCGCGCGATCGCCACGTGGTCCCCCGACAGCAGCACCGCCGGGACGTCGCGGCCGCGCCAGGACGCGGGCTTGGTGAAGACGGGGTACTCCAGGAGGCCGTCCTCGTGGGACTCCTCGACCAGCGACGCGGCGTTGCCCATGAACCCCGGGACCAACCGCGCCACGGCCTCGGTGATCGCCAGCGCGGCCACCTCGCCACCGTTGAGGACGTAGTCCCCGAGGGACACCTCGCGGACGTCGACGCGGGTCGCGACCTCGTCCAGCACGCGCTGGTCGATGCCCTCGTAGCGTCCGCACGCGAAGACGATCCGCTCCCGGGTGGCCAGGTCCCGGGCGACGGCCTGGGTGAACGGCTGTCCCGACGGCGTCGGGAACACGACGGTCGTGCCGCCGGCGTCCTCCGGCCCCTCGCCCAGCAGCTCGTCGAGGGCCTCGCCCCACGGCCCGGGCTTCATCACCATGCCGGCGCCCCCGCCGTAGGGCGTGTCGTCGACCGTGCGGTGCCGGTCGTGCGTCCACCGGCGCAGGTCGTGGACGCGGACGTCGATCAGGCCCTTCTCGCGCGCCTTGCCCGCGAGCGAGAGCTCCAGCGGGGCCAGGTAGTCGGGGAAGATCGTGACGATGTCGATCCGCATCGGCCGGGCCTCAGTCGTCCTCGGGCAGCGGTGTCACCAGGCCCGGCCGGTCGGCGATCACGAGCCTGCCGGCGGCGACGTCCACCTCCGGCACCAGCGCCTTGACGAACGGCACGAGGGCCTCGCGACCGTCGGGCGTGCGGATCGTCAGCAGGTCCTGGGCGCCGCCGTGGACGAGCCCGACGACCTCGCCCAGGGCGGTGCCGTCGACGTCGTACGCCGCCAGGCCGACCAGCTGGTGGTCGTAGTACTCGTCGGGGTCGTCCGGCGTGGCGTCGACCGGGATCCGGGCGTGCAGCAGGATGCCCCGGGCCGCCTCGGCGGCCGTGCGATCGGGGATCTCCTCGAACCGCGCGAGCAGCACCGACTGGTGCCAGCGGGTGCTCGCCACGGTGACCGTGCGCAGGGCCGAGTGGGAGCCCCGTGGCGCCTCGACACGCAGGACCGACCCCGGCGCGAACCGTCGCTCGGGCTCGTCGGTGCGGACGTCGACGGTCACATCGCCGCGCAGGCCGTGCGGCTTGCCGATCCGGCCGACCAGCACCTCGATGGTGTCCACGGGTTCCTCATTCCCCCAGGTTCGTTCAGGAGACGCGAACGGGTGCCGCCCCCGCGAGGGGCGACACCCGTCCGAGTGGTTCGCTCAGCGGCGGCGGTCGGTGTCGACGAAGTCGACCCGGGCCCCGCCGCGACCCGCAAGGGCGGAGACCACCGTGCGGAAGGCGGTCGCGGTGCGACCGTTCCGGCCGATGACCTTGCCCAGGTCGTCCGGGTGGACCCGGACCTCGAGGATCGAGCCGCGGCGCAGCTGCTTGTCCCGCACGCTCACGTCGTCGGGGTGGTCGACGACGCCGCGCACCAGGTGCTCGAGCGCCTCGGCGAGCATGGCGCTCAGGACTCGGCCTTGTCGGCGGACTTCTCGGCGTCGACCGCAGCCGACTCCGCTGCCTCGGCGTCGGCCGTGGCACCCTCGGGGGTCTCGTCGGCCGGGACCGGCGCCGGTGCCTGCTCGGCGGGAGCCTCGTCAGCGGGAGCGTCCGCTTTCTTCTTGGCCGACTTCTTCGTCACGGCCTCGCCGCGCGGCTCGGACTGGGCGTCCTTGAGAGCCTGGTTGAAGATCTCCAGCTTGTCCGCCTTCGGCTCGGCGACCTTCAGCGTGCCCTCGGTGCCGGTGTGGCCCTTGAAGGTCTGCCAGTCGCCGGTGATCTTGAGGATCTTCGCCACGGCGTCCGACGGCTGTGCGCCGACGCCCAGCCAGTACTGCGCCCGGTCGGAGACGACGTCGATGTACGACGGGTTCTCCTTGGGGTGGTACTTGCCGATCTCCTCGATCACCCGGCCGTCGCGCTTCTTGCGGGAGTCGACGACGACGATGCGGTACTGCGGCACCCGGACCTTGCCCAGGCGCTTCAAACGGATCTTGACGGCCACGTCTGTGGTGTCTCCTCGGAATCGTGATGTGGGTGAAGGACCGTGACCAGGTGGGGAAAGCACCGGCGCGGACCCTTCGATGGGCACTGCGGCGTCCGGGTGAGAGGGTCCGGGCGCGCAGGACTCAGCGGGCAAGTCTGCCAGATTTTTCGGCGCTCCCCGAAATTGGTGGGGCGAGATCAGGCACAGTGGACCCGTGAGCTCCGCGCCGCCACCCTACGGACCGCCTCCCGGCCAGCCGGGTGGCTACCCCGCCGGCCCGCCGAACGGCCACCCGGCTGGTCACCCGCCTGCGCCACCGCGGCCGCGGAAGGAGCGGCCCAGTGCCGGGTGGTTCGTGCTCGGTCTCGGCCTCTTCCTCGTCGCGACGCTGGTCGGCATCGGCCTCTTCGTCTGGCTGCTGGTGGGCCTCTTCGACTTCGACACGATCGTCGACGCGGACGGTCAGCCCCACGACGTCACGGTCGGAACGGACCGCGACCGGATGCTCTGGATGGACTCCACGACCCAGTCCTGCGACGTGGTCGACCGCGACACGGGCCGGCCGATCCCGCTGGAGCCGGTCTCGGGCGACTTCTCGCGTTCGGACTCCGAGGGCGACTTCGAGGGCATGCAGCGCTTCGACCCGGGCTCGGGTCACCTCGAGCTGACGTGCACCCAGACGGACGGGACGACCCCCGGCCCGGTCATGGTGAGTGCCTACCCGCGCCTCGGCAGCGCGGCCGCCGGGCTGGTGCTGGCGATCGCCGTCCCCGGTCTGCTCGGCCTGGCCGGCCTGGTCATCATCTTGTGGGTCGGCGTCCTGTGGTCCCTGCGGCCGGCGCGGGCGCGGTTGCACTAGCGTCCCGCCACCACCCGGCCGCGCAGCACCACCGCGGCCGGCCGCAGCAGCACGGAGAGGTCCGCCAGCGGGTTCGCGTCGTAGACGACGAAGTCGGCCGGCGCCCCCTCGTCGAGCCCACCGTTCCAGCCCAGCCACTCCCGCGCCCGCCACGACGCCGCACCCAGCGCGTAGTCGGCTGGCAGCCCCATCGCCGCCATCGCGATGACCTCGCCGGCGATGTTGCCGTGCCGCGCGACGCCGCCGCCGTCGGAGCCGGCGTACAGCGCCACCCCGGCCTCGTACGCCGCCATCAGCGTGTCGCGGCGCCGCACGAACAGGTCGGTCATCGTCCGCGTGTAGTCGGGGTACCGGGTCCGCGCGCCGCTGGCGTGCTCGGGGAACTTGTCGGTCTGCATCACCGTCGGCACCAGCGCGATGCCGCGCTCGGCCATCGTCTCGACCTGGTCCCGGTGCAGCCCCGTCCCGTGCTCGACGCAGTCGATCCCGGCGTCGATCAGCCCTTGCAGGACCTCGTGACCGAAGCAGTGCGCGGTCACCTTCGCGCCGTGCTCGTGGGCGACCCGGATCGCCTCGGCGAACGCCTCCGGCGGGAACGACGGCCGCAGGTCGCCCTCCTCGCGGGAGATCCAGTCCCCGACGAGCTTGACCCACCCGTCGCCGCGCTGCGCCTCCTGCGCGACGTAGGTCGCCAGGTCCGCCGGCTCCACCTCGTGGGCGTAGCCGCGGATGTAGCGCTTCGTGCGCGCGATGTGCCGCCCGGCGCGGATCAGGCGGGGCAGGTCGTCGCGGTCGTGGACCCAGACCGTGTCGGCCGCCGACCCGCAGTCGCGGATCAGCAGGGCGCCTGCGTCACGGTCGGCGACCGCCTGCTGCTCGGTGGCCTCGTCGGAGATCGCGCCGTCGTCGTCGAGGCCGAGGTGGCAGTGCGCGTCGACCAGCCCCGGCACGATCCAGCCGTCCACGCCACCCGCGGCCCCGGCCACGGGGTCGAGGGTGACGCGGCCGTCGACGACGTACAGGGTGCGGGGCTCCCCGTCGGGCAGGACCGGGCCGGAGAAGCGCAGGGCGGGCATGCCCCGGACGCTACCGGCCCGGCCCGGCCTCAGTGGCCGTGACCGTGGTCGTGACCGTGACCCTGGCCGCGAGACATCAGCCCGAAGCCGTACGGGTAGAGGGGGTCGTAGTCGGTGTCGCCGACATTGATGGGCTCCTGGTCGACCGACCGCGGCCAGGTCACCGGCAGCTTGCCGGTGAAGGGCCGCTTGCCGAGCAGGACGTCGGCCACCCCGGCGCCCTCGCTCCCGGGCAACCACGAGGCGACGAGCGCGTCGGTCTGCTTCAGCAGGGCAGGCGGGATCACGACCGGGCGGCCGGAGACGACCAGGACGACGCACCGCGACGCCTGGGCGCAGACCGTCTCGACCGCTCCCCTGTCGGCGGCGGAGAGCTCCATCGTCTGGGGCGGGCGCGGGACGTTGTGGTCGGCCGGGTCGTAGGCCCACTGCGGGCCACCGACGTCACCGAAGCCCTCGGCGTACGGCGTCTCGCCGACGACCACGACACCGACCGACCGGTGCGGGACCGGCTTCGACGCGTCCTCGCTGTAGACAACCCTGCCGTGCGAGTCGTGCTCGATGCCGTCGAGGATCGTGGTCCCGGGGATCACGTTGGTCGAGCCGCCCTGCCAGGTCAGCGTCCAGCCACCGGCCTGGTTGCCGATGTTGTCGGCGTTGCTGCCCGCGACGTAGACGTCGGTGCGTGGCTTCATCGGCAGCGTCCGGTGCTCGTTGCGCAGCAGCACCTGGCTCTCCGCGGCCGCCCGTCGGGCGACCCGGTGGTGCGCCGGGCTGCCGACCTGGGAGAGGTGGCTGCGGTCGGTGAGCGGGTGCTCGAAGAGGCCGAGCTCGAACTTCGCGGTCAGGATCCGCGAGACCGCGTCGTCGATGCGGTCCTGCGAGACCGTGCCGTCCTCGACCAGGCCGGTGAGGGTGTCGATGAACTCGCGGTAGCCGGTCTCGCTGCCGGAGTAGGGCTCCATGAACATGTCGATGCCCGCGTTGACCGCGGTGGCCACCTGGTCGGCGTACGTGCCGGGCAGCTGCCGGATCCCCTGCCAGTCGGTGATGACGAAGCCGTCGAAGCCCATGTCGCCCTTGAGGACGTCGGTGATGAGCTCGTGGTTGGCGTGCATCTTCACCGCGTCGTCAGTGCTGCCGCCGTTGAAGTCCACGCTGGAGAAGGACGGCATGACCGAGCCGACATGGTGCTCCTGCACCGCCGGCCAGTACGGCGCGAGCGCGAGCCGGTCGAACTCGGCCCGGGTGACCTGGTCGATGCCCTGGTCGATCGGGTACGCGCCGGTGCCGGCCTTGGACTCGTCGTACGCCGTCAACCCGTCGCCGGCGAAGTGCTTGGCGGTCGCGAGGACCCGGTCGGCGTGGTCGAGCTGACCAGGCCGGCCCTGGAACCCGTCGATCGCGGTCTCCATCGACTCCACCAGCGAGGGCGTCTCCCCGAAGCTCTCGTAGGTGCGGCCCCAGCGGTCGTCGCGCGCGACGCACACGCAGGGCGCGAAGACCCACTGCGGGCCGGTCGCCCGGGTCTCCTCGGCGGTGATGTGCTCGACGCGCTCGACCAGCCGGGGGTCACGGGTCGCGCCGAGGCCGATGTTGTGGGGGAACACGGTCGCGCCGTGCAGGTTGCCGTGGCCGTGCACCGAGTCCACGCCGTACAGCAGCGGGATGCCGAGCGGGGTCGCCAGCGCGGCCTCCTGGAAGGTGTCGACCATGTCGGCCCAGGCCTTCGGCGTGTTGGGCGTCGGGACCGAGCCGCCGCCCGACAGCACGCTGCCGAGGTAGGCGTCGGTCACCTTGCCGGGGTCGTCGGCGACGTCGGCCCGCTCCGCCTGGGTCATCTGGCCGACCTTCTCGGCCAGCGACATCCGGCCCAGGAGGTCGGCGACCCGGACCGCGGTGGGTTGGCTGGGGTCCTGGTACGGCGGCGGTGGGTCCTCACCGGCGGCGGGGGCCGTGGGTTGGAGCAGCGCGGCGGCGAGCGCACCGCCCGCGATCGTGACGAGTGCAGCACGGATCATGGGTCTCTCCTTGCCGAGATCAAGAAGCTGGTCGGGTCAACGTAGGAACGACGAATACTCCCGGTCAATGCGTAAAGATCGCCCGAAGGGTCGCTTTTTGTGCGGGACCCGGACAAACCGGCGTACGGTCGTGCCATGCCGCACGGGAGCTCGCTGGAACGCCTGCGCGAGACCAACCGGCGCGCCATCACCACCCTCCTCGCCGCCGACGGCCCGATGAGCAGGGCCGACCTGGTGCGCGGGACGGGCCTGTCGCGCACGACCGTCTCGAGCCTGGTCGGCGACCTGATCGCCAGCGGCCACGTCGTCGAGACGACCGACCGCGGCCGCCCGCACAAGGGCGGCAGCGGCAGGCCACCGCTGCTCGTCGCGCTCACGGTGCCGGCCGGCGTCGTGGCGGGCGTCGACGTGGGCCACGGTCACGTCCGGGTCGCGGTCGCCGACCGGCGCGGCGGGGCGCTCGCCGAGCGGACCGACGGGATCGACGTCGATCCGGACGGTGCCGCGACGCTGGACCACGCGGCCCGCATGGTGCGCGAGGTGTCCGACGCCGCAGGGGTGCCCGCCGACGACCTCCGGGCGGTGGGCATGTGCGTGCCCGCGCCCCTGGACCGCCGCTCGGCGCGCCTGGGCACCGGCATCCTCCCGGGGTGGCGCGAGCTCTCCCCCGCCGAGGAGCTGCACCGACGGCTCGGGGTCCCGGTCTTCGCCGACAACGACGCCAACCTCGGCGCGCTCGCCGAGGTCGGTCACGGTGCCGCCAAGGGCTCGACCGACGTCATCTACGTCAAGGTCGCCAGCGGGCTCGGCGCCGGCATCGTCCTCGGCGGCCGCCTCCACCGGGGCACGACCGGGATCGCCGGCGAGCTGGGGCACGTGCAGGTGGTCGAGGACGGCCAGGTGTGCCGCTGCGGCAACCGCGGCTGCCTCGAGACCCTGGTGTCGGCGTCCCGGCTGATGAGCGTCCTGCAGCCGGCGTACGACGGCGAGCTGTCGGTCGAGCGGGCGCTGGCCCTCGAGGAGGACGGCGACGCCGGGGTCCGGCGGGTCTTCTCCGACGCGGGCCTGGCGATCGGCCGCGCGCTGGCCGACCTGTGCAACAGCCTCAACCCCGAGGTGCTGGTCGTCGGCGGGTCGCTGGGGGCGTCCCCCTCGCTCCGCGACGCCATCCGCAGCGCCGTGGACCGCTACGCCCAGCCCGACACCGCCGCGGCGCTCCGCGTGGTGGCCGGGCAGCTCGGCAAGCGCGCCCCGGTCGTCGGCGCGGTGTCGCTGGCGAACGCCCGGGTGGGGGTCTGAAGCTGTAACGCCGTGTTACGTCGTGTACCCACCCTGTTGGAACGGGGTGGGTACAAGCTGTAACAGGGCGTTACAGCTGGTCGAGCAGCCAGGACGGGCTCAGCGACAGGGCGCCGGCGCCCTCGACCCGGGCCTGCAGCATCCGGTCCGCGGTGACGACCGTGGCCCGACGACCCCGGACGGCGGCCAGCTTGGCCTGCGAGAGGATCGTGTCGTCCCCGGCGCCGGGGGCGTGCACGGTGCGGACGTGACCGTCCTGCCCGACCCGGACCCCACCCCGGGCCTGGCCCTCGAGCACGAGCACCACCTCGTCGTAGGGCAGGTCGGCGACCATCAGCTGCTCGTGCAGCCGCCGGGTGGCCCCGGCGCGGTCCTTCCACCAGCCGTCCGGGCGGCTGCCGACGACGTTCGCGGCGTCGATGATGAGGGTGGTCACTTCAGGTACTTCGAGAAGTCCTTCGGCAGGTCGAGCGCCGCCGCAGCCTTCTCGTAGTCGATCTGTTCCTCACCGGCGGGCCGCCCGAAGGGGTTGGCTCCGGCGGCCGCGGCCCTGTCCTTCTCGGCCGCGGCCTGCTGCGCGGCCTTGGCGGGGTTGCCGGAGACCCGACGCCCCTTGGCCTTCTTCGGCGCCTGCTTGGCCCTCGACCGCTTGCCGCCCATCCCCGGCATCCCCGGCATGCCGGGCATCCCCGGCATCCCGCCGCCCTTGGCCAGCGACTGCATCATCTTGCGAGCCTCGAAGAACCGGTCGACGAGCTGGTTGACGTCGGAGACCTGGCGGCCCGAGCCGCGGGCGATCCGCGCCCGGCGGGAGCCGTCGATCAGCTTGGGGTTGGCCCGCTCGGCCGGCGTCATCGACTGGATGATCGCCTGGATCCGGTCGATCTCGCGCTCGTCGAAGTTCTCCAGCTGCTCGCGGAACTGGCCCATCCCGGGCAGCATCCCCATGATCTTCGACATCGAGCCGAGCTTGCGGACCTGCTGCATCTGCTCGAGGAAGTCGTCGAGGGTGAACTCGCCGCCCTGGCCGCTGAGCTTGGCCGCCGCCTTGGCCGCCTGCTCGGCGTCGAAGGTCTTCTCCGCCTGCTCGATCAGGGTGAGCACGTCACCCATGTCGAGGATGCGCGAGGCCATCCGGTCGGGGTGGAAGAGGTCGAAGTCGGTGAGCTTCTCGCCGGCCGACGCGAACATCACCGGCTTGCCGGTGATCGACGCGATGGAGAGCGCAGCGCCGCCGCGGGCGTCGCCGTCGAGCTTGGTGAGGACGACGCCGTCGTACCCGACACCGTCGAGGAAGGCCTGCGCGGTCGTGACCGCGTCCTGGCCGATCATCGCGTCGACGACGAAGAGCACCTCGTCGGGCTGCACGGCGTCGCGGATGTCCGCGGCCTGCTGCATCATCTCGGCGTCGACGCCGAGGCGGCCCGCTGTGTCGACGATGACGACGTCGTGCAGCGTGCGCTTGGCCTCCTCGATCGAGGCCCGCGCGACGCCGACCGGGTCGCCCACGCCGTTCCCGGGCTCCGGGGCGAAGACGGTGACGCCCGCGCGCTCCCCGTTGACCTGCAGCTGGTTGACCGCGTTCGGGCGCTGGAGGTCGGCGGCGACGAGCATCGGGCTCTTGCCCTGGCCCTTGAGCCAGAGGGCCAGCTTCGCCGCCAGGGTCGTCTTGCCGGCTCCTTGGAGGCCGGCGAGCATGATGACGGTCGGGCCGCTCTTGGCGTACCGCAGCCGGCGGGTCTCGCCGCCGAGGATGTTGACGAGCTCCTCGTCGACGATCTTGACGACCTGCTGGGCGGGGTTCAGCGCCTGGCTGACCTCCTCGCCGCGAGCGCGCTCCTTGACGGCGGCGACGAACTCCTTGACGACGGGCAGGGCGACGTCGGCCTCGAGCAGCGCGATGCGGATCTCGCGCGCGGTGGCGTCGATGTCGGCCTCGGAGAGCCGACCCTTGCCGCGGAGGTTCTTGAAGGTGTCGGCGAGCCGGTCGGAGAGTGTGGCGAACAAATGAGTCCCTCAGCAGTCGTACGGAGCGTCAGGCAAGACTAACCGGCCCCGGAGGGTGACCCCGAAAGCGCGGTCGACTGCGGCGGCTGGCCGGGCCCCGCGCCCGACAGCGCGGCCCGGACCGCGTGGGCCGCCTCGGCCGCGCGTGCGTCGCCCAGCGCACCGGCCGACGCCTCCTGCAGGTAGAAGACGTCGACGGCCTGGGGCCCCAGCGTGTCGACGTGCGCGGAGCGGACCGCGACGTCGAGCGCCGCCAGCGCGGCACACACCTGGTAGACCACGCCCGGGCGGTCGGCGGTCCGCACCTCCAGCACGGTCGCCTGGTCCGACGCCTCGGGGCGTACGGCGACCGCCGGCTCGAGTGTGGACGGCCCCCCGGTCCGCAGCCGCCGGGCGACATCGACGCGGCCCTCGACGACCGCGTCGTAGCGCTGTCGCAGGACGCCGGGGTCCACCTGCGTCTCGGCGAGCTCCCACACCGAGACGCCGTGGTGCTCCTGCGACCAGGCGCGGGCCGCCCGCACCGGCAGCCGGGCGAGGGCGAAGGTCGCGGCGAGGTCGGCCAGCAGGCCCACCCGGTCCGGGGCGATGACGGTGACCCGCGAGCCGTCCACGGCGGGAGCGACCTCGATCGACACCGCGCCCGCGCGGACCGCGGCCGGCAGCGCGACGTCGTCGGTCACCACCGGTGGGAGCGGCGCGCCGCTGCCCAGCGCTGCCCGCGCTCGCCGGGCGAGGTCCCGGATCAGCCCGGACCGCCAGGAGGACCAGGCCTTCGGCGCCGTCGCCCGGGCGTCGGCCTCGGTGAGCGCGAGCAGGAGGTCGAGCGTCTCGACGGTCTCCAGCCGGCTGACGACCAGGTCGACCGTCGCGGGATCGTCGGGGTCGCGGGTGGTCGCCGTCTCGGCGAGCAGCAGGTGCCAGCGCACCAGGCGGGCGACCAGGTCGACGGCGTCGGGTGCGAAGCCGAGCCGCTCGGCGATCCTGCGCGCGATCGGCTCCCCCGCCACGCTGTGCTCGGTCAGGCTGCCCTTGCCGATGTCGTGGAGGAGCGCGGCGACCATGAGCACGTCGGGCCGCGCCACGTGGCGGATCAGCGACGACGCCTCCACGCAGGTCTCCACGACGTGCCGGTCGACGGTGAACCGGTGGATGGCCGAGGCGTGCGGGAGCAGCCGGATCCGCTCCCACTCCGGGAGGATCCCGTGCAGGGCGCCGGTCTCCTCGAGGGTCTCCCACACGCCCCGCAGTCCGCGACCGGAGGCGAGGAGCCGCACCAGGAGCTGCCGCGCCTCGGTCGGCCACGGCTCGGCCAGGGGCGCGGTCTCCCGCGCCAGGCGGGCCGCGGTCGGCGGTGCGAGCACCGCGTCGTGCTCGGCCGCGGCCGCGGCCGCGCGCAGGAGCAGCAGCGGGTCCTCGGCCGGGCGGGCCGTGCGGGCGAGCACGACCTCCCCCGCGGACAGCGCCACGCCCGGCGCGAGCGGGGCCATCGGTGGCCGGCGGGGTCCGCGCAGCGACGCGGGCTCGGCCAGGACGGCGTCGACGCGCCGCCAGGTCAGGTGCGAGATGTGCGCGATCCGGCGCCCGAGCTCGCGGACGTGGACCTGGGCGGCGCGCGCGTCGTCGAGGTCCAGCCGGTGCGCGACCTCGCTCCAGAGCTCGGGCGCGACCCGGTCGGTCGGGCGGCCGGCCGCCTCCTGGACGGCGTCGCGCACGTCGAGGAGCGCGACCCGGCCCCGCTCCAGCTCCACGTGCGGTACGTCGACCAGCCAGGTCGCGACCAGGGCCTTGAGGACGGTCGCGTCCCGGATGCCGCCCTCGGCCTCCTTCAGGTCCGGGACCGACAGGTGGGCGAGCTCCCCCACCCGCTCGTGACGGGAGCGGACCAGGTCCCGCAACGCCGGCAGCCGGTCCCGCGAGCCACGCCGCCAGTGCGCCAGCATCGTCGTGCGCAGCCGGAGCGTCAGGTTCGGGTCACCGGCCAGGTGACGGACGTCGAGCAGCCCCAGCGCCACCTTGAGGTCGGTGTCGGCCGCGCCGACCATCTCCGGCATCGTCCGCACGGAGTGGTCGAGCTTGGTCCCCGAGTCCCACAACGGGTACCAGACCTGCCGGGCGACCTCACCGACGTCCACGCCCTCGTCGGAGACGAGCACGACGTCGAGGTCGGAGCACGGCGCCAGCTCGGCGCGGCCGTAGCCGCCCACCGCCACCAGCGCCGCTCCGACGTCCGGGCCGCCGCTGGCGGTGTAGGCCCGGGCGCACAGCGCGTCCGCCTCGGCGGCGCGTCGCGCGCGGTCGGCCGAGGTCATGCGGGATCCCTGCGCAGTGGCGTGCTCAGAGCGCTCCCTCGTCCCGCTCACCGGTGCGGACGCGCACCGCGGACTCGACGGGGGTCACCCAGACCTTGCCGTCCCCGATCCGGCCGGTCGAGGCGGCGCCGACGATGGCGTCGACGACCGCGTCGGCCTCGGCCTCGTCGGCCACCACCACCTCCAGCCTCAGCTTCGGCACCAGGGTCACGTCGTACTCCGCACCGCGGTAGACCTCCTTGTGCCCCTTCTGCCGGCCGTAGCCGCTGACCTCGCTGACGGTCATGCCGGACACCCCGGCAGCCTCGAGCGCGGCCCGGGTGTCCTCCCACTTGTGCGGCTTGATGACCGCGGTGACCAGCTTCATGCGTGTGGTTCCCCCTCGTCGTGGTGAGCGTCGTGCTGGGCGTCGTGCTGGGCGTCGTGCTGGGCGTCGTGCTGGGCGTCGTGATGGGTGATCGCACCCAGCAGCCCGTGTCCCGCCGTGCGGGTGCCGGCGGTGGCGTGCAGGTCGTACGCCGTCTCGGCGTGGATCGCCAGGTCGATGCCGGTGACCTCGTGCTCCTCGCCGATCCGGAACCCGAGGACCTTGTCGACGGCCAGGCCGAGGATCCCCGAGGCGACCAGAGCGTAGACGAGCACGGCGCCGGCGCCCAGGAGCTGACGCCCGAGCTGGTCCACGCCGCCGCCGTAGAACAGCCCGTCGACCCCCGTGGGGGCCGCCGCGGTGGCGAGGATCCCGATGCCCACGGTGCCGACGATCCCGCCGACGAGGTGGACACCGACGACGTCGAGGGAGTCGTCGTAGCGGAAGCGGTACTTCAGGCCGATCGCCCAGGCGCACACGACGCCCGCCACCGCGCCCATCACCATCGCCCCGAGGGGCGAGAGCGAGCCGCAGGAGGGCGTGATCGCGACCAGGCCCGCGACCAGCCCGGAGGCGGCTCCCAGGGAGGTCGCGTGGTCGTCACGGACGCGCTCCACGGCCAGCCACCCGAGCGAGCCGGCCGCTCCCGCCACCAGCGTCGTGGTGAACACGACCGCGGCCGTCTGGTCGGCTCCCAGCGCGGACCCGGCGTTGAACCCGAACCACCCGAACCACAAGAGCCCGGCGCCGAGCATCACCAGGGTGAGGTTGTGGGGTCGCATCGGGTCCTTGCCGAACCCGATGCGGCGCCCCAGCACCAGGGCGAGCGCGAGCCCGGAGGCGCCCGAGCAGATCTCCACCGCCGTGCCCCCGGCGAAGTCCACCAGGCCGACGCGGTCGACCAGCCAGCCGCCGTCCTGGCCGTCCTGGCCCACGTCGAAGACCCAGTGGGCGATCGGCGCGTACACCACGAGCGTCCAGAGGGCGACGAAGACGATCCAGGCCCCGAAGCGGGCCCGGTCCGCGATCGCTCCCGAGACCAGCGCGCCGGTGATCACGCAGAACAGACCCTGGAAGACGGCGAACAGGATGAGCGGCACCTGCGAGGTGCCGTTGCTCGCGGCCGACATCAGCTGTCCCAGGCCGGCGTACTGCGTCGGGTCGCCCAGCAACCCCGCGCCCAGGTCGTCGCCGAACGCCAGCGAGTAGCCGACCACCACCCACAAGACGGTGATCACCGCGAGCGAGCCGAAGGTCATCATCATCATGTTCAGCACGCTCTTGGAGCGGACCATCCCGCCGTAGAAGAGCGCGAGGCCCGGTGCCATCAGCAGGACCAGGGCCGAGGAGGCCAGCAGCCAGGCGGTGTCGCCGCTGTCGAGGCCGGAAGGGGCGGTGACCAGGACCGTGACGTCGGGCGGGAGCACGGCGATCACCCTCGCGACCGGCTGTTACACGCGTCCTCCGCCATTGTTTCGTCCGTGTTAACGAGCGTGTCCCGTCGGCGGACACCGCGGCCCGGCCCCTGCGTGAGGGGCCGGGCCGCGGGCGGTTCACCGGGATGGCTAGAGGGCGGCGTCGTCGCGGTCGCCGGTGCGGACCCGCACCACCGTCTCGACCGGGCTCACCCAGACCTTGCCGTCCCCGATCCGACCGGTCTGCGCCGTCTTCACGACGATGCCGACCACGTCCTCCGCGTCGTCGTCGCCGACGACGATCTCGATCCGGATCTTGGGCACGAGCGCGATGTCGTACTCGGCCCCGCGGTAGACCTCGGTGTGGCCCTTCTGCCGGCCGTAGCCGCTGACCTCGCTGACGGTCATGCCGGTGACGCCGAAGGTCTCGAGCGCCTCGCGGACGTCCTCCCACTTGTGGGGCTTGATGACTGCGGTCACGAGCTTCATGCGTTCGCTCCTTCCGTGACGGTGCTCTTGGCGAGCACCGACGAGGCCGACGTGGGCGAGCCGCCCAGACCGGTGTGCAGGTCGTAGGCCGTCTCACCGTGCTGGTCGAAGTCGATGCCCTCGACCTCGGCCTCCTCGGGGATGCGCCAACCGATCGTGAAGCGGATCGCGAAGGCGAGCAGCGTGGTCAGGACGCCGGTCCACAGGATCGTCCAGAGCGCCGCGAGCACCTGGTCCTTCAGCGACCCGAAGCCGCCGCCGTAGAAGAGGCCGTCGATCCCGCCGGGCGCCGAAGCCGTGGACAGGAAGCCGATCAGGATCGTGCCGACCAGACCGCCGACGAGGTGCACGCCGACGACGTCGAGCGAGTCGTCCATGCCGACCTTGTACTTCAGGCCGACGGCCCAGGCGCACAGGACGCCGGCGACGGCACCGATGACGATCGCGCCGGTGATGTCGACGGCACCGCAGGACGGCGTGATGGCGACCAGGCCGGCGACGATGCCGGACGCGGCACCCAGCGAGGTGGCCTTGCCGTGCAGGATGCGCTCCATCAGCAGCCAGCCGAGCATCGCCGCGCAGGTGGCGATCGTGGTGTTGAGGAAGGTCACGCCGGTCTCCGACATGAACTGGGCGATGTCCTTCTCGGCGCCGTCACCGGCGACGAAGACCATCGAGCCGACGTTGAACCCGTACCAGCCGAACCACAGCAGGCCGGCGCCGATCATCGTCAGCGTCAGGTTGTGGGGCCGCATCGGCTCCTTGCCGAAGCCGACCCGCTTGCCGATGACCAGGGCGAGCACGAGGCCCGCGACACCGGCGTTGATGTGGACGACCGTCCCACCGGCGTAGTCCTGCGCGGCGAAGTGCTTGGAGACGAAGCCCACCCCGGTCGACCAGACCTGGTGCGAGATCGGGAAGTAGCACAGGGTCGCCCAGATCGGGATGAACACGATCCAGGCCGACAGCTTGACGCGGTCCGCGATCGCTCCCGAGATGAGCGCCACGGTGATGGCCGCGAAGGTCATCTGGAACATCACGCCACCGATGTAGGAGCTCCACGGCACGCCCTTGAGCGCCCAGGCGTCGAAGGGGTTGCCGAACAGGCCGGCGATGTCGTCGCCCGCGAAGGCCATCGACCAGCCCCAGAGCACGTAGACGATGCCGATGACGCCGAGCGCCAGGTAGGACATCATCATCATGTTCAGCACCGACTTCGAACGGCTCATGCCGCCGTAGAAGAGTGCCAGCGCGGGAGTCGTCATCATCAGGACGAGGGCTGTCGCCACGATCATCCAGGCGTAGTAGCCGTCCACTGAACCTCCAGGGATCACATCTCGGGAGGGCGATCGCGGCCACGACTGCGCTGTCGGCTCCGGGTCCGCCCCATTGAGGTAGACCTTCGGCCGAGGAGGTTTCAGCCCTCGCCGTCACGTGTTGCGGCCGTGCAACGAGTTCCCGCCCGGTGTTACTTCGGCGTTACGCCAGCCTCAAGCCCGCGGCCCGCTGGGCGGGACGTCAGCCCAGCAGCGCGTCGACGAAGGCGCCCGGGTCGAACGGCGCGAGGTCGTCTGCGCCCTCGCCGAGGCCGACGAGCTTGACGGGTACGCCGAGCTCGCGCTGGACCTGGACCACGATGCCGCCCTTGGCCGAGCCGTCGAGCTTGGTCAGGACGATGCCGGAGACGTCGACGACCTCGCTGAACACGCGCGCCTGGATCAGCCCGTTCTGGCCCGTGGTGGCGTCGAGCACGAGGAGCACCTCGGTGACCGGGGCCTGCTTCTCGATGACGCGCTTGACCTTGCCGAGCTCGTCCATCAGGCCGGCCTTGTTCTGCAGACGGCCCGCGGTGTCGACGATGACGGTGTCGGCGCCGGTGTCCACGCCCTCCTTGACCGCGTCGAAGGCGACGCTCGCCGGGTCCGTGCCCTCGGGGCCGCGGACGACGTCGACGCCGACCCGCTCCCCCCAGGTCGCCAGCTGCTCGACGGCCGCCGCCCGGAACGTGTCGGCCGCACCGAGCACGACCGACCGGTCCTCCGCGACCAGGATCCGCGAGATCTTGCCGACGGTCGTGGTCTTGCCCGAGCCGTTGACGCCGACCACGAGCACGACCCCGGGCTTGCCGTCGGCGCCGCTGACCTGCAGGCGACGGTCCAGATCGGGCCCGACGAGGTTCAGCAGCTCCTCTCGCAGGACCGAGCGGGCGTCCTCCGGCGCGCCCTCGACCCGCAGGCGGGTGCGCAGGTGCTCGACCAGCTCCTGGGTCGGAGCGACACCGACGTCGGCGGTGAGCAGGGTGTCCTCGATCGACTCCCAGGTGTCCTCGTCGAGCCGGTCGCGCGAGAGCAGGGCCAGCAGGCCGCGCCCCAGGGCACCCTGCGAGCCGGCCAGCCGCTGGCGCAGCCGCACCAGCCGGGACGCCGTACCCTCCGGCTTCTCGACGGCGGGTGCGGCGGGTGCCTCCGGCGCCTCGGGCTCGATCGTCGCCGGCGGTGCGCTGACCTCGACCGGCGCCTGGTCCGCCTCCTCGGGCGGCCGGACGATCACCCCGGTGTGGGTGTTCGGGAGCGGCTCCGGCTTGCGCCGGCGGGACACCAGCAGGCCGGCCACGGTCGCCACGAGGGCGACCGCGACCAGCGCGATGATCAGGATGAGGATGGCCACGGCGTCCATGCGGTCATCCAATCATCGACGTCGACGACGTCCGCGCGAGGGCGGTCACCGCCGCGGTTCGGAGTCCTCGTACTCGACCTCGAGCACGGGGGCGGCCTCGGTCGCCCGCGTCATCGCCTCCCCGAGCCAGGGCGCGGCCGGCATGTCCTCCCCGCGGTGGGGGTAGGCGACGTAGACGACCACCAGGCCGGCGACGACCAGGACGACGATCATCGTGAGCACGATGAAGAGCAACGAGCACCTCCGAGACGGGTTCTGCCTTCCACCGTGCCACGTACCCGGTGGCGATCGACCTCAGCCACGCAGGAGGGGCGAGACTGCGGCGCGGATCACATCGGGCAGCGGGGTCACCGGGCGGGCGGGGTCGGTGTCGTCGACGTAGACGTGCACGAAGCGGCCCTCGGCTGCCGCCTCCTCCCCCGCACCCTGGAACAGGCCCACGCGGTAGACTACCGACGAGGTCCCGACCCGCTCGGCGACCAGGCCGACGTCGACCGGGTCGGGGTAGCCGACCTCGGCGAAGTAGCGGCAGCCCACCTCGGCCACCACCCCGATCGCGTCCAGCGACCGGATGTCCACGCCGGTCGCCGCGGTGAGGTGGTTGTTGACGACGGTGTCGATGATCTCGAAGTAGCGGGCGTTGTTCATGTGGCCGTAGACGTCGATGTCGGCCCATCGGGTGGTGACCCGCTCCCAGTGGACGTACTCGTCCCGCGTGGGACGCTGCGCCGGCACGGTTAGGCGGACTCGGCGTCGCGCAGCCGCTGGCTGATCACCGCGGAGACGCCGTCGCCGCGCATGGTGACGCCGTAGAGCGCGTCGCCGACCTCCATGGTGCGCTTCTGGTGGGTGATGACGAGCAGCTGGGAGTTCTCGCGCAGCTCCTCGTAGATCTCCAGCAGCCGACCCAGGTTGGTGTCGTCGAGCGCCGCCTCGACCTCGTCGAGGATGTAGAACGGCGACGGGCGGGCCTTGAACAGCGCGACCAGGAACGCCACCGCGACCAGCGACCGCTCGCCGCCGGACAGCAGCGAGAGCCGCTTGACCTTCTTGCCGGGCGGCCGGGCCTCGACCTCGACGCCGGTGGCCAGCATGTCGTCGGGGTCGGTCAGGACCAGCCGCCCCTCGCCCCCCGGGAAGAGGCGCGCGAACGTGGCGTCGAACGCCCGGCTGACGTCGGCGTACGCCTCGGTGAAGACCTGCTCGACGCGCTGGTCGACCTCGCGGACGATGTCGAGGAGGTCCTTGCGGGTCTTGCGGAGGTCCTCCAGCTGCTCGGTGAGGAACTTGTGCCGCTCCTCCATGGCCGAGAACTCCTCGAGAGCGAGCGGGTTGACCCGGCCGAGCTCGCGCAAGGCCCGCTCGGCGCTCCGCAGCCGCTTCTGCTGCTCCTCGCGCACGTAGGGGGCCGGCTCCGGGGTCTGCACCCCCTCCGCGACCTCTCCGCAGAACGGCACCGGCTGGTCGGGGCCGTAGTCGGCCACCAGCGCCTCGGCGTCCATGCCGAGCTCCTCGATCGCCTTCTCCTCCAGCTGCTCGATGCGCATCCGCTGCTCGGTGCGGGCCATCTCGTCGCGGTGCACCGAGCTCACCAGCTCGTCGTGCTCCTTGCCGAGGTCGCGGAGCCGGGCGCGCACGTCACGCAGCTCCTGCTCCCGGCCACTGCGGGACCGCTCGACCTCGGCACGCGCCTCCGCGGCCCGGTGGATCGAGACCTCGAGGCGGGCCAGGACGTGGACGACCGCCCGGCCGACCGCCTCGGCCGCCCGGCCCTCGCGGAGCAGCCGCTCGCGGCGCTCGGCCGCGCGGGCACGGGACTCCCGTTCGGCGTTCGCGGCGCGGACCAGGGCGTCGGCCCGGCCGTGGAGGGCGCGGGCCCGCTCCTCGGACGTGCGCAGGGCGAGCCGGGCGTCCATCTCGGCCTGCCGGGCGGCCCGCGCCTCGTCGACGAGCCGCTCCCGGACGCTGGTGTCCGGCTCCTCCTCGGGTGCCTCCTCGGCGCCGGTGAGCCGGGCCTCGAGCTCCGCGAGCCCGGCGACCGCCTGGGTCCGCGCCTCCTCGGCCTTCTCGATCGCCTGCGCGAGCCGCTCGGCCTCGCCGCGGGCGGCGCGGGCCTGGGAGCCGTACTGGCCCAGCTCCTCGGCGACCGCAGCCAGCGTGGCGTCGGACTCGTGCAGCCGGGCGAGCGCGACGTCGACGCGCTTCTGCGCCTCGAGCCGCTCGGCCTCGAGACGGGACATGTCGAAGCCGAGCCGCTCGGAGGAGGCGATGGCCTCGGCGAGCTGCTCGGCGGCCTCGTCGACGGCGGCCTGGACCTCGATCAGGCTGGGCTGGCTCGACGAGCCGCCGGAGGCGTAGTGGACGCCGAGGACGTCGCCGTCACGGGTCACGGCGGTGACCTCGGGAAGGTCGTCGACCAGCGCCCGGGCGGCGTCGAGGTCGTGGACCACGGCGACCCGGCCGAGCAGCCGGGTCAGCGACGGGCGGAGCTCGTCGGGGCACTCGACGACGTCGACGGCGTACGCCACGGAGGCCGGCAGGTCGGGCCAGTCGCGGCCGGTCCGGTCGGTCGGGGCGGTGCCCCCGCCGAGCAGCAGGCCGGCCCGGCCCAGGTCGTCGCCCTTGAGGTGACCGATCGCGCGGACCGCGGCCTCGGCGTCCGTCACGGCGACGGCGTCGGCAGCCGACCCCAGCGCCTGGGCGACGGCGGTCTCGTAGCCGGCGCGCACCGACAGCAGGGCGGCCACCGAGCCGAGCAGGCCGGACACCTCGTCGGATGCGGCCAGCAGCGCGCCGGCGCCGTCCTTGCGGTTGAGCCCCATCTCGAGGGCGTCCTTGCGGGCCGCGAGCGCGGTGCGGTCGCGGTCGGCCTGGAGCGCCTCGTCGCGAGCCTTGGCCAGCCGCTCCTCGATGTCGTCGAGGGTCGCGCTCGCCGCCTCGTGCTCGGCGTCCAGGCCCTCCTCGCCGGCGTCGAGGCCGGCGACCTTGGTCTCGAGCGCGGTGAAGTCGCGCTGGGCCCGGTCGGCGCGGGCGACGGCCTCCTCGCGGGCCAAGGTGAGGCGTCCGACCTCCTCGTCGGCGGCGGCGGCGCGGGACTTCATGGCGTTGACCTGGCCGGTGAGCCGGGCCAGCCCCTCGCGCCGGTCCGCGGCCGCCCGCTGGAGTGCGGCGACCCTGCGGTCCTCCTCGGCGGCCGCGTCCTCGGCCGCGCGCCGGGCGGTCACCGCGCCCTCGAGGGCGCTCCTGCTGGCGTCGACCTCGGTCGCGATGCGCCGCTCCTGCTCGCGGACCGCCGCGGCCTCGGCCTCGAGCTGCTCGGGGTCGCGGCCCGACCGGGACTCCTCGGACTCCCCGGTGCCGGCGGCGTTGCGGACGCGCTCGGCGGCCAGCGACTGGGTCCCGCGCAGCCGCTCGCGCAGCCCGGACAGCGCGTACCAGGTCTCCTGGGCGCGGGCGAGGGCCGGCAGGTCCTCGCGGAGCGCCTCCTCCAGCGCGGTCTCCGCCGCGCGCGCCTGGGCGGTCGCGGCCTCGACCTGCTCCTGGCGGGCGACGAGGACCGACTCGTCGGCCATCTCCTGCTCGAGGGCCGTGCGGGCGGTGACGAGGTCGTCGGCGATCAGCCGCGCCCGGGCGTCGCGGACGTCGGCCTGCACGGTGGCGGCACGGCGGGCGACCTCGGCCTGGCGGCCCAGGGGCTTGAGCTGGCGTCGGATCTCGACCAGGAGGTCGTTGAGGCGGGTCAGGTTGCCCTCGGTGGCGTCGAGCTTGCGGAGGGCCTTCTCCTTGCGCTTGCGGTGCTTGAGGACCCCGGCCGCCTCCTCGATGAAGCCCCGGCGGTCCTCGGGCGTCGCGTGCAGGATCGAGTCGAGCTGGCCCTGGCCGACGATCACGTGCATCTCGCGGCCGATGCCAGAGTCCGAGAGCAGCTCCTGAACGTCGAGCAGCCGGCACGGGTTGCCGTTGATGGCGTACTCCGAGCCGCCGCTGCGGAACATGGTGCGGCTGATCGTCACCTCGGCGTACTCGATCGGCAGCGCACCGTCGGAGTTGTCGATCGTCAGCAGTACCTCCGCGCGGCCCAGCGGGGGGCGGCCGGAGGTGCCGGCGAAGATGACGTCGTCCATCTTGCCGCCGCGCAGCGACTTCGCACTGGCCTCGCCCATCACCCAGGCGAGCGCGTCGACGACGTTGGACTTGCCCGAGCCGTTGGGGCCCACGATGCAGGTGATGCCGGGCTCGAGCTGCAGCGTCGTCGAGGAGGCGAAGGACTTGAACCCCTTGAGGGTCAGGCTCTTCAGGTACAACGTCTGGCTCCCGGCTGGTCGGTGACGGTGGTCTCGTCGCAGCTGAGGACGGGGCTGCGCGGACCGGAGGATCATCGCAGCAGGCACGGGGGAAGCTCAGCGAGCCTCACCCTACCTGTCGGCACCCCCGCTCGGCCGCATCCCCGCGGCCGTGGGCCGGGCGCGTCGCCCGTCAGCCGCCTCCAGGGTCAGGCGGGCTCGGGGTGGTCCGCCTCGTCGGTGTGGGCGATGTGGCCGAGCTGTCCCCAGATCAGCACGACGAACAGGGCCGACCCGACGAACGCGAACCAGAAGGGTGCCGTGACGCCGTAGCGCTGGGCGACCAGGCCCCCGACCGCGGAGCCGATGACGAGGCCGCCGAAGGTGCCGACCAGGTTGACGCTGCCGACCCGCCCCTGGAGCTGGGTCGGGACGGCGCGCTGGCGGACCGTGATCGAGGTCGTGCCCCAGGTGAACGCGTGGGCGCCGAAGACGAAGAAGATCACCATCGCGACCCAGGCGGTGCGGGTGAGTGCGAGCGCGAGGTGGGTGAAGGTCTCGAACACCAGCCCGATGCGCATGATGTCGCCGAGGCTGATCCGCCGGGTGATCCAGCCGTAGGAAAGGGTGCCGACCAGGCCGCCCACCGCCGAGATCGTCGTCAGCAGGCCGAACCCGATGGCGCCGAGTCCCAGGCGCTGCGTCGCGTAGAGGACCAGCACCGACCACGCCGCGCCGAAGGTGATGTTGAAGACGAAGATCGTCAGGACGAGGGTGCGTACGGCGGCGCTGTGAGCCACCCAGCGGAACGCCTCGGCGACGTCGTGTCGCAGGTGGGTCGGCTCCGACGTACCCCGCCGGTGCGGCGGCAGGACGACCCGGGAGACGAGCACCGCCCCGAGCGCGACGAGCGCGGCCTGGGCCGAGAACGGCAGCGCGTGACCGACGGCGAACAGGGCGGCGCCGATCGGCGGACCGGCGAGCTGGTTGACCGTGATGAACCCGGTCATCAGCCGCGAGTTGGCGATCGCGAGGTCGTCGCGCCGCACGAGCATCGGCATCAGCGTGGCCGTGGTGTTGTCGGCGAACACCTCGGCGGTGCCGAGCAGGAACATCGCCACCAGCACGAGCGCGATCGACGCGACGTCGGTCGCGATCGCGAGCGTGAGGAGCACCAGGACCCCGGCGCGCAGCAGGTCCACGGTCACGACGATCCGGCGGCGGTCCAGCCGGTCCGAGAGCGCCCCCGCGAGCAGCCCGAACACCAGGGGTGGCAACCACTGGAGCAGCGCACCGAGCGCGACCACGAACGGGTCGTGGGTCATCGACGCGACCAGCAACGGACCCGCGGCGATGGCGATGCCGTCGCCCAGGTTGGAGACCCACGAGGAGCCGACCAGCCAGCGGAAGCCGGTGCCGAACCGTCGCGGGGCGACGACCTCGACCAGCCGGCCGACGGGACCGGCCGCGCGGCCGGCAACGGGGGTGCTCACAAGGAGGCGAGGCTAGTGCTCCGGGCCGCGGGAGGCGACCCGGTTTGCGCCGTACGGCGTCAGGCGGGCTGCATCTCCTGCATCGATGCGGTCTCGAGGTCGAGGAGCGCGGCGGCGTGCGCGGCGGCCAGCGCGTCGTTCTCCTCGGAGAGGCGCAGGACCAGCGCCTCGAGCTCACCCACGCGCGCGCGCAACCGAGAGTTCTCGGCTACGAGTCGAGCGGGGGTCCGCAGGTCGCTGTTCATGTATCCGATCAGCGCCTTGGCCATGGATGGACCTTCCGGGTCGTGATGTGGGGCACCCGCGGTGGCGGGCCGTCTTCAAGAGTCCCACCGCGAGGCGCGAGGGTCAATCCGGGACCGGCAAAGCCTGGGGGCGGGCGCGCCGGCGGCGCGGCACCGGCTGGCAGGTGGGACAGAAGTACGACGACCGGTTCATGAATGCCACCCGACGCACCGCCGTCCCGCAGCGCTCGCACGGCTCGCCCTCGCGGCCGTAGGCGTGCAGGGAGCGGTCGAAGTAGCCGGACTCGCCGTTGACGTTGACGTAGAGCGCGTCGAAGGACGTGCCGCCCTGCCCCAGCGCGGCCACCATCACGTCACGCGCGTGCCCGAGCAGCTCGCGCACCTGGGCGGCGGTCAACCGGTCCCCCGGCCGCTCCCCGTGGACGCGGGCGCGCCACAGCGCCTCGTCGGCGTAGATGTTCCCGACGCCGGAGACGAGGTTCTGGTCCAGCAGCTGCCGCTTGATGCCCGAGCTGCGCCGCCGGACCTTCCGCACGACCGCGTCCTCGTCGAACTCCGGGTCGAGCGGGTCGCGGGCGATGTGGGCGATCTCCGGGGGCAGGTCCGCGCCGCCCGCGGACACCGACAGCCCGCCGAACATCCGCTGGTCGACGAAGCGCAGCTCGCGGTCCTCGTCGGCCCCGTCCAGGGCGATCCGGACGCGGAGGTGGCGCTCGTCCGGCGCGCCGGGGGGCTGCAGCAGCAGCTGGCCGCTCATGCCGAGGTGGCCGAGCAGCGCGTCGCCGTTGTCGAGCGGCAGCCAGAGGTACTTGCCCCGGCGCCGGACCGCGTCGATGCGGCGCCCGGCGAGGGCCTCGGCGAAGCCGGCCGGACCGCGCAGGTCCCGGCGCACGGGCCGCGGGTGCAGGACGTCGACACGCACGATCGTGGCTCCCAGCACGTGCCGCTCGAGGCCCGCGCGGACGACCTCGACCTCGGGCAGCTCAGGCACTGCGGCGCTCCCGCTAGTGCTGGTGGGTGGCGGACTGGGCCGCCGCGTCGATCGCCGGGTCCTCGACGCCGAGGTCGGTGGCGATCTCGCCGTACGCCGTCTCCGCGGCGGCCTGCTCGGCCTCCTTCTTGGAGCGGCCGACGCCGTTGCCGTAGAGGCTCTCGCCCACACGGACCTGGGCGGTGAAGGTCTTCATGTGGTCGGGACCCTCGTCCTCGATGACGTACTCGGGCACACCGAGGCCGTGCTCGGCGGAGAGCTCCTGCAGGGAGGTCTTCCAGTCCAGGCCGGCGCCCAGGGCGGAGGCCGCCTCGATGAGCGGGTCGAAGAGCCGGTGGACGACCACCGCGGAGGTCTCGAAGCCACCGCTGAGGTGGACCGCGCCGATGACGGCCTCGACGGTGTCGGAGAGGATCGACGCCTTGTGCCGCCCTCCGGTCGACTCCTCGCCACGGCCGAGCTTGACGTGGTCACCGACGCCGATCCCGCGGCCGACCTCGGCCAGCGCGCGGGCGTTGACGACGGCGGCACGGAGCTTGGCGAGCCGGCCCTCGGAGAGGTCGGGGTGGGTGAGGTAGAGGGTCTCGGTGACGACGACGCCGAGCACGGAGTCCCCGAGGAACTCCAGCCGCTCATTGGTCGGCAGACCACCGTTCTCGTACGCGTAGGACCGGTGGGTGAGGGCGCGCTCCAACAGCTCGGGGTCCAGGACGGGGTCCCCGAGCGCCGCGCGGAGCTCGGCGTAGTTGGTCAGCGGACCAGAGCCAGCCACAGGCCGGTCAGAGGACCTGACGACGGTCGGCGCGCGCGCCGTACTGGCCGCACTCGCCGCACGCACGGTGCGGGAGGTGCTTGGCACCGCACGCGGGGTTCGTGCAGGTCACCAGGGTCGGTGCCACAGCCTTCCAGGCCGAGCGGCGGTGACGGGTGTTGCTGCGCGACATCTTCCGCTTCGGGACAGCCACTGTGATCTCCTCTACCAGGACCGGAGGATCCGGCCGTGAACGTTTCTCAGTCTTCCTGCTGGTCCTGCGCGAGGGCCGCCAGCCCCGCCCAACGCGGGTCGACCGGCTCCTCGTGCGCGTGGTCCGGGTCGTCCTTGAGCCGGGCCCCGCACTCGGGGCACAGTCCGGGACAGTCGTCCTCGCACATGGGCTGGAACGGCAGTGCGAGCACCACCGCGTCCCGCAGCAGGGGCTCGAGGTCGACCAGGTCGCCCTCCAGCATGCTGACCTCGTCGTCCTCCCCGGAGGAGTAGCCCTGGTCGTCGTACACGAACAGCTCCTGGAACCGAACGTCGATCTCGTCCTCGATCGGCTCCAGGCACCGCGCGCACTCACCGGTGAGCTCGGCCGAGGCCGAACCGGTGACCAGCACACCCTCCATGACCGCTTCCAGCCGCAGGTCGAGGTCGATCTGCGAGCCTTCCGGGACACGGAGGACTTCGATGCCCAGATCTGCGGGTGCCGGGACCGTCCGCTCCACCTCGCGCTCGGACCCCGGGCGGCGGCCGAGCTCGCGGGTGTCGAGCACGAGCGGCGCTCTCGGGTCCAGGCTGCTCAGTTTTCTACTTCCGGTTCCAGGCACCAACAGATCGTCGTGAATCGTACCGGTCGGTGGTCTGGCCCGGCAAAATCCGCCTCTTCCGAAGCCCGGAGACCGGGTCCCGGTCAGCCCGCCGTCGCCGACCGGGCCAGCTCCGCCTGCAGGCGCGACAGCACCGACGGCGGCACCAGCGCGGAGACGTCTCCCCCGAGCGAGGCGACCTCCTTGACCAGGCTCGAGGAGATGTAGCCCAGCGCGGCGTTGGTCGGGATGAACACGGTCTCCACGCCCGTGAGGTGGGAGTTCATCTGGGCCATCGGCAGCTCGAACTCGTAGTCGTTGCCGCCGCGCAGGCCCTTGACGATCGCCTGCGCGTCGATCTCGCGGCAGAAGTCGACGATCAGCCCGCTGAAGCCCATCACGGTGACGTTGGGGAGGTCGGCGCAGACCTCGCGCAGCATCTCCAGGCGCGCCGCCGGGTCGAAGAGTCGCGACTTGGACGGGTTGGTCCCGGTCGCGACGACGAGCTCGTCGAAGATCCCGGCCGCCCGACGGAAGATGTCGAGATGACCGTTGGTCACCGGGTCGAACGATCCGGGGCACACGGCGCGGGTCATGGCCGGAGGCTACCGCGTTCCCGGGACCAACTCGGCGTACCAGAGGGTCGTCTCGCCGTAGCGCTTCTCCCGCTCGCGCTCGATCTCCGGCGGCCACGGTGGCTCGGGACTGCGCGAGGAGCGCTCCACGACGACCATCGCCCCCGGCACCAGCCACTGGCGCGACCCGAGCAGGGCGAGATCCTCCCCGACCGCGGCGTCGGCAATGGGGTACGGCGGGTCGAGGAACACGACGTCGTACGGCGCGGCCGGGGGGCGGCCCAGCGTCCCCGCCACCGGGGCGCACACCACGTCGGCCTTCGTGAAGCCGAGCGTCCGGGCGTTCTCGGCGATCAGGGCCGCGGTCCGGCGGTCGGACTCGACCATCGTCACGACACCCGCGCCTCGCGACCACGCCTCGAGCCCGACGGCCCCCGAGCCGGCGTACAGGTCGAGGAAGCGGAGGCCGTGCAGCGAGCCGCACCACGACTCGACCGCCGAGAACAGCGCCTCGCGAACGCGGTCGCTCGTGGGCCGGGTCGCCGCTCCGCGCGGCGTCGCGATCCGGCGGCCGCCGGCGGTGCCGCCGATGATGCGGGTCACGCCCGCTCCCCCTCGGTCACGACTTCTCCATGAAGTCGGACGCGACCGACTCCTCCATCCGAGCGACCTCGCCGGCCAGCTCCGGGGCCCGGCGGAGCGCCGGGTCGGCGTCCAGCAGGGCGTTGGCCGCCTCTCTCGCCTGCACGATGGTCTTCTCGTCGCGCAGCACCCGGAGGTTCTGCAGGCCGGAGCGGAAGCCGGACTGCGACTTGCCCAGCACGTCGCCCTCGCGCCGCTGCTCGAGGTCGACCCGGCTCAGCTCGAAGCCGTCGGTCGTCGCCGCGACGGCGTCGAGGCGCTCGCGCGACGGCATGCCGGCCTCGGCGCGCGTGACGAGGAGGCACAGGCCGGGGAACCCGCCCCGCCCGACCCGGCCACGCAGCTGGTGGAGCTGGGAGACCCCGAACCGCTCGGCGTCGAGCAGCACCATCGCGGTCGCGTTCGCGACGTCGACCCCGACCTCGATCACCGTCGTCGCGACGAGCACGTCGACCTCACCGCCGGCGAACGCGCGCATCACCCGGTCCTTGTCGTCCGGCGTCATGCGTCCGTGCAGCATCTCCACCCGCAGCCCGGCGAGCGGACCGTCGGAGAGCTGGGCGGCGACCTCCTCGACGGCGGCGAGGCCGCCGGCGGGTCGCTCCGCCTGCACGGCGTTGCCGTCCTCGTCGAGCTCGACCGGGTCGCTCTCGCCCTGCTCGGGCTCGTCGCCGGTGATGCGGGGGCAGACGACGTACACCTGGTGGCCCTTGCCGACCTCCTCGCGCACGCGCTCCCAGACCCGGTCGAACCAGCCGGGGTGCTCGGCCAGGGGGACGACGCTGGTCTGGATCGGCGCCCGCCCGGCGGGCAGCTCGGTCAGGGTCGAGGTCTCGAGGTCGCCGAAGACCGTCATCGCCACGGTGCGTGGGATCGGCGTCGCGGTCATGACCAGGACGTGCGGTGGCGTGCCGGCCTTGTCGGTGAGCGCGGCCCGCTGCTCGACGCCGAACCGGTGCTGCTCGTCGACGACGACCAGGCCGAGGTCGGCGAAGACCACCTTCTCCTCGAGCAGCGCGTGGGTGCCGACCACGATCCCGGCCTCCCCCGTGGCGATGCGCGACATCGGGGCCGTCCGCTGCGCCTTGGTCATCGACCCGGTGAGCAGCTCGACGTTGGTCGCCTCGCTCGCGCCGCCGAGCATGCCACCGGCGGCGAGGTCACCGAGGAGCGCGGTGATCGAGCGGTGGTGTTGCTGAGCGAGCACCTCGGTCGGCGCGAGCAGCGCCGCCTGGCCGCCCGAGTCCACGACCCGCAGCATCGCGCGCAGGGCGACCAGGGTCTTGCCGGAGCCGACCTCACCCTGAAGGAGCCGGTTCATCGGGTGCGGCTGCGCGAGGTCGAGGTCGACCTGGGCGCCGACCTCGCGCTGGCCGGCGGTCAGCTCGAACGGCAGGCCCGCGTCGAACGCCGCGAGCAGGCCGCCCTGGTCACCCGTGCGGGCCTGGGCGCCCATCGCGCGCACCGCCCGGCGACGGCGGGCGAGCACCAGCTGGGTGACCAGGGCCTCCTCGAAGCGGAACCGGCGCTGGGCGCGGGAGATCTGGGACCACTCCCGCGGGGTGTGGATCCACTCGAGCGCGGTGCGCACGTCGACGAGGTCGTAGGACGCGCGCACCTCCTCGGGCAGCGGGTCCGGGAACTCGTCGAGCACGGTCAGCGCGAACGCCACGGCGCGCTGGATGTCCCAGCTGTCGACGTCCTTGGTCAACGGGTAGATCGGGTAGTACTCGTGGATCGCGTCGAGGGAGAGCTGCGCCGCGTCCTCCCCGGGGTCGCCGAACAACACCATCTGGGGGTTGGTCAGCTGCCACTGCCCGCGGAACGACCTGACCTTGCCGACGAACACGCCCCGGCGGCCCGCGGCGAGGCGGCGCGCGTTCCACGCCGCCACCCGCTCGGTCTTCGCGAAGAAGGTCATCGTCAGCCACGGTCCGTCGGCCTCGAGGACCGTCTCGACGCGGTACGCCGTGCGGCCGCTGCGCCGGTCGCGGTAGGTCTTGATCTCCGAACCGACGATCCGGCCCGAGAGCGTCAGGACCTGGCCCTCGCGGAGCTCCTCGACGCGGGTGAGCTCGCCGGTCTTGATGTAACGGCGCGGGAAGTGGTGCAGCAGGTCGTCGACGGTGCGCAGGCCGAGCCGCTCCTCGATGCCCTTGCGCTTCTTGGCGTTGTCACCCAGGACGGCGACGACGGACGAGTCGAGCCCGATCACCGGGGTCCTCTCATGGCCGTCCCCCGCACGCCTGCCTCCTCATGCCCGTCTCCTCACGCAGGTCTCTCACGCCCGTCACTCGACGGACACCAGGAGCGGGTAGCGCTCCTGGCCCCCGTCGTACACCACGACGTCGACAACGGGGTGGTGCTGCTCGACGTACCCGGCGCACCGCGTCGCCAGCGACCCCTCCGGGTCGTCGGCGCCCGCGACGACCGTGACCAGCTCGCCGCCACCGGCCAGCAGCCGGTCCAGGACGTCGGTGGCCACCGTGAACAGGTCCGAACCGACCACGACGAAGTCGCCCGCGATGACGCCGAGCACGTCGCCGGGCTCGCACGGCCCGGCCATCGTCATCGCCTGCTTCGCGGCGACCGTCACCGCGCCCTGACGCGCGGACCGCGCCGTCGAGGTCATCTCCAGGACGTCCTGGTCGAAGACCCGGCCCGGCTCGTGCACGGCGATCGCGGCGAGGCCGGTGACCTGGGCGTGGGTCGGGATCACGGCCACCCGCACCGCGCCGTCGGAATCGGCCTCCGCCGTCCGGGCCGCGATCTGGGCGACGCGCACCGTGTCCTGGTCGTTCGGGAGCACGATCACCTCGGCCGCGCCGGACGCCGTGATCGCCTCGAGCAGCTGGCCGGTGGAGGGCCGCCGCCCGGGACCACCCGGTACGACGACGGCGCCGGCCTCCTCGAACAGGCCGGCCAGCCCGGGCCCGGCGGCGACGGCGACGACGCGTCGGCCGGTGCGGGCGGGGGCGCGGTGCCGCAGCTCGGCGAGCTGCTCGGCGAAGTGGGTGACGCGCACCCGGTGCGGGCGCCCGGCGGCGATGCCGGCCTCGATGGCGGCACCGACGTCGTCCACGTGGACGTGGACGTTCCAGAGGCCGTCGCCGCCCACGACGACCAAGGAGTCGCCGAGTCCCGCGAGCGCGTCCCGGAGCGCCTCGACCGCCGCGTCCTCGGCGTCGAGGAGGTACATGACCTCGTAGGCCGGGCCGCTGGGGTCGAGGTCGCCCACGTTGGTGGGCGGGATCGCCGGGACGGGGATGTGGTGGCGGACCCGCGGCTCGGTCACCGAGATCGGGTGCCGCCCGGTGAGCACGGTCTCCGCGGCGTCCAGGATGACGCTGATCCCGCGACCACCGGCGTCGACCACACCCGCGTGCATCAGCACGGGGAGCTGCTCGGGGGTCCGGGCCAGTGCCTCGCGGGCGGCCGCGGCCGCCGCCGAGAAGACGTCCCGGGCGCGGGTGCCGGCGCCCTTGGCCGCCTCCGCTGCGGCCTCGGCCGCGGCGCGCGCGACGGTGAGCATGGTGCCCTCCACCGGGACACCGACCGCGGCGTAGCTGGCGTCGGAGGCGCGCCGCAGGGCGTCCGCCATCACGTGGGCGTTGCGCTCCTCCGGCCCGGACCGGGCGATCCGCCGGGCGACGGCGCCGAGCATCTCGGACAGGATCACCCCCGAGTTGCCGCGAGCGCCCAGCAGCGCCCCGCGACCGAGGGCCTCGAGCGCGGCGGCCAGGTCGCCGTCCGGGTCGCCGTCCGCCGCCTCCCGCACGGCGTCGCGCGCCGCGGAGACGGTCAGGTACATGTTCGTCCCCGTGTCGCCGTCCGGGACCGGGTAGATGTTGAGGGCGTCGATCTCCTCGCGGGCGTCCGCCAGCGCGTCCACGGCCACGTCGACGAACCGCAGCACGACCCCGAGCGTGATGCGACCGCTGCCCGGAGTTTCCATCGCCGTCCTCGATCGGGGAGACTGCTGTGGAGATGAGTGCCACAGGCTAATCGGTCCGGCACGATTTCCGCCGTGCCGGGGTGGTCGGATACCCTAGTGCGGTTGCCCGCCGCCCGCGGCCGGGCCCTCCCACGTCAAGCAATCCCGATCCACAGGAGTTCACGGTGGCTGCCGTCTGCGACATCTGCGCCAAGAAGCCGACCTTTGGCAACAACCGGCCCTGGTCCCGCAAGATCACGAAGCGCCGCTTCGACCCCAACATCCAGCGCGTCCGCGCCACCGTCAACGGCACCCCGAAGCGCCTCAACGTGTGCACCGGCTGCCTCAAGGCCGGCAAGGTCACCCGCTGACCTGACGCGCACCTCCGCACGAGCCCCGACCTCCCGGTCGGGGCTCGCCGCATTTCCCGCCGAGTCGGCGCATCTTGCCCGCGTAGGACCGCCGAGTCGGCGCATCTTGCCCGCGTAGGACCGCCGAGTCGGCGCATCTTGCTCGCCCCAGATCGCCGAGTCGGCGTGTTGTGGTCACCTGTCCACAGCCGCTGTGCGAGAACCCGGGCACTACGCGCCGACTCGGGCCTCCTCAGCGGGCACAACGCGCCGACTCGGGCCTCCTCAGCGGGCACAACGCGCCGAGTCGGCCTAGAAGTGGGTCCAGCCGGTGGGGCCGTCGTAGGCGGCACCGTCGACGGTGACGCCCGCGCCGGCGGCGACCTCCCCGATGACCGCCCAGCCGGCCGGCACCGAGGCGACGTCCTCGAACGTGGCGAGCAGGGCGTGGTCGTCACCCCCGCCGAGCAGGAACTGGAGCGGGTCGGCGTTCAGGGCCGCGCCGACCGCGTGCAGGGGCTCGGGCACCTCGAACGCCGCGGCGTGCACGTCGATCGCGACGCCGGAGTCCGCAGCGAGGTGCCCCGCGTCGGCGAGCAGGCCGTCGGAGACATCGATCATCGCGGTGGCGCCGGCCTCCGCGGCGACGGGCCCGGCCTCGTACGGCGGCTCGGGGCGCCGGTAGGCCTCCACCAGCACCCGCGGCGACCGGAAGCCTCGGCCCAGCACCGCGAGCCCCCCAGCAGCCCAGCCCTGGCGGCCGGTGAGCGCGAGGACGTCGCCCGGGTGGGCCCCCGAGCGCAGGACGGGCGCCTGAGTGCAGGCACCGAGCACGGTGACGGCGACGACCACCTCGTCCGCGCGAGCGAGGTCCCCGCCGACGACGGACGCCCCCACGAGGGCGCACTCGTCGGCGAAACCGCGAGCGAAGTCCAGCGCCCACTGCGCCGGCAGGTCGCCCGGCGCCGCCAGGCCGATGGTCAGGGAGGTCGCCCGGCCGCCCATGGCGTTGACGTCGGAGAGGTTCTGGGCGGCCGCCCGGTGCCCGACGTCCTCGGCCGAGGCCCAGTCGCGACGGAAGTGCCGGCCCTCGACGATCAGGTCCGTCGAGACCACCACGTGGCCGGTGCGCACCCGCAGGACCGCGGCGTCGTCGCCGGGGCCGACCAGCACCTGCTCACCCTGGGGGAACAGCCCGACGAGCTCGGCGATCAGTCCGAACTCGCCCACGTCGGCGAGGGTGGCGTCAGGGGGGATCGGCATGGGCCCATCCCACCAGATCGACCGGTCCCCGAGGCAGGTGGCCGCCCTACCGGCGCCTGTGACCGCACGGTAGGTTGACGCACGACACAGCCGCAGCACGCAGCCCACAGACGAGGGAGAGCCCGATGGTCGTCCAGGCGTACATCCTGATCCAGACCGATGTCGGCAAGGCCGCCGAGGTCGCCGCCGCCATCGCCCAGGTCAAGGGCGTGACCCTGGCCGAGGACGTCACCGGCCCCTACGACGTCATCGTCCGCGCCGAGGCGCGCAACGTCGACGAGCTCGGCAAGCTGGTGGTCTCCAAAGTGCAGAATCTCGACGGCATCACCCGCACGCTGACGTGCCCGGTCGTGCACATCTGAGGTGCCCGACGCCGCACGCCGACGACGCCCCGTGTCCGCCCGGACGCGGGGCGTCGTCGCGTGCGTCCTCCTCCTGGTGCTCGCCGGCTGCTCCTCCGATCCGCCCGAGATCGACGCACCCGACCTGTCGGCCGCCGACGCCGCCGCGTGCCGGGACCTGGTCGACGCCCTGCCCGACACGCTCGCGGGACAGGACCGCGTCGACGTCACCGGCGAGACGTCGTACGGCGCCGCGTGGGGCGACCCGGCGATCGTCCTGACCTGCGGGGTCGACGAGCCCGAGGCCTTCACCGACAGCTCGACGTGCGTGCAGATGGACACCACGGGGTGGTTCGTGCCCGACGACGTCCTGCTCTCCGACGACGACAGCCTCGACGTGACCACGACCGAGATGAACTACCGGCCACGCGTGGAGCTGTTCGTGCCCGGGGACTACCGGCCGGAGGGGTTCACGAACTCGATCGGGGCGATCGGGCCGTTGGTCCAGCAGCACCTGAAGAGGGTCGGCCGCTGCCACTGACGGGCCGCCGGGCGATGGCGACCAGGACCGTCAGTCGACCGGCCGGAATCCGGAGCACAGGACGCGCAGGTAGCCGATCCGGTCACCCTCGGCGCGGTAGTAGGCCTGCTGCGCCACCGCGTGGGGGCCGTCCGGGGTGGTGATGCGGAGCCGGTACGAGACGTGCTGCGTGTCGGCGACGGGCGCGCTCTCGACGACCTCCACCAGGTCGTCCACGTGATCCTGCGGCTCGAACCACTGGGCCAGCACCGTGACCAGCTCGTCGGGCGTGGAGCCCTCCCAGAGCCGACCCGGGGTGAGGCCCTTGAAGTCGACGTCGTCCGCGACGAGGGCGCGCACTGCGGCCGGGTCCTTGGCGGCGACCGCGGCCGCGAAACGTGCGCCGAGACTGGTCATGGGCACAGCATGCCCTCCGCAGGGCGCCGTCGCCAGCGTCGGGAGGCCTCAGCGCAGACCGGTGTCGCGCTGCAGCGCCAGGCGGATGAGCCGGTCCACCAGGGCCGGGTAGTCCACGCCGGACGCGGCCCACATCCGCGGGTACATCGACGTCGGGGTGAAGCCCGGCATCGTGTTGATCTCGTTCACGACCACCCGGTCGCCCGGGAGCACGAAGAAGTCGACGCGCGCCAGGCCCTCGCAGCCGACCGCGTCGAACGCCTGCACCGACATCTCACGGATCCGGTCGGCGACCTCGTCCGGCAGCTTCGCCGGGACGTCGAGCTCGGTGTGCTCCTCCGGGAGGTACTTCGCGGCGAAGTCGTAGAACTCGTGCTCCCCGGAGATCCGGATCTCCGCGGGCACGCTCGTCTCCGGGGTCCCGTCGAGCGCCTGCAGGACCCCGCACTCGACCTCGCGGCCGTCGGCGGCATAGGCCTCCAGGAGCACCTTCGGGTCGTAGCGCAGCGCCTCCTCGATCGCCCCCGCCAGCTCGGACTCGTCGTGCACCTTGGAGATCCCGATGCTGGAACCCCCGCGGGCAGGCTTGGCGAACAGCGGGTAGCCGAGGGTGGCGGCGCGCTCGCGGCAACCGACCTGGTCGCGCTCCCACTGGCGAGCGGTCACGGTGGTCGACGGCAGCACCGGCAGCCCGGCGGCGGCCAGCACCACCTTCATGTACGCCTTGTCCATGCTGACCGCGGAGGCGAGCACCCCGGCGCCGACGTACCGCACGCCGGCCATCTCGAGCATGCCCTGGATGGTGCCGTCCTCGCCCCACGGGCCGTGGAGCAGCGGGAAGACCACGTCCACCTCGCCGAGCGTGTGCGGTGGCTGCGACGGCTCGGTGACGACCAGACCCGTCGAGGCGGCTCCGGGCGACAGGGCCACCGTCGCGCGGTCGCCGTCGACCTGGGGCAACCGCTCGGGCGACTCGATCCGGAGCCGGTCGGGGTCGCCGGACTCCAGGACCCACCGGCCGTCGGTCGCGATGCCGACGGGCACGACGTCGTACGTCTCGGGGTCGATGGCGGCCAGCACGCTGCCGGCCGTCACGCAGGAGATCGCGTGCTCGCTCGACATGCCGCCGAAGACCACGGCGACGCGGGGCTTGCGCCCATGACGGGTGGGGTCCTGCGTGGGCTCGCTCATCGCGGCCGACCCTATCTGGCCGAGGGTCTGCCCCTAGGGTTCGGTGCATGACCGACGCCACGACCGACGACAGGACCGACGACAGGAACGAGGCCTGGAAGCCCGCCACCGTCGCCGTCACCGCCGGACGGCCGCCGCACGAGCCCGACCAGCCGCTCAACCGCCCGGTCACCCTGGCGTCGACCTACGTGGCCGGAGGTGATCTCGAGTACGGCCGCTACGCGAACCCGACCTGGTCGGCGTTCGAGGAGGCGCTCGGAGCCCTCGAGGGCGGCCGCGCGCTGGCCTTCTCGTCGGGGATGGCTGCGGTCACGACCGTCCTGGACCTCGTCGGCCACGACGCGCTGGTCGTGGCACCTCGGCACTCCTACACCGGCACGCTGCTCCAGCTCGGCGACCTCGAGGGTCGGGGCCGGCTCCGGACCGACCTGGTCGACATCACCGACACCGACGCCGTCGTCGCGGCGTGCGCCGACGCCGCGCTGGTGTGGTTGGAGTCCCCGACCAACCCGGCGCTCGAGCTCGCCGACATCGAGCGGATCGCCGAGGCCGCCCACGAGGCGGGGGCCCACGTCGTCGTCGACAACACCTTCGCCACTCCCCTGCTGCAGCAGCCGCTCGCCCTGGGCGCCGACATCGTCGTCCACTCGGTCACCAAGTTCCTCGCCGGGCACAGCGACGTGCTGATGGGCGCGATCGTCACCGCCGACGACCAGCTGCACGGCGTGCTCAAGGCGCGGCGCGACCTGCTCGGCGCCACCCCCGGCACGCTCGAGGCCTTCCTGGCGCTGCGCGGGCTGCGGACCCTCCACCTGCGGGTCGAGCGGTCGCAGGCCAACGCCACCGAGCTCGCGACCCGGCTGCGGGACCATGCCGCGATCGAGGAGGTCCGCTATCCCGGCTTCGGGGGGATCGTGTCGATCGTCCTGGCCCCGGGAGCGATGGCCGCCGACCTGTTCGTCCGGTCCACCCGCCTGTGGGTGCACGCGACCTCGCTCGGCGGGGTGGAGTCGACCCTCGAGCGGCGCCGTCGCTGGAAGGCCGAGCCCGCCACCATCCCCGACGCGCTCGTGCGTCTCTCGGTGGGCGTCGAGGACGTCGACGACCTGTGGGAGGACCTGCGGACCGCGTTGGACGCGCTGCCGACCGCCTAGTAGATCTCCGACTTGGTGTCGCGGGCGATGAACGCATCCATCATCTCCGGGGCGGTCATCCGCCCGGCGACGACGGCGTCGACGTGGTGGGCGATCGGCGCGTCCACGCCGGTGCGCTGGGCCAGGGCGAGCAGCGAGGAGCAGGACTTCGCGCCCTCGGCCACCTGCCGGGTGGTCGCGTAGATCTCCTCGGTCGTCATGCCCTGCCCGAGCCTCTCGCCGAAGGTCCGGTTGCGGGAGAGGGGCGACGAGCAGGTCGCCACCAGGTCACCGAGCCCGGCCAGCCCCATCAGGGTCAGCGGGTTCGCGCCCAGCGCGGTCGCGAGCCGGGCGGTCTCGGCGAGCCCCCGGGTGATGACCGAGGCGGTGGTGTTGTCGCCGAAGCCGAGCCCCACCGCCATGCCGACCGACAGCGCGACGACGTTCTTGTAGGCACCCCCCAGTTCGCACCCGAGGACGTCCGGGCTGGTGTACGGGCGGAACGCCGGCGAGTGGACGCGCACCTGCAGTCGCCGCGCCACCTCCTCCTCGGCGCAGGCGACCACCGAGGCCGCCGGCTCGCGGCGGGCGATCTCCTTGGCCAGGTTGGGTCCGCTGACCACCGCGATCCGCTCCGGGCCGGCGCCGGTCACCTCGCCGATCACCTGGCTCATCCGGTCCAGCGTGCCCAGCTCGACACCCTTCATCAGCGACACCAGGACGGCGTCCTGCTGGAGGAACGGCGCCCACTCGGTGAGGTTGGGGCGCAGCGTCTGCGAGGGCGTGGCCAGGACGACGACGTCGGCGCCGTGCGCCGCCTTCTCGACGTCGTGGGTCGCCGACACCTGGGGCGGCAGCTCGATCCCGGGCAGGTACTCGGTGTTCTCACGCCGCTCGTTGATCGTCGCGGCGACCTCCTCGCGGCGAGCCCAGACCGTGACGTCGTTGCCGGCGTCCGCGAGCACGATCGAGAACGCCGTGCCCCACGAGCCCGCTCCGAAGATCGCGACCTTGCCGTGGCCGCCGGTCACGCGGACTTCCCCCGCCTGTGGTGGCTGTTGGACCGATGGCTCCCGGACTTGTTGGGGTTGCCGGTCTGACGGACCCCGGCCTTCTTCATGTCGAACCGCTCGGCCGGAGCCGTCTCCCCGCGCACCTCCTCGACGAGGACCGTGATCGCCGCCATGATGCGCTCGGTCGCCTGGGCGATGACCGCGACCGTGCGCGGTTGGCCCTCGAGGTCGGCGAGGTCCACCGGCTGCCCGACGCGCATCCGCACCAGCTTGCGCGGGAAGAGATCCGGCTTCTTCGCGTACGGCGGCAGCAGCTCCTGGGCGCCCCACTGACCGACCGGGATCACCGGGCACCCGGTCTCGAGGGCGATGCGCGCCGCACCCGACTTGCCGGTCATCGGCCAGCCTCCCGGGTCGCGGGTGATCGTGCCCTCCGGGTAGACCACCACGCACTTGCCCTCGCGGACCGCGGCGACCGCGGCGTCGAACGCGCCGGCGGCGTCCTTGCTCAACCGCTCGACCGGGATCTGCCCGGCGGCACGGAAGAAGGCCCCGGCGGCGCGGTTCTTGAACAGGCCCGACTTCGCCAGGTAGTGGGGCAGCCGACCGTGGTCGTAGACGAGGTGGGCGGCGGTCAGGGGGTCGATGTGCGAGACGTGGTTCAGCACCAGGATGCAGCCGCCGCTCGCGGGGATGTTCTCACCGCCGACCCACTCGTGCTTCGTGGTCGCGACCAACCCCGCCCTGACGATGGGCTCGGCGATCACCCACGCCCAGCTCCGCTTCTCCTGCATCTTGCGAACGACCACGTGCGCAGGCTACTCGGTCGGGGACCTGACAGGATCGGGCTGATGCCCGTGTCCCCGCCCCCGTCCGACGTGCCGTCCCCACGGCCGCGTCGGTACGTCGTCCTGGTCCCCGTCAAGCCGCCCTCCGTCGGCAAGTCACGGCTGCGGGGGCTCGCCGCCGAGGACCGGCGGGCCCTCGCCGAGGCCTTCGCTCTCGACACCGTCGCGGCCTGCGTCGCGGCCACCTCGGTCGCCCAGGTGCTGGTCGTGACCGACGACGCCGCCTTCTCCGCGCGGCTGTCGGGGCTCGGCACCGCGGCGATCCCAGACGGCGTGGCCGGGGACCTCAACGGCACCCTGCGCCAGGCCGCGGCCGAGGCCCGGCGGCGTTGGCCGGAGCTGCGTCCGGTCGCGCTCTGCGCCGACCTCCCGGCGCTGCGGCCCGAGGACCTCGACGCGACGCTGGCGCAGTCGGGTCCGCACCCGGCGTTCGTCCCGGACGCGGCCGGGGTCGGGACGACCCTGTATGTCGCGCCGTTCGAGGAGTTCGACCCGCGCTTCGGCACCGGTTCCCGCGAGGCTCACCTGGACGCAGGAGCGCGCGAGCTCGCGCAGGCGCCACCCTCGATCCGTCGCGACGTCGACGACGTCGACGACCTGCGCGACGCCGTCCTGCTCGGCGTCGGCGCGCACACCGCGGGTCTCGCCGGGACGACGCACAGACCCTGACGTGCCGACGGGCCGCCATCCCCGTGGGGATGGCGGCCCGTCTCCGTGGGTCCCGAGCGGTCAGGCCTTCTTGGCCGTCTTCTTAGCCGGCGCCTTCTTGGCGGGTGCCTTCTTGGCGGGTGCCTTCTTGGCCGCTGGCGCCTTCTTGGCCGGGGCCTTCTTCGCTGCCGGGGCCTTCTTCGCGGGAGCCTTCTTCGCTGCCGGGGCCTTCTTCGCGGGCGCCTTCTTCGCCGGCGCCTTCTTGGCCGCCGTCTTCGCGGTCGTGGTCTTCTTGGCCGGGGTCGACTTCGCCGCGGTCTTCTTGGCCGGAGCAGCCTTCTTGGCGGGCGCCGCCTTCTTCGCCGGTGCCGACTTCTTGGTGGCCGCGGCAGCCGCCTTCTTGGCCGGCGCGGTCGCCTTCTTCGCCGCCGAGGCGCCGGTGGCCAGCGTCAGCTTGGGCAGCTTCTTCGCACCCGACACGACGTTCTTCAGGTCGGCGCCGGCGGTGAACTTCGGAACGGCGGTCTTCTTGGCCTTGATGCGTGCGCCGGTCTGCGGGTTGCGCACCCAGCGGGCCTCGCGGACGCGCTTCTCGAACGACCCGAAGCCCGTGATCGCGACCTTCTCACCCTTCGCGACCTCGCGGGTGATCGTGTCGAGCACGGACTCGAGTGCGTGCGAGGCGGCCTTCTTGTTCCCCTCGAACCGCGCCGAGAGTGCGTCGATGAACTCTGACTTGTTCACTGTCTTCCCTTCCAATGAACGACAAGTGGTCGAGCCCTTGCTCGACTTCTGCTTGGCACGCTAGGTATTCGTGGCCGCTGCCACAATCACCTTCGCCGCGTTTCTTGGGGGATTTTCGGGTCATTTCAGACAGCCCGGTATCGCTCAGAAGCCGTCAGCAGAGCGGAATTCCACTGATTCAGGCCGCTCGAGGACTGGACGGCCGAAATGGCGAAGTGGGCGAATCCCCAAGCCCGCTTGGGGATTCGCCCACTTTTCGGCATTGCCTCAGCCAGCGTGGATCGTGACCGGCTTCCACGTGGGACGGGTCTTCTCGTAGGCCGCGATGTCGGGTTCGTGGCCGAGCGTGATCCCGATGTCGTCCAGCCCTTCGAGCAGGCGCCACCGCGTGTAGTCGTCGATGTCGAAGGAGTCCTCGATCGCGTCCGGGCCCTCGCCGGCGCGCACCGTGCGCGACTCGAGGTCGACGGTCACGGTCGCGCCGGGCTGCTCCTCCAGCAGGTCCCACAGCTGCTGCACGACCTTCTCGTCGACCTGGGCCGCGAGCAGGCCGGCCTTGCCGGAGTTGCCGCGGAAGATGTCGCCGAACCTGGGCGAGATGACGGCCTTGAACCCGTAGTTCTGCAGCGCCCAGACGGCGTGCTCGCGCGACGACCCGGTGCCGAAGTCCGGCCCAGCGACCAGGACCGAGCCGGCGGCGTACGCCGGGTTGTTGAGCACGAACGACGGGTCGTTGCGCCAGGCGGCGAACAGCCCGTCCTCGAACCCGGTGCGCGTGACGCGCTTGAGGTACTCGGCCGGGATGATCTGGTCGGTGTCGACGTTGCTGCGCCGCAGCGGGACGCCGACACCGGTGTGGGCGCTGAACTTCTCCATCTCAGTTGCTCCCTGCGTTCGTCAAAGGTGCCCCAGGTGCCCCGGCGGCCGGCGCCAGGTCGGCGGGTGAGGAGAGCCGGCCGCGGACCGCGGTGGCGGCGGCCACCGGCACCGACACCAGGTGGGTGCGGCCACCCTTGCCCTGCCGGCCCTCGAAGTTGCGGTTCGACGTCGATGCGCTGCGCTCGCCGGGTGAGAGCGTGTCCGGGTTCATGCCCAGGCACATGGAGCAGCCCGCTCCGCGCCACTCGGCACCGGCCTCCTTGAAGACGAGGTCCAGCCCTTCCTCCTCGGCCTGCAGGCGCACCCGCACCGATCCCGGCACGACCAGCAGCCGCGTGCCCGGGTCGACCGTGTGTCCCTTGATGACCTCGGCGGCCGTGCGCAGGTCCTCGATGCGGCCGTTGGTGCACGAGCCGATGAAGACGGTGTCGACGTCGATCTCGCGCATCGGCGTACCTGCCTGCAGACCCATGTACTGCAGGGCCTTCTCGGCAGCGACCCGGTCCGAGGCGTCCTCGAAGTCCTCCGGCGACGGGACCCGTCCTCCGAGAGGCACACCCTGGCCGGGGTTGGTGCCCCAGGTGACGAACGGCGTCATCGTCGACGCGTCGAGCACGATCTCCGCGTCGAACTCCGCGTCGTCGTCGGTGCGCAGGCTCTTCCAGTGCTCGACGGCGGCGTCCCAGTCTGCGCCCGTGGGCGCCTCCGGACGACCCTCGATGTAGTCGAACGTGGTCTGGTCGGGCGCGATCAGCCCGGCCTTGGCGCCCCACTCGATGCTCATGTTGCACACCGTCATCCGGCCCTCCATCGAGAGCTCCTCGATGGCCTGGCCGCGGTACTCGACGATGTAGCCCTGGCCACCACCGGTGCCGGTGTGCGCGATCAGCGTCAGCACCAGGTCCTTGGCGGTGACACCGGCCGGGAGGCTGCCGTTCACGGTGACCGCCATCGTCCTCGGCTTCGCCTGGGGAAGGGTCTGCGTTGCCAGGACGTGCTCGACCTCCGACGTACCGATGCCGAAGGCGATCGCGCCGAACGCGCCGTGCGTGCTGGTGTGGCTGTCACCGCACACGATCGTCATGCCCGGCTGGGTCAGGCCCAGCTGCGGGCCGACGACGTGGACGATGCCCTGGTCGGCGTCGCCCAACGGGTGCAGGCGTACGCCGAACTCCTCGGCGTTGCGCCGCAACGTCTCGACCTGCGTGCGCGACACCGGGTCGGCGATCGGCTTGTCCCAGTCCAGCGTCGGGACGTTGTGGTCCTCGGTGGCGATCGTCAGGTCCGGGCGACGCACGGCGCGGCCCGCCAGCCGCAGCCCGTCGAACGCCTGCGGCGAGGTCACCTCGTGGATCAGGTGCAGATCGATGTAGAGCAGGTCGGGCTCTCCCGGAGTCGACCGGACGACATGCTCGTCCCAGACCTTCTCGGCCAAGGTCTTGCCCATGACGCACTCTCCCTCTCGTTGCGCGTGCTGACGGTCACCCACCCTAGCGCTTGCATCCCATTCTCTGAGACGTCAGTATTGCCATATGGACAACACCAGCGGCGTCGGCGTCCTCGACAAGGCCGCCCTCGTGCTCACCGCTCTCGAGTCCGGACCGGCCACCCTCGCCGGCCTCGTCGCCGGGACCGGCCTCGCCCGGCCGACTGCCCACCGGCTCGCCGTCGCCCTCGAGCACCACCGCCTCGTCGCCCGGGACATGCAGGGCCGGTTCGTGCTCGGTCCGCGCCTCGCCGAGCTGTCGGCCGCCGCCGGCGAGGACCGGCTGCTCGCGACCGCCGGCCCCGTGCTCGCGCGGCTGCGCGACATCACCGGAGAGTCCGCCCAGCTCTGGCGCCGCCAGGGTGAGCACCGCGTCTGCGTGGCCGCCGCCGAACGTCCCTCGGGCCTGCGCGACACGATCCCGGTCGGATCGCAGCTGACGATGCGCGCCGGGTCGGCCGCCCAGGTACTGCTGGCCTGGGAGGACCCCGAGCGCATGCACCGCGGGCTGCAGAACGCCGCGTTCTCGGCCGCCGCCCTGTCCGGCATCCGTCGACGCGGCTGGGCGCAGTCGGTCGGTGAGCGCGAGCAGGGCGTGGCGTCGGTCTCCGCCCCGGTCCGCTCCCCCGGCGGCAAGGTCATCGCGGCGGTCTCGGTCTCGGGGCCGCTCGAGCGGCTGTCCCGTCAGCCCGGGCGGATGCACGCGCCCGCCGTCCTCGCGGCCGCCGAGCGGCTCAGCGAGTCGCTGCGGCGGGCCGCCGCGGAGTAGGCAGCCACCAGGTCGAACCTCGGCTCACCGGGTTTCGAGACGCGCCGTCGCGACCTCCTTCGTCGGTCACGGGCGCCCTCAACCTGCCTTGTCCCTCTGAGTGGATCGCTTCGCGATCCCCTCAGAACAAGGCATCCTGCTCGAGGGTGAGCAGCAGCTGCTTGCGCTCGAGCCCCCCGGCGTA
Organism: Nocardioides sp.; assembly: GCA_020636915.1. Lineage (GTDB taxonomy): Bacteria > Actinomycetota > Actinomycetes > Propionibacteriales > Nocardioidaceae > Nocardioides. The sequence continues at coordinate 71,754 of JACJWV010000018.1, forward strand.
CCCGGTGAGGGTGCCGTTGGCACCGATGATGCGGTGGCACGGGATGACGATCGGGATCGGGTTGCGTCCGTTGGCCAGGCCGACCGCCCGCGAGGCGGCGTTGGTCATGCCGAGCCGGTGCGCGATCTCGCCGTACGACGCGGTCTCTCCCCAGGCGACGCCGAGCAGCTCGGCCCACACCCGCTTCTGGAACGCGCTGCCCTCCGGGGCCAGCGGGAGGTCGAACTCCTTGAGGTCGCGGGTGAAGTAGGCGTCGAGCTGGCGCACGGCCTCGACCAGCACCGGGTGCGCGTCGTCACGGGCACCGCGCGGTCGCCCGTCGCTGTCGCGGAAGGGCGAGAACTCGATCGCGGTGATCGCGCCGTTGTGCTCGACCACACGCAGCGGCCCGATCGGGGACTCCATCACGGTCCACATGTCAGCTCTCCTTGCTGGTGGTGGCAGGCATCAGGGTGTTCCAGAGGTGCATCAGGGCATAGGAGCGCCAAGGTCGCCAGGCGTCCTGACCCGCGACGACGACGGACGGGTCGTGGCCGAGACGGGTGAGCGCGTTGCGCACGCCGAGGTCGGTGGGAAGGAAGACGTCGGGGTCGGCGAGCGCACGCATCGCGACGTAGTCAGCCGTCCAGGGACCGACGCCGGGTCGGGCCAGCAGCGCGGATCGCACGGCGGCGCGGTCGGGCCCCCGGTCCAGGGCGACCGTGCCGTCGGCCAGTGCGGCCGCGAGACCCACCAGCGCCCGGCCCCGCGCCCGTGGCATCGGCAGGGTCGTGGGGTCGACGACAGCCAGCGTGGCCGCGTCGGGGAAGAGATGGGTCAGGCCCGGCGTCGAGGTCGACACCCGGCGACCGTGGTCGGCGACGATGCGACCGGTGACGGTGCACGCCCCGACGACGCTCACCTGCTGCCCGACGACCGCCCGGACCGCTGTCTCGTCGCCGTCCACCTGCCCCGGGACCCGCAGGCCCGGGCAGTCGCGCACGAGAGGCCCCACCACCGGGTCGCCGGCGAAGTGCTCGGCGACCGCGAGCGGGTCGCAGTCGGCGTCCAGGAGACGGCGGGTCCGCTCGAGCGCGGCGCCGGTGTCGCGGAGGTCGGCGAGCTCGAACGTGGCGGTGACGAACGCGGCCTGCGGGCTCTGCGGCAGGTCGTCGAGCTCGACCCGCACCGTCCCGGGACCGTGCGGCAGGTCGAGGGTGCGGGCGTACCAGCCGGGTCCGGCCACCTCGACCCCGGGGACGAGGTGGTAGGCGAGGAAGTCCAGAAGCGCCCGACCGGCGAACGGCGTGCGGACGCCCAGTCGCATGGTGACCGTCCCGGTGGTCGCCCGGCCGCCACGGCGGCCGCGCAGCTCGGTCGGCGAGGAGGCGTAGACCTCGCGCAGGGTGTCGTTGAACTGACGGACGCTGGAGAACCCGGACGCGAACGCGACGTCGGCGTAGCTGAGCTCGGTCGTCTCGATGAGCACGCGGGCCGTCTGGGCGCGCCGGGCGCGGGCCAGCGCGAGCGGTCCGGCGCCGAGCTCGGCCGTCACGATCCGGGTGAGGTGGCGCGGGGTGTAGCCGACCCGACGGGCCAGGCCCTCGACCCCCTCGCGGTCGACGACCCCGTCGGCGATCAACCGCATCGCCCGGCCCGCCGCGGTCGCCGAGACGTCCCAGTCCGGGCTCCCGGGCGTCGCGTCCGGCAGGCAGCGCTTGCAGGCCCGGAACCCCGCGGCCTGGGCCGAGGCCGCGCTGGGGTGGAAGGTGACGTTGCGGAAGGCCGGGGTGCGCGCCGGGCAGGACGGCCGGCAGTAGATCCCGGTGGTGCGTACCGCGGTGTAGAAGACGCCATCGAAGCGCCGGTCGCGCGACTTCACGGCCCGGTAGCACGACTCGGCGTCGAGCTCGGCGCGGTGGGGTGCGGCGGTGGTCATGCGTCCATCCTGACCGACGCCACCGACATCATCTGGCGGGAATCGGACACGGGCGTGAGCCTAGTCGGCCGGGATCCGGCCCGGCGGCTGGCACACGTCCGTAGGGTGGTGGAGGATCTCGGGGAGTCCGGGGAGGGTCCTGCGTGCCAGAAGCTGTCGAGCGTCGCCACCGTCTGACCGTGTTGCGCGTCATCGTCGTCGCGGAGCTCGTGGTCGCGCTCCTCACCGGGGCGAGCGTGGTCTTCGCCTACAACCACGTGGACAAGAAGATCACCACCGGGCCCGCGATCGGTCACATCATCGAGCCGCGCACCAAGAAGCCGCTGCCGACCTCGCAGATGAACATCCTGCTGATGGGGACCGACTCGCGTGACTGCGCCGGGTGCGGCATCGACAAGGAGGCCGGCGAGGGTGGGTCGGACACCACGATCCTGCTGCACATCGCGGAGGGCCGGAAGTCGGCGTACGGCATCTCGATCCCCCGCGACACCCTCGTCGACCGGCCGTCGTGCAAGACCGCCGACGGCGGGGCGGTGCCGGCGGAGTCCGGGGCGACCTGGAACGCGGCGTACTCGGTGGGCGGTCCGGCGTGCACGGCCCGCCAGGTCGAGGCCGTGACCGGCATCTACGTCGACTCCTACATCACCGTGAACTTCGGCGGCTTCAAGTCCATGGTCGACGCGATCAACGGGGTGGAGGTGTGCATCCCGCAGCCCGTCGACGACACCGTCGCCCACATCCACTTCGACGCCGGCACCCAGACGCTGGACGGGGACCGCGCGCTCCAGTACGTGCGCGAGCGCCACTCGACCGCCAACTCCGACCTGGGCCGGATGAAGCGGCAGCAGGCGTTCATCGCCTCGATGGTCAACAAGGTGATGTCGGCCGACACGCTCACCCGGCCGGACCGGCTCTACAAGTTCGCCAGCAGCCTCGCGGACTCGCTGCAGGCCAGTCCCGACCTCGCCAGCGCCGGCAAGCTGGTGAAGCTCGCGATGTCGTTGCGGCACGCCGACCTGGGACACATCAAGTTCGTCACCGCCCCCACCTCCGACTTCCCCATCGGCGACCCGAACTGGGGCCGGCTGCAGTTCACCCCGGACGCCCAGGAGCTGTGGGCGAAGGTCAAGGCCGACGAGCCGCTCGGCAAGCTCGGCAGGGGCGCCGTCACCGGCAAGGACCCCAACGGCAGCAAGAAGGACGCCGCGGAGAACGGGCTCTGCGCCTAGGCGGGTGTCGGAGCGGCCGGCAGGGACCCGGCCGGGTGGGACGACGAAGTACGAGGGTGGACGACAAAGCTTCGTCGTCCCGCGTCGGATTTCGTCGGCCGGCCGACGAAACTCAACACCCCGTGCGGCTCGTGGCACGCACGAAGCCCCAGCCCGGAGGGCTGGGGCTTCGTCGCTGGTACCCCCGACCGGATTCGAACCGGCGCTACCGCCTTGAGAGGGCGGCGTGCTAGGCCGCTACACAACGGGGGCGTGTGCTCTGCGAGCAACCTGCGAAACCTTATCGGAGGCCGTCGTCCACACAAAATCGCCGCCCGGAAGCGGCGATCTCGCTGGGATACTAGGACTCGAACCTAGACTAACTGAACCAGAATCAGTCGTGCTGCCAATTACACCATATCCCACTGCATTACTGCGATTATGCCCTCCCGCCGAGGCGGTCGGGCACGGTGGAGAACACTACACGCGAGGCCTCGGGGCGACCAAAACGCCCTGCCCCGCAGGGGCTTCGGTGCTCGTGCGCAGCTGCCAGCGACGCGCGAGGAGGAGCACCAGCGCGAGGTAGGTCAGCGACTGGGTGAGCGTGACGGGGATCGTCCACCAGCTCCCGCCGACCGGGTTCAGCGTCGACGCCATGTCGCCGAACGCGAGCGCGAGGCCGAAGGCGAGCCAGTTGTTGAGCACGTGCATGGCGATGCCGGCCTCGAGGCCCCCCGTGAGGACGACGAGCAGCCCGGCGACCAGGCCGAACGCGAACCGGTCGAGGAAGACCGGCGGGCTCTGCGAGCCGTGCGCCGCGGCGAAGAGGAGCGCGGGGAACAGGACCGCCGCGACCGGCCGTCCGAACCAGGAGCCGAAGAGGTTGCCGAACGCCTGCGTCAGGTAGCCGCGGAAGGCGTACTCCTCCCCCGCCGCCTGCAACGGCGTGAGCAGCAGCACGACGACCAGGAAGTCGCGCGTGGTCGACGTGAAGTCGTTGAGGTGCGCACCCACCTCGGCGCTGTCCGCGGTCGAGGGCACCAGCGAGGAGACCACCAAGGTGGCGACCAGCGAGACCAGCGAGAGCCCGAAGCAGACCACGAACCAGCGCCACCGGATCCGCGGCACCACCGACGCCAGCCAACCGGGCCGCAGGCCGTGCAGCAGGCGGGTGAGCAGCCACGTCACCGGGATCGCGCAGGCGAGAGCCAGGTTGAGGTACGCCAGGCTGAGCGGGGTCGGGTCCTCGAGGTCGACGAGCCGCGTCATGCTGTCGGCGACGTCCCGGCCGGCGACGGCGAACCCGACGGCGAACGGGATCTGCACCAGCACCGGGACGGCGACCAGGAAGCAGATCCCCAGCAGGACGACGCCGACGATCGGGCGCCACGCTCCGCCCAGACCGCCGCGCTGGATCTCGGGATAGGTCAGCCCGCGACCTGGGTCGACGTCCGGCGCCATGGTCAGCCCTCCCCGCTCAGGCCAGGACCGCCTGCAGCCGGCCGAGGCTCCGCTCGCGCCCGAGCAGCTCCATCGACTCGAACAGCGGCGGCGAGACCCGGCGTCCGGACACGGCGACACGCACAGGCCCGAAGGCGTTGCGCGGCTTGAGCCCCATCTCGTCGACGAGCCGGGCCTGCAGCGCGTCCTGGATCGCTGCGGTCGACCAGGTCTCGAGCCCGACGAGGGCGTCGTACGACGCCCGCACGACCGCCTTGCCGTCCTCGGTGAGCAGCTTCTCCGCGTCGGCCTCGTCCACGACGAACGCGGCCTCGTCGACGAAGAGGAAGCCGAGCATGTCGACCGCCTCGGTGAGCTTGTTGATCCGCTCGGCCACCAGCGGCATCGCCTGCTCCAGCAGCTGCGCGTCGGCGTCGCCGACCGGGTCGGAGACGACACCCGCGGCCTTCAGGAACGGCAGCACCCGGTCGGTCATGTCGTCGATCGACAGCAGCCGCATGTGCGCCGAGTTGATCGCGTCGGCCTTCTTGATGTCGAAGCGCGCCGGGTTGGGGTTCACGTCCTTGATGTCGAAGGCCGCGACCATCTCCTCCAACGAGAACACGTCACGGTCGGCGGCGATCGCCCAGCCGAGCAGCGCGAGGTAGTTGAGGAGCCCCTCGGGCAGGAACCCCTGGTCGCGATAGGCGAGCGCGTGCGCCTCGGGGTCGCGCTTGGACAGCTTCTTGTTGCCCTGGCCCATCACGTAGGGCAGGTGGCCGAACTCCGGCGTGCCCTGGGCGATGCCGAGCTCGGTGAGGGCGGCGTAGAGCGCGATCTGGCGCGGGGTGCTGGACAGCAGGTCCTCGCCACGCAGCACGTGGGTGACCTCCATCAGGGCGTCGTCGACCGGGTTCACCAGCGTGTAGAGCGGGTCGCCGTTGGCCCGGCACAGGGCGTAGTCGGGGACGTGCTCGCTCTCGAAGGTGATGTCGCCGCGCACCAGGTCGGTCCAGGTGATCGATCCGTCGGGCATCCGGAACCGGACCACCGGACGGCGTCCCTCGGCCTCGAAGGCGGCGCGCTGCTCGGCGGAGAGGTCACGGCAGAAGCCGTCGTACCCCATCACCTTCGAGCCGCTCGCCTTGCGCCGGGCGTCGACCTCCTCGGTGGTGCAGAAGCAGTCGTAGGTGTAGGAGGAGGCGCGCAGCTGCGCCAGCGCGTCGGCGTAGATCGCGCCACGCTCGCTCTGCTTGTAGGGCCCGTGCGGCCCGCCGACCTCGATGCCCTCGTCCCAGTCGAGACCCAGCCAGCGCCACAGGTCCAGGATCGCGTCGTAGGACTCCTGGGTGCTGCGCTCCTTGTCGGTGTCCTCCATCCGGAAGACGATCGTCCCGCCGTGGTGACGCGCGAACGCCCAGTTGTACAGCGCGGTCCGCACCAGGCCGACGTGGGGCGAGCCGGTCGGGGACGGGCAGAAGCGGACGCGGACGGGTCGAGCGCTCAACGCTGGGCCACCTTGTTCGTGAGGGTGCCGAGGCCGGCGATCGAGATCTCCACCTCGTCACCGACCTCCATGGGTCCGACACCCTCGGGGGTGCCGGTGAGGATGACGTCGCCGGGCAGCAGCGTCATCACGCTGGTGATGTGGGCGATCAGGGTGGGGATGTCGAAGATCAGGTCGCGGGTGTTGCCGTCCTGCTTCAGGTCGCCGTTGAGGTGGGTCTGGACGCTGCGGCCGACCTCGAAGTCGTGCGGGTCCAGGTCGGTCTCGATCCAGGGCCCCAGCGGGCAGAACGAGTCGAAGCCCTTGGCCCGCGTCCACTGGCCGTCGCTCCTCTGCAGGTCGCGGGCCGTGACGTCGTTGGCGATCGTGTAGCCGTGGATGACGTCGGTCGCCTGGTCGCGCGGCACGTCACGGCAGATGCGGCCGATCACGACCGCGAGCTCGCCCTCGAAGTGCAGGTCGCCGGTCTGCGGGGGGTAGAAGATCGGGTCGCCCGGTCCGACCACGCTGGTGTTGGGCTTGAGGAACATCAGCGGCTCGGCCGGCGGCTCCCCGCCCATCTCCGCCGCGTGGGCCGCGTAGTTCTTGCCGATCGCGACGACCTTGCTGCGGGGCAGCACCGGTGCCAGCAGGCGGACGTCCTCGAGCCGGTACTGCTCCTCGAGCAGCTTCACGCCGACGTACAACGGGTCGCCGGCCAGGGCGACCACGACGCTGTCGGGGTCGGGCTGGCCGAGCTCGTCGACCTCGCCGGTCACGACGCCGTAGAGCGGGTCCTCCCCGGTGGTGAATCTCGCGATGCGCACCCGCCGAGCCTATCGACCGGCGTGCGACCAACCCGAGGTCAGCCCCCGGCGAGGTGCACGGTGTCCACCAGCTGGTCGGCGATCTGCGTCGGCGTCCACGGGAAGCGCACCCACTGCTGCTGGGAGAACAGCTGCGTCTGGTCGTCCGACCACGGCGACGCCGGGTCCGCGTACTGGCTGTAGGTGAGGATCGTCCGGGCCGAGATGTCCTTCTTCCCGACGAACGCGATCGCCTGGATGTACGACGACCCGTAGGTGATCGGGTCGAGCACCGGGTCCCCGGTCTGCGACTGGGTGGCGTTGGCGTCGCCGGACAGGTTCCCCAGTCCGCCGCCGATCGGCCAGCCGGCCGTGCTGTTGTCGCCGGAGCGGTGCATGTCGCCGTAGGTCGCGGTCAGGTCGAAGCGGTCGGTGACCGCGGTGATCGCCTCGGTCATGGCGGTCACGACCTCGGGGCTGGTCGACAGCCGGCGCGGCGTCGTGAACGGGTGCTTCGCGTCGAACGGCACCTCCCAGAGGTTGACGCCGTCGAGCGACGCGTACCGGACGAACTCCTCGAAGATGCCGGCGCCGGCCGAGGAGGTCGGGTTGGAGCGACCGTCCCAGTCGTGCAGCACCTGGCAGGCGGCGGTGAGCCCGGTGGCGTCGCAGACCTGGTCGAGACGACCACCCGCACGCGCCACCTCGGCGGTGTAGACGCGGTTCGCGTGCTCGTGCGAGGCCAGCGTCGCCGGGGTCTCCTTGCCCTGCTTCAGCTGGTCGCGGACGTAGGCCATGACCACCTTGGTGCGCATCGAGCGCTGGCAGTCCTCGCAGCCGATCATCCGGGGGTAGCCGGTCAGCCGGACCTCGTCGTTCGGCGCCCAGTAGGAGTCGTTGGCGTTCATCACCCAGTCGCGGCGGAACACCTCGGGCAGGTGCGAGGGGCCCAGGATCCCGGGACGCTCCGCGTCCTTGTCGGTGCCCCACCGGCAGGAGGTGGCCGCCCGGGTGCCGTCGAGGCCGGGCAGCCCCGCGATGCCGAAGATCAGCCGGCCGGAGTCCGTCATGCACTTCTCGGCGCGGTCGTTGGTGACGTTCGGGACGACCGAGTGGTCGGCGTACAGGACGTCTCCCTTGCGGTCCGCGGCGATCGTGTTCACCCACGGCATGCCGCCGCCGCGGTCCTGGCGGCGCAGCAGGTCGTGCACCGACGTCGCCTGGTTCATCGACAAGAACGTGTCGAAGGCGCGCAGGTGCTCGGCGTTCGCGTCGCGGATCGCCCAGAAGCTGTCGGCCGTCCAGCCCATGAACGAGCTCGGTGCGTTGAGCACGTAGCCCTGGGGCGTGCGCCAGAGGGTCTCCGTCACGGTCTCGACGCCGTCGTCGGTCTTCACCTGCACGTCGACGTCGCGACGGTCGAGCTCGGCCGTGCCGCCGCCGGCGGTCTCGTAGGTCGTGGGCGAGCCGGCGGTCATGTACTGGTAGGGCGTGAAGCGGTACCCGGTCGAGACGGTGTGGCTCCAGGCGACGTCCTTGTTGAAGCCGATGTTGACCGCGGGAAAGCCGGTGAGGGCGCCGCCGGCGACGTCGAGCTTGCCGGGCACCGTCAGGTGCATCTGCGTGAACCGGTAGCGGCCGAGCCACGGGAAGTGCGGGTTGCCCAGGATCATGCCGCGGCGGGTCGACGTGTCGTCGCCGCCGACCGCCGTCGCGTTGGACCCGAAGGCGTCGTCCTTGCCGAGCAGGGCGAGCACGCCGGCGCGGGAGGGGTGCCCGGTCGTCCGGCCGGAGCCGCCGGGCGGCGTGGCCGTGGTGATCGGACCCAGGAACCGCGTGGTGGAGCCGATCAGCTGGGCGAGGTAGAAGGCGTACCAGACGTCGGTGCTGGTGACGTCGGGCTGGATCCAGTCCTGGCCCGCGCACGCCGGGTCGGTGATGTCGTGGGTGCTCAACCAGTCGTTGATGCCGGCGGCCTCGGCGACGACCATCGCCTTGGCCCGGGCGCTGGGACCGGCGACCGGGTCGTCGAGGAGGTCCTCGACGACGTGGCGGTCGTGCAGGTCGGTGACCAGGGTGTCCCACTGCAGGTTGGTGCCCGAGCCGCCGACGTTGTCCTTGTGGGTCGCGTCCGGCCCGAGGTACTCCGAGCGCTGCCCGCGCGCGGTGAGCAGGGTGTCCATCAGGGTGCACGTCGCGGCAGCGGTCGTGGCCCAGCCGGCGCCGTACGCCACGTCGGGGAACGTCGAGCCCTTGATGTGGGGGATCCCGTGCTCGGTGATCCGGATCGTCACGTCGTACGGCGACGTGTGCTGCTGCTGCGCGGCCGAGACGGCCGGCGCGGCCGTGGCCGTGGATCCGGCCGTGGCGACCGCGGCGGCCGCGGGTCCGACCAGGAGCGCGGCGGCGAGGACGATGCCGAGAGGACGCTTGTGACGATGGTCATACGGAAGAGGCACGACGGAAAACTAGCCCGTTCGTCCGGCGGGCGGCCCGATATCTACCCTTCTTTACGTGGATGTGCTGGACCAGCAGGCGTGGCTGCCCCGCGCCGAGGCGCACGCGGCCCGCGTCGACGCCTACCTGCGGCCCCACCTGGAGCGCCGGGAGGCCGGCCGGAAGCACCCGGTGCACGACTTCCTCTTCACCTACTACTCCCAGCGACCCGCCCAGCTGCGCCGCTGGCACCCCGGGTATGGCGTCGGGCTCGTCGACGCGCCGGAGCACGCCCGCCTCAAGGGCTACGGCCTCGCGGCCGGCGTCGCCACCGTCGAGCCGGCGTACGTCGCGTCCCAGCGCCCGCTCCTCGTCGCGCTGCACCGCCTGCTGCGCGCGACGGCCTCCCGCCCGGCGAACTTCGGCTGCTTCGGGATGCACGAGTGGGCGATGGTCTACCGACTGCCCGAGGAGCAGGTCCGGCACGCCGCCTGGCCCCTGCGCCTGGGGGCCACGGGGACCGACGCCGTCGTGGAGTCGCACCGCATCGCCTGCTCCCACTTCGACGCCTACCGGTTCTTCACCCCGGCCGCCCGGCCGCTCAACACGCTGTCCCCCACCGCGCACGACCGGGCCGACCTCGAACAGCCGGCCTGCCTCCACGCCGGCATGGACCTCTACAAGCACGCGTTCCGTCTCAGCCCGATGGTCGCCTCCGAGCTGGTGGCCGACTGCTTCGAGCTGGCGTGGGACATCCGGGTGCTCGACATGCGCGCGTCGCCGTACGACCTCGTCGACCTCGGGCTCGAGCCGGTGCGTGTCGAGACGGCCGCCGGGAAGGCGGAGTACGCCGAGGCGCAGCGTCTGTTCGCGGAGCGGGCCGCTCCCCTCCGGTCGCGGCTGGCCGCTGAGTGCGAACGGCTGCTCGCGACCGGTGACGTTCGGCCCTACGAGCCCGCCGGGAACCGCCCTACCGTCGGTGCATGAACACGCCGGTCCACCCCATCGAGGCCAAGTGCCCCATCCGGGTCGGTGAGCCGTGCAACCTCTGCGAGTCGGGCGCGACCGGCCCCGAGGACTGCGGGCTCGTCTGGCTCGTGATGAACGACCCGGAGCTCCACGCGCGGCTCGACGAGCTGCGCATCGAGCACCTGAAATCCATTCGCGAGGAGCGCGCGTCGCGCGGTTGACTCACCGCGTGACCTCACGACTGACCGAGACCGTCATCGACTGCGCCGACCCCGCCCGCCTCGCCGACTTCTGGTGCGCGGTGCTGGGCTACGTGGTCATCACCCGCCGCGAGGAGCTGGTGGAGATCGCGCCGTCGGCGCGGCCGGACGCCGACGTCCTCGCTGATCTGCGCCGCGAACCCACGCTGGGCTCCCTGTTGTTCGTCGCGGTGCCGGACGGCGAGAAGACGACCAAGAACCGCCTGCACCTCGACCTCTCCCCGATCGACTGCTCGCAGGCGGCCGAGGTGGAGCGGCTCGAGGGACTCGGGGCCCGGCGGGTCGACATCGGCCAGGGCGAGCAGCGTTGGGTCGTGATGGCCGACCCGGAGGGCAACGAGTTCTGCGTGCTGCGCAGCCTGGCGCCCGGCGAGTTCAGCCTCTGACACCTGCCGGCGGGTCGGCGCGCGTAGGGTCGGATCCGTGAGCGAGGGCGAGCACGCGAACGACCATGCGGACGACATGGACGAGACGCAGCCGTACTCAGCGGCTGCGCTCGGCCGGCCCGCACCCGACCCGGAGCCGCCGCCGGCGTACGCCCCCGCACCCCGCTACGCGCCCTGGACGCCCCCGGCGGCACCGTCCCCGACGACCCCCTACTCCCAGCAGCTGCCGGTGCCGGCGCCGGCGTACGCCCCGGTGCCGACGTACGGCCGGCCGATGGTGCCGGCGCCGTACGGGTTCGACCCCGTGACCGGGCTGCCGTGGTCGGACAAGTCCCGGACCACGGCCGGGCTGCTCCAGCTCCTCCTGCCGCTCGTGGGCGTCTGCGGGGTCGGCCGCCTCTACGCCGGCAACATCGCGATCGGGCTGGTGCAGCTCCTCGGCTTCTTCTTCGGCGCCTTCCTGGTGCTGTTCCTCGTCGGCATCCTGGTCGTGCCCGGGATCTGGATCTGGACCGTCGTCGACGGGATCGTCCTGCTGGCCGCTGGCGGCAAGGACGGCTCCGGCCGCCGGCTGCGGTGACGCGCATCGCGGGACGCACGCCGTAGGTTGGTCGCATGCGACGTCTCGGAGCCGTCCTCCTGGGTCTCCTCCTCGCGGCCACGCTCGCGGCGCCCGCCGAGGGCCGCGACCCGCGCTGGGTCTTCTACACCAAGGACAAGCACCACTACACCTCCCCGTGGTTCAAGGGCGCGCACCGGATCATGGTGCCGTTCGGGTGCACCCGGGCGCCGTACTACGCCCCCGACCCGCGGTGCGCGGACGACCACGGCTTCCACCACGGCCTCGACGTCGCGATGCCGTGCGGGACACCCCTCTACGCCGGGGTCCGGGTCCGCGTGATGTCGAACGACTCGCTCGGGCCGGCGTACGGCGACAACCCGGTGCTGCTGCGCAACCGCAAGAAGCACTTCGACCTGGTGATCGGCCACACCAGGAAGGTCTACGTGCACGAGGGCGACATGGTCGCGAGGGCCACGATGTTCGCGCGGGCGAACGACAGTGGCGCCCCCGATGGCTGCCACCTGCACTTCGAGCAGCGCGCGGTCGGCGGTGACCTCTCGACCGCGGTGTGGCCGCGACCGCTGCTGCGGCTGACGGCTCGGACGGCGTCGTGACGGATCCGCAGCAGGTGCTCCGGACCTTCTTCGACGAGGACGGGACGCTACGCTCCATCCCCACCCGGCACGCCAAGCGACTGGTCGTCCTGGACCGGCTGGCCCAGTCCTTCGAGCCGGGCGAGCGCTACGAGGAGGCGGAGGTGAACCTGGTGCTGCGGCGGTTCCACCCCGACCACGCGGCGCTGCGGCGCTACCTGGTCGAGAACGGCTTCCTGGCCCGCGAGTCCGGGATCTACTGGCGCAGCGGCGGCACCGTCGATGTCTGACCCGGCGGCCACGGACCTGCGCGACCTCGACTGGTACGGCGAGGAGCTCGGCGCCGTCGTCCACACCGGTGTCACGTTCACCGACGTCGACCTCACCGAGGCGGTCACACGCGGCGCGGTGTTCGAGAGCTGCACGTTCCACACCTGCCGGTTCAACGCCTCGACGCACGTCGCCTCGGCGTTCGTCGCGTGCGACTTCCGGCGCTGCAGCTTCTTCGACGCGATGCTCGACGGGTGCAAGCTGACCGGGTCGGTCTTCAGCGAGTGCACGCTGCGGCCGATCTCGGTCCGCGGCGGGGTGTGGCGCGGGGTCGGCCTCCGGGGCGCCCGGTTGAGCGGGATCGAGCTCGAGGACCTCGACCTGCGCGAGGCCGACCTCTCCATGGCCGACCTGAGCGGGACCTCCTTGCGGGGCGCGGACCTGACCGGTGCGACCCTCCGCGAGGCCGACCTCACCGGCACGGACCTGCGGGGCGCCCGGCTGGACGGCGTCGACCTCGCGAGCGCCCGACTGCGACAGACCCGCCTGGACCTCGCCGGCGCCGTGCTCCTCGCGGAGGCGCACGGTGCCGTGGTCGACGTCGGCTAGCCCTTCGGTGACCCCTGGCGGCGGGCGTGCGCCGCCTGGGTCGCGCCCCGCCGGAGGGCGGCGCGCGGTCAGCCCGCAGCCTGCCGCACGAGCTCCTCGATCCGCCCGGCCTCGCGCTCGCCGATCCGGAGCAGGGCGAACTCGGTGGGCCACATGTCGCCGTCGTCGAGGTGCGCGGGATCGTTGAACCCGAGGTTGGAGTAGCGGGCACCGAACTTCGAGGCCGGCTTGAAGAAGCACACGACCTTGCCGTCGCGCGCCCAGGCCGGCATGCCGTACCAGGTCTTGGGGTCCAGCTGGGGCGCCACGGCGCTCACGATGGCGTGGATGCGCTCGGCCATGACCCGCTCGTCGTCCGGCATCTCGGCGACCTTGGCGAGCAGCGCCTCGAGGTCGTCGGCCTTCTTGGCGCCCTTGCGACCCTCGGCCTTCAGCTCGGCGGCGCGCTCCTTGATCGCTGCGCGCTCGGCGTCGGTGAATCCGGTGTTCTTCGTCGTCGTCGTCATGGCCGGAACGCTAGTGAGCAGTCAGGACCGCTGCTTCTCGATTCCTGACCGATCCAGGGCGTCGCCTCGGGCGCGCAGCCGGATTCCGTCGAGCACCAGCCCGAGGCCGGCGACGAAGTCCGACTCCGGCAGCGGCTCACCGTCGATGGCCCCGGCGCTCCCGGCCTGCAGGTGGGTCTGCTCGTCGGTCACGTGCCCGAGGACGAAGTGGAGCAGCGTCCGGGCCGCGGTCGGCACCAGCGACGGGTCGAGGCCGGCCTCGGCGAGCGAGGCCACCAGGTCGTCGTACGGCGCCGCGGCCCCCAGCCCGAAGGAGTACGACGTCGCCACGACCTCGGCGCCGTCGCGGTAGGCGAGCACGGCGTCGCGCAGCTCGCTGCAGACGGCCGCGACGCGGTCGTCCCACCGCTCCGGGCGCGGGCCGTGCGGCCCGCGGGCGAGGATCTCGTCGGCGACCGCCGCGAGCAGGAGCTGCTTGGTCGCGAAGTGGTGGTAGAGCGCACTGGGCTGGACGCCGAGCTCGGTGCCGAGGCGCCGCATCGTCAGGTCGCCGAGGCCGTAGGTGTCGAGCACCTCGAGAGCGCGGGCGACGACGTCGTCGCGGTGGTAGCGCACCTCACACCCCTCCTGCTCCCCCAGCGGGGCAGCCACGTTGACCCGTGCGGACCCGAACCCTAACCTGAACGCCGTTCACGTGACCAGGAGGAACCGAGCGTGCCCATGGCCGAGCCGACGACCAGCCCGACGACGAGTGCCCCGCGCCGTCGCTCCACCGCGACCGACATCGCGCTGATCGCCGCCTTCGCGGCGCTCATCGCGGCCTGCGCCGTCGTGGGCGGCATCCCCGTGGGCGGCGCCGGCGTCGACATCACGCTGCAGACCTTCGGCGTGCTGCTGGCCGGGTGCGTGCTCGGCATGGTGCGCGGGTTCCTCGCGGTCAGCCTCTACCTGCTGCTCGGCGCGATCGGCCTGCCGGTCTTCGCCGGCCACACCGGCGGTCTCTCGGTCTTCACCGGGGTCTCGGCCGGCTACCTGATCTCCTTCCCGTTCGCTGCTGCGCTCGCGGGCTTCCTCGTCCAGTTCGTCTTCCGCGAGCAGCGGACCCGCGCCGTCTTCGTCTTCGTGGCCGCGATGGCCGGCACCGTGCTCAACCACGTCTGCGGCACGATCGGCATGAAGATCTACCTCGACGTCACCTGGCGCCAGGCGTTCACCTTCGACGCGCCGTTCTGGGTCGGCGACATCGTCAAGGCCCTGGTCGTGGGCATCGTCGCCGCCGAGGTGCACCGGGCGTTCCCGCGCCTGCTCGGCCGCTGACCGCGGCCGACGGGCAGGATGGGTCCATGCCGCGGATCGAGCTGGACCATGCGTCGGTCACGGTCCCGGTCTCCGGCGGCGAGCAGACGATCCTCGAGCCGACGACCCTCACGCTGACCGAGCAGCGCATCGGTCTGGTCGGCGCCAACGGTTCGGGCAAGTCCACGCTCGCCCGGCTGGTCAACGGGCTGGTGACGCCGAGCTCGGGTCGGGTGCTGGTCGACGGGGTCGACGTGGCGCGGGACGGTGCCGCCGTACGCCGCCGGGTCGGCTTCTGCTTCACCGACCCCGCCGCCCAGCTGGTGATGCCCACGTGCGTCGAGGACGTCGAGCTGTCGCTGCGCCGGTCGGTGCGCGACGCGAAGGAGCGTCGTCGTCAGGCGCTCGAGGTGCTCGACCGCTACGGGCTCGCCGCGCAGGCGGAGCTCAGCGTGCACAGCCTGTCCGGTGGCCAGCGACAGCTGCTCGCACTCGCCGGGGTGCTGGCCACCGACCCGGCGATCCTCGTCGCCGACGAGCCCACGACGCTCCTCGACCTCGCCAACACCCGGCGGGTGGGCGAGGTGCTCCTCGGGCTGCCGCAGCAGCTGGTGCTCGTCACCCACGACCTGGACCTGGCCCGCCGCTGCGACCGGGTCCTCGTGGTCGAGCGGGCCCGGGTGCGCTTCGACGGGCCCGCCGACGCGGCGATCGCGGACTACCTGTCCACGGTGCCGTCATGAGGGCGCGGCGATGAACCCCGCCTACCTCTTCGGGGTCTACCAGCCCGGCGGGTCACTGCTCCACCGGATGCCCGTCGGCGTGAAGGTGGGCGGGCTCACCATCTTCAGCCTGGCAGTCGTGCTCGTCCGCAGCCTCCCAGCGGCATTCGGCTTCCTGGCGTTCGCCGTCCTCGCCGCCCTGGTCGCGCGGATCGACCTGCGGCTGCTCGTGCGCTCGCTGCGCTCGGTGGTCGTGGTGGCCCTGGTGTTCGCTGCCGTGCAGTGGCTGCTCTACGGGCCGGTCAAGGCGAGCGAGACGCTGCTCGACCTGCTCACGCTCGCGCTGGCCGCGATCGTCGTCACCACCACCACGCCGGTCAACGACATGCTCGACGCCTTCATCCGGTGGATCTCACCGCTCCGTCGGCTCGGCGTCGACCCGGAGCGCGTCGCGCTCACCGTCGGCCTCGCGATCCAGGCCCTGCCCGGCACGGTCGCGCTGGCGATCGAGACCCGGGACGCCGCGCGCGCTCGCGGGCTGCGCCACCCGCGCGCCTACCTGACGCCGTTCGTGATCCGCGTGGTCGCGCGGGCGCACGAGACCGGCGACGCGCTGCAGGCGCGCGGGATCGGGGACGACTAGCCCCTGATGTCAGCCTGTTGGCCCTGGCAGCGTCGCCGGTGGTGTGGGCTGGTCGCCGGTGGTCGAGCTTGTCGAGACCCCCGCCGCCTGCGTGTGGCGGTGACTGCCGGCACGCTGCGGGCTCGCTTCGCTTGCGACCGAAAGGCCGGCTACGCGGGTGCGGCGCCGCTCGGGCTCGCGCTGCTTCCCGGCTCGCGGTCTGCGGTCGCACTGGGGAGTGTGGTGGCGCGGATCAACCTGGTTCATCCGCGCCACCACACTTTCAGCACCCCGTCACAACCCAGTGCAAACACCCCTTCGATCGTGACCGGACCGTGACCAGAACCCTTGTGGTCAAGGGGTTCTGAGCCTGGAACTGTCGGTGGCCGGTGTTGGAATGGACCCATGACAGCGATCGCGACAAGCCGGCACCGGGTCAGTGTCGCGACCGCCCACCTCAACGCCGAGCTCGACGCCGTGGCCGATGCGTCGGTGTGGTCCATGGACCCGGACGAGACCGGCCAGACCCCCCGCCCAACGGGTCGCGATGCTGGTCCGCGACCGGCAGTGCCGCGCCGAGGGATGTGACCGCACCACCGGCTTGCACGCCCACCACAAGCAGAGATGGGTCGACGGCGGCCGCACGACACCCCCTACCACCCCAACGGCGACGTCACCTTCCACATGCGGACGTGACTGATCCGGAGTGAGAGGATGCGCCGGTGTTCAGCGGGCGCGGTCGACTCATCGCACTGACCGCTAGCATGCTCGTTCTCATCGGTGCTGCCACCGTGGCCTACCTGCTGCTCCCGCCGCGACAGACGAGTGACGTCGCCCGGCCTGCGCTCGATGCGACACCGGAGCAGGTCGTGACGGCGTACCTCGACGCCTTGGACGCGCACGACTGCGATACCGCCGAGGCCATGATGACCGAAAGTGCCGAGGACAGCGCCACGTCGTGGTGCAAGGACGTCGCCAGCCTGACGGACGTAGTCGTGGGAGATCACTTTGCGGAACGCCCGAGGGACTCCGGCCACTCGGCCCCAGAAGAAGTCGCCAACGTCCCGGTCGACTTCAACCTGCGCTGGCGTCCCTTTCACAACGACGGCTCGATGAACGAGGGCGCCACCACGTGGGGCTACCTCTTGGTGCGCGACTCGCCGGCCTCGCCTTGGCGCATCTTCGACCAGGGCACCGGCTGACTGCACACCGAGCTTCCGGATCGGCCGGCACCCCGGGGCCGCGTCACCCACAGCGCCACGAGGACGAGCGCCGACCCGGCGATCCCGTCGAGCCAGTAGTGGTTGGCGGTGCTCACGACGACGAACAGCGTCGCGAGGGGGTGCAGGAACCAGAGCCACCGCCACCGGGTGCGACCCGTGGCGACCAGCACCACCGCCAGCAGCAGTGCCCAACCGACGTGGAGGCTCGGCATCGCGGCGTACTCGTTGGACAGGTTCCCGAGCACCGGTGCCTGGTAGATCGACATGCCGCCGGCGTGCCCGGTGTCGACCATCCCCATCGAGGACAGCAGCCGCGGTGGCGTGACCGGCACGAGCACGTGGAAGACCAGCGCGACGCCGGTGGCCAGCAGCAGGGCGCGCTTGGCCCAGGTGTAGGCGGGCCGGCGGTAGCGGTAGAGCCAGACCAGCACCGCGATCGTCAGGGGGAAGTGGACCGACACGTAGTAGCGGTTCGCCAGGTCGATCACCGTCTCGTGGCCGAGCGCCCAGGCCTGCAGCGAGGCCTCGGCCGGCAGCCGGAGCCAGCCCTCGACGTCGAGCACGCCGCGGGCGTTGCCGTCCGCTCGGCCCAGCTCCTCGGTCGCGAGCATCCGGCCGACGTTGTAGAGGAGGAACGCCGCGAGGATCTGCCCGACCTCCAGCAGCACCCGCCGGGCGGCGGCGCCTCGCGCCGCGTCGACGGTGATCGTCGGTGTCACCGTGGGCGTGACCGTGCTCAGCGCCATGAGGGTGGTGCCGTCCTCTCCCGATCCATGTGGGTACGACCGCCGGTCGGCGGCGTACTCATCGCAGGAGCAGGAGCGGTCGCGTCAGATACGTGGGATGCGGATCCGGTCAGGTGGCCCGGTCCGCCCACCAGCGCCGAGCACGGGTGGCGGAGGCCCGGGAGAGCCACGCGTCCTGGATGATCTCGGCGAGCTCCTCACGGCTGACCTCGCCGAGCCGGCTGGCGCGGACGAGCACCGAGGGGTGCCCGTCGAAGTGCGGCGTGGTGAAGAACGGCGTGCGCTCGTCCTGGACGAGCGCCTCCTTGTCCTCCGCCGTGCACCACAGCACGATCACGTCGTCGTACCGCTCCCCCGTCTCAGGGTCGAAAGCATCGGGTCGTGGCGTCCGGAAGAAGACGAAGGACTTGCCGCCCACCTGGTAGACGGGGTTCTGCGCGCGCTGGCCGTGGACGACCGTGACGTGCGGCATCGCCAGCGCGAGCTCGTGCACGTCCGCCACGGTGGCCACGCGGCTACGGTAACCCCGTGCGCGTGCCCACCAACGGCATCGAGCTGTCCGTGCAGGAGGCCGGATCGGCCGGCGGGCGGCCCCTGGTCCTGCTGCACGCGCTCGGGGAGTCGGCCGCCGACTGGGACGGTGTCGTGCCGGCCCTCATGCCCGGCCGCCGCGCGCTCGCCGTGG
Organism: Nocardioides sp.; assembly: GCA_020636915.1. Classification (GTDB taxonomy): domain Bacteria; phylum Actinomycetota; class Actinomycetes; order Propionibacteriales; family Nocardioidaceae; genus Nocardioides. The sequence continues at coordinate 90,497 of JACJWV010000018.1, forward strand.
ACCTGCGGGGTCACGGCGCGAGCGACCGGCCCGGGAACTACTCGCTGGAGCTGATGCGTGACGACGTGCTCGGTCTCCTCGACGCCCTCCGCCTGGCGTCGGTCGACCTGGTCGGCCACTCCCTGGGCGGGCTGGTCGCGCTGCTGGTGGCCGAGGCGGCTCCCTCGCGTGTCGACCGCCTCGTGCTGGAGGACGTCCCGGCGCCGCTCCCCCGGGTCGGGCCTGCACTGGAGCGCCCGCCGGGCGACCTGGACTTCGATTGGGACATGGTGCTCGCCGTGCGCCCCCAGATCGACACGCCCGACCCGGCGTGGCTCGAGGGCCTCTCGCGGATCACCGCCGACACGCTGGTCGTGTACGGCGGCACCGCGAGCCCGATGCCACGCGACCGGGTCGAGGAGCTGGTCCGCCGCGTGCCGCGGGCGCGCATGGTGACGGTCGAGGCGGGCCACCTCGTCCACGCCACCCGGCCCGAGGAGTTCGTCGGGCACCTGCTCGACTTCCTGGGTGCCGCCTGACCCGGACCGACCCCACGGCCGTCAGCCGGAGTACGGCACCTCGGTCCGCCACTCGCTCTCGTCCTGACGGGCCGCGTCCCAGATCGCGTCGGCGACCCGGTCGGGGGTGAAGGGTCCCTCCTTCGCCAGCGTGCCGCGGACGGTCACCGAGACCGCGCGGATGTCGTCGTCGGCGAGGGTCGCGTCGAGGCTGCGGACCAGGTTGCGCAGGCCCGCCTTCTGCACGCCGAGCGAGGCGGCGCGGTGCCACGGCTCGTCGGCGGCCATGCTGCCGGTCGCGGTCACCCGGCCACCCGCGCTCATGAAGGGGCGGGCGGCCTGCACCGCCGTGAGCAGCGCGCCCACGCCGAGGGCGACGTCCTCGAGCAGCTCGGGGACGGTCAGCTCGAGCGGGTCCTTCTCGCGGAAGGCGCTGGGGTTGAAGTGCAGTACGTCGATCCGCCCGGTGTGCTCGCCGAACCGCCGGATCGCCGCCGCAGCCTCGTCGCCGTCGGTGATGTCGGCGACCGCGTGCCCAACGGTCGCGCCCAGTGCCTCCAGCTGCGCCGCCAGCGTCAGGAGCTGGTCCTCGTCGTTGCCGAGCAGCGCGACGTCGTACCCCTCCCGCGCGAAGCGGCGGGCCACCGACCCGCTGACGCCCGGACCTGCACCCACGACCACGACGACCGGTCTGCTCATGTCCTCAAGCGTAGGCATCGCGCGAGCAAGACACGCCGACTCGGCATCCCCAGACGTACAAGACGCGCCGACTCGGCATCCCCAGACGTACAAGACGCGCCGACTCGGCGTCCCGACGGCGTGCCCGGCTCACCACCCGGGCGGCCGCCGGTGCGCCCAGGGCGCGGCGGCCTCGACCTGCGCGGACAGCGCGAGCAGGAGCTCCTCCTCGGCCGGGCGGGCGGCGAGCATCACCCCGACGGGGAGGCCGGAGGCCGTCTGGTGCAGGGGCAGCGAGACGGCGGGCATGCCGGTGACGTTCCAGGCCGAGGTCCAGGGCGTGAACGCCTTCTGCGCCTCGAAGTCCGCGGCGGGGTCGGCGTCGTCGCGCATCGCGCCGACGGGGAGCGGCGGGGTCGCCAGCGTCGGGGTCAGCACGGCGTCGTAGGGCGCCAGCGCGGTGAGCGCCGCGGCGGCGTGCCGTCGCACCGCCCCGATCGCGAGGCCGAACTCGGGCCCGCTCACCGCCCGTCCACGGTCCGCGAGCCAGCGGGTCAGCGGCCGCAGCAGGTGCTCCTTCTCGGGCGGGACGACGGACAGCGCGGTGAGCACGGCCCAGCAGGTCTCGAAGAGCGGCACGGCCTCGCGCGGCAGCGGCACCGCGACGTCGACGACCTCGTGCCCGAGCGACTCCAACAGCAGCGAGGCGTCCTCCCACGCCTGCACGCAGTCGGGGTCGACCGGGGTGTCGGTGATGACCGGTTCGATGAAGCGGGCGACACGGAGCCGGCCCGGGTCGCGGTCGCAGGAGGACAGGAACGACGAGGAGGGAGGTGGCGCCCAGGACGGGTCCCCCGCCCGACGACCGGCGAGCACGTCGAGCATCGCCGCCGCGTCGCGCACGGTCCGGGCGATCGGCCCGGCCGTCGCCAGACCCACCGGGTCGCCGTACATGGGGTGACCACTGATCCGCCCGCGGGTGGGCTTGAGGCCGACGAGTCCGCAGCAGGACGCCGGGATCCGGATCGAGCCGCCGCCGTCCGACCCCTGGGCCAGCGGCACCAGGCCGGCGGCGACCGCAGCCGCAGCGCCGCCGGAGGAACCGCCAGCCGTCCGGGTGCGGTCCCACGGGGTCACCGCGGGTGGGCCGACCTCGGGCTCGGTGTAGCAGGGCGAGCCGAACTCGGGGGTGTTCGTCTTGCCGACGCTCACCAGGCCGGCACCCTCCAGCGAGAGCGTGACGCCGTCCGAGACGTCCGGCACGAAGTCGGCGAAGGCGGCCGACCCGAACATGGTCCGCACGCCCGCGGTCAGGTTGAGGTCCTTGATCGCGGTCGGCACGCCGAACAGCGGTGACCGCTCCGGCCCGGGCGCCCCCAGCGCGTCTGCCCGGGCGCGGGCGAGCTCGGGGGTGAGCGTGACGAACGCGCCGACCGAGTCGAGCCGGTCGGCGCGTCCGAGGTAGTGCTCGACGAGCTCGCGCGGCGACACCTCCCGGCGTCGGACGAGCGCGCCCTGCTCCAGCGCGGTCAGGTCATGGAGTTCGGCCACGTCCCGAACCTAGTCCGAGCCCGGCGAGCGACGTCAGGCCGCGACCGTCGCGACGTCGTAGTCGACCAGGGTCCGGACGGCCCGGGTGAGGCGGTCGAGCACCTCGGGGTCGGTCAGCACGTCCACCTCGACGGCCGACTGGGAGACCGTGACGTCCTCGACGACGGTGGCCCCGGCGATCCGGGCCGACCGGGCCGCGTCCTCGTGCGCCCACTTCCCGCCGTACGGCGTGGGGGTGGCGCCCACGACGCCGAACGGCTTCCCGACCAGGGCGCCGGCGCCGTAGGGCCGCGACAACCAGTCGATGGCGTTGTTGAGGACGGCCGGCATCGTGCCGTTGTACTCGGGGGTGACGGCGAGCACGCGGTCGGAGCGACCCACCCGGTCGCGCAGCTCCGCCGCGGCGGCGGGGATGTCACGCGGGTTGTCGATGTCCTCGTTGTAGAAGGGGATCTGGCCCAGGCCGTCGACGATCTCGACGGTGACGCCCTCGGGCGACTGCTCGGCCAACAGCTCGGCGAGCTTGCGGTTCACGGAGTCGGAGCGCAGGCTCCCGACCAGGACGGCGATCAGCGTGGTGTCGGGCGTGGTGTCAGGCGTCGTCTCAGACGTGGTGTCGGTCATGCCAGGCTAAACGGACCGTGGTCCGCTTTGTATTCCCCGGTCGCCGGTGGGCCCGGTCACTAGGGTGAGCGCGACATGTCCCTCCCGCCGACCGAGCCCCAGCTCCTGCCGCTGCTGGGCGGCCCCCCGCCCGAGCGTCGCGACGCCGCGCGCAACCGGGTGCGGCTGCTCGACGCCGCCCAGGAGCTGGTCGAGCGGTGCGGTCCCCGGGCGGTGACGATGGACGCGGTCGCGGCGGCTGCCGGCGTCGGCAAGGGCACGGTGTTCCGGCGCTTCCACTCCCGCGAGGGCCTGATGGCGGCCGTGCTCGACCACTCCGAGACGGAGTGGCAGGCAGCAGTGCTGTCGGGACCACCGCCACTGGGTCCGGGCGCGGACGCCTGGGAGCGCCTCCTGGCCTTCGGGCGCAGCCGCCTGGAGAGCACGCTGCTGCACGCCGAGCTGATCCGGGAGGCGGGTCACAGCGGGGCGCGCGCGGGGGGTGCGCACGCGTTCGCGGCCACCCACGTCCGCTACCTGCTCACCGAGCTCGGCGTGACCGGCGACCTGCCGATCCTCGCGACGGCACTGCTGGCGCCGCTGGAGCTGCCGATCCTCGACCAGCAGGTGACGATCGAGGGGTTCCCCGTGGAGCGGGTCTACGACGGCTGGGTCGACCTGGCCCGCAGGATCATCGGCCGGCCGTAGGAGCGG